>JAFIFP010000006.1 GCA_020831965.1 Idiomarina sp.
ACAGGCTGATACCGCCCAAGAGTTCATATCGACGGCGGTGTTTGGCACCTCGATGTCGGCTCATCACATCCTGGGGATGAAGTCGGTCCCAAGGGTATGGCTGTTCGCCATTTAAAGTGGTACGCGAGCTGGGTTTAGAACGTCGTGAGACAGTTCGGTCCCTATCTGCCGTGGGCGTTTGAGAATTGAGAGGGGTTGCTCCTAGTACGAGAGGACCGGAGTGAACGAACCGCTGGTGTTCGGGTTGTCATGCCAATGGCACTGCCCGGTAGCTACGTTCGGAATCGATAACCGCTGAAAGCATCTAAGCGGGAAGCGAGCCTCGAGATGAGTTCTCACTAGCATGTAATTGCTCTGAAGGGTTGTTGAAGACGACAACGTTGATAGGCAGGGTGTGGAAGCGCAGTAATGCGTTGAGCTAACCTGTACTAATTGCCCGTGAGGCTTAACCATACAACACCGAAGGGGTGTTGATGGCATGAATGAGTGCGCATCAAAGAGAGTGTGAGTGAAACTGGCTCGAACTTCGATTTATCAGCTTTGTTCCAAATTTTACAGAATTTGTCTGGCGGCCATAGCGACGTGGAACCACCTGAATCCTTTCCGAACTCAGAAGTGAAACATGTCAGCGCCGATGGTAGTGTGGGGTCTCCCCATGTGAGAGTAGGACACCGCCAGGCATCCAAATAAAACAGCCCTCCGCTAACGCGGGGGGCTTTTTTATTTGCCGTGTGGAGTTTTTACCGAACAGGGGAGCCCCCCATGTGGAGTAGGGTGAGCACCGCCCGGAAGTTGCACTGCAACTTCAGGTGCGAACGTGAGACCTTGGATGGCCGAACCGGACCATGCCCCATGGATGGGTAAGTGCGCGATGGTGGTCCAGGCATCCAAATATGCATATGTGGGCGGTGTCCTACCATGTTCCACGGTAGGGCATGCACGGCATGCCGCCGCGCGATGTTGGATTCGGGTTAAGCGGTGTGCGATGCAGTGCATCGCCTACGCCAAAGGCGAAAGTTTCGGGTAGGGCATGCACGGCATGCCGCCGCGCGATGCTGGATGCGGGTTAAGCGGTGTGCGATGCAGTGCATCGCCTACGCCAAAGGTGAAAGTTTCGGGTAGGGCATGCATGGCATGCCGCCGCGCGATGTTGGATGCGGGCTGAGCTATCCCCCCTGTGCCTACGACGATGTGGCGACGGTTATTGCTGGCATCATGACGGCGACCATCATGGCTGCTTCGCAGGCGGCGATGAGCTCTTTTGTCGTTTTGCCAATGACGTCGCCCTGCGTGATTTGCTCAATCCGTTTCTTGTGTTCTTTCAGTTCTTGGCGTGAGAATACCTGGCCGAGCAAACGGGCTCCTTGCATGAGTGATACTAATACTGCTGTCCTCGGTGAGACCTCCGCTTCATGTGAAAGCACGGCCTGTCGCAACCGCTCGCGAAGTTCAGACTCGGGGACTGGGTTGATCTCGGGATAAATCCGCCGCGTGAATAGAAACAAGATGGTTTCTTTTTCGCCGGAAACAATCTGATGTTTCACGAGCTGTTCCGCCACCTTATGGGGCAGGTCTTTAATGCTCGAGAACTTATAAACCCAACTTTGCAGCGATCGTCTTCGCTTCGCTTGCTGCAGCAGCATCAGCGCTTCGTTAATAATAGGGTCGTCACTTAAACTGTTGCGCTCAAGATTGATTAACTTGCGGCGACTGTCGTCTATAGAAATTCTTTCTTCGAGTAACAGTTCGGCGATAATCGCGGCAGACACCGCATAGTTTACGTACCCCGCTTGCATGGTCCCACGCTCTTCGCACAAAGCTAGAAGCATTAATTCTTCGTATAATCTTAATGAGTTCACAATAAACTCCTTGTTTTAGCGTTGTCTTAGCATAAGGTGATCACCCACTTCGATGCGTGCGTAAAATGTAAGACTTTATGTCTGTCCAAAGGTCACTCAGGAGGATCTATGGCCGATAATTACTGGCGTATCCTAGTCTCAGGGCGCGTGCAAGGGGTCTCGTTTCGAGCTTACACCCAACGCGAAGCGATCTCTTTGGGCCTTTCGGGGTTTGTGCGTAACCTTAGCGATGGACGGGTAGAAATCATTGCGACTGGCTCAGAAGCTCAACTTGAATCACTGCGCGCTTGGTGCGTGACGGGCTCACCTGCAGCAAAGGTTGAAGACGTCTTTGTGGAACCTGTGCCCCCGCTCCCTTTGCCTAATGATTTTGTTGTGCGCTATGAATAGCGAAGGCTTGGATCTCCGTTTACCTAAGGAAGACTTTCAGTATATTGGAAAGTGGCTGACTTCTGAGCGCGCGAATGTACTGCAGAAGGCTCTGGCCACTGAGCTTAATTGGCAGCAGGGCGATGTCTTCATCTTCGGTAAGTGGCAAAAGATTCCGCGCCTGCAGGCATTTCACGGCGATTATGGATTGGGATATACCTATTCTGGCAAGACACTTTTTCCCGAGCCTTGGACGCCTTCGCTACTTCAGATTAAGGCAGAGCTTAATCAGCTTGGTTTCTTTCCTAATGTGGTTTTGGCCAATTTGTACCGAGATGGTGAAGATAAGATGGGCTGGCATAGAGACAATGAGCCGGAACTCGGTGATCAGCCACAAATTCTGAGCTTATCCCTGGGCGCAGCGCGCGACTTTCAGCTGCGACATAGAGAAACAAGAACACGAGTCGACCTAAGGCTCGATCATGGTAGCTTGCTTGTTATGCAGGGTAACTCCCAACAGGAGTGGGAGCACCAACTGCCGCCGCGGAAGCGATGCAAAGAACCGCGGCTTAATCTCACGTTCCGTACTATCATTCCCGCTTCGCTATAGATAAAAAGTAGCTATAGGCGCTGAACACGCATTAACGTACTTCAAGACGAATTTTCTGTTCCCCTTGCATCCGCACACCACGGATCTGGATTTTATTTGGTATCACTAGGTAGTCTCCCGCACCTACAGTTTCTCCCTCAATGGTTATCCTATTGGTGAAAATAGAAAAGCTCGATCCAGGATTTTCTTCAGCAAAACCCAATGAACTTAGCAGCAACCTTAAGTTTGTTTACAAACAAACAACAATACTTTTATTTTGAAGCTGTTATACTTCGACTCGCTCAGGGAACTGGGCGGAAATGAATGACAGTGGTCCCCTATCTTGCAGGCATTTAGCCTGACAACTTTAAAAGCCACTCGCGCGACTTAATGTTGCGAAACGAGTGAGCTCAATTGAGAACAGGGTTCAAGGGGCAGTTGTCTAGCGCGTTCTTCAGTTCGATTTTAGTTAGCTCAGAGAGCTAGCAGACGAGTGAAGACGCCGGTGCCCAGCCTTGGTTCTTGAATCGTCTATGCCACCTTCTGGCGAACGGTCGTTTTACCGAGTCTGATAAATAATCTAACCGTCTAATCGACGGCCGTTTGATAGTGGGACAAATATGTCTGAATTTAATACTTTTTCTGCTTTGGAATTACCAGAGCCAATTCTCCGTGCCATCACTGAATTAGGTTACGAGAAACCAACACCGATCCAGCAGCAATCTATTCCAGCGTTGCTCGATCACCAAAACGTGTTAGGTGAAGCGCAAACAGGTACGGGTAAAACCGCCGCGTTTGGCTTACCTGCATTAGCAAATATTGACACTAAGATGCGCGCAGCGCAGTTGTTAGTTGTCGCCCCTACTCGTGAGCTCGCACTTCAAGTTGCTGAGTCTATCGAAGGTATGGGCAAGTATATGAAGGGTCTGAACGTAGCGACTGTCTACGGTGGCTCTGCCTATGGTCCACAGATTAAACTGCTGAAAGGTGGCGCCCAAGTTGTTGTGGGTACTCCTGGCCGTTTGATGGATCATTTGCGTAAAGGTACGCTTGAACTTAATAACCTGAAAGTTGCGGTCCTTGACGAAGCGGACGAGATGCTCAACATGGGCTTCTTGGAAGATATCGAGTGGATCATGCAGCAGGTTCCTGAAACAGCACAGCGTTGCTTGTTCTCGGCCACCATGCCACCGCAAATTCGTAAAATTGCGAACACGTTCCTGAGCAACCCGGTGCATGTGAAGATTGAGTCTACTCAAGCAAACAAAGCCAACATTACTCAGAAAGCGTGGAAAGTCCAAGGACTTACAAAAGACGCAGGGCTCGAGCGTATTCTTGAGATTTGTGACTATGACCTCGCGTTGATCTTCGTGCGTACCCGTCAGGATACCCTGACCTTGTCGAGCTTCTTGCGTGATCGTGGCTTCGCTGCGGCGGGCTTGAACGGTGACATGAACCAAGAGCAACGTGAAGCGACGGTCAGTGAATTGAAGAAAGGCAAAATCCGTATCCTTGTTGCAACTGACGTTGTGGCTCGTGGTTTGGATGTTCCTGGCGTGACTCACGTTATCAATTATGACTTGCCGCAAGATGCTGAATCTTATGTTCACCGCATTGGCCGGACTGGTCGCGCGGGTCGTTCAGGCGAATCGATTTCGTTTGTGCGTCCACGGGAAATGCACATGTTGAAGCGCTATGAGCGTTCGACCAATGGCACCATTGAAATGATGGAAGTTCCACGTGGACGTGAACTGACTAAGCACCGTATCGAACAGTGCCAAAAGTCATTGCTGAGCGTGATGGAATCACAAGATATGCCAACAATGGCGTCATTATTGACCCAGTTGGTTGAAGGTTCTGAGCGTACTGTTGAAGAAATCGCTGCAGCCTTGTTGTTCGAGTTCCAGAAACAGCGCCCGTTGATTGTGAAGGAAGAAGCGGCACCACGTCGTGAGCGTACTGAACGCCATGAGCGCAGTGACCGTCCAGACCGCAATGCACGCGACCGTAATAGCGGTAAACGCGAGCGTTTCGAGCGTAAACCAGCGGACGTGAAAGGCCGTGATGTGAAGCGTAAGCCACGTCGTGCGGTAAACGTTGAGTTTGAAACTTACCGTGCAAACGTAGGTAAAGAACACGGCGCGCGCCCAGGTGACTTGGTTGGTGCTATTGCTAACGAAGGTAACTTAGACAGCAAGTTTATCGGCGAAATCACGTTGTTTGATAAGCACTCGACCATTCAATTGCCAAAAGGCATGCCGGTTGAAGTAATGCGTAAACTTCAGCGTGCACGTGTTCGTCAACAACCGATGGGCTTAAGCCTCGTTTCTGCTAAGATGGACTCCTGATTTTTCAGGAGGACGTCTCATGCAACGCAAACTACTGTTAGGTACGACACTGACACTCGCCGCAGCTCTGACGGGCTGCGGTGATTCTTACGATGCATCTACGCATCATGCTGCTCCCGCTCCAACACAACTTGTTGCGATGCTTCATCCGACGGATGGCAACGATGGCAAGAGTGGCTATGTGATTTTCCGCCAAGAAGATAATGGCGTATTTCTATCCGCCCATGTGGAAGGTCTTCCGAGTAATAGCACCCATGGTTTCCATATTCATGAATATGGCGATTGTTCAGCACCTGATGCAACCTCAGCAGGGGGGCATTTTAATCCGACTGGAGCGCCTCACGGTGGCCCCGATTCGGGCGAACGTCATGTAGGTGACTTAGGTAATCTGACATCTGATAACAATGGTATGGCGCACTTGGAAATGACGGATCATAAACTCAGTATGACCGGTGCTCACTCCATTTTAGGGCGTGGTGTCATTGTGCATGCGCAACCTGATGATTTAGTGTCACAGCCTGTCGGTGAAGCTGGCGCGCGCATTTTGTGTGGTGTCGTTGGTATCGCGCAAGGCGGCGTAAATAGCAGTCACTAATCTCGTTCGATGGTATAGAACAGATCGGCACCCGCACCTTGGTTGCCGGTCTGTGTTTCGAAGCTTAAAAAATCTGTCAAACGGTAACGAATAAAGAAGGTATTCACCGGCTCAATCAGTCCTACGCCATATTTCACGTACAAGCGTGATGACAGGTGCTTACCAATATAAAGCGCCGTACTTTCCAATGTATCACCACCATCTAGCATGATTTCATCGACCCCTAAGCGGTCACTTAAGCGTTGCCCCAAGATATTTCCGCCCTGCATACCGAGCAACAAACTGGCTCTGAGCAACATATTCTCTTCTTCGGTGTTTTCTTGACCGAAGCCGCGTCCGAGCACTAGATAGGACAGAATCTCTGCGTCTTGCATGGTAGGTGTTGAGAATAGAGCTAGGTTTGGCTCCTGCAAAGTTCCGCCAATTCGTGCGCCAACAGTGACCATTTCCATGTCGATGTTGCGAGTGACGCGCAAGTCTAGGCCGGGGTTGTCAATTGGCCCTCCAGTAAAGACCAATGTGCCCCGGTCAATATCCAATGCTTGACCGTAAATCTCATAACGACCAGCCACAACATTAATATTTCCGACACCTGTGGTGTCCTGTCCGGGGGTTTCGATTACGCGTAATCGTCCGGTCAGACGTCCGTCAAAGCCGAAAGCCGACACTTGGAAGTTGTCCCCCAAGTTTACTTGCACATCAATATCGTAAGGGTTTGAACGACTCTGCTCCCACACGGTTTCATCGCCACGCACGACAATAGTATCGTTTGAGCTTAACTCGATGGTCTCGAAGTCTGGGGGTGACACCAAAGCACGGGGAATAGTGACCTCGCCGCGCACACGGAGGAGTTCAGGACTCATATCGATGGTTAAGTTTGGGCTGATCGCGAGCTGAATCTCACGGGTCTGCATAGCGGTGAAGTTTTGTCCTTGGAAACGAACTTGCGCCGTATGGGTATCGAGTTGATAGGTACCCTCTAAATTCATGGCGCCTTCGCCTGACTCCACATTGCCGCTCAGCAGGAAGGGGCCTCCCACTTGGTCTGGAGACGATAAAGTCACAGCGAGATTGCGTAATTGAATACCTGCAGCGGGTACTTCGGCACCCGCACCCTCCAATTCAATCGAGCCGGCGATCTCGGGTCGCGCTAGGGAGCCAAGCGCGGTAATACGGCCACTCAATGAGCCTTCAATATTCTGAAGTTCAGGGGTAAATAAACTGATGACGGTTAAATCAGTAAAATCGAGTGCGAGCTCGGCAGTCAGTTCTGGTGCATCGAATGGCTGAGTGATCGCGGCGACGCCCTGAATATCGCCGCCAACAGTTTCAGTTTGAATGCGAACTCGTGCATCCAGTTGTTCACTGTTTCCGCGGAATTCGAGGATATCGCCTTCGGTTAACCACAGTTCCACGTCTTGCTCTGGCAAACTAAAGCGTGTTTCGTAAAGATGAACACGCCCGTCATAGTTTCGTTCATCGCCGCGTTGAATGTACTCCAAGTTCAGATCCACTGAGCCATAGACCTGTACTTGCTCTGGTAGCCAGGGTCTTAGTAAATCAAACGAAAGCTGGTCAGCATTAACGCGTACAGTGATCTCATCGAGGTCGGGGCGCCACAGTACTTCACTACAGAAACGCGCATCACGCGTGCTAACGACCAGACAGAAAGGTGCGATACGCAGTTCATTCTCCGCGGCATGTACGTCAATGGGTGATTCGAGGAACCAACGACCCAAGCCCTCATAACTCGCTTCGAACTGCTGAATTTGACCTTCCCAAGCGCCATCGCTCCAGTGACCACGCAGGTGATTCTCAACGTCGAGAGTCTCACCGGAGATAGATAGACGAACTTCATGGTGCGCGTTTTGCGAGAGCCTAAGGTCGAGATCAAGTGGCTCGAGTTCCTCGTTGATAAATATTTGAGTGAGTCGCAGGAATCCCGTCGGCAACTGGTTTAGCTGAGTATCAATCTCCAATTCTGTATCTAAGGTCGCAACACGATACTCCTGCCAGCGAATATCAGCCCCTTGGGCTTTTAGTTGGATCTGCGGCCGGCTTTGCGAGCCACGTAGATGAAGTTCGGCGTTCAATGTGCCTGCAGCATCCGGATGCAGTGCGTTGAGTTCGGGGGCGCTAATTTGAGCTTGTACGTCGAGCGAATCAGCCCCAAGAGTGCCTCGGGCACTCACACGACTGGTGCCGGATTCAAGATTAAACTGGTTGATTGCAAGCGACTCATTTTGTAAGTGAAGATCACCAGAAGCGCTCAGTGGATAGCCAAGTAAATCGCCGGTAAGGCGCTCGAGAATGACTCTAACGTCTGGGTTTTCTCCCCATTCACCACGACTACTTAGTTTGCCATTCAGTTGGCTCGGGTACTCCGGCAAAAAGCGCGTGGAGTCTAGGTTTTCGAGAAGCGCTTCAATGTCCCATCGCGGCGTATCTTGCCAATCTGCGTTGCCCGTGATTTGAATACTGCCCTCATCAGCGTTCAAACGGATATCTAGGTTCTGTACTGAAGTGAAGTTCCCTTCATATAGCAGATCGAGAGTCAGCTCGGGATAATCAGCCAACTCAAATATTCCGTCCATGCGGACGTTCAGCTCATCTGGACGAATATCGCCAGTCCCCGTAACGCGAGTAAATAGGCCATATTCACTGGCCCGAATAGAAAATTCGGAAAGCTGTGCCCGCTGCTCTGAAAAGCGCCCTCGGGCCTCTAGGGTAATCAGGCCATGATCATGGCTAAGCGCTGTTACCATGAGCAGTCCCTCTGCATGATCAAGCCCACCTTCCCCTTGGAACTGGAGGACAAATTCACTGACCTGCTGCTCGACTTCTGGGTGTGCGATGCCGTCGACCTGAAGGTCCATGCTCCATGCTAGATCGCCTGTGAGCAGAGACTGAGCAGAGCCTTGCAGCAGTGCATTAACACCACCGTGAGCCTCTTGCCGAAAGCGCAGTGACTCCCCGATGTTGCCGTGGAATTCGCCGGTTAATGTGACCTCGCCAAGCTCATCAATCGGTAGCCGCACAAGTGAATTGAGTGCCACTTCGTAATGGTCATAGGTGGTAAGTTCGCCGTGAAGTTGCAGATGCAGTTCAGGTGTTGTGGCACTTAAGGCACCAATACGCAGATGCCCTTCGTGATAGCGACCACGAAACTGCATTCGTTGCAGACTCACCAACGGCTCTTGCGAGGCATCCTGGACTGTCGCAGAGTAGACAATCAATTGATCAACACGAATGTCCCAAGGCAAGGCGATATCGGGCAGTTCAATTGGGAACAAGGGCGTTTCCGACGGCTCTGATTCGGGTAGGGTCAGCGTGACTGTGTCGAGTCGTAAGGCTCGAATATGCGCATGCTGGCGCAGTAACTGCCATGGCCGCCAGCGGAATTCAACGAGCTCGATTTCAAGGACTACCCCTTCGTCATTTGCATATCGAACATCACGTAAAGAAAAATCACGTAGCAAAATGCCGTCGACCTGGTCGACACTTAATTCACCGGGTGCGAATCGCTCGGCAAGGCTCACCGTCATCCGAGAACCTGATTCCGTGCTCAACGCCACCACCACGAGGGTGACCAACGTCAGTGCTAAGGCAATGACGGCATAGAGAAGCTTGGGCAGGAGATCGAGAATGCGTCCGATCATAGATCCGGCCCAATATTTAAATGTAGGCGAATAGTATCTCCCGGGGTTGAGAACCCGTGTGCGAGGTCGAACCGAATCGGTCCTACAGGACTTTGCCACCGAAAACCAATACCCGCACCGGTCCGAAACGGCTCATCGATTTCATTAAACGCATTACCTGAATCAACAAATGCAGCAACTCGCCAGTTCGCTCGGAATTCGTAGTCAGTTTCAATACTGCCGACAACTAAGTGACGTCCACCCGCGGCCTCACCTTGGCTGTCGCGAGGGGAAATAGAGCGATAACCATAACCGCGGATACTGCGGTCACCACCGGCGAAGAACCGCAGCGAGGTTGGAACCTGATCGAAGTTACCTGTGACTGAGGTGCCAACTTCCGCGCGTGTCAGAAAGCGCGTACGAGGGGAAAAGCGTTTGACGTATTTACCGGCCATGATTCCTTGCACGAAATCCGAGTCAGAGAGTAAGGCGTTCGATGCGCCCCGAACCGTAAAAGCGAGGCGAAATCCGTCACTGACATTCAGGCGGTCTTCCGCATGCACGCGTGTCCATTGAGCGCTCGGAATTAAATATTGAGTGTCGCGACGTTCGCCGTCCAAACGATCTCGTTCTTGTTGCCAATCAAGCGCGATAATGCGCTGGGTACGGGTGAGCTGGGTTTGCCAACTGAAACCCAAAGTGACTCGTTCCGAATTGACGTTTGCAATTGTTTCTTCGGTCCACAGCGCGCGGAAAACATACTGATCGGTTTGTGGACGACGACCGGGAATAATGTAACTGGTACCAACTGAAGTGCGTATTTCAGAGGCTTGGAGTTGACCGTTCCAACGATGGCCTCTGCGGTTAATCCAGCGTCGGTTTTCTTGAAAGCTCGCGCGCGCACCGGTGTCAGTGCCATAACCGATACCCCATTGGTCAAAAATACGTGTATTGGGTTCGTACTCGACACTTACGGGCACTTCAAATTGGTCGGTAGCCTCGCCCCAAAGTGGCTGAACTTCAATGCGGCTAAAGTAATCGCTGTCTGACAAGCCGAGCTGAAGTTCTAGTAATTCACTGGCGGAGACAAAATCGCCTTCTTGGAAACCAATGAAGCGACGCATCACATCATCGTCCAAGTGCCCCTCAGTAATGCGAACTTCACCAAACCGATAACGTGGGCCGGTTTCCATGATCAAAATGATATCTGCGGCATAGTCGTCAAGATCAATGCGTAGCTCTTGGGTACTGAAGCGAGCTTGATAATAACCACGCTCGGCAGCAACACGGCGTAGCATGGACTTGGCGGTTTCATAATTGGCATGGCGTAATGATGCGCCGGTACTTAAGGGCAATCGTCGTCGCACCTCAGCAAAGCGCTCATCGTCCCCGCCTGCACCGAGGATTTGGACATTTACGGAGCGGATCGGAACAGCCTGGCCCAAGTTGACACGATACACTGCGTACCAGTGATTATCGTTGCCTTGCGTTAGTTCGGAGTCTAGGGTGTATTGATAATAGCCAAAAGGAGATAGGGCTCGTCGGAACTCACGGTTGGCTAAGCCATGTAAATAGCGGACGCGGCTGTCGCCTGGCGCATTGCGGTTGTGATAATCGTAAATACTTAAGAGGTTACGGACATTGGTGAGCTCTCGTCCATTAAGGCCTTCAATGGTAACGAACACGCGGGCAGGCTCATCATTTGCGTAAGAAACGCCTGACAACAGGGCATACAGCAAAATGAGTACCCGTACACGCATTCGATCTCCAATTAACGATGCCCACTGGCTTTGCGGAAGGCTTGCAGAGCCTGCTCATGTTTACCGGCTGCAAGTAAAGTCTCGCCATACAGACGGTAAGCGTATTGATCAGGACGTAGCGCAAGTGTTTCGCGCAGAGCACGCTCGGCAAGCTCATATTCTTTACTCGCGAAGCGAGACGCTGCGTACAGTAATAGAATATCCGGCTGCTCGGGCTGACTTTTCACTTGTTTGGCTACCCATTCTTGCATGAGTTCATCGCTCGCCCATTGTTCTGGGGCTAACGCAAGGATTTCTGCGACGTTTAACTGGTTGCGTTCCAGTCCTCGCGCAGCAACTTTACTCGCAATAGCAAGGTGGCCCTTACTTACAAGTACCTCGATGTACGCGATACGGATCGCGGGGTGACGGCGCTGATGCCGGCTCAGGCCTTTCCAACTTTTCTCAAGTCCTTCGCCGTGTGTTGTGCTGCGGAAATAAGACTGAAAACACAGTCGGGTAAATTTGTGTAAACGTGACTTGGTGAGCGCTCGCGTGTCCTCGAGCTTAGGCAATAAGCCTCGTAAGGTATCCCAATGACCGAAGCGTGCGAGTTGTTCTGCAATTGCGCGTAAAACGGCAGGCGTAAAATGACCTTTCTTGAGTAAATCTTGTGCCAAATCCAGCGCTTCCTCGGCACTCGAAGTACTGAGTAATTGAAGAATTTCGAGGCTTTCATCGTCCAGGCCGGCGAGACGAGCTTCGGTAAGAATTCGTCGTTGATCTTCAGGAGCATTAAGTTCCCCGTAGGCAGCTCCGGCAAGCGCAAATGCGAGTTGTGGATCGGGATGATGATTCTTGCTTTTCTCAGCCAGCCGCGCGGTGGTTTCATAATCGCGATGAAACCAAGCGCCTAAAGCAGCTCGAAGATTTTGGATTGCTTTACGCTCGCGACGTTTCTCCGCCCATTGGCGTGTCCAGAGTTGTCCAGCCAGAATACGTCTGACAATGATTTTCAGGAGCCAGATAGCCAATAGCAGTATGGCAAGGAGTGCTCCAGCGACAACGAGACTGGTTTCAATGGTGTAGTGACCCATAGCAATGAGCACATAACCTGTGTTTCCACTCCAGAGTGGCGCAACCAACAAACCCAATACAATAATTGCGAGTAGCAACAATCCTTTGATCACGAACCATCTCCCCTTGGTGTGGCGGGTTGGTCTTCAAGTTCACGAATTTTCTCTCGCAACATGGCGCGCGAAATCAGCTGAGCTGGGTAGTCTGGTGAAATCTCTAAGCCCTGCAGTGAGCGCAAAGAACTTAGGAAGGTTCGTGTCCCTGTATGTTCTAGGTCGAAATAGCTTGTGACCAAACGTTCAACGTCCGTGATGGTGTCATCGAACAACTCTTGGTCTCGGCGTAGTAGAAACTGCTGAGCCAACTGCATGTGTAACTCAAGGCGGCTGATCAGGTGTACTTGCTGCTCGAAATCAAGTCGACTCACAGGAACATCATGGCGCTGAATTTTGATGAGGTCTTGGCTGAATGAACGCCAAGCGGAAGCAATATTGGAGCGCCAGTCTTGCGCGGCCCCGGTGTCGGTTGCCGCATCGCTGCCGTTATCTGCTGTCGCACGGAACGCGAGTTCAGGAATCTGACGTTGCAGTTGCTGGAGTAACATTAACACGCCTGAGTAATCGACTTGCGGCAACTCCTGTAACAACTCAATGTCGCTATCGAGCTGGCGCACAATGGCGGCATGCCGAGAGCCATCTTCAGCCAGTAAAGTACGAGCTTGCTGCAACAAGCGAATGGCGATCGCCGGATCGCCCTCAATGGTGAGCCGCTGTGTTGCGACGTTCACACGGTCATAGGCTTCATGCAGTAGCCATTGATTCGAGGAGCGGTTTTCGGCTGAACTGACACGTTGATTGAGCCGTGTTAAATCGCGATCATACTGACTGAGTTGATCGCGCATACGGTCGCTTTGTTCTTCTTGTCGTTCTTGTAAACGCTGAATGTCACGACGCTGTCGCTCGGCTTGTGCTTCTGCGTCAGCTGCCACACGGGCAGCGAGACGATCTTCGAACTCTTCATCGCGGACCTCTGCGCGTGACAGACGTTCTGACAAATTCTCGAATTCATCGTAGGTTTGTGTCACCAAAGTCTGATGTTGATACCACAGCCAAGCACCTCCTGCGCCGAGGGTAAGCACCGAACCGCAGAGCACGATAATAATTAACCAATTAAGGAAATTACCCACCCGGCTCAGTTGCGTCGCAGGAGAGCTTTCGGTAGCCGCTTTTGGCTCGGGTTTTTGCGTTGACTCTGGCATAGGTGTCACTGTTTTTATCCGTGTCAGTTCGGCAGCGAGGTCTTGACTGACCGCGCTTGCTGCTAGATGTATATGATTTCTGGGAACGCCCAAAACTTCCACTTGTGCGGCAACTCGCTCACTGGGCACAACCCAATGACATTGCATGGCCCAACGTTTCACTTTTGGTTTACGCAAGTCATCGACAAGCAGGCTCGCCTGCTCTTTACTACTGACCACTATACGCTGAATTTCGTTCAACCAGTTGTTATTGATTGCGCGTTCTTTTTCCGGTTTTGGTTGGCGCTTATAAACTTCCGCCACCGTTACCTCTGCGCCTCGCTTTCTTAGCGTATCGCGGAGTAACTGACGGCCACCCTCTCCGGCAATAATCAACCAGCGCTGGCCTTGAATGTCCATGAGCTCATCAAGGGCAAGGAGTGCCTCACTGTGATGCTCTTCGGCAGGCCATGTTACAGCGCGCTGGCTCAGTGCTATCAACGCATTTCCGGTGCCCGGGCCCACAGCGTAATAGCCGGCGGCTTTAGGCCATGCTTTATCACCGCGGGCGCGCTCAAACTGGTTCGCTGCCGTAGGGCTGACGACCACAACACCGTCCCATTCCGTGTCACACCACACAGCAGATTGCTCGGAAGGAATAGCTACGGGTTCGATAGTTACGACGCTATGGGTATACACATTAAAACCGCGCTCACGAAGCATGAGCTCGAGCGGATCGTTTTCCTGCTCTGGGCGGACGAGTAATACACCTTGCGTCATAAATTAGGCCTCAGCGTCTCGATAAACAGCGCTTAAAATTTCTCCAGCACCACGTTGTAGTAGTTGCTCTGCCACTTGCACTCCAAGTTGCTCAGCGTCCATGACTGCCCCTTTCAATTCGGCTTCGATGAGTCGCTCACCACTTGGGCTTCCCACTAATCCACGCAACCACAGGGTGTCTTGAGTTAAGGTTGCGAAAGCGCCAATGGGCACTTGGCAGCCGCCTTGTAAATGGCGGTTCATCGCTCGTTCAGCTCGCACACACGCACTGGTTTCATCATGATTCAGTGGTGCAAGCAGGGCTTTAACGCGAGCGTCATCGCTGCGACACTCGATACCAAGGGCGCCTTGACCATTTGCGGGCAGAGATTCGGTAACATCCATAAATTGTGTAATACGTTCTGCAAGCTCTAAGCGAATGAGTCCTGATGCTGCGAGAATAATAGCGTCGAACTCGCCTTCGTCGAGCTTTCGCAAGCGTGTTTGCACGTTGCCACGAAGGTCTTTGATCACGAGCTCTGGATAGCGTGCCGCAATTTGGCAGCGACGGCGTAAACTGCAGGTCCCGACCACGGCTCCGGCGGGTAAGTCCGCAAGCCGTTGATAATGATTTGAAACAAAGGCGTCGCGGGGGTCTTCCCGTTCGCAAATAGTGGCCAATTCAAGACCTTCTGGGAATTCAACTGGAACATCTTTCATGGAATGCACGGCGATATCGGCGTGCCCTTCAAGCATGGCCACTTCGAGCTCTTTGACGAACAGGCCTTTACCACCGATTTTCGCCAGCGGAGTATCCAGAATGACATCACCTCGAGTGCTCATGGGGAGCAAGGTAACCTCAAGGCCATCATGCAACGCCTCAAGGCGGGATTTAATATGCTCAGCTTGCCATAAAGCGAGCGCGCTCTTGCGCGTGGCAATCGTCAATCGTTGTTTAGTCATTCTGGGGAAGTCACCGTAAAACTATATTCAAGAAGAATCTCTTGGTCATCACTAACCACGAGAATACGCCATTCACCCGTGGTATTCGTAGGAATCACTTTGGATGAGAAGGTGCGCCAATTTTCACTGCCAATGCGCAAGGGGATTTCTGCTTGCAGGCGGTCATCAAAAAACCATAAATGCGTAATGCCGCGATTATTATGATTCACCACTTGGGTAAACAAAATGAGGCGCTGTTCCGGGTCACCGCTGTGCACATAGGTGCTGCCCAGGTCATCAACGGGCTCGCGGTTTTCAATTCCAGTTGTCAGCACTGCACGCTGAATATGATCTCTATTCCAAACGCCGTCAGTCGCTCCCAAGGCGGCCGGAACTGGGAGGCTTAGTAGCAGTACCGTGAGGCCGAGTAACCATCGAATCATTATGATCTCCTTGGTTTCCGTCTCCTGAATTCAATGACTCGACGAGATGTCATTGTGTTACGGGTGACAAATTGGCACGTGAATGCGATTATAAAGGCACTTACAGCCTTAGTGTAACGTGACTTATGATAAAACGCACGAGCCTCACCGCGCTCTTCTTATTGATTTGTTTCGGATTAACCGCGTGTGGGCAGAAAGGCCCTTTGTATCTGCCAGAGCCGGCAGAAACAACTGAGGCGAATGAACCTTCGTTACCAGCAAACCATGACAACCTGGATTCAGAGTCGTAACAGGATACCCATGTCAGATTTTTACTTACAAAATGGCGTCTTACACGCAGAGTCGCTGCCATTACCGGAGTTGGCTGAGCAATTTGGCACGCCATGTTTTGTCTATTCGCGAGCCGTGATTGAACGGAATTGGCGTGCATTTACCGCGCTCTTACCGGAACCTCACCGTGTCTGTTTTGCAGTGAAAGCAAATAGTAATTTGGCGGTCCTGCAAATCTTGGCGCGCTTGGGCGCTGGTTTTGATGTGGTCTCGGGTGGTGAAATTGCCCGTGTATTAAAAGCAGGTGGTAAGGCCGATCGTATCGTTTTTTCCGGTGTCGCTAAATCGGACGCTGAAATACGCGAAGGCCTGCAACTCGGGATTGGTCAGTTCAACGTTGAGAGTATCGCGGAGCTTGAGCAGATTAGCCGAATCGCTGAGGCGCTCGACAAAACCGCTCGGATCTCTTTGCGGGTAAATCCAGACGTAGATGCCAAAACGCATCCTTATATTGCCACTGGACTTGAACAGAACAAATTTGGCATTCCGATGGTGGATGCACTGCCTGCTTATCAGTTGGCAGCACGGCTACCAGGATTAGACATTGTCGGCGTGGATTGTCATATCGGTTCGCAGCTGACTGAGTTACAGCCCTTCATGGATGCTACGGATCGTATGTTGGCCTTGGTCGACACCTTGGCTGAGCACGGCATTGAAATTCGACATCTAGATATGGGTGGCGGTTTGGGAGTGCGCTATGGTGATGAAACACCGCCTCCAGTCGGCGACTACATACAAGCGCTCTTGAAGAAGCTAGAGTCTCGGCCGGAACTGGCGCTTTATTTAGAACCCGGCCGTGCGATTGTCGCAAACGCCGGCATATTGCTCACCCGAGTACAATCATTGAAGTCCAATGGTCGCAAAACCTTTGTCATGGTAGACGCGGGCATGAATGATTTGATTCGCCCGTCGCTTTATCAGGCATGGCATGACATTGTGAACGTTACGCCTTCGCCGCAAGCGCCCTTCGACTGTGATGTTGTTGGCCCAGTGTGTGAAACGGGCGACTTCCTTGGCCAGAATCGTCAAATTGCAGCGAGCGCAGGTGACCTGCTTGCGGTGAAAAGTGCTGGCGCGTATGGTTTCGTTATGAGTTCAAATTACAATTCCCGCCCTCGCCCACCTGAAGTGTTGGTGGATGGCGATCAAGCCTGGTTAGTCCGGGCGCGCGAAACTCGCGATGATCTTTGGCGGAGCGAGTCGCTGATTCCCTGAGCGCATAAGCTCAGTCAGCGATAACAACGGAGCAAGGTAACGGATGCAACTCCACTTTTCGAAAATGCACGGCCTTGGTAACGATTTTATGGTTATCGATAACGTGACACAGAATATTTTCCTCAGCAAAGAGCAAATTGTTGCGCTTGCCGATCGTCATTGTGGGGTTGGGTTTGACCAATTACTCATGGTTGAGCCGCCTTATGATCCCGATGTGGATTTTCATTACCGTATTTTTAATGCTGACGGTTCCGAAGTAGAGCAGTGTGGCAACGGCGCGCGTTGCTTTGGTCGCTTTGTGCGCATGAAAGGCTTAAGTAACAAACAAGAGATTAGTGTCAGTACTAAATCCGGCACCATACGCATTCGCCTTGAGGGCGAAAACCAAGTGAATGTGGATATGGGCCTACCGATTTTAGAGCCTCAAAAAATCCCGTTCAAAGCGAATAAAGAAGAACTGACATATATTTTGCGAGCGGATGAGGCTACTTATCTGTGCGGGGCGGTTAGCATGGGTAATCCCCATTGCATTATGATGGTGGACAATGTGACTGAAGCACCGGTGGCAGAAGTGGGTGGCTTGTTGACAACTCATGAACGCTTCCCCGAGGGTGCCAACATTGGATTCCTTCAAATTACCGGAGAGCGCTCTGCCCAATTACGTGTTTTTGAACGCGGTGTGGGTGAAACTCAGGCTTGCGGTACCGGTGCCTGTGCTGCAGCTGTGTGGGGCATATTACAAGAAAAACTAACGTCGCCCGCGACAATTTCGTTACCGGGTGGTAGCCTGACAATTACGTGGCAACCCGGTGAAACGCTCTGGATGCTGGGACCGGCAGAGCATGTTTACGATGGACAACTAATGCTATGAATGAGCAAAAATCAACGGCTGCAGCTTTTCCCGAAGAGACCATCGATGCGTCTTTGGTGGTGGAGTACTTGGAACAGCACCCACATTTTCTGGAAGAGCACCCGGAGCTATTGTCGCAGCTGAATCTGCGCCACCAACAAGCCGGGTCGGTCTCGTTAGTTGAGCGACAGCAGCGTATATTGCGTGAGCAAATTAACGCGTTGCAAGAAGAGATCACTGCATTGATGGCGAATGCGCGCCGCAATGAAATGATCTTTAAAGGCTACAGCGCGCTCTACGTGGAATTATTGAACTGCGAGACCTTGGAAGAGGCGCTAGCAAGCTTGAAGAAAACGTTCCAAGAGCAGTTAGCACTGCCCGAGCTCTCGTTGAAGTTTTTTGATAGCCCCGTGGACTTACCTGAGCAATATACTTTTGCTGCCGACACGCACCGTAAACTCTTGAGTAAGCGCTTTGTTGACCAACCGATTTATTTGGGGCGGTTAACGCAAGAAGAGCAGCGCCTGCTGTTCCGTGACGAAGAAGTGGAGTCGGTTGCACTCGTCTTACTCGGGCAAAACCAGGAGCTTGGTATGCTGGCCTTTGGCAGCAAAGATCCTGCGCATTTCGAACCCGCGATGGATTATCTGCTGATTACTCAGCTGCAAGCGTTGCTGAGCGTAATTCTGCCTCGATTGATGCGGCAGGAAGCAGGAGTGTAGCCAATGCTGCAAACGCCGATAGACGCTTTTTTGCGCTATTTGGCTGAGGCGCGAGGCTACTCAGCGCATAGTATTGACAGTTATCGCCGGCAACTTAGCCGAGTTGCCGCGGATCTTCCCGAGGTCAAAGTTACTCAGTGGTCGGAACTTAAACCATTTCATATTGAGCAGTTGGTGTTGGTATGGCGTCGGCGCCGTGACGGCGTATCCTCGATTCAACAACGTTTGTCGGCTCTGCGTTCGTTTTGTGACGAATTAATGCGTCAAGGTGAGTTACTGGCAAATCCCGCACGTCAAATTAAAGCACCCAAGGCACCCCGGCGACTCCCTGCGAACATGGATGTGGATGGCATCATGCGACTACTCGATATAGCCGCCGATGATCCGCTGGCACTGCGTGATCGGGCAATGTTCGAGTTGTTTTACAGTAGTGGTCTGCGGTTATCGGAGCTGGTCAGCCTGAATGTCTCTGATATTCATGCTGATCGTGAGTTGCGAGTGGTCGGTAAGGGGCGCAAAACACGCATTGTTCCGGTAGGCAAGGAAGCATCCCATTGGCTTAGTCTGTGGTTAAAAGAGCGGAGCACCTGGGCGGGTGCTGCCGAGCCGGCCTTATTTCTCAGCCAGCAACAGCGTCGATTGAGCCCTCGCTCAGTGCAACAGCGCCTTAAAAAGTGGGGGCTCGTACAAGGCGTGGCGGACAACGTACATCCTCATAAACTGCGACATAGCTTCGCAACTCATGTTTTGGAATCCAGTCGGGACCTTCGCGCCGTACAAGAACTCCTAGGACATGCAAATTTAAGTACGACGCAGATCTACACGCAGGTCGATTTTGAGCATTTATCAAGGGTGTACGATGATGCGCACCCGCGAGCAAAGAAGACGACCAAGCGCACGTCCGACAAACTGAAAACCCGCAAATAATCAGGAGTAAAGATGACTTGGCAGTTTCATCGACGTCTGCAGCCTATTGATATTCTAAGTTTCGATTTGGACGATACCCTGTACGCCAATGCCCCTGTCATGGTGCGTGCCGAACAAGAAGTGGCGGATTTCATTGCGACTCGTTGGCCCCAATCCAGCGAACTTGATGTGCGAGCTTGGCGGCAATTGCGTGACCAAGTAGCGGCGGCTAATGCTGAACTTGCAAGCGATATGACAGCCTTAAGGCTCGCTACGTTAGAGCAAGGGCTAAGTGCCTGTGGTGTCGCGTCTGCGCGCGACGCTGCCGAAGAGGCGATGGCCGAATTCTTGATTGCTCGAAACCGAGTCGATATTTCCCCGGAAGTGCATCAACTGCTGCGTGACTTGGCATCTCGCTATCGCTTGATTGCCGTTAGTAACGGTAATGCCGACATTCAACGCATTGGTCTGAGTGACTATTTTGAGGCGGCGTTTCAGCCGGGCAATGGCCGCCGGGGTAAGCCCTACTCCGACTTGTTTGATGCGGCTGCAGCCCGTTTAACGGTGAAAAACTCGAGTCGGATTTTGCACATAGGCGATCATCCGGTCAGTGACGTACAAGGTGCTTTAAAGTTTGGTGCGCAGGCGCTTTGGTATGCTCCTGAAGCTCAAACTTCATCCTCTGAACTGACATGGCTCCCGCATGCAACCATCACGGACTTGCAGGCATTGAGAGCTTTGCTTTAGTACTGGTTGCATATACAGTCTACGGCCAGTAGACTTCCCCTAATAATTCTCGTTAGATGCAGGCATGCCAATGGATGTTTCCCACCTACTTGATGGGCTGAATGATCGACAACGCGATGCCGTGAGTGCAGACGAGCGCCACATGTTGGTGCTTGCCGGAGCGGGCAGTGGCAAAACGCGCGTGTTGGTGCACCGCATTGCCTGGTTAATTCAAGTCATGCAGTACTCTCCCATGTCCATTATGGCGGTGACCTTTACTAACAAAGCCGCGGCAGAAATGCGTGGACGGGTTGAGCGCTTGCTTGGCCGCGACGTGCGCAAAATGTGGATGGGAACGTTTCACGGGCTCGCTCACCGGCTGTTACGTGCGCATTACCAAGACGCCGGGCTACCTCAGAACTTTCAAATTCTTGATAGCGATGATCAACTTCGGCTGGTGAAGCGCACACTACGGGCATTGAATATTGACGAGAAGCAATGGCCAGCCAAGCAGGCCCAGTGGTATATCAACGGCAAGAAAGACGAAGGGTTACGCCCGCAGCATATCGATGCGTTTGATGTGGCTGAGAAAACCCACAAGGAAATTTATACGGCTTATCAAGAAGCCTGTGATCGTTCGGGCTTAGTGGATTTTGCCGAACTGTTGCTGCGCGCCCATGAAGTGTTGCGAGACAATAAATATGTCCGAGAACATTATCAGCGACGTTTTCGACATATTCTGGTCGACGAGTTCCAAGACACGAACCAAATTCAATATGCCTGGGTTCAATTACTGGCGGGGAAAGAGAACCATGTCACCATAGTGGGTGATGATGACCAGTCCATTTATGGCTGGCGCGGTGCGCAAGTAGAGAACTTGCAGCATTTCTTGCGTGACTTTCCAACGGCAGAAACCATTCGGCTCGAGCAGAACTACCGTTCCACCGGCACCATTCTCGGTGCGGCCAATGCGGTCATTACTAACAATGCCGGTCGCCTCGGCAAGGAGTTATGGACCGCAGGCGAAGATGGCTCCCCGATTGCACTCTATGCGGCCTTCAATGAGCAGGAAGAGGCGCGTTACATCGTGTCACGGATTATGCAGTGGCAAGATCAAGGCGGGGCATTGCAAGACGTGGCGTTACTCTATCGAAATAATGCGCAGTCACGCGTTCTGGAAGAAAGCCTGTTGTACGCGCAAATCCCCTATCGAATTTATGGCGGCCTACGCTTCTTCGATCGACAGGAAATTAAAGATGCGTTGGCTTACTTAAGGTTAATCAGTAACCGGGACGATGATGCTGCATTCGAGCGCGTTGTGAATACGCCGGCGCGGGGCATCGGTGAACGCACCCTTGGCCTCTTGCGTGAAACTGCACGTTCGCATCAGCGGACGTTATGGCAGGCTGCGGAGTTGATGGTGCGTGAGCAGCTACTCACAGGACGCGCCAAAGGAGCCATTCAAGCATTCTTGGACAAGATCACGGCGCTTGAAGAGCATGTGCGCAATAAATCGTTGTCTGAACAGACGGATCGCGTGCTGCATGGCAGTGGTTTGCTGGCTATGTATCAAGCCGAGCAAAGTGATAAAGCGGAAACGCGCGTAGAAAACTTGAAAGAGTTAGTAAGTGCAACGGAGTCCTTCGTTCCTACTGGTGAAGAAGGTATGACGCCACTGGCGGAATTCCTTTCACATGCAGCGCTCGAGGCAGGTGATGAGCAGGCGGACGCCCATCAAGACGCTGTGCAGCTGATGACCTTACACAGCGCTAAAGGGCTCGAGTTTCCCTTGGTATTTATGACAGGTTTGGAAGAAGGCACTTTCCCTTCGCAGCAGTCGAGCGGCGAGTCCGGTCGTTTAGAAGAGGAGCGTCGACTGTGTTACGTGGGTATGACTCGTGCAATGGAAAAGTTGGTACTTACTTACGCAGAGAGCCGCAGGCTCTATGGTCAAGTCAACTATCATCGGCCAAGCCGATTTATCAGTGAGTTACCGACGGAGTACATTGATGAAGTGCGCGTGCAGGCGCGAGTCGAAACGCCTCAGTCGCAACGCAGCCGTTTTCATAACGCGGCGAGCCATGAAAGCTTTGTGGAAACTGGTTATCAATTAGGTCAGCGCGTGTTGCATAGCAAATTTGGTGAAGGGACAGTGTTGAACTATGAGGGCACGGGCCCACAAAGCCGGATTCAAATTAATTTCGATGACCTAGGCAGCAAGTGGCTTGTGGTCGCTTACGCGCGCCTTACTCCTTTGCACTAGCGGCCAGTCGACTTGCGCGTTCAGCCTTTGCGGCTTGGCGCGTTTGTCGGTGGGTTCTCAGCGCATCGACACTGTATATCCCCAAGGCCGTCCAGATAATCACAAAGGTCACCAATTTATCGATAGTGAGTGCTTCGCCGTACACCACGACCGCCAGAATAAACATCAGGCTTGGGCCAATGTATTGGAAAAAACCCAGCGTGGAGTATCTTAAACGCTGCGCTGCTGCGGTAAAACATAGCAAGGGCACCGTCGTAATCACACCCGCCATCACGAGTAGCACATTCAATTGCCAGGTGTTTACGAACATATTACTGGCGTGGGAGTCTGCGAACAGCCAAAAGTAGATCAACATCGCCGGTAACAAGAGCATGACTTCAAGCCAAAGGCCGGTCATGGAATCGAAGGGTAACTTTTTCCGAATTGCGCCATAGGTAGCGAAAGACGCAGCAAGAGTGAGCGCAATCCAAGGGACAGAGCCAAAGGTAATGATCTGAATGGTGACACCCACAAAGGCGAGGCCAACGGCCCAAAGCTGCAGTTTGCGCAGCCGTTCAGCAAAGAAGAGCATCCCGATTGCGACATTCAATAAGGGATTAATGTAATAGCCTAGGCTTGCGTCCAAGATAAAGTCATTGGCAACAGCCCAAATAAACAGAAACCAATTAAATCCGATCAGGAGCGTGGCCAGCGCGAGCCAGCCCAATTGTTTTGGTGATTGGAAGGCGGTGACGACGCGATGCAGGCGCCGCGTGCCAACTAAAAGCAAGAACACAAGAGCAAAAGCCCAGAATACCCGATGAGCCAAAATTTCAAAGGGCGGAACGTGCGCCACCCACTTGAAGTATACCGGCGCAATGCCCCAAATCGTATAAGCGGCGATGGCGAAGAATACGCCGTGTTTGGAACGTCGAGCCAGTTCTTCTGGTGTCATGGAAGAGCCTATGTGATGTTCACCAACGTGAAGTTAACTCAAGTGATGTTAACCAACCAGATAAGTGCCAGTACCGAAGGCAATAAGCATACCTTGCTCATTATGCATCTCCATCCGTGCCACGGCGACTTTATTACCTGAGCGAATAATAGTGGCGGTACAAATAAACTCGTCACCGCGGCCCGGGCGTAAATAATCGACTCGCAGATCAATGGTGCCACAGCGACTCATGCGTGCGAGGATCTCATCGGTGGGTGTATTGTCTGCTAATCGTTCTACCACGCTTGCGAGAATCACTACACCACCAGCAGTATCAAGCGCAGTAGCCGTGACACCGCCATGGAGAATGCGTTGTGGCTGATTGCCGATTAAGGACTCTTGCCAGCGGAATTTCACTTCAGAGCGGGCGGACGAGAACTCGGTGATTTCCAGACCCAAGAGCTGCTGAAACGGCACTTGCGTGTTCATGTAGGTGGAAATTTGAGCGATTAACGCGGAAGCAGACATAGCATCATGGTTATTGTTGAGCAGGCTGCTTACAATAGTGAGCGTTCGCCAGCAAGTCAATTGCCAGCCAAGCAACTGGAGCGACTCGGGCGCTTTTGTACTCGCACTTAACTTAATCAAAGAGGTCATATTCGTGCAGCACTTATCTCAAGCTTCGCCTTCTCAGGCACCGGCGGTCTCGCTGGTGGAAGCGCAAGCATTGCTGCAAGACGTCTTTGGGTACAAAGATTTTCGTTTTGGTCAGGCCGAAATTATTGAGCAGGTCCTCGCTGGCGGTGACACACAAGTACTGTTACCTACAGGCGGGGGTAAGTCCCTGTGCTACCAATTACCGGCGCTTATGCTTCCGGGGCTTACACTCGTCATCTCACCCTTGGTATCGCTTATGGATGACCAAGTAACGGCACTCAAGGCCTTGGGGATATCCGCTGCAGCCATTCATTCGGGCATGCAGCCCGTGGAGGTGATGGAGACCTTTCGAGCCATTCAGGCGGGTGACATTCGTTTGCTCTATTTAGCGCCCGAACGGGTGTTACAAACGCATTTTCTTGAACGCTTACAACAGCTTACTATTTCTTTGATTGCGGTAGACGAAGCCCATTGTATTTCTCAGTGGGGCCATGACTTTCGACCGGAGTACGGTCAACTGGGTACGCTACGTCATTGGCTGCCGAATGTTCCAGTGCTGGCGCTGACTGCGACCGCCGATGCCGTGACTCGCGCAGATATTGCCGAGCGTATGCATTTGCGTGAGCCGCGCGTGGTTCAGGGGTCGTTTGATCGCCCGAACATTCGTTACTTGGTGCAGGAAAAGTTTCGTCCGCAGCAGCAAGTTGTGGATTACGTTCAGAAGCAGCGAGGTGCTTCAGGCATTATTTATTGTGGTAGCCGTAAGCGCACAGAAGAGCTCGCTGAACGACTTATGCGCGAAGGAGTCCGAGCGGCAGCCTATCATGCTGGACTACCTCATGAACTACGGCAGTCCACTTTGCATCGCTTTCTACGTGATGATCTTGACGTAGTGGTGGCCACGGTCGCTTTTGGGATGGGAATTAATAAGCCGAACGTGCGTTTTGTTTTGCATTACGATTTGCCTCGCAGCATTGAAGCCTATTATCAGGAAACCGGCCGTGCCGGTCGTGACGGCGCACCTGCGGAAGCGGTGATGTTTTTCGAACCCGGAGACGCGCGTTGGATTTGGCGTATTCTGGATGAGCAAGATGACACGCCTCAGCTACGAGTGGAGCGGCAGAAGTTTCAGGCCATGAATTCCTTTGCCGAAGCGCAAACCTGCCGACGCTTGGTGTTATTGAATTACTTTGGTGAATATCGCGATAAGCCGTGCGGCAACTGTGACTTATGTCTCGATCCTCCGAAGCAATACGATGGCACGGTCGATGCTCAAAAAGCCCTAAGTTGTGTGTACCGAACTGGACAGCAGTATGGCGTGCACCATGTGGTGGATGTGTTGCGCGGCAGCCAGAATCAGCGCGTCAAGCAGCTCGGCCATGATCAGCTGAGTACATGGGGCATTGGTAAAGATCAAAGTCCTGAGCATTGGGTGTCCGTGTTACGTCAACTGATTCATCGCGGGTTGCTGGCGCAAGATATTCGCTTGCATAGCGCGTTACAGCTTACTGAAGCAGCGCGCTCTGTGTTGCGGGGTGAAGTTGCACTTACTTTGGCCGAGCCGCGTTTGCAGGCCTTGAGCCGGTCCGAGCAAGTCACCGATCGCGGTCAGCACGATAAAGCCTTGTTCCGAATGCTACGCGCGTTGAGAAAGCGCATTGCCGAGCGCGACGAAGTGCCGCCTTTTGTCGTGTTTAGTGACGCAACTTTGCAAGAAATGGCGTTATTATTGCCCACCAATGAATCAGAATTATTGGCTGTTTCTGGTGTTGGTCAGGTCAAACTCGCCCGTTATGGGCATGAGTTCATCAAAGAAATACAGAATTACCTAGTAGAAAACCCGCTTACTTCTTGATCAATAAAACATTGTCATATTCCTGTCACGATCTACACTTAGTCTGCTCACTGAAAGCTTGTCGACGAAGTTCTGTAAAGTGCGTAAATTAGTCAAGAAAAAGACATGAAAGTGTCTAAAAATTGTCATAAAATACGCGCGCTTGAGTCTGAAGTGGTGTGTTAGGCGGTAACATCACTAGAGCTTTAGGACTTTTGAGGCATTATCTCACACACACAAACTATGCAGGTAAATGGCATGACTAAGACGAAACTGACCCGTATCGCAACGGCAGTAGCGCTCACCCTCGGTCTGTCTGGCGTCGCAATGGCGGAAACTTCTTCCTCTATGCGCGGTCAGGTTGTAGGACCAACAGGGCAGGTAATCGCTGACACTCGGATTATCATCGAACATATCCCATCAGGTACTCGTACAACAGCAGTCACAAACAGTAGCGGTAACTTCGTTGCTGCTGGTCTGCGTGTCGGTGGTCCTTACCGGGTAATCATTGAGTCAGAAAGCTACGAAGGCCAAACGCTAGAAGATATCTTCTTGCAACTAGGCGACGCATATCGTCTGAACGCGCAGCTGGAAGCGCGTCAGGAAACGTTCGAACGGATTACGGTTACTGGCCGCGCAATGAACCTCACCTCATTGCAAGCTGGTTCGTCAAGCACCTGGGGCGAGCGTGAAATCCAAACTTTGCCTACATTTGATCGTGACTTACGTGACATCGTGCGTCAAAACCCATTGGCAGCCGACATTAACGAAGGTAACTCTGGTGGTCAGCGCGCGTTGACCGTTGCGGGTAACAACCCACGTTTCAACAGTATTACTGTTGACGGTATCGGCCAAAACGATGATTTCGGTCTGAACACGAGTGGTTACCCAACGAACCGTTCACCAATTTCAATTGACGCGATTGAGCAAGTTTCAATTCAGTCAGTGCCATTTAATGCACGCTACTCTGGCTTTGCCGGCGCACGCGTAAACGCGGTAACGCGCTCAGGAACCAATGATATTCGTGGTTCACTCTTCTATGAGTATGCGAGCGACAGCCTTGCGGGCAACCCAAAGATTGACCGGTTTAATACGAACCCGAACGCTCAGCGTCCTAACCTCGACTTTAAAGAAGAGAGCATGGGCTTTAGCTTAGGCGGTCCAATTCTCCGCGATCAGTTGTTCTTCTTCGTAAACTATGAGCGTTACAAAGAACCGACTTCTGTACTGCAGGGTCCTGCAGGTTCTGGTGCAATCCAAGAGAAAAACATCTCTCCAGAAGTTATCTCAGAAGTTCAGCGTATTGCACAACAAGTGTATGGTGTTGACGCGGGTGACTGGAATGTTCGTCCTGATCAGAAAGACGAAAAAATCCTTCTGAAACTCGACTGGAACATTAATGACCAACACCGTGCCGCTTTCACTTACCAAAGCGCAGAAGACCAAGCAGCGAACAACACCTCTCGCGGCGGTTTGACCAACATGAACTTGAATTCACATTGGTTTACGCGTCAGCAGTCCATGGACAGCTATGCATTCCAATTGTATTCAAACTGGACGAATCAGCTTTCGACTGAGTTGAAAATTTCACAGAAAGACGTGGAAACTCGTCAAGATCCTTCATTGGGCCGTAACTTCGGTCAAGTTCAAGTTCGCTTTACTGCAGACGAGAACGAGGCGGGTAACGGTGGTGCGATATATATCGGCCCCGATCGTTCACGTCATGCCAACTACTTAGAAACTACTACTTTTGAAGCGCAGCTTCATGGTGAGTACTTGATGGATGAGCACGTCATCCAGTTCGGTGTTGAATACTCGAATGTCGACGTGTTTAATGAATTTGTTCAGGACTCGCTAGGTGACTTCTTGTTCGAGAGCTTAGCCGATTTTGAGAACCGATTTGCATCTTCTATTGCATACCAGAACGCGTTTACAAACAATGCGGCTGACGGTGCGGCAGAGTTTAGCTATGGCAATATGGCATTCTATATTCAGGATAGCTGGGATGTGACTTGGGACTTAACGTTGAACTTCGGTTTACGTTATGAGCGTTTATTGTCTGGCGATAGCCCAGCGTTCAATCAGAATTTCTTCGACCGTTACGGCTTTGGCAATGACAACAGTCTTGACGGATTAGATATCTGGTTACCACGCTTTAGTTTCAGCTACGACTGGACAGATAACATCACCGTACGCGGCGGTATGGGCCGCTTCTCGGGTGGTCGCCCCAATGTGTGGATTTCAAACGCGTACACGAACGACGGTGTAACTATCGTTGCTGCCGATACGCTATTTGATGTTGAAGGTGCTGATATCACCCAAGTGCCACAGTCTATGCGTGATTCATTGGCGGCTGGCGATGGTAACACTACGCCAATCGATCCGAATTTTAAAATGCCTTACGACACGCGTTACAGCTTGGCGTTTGACTACAATAACTTAAACCTTGGCCCACTGGGTGACACCTGGTTTGCGTCTGCTGAAGTGATTTACACTAACAAAGACCGCGAAGTGGGCTGGACTAACTTAGCCAAGGTTCCATTGTTGGATGAAAACGGTAATCAACGCACTTCTATGGGTGGACGTCCATTGTATGTGAGCTGGGATCCACTGGCTGGTGACCGTCCAGATACCATCGGTGGTTGGAACACAAACCGCTATGATGTGATGTTAACCAATGCTCGCGGCGGACGTGGTATCGTTTCAACGTTCAGCTTAGGTAATGCATGGGACAACGGGTTAAGCTTCCGTACCAGCTATACCAACCAAGATGTGCGTGACAAAACGTCTGGTGGCTCGTCTACGGCTCACTCAAACTATCGCTTCCAGACTGCAGTCGATAAGCAAGCACCAGAAGTGGGTGTTGCGTCTTATCAGATTAAGCATCGCTTCATTGCGACTGTGAATTACAGCACTGAGTTCTTCGATGGTTATGCAACCAACATGAGCTTATTCTGGGATCGCTTCTCTGGTCGTCCTTATAGCTACGCTCTGGATACCTTTCGGTTCCGTGGTTTCGGGGATGCTTCAAGCCAGAACTTGTGGTCGTCAACTAACTACCTCGCCTATATTCCAGATGGCGCGAATGACCCGAACGTGCGTTATTCAGGTGACTTCACCTATGAAGAACTGCGTGACTGGTTAGAGCAAGCGAACTTGCTACAATACGCTGGTGGCTATAACGTCCGTAACGAGGGTAACTTCGGTCCGTGGAACACCAACCTAGACTTCCGTTTCGAGCAGGAAATCCCAGGTTTGTTCAACAATCACCGTGGTTCAATCTATGTCGACGTACGTAACGTGCTGGGTATTTTTACGACGAACCAGCGCCAGTCACTGCCGTTCTCTGATTCTGCGCAGCGCCTTGTAGCGGTGAACCTTGACCCAGAAACTGGACAGTACATCTACAGCCGTCCGTTCGGTGGCTTCGATCCAAACCCACCAACGCGTTATAACGCGCGTGCTTCAACTTGGAGTGCGAAAATTGGTGTCCGCTACCGCTTCTAAGCAAGTGGTATAGGAAAGTCAAAACCGGCTCAAATGAGCCGGTTTTTTATGTCTAGAGGGTAAGTACTTGACGTTGTGTTCGACTATGGTTGAATGTCAAAACCGTCTTTTGTTTTATAGTGTGATTATTTGCTGCAAGGACGCGCAACTCGACTAATTAACCACAGTGAGCAAGCCTATGAATGCAATATTCGTCTTGATTCTAGGATTGGGTGCCATGGCACTAGGCTACATCTTCTATTCGCGCTTTATTGCCGAAAAAATCTATCGTCTTGATCCTGACTTCCAAACCCCAGCCCATGAATTCAACGATGGCGTCGATTTTGTTCCCACCAACAAATACGTTTTGTGGGGGCATCATTTCACCTCGGTCGCCGGAGCTGCACCAATTATTGGGCCTGCTATTGCGGTCATCTGGGGGTGGGTGCCAGCATTTCTATGGGTGATCTTTGGCACCATCTTCTTTGCAGGTGTACATGACGCCGGAGCGATTTGGGCGAGTAATCGCAACAAAGGGCGTTCAATGGGGGCGTTAACCGGCGACGTGGTAGGGAAGCGGGCACAAAGCCTCTTCATGATAGTTATCTTCCTTGTTTTGCTGATGGTCAACGCTGTTTTTGCCGTAGTGATTTCTGGCCTATTGGTGGATTTCAACAGTGCCGTGATACCCGTTTGGGGCGCGATTATCGTCGCCTTAATTATTGGACAACTGATCTATCGGAAACTCATTGGTCTATTAGCCGTGTCAGTCATTGGTGTATTGGCGCTCTATGCCCTCATTTGGCTCGGCCCGATTGCGCCTGTGGCGCTGCCCGAACAAATCGGCATATTGTCCGATCGCGCGCAATGGATCTTGATTCTCTTTGGTTATGCGGCTATCGCGTCGTTACTCCCAGTCTGGATGCTGTTGCAACCACGGGACTATATCAACGGCTTGCAGCTCTTTGTTGGCTTAATTCTGCTTTATGGCGCCGTGTTGTTGTCGGGACCGGAGTTAGTCGCGCCGGCCTTTAACACGAACTTGCCAGAAGGCACGCCGTCTATGGTGCCTTTGCTGTTCGTAACTATTGCATGCGGCGCTATTTCAGGTTTCCACGGGTTAGTTGCAGGCGGCACCACTTCGAAGCAGCTGAACAAGGAAACTGATGCGCGCTTCGTTGGTTATTTTGGTGCGGTCGGTGAAGGCTCACTGGCATTGGCTGCCGTGATTGCGGCAACAGCCGGTTTCGCGACCTTTGGGGATTGGCAGGCGATTTATCATAGTTTTGGTCAAGGTGGCGTCAACGCATTCGTGACGGGTGGTGCCAATATCTTGAGTAATGGTATTGGGCTGAATCTCGATTTGGCGCAGACCCTACTGACTGTGATGGCAGTATTGTTTGCCGGCACGACTATGGACACCGGCTTACGGCTACAACGCTATATCTTCCAAGAATGGGGGAGTATCTACAACATTGGCTGGATGCAAAAGGCGATTCCAGCGACCTTGCTGGCGGTGGGAGCCTGTCTTTTGCTTGCTTTCGGTGCGGGTGGCGCGGACGGCTCCGGTGGCTTGGTGATTTGGCCCTTGTTCGGTACGACTAATCAGCTCCTTGCGGGTCTGACGCTGTTGGTGATTACGGTTATGTTAGTGCGTTATGGACGCCCTATGTACGCGACGTTAATCCCGCTAATCTTCCTGTTGATTATGACAGTGTTTGCGTTGCTCACGCAGTTGCATACCTTCTATGTAGCAGGCGATTGGTTCTTGTTCTTCCTCGACATTGTGGTACTCATTGCAGCGATTCTGATCGCTCTTGAATGTGGCTCAGTGTTGAGTAAGTTACGTAAGCAAGATAATCAGGTTAAGCAAGATGGCCGTTGATTGGCAAGCATGGCGCGCGGCGATTGCGCGCGCCAATGCCTTTGTGGAAGAAGTCTACAATGCCCCCTATCGCTCGGCCATTGCCCGAGCTCGCCGAGAGCAGGATGACCTCTTTATGTTACTGGTGTTTTCAGAAATGATGGGCGTTCCCAACCCCGCCAGTTACTACACGCTCGAACTGCAACCATTGATGCTCGAACGCTTTCATGATTGGCATCAACGGATGGGAATGGAGCGTTCGCCGCTTGACCACTTTCGTTGCTGTTAACCGATTGGCGTTGTTGTTAACCGAATAGCGCTGCTGTTAACCCATTGTCGCTCTCAGATCTTCGGAGTTTAGGATGCAATTAACCGATAAATCGGTGGTATTGATTGGTGGTAAAGGTGGTGTGGGTAAGACCACTATGGCCTCGTCTTTAGCGTTGCTGGCGGCGCGGCAAGGACGTCGTGTGTTGTTGGTTTCCACGGATCCGGCCCATAGCCTCGCCGACGCATTCGATCAACCTATTGGCGACCAAGTCACCGAGATCATCCCAAACTTGGATGTGCTGGAAATTGATCCTGATCGCGAAGTGACGGCGCATATTGCGCGTGTCACGCAGCAAATGAAGTCTTTCACGAGCCTAGACATGTTTGCTGAGATTGAGCGGCAAATGAAACTTACTGCGCAATCACCGGGCGCTCAAGAAGCCGCATTGCTCGAGCGTATTGCCCGCATTCTGGATGAAGCAGAAACCACCCATGATCTCGTGATCTTTGATACCGCTCCGACAGGGCACACCTTGCGCTTGCTGTCTTTACCAGAAGCCATGGCAGCTTGGACGCAAGGAATGCTGCGGCAAGACAGTAAATCGAAACGTCTCGGTGGTGTACTCGACCATCTCACACCCAAACAAGGTAAAGATATTGACCATCCGTTAAATGACCCTCTTAAGAATGAAACGACCGGAAAAGATGCGCGCACCACGGAAATTACTGAGCGTTTATTGGAGCGCCAACGTCTGTTTCATCGCACGCGTCATCGTTTAACAAATAAGGCCAAAACGGCCTTAGTATTTGTGCTGACGCCCGAGAAATTACCTATTCTGGAGACTCGCCGCGCGGTTACCACATTAGTTGAAGAGAAGTTGCCCTTGGCGGGCCTGATTGTGAATCGAATCTTGCCTGACGAGGCGGATGGTGCATTTCTCGCTCAACGTCGTGCGCAAGAGAAGGAACATTTGCAGACCATCGAAAAGGAATTTAAGGGGATACCTCGATTAGGTATTGCGTTGCTGCCGACTGATATTCAAGGAATGGCAGCACTGCAAGCGATGGCAGATCGCTTGCAGGCTGCTGGTGTTAAATAACCTATCTGTTTCTCGGTAGTGGATCTTCTGCGTAAGGCGCAGACATAGGCTGCGCCTCGAGCTCAGGCACTGGCTGCTGTTGCAGGAGTTGGCGAAGTACTGAGATACCGCGCTCAAGCTGCGCATCACGGCCCTGGAAGGTGGCGAACGGCAAGTTATCGATGACGATATCTGGCTCGACGCCGTAGCCTTCAATAATCCAACGACCATCCATGGCATGCTGTGGCGTTTCCGCGACACGCGCAACACCGCGGTCAGCCAGCGTATTGCGCCCAGAGAGCCATACCCCTGCGCCTGTGGTTTGCATACCGACTAGCGGGCCTAATCCTAGCGTTTTCACGCCGGCAGAGAAGGTTTCACCATCGGAATAAGTAAGCTGATCGGTAAGTACTACTAACTGACCACGGAAGGCTTGCTGCATATTGGGGTAACCTTCACCTTTGCGAGGTTGCCAGAACATCCATGCGCGACGCAGTAATTTCTCGATGATCCAGCTGTCGATATTACCGCCGCGATTACGGCGTACATCGATGATTAACCCGTCTTTCTGTACGTTCGCATAAAAGTCACGGGCGAAGCTTGAAACATCGTTAGCACCCATGGCGTAGAGGTGAAGGTAGCCAAACTTACCATCACTCGCTGCCGTGACCTTGTCGCGGTTGCGTTGCACCCAGTCTTCATAACGGAGGCGGTGGTCCCGACCCGTGGTGACCGGCTCAATGACATTGGACCAACGCGTATTGCCGCGGCGCATATCCACTCGTACCTGACGGTTCGCTTGCCCACGCAATGCCATAGTAAGGTCGCGTAAGTTGCGTACATTAGTGCCGTTAATGTGAGTGATCACATCACCGACTTCAGCGCGCACGCCAGGGCGAGCAAATGGCGCTGCTTCTGAGGGTAACTCTGGGTCAGTGCGGTAAATATGAGTGATTTCTAACCCACCTTGGACGGCTCGTACCGCTGCCCCTAAAGTAGCTGCAGACGCGCGCTCACGCGGTTGTGAGTATTCACCGCCTCGTACCTGCGAGTGCAACACGTTTAACTCGCTCAGGAGTTGCGAGAATAAGTCATCGAGCTCGTGGCGATCAGTTAAGCGGTCAAGCAATGGTTCATAGCGAGCACGCATGGCATCCCAGTCAACACCGCGCATCTCTTTGTCGAACAGGAAGTCGCGATGCATCAGCCAAGCGTCGCGGAACATTTGACGCCATTCGGCGGTTGGGTTGAACGCCAGTTGCCATTGACGAGTCGCTACCCGTGCTTGGCTCAAGTCATTTGGTGCACTCGCGCCGGCGTCGACGATAAACATGTCATGCACGTTACTCTGCCGATAGAACAGGCGCTTGGTATCGTTCGATAGCTGATATGAGACCACATTTGAGGCAAAGGTATCACGCTTCACATTACGGTCCGTGAAGGCGATTTGATAGAGGGTGGGTGAGCCACCAGCAGCCTGGCGCGCTTGCACATACAGGCGATTATCTGTTGCCGATAGGTTGTAGTAGTTGTCTGCGTCCACTGGAACTTGCCATAAACGCTCACGTAAGCCGTCCCAATCCACTAAGCGCGCGTTACGGCGAGCTGTTTGCTCGGCAGTCGCTTCTTCATTATTGCAATGACTCACCTCTGCCGGCGGTGCAAATGGGAAACAGGCTTGCTGCTTTAACGATAGCGCGTAGATTTGTGTGCGCTTATCAAAGAATGGCCCCATATTCCGATCGCCCCACGGCGATGTAGGTGTTGGGCGGAAGTTCCGGTTTGATAGGAAGTAGAGCCAATGCCCGTCACGACTAAAGGTTGGAGAAAAGGACTCATAGGTATCAGAAGTCAGAACTTCTGCACGGCGCTCTGGCACTGAGTACAACACAACCTGAGGACGCGGTGCATACTGGTCATTCTTGGTAAATGCGAGTAGTTGACTGTCTGCGGACCAGACGACATTCGCTAATGGCGTATGACCCGAGGCACCTTCATAAATCTTGCGATTATTACCGGTCTCAAGATTGAGTAGCCATAAATTACCATGCTTATCATCATGGGCTATCGTGCGGCCATCGGGCGATAAATAGAGGTTCCAGCGGAACGTCACGCCGTCGCGGGTCAATTGTTCTGCGCCGCGGCGTCCATCCGTCGGGAAACGCCAAATTTCGTTTTCACCCGTGTGGTCATTGAGTGCATACACCCAACGGCCATCGTGACTAATAATGGCGCCACGTGAGCGACTTTCAGCTGGCGTGTTCACCTGCACTAGTCGGCGCGGCGTTGTCGCTGCAAGCGCGATTTGACTGCGTGCGGTCAGCACTACTTGTTCGTTCTCACCGCCGAAGCTGACATTGGTGAGATAGTCGAGAGGGTTCGTTAACCAACGCTCTTGGCGCTGCGTGAAATCACTGGTCAGTGCAATGGTGAGTGCTTCGCTCTGCTGACTTTGCAAATCGAGCAAATGCAGGTCGGCACCACGCTGGTACACAATGCGCCCTTCAGACAAGCTGGCATCCCAAATTTGCCAGTTATCGTACTGTGTATGTTGGACCGGATCGCCGCCGCCAGACGCAACAGACCAAATGTTCGGCGTGCCATCGGCGTCGCTGATGAAGTAAACACGACCTTGCCAATACATAGGCTTGCGGACCGAACCTTCATGACCCGCTGTAATAATTTGTGCTTCGTCTTGGCTGCCAAGTGTAAAGCGCCAAATCTGTCCCATTGCGCCGCCACGGTAAACGCGCGCATTGTCGCCAGTAGCTTGTAAACCGAAACGAGTAAAAAACAGCTGTTCGCCTTGGCTATCTGTCACCCCTTCAATGGCATCGATTAAGGGTACGGTCGCTAACTCTAGAGTTTCTGGGTGCACTGTGCGCAAAACCCATTGATTTGCTGGACCCATAACATGGTCTGTCGAGTAGATAATTTTGCCATCAGGTGTCCAACCTTGCAGCCGGACTCGACTTTGTTCGAAGCTGACGCGTTTTGGCGTGCCGCCTGCAAGCGGCATGACATAGACTTCGTCTGCGCCCTCGTAGTTGGCGACAAAGGCTACTTGTGTCCGATCAGGCGAAATTTGAGCACCGATTTCTTCGGCCGCATGGGAGGTCAGGCGCCGAGGTGTCGTTTCCCCCAGTGTTTTGTGCCAGAGGTCACCTTCAGCGGTGAAAACTAAATGTTCACCTGCTAGCGCTGGAGCGCGATAATAACCCTGTGTCGAATCGTTCGACGCGAGAGTGGGTGCTGCCGCGACTGCGAGCACCGAAAGAGAGAGTAGTGCGGCCGTTTTCATGGTACGTCCTCGTTGGTTATGACTTCACGGGTGAACTGCTTTTACCCAAACCACCACTGAGCACGAGCTGTAATGCTTCAGCGGGTTGCATATCAATGTTTTTGGTACAGCTGCGTGGCACGATAATGGTATAACCGCCCACGTTGTATGCCATCGGAATAAAGACCGCCAATTGTTCTTCGGTCATAATGGATGACATTTGGTCTCCTTTTATACCGCCTTTTTTCGTTACGATGCCAATGAGTTCAACGTCTGTTTGTGGGAGTTTAACGAGAACCACGGATTCCTCGGCGAAATTCTTGCCAGACATCACTTCCATGAGCTCTTGAATTAGGCCATAGATCTGTCCCGCACCCGGAATCTTCAGTAAAATTTTCCCCGGTAAACTCCACACCCACGCGACCACTTTGACGCGCGCGGTGTAGCCAATAAAAATGCATAGCGCAATGAAACTTAAAATAGCCATTCCGGGGATATACCAGTTCTGATTCAGAAATAACTGAATGACGGGAGTAAGCCAAGTTTCCACGGTTGACAGGAGCCAGCGGAGCAGTTCGATGGTAATAACGACCGGAAGAATAATAGCGATACCGCGAAAAAACGCGTTGAATATTACTTTCATGGGGAGCTCCAGAGCGCCCGGCTAGCGGGCGCTGCAGTTAACTTAATTGAATAGCGAGATAAATCCGAGCACCAGCAAGCCACAGTTAGCGAACCAGGAAATCATGAAGAAATAGCTTCGAGGACTTGGGTTTTTTTCTGTTGCAATACCGTAATACAAACCCATGTGCGCAACACGCCCAATGACCATGATCACGAGTAATACTTGAGTCCAAATCGGGCTTGCACCGACAAACATGCAGAAGACGGTTGCTCCGAGCATGGTGCCAAGATTTTCGACAGTGTTTTGATGTGTGCGCCAAGCGCGAAAAGCAAAACTGCTGTGTCCCAGCTCTGGGGCGGGTGCGAGGCCGGGAATTGCGCCCGGAAGACGAGCTTTCGCCCAGCCTGCGATCAGCCACTGCACCATGACTAGGGTAAGTAAAATACCTAGCCATAATAGACTTCCAGCGTATTGGCTAAGGTGAAGTGTGAGGTCGTTCATGGGACGCTCCATTGTGATTGTTATTTGTTCAGACTAGCGCAATTTATGAGGGCGGCGCTACTGTCATTTTAGCGTTTTTGCAACAGCGCCACGTCGGGCCCTACGATTTGTAAGTCAAAATTGTATTCGGCTGCGATCCACGCAAGCGTGTGCTCGCGGTAGAACCGGATATGCGTCGGGTCAGCGGAATACCCCCAGCGAGAAAAGGCCTCTAATGTTGTCGGGCGCTGAGTCATCAGACTGAGCCAGCCACCGGGGCGCAGACACCGTTGCAATTGCGCAAATGTTGCTCGAGGCCAATGCACATGCTCAATGACTTCGGTGCAGGTAATAAAGTCATAGGTGGTGTCGAGTAGCGCCGGGTCATTGGCAAAGAAAGGGTCGTAGTTTTGGCACTCAAATCCTAGCTCTTGGCACATCACACTCAGCGTTGGTCCGGGCCCGCAACCGAAGTCTAGGCCTTTAGCCTTTGCCTCAAGGCGCGGAACTAAGGGCTCCAATGCACGATTTAGAAAGCTCCGATACCCTAAATCTTCCGGTGAGTTTTCGTGTAAGGCATAGTAGGGTTGCTCGTCTTCCGGTGTTAGCAGAAATGCGCGCGCCACGAACACCAACTCGCAATTGCTACATTGAAGAAACTCGCGCGCACTGGAGTTTCTTCGCTCATCTGTCCACCAGAGCTTGGTAGTAGTACTTTCGCACAGTGGGCAGCATTCTGTTGGATTGGTCATTGCCGACGATTAATTTCCGTGATGTTATAGGCACCTATGCTACCTGTAACGCTTGTACTATTCACGGCTATTGCCTATTTGTTGGTGCTCTTTTCCATCGCGTCGCGCGGTGAGAAACGGCGTCATGATGGCCCGCGCCCGTGGCGCTATACCCTAGCACTAGGCGTTCACTGCACAACTTGGGCGTTTTACGGCACCATTACGCAGGCAGCACACTACGGTTGGGCGTTCGCGCCTACTTACCTCGGCGGTATTCTGGTGTTCCTTTTTGCACATGGCCTGCAAATGAAGGTGCTCACCTTAGTACGAGAGAACAACCTGTCATCCATTGCCGACTTTATTGGTTCGCGTTACGCAAAGTCCCATGGCATCGCTGCGGCAGTGGCCCTGATTTCACTTGTTGCGTTAGTTCCTTATATTGCGTTGCAGCTGCGTGCTCTGACGGGCAGTTTCTCTGCTGTTACCGGGGTGGAAGTTGCTCGGATCCCTTGGTTTACCGACCTAGCAGCGGGTGTTGCTTTGGCGATGATCGGCTTCTCGATCCTGTTCGGCGCCCGTCGATTGAGTTTATCGGAGAAGCATCCGGGCTTAATGGATGCGGTGGCGTTTGAATCCATTGTGAAGCTGGTGGCATTCGTGATCGTAGGCTTGTTTGTGAGCTATCAATTATTCGATGGCATTGGTGACATTGTCACCCAAGCTGCACAGCAACCGGTGACGCAACAAATGCTGACTGGGGTACCGAGCGGAACCTACGTGTATGTTACTCACATGTTGCTCGGTGCTTTGGCTATGTTTGTGTTACCGCGTCAGTTTCATGTGAACTTTATCGAGAACACGCATCCGGATGAACTGAAAACGGCGCGTTGGGCATTCCCTCTGTACTTATTCACCATTAACTTCTTTATTCTGCCCATTGCATTGGCTGGCGGTCTGTTGGTGCCAGAATTCCGTACGCAAGACACCTTTATGTTGGCGCTCCCGGTGCTGGCAGAACGGCCTGATATCAGTCTGATTGCCTTTATTGGTGGCTTAGCCGCAGCGACCAGTATGGTTATTATGGCGACGCTGGCGCTCAGTATCATGATGTCGAATGACGTGATTACGCCGCTCTGGCTGAAGCTGCAGGCGCGACGAAAACGTGCACTCAGTTTAACGCCCTCTCTAGTACTGACGATTCGCCGGTTGACCATGGTGGTGATCATCGGCTTGGCCTATGCCTACCACACTGCAACTCAAGCGGGTATGCCACTGGTCAGCAATGGTTTGATTGCGATGGCCCTACTCGCTCAGTTAGCTCCTGCACTCATTGGCGGGTTGGTGTGGACTCGCGGTAATCGTTTTGGTGTCATCGCTGGTCTCGCAGCGGGTACGTTGTTGTGGTGTGTGTTTTTGCTATGGCCCTCGTTGCAGTCGGCAACGGGTGAAGGCCCGCTACTGAGTGATTTAGATATTAGCGACGGTGTGATTTGGAGCTTAGGCGCAAACCTACTGCTCTATATTGTCGTTAGCTTGTTGATGCGAAGCTCAGTTGCTGAGTCTCAACAAGCCCTGCGCTATGTGACGCCGGGGACACCCCAGCAACCCACTGCACAAGCTCAACGAGTGACTTGGGGACGCTTACGTTCAGTACTCGCGCGTTTTATTGACCAGCGAGACGCCGAGCGTTTGGACCAACGCCTAGGGATGGCAATTGCCGCGGCTCCGGCGGACGGTTTAGTCCCTGCTAGCGTACAGTCGCGCATTGAACGTGAGATGGCGGGTGCTATCGGCAGTGCGGCGAGCCGACTCCTTATTGATGCCATGGCGAAGCAATCTTCCGAGTCCCTTGAGCAAGTGGTGGATTGGGCGTCTGAAGCTTCGGAATTGTATCGCTTTAATCGTGAATTGCTGCAAGCCTCAGTGGAGAACATCCCACAGGGCATTAGCGTGATCGACAGTGATTTACGGCTGGTGGCCTGGAATCGGCGCTACCTCGAAATTTTTGATTACCCAGAAGGCTTTATTCAGGCGGGCACTCCGGTAGATGAGTTACTGCGTTACAACGCGGAGCGCGGTCTCTTCGGGCAACCTAACGCGGACATTCAAGAAGAAGTAGAAAAGCGAATTAACTATCTACGAGAGGGCAGCGCGTATCGTTACCAACGCAAGCAAGGTGATGGTCGCATGATCGAGTTGCAAGGGAGTCCCATGCCGGACGGCGGCTTTGTAACGACCTATACCGACATTACTGAATTGGTGCATGCGCAAGATGAGCTCCGCAGTATTAATGCGGAACTTGAGCAACGCGTGACGGAACGCACCCAACAGTTGCTGGCCGCAAAACAGGCGGCAGAGCAGGCGCATGCAAGTAAGTCACGGTTTTTCGCTGCGGCTAGTCATGACTTGATGCAGCCCTTTAATGCCGCCACACTATTTTGTGAAATGTTACAGCAACGCAGTGTGGGTGAGGCGCAGCAGCTTGCTAACCAGATTCAGCGTTCGCTACATAATGCCGAGGAGCTACTGACTATGCTCCTCGAGATGACCAAGCTGGATTCAGGGACGCTGCAGCCCGAGTTGAGTCCGGTACCGGTACATGAAATTCTGCAACCGTTGGAAGAAAGCTTTCGTGTCTTGGCGGAGGAGAAAGGGCTGCAATTTCATTTACGTAGCTCGTCAGCGGTGATTCGTACCGACAAGAAACTGATGCGTCGGGTCCTCCAGAATCTGCTTTCAAATGCTATTCGATATACTGATCAGGGCAAGGTACTTTGTGGCGTGCGTCGACGCGATGGCTTTATTGAGTTGCAAATATGGGATACCGGTCGCGGTATCCCGAAGGAACAGCAAGCAGAGATCTTCAATGAGTTTCATCAGCTTGAGCAGCACGAACAGAATCCGGGACTTGGGCTTGGCTTGGCCATTGTCGAACGGATGTGTCGCTTGTTGGAGATGCCTATTCAGCTGCATTCTCAGTTCGGCAAAGGCACCTGCTTTAGTGTGCGGGTGCCCATAGTGGGGTGGCAGCAGGCACTTCCAGCGCAAAGTGATGCGTCACCAGCCGATGGTGCGCCGCTCTTACTCATCGATACGCCAGTAATGGTCATTGATAATGACCTTGCGGTGCGTGAAGCCTTATCTTCATTGCTGCGCTCTTGGGGTGCACGGGTCTATGCCTGTCAAACGCTTGCGGACGCACTCGATTTACCGGAAGCGCCCGCGCTGATGTTAGTCGATTATCATTTGGATGACGGTCAAGTGGGCGTTGATGTGATTCGGGCGGTGCGTGATCAATGGCAAACCATGATTCCTGCGATCGTAAATACCGCGGATCCGAACGAGTCTGTGCGTGAAGAAGTAGTGGAAGCGCAGGCGTTATTCTTACCTAAGCCGGTGAAGCAAGCCGCGCTTAAACGTTTAATTAAACGCTTAGGAATCTAATCAGCTTGCTTTAAGCCTCGGAAGTGTCGTCGCCAGCCCGCAGCATTTCTTTGAAAATCACCCCAGCCTGTGTGCGGTTAATTACCCCAAGCTTGCGCAGAATCGCAGAGACATGCTGTTTAATGGTGGTTTCTTGCACCTGCAATTCCCAAGCAATCTGTTTATTCAGTAGTCCATCTGCAATACAACTCAAGACCTTGAATTGTTGTGGCGTCAGCTGTTCTAAGCGAGTCGCAAAATCGACGCTGGCACTATCGGGTTGGCTTGCACTGGTTTGTTGAAGGTGTTCCGGGAGCCAATTATCACCACTGAGAACGGTTTCGACCGCAGCTTTGAGCGTGGGTAACGGTGCTGATTTCGGCACATAGGCGCTAGCACCAAAGGCCATCGCCCGGCGAATCACATCCGGATTCTCATTGGCGGAAACAATCAACACAAGAATGTCAGGGAATAAATTACGCACCGCGGTGAGGCCGGTGAGTCCTTGGTTTCCTGGCATATTGAGATCGAGTAAAAGCAGCTCAATTTGCCGCTCAGATTCAAGCAGGGTCATGAGCTGAGGGAAGCTTTCGGCTTCCAGTACGTCACTTCCTAAGGTTTCCGACAACGCTTGCTTGAGCGCGGCGCGAAACAATGGGTGATCATCAGCAATAATTGCGCGGGCCATGCCGTTCCGTGTCTGCATAATGCATGGAACCTGTGTTGTACCTGATGCGAGCTCCAAGCGCAAGCGAGCATCTTGAGAGAAAAAAGCCACCGGCCAAATTGGCGCGGTGGCAATCAGTTCAACGGAGAATCTTAAATCTCACCTGCCGACCTAGAAGCGGTAGCCCACAGTCAGCGAGATGGTTCGAGGTGCACCGTAGTAGCCGACGATCGTATCTTCGCCGCCGAGACCTGGCCCGGTGACATTCCCTTGACCATCGCGAGGTGCTGCAAAGTTATAACCGGCTAAACGATACTCTTTGTCGAACAGGTTCTTCACATGCAAGCCTGCTTGCCATGTGCCGTCACGGTGGTACCACATCACGCTAGTATTCGCGAGTGAGTACGCATCCATATCGAGCATTGAAGGCACTTCGAAGATTTGCGTGGCACTGCGATACGCAAGGTTACCTGACCACACCACATCGCCACCCCATACTGCAGGGAACTCTTGTGCGAAGCCGATGTTGGCACTCCACTTGGGCGTGTTGGCAAATGACCACAGTGCTGAAACGTCCTCAACTTGCTGGGTTTCTGGGTTGAAGAAATTGACTTGGTCAAACTCTGCATTAACGTAACCAATTGACGCATTGACCGATAAGTTATTCGTCAAACGCGCTAAGGTTTCGATTTCAAACCCTTGCACTGTCGCTTGGGCGGCGTTCAATACTTGTGAAGCAACACCCGCATCGACAGCACGCTGCACTGTTACTTGCATGTCCTGGTAATCCGAGTGGAATACTGCAGCATTCAAGCGTACACGACCGTCCAACAATTCCGCTTTCATCCCGAGTTCGTAGGTATCTACAATCTCAGGATCATAAGGATTTGCTGCGTCTGGGTTGAGTGATACGTCTGCGCGCATGTCTACACCACCCGACTTGAAGCCGTTACTGTAGCTCGCGTAGTACATCAAGTTACGGTTGACCGTGTAACGTACACTGGCGTGCGGCGAGAAGCGGCTCCAGCTGGCTTTAGTGCTGAAGTCTGAGTTTACGACCAGTGGGTCACCGACTTCGTCATTCGGATATTTGATGCCCAAGTAGGTGAAGCGATAGACTGTCGCGTCTTTTTCATCGCGGGTGTAGCGTCCACCCAAGGTAAATGACCAGTTGTCGTCTAAGTCGTAAGTCCCCTGACCGAAGACAGCTTGGCTAGACGTGTCCACACAGCCACCGTTCTCAACGGTCACACCGAGACCACCAAGTACCGTGCCAAATACGCCGCAAGCTTCACCTTCATAGAAGTACAAGCCACTGACGAAACGGAAGTTGTCACCGACATAGTTCAGCTGGAATTCTTGGCTGAACTGCTCATCCTCGTAGATTGCTGGCACGTTTAGGGTCTGTAACTCAGTAGAGTCAAAGTCGATGTTCGTGTCAGTGAAACCTTCGCGCAATGCGGTCACGGACTTGAAGGCCCAGTCTTCATTAAGCGCCCAATCAACAGTGAGTGACATGCCTTCGGTTCTTACGAAGTTGTCTACCGGCATGGCTGTGCGCGAGTCGAAGACGCTATCGAGGGGTTCGTCGCCTGTCAGCAAGCTTGTTGTCAGGCGATAGCCGCCCTTTGAGTTGGAGCGGTCTTCAGTTCGGTCAGCAGAGAAGCGCACTTGCACTGCGTCACTAGGTAACCACAACGCGCTGATGCGACCCGTTTGTAATTCTTTGTTGTAGTTGTCATCGCCCGTGTTTACATACTCACCGAAACCATCGCGGTTGAGTGTGGCAAAAGCACCGCCGATAAAGAAGTTATCAGTAATGGCGGTTTGACCCGAGAGCTTCAGATCTTGTTGGTTATAGCTACCCAACGTGCCCTGAATGGAAAACTCATTCTCGCCCGTGAGGCTGCGAGTCACATACTTCATGGCGCCACCGATGGTGTTCTTACCGTAAAGTGTGCCTTGCGGTCCACGTAAGACTTCCACGCGCTCTACATCGAATACTTCAAGTACCGCGCCTTGTGGGCGGGCAATGTAAACGTCATCGATGTAGATACCCACACCTGGCTCGAAGCCCCAGAGCGGATCTTGTTGACCAATACCACGAATGTAGGCAGTGAGCGTGGAGTTAGTACCGCGACTGACCTGCAGCGTAGTGTTTGGGATTCGTTGTTGCAGTTCGGTGATATCCGACAGGCCCATGCGCTCCATTTCCAGCTCGCTAAATGAGGTGACGGCTACCGGAACTTCTTGAATATTTTCATTAGTCCGGCGTGCGGTGACCTCAATGCGTTCAAGGACTCGCACTTCTGGTTCTGCAGCTTGCTCTTGTGCAGTTGCGGTAAACATTGCACCGCTCACCGCTGCCGAGACGGCCACGGCGCATAATGAGCGTTTAAAAGTGGCGGTTTTCATAATCGCTTCTTCCCCCTGGGGTTTGCTGTTTCCGGATTGACCCGGTGATTATTTTTGTATCGCGAGCAAAACCTTAGCGGAAAGTGACGAATTTGTGACCTGTACCATAGTACAGTATGTAACCGAAGCGTCCTGGCTAACAATACGATACTTAAAAGTGAGGTCGGAACCGTCCACGCTCCGCCAAAATAGAATAATAAGAGAGGTTAACATGCTGAGTATGTTGGGGTTAATTGGTGGTTTAGTGCTGCTAATTGTATTAACACTCAGAGGCTGGAACTTGTTTATTAGCGCACCTTTATGCGCTCTTATTGTTGCTGCTAGCGCCAATTTACCGATTTTTGTTGGTGACATTAATTACGTAGAAAGTTACATGAATGGCTTTTCTGGCTTCGTTGCCGCCTGGTTCTTCATGTTTTTGCTCGGCTCCATCTTCGGAAAGTTTATGGAGGACACGGGTGCTGCGGACAGCGTTGCCGAGTGGATTATTGGTAAATTAGGTAAGAGTCAGGCAGTTCTGGCGGTGGTTTTGGCCTGTGCCATTCTCACTTATGGTGGGGTGAGCGTGTTTGTCGTGGCCTTTTCGGTGTACCCCATGGCGCTCAGTTTGTTTAAAGACGCCAATCTACCTCGTCGCTTTATCCCGGCAGCACTTGCATTTGGCTCCGTGACCTTCACTATGACCTCGGCAGGCTCACCAGAGATTCAGAATTGGATCCCTATTGCTTATCTCGGCACATCCCCCTACGCGGCTTGGGAAGTTAGCTTGGTCGTTGCCGTATTCATGGCAATTCTTGGGTACTGGTGGTTAAGTAAAATTATCAAGCAAGCCTTGGCTCGGGGTGAGCATTTCGTAGCTCGTCCCGGCGATCCTGTGCTTACCGATAGGCGTTTGCCGCACCCTATTACAGGCCTTATTCCGTTGATCGTGGTCTTGGCGCTGTCTTTTATGTATCACGGCGCTTTGGCGCAAATGGCCTTAATTGTTGCCCTATTGGGCGGTGTACTAACCCTGATGGTGATCAACTGGAAGTTCTTCCACAACATGCAAGAGGCGCTTGGCCAGGCGACGACCGGTGCATTGATTGCAATTGGTAATACTGCGGCCGTAGTTGGTTTTGGTAGCGTTGCGCGGGTGACGCCAGCATTTGAAGCCGCGGTTACCGCAATGACATCGATTCCAGGCAATGAACTGATTGGCGCAGCAATCGCGGTCAGTGTGATTGCTGGTCTCACTGGGTCAGCCTCGGGTGGACAGGCCATTGCGTTGCCTGAAGTGGGCCCACATTACCTCGACGCCGGTGTCAGTCCAGAGCAATTACACCGTGTCGTTTCGATATCCTCGGGCGCCCTCGACTCACTGCCACATAACGGCTATGTGGTGACAACCATTCGCGCCATCTGTAATGAAACACACAAAGATGCCTACTGGGCGGTGGGCGCCGTAACCGTGGTCGTGCCAATGCTTGGACTTGCGCTCGCGATTGCGCTGTTCAACATTTTCTAAATTCACGCGAAGAGAGATTGTTATGAGCAGTAAAGATTACGCCGACGCAAATTTTCGTGGCAACATGATGAGCACACAGTTGCTGATTATCGATATTTTAGACCATGCGCGCCGTCGATTTCCGCAACAGCAGATCGTGTCCCGCGTTCATTCGGGTGCAATTCATCGCACCACTTATCTCGAAAGCTGGCAACGCACCGCGCAACTGGGCCATGCACTGCAAGCGCTGGGTGTGAAGGCCGGAGATTGCGTGGCTTCATTAGCATGGAATACCTTTCGTCACTTTGAATTGTACTACGGAGCCGCCGGTCTTGGTGCGGTGCTCCATACGGTAAATCCACGATTATTCTCGGACCAAATCCGCTATGTGATTGACCATGCGGAAGACAGTTATGTGTTTGTGGATCCAAGTTTTGTCGCGTTACTTGAGGAGATTGCAGATCAGCTGCCACGCGTAAAAGGCTATATTATTTTATGTACGGCCGACGAAATGCCAGTGACCTCATTAGCCAATGTGCAGTGCTATGAAAGTTTGCTAGACGGGCATCCAACCACCTATGAATGGCCCCGCTTTAGCGAAGAGCAGGCGGCTTCCTTGTGTTATACCTCAGGTACAACGGGGCATCCGAAAGGTGTACTGTATTCCCATCGCGCAACGGTGCTCCATGCTCAAGCTGCGGCCTCACCGGCTTTGTTAGACCTTCGTGAAGACACCGTGCTATTGCCCATGGTCGCCATGTATCACGTCAGTGCTTGGGGTGCCCCTTACGCAGCACCGCTGGCTGGCGCCCGGTTAGTGTTGCCAGGCCACGGTATGGACGGTCCGAGCATGTGGGAGATGATTCGTGATGAAGGGGTGACGGTCGGCTTGGGAGTTCCTACGATCTGGCTCACGTTGCACAATTATTTGCGTGAGCAACAGGTCACAGAACTGCCATTAGAACGGGTATGTGTGGGTGGCGCGGCTTCTCCGCTTGGCCTCGTCAAAACCTATTACGAACAGTATGGCATTTATTGGCAGCCAATTTGGGGTATGACAGAAACTGGTCCGCTAGCGACTTCTTTACCACCTTCTCCGGCGATACTGGCGTTGCCAGAGGAGGAACGATTCCGCCGCCAAACAACCGCAGGAAAAGCCGCTTTCGGTGTCGACATGGGGATATTCGATGCCGATGATCGACCCTTGGCACATGACGGAGAAACCTCTGGCGAGTTGCGAGTTCGGGGTCCTTGGATTTGTTCGCAATATTTTAAGAATGACGACCTATCAAGTTTCCCTGGCGGCTGGCTAGCCACGGGTGATATCGCGGTTATTGATGCGGAAGGCCATATGAAAGTGGTCGACCGGAAGAAAGATGTGATTAAAAGTGGTGGTGAGTGGATTAGCTCACTAGAGATTGAAAGTATTGTGAGCCAGCACCCCGCGGTCAATGAATGTTGTGTCATCGGCGCTAAGCACCCGAAGTGGGATGAACGCCCACTTTTGTTGGTAGTGCTGAACCCAGAGCAACAGTTCGACCGAACTCAAATGAAAGAACATTTGACTGGACGTATTGCCAAATGGTGGATGCCCGACGCTGTGTTGGTTGTGGACAGGTTGCCACGCACAGGTACCGGCAAAGTTGTGAAAAACGAACTCCGTGATCAGTACGGAAATTACCTCATTGAACAAGGAGCTTCCGCATGAAATTAGTCCAGTGGATTGTTATCAGTTTAATGCTGAGCGGGTGCATGTTTGGTGCATCGACAACAGCCGACGAACTTCCACTTGTTGAAAAACAAGTGTTCACGACAATCGATTTCAAAACCTATGGCGGTGAGGTGATTCCTGAAGTCCGAGTGGGCTGGGAAGCTTATGGCACGCTGAATGAGGCAAAGGACAACGTGATATTGATCACGCACTTTTTCTCGGGCAATAGCCATGCTGCAGGGCGTTATACCGAGGACGACGCACAGCCGGGCTATTGGGATGCGATTATCGGTCCGGGGAAAGCTATCGACACGAATCGCTTTTACGTGATTAGTGCCGATACGTTAGTGAATCAAGAGCCTCATAATCCAATGGTGACAACCACCGGGCCTGCCTCGATAAATCCAGATACGGGCAAGCCTTATGGCCTCGATTTTCCTGTAGTGACTATTCGTGATTTCGTGAACGTACAGAAAGCATTACTGGACAGCTTGGGAATTGAGCAGCTCCATGCGGTTGTGGGTGCGTCGATGGGCTCGCTGCAGGCCCTTGACTGGGCTTTGGCCTATCCGGATCGCGTGCAGCGCATGGTGTCCGTCATCGGTATGGGTGAAGCAGATCCTTGGACTATCGCAACATTGCAGCAGTGGGCGAACCCTATTATTGCCGATCCGCACTGGAATCAAGGCAATTACTATGAAGGGAATCCGCCAACGGAAGGCGTGATGCAAGCCTTAATGATGATCACCTTGGGAGCGCAACATCCACTCATCTTCAATCAATTGCACGCCTATTCTTCGGCCCGTGAACAAGCACCGCTTCAGGACATTCGTGAGAACTTTCAAGTCGTCAACGCGTTACGAAATGCCGCAACCGCGCGCGCGCAGTATGCAGATGCCAATCACATTCTTTACCTGGTGCGAGCGAATCAGTTGTTCTTAGCGGGTTTCCAAGACGATTTAGCGACGGGTCTTGCGGCCATGCAAGCGAAGTCCTTGTTCTTACCCGCAACGAATGATCTGCTATTGCAGCCCTATATGGCGAAACGTGTGCATGAACTCTTGCTGGAGCAAGGGAAGTCTTCTGTTTATCAGGAGATTACGGGGCCTTGGGGGCATTTAGATGGCGTTGTCAGTATTACCGAAAAAGCCGAAAGAATTCGTGAGTTTTTACAATAATTTGGAAGATATTAATATTTTGTAACATCTAGTTGGCTTGTTTTGCGAGGGCACTATGATAATATACATAGTGTTCTCGCTTGGTGTGTTGTATTCAACACCAGAACAAGGTTGTTCACTGTGGCTACGTGCTATTGAAAGGACAATACATCATGAGAACACTTTCAATACCGAGTTGCACACAGGGACGTGTGCCCTAATTGAATTCCTACCTTACTACATCGACTCTCTCGTCTGTTTTACATATTTCAAGTTTTAGGCAGTTGCTCGGGTTATCCCTGTGTGATTTTCGTGTCGTTCCTAGAACACCCTCGTTTTACGACGAAGGTGTAAATGCTTCCACGGTATATCCAGCTTGTTCAAGTAACAGCAATACGCTGTCTGGACCGGCTAAGTGGCCTGCTCCAACCAGAATAAACACGTTCTTTTGTTGTGCAAACATCGCTTCAATCTGAGGAATCCAATCATGGTTGCGCTGCTTGAACATCATGTCGTAAGTGGCTGGGTCTTCTTCCAATACGGGCTCAACAACGAGTGTTGATAAAGCATCCATGTCGCCCACGCGCCAGTACTCCAACGTTTGATTCATCACCGGAATAAGCTCTTCCATTTGATCGAGCATGACGCTTACAAACAAATCTTCTTGTCCTTCGCCCATGTCACGGAACATGCCCATTTGGAACTCTATGGTTTCTAAGCTATGAATCGGCTTGTTGTCGGCTCTTGCGCGCTGCGCAAAATAAGCATCAACACCGTCACCAGCCATTTCATGCTTGGCCAGTTCTAGTGCAGTCAACTGCATCATGAAGAAGCCTGGGCGGAAACTTTCCACCATGTTGAGTGGAATGCCGTATTCGCCAAGTGCATCGCCTAAACGTTTGGTGGTTTCGCCTTGTAGCACGGATTGAATGGTACGACCGTCTTGATAGAGCAATTGCATCATGTAAGGTTGCAGTGCTGCTGGATCTTCTGGCATATCGATTTCGAGTACGATGGCGTCAGTTTGTTCGTAAGCCAATTCGAAAGCGGGGTTCAATGGGAACTCTGAAGCGGGCAATAAGTGAACGGTGCCACCGATAAACAGGGTGTGCTGGTCATTACTGACTTTCCAGACTGGGGCTGAGGCTTGCACTGGTGTGGCAAGAACCAATAACCCGGTGACAAGAACCCACAGGCCGAACCAACGTTTTACTCCGTACATAAGTGTCTTTCCTTAATCAAAATTGAGGGGCTCAAGTTAACACAATGGTAGGTGTTTGGGATGCGCTGGTTCGTTACGAAATATTACGGCTGTGAGTCGTTGCCAAGCTTTGGGCATTTGGTTATGCGCTTTTCGGGGGCAAGCGGCGTGAACTGGATCACCCCTCCCAGGGACGCCGTGAACCCGCTCCCTGGGGGCTTCTCGTCGACATCCATGTCTCCGAGACCCCAGGCCTAATGGCCCCGTCCACCCCGATGGGGTGCATCGGAAATGCGTGATCGCGGTGAATTCGGGTTTGGCTGTGCGCGATGCAATGCATCGCCTACCGTGATGTTTTTTAGCTTAGGGGTAGGGCATGCACGGCATGCCGCCGCGCGATGTTGGCCTTGATGGGGCTCTGGTGCCGGTATTCTGGACTAGTCTGTCGGGCAAGGCACTAGGATTGTGATCATTCTCTCACCGTTTCGATAGAAATGCTTGCGACACATTGGAGAGCCGCTACCGCCTGAGGCTGGATCCGTATGATGAGCGTCGAAGAGCTCTTCGAAGGCTCGCTCTGCACACTCACTCATCGGTGGAGCATTAAGTTCGTTGTTCTGGTTAAACAACTTCGCGAGTGTGTGCCCTTCGATCATACTTTGGTGTCTATTTAGCTCAGGGATTACGGTTTGGGTTTCATGATCCAGAACCAGATCGAACACAATCTTGGGCGATTGATAGCCACTGTCCACAAGTGTTGAATCAAGCCAGCCAAAGGTATATTCAACAGGCTTTGTTCGGGTTTGGCTTTCAAAACCTAGGGCGACACCAATATTCTTAAAAATCCCAAACACAAACTGATCTAATGAGACTTGGACGAAGTTAAAGTCGGAGGTCTGAAAGCCAAATTGACCTTGGAATTCCTGATTGGCTTGTTGCGTCAGTTGGCTACGAACCGTTGCACTAAATGCGGTATTGATGGCTCTGAAGCTAGGATGATCTAAACAATCCTGGCTTTGTTGACTGTAGTGGGTTGCAGCAGTCGACATGCCCTGATGGGTGTCTGAGGGCGAGGTAAAGTGATGACTCAACTCATTGGCAATGGTGTTCATCACTTCTGCCGATTCAAAGTAATAGCGCGTGCCCTCGGCCACAATGTCTCGGTATTGGGCACTTGGCGTCCAATGCGTCACGCTCAAGTTCATGTCATGAGCTGCTGCACCTTGGTTTTCGTGAGCTAGGGTAAATCCGTAAATTTCTCCCGAGGCTCGACTGAACACCAAGTAATCCTTTGCGTCGCTCACGCATTGTTCGTTTCCAATACCTATTTCCCAGCTGCCGTCAGCAGGCTGACATTGAATACTTGGCGTGGCGTTTTGAATGGCGATAATTTCAGCTTGAGCTGCATTACAATCGTCGCAAACAAACGCAAAGTAATCTGGCGTATATGCATTTGCGCTGCCATATAGGAGACTGAAAATACCGATCGTAACAAGAGATAAAATTCGTGTCATGGGTTTGTCCTTAGTGCTATTTTCCTTATGTTTACACATCGACACATCGACACCTTATAAAACCCTAACATGTTAAAATATTGTATTGCAAATCAAGGGGGAAGGTTAAGTTTTGCGCCCTGTTAGTAGAGCATGTAGTTAAATAACTAATAGTGAATAACTAATAGTGAATCACCAGTGGTCAAATGACTGGGTAAGCAGGAAGGAGCCGAGTGTCTTGCCTTAAAGCGACGGGTGACCGAGTCTACCTTGGCAGTTTTTTGGCTTATGGTCAGGCGGATTGACCACACACGTAGCCACTGGACCAAGCCCATTGGAAATTGTAGCCGCCGAGCCAGCCGGTGACGTCCATGACTTCACCGATGAAGTAGAGGCCGGGTTGTTTTTTACTTTCCATTGTGCGGCTGCTGATCTCGTCCACATTTACGCCGCCGAGAGTGACTTCGGCGGTGCGATAGCCTTCAGTGCCATTGGGTTTCAATTGCCAGTGATGCAAGGTGGCGGCAATGTCGTCAATTAATGTATTGCTTAGATCCGCCAGATTTTGCGCTGGCCATTGATGGCGTGCTGCAAGCGTGAGGCCTAAACGTTTGGGAAACCACTGCTGAAGTACCGAATGCAAACCTAACTTTGGGCGCTCTTTTCGTAAGCGCTTCAGTTCTTCTGCAATCTGCTCACCGGGGCGCAGGTCAATCTCAATACTTTCGCCAGGAAACCAGTAGCTCGATATTTGAAGCATCGACGGGCCGCTTAAACCCCGATGTGTAAACAGCATGGCTTCGTTAAAGCCCGCACGCTCGTTCTGCGCGCGCACGTCAACGGCAAGCCCAGACAGTTCGGCGAACTGCTCTTTGTCTTGCTCGTTCAGGGTAAAGGGCACAAGGCCGGCGCGCACGGGTTGAATACTGTGGCCGAACTGTTCTGCAACTTGATAACCGAGGGGCGTAGCGCCAAGCTTTGGCATGGATAGGCCGCCAGAAGCGATAACCAGTGATTCACATTGAATATCTTGCTCTGACGTGCGCACCAGAAACCTCTCTTCGTGACGCTCTACTCCGAGTACTTCGGTTCGGAGCTGCACCTTGGCGCCCGCTTGACTGCATTCAGTCATGAGCATGCGCACGATATCCTTGGCGGATTCGTCGCAGAATAACTGACCCAGCGTTTTTTCATGCCAAGGGATCTGATGCTTGTCGACAAGCGCGATAAAGTCCCACTGGGTATAGCGACTCAAGGCCGATTTACAAAAATGAGGATTGTCTGAGAGAAAGTTCTCTGGGCTTGCGTAGAGATTAGTGAAATTGCAGCGGCCACCACCGGAAATGAGGATCTTCTTGCCCGCTTGCTTGGCATGATCGATGACCAGTGTTTTGCGACCGCGTTGTGCTGCGGTCGCTGCACACATCAGCCCTGCCGCTCCGGCACCAATGACAAGTACATCCACTGGTGTGGGTGCGGCGGCTGAATTCATAGTTAAAGCACTCAGCTATAGGCCAGTGTGGCAGCGCTATCGAGCAACAGCGCCGCTTCGGGTTGATAGTCCGCACCGTAACCAAAGAGCACGGCCAAGATCAGCACTACAGTGGCGGCAAGCATGAGCTTGGCCAACAACGGTAGACAGAACTTAAACCAACGGTCATAAGGTACCCCGGCAATCCCGATAATCCCCATGAGGACCGCATTGGTTGGCACAATCATGTTCGAGAAGCCATCGCCAAACTGATAAGCCAGTACGGCGACTTGGCGTGGCACACCCACGAGATCACTGAGTGGAGCCATGAGCGGCATGGTGACAAAAGCCTGCCCCGAACCGGAAGGGACGAACAGGTTTAGAATGGTTTGAATAATCAGCATGCCCACGGCCGAGATAGCGGCGGGTACGTGACCAAGCGGCATGGACATACCATGCACAATACTGTGAAGAATTTGACCATCTTCTAGAATGAGTGCAATACCACGAGCGACACCAATCAACACGGCCGTAGTGGTTAAGTCTTTGACGCCTTCAATAAAGCTGTCAGCGGCTTCGTCGAACTTCAGGCGACCCAACACAGTAATTACTAGACCCCAACCAACGAAACAGGCGCCTAATTCATACAGGTACCAACCGTGCTGTGAAATGCCGTAAATGGCGATCACTATGGTGGCTAAGAAGGTGCCGAGAATTAGGCGATGACGCCCATTCAAGGTGGGGTAGCTGGTTTGTTCCTGACCGTTCAACGGGCAGGGAAGATCGGCAACTAAGGATGCGCTCGGATCGGCCTTTACTTTTTTGGCATAACCCCAGATGTGGTGATAGGCAATGATGACGAACGGTAGAATAATCGCGAGGCGTAACCATAAACCAGAGTACGGAGGTACTTCTGCAATGCCTTGGGCAATGAGTACGGTGAAGGGGTTAAAGGCGGACACACCATAACCCACACCATAGCCTGCAACAGTCATTGCCACAGCGGTCATGCTGTCGAGTCGCATGGCCTTACAGAGCGCCACCAGAATCAGCACGAATGGAATATATTCGCCCGCAGTACCAATGGCGCCCGACGCCAGCGAGAAGAAGAAGATCACCATGAAAATGAGCTTCTCGGGTTTTTCTTTGTGCTTCTCTAGCAAGCGGCCGATAAGTGCGTCAACGGTGCCGGTACGGCGTGCAATCGCTAACACCCCCCCCACAATGAAGACGAAGAAGATGATGTCTTGTGCTGCGGCAAAGGCGCGCGGCACTGCAGTAAGCAGCTGCCATGGCGTCAGGTATTGGCGCTCTTCCACTACTTCATAAGTACCAGGCACAACCACGGTGCGACCTGTCTCGGTCAAACTGGTATCGAAAAAGCCCTGCGGCACAACCCAAGTGGCCAACATGGCCAAGATCATCATGCTAAACAGCAGCGTAAGTGTATGTGGGACTTTGAATGCTTTCATTTCAGAAGGCCTTTCATTATAGGAATTATTTTAGTCGGCTAAGTCTACCTGAAGCTTTGAAACCAACCAAGGTTATCGTTCGTAGAGAAAACACGTTACAATCGCTCAAAAGCATTTCTCATTGAATGGCATGATAAAACAGCGCGCATTTCTGAAGTGGGCCGGTGGAAAATATTCGCTGGTAGAAGATATACAGCGAGTCCTTCCCAAGGGCGACAAGCTGATCGAGCCATTCGCTGGTGCGGGTTCTGTATTCTTGAATACGGACTATGAGCAGTACTTACTCAATGACATCAACCCCGACCTTATTAACCTGTATAAACTGCTGAAACGAAAGCCCAAGTCGTACATTGAAGACGCGCGTAGTTTATTTGTGCCAGCGAACAACACCCCCGCAGCCTATTACGCGCTGCGCGAAGAATTTAATCAAAGCCAAGACATTTATGTTCGCTCCTTATTATTTCTGTATTTGAATCGTCATGGTTACAACGGCTTGTGCCGCTATAACGCCAGCGGCGGTTTTAATGTGCCCTTTGGCAAGTATCTGAAAACCTATTTTCCCGAGCGGGAATTAGAGTTTTTTGCCCAGAAGGCCAAACGCGCTACTTTCACCTGCGAGCCTTTTCAACATAGCTTTCGCCGTGCTCGGCGGGGTCATGTGATTTACTGTGACCCACCTTATTTACCCCTAAGTGCCACCGCGAACTTCACTTCATACGCAACCCATGGCTTTGGATTAGACGAGCAAATGCTGTTGGCGAAAAAAGCGGTGCATGCGTCGCGCAAGCGTCATATTCCTGTGGTGATTAGTAATCACGATACGGAGCAAGCGCGCTGGCTCTATAAAGCGGCTGACCTTACAACTTTGCAGGTTCATCGTTTTATTAGCCAAAATGGTGCCACGCGCAATAAAGTAGGAGAGCTACTGGCCGTATTTCCGGTTGCCGACGCGGGTGAAACAAACTCATGACACTAAACTGGCAGGTATTGCCATACAGCGCCCTTACGCGTGATCAGCTCTATGCCATGCTGAAGTTGCGTCAGGACGTGTTTATTGTTGAACAGAATTGCCCTTACCATGACATTGATGGCGACGATGTAAATTGGCTTCATCTCTTGGGAGAGCAGGCTGGACGACTAGTAGCTTATGCCCGTTTACGTTTGACAGACACCACAGGTGCGCCAATTGCGCGCATTGGTCGCGTGATAGTTGCGGTGGAGGCACGTCATCAGGGAGTTGCGCGGCAGTTAATGCTGCGGGCCATAGACGAAATTCATCAGCAAACACCGAATCGCCCGATTGCGCTCGCCGCACAAACCTACCTCCTGCCCTTTTATCAGTCACTCGGTTTTGCCAATGTGGGTGAGCCCTATCTGGAAGATGATATTCCTCATCAGGACATGGAGTGGCATCCATGACAACGCCCGTTTTCACGCGTATTCCTGAACTTCAGGCGGCGGCAGCTGACTTAGCCGTGCGTTATGGATTGCCCCTTTCGCCGACCATTCCCGACAATGACGCCTTTGGCTTGGAACTGACCTTGGATGGCTTGCAACTGTTGTGGTTTGCGCGGTCAGAGTTTCAGCCCTTGGAGCTCTCTTTCACGCAAGGGAAGCAGGCTTGGCGGCAACAGCAAGGCGGGGGGCGACAGGAAGCTGTGGTGCGTGCCTTGGGTATTGCTAAAGGTCATCGCCCCCGCATTCTGGATGGGACGGCGGGTTTAGGCCGTGATGGAATAATGCTGGCCCATGCTGGGTGTTCGGTATGTCTGTTGGAGCGTCATCCAGTGATTTTTGCTCTGCTGGATCAGGCCATTGAAAATGCAGGTGCAGACGAAAAGATTGGTCAATGGGTCACGCAGCGTGTGCAAGTCATGCAGGGCAGTCTCATTGAGCAAGAAATCATGCCGGCGGTACTGAAAAACTTTGCTCCCGAAGCAATTTATCTAGATCCCATGTTCCCAGAGCGCGGTAAAACTGCAGCGGTGAAGAAAGACATGCAAATGTTGCAGCATTTGGTGGGGGGCGATGACGATGCCGATGCTCTGCTACCTGCGGCCCTTGCTTTGGCGTCACATCGCGTTGTCGTGAAACGACCTGCGCTGGCCCCGTTCTTAGCCGGGCAAACACCTAGCAGTCAGGTTACAACGAAGAAACACCGCTTCGACATCTACGTGAAGCAAGCCTACGGCCGCGCTTAGCTGACGGCTTCTCCGGCATTATGGCGCTGCCATGACCGGACGCAATTCATTCTGAATCCACTCTACAGGTTTTGCCCAAGGTTCCAGCGCGCGCTGTTCGGCGGGCAAGGTGCGAATTGCAGCACGGGCGTCCGCTAAGGACGCATAGTCTCCCGTCACCACCACGTACCACGAACGCTCATTGCGAAGGGTTTGATAAACCATCAGGTTTTGGCTGTTTACTTGGCTGTTAAGAAAGCGGTCGAGCGCACTGCGACTGCTGACAGCTGTCAGCTGAATGCGGTACCGACTCGGATCGGCCTGCCACAGTGTCGCGTTATCAAATGCATTGAGCCAAGGATTTACCGGGGCCGGCTCAGGCGCTGGTGTATGTTCAACCACGGCCTCTTGGGTAGCCAAGGCCTGTGTAGCCGGCGCTTCTGTGATGCTCTCGACGATAGAAGTGTCGCTGGCGCCTCTGCGGTCATTCACACGCATTAAGCCCACATGTAAGTCGGCTGGTGCTTGGAACTCACGGGCAGAGCGTGTGAGTTGCGCTAAGGCCTCGTCAAAACTCATGGTGAGTTGTGTATCACCTTGCTCAAGCACTGGGTGCAGCGTGGGTTCGTTGTTTGCGACCTCATTGGCTGCGCCAGTCGTCGTTGCTGATGGCTCAACGGCTGTGTCTAAATGAGCCGTGGTTTCCACTGTGGTTTCTGCTAGGTTTTCCGCTAAGGTATCCGCTAAGGTATCCGTTACGTTACCCGCAACGTCGCCGGAACTGGATTGCTGCAACCACGCATAAGGATTTACGGGGAGTTGGTCCTGATAAAGCCAGCTGACCGCTGCGGCACTCACGACCATCGCGACCAAACAAGCCACAACTAGACGGCGTCCGCCACTGCGTACTCGCGGGGTAGCCGAACTCTTGGCAGCGCGTTGTGCTCTCTTCGCGGGAGTGGGTTTACGGGTTGGGGTGTAATCGCTATCGTCATCCATTTGGTAACGGGTGGGCGCAACAGGCGTTAGCAAACTGCTAAGTTGTTGCTGAATGAGCCCCGGAAACTGAGGAATAGTCGATAATGCTGATTGCAGACGATGGGTATCAAGCCGCACCGCTTGCCCTTGCAATAAGGAACGGGAAAAACTCAAGGTTTCATCGTCACTGAGTTCAGGGATCAAGAGAATTTCGGGTTTGTCGCCGGCATTGCTCGGCAAGCTTTTGCGTTGCCGTGCGGCCCACTCTGTAGGTCCGGACAGCACCACGCTAATACGGTGACGGCCGCCTGTGAAGCGACTGTGTAGTACCAGCTCTTGGAGTTCATCAAGGATGACTGGAGCGAGCGTGTTCGCGTCATCGACCACAATCATCAAGTGCTGCGGCTCTGCGGGTAAGGCGCGACGAATCGTTTTGCTCAGGGAAATGTCGGGTGTTGCTGAGCGGGCATGACTAATGTGTTGAAGGAGGCGTTCGCGCACATGTTCCGGTTGTAGCTTCGGATTGGCGACTAGATAGGCCACATTCGCGTAATCTGACGCCTGCTCTAAAAATACTTCGAGGAGCGTGGATTTCCCGGCGCCCTCTGGGCCCGCCAAGATAACCATGTGATTCCGAAAGGTCGTGAGGTAATGCAGTTGCTCCAACACCTTTTGCTGGGTTGGCATAATCTGCACGGGCACTGCGAGTGCCGTTGGCATGTTTGTTGTGGCGACCTGGTTCATACACTGTCCTCGAGCCTATTCGCCCGAAGACCCGACTTCAGGCGGCTTACTTTAATGCAATAGCGGTCTTGAGGAGTTCGTCACTCACATCAGACGTTGTCATTTCTACCTGGCCAATGCGGCGTGGAAGAATAAAACGAACTTGCCCTGCTTTGACTTTCTTGTCTCGTGAGAAACGCTGCTGCCACTGCTCCCAAGGAATGTCTGGAGCTGTGGCGGGAAGCCCTGCGGCTTCCACTAATGCGCGGAGGCGTCGATATTCTGACGCTTCACACCACCCCATTACGCTTGCAAGGTACGAAGCAATTACCATGCCAGCTGCAACACCTTCGCCATGCAGCCACTCGCTATAGCCTGTGGCTGCTTCGATAACATGACCAAAGGTATGGCCGAAATTGAGTAATGCGCGTTGACCTTGTTCGCGTTCATCGGCCGCAACAAAGCGTGCTTTGCTCTGACAGCTGACTTGAATTGCGTATTGCAGAGCCGCGGGGTCACGGGCAAGGAGTGCGGACATGTTGTGCTCGAGCCAGGTGAAAAAGTCAGCGTCAATGATCGCGCCATACTTAATGACTTCGGCAATGCCGGCTCGCAGTTCTCGATCGGGCAAGGTCGCCAAGGTGTCTGTGTCGATCAGTACCGCAGAAGGCTGGTGAAAGGCGCCAATCAGATTCTTGCCTTGCGGGTGATTGACCGCCGTTTTACCGCCAACAGAAGAGTCCACTTGAGAGAGCAGTGTGGTTGGTATTTGAATTAAAGCAATACCACGTTGATAGGTTGCGGCGACAAACCCTGCTAAATCACCCACAACTCCGCCACCGAGTGCAACAATAATACCGTCACGATGCAGGCCTGATGCGAGTACTGCATCCATGGCTTCGGTATAGGTTGCTAAGGACTTATGTACTTCGCCGTCGGGCATGAGGTATGTACCAACAACGCGATCACCCAAAGTAGCAAGGAGCGGCGCCAGATAATGTTCGGCCACCGTGGGATTACTCACGATAAAAACTTTACCCGTGAGTTGCTCGGAGAGGATGAAATTGGCTTGGTTTAAGAGTGCGGCCCCGACGAAGATGGGGTAACTGCGAGCACCGAGTTGAACATTCAGCGTCTCCATGTGTTTCCCCTCTTCGTGTGTGCGGGCCGGCTAGCGAGCTTTTATCGTTGGTTGGAAATGACTAAAAGCCCAGTTGTTCGATGATCTGACCCGCAACAATTTTGGCACTTTGCTCGTCAGTTTGAATCACTAAATCAGCAATTTCTTCATACAATGGCTCGCGCTCTTTGGCGAGACTTTCTAATACTTCACGCGGGTCATTCGCATTTGCAAGCAGCGGCCGGCGCTTGTCGCGTTCAGTGCGTGCAACTTGCTTATCAATATTAGTTTTGAGGTACACCACGATACCGCGTGCCGACAAACGGTTGCGGTTTTCTTTGCTAATGATCGAGCCACCACCGGTCGCAAGCACAATACCTACGTGCTCGGTTAGTTCACCGATGACTTTCTCTTCACGATCACGGAAGCCTTCTTCACCTTCAAGCTCAAAGACCCAACTAATATCGGCGCCAGTACGACGTTCAATTTCAGAGTCAGAGTCGAAAAATTCAAGATGGAGGGATTTGGCGATTTGCCGTCCGATCGTGCTTTTGCCCGCGCCCATGGGGCCAACCAGAAAAATATTACGCTTATCAGCCATAACTTGCTTACGTCACTTCTTTATTAATCGCGATTACACACAATGATGAGTGTCTATCCACCCCTGTACCTGTGAAAAAAGACACGCGATTATCGCAATTTGTGCGGTCTGGCGCAACCAATTACGGCCTAGGGCTCTTCTAGCAAGCCATAGAGAGGTTGCCGATAAGTACACCCAGATGGCTGATGACGCCACCATACGGCGGTTGTGTCCGCTTGCAGAAATAACCAGCCTGTAGCCATAAATTCCTCGCCTTGATAAAGAGTTAAGTGTTCACCGCTCATCACCTCAATTTGCACCAAAGTAAGTTCAGTTCGCCATTGCACGGCGCTCAACTTGGGTGATGTAAATGTAAGGTGAATGCACGGGTCTCTGGGTATCTCAACCGCTAGAGCGGGTGTTTTAGAGCTCTCGTGGAGTTGAGCGGAAGTGTGTCGGGCTTCGGTAGTCGTGTCGTCCGGCGCTTCGATAGGGAGCGCTGGTGTCATAGGTGCCGCTTCCCCAGCTAAGGTTGCTTGGTGGCTGTTCTCTTGGTTGTGCTCTTGGCTGTTCTCTTGGCTGTGCAAAGGGTTATAAAAAGGATTATATAAAGAGGTATACCCTGGGTTAAATAAGAACAAAGATAAGGCAATACACATCAGCACCATGAGCAAGGCACTTTGGCGAACATTCCGTTGATGCCACAGTCGATAGCGCCGCGGCCGCAGTAGGTTCAACATGAGGTAGCGAATGGCTGTAGAGCCAAACTAATGGCGTAAAGAGCATCATGCGGGCTTTGCAAAACATGATGAGCCGGTGACGCATGCCATAGAAGTTCTGCCTGCGGGTGCAACGCTGGTTTTGCAACGAGCGCATGAAGGTGGATGCCGCGCTGCCTAATGGGAGCCATAAAGGTGTCGACGACGGTTTTGCGCGCCAACAACATCTCGACTCGCTCCGAGTCTTGGGTGCTATCCCAATACCAGTCTGCTGGCGTGTACCCTTGTTCGACCAACCATGCTCGTTCCCACTGTTGCCGAGGCGGCATCGCCGGAGGCAATGGTAGGGTTATCTCGGTCGCATCATTGCTAGGCAAGTGCGTAATAATTGGTTCATAGCGTATTTGAGAGTTTTTTTGGAACGCCGTGGAACTAATGAAATCGCATAGGCTCTCAGTACTGTGTGTGTGAATTGGGCACTGGCAGAGACACCGTAACCGCAGCGTGTCCTGCCGGTTGGCCAACCGCGATTTGCGAATCGACACTTGATTCGAACGCTGAGAAGAAACGCCGCTAACTAATGCCGCGGTCAGCACTGAACCTTGATAGAACACTCCCCAAAACAGCCGCTGACGACTTCTGTGGTACCATTCCGTATATTTTTTCAACGGCTTCATCTTGGCTTCCTTGCAAAGGTTGAACGTGAATAAAATGCAATAACGGTTAAATTTAGTGCAGAAAATCCCTATAATGCGCCGGTAATTTGGCCGGCAATCGCGGAAGTGTTCTAGTGTTGAGATTTTTAAAGTATCTGGTGATTACCCTTTTCGTGCTGGGCGCGTTAGGCGTTGGTGCGATCATGGGGTTATATTTTTACGTGAAGCCAGAACTACCGAGTGTCGATACGCTTCGAGATGTTCGGCTGCAAACACCTATGCAGGTGTATACCAAAGACGGTCAACTCATTTCCCAGTTTGGTGAACAGCGCCGTATTCCAGTGACCTACGATGAGCTGCCACAGGCGATGATCGATGCTGTGTTGGCGACCGAAGACTCTCGTTTTTATGACCATTTTGGTGTTGATCCCATTGGGGTCATGCGGGCTTTTCGCGTACTCGTGATGACGGGTGAAATGCGTGAAGGTGCCAGTACCATCACTATGCAGGTTGCACGAAACTTCTTCCTTACCCGTGAACGCGCGTGGATGCGGAAGATCAAAGAAGCCTTTATTGCACTGCATATCGAACGCCTTCTGAGCAAAGAAGAAATACTCGCACTTTATATGAATAAACCGGGCCTTGGGCATCGTGCTTATGGCGTCGCTGCGGCGGCTCAGGTCTACTACGGTCGCGATCTTGATCAGCTCACGCTCGCCGAAATCGCTACTATTGCAGGTTTGTTCCAAGCCCCCTCAATTTTGAATCCGATTAGTAACCCTGCCGCTTCTGTGCAACGTCGTCGAATCGTTCTGCGCCGTATGCTCGACATGGGCTTTATTGATCAAGATGCCTACGAAGCGGCATTTCATGCGCCTGTTACTGCGAGTTACCACGTTGCCGAGATTGAGGTGAGTGCGCCTTATTTGGCCGAGATGGTCCGCCAAGAAATGGTCGATCGTTACGGCGTCGAAGTGTACGACAGTGGCATGAAGGTCTACACCACTATTACTGCAGAAAAGCAGATGGCAGCGGAACAAGCACTGCGCGAGAACCTGCATGACTACGACGAGCGTCACGGTTATCGCGGTCCAGTGCGCCGTTTGTGGGGGCTGACCCCCGATGCGGTGCGTGGTTTACAGACTTCGGCGCTGATGGACGAAGCCACGATAGAAAATATTCGAGAGTTCAATGGTGGCCGCTGGGATGATGCGGCGATTCGCGCGCATTTAGCCCGTCAACCCCGTTTTGGACGATTGATTTCGGCGGTCGTATTAGAGGTTGGCGAAAAAGAAGCGGAAGTCATGCTTCGTGGCGGCCAGCGAATTACTTTGCCATGGGAAGCTATGGATTGGGCCCGTCAGTTTCTCGATCATGATCGCCAAGGGCGCGCACCGCGCACCGCGGGTGAGATTCTGGAAGCAGGTCATCAAGTGTGGATTCGCCGCGTCGGCGAGGAATATCGTCTCGCGCAATTGCCTGGACCAGCCTCAGCTGTGGTGGGACTAAACCCGCAAGATGGCGCTATTGAATCTATTGTGGGTGGCTATAGCTTCAATGTGAGTCAATATAACCGGGCGATCCAAGCGAAGCGTCAGGTAGGTTCAACCATTAAACCTTTCATTTATGCGGCAGCGATGGAGCACGGCTTTACGTTAGCGAGCCTCGTTAACGACGCGCCGATCACGCAGTGGAATCCGGGCTCTGGTTCGGCATGGCGTCCGCGCAACTCACCTGAAGTGTATGATGGTCCAATTCGGTTACGCGAGGCACTCGCGCGCTCGAAGAACGTAGTCTCTGTGCGCTTGTTGCGGTCCATGGGTGTGGATACAACGGCGGATTACATTCGCCGATTCGGTTTCAAAGACGATGAGATTCCGCGCAACGAATCTTTATCACTCGGTTCTGCAAGCTTCACTCCACTTGAAATGGCGCGTGCTTTTGCGGTGTTCGCCAATGGTGGCTATTTAGTCGATCCCTATTTTATTGCGCGCATTGAAGATGCGGACGGCGAAGAGGTCTATCGTGCGAACCCTAAACTAGTCTGTCCGGATTGTCGCCAAGAAGAGCTGAATCCAGACGGTTGGTGGGAAGATGAGCCTTTACCACAGGCGCCTCGCGTTATTTCAGAGCAAGCGGCCTTTTTGGTAACTGAAGCCTTGAAGTCGGCAATTTGGGGCGGCGGCTCGTGGCAGCATCAAACGGGCTGGAATGGCACCGGCTGGCGTGCTCAGAGTTTGCGTAATCGCAATATTGCCGGTAAGACAGGTACAACGAACGATGTGCGCGATGCTTGGTTTGCGGGTTATTCGCGCGGGCATGTGGGCGTAATTTGGGTCGGTTTTGATAACCTGGAATTCCCGCTCGGTCGAACAACGCTGAATGCTAACTTAGGTCGTCAGCGACAGCCAATTACTGCCTCAGAAGCTGGGGGAACAACGGCATTACCGGGTTGGATTCGCTACATGGAAACAGCGTTGCCACTCGTCGATAGCAGCCCATTTGAGCTGCCAAGTCAGATGATGTCGGTGCGCATTGATCAGCGTAGCGGCAAGCTTTCTCGCCGCACGGATCATACAAGCCAGTTTGAGTACTTTATCGAAGGTTCGGCGCCCACTGAGTTTGCCGATGACGGCCAACGCTCACCACGCGTGTTTGAAGACGCTGATAACGGCTTGTTCTAATCTCTTCGCGTTTCTTCGCGGATCGTGGACAATCCAATTGCAGAAGACAAGCAGGGCGGTTTAACCGCCCTGTTGCTGTCCAAGCCGCGCGAGTAGCTGATGCAAGTCAGACTGGACACCACCAGCGGTGACTTTACGCCCAGCTCCTGGACCACTGATGACCAGTGGCATGTCGTGATACCAATCACTGAAGATGACAAAAATATTCTCGCCTGGAATCAGGTTCGTCAGCATGTCGGTATTGGAAATAAAGTCGATGCCAACCCGAGCATAACTCCGGTCGTCTTCTACTGAGAAGCTTGCCATGAGACGCGGAAGCTTGTCTTCTTCGCGCGCTTTTGCCCAGAGTGCCGCCATTGGCGCATCGAGTTCATCGAGACGACTCATAAAGTCCTCGAGCGGCAGATCACGTAACGCTTCGGGAACTAAACCTTCAACTTCAACGTCCTTCCAATCTAAGCTCGCACCAATGTCACGCGCGACGATTAGGAGTTTGCGGACGATGTCCTGACAAGACAAGTCTTCCCGTGGATCGGGTTCGGTAAAGCCTTCCTCTTTAGCACGGCGAACCAATTGGCTGAAGCTCTCTTTGCCATCATCGTAATGTTCAAACAGCCAGCTCATGGTGCCGGAGAAAATCCCTGAGATACTGCGAATTTTGTCGCCTGACCGCATGAGGTCGTTAATCGCGTAGTTCAACGGCAGGCCGGCGCCCACAGTCGTGTTATAAAGCCATTCGCGCTTGTACTCATGTTGAATGGTGCGGATCTCACGATACAACCCTTCTTCTGAAGCACCTGCGCGTTTGTTCGCACTGATCACATGCATACCATTGGCGAAGAAGCTCGGATACAACTGGGCGACTGAACTGGAATCCGTGAGATCCATCACGATGAGCTCATCACAGGGCGCATTTGGCAATTCACGCAGTAACTCTGTGATTACATAAGGACGTGCTAGACGATCAAAGTTGTCTTGCCAGTCTTGTAGGTCGACACCGTTGTAATCCAGCCAAACCCGCGTTGAATTGGCGACACCCATGATTTTTACGTCAATGGCTTCATTTAGATTATCGCGTTGCTGGCGGAATAGCTGCAGCCATTCACTACCAATGTTGCCACGCCCCACCACCAAAATACCGACACTGCGACGGAAGTTGAACAGCAGGCTATGCAGACGATTGAGTAGGCGGTTATCCAGCTTCTGACCCAAGATAGCGATCGCCGAATTACTGTTTGGGGCGACCGAGAAGTGACGCAGTTGCTGCTCGTCCACTTCTCGCTTCAATACCGCGAACTGCTGCGTTTCCTTAATTCGCGCGCCAACCAAAGCGACCATACTGTAGCCGCTCACTTCATGGGCATGGTGTTCCGCGTCTTGACGAGCCAGCCAATCCCGAACGTACTCCAAATGGTTTTGATGGAACGCAAAATGCCGTTCACCCTCGTCGGTCCAATGGAGTAGGGGTTCTAGTTTGGTGTCTTCAAAGGCTTGCAGCAACGCATGATGTTCCAATGGAATACTGAAGAGCGTTACGTCTTGTAATGAGGTGAGTACCTTCCCTTGTGGGTCGGTGTAATCATATTGGCCAATGCGTGTTTGCTGATTCTCAACCTTAAGGCTGGAGCGTACGCTGATCACCATGCGGTTGCGGTTAACCGGCTGGAATGTGCGTGGATGCAACACGGGGCTGCCGAGTCGCGCGAGCTCCTCAGCTTCTGCCCAATCGAGGGTTGGCAGACTCACAACTCGCTCAACTTTGCGTGGATCAGCCGAATAAACGCCAGCAACGTCTTTCCAGATTGTGGTTTGACGGCTGTCGATTAAACTACCAATCAAGGTGGCTGAATAGTCGGAACCATTACGCCCGAGCAACAATGTCCGCCCGGTATCTGCTTCGGCGCAAATAAAACCGGTCACTACAAAACGTGTGCCTGGGTAAGGCGCAATCCGTTCCAGCAATTTTTGCCGCGAAGTCGCGGTATGAATGACAGGCTCTGCTGCGTCGTCAGCGAATAGGAAGGTACGGGCATCGATGTAGTCTGCGCGAGTACCTTGTTTTTGCAACAGGGCGGCGAGTAAACGTGCCGACCAGAGTTCACCGTATGCGCACAGTTCAGCGCGAGGGATTTCTTCATCGCCAATCAGCCATTGTTGCCAGCGCGCAAAGTCGTGATCGGACAGTTCTAGAGTTTGCTCAAGTTGGCGACCGGCCAGCAACTCTTCGATGAGGCCTTGTTGATAACGCTTGAGACTGCCAAGCAGGGTGGCCGCGTAATCGGGTTGCGACTCCCGAGCTTCCACAATGGCAAGGATGCGATTCGTGGTGTCGCCTGCCGCAGAGACAATCACTAAGTCGCTACTACCTGCATGTTCAGTGACAATGCGAGCCACGCGACGATAGCAATAGGCGTCGGCTAAACTGCTGCCACCGAATTTGTGCAGATGAATTTCGTCTGCAATGGCTTGAATCCGTTCTGCAGAAACCAACGTGTTTTGCTCTGTGTCTGTGGTCATGAATTACGCCTGACTACTTTGCTAGTGAACTGATGAATGCCTCGCATCATAACGAAACTTTCTCGCAAATAGAAGTTTAGATGGCTAAATACTTTTGCTTAAGGCATAATACTGAATCGCATAAGCTTATAACTAAAATGCAGGGTTTTCCTCTGCGCTAGCGTGGATTTACCGGAGGTTTTCAGAATGAAATGGAACGGCGATTACATTTACCCATACGCTGAGCACGGCAAGAAGAGCGAACAGGTGAAAAAAGTGACGGTATCCATTCCATTGCGGGTGTTAAAGGTTCTCACTGACGAGCGCACGCGGCGGCAGGTGAATAGCTTACGCCATGCCACCAACAGTGAATTACTTTGCGAAGCCTTTTTACATGCGTTTACTGGCCAACCCTTACCTACCGACGAAGACCTACGCAAAGATAATCCCTACAAAATTCCAGAGCAGGTTCGCGAAATCCTGAAAGAACAAGGCATTGAAGTCGGTCCCGACGAAGTGCCGGAAAAAGACTGAGCGTTCGCTCAGTCTCCCTTAAAACTCTCTTAATCTTGCATGTAGTTTGTCGGCATTTCGATGCGGGCAACCCCCGATGCAACGGCAGCATCAGCAACCGCGCGGGCAACACGCTGACAAAGGCGCGGGTCCATGGGCTTAGGAATGATGTATTGGGCACCGAACTCCAGTGATGCGACACCGGCTGAGGCTAATACGGCCGCGGGCACAGGTTCTTTCGCAAGTTGTCGAATCGCTTCAACTGCAGCCAGTTTCATTTCATCGTTGATGGCGCTGGCGCGCACATCTAGTGCACCACGGAAGATAAACGGGAAGCAGAGGACATTGTTTACTTGGTTCGGATAATCTGAGCGGCCTGTTGCCATGATCAGGTCGTCGCGAGCGGCGAGTGCAATTTCTGGTTTAATCTCTGGGTCTGGGTTTGAGCAGGCAAAAACGACTGGCTTCGGTGCCATTAATTTCAAGTCTTCAGCCGTGATTAAGTTTGCCCCCGACACGCCAACAAATACGTCGGCGTTTGCGATGACTTCCTGCAGTGTTCGTTTGTCCGTGTTGTTGGCAAAGAGTTCTTTATATTCATTTAAGTCGGAGCGGCGGGTATGAATGACGCCTTTTGAGTCGAGCATATAAATGTGCTCGCGTTGTGCTCCGCATTTAATCAACAGTTCCATACAGGCGATGGCAGCAGCACCCGCACCCATACAAACGATTTGTGCTGAGGCTAATTGCTTGCCTTGAACTTCGAGCGCATTGAGCAAGCCCGCCGCGGTGACAATGGCTGTGCCATGCTGATCGTCGTGAAAGACCGGTATATCACAACGCTCGATCAGAGCTTTCTCAATCTCAAAACATTCAGGTGCCTTAATATCCTCAAGGTTAATACCGCCGAAAGTCCCCGCGATGCTGGCTACTGTGTTGATAAAGTCCTGTGTCGTCCGGTGAGTGACCTCGATATCAATGGAATCAAGTCCGGCAAATCGTTTAAACAGTAGCGCCTTTCCTTCCATCACCGGCTTCGACGCTAAGGGGCCGAGGTTGCCAAGCCCGAGGATTGCAGTACCGTTACTAATGACTGCCACCAAATTGCCTTTCGCCGTGTAGCGGTAGGCATCTTCAGGATTTTCCGCAATGGCGCGCACGGGCTCTGCAACGCCGGGGCTATAAGCAAGTGCTAGATGCTTCACGCTCTCCGCAGGTTTGGTGAGCTCGATACTAATTTTCCCGGGTACCGGAAATTCATGATAATCGAGAGCTTGTTGACGGAAATCGGTTTGAGCTGCGGGTTTGGTAGCATCAGACATAGCGCTTGGGGTCCCTAAAGGCGTCGAAAACGCCGCGTTGATGGAGACAAGAAATTTTATAAGTCCTTGGCAGTGTATAGTCTTTTTGGATGAAAACACATCATACCAATCTGCGTGCCGAAGATTCGCCTGAGAGCCTTGCATATCGGCGCGGGGAATGGTTAGCTAACAACTCGATTAACACGGGATAATAAGAAGTATGAAGCACTGGAATCATTTTTGGCAAACGACGCGTTTGCTCTCAAACTTTACCGACGGGGAATCCAAAACAGGAATCGCTGGCGAAGCACAGGCATTTTGGGAATCGGTACTGGCCGAGCTCCCGAAGAAAGCGACGATTGTCGATATCGGTTCGGGTAATGGCGGTCTTTCGGTGTTCATTCGAGATTATGCGACGGCCCATAAGAAAGACTGGACTATTCATGCGGTCGATCTGGCAGAAATTGCCCCAGAAACGATTGAAGAAGTAGATGCTGAACTGGCGAAGAAAGTGGCGACCATTGAGTTCCATGCGCAAACCAATATGAATGCTTTGCCATTCGCTGATGGCTCGGTCGACTTGGTGGCAAGCCAATTTGGCTTTGAATATGGCGATACCTCTTCGACGTTGCCAGAAATCAAGCGCGTACTGAAAGACAAAGGGCGCTTTGTAGCGATGAGCCATCACAAGTCATCGACAATTTATAAAGCGTCGAAAGATGGTGCGGAGTTATACGATTATACTGTGAACCACACCCCGGTGTTTCTACAAACAGATATGTTTCTGCGTATTGCTGAGGACGTGTTGAAAAAGGATTCGGTTGAAAAGCTGCAGAACAGCTTACTGAGTCGCGGGCCGTTGCAAACCGTTGAGTGGCTCTTACGTCACGTTGGTGAGCGTTATTCAGATGCGCATAATCGCGTATGGATGAATGATATTCACGGTCGTATTAATTCAGTGGTGCAACAGGCAAAAGACGCTGAAGGTGCGCGCCAAGCGCAAGAAGATCTGGCGGTGCATTATCTCGGTATGCAGGTGCATGGGCAGCGTTTAGGCGATCTTGCGAACGCTTCGTGGGACGCCAAAGCAGTGAAAAAAGTTGAGAAAGAAGCCAAGAAAGCCAAGCTGGATGTAGCAATTGAGCCATTTGAGCGAGAAGGCGAGTTACATGCTTGGACTGTAAAAATGGAAAAGGCCGCTGGATAAGCGGCCTTTTCGTAATTCGGAACTGAAAGTCTTACTTAGACTTAAGTGCACCGAAACGCTTGTTGAAGCGGTCAACACGTCCACCAGTATCCAGAACTTTCTGCTTACCAGTGTAGAACGGGTGACACTCTGAACATACGTCGATGTGCAGATCTTCGCCGCGAGTAGAGCGCGTTTCGAAAGCGTTACCGCATGAGCAAGTAACTTTGATCGTGTCGTACTTAGGGTGAATACCTTGTTTCATTTGGGTTACCTCAATAACGGGCCGCATCGCCATCCGCGCTTTCCGCGAACACCATACGTAATACATGGAATAAAATGAGCGCGGATTCTATCCCAGCGCGCGCATTTGATCAAGTATTAGCATAGTGGAAAATCGCGAAACTCATGAGTCTTTTCTTTCTGCATGAAGAGGCGGTAGCATAGGCTGACTAGCCAAGGAGAAATAGCCCCTGTGACAGCTCGCTTCGTTCGTGTCGCATTACCGGTGCCTATGCGCCAACTCTTCGATTATCGCCTGCCGGCGGCATTGACCGTGCCACCTGTTGGTGCGCGCGTTCGTGTACCCTTTGGCCAGCGTCAGCTCGTCGGCTTCGTCTGTGCTTTAGATGTCATGCCAGAAGTGGCGGAAGCGCAGCTCAAAGACGTGGAAGCGGTGCTCGACGCTGAGCCCTTGTGGCCGGAAAGCCTCTGGCAGCTGCTGCAGTGGGCAGCAAAGTATTACCATCATCCTTTAGGCGACGTGCTGAGCCATGCGGCTCCTGCCTTGGTGCGGCAAGGGCAGATGCCAACTTACACCACTTCCACGCGATATGAACTTGCTAAAGCGGGACGAGAAGTCACTCTGTCGGAACTTGGACGGGCCCCTCAGCAGCAACGGTTGTTAGCAGCATTGCAGCGTGGCCCGATGTCTGCGTCGGGAGTACGCGAGCTCGACATCCCCGCGAATACCATCAAGACGCTGATTGAAAAGGAATGGATTACGGCAACAGTGTTGTCTGATAAGCCCGCTCCTTGGACCTGCACTGGTGCGCGTGGTGCGCTTACCCTGAATGAGGAGCAGGCGGTCGCGGTAGCAGCGATGAAGGGACCGCTAGAGTCTCACGAACCACAAGTGTGGTTGCTCGAAGGCGTAACGGGTAGTGGTAAGACGGAAGTATATCTCCAAGCCATGGAGCCGGTCTTAAAACGTGGTGAGCAGGTTGTTGTATTAGTACCGGAAATTGGACTGACACCACAAACAGTTGAGCGTTTCTCAGAACGCTACGATGTGCCTATTGTTGTACTTCACTCAGGCCTGACCGATAGTGAGCGCTTACAAGCTTGGTTACAGGCGCGTGATGGTGGTGCTGCGATTATTATTGGTACGCGCTCTGCAATATTCACGCCTTGCAAGCGGATTGGCTTGATGATCCTCGATGAGGAGCATGACAGTTCGTTTAAGCAACAAGATGGTTTTCGTTATAACGCCCGAGATCTTGCGGTAAAACGCGCTCATCAGGACAAGTTTGGCCTAGTATTGGGTTCGGCTACGCCGTCCTTGGAGTCCCTCGCGAATGTGAAGGCGGGGCGTTATCACCTACTGGAACTGAAAAAACGTGCGGGTGCGGCGCAAAAGGCGCACCATGCCATCATCGACTTGAAACAACAGCGTTTGCATCAGGGTATTTCGGATCAGTTGCTCACCACTATGGCGAAGCATCTGCAGGCTGGAAATCAGGTGCTGATCTTCCTAAATCGTCGAGGTTATGCGAGTGCGTTGCTTTGCCATGAATGTGGCTGGGTGAGTGAGTGCCACCGCTGCCAAGCCAATATGACCTTGCACCAGCAAGACAATATATTGCAATGCCATCACTGTGGTGCTCAGCGCAGAATTCCCCGCCAATGCGGACATTGTGGTAGTACACAAATTATCTCCCAAGGTTTGGGGACTGAACAATTGGAAGAGGCGATAGCGCGGCAACTACCGGGCTATTCGATTCTGCGTATCGACCGTGATAGCACGCGTCGCAAAGGCTCCTTAGAAGAAGCTTTACAAGCTGCGGCTCGGGGTGAGTATCAGGTTTTGATTGGGACGCAAATGTTGGCCAAAGGTCATCATTTCCCGAATGTTACGTTAGTCGCGCTCTTAGATGTGGATGGGGCGTTATATAGTTCAGATTTTCGTGCGCCAGAGCGTTTGGCGCAGCTTTATTTGCAAGTGGCCGGACGCGCAGGGCGTGCGGAAAAACCCGGCACCGTGGTATTGCAAACGCATCATCCAGAGCACCCACTAATTCAGGAGTTAGTGAATAATGGCTATAGTCATTTCGCGAGTTCTGCACTCACTGAGCGTGAGCAGGCTTTGTTGCCTCCCTACGCAGCGATGGCTTTGATTCGGGCTGAAGCGACGTCGCGACAGGCGGCAGAAACCTTGCTGAATGCCATGGCGCACGTTTTAGGAGAGCATCCTCAGGTCGCGATTATTGGTCCAATACCCGCGCCATTAGGGCGTCGTGCGGGGCGCTATCGTTATCAATTGCTATTGCATGCGGACCAGCGGGCGCCATTGCACCAATGGTTGTTGCAACAACTTCCCACTCTTGAAAAGTTGCCCGAAGGTCGCAAGGCGCGATGGTCACTGGACATCGATCCGCAGGATTTTGCCTGACCTGCGGTTTTTTTTAGGCCGCTGAACGATTAAACTAGGCGACCGCAATTTTGCACATGACTAGAGGTATGGCCGGCGCCATGAGAGATCAAATTGAAGCCTTGTTAGCTGCGGCAGTGAGTGAACTCACTGCAAACGGTACGTTACCGGCAGATTTAAGCCCACGTATTCAACTCGACCGTCCGCGCGACAAAAGCCATGGTGACTTCGCCTGTAACTTGGCCATGATGTTGGCGAAGCCAGCAAAACAGAACCCTCGTGCCTTGGCTGAAGCCATTATTGCCGCGTTGCCGGTCAATACCGTCATTGCCAAAGCGGAAATCGCGGGTCCTGGCTTCATTAATTTCACTGTCGATAGTCACCAACTCATTGCGCAGCTCGAAAACGCTTGGCAAGACGAGCATTTGGGCGTTGCTGTCGCCACTAAGCCGCAGACCGTTGTGATTGATTACTCTTCGCCGAACCTCGCTAAAGAAATGCATGTGGGTCATTTGCGCTCAACCATTATTGGTGATGCGGTTGCGCGTACCTTACGCTTACAAGGGCATCAGGTCATTGCACAGAACCATGTGGGTGATTGGGGTACACAGTTCGGAATGCTGCTGGCGCACATGGAAGATGAAATGCGCGATCAAAATTCGGCACGGCTGCAATTGTCTGACTTAGAAACTTTCTACAAAGCAGCGAAGAAGCGTTTTGACGAGGAAGAAGGGTTCGCTGACCGCGCGCGTACCTTAGTTGTGAAACTGCAATCAGGTGACTCTCATTGCCAACAACTCTGGCAGGAGTTTATTGATACGTCGTTAGAGCATTGCCAAGAAGTTTATGATCGCTTGGGCGTTGGATTGACGCGCAGCGATGTCATGGCAGAAAGTGCGTATAACGACGACTTGCCGCAGATTATCGAGGATTTGCGTGCCAAAGGCTTATTGGTGGAAGACCAAGGGGCTCAATGTGTTTTCCTTGATGAGTTTAAAGGCAAGGAAGACGAGCCGTTGCCGATTATTGTACAAAAGAAAGATGGTGGCTTTTTATATGCAACCACTGATCTTGCTGCTGTTCGTTACCGAACGCAGGAGTTAAAAGCAGATCGCGTTATTTACGTGGTTGATGCCCGCCAATCTCTGCATTTTGATCAGATCTTTACGTTGTCTGCCAAGGCGGGGTACGTGTCGAACCAAGTGCGCATGGAACACCTCGGGTTTGGTATGGTGCTCGGTAAAGATGGACGTCCCTATAAGAGCCGTGATGGTGGCGTGACTAAGCTGGCGGACTTACTCAATGAAGCCGAGCGTCGTGCACTGGAGTTAATCGCAGGTAAAGGCTCGGACTTAACCGCCAGCGAACAGGCGGATGTGGCTCGTGTTGTTGGTATCGCATCAGTGAAGTATGCGGACTTATCGAAGAATCGCACCAGTGACTATATGTTCGACTGGGACACCATGCTCAGTTTTGAAGGCAATACTGCGCCCTATTTGCTTTACGCATGCACGCGGGTGAAAAGCTTGTTCCAAAAAGCACAGTTGTCATTGCGTGATGTGCAAGGTGAGATTCAATTGGCAACAGAGCAAGACGAAGCCCTTGCCAACAAGCTAGCCCGGTTCCCGGAAGTGGTGGCGACAGTTGGTAATAAGGGTATGCCGCATTTCCTCTGCGGCTATATGTTTGAATTGGCGGGAGCATTCTCGTCCTTCTATGAAGCTTGCCCAATTCTAAACTCGGAAGACGAAGCGTTGCGTAATAGCCGTTTGAAATTGGCCGCACTTACCGCACGGACCCTGGAGACAGGACTTGGTTTACTGGGTATTGAAACCCTAGAACGGATGTAATGACCTGTGGCTGTTGATTACGCAAAGCGCAAAGCGCCGAAAAAGCGCGCGGCACCAAAACGCAAAAAGCCAGCGGCTCCAAAGCCGCGCGGTGGCGCGGTGCGTAATCACTCTGAACGGTCAGTTTCTAATCGCCGTTTGATTCTGACGATCATCGCTTTTGTCGGGTTTATTGCACTCTTAGTGGTGCTTAAAATGCGCGGTGGTGAAGCACCGCCGCCCGTTATTCCTGTCGCTCCTGCTGAAGACCCCTTGCCGGAAATGCCTGAAGAGCGTTGGCGGTATATTCAGGAATTGGAAAACAAACAAGTGGAAGTAGTGGTACCGGAACGAGCCGAGGCTCATCCGCGACTCATGCAATGTGGCTCCTTCCGACGTGAAGCAGAAGCGGATGCGTTGCGTGCGCAGATTGCCTTCATCGGTTTGGAATCACAAATTCGACGCACCGAAGGAACTCAGGGTATGTGGTACCGCGTCGTGTTAGGCCCGTTTGAGAACCAACGGGCTGCTCAACGCACCAATAATCAACTCCAACGAGCCGGTGTGCACGGCTGTCAAATCTGGAATTGGACCGACGAATAAATCCTGCCATTGAAAATGCGGTTCGTTGACCGCATCTACACTCTTATGACTCACTTCGCATGTGCGATCCTAGGAGTAAATACATGACTACAATCGTTTCAGTGCGCCGCGGCGACAAAGTTGCTATTGGTGGCGACGGCCAAGTTTCGCTTGGAAATACGGTAATGAAAGGTAACGCGCGCAAAGTCCGGCGTCTTTATAAAGACCAGGTTATCGCTGGCTTCGCCGGTGGCACAGCCGATGCCTTTACACTTTTTGAACGCTTCGAAGCCAAACTTGAGCAGCATCAAGGGCATCTGACAAAAGCCGCCGTGGAACTCGCGAAAGATTGGCGAACAGATCGCATGCTTCGCAAGCTCGAAGCACTGCTGGCTGTGGCAGATAAGACAACCTCATTAATTATTACCGGCAATGGTGACGTAGTGCAGCCGGAAGACGATTTGATTGCGATTGGTTCTGGTGGCCCTTTTGCTCAAGCCGCCGCCCGCGCTTTGCTCGACAATACCGAGTTAAGTGCGCCTGACATTGTCGAAAAAAGTTTAAGCATTGCCGGTGACATTTGTGTCTATACGAACCGCTTCCAAACCTTGGAAGTTCTCGATGCCGTGGCACCCAAGGAGTAAGTATGTCGAATATGACACCCCGTGAAATTGTTGATGAACTCAATCGCCACATTATTGGTCAAGATGACGCGAAACGTGCCGTTGCCGTGGCGCTGCGAAATCGCTGGCGCCGAATGCAGTTGTCCGATGAGCTACGCCAGGAAGTCACTCCTAAGAATATTCTGATGATTGGCCCGACTGGTGTCGGTAAAACAGAAATTGCCCGCCGCTTGGCGAAGCTTGCGAATGCCCCTTTTATTAAGATTGAAGCAACCAAGTTTACTGAAGTTGGCTATGTGGGCAAAGAAGTCGACTCGATTATTCGTGACCTCACCGATACGGCTGTGAAACTCGTGCGCGAGCAGGAAATGGCGCGTGTTCGTCATCGCGCGGAAGATGCGGCGGAAGATCGTGTTTTGGATGCGTTGTTACCACCCGCGCGGAAGACTTGGCCGGGCGACGACCAACCTGAGAAGCAGCCGGAAGAGGGCCAAGGAACGCGGCAAGTATTCCGGAAAAAGTTACGCGAAGGCTTACTTGACGACAAAGAAATTGAAATCGATTTAGCCATGTCACAGATGGGCGTGGAGATTATGGCCCCACCCGGCATGGAAGAAATGACGTCACAGCTGCAGAGCATGTTCCAAAACATGTCTGGCGGTAAAACGAAAAAGCGGAAGCTGAAAATCAAGGATGCTCTGAAGCAATTAGTGGAAGAAGAAGCGTCCAAGTTGCTCAATCCTGAAGAAGTGAAAGAGAAGGCTGTGCATGCGGTAGAGCAAAATGGCATTGTGTTCCTTGATGAGGTTGACAAGATCTGTAAGCGTGGCGACAGCAGCGGGCCAGATGTGTCTCGCGAAGGTGTGCAGCGGGATCTATTGCCTTTGGTTGAAGGTACGACTGTCAGCACTAAGCATGGCATGGTGCGCACTGACCATATTCTGTTTATTGCATCGGGTGCATTTCAGATGTCGAAGCCATCAGATCTGATTCCTGAGTTGCAAGGGCGATTGCCGATTCGAGTGAATCTGAAGGCGCTCACAAGTGAAGATTTCGTGCGTATTTTGACCGAACCCAACGCATCTTTGACGGAGCAGTACAAAGCGCTACTTGGCACCGAAGGAGTCACGGTGCACTTCACCGAAGATGGGATTCGTCGCATTGCTGAAATTGCGTTTCAGGTGAACGAGCGTACAGAAAACATTGGTGCGCGCCGTCTCCATACAGTGCTCGAACGGTTAATGGAGGAAGTGTCCTATCATGCGTCCGAGCGCGAGGGCGACAGCTTAACGGTCGACGCAGAATATGTGAATCAGCATCTGAATGAATTGGCCGATGACGAGGACTTAAGTCGCTTTATTCTCTAACCGACTTAACGATCTGTGACCAACTGAAAATGAACTTTGCCCCAATCCTGCCAGTGCTTGCGGAGTAATTCGCGGGCACTGGCTTCGTCTACTGGTGGCGACAGTAAATAGCCTTGGGCTGCGTCACAGCCGAGGTCGAGCAAGGTTGCGAGCTGCTCGTGCGACTCGACACCCTCAGCAATCACATTCTTGTTTAACCCATGACTCAATTGAATGAGTGTCCGCACAATAATGGTATTGCCTGGACTGTCGAGCATTTCAGCGACGAAACTGCGATCAATCTTAATACGATCAATAGGTAAGCGGCGCAGGTAGGCAAGCGAAGAATAACCAGTACCAAAATCGTCAATGGCGATACGGAATCCCATGGTTTGCAATTCACGGAGCACGTTCAAGCCAGTCGTAATGTCTGACACGGCAACGTTCTCTGTGATTTCGAGTTCAATGTCCGCTGCTTTCAAATCATAAGCCGAGAGCAGATGACGCATCTGCGCAATGAGCTCATTATTTTGGAACTGTCGCGCACTCAAGTTCACCGCAATAGGCACGGTGCGCTCCCCTTCCTTTCGCCATCGCGCAATCAGCGCAGCACAATGTTCAAGCACCCAGCTATCCACATCTCCCGCCATTCCTAATTGCTCAGCGTAAGGCAGAAACTCGCCTGGCCCCAATAGCCCACGCGTGGGATGGTGCCAGCGAATTAACGCTTCAAAACAAGCTAAATTGCGACGCCGGCCGCTGTATATGGGCTGCAGCTGAATAAAGAACTCGTTCTGCTGAATGGCGCGTCTGAGCTCAGGCTCGAGGTCAGCGAGACGAATGTAGTGTTCATCCATACCGCGTTGATACAGCATAATCGACGGATTATGGGAGAGCTTCGCATTGGCGAGTGCGATATTCGCCTTACTCAGTAATCCTTCCGTGCGGCTACCATGTTGCGGATAGCGTGAAATCCCGAAGCTACAGGTGACCGAAAGTTCACGGCCATCAATCAGCATGGGGTGTTGCAGCTGCGCGTGGATACTTAAGGCTAAATCTTCAATCAGTGACAGCCGCTTGAGATGGTCGAATACCAGTAAGAACACGTCACCACTAATGCGCGCCGCAAGCAGAGGTTTTGCTGGTAGTTGCTGCAAGCGCTGAGTGATTTCTACGAGCACGCGATCGCCCCCGCGCATTCCCAAGGTGTCATTAATAGCCTTAAAGCGGTCAACACCAATCATCATGATCGACAAGTGACGTCCGTTCACTCGACACGCATCAATAAACAAGGGCATTTTGGTCATGACTTCGTCGCGGTTTGGAAGTTTGGTCAGGCTGTCATGACGGTTTAAGAAGTCAGCTTTTTGCAATGCGTCGAGGGCTTCGTGGCGCTCCGATTCAAGTAACCAAATGGTCACTCCTAAAGCTGCAACCGAGAGGAATACGAGGTTGAGGAAACCTTGCATCGCCCACATCAATTCAAACAGCATCAGTTCGCCATTGTTCATCACCAAGAATGTCAGACCAATATTCTTGATGCCCTGCAAACCGAGCGCAGTGGCGATCAACCGCGGCCCTAGCATTGCTGGTGCAAAACGCAGAATCAGTAGGCTAATGGATATCAGGCCGACACCCGTGATCAAGAACATTAAACCGTCCTGCAAGAAGGGCCGGGACGCGAGTAGCATTATATTTTCTGGAATCGGTAATAGCGTGGCAAAACTGAGAACCGCAGCGGAGAAGTAAAGCAGCCAACGAATCGGCCGACGTGGCGGCTGATGCCGGGTAATGTCGAACACACCAATGCAGAGCAAAATCAGAGCAACGTATAGCAGGGCCAAATGGGTTTGCGTGAGAAACTGCACCCATTTGGGCGCTAGGGCAAACCACTCTTCGCCGCCGACACGAAGGCAAGCGGACACTGTGGCTAATGAGTAATAGGCCGTCGCATAGGACCAAAAACGTAAATAAGGGCGTCGGTAAATGCGGAAGTAATGGAGTAATAACAGCGAAAAGCCAAGCATAAGAATTGCTTGCCCGGCATAGCTAGCTGTCGCAATAGCGGCATTCGTTAACTGCATGCGGTCCCTGAAAAGAGCTTTGTTGCTATAGTTATTGACACATTCTGATTTGATTTAACGGGTTTTGACGACCAAAATCAACCGCTACAGTATAAATAAGCCCAGAAGGTCATGGATTGTTTTTCATGGCCTGCGTTCGAGGGTATACTGTGCGCCAATCCTTTTCCAAAAGCAGGAGCCTGCGTCATGGAATACAATACTTCAGAGCTGTGCGATCTTTATGCCGATTTAGTTGACGTCGTGGAGCCCATGTTTGTGAACTACGGCGGGCGTCAATCCTTTGGTGGACAAATTGTTACGGTGAAGTGTCACGAAGACAAGGGAGTGCTGGAAGCGGTGCTCGCGAAAGATGGTACCGGTAAGGTATTACTCGTCGATGGTGGTGGTTCAATGCGCCGTGCGCTCATCGATATTTCCGTGGCGGAACTTGCCCTCGAAAATGACTGGGAAGGCATTGTCTGTTACGGCTGTGTTCGTGACGTGGACGCGCTTGAAGACATTGATATTGGCATTCAGGCGATCGCTTCGATTCCTGTAGGTGCGGGCTCAGAAGGTGTTGGTGAGTCAGATATTCCGGTGAACTTCGGTGGTGTGACCTTCTTACCTGAAGATCACCTGTATGCTGACACAACAGGTGTCATTCTGTCGCCGGAACCACTCGACCTCGAATAACCCTAGTTTTCGAATAACTATGGATTACCAATAAAGATGTTCGATCAGTTCGCTGAATTTCTCGTTCGCACGGACCCCCAATATTGGGTTCGTGCGCGTGAGGGTGAAACGCGAATCGGGCAAGCAATCGCGTGCCTCCCTGCCAGTGACAACTACCAAGAAGCGCTACAAAACCTAAGAGACGCCGGTCGTCAGGTTGCGCTCGTTGGCGTGCCCGAGTCTATTGGTCCCCGCGCTAATTTAGGCCGCGGTGGCGCCGAATTAAGCTGGGAAGCCTTTCTCACTCAGTTTCTGAATTTACAAAGCTCGCCTGCGCTGCCGGTCCAAGATCTGTTGCTGGTTGGGGCTGTAGACTGTGTTGACCTCATGACTGAAGCCGCAACACTGCGTGCGGAAGAGCCGCACGAACTGCAGCGTTTGCGGGAGTTATGCGCAATTCTTGATCGGCGTGTGGAACAGGTGCTCGCGCCTTTGTTCGCAGCGGGTTTCGAAGTAGTGTTAATCGGTGGTGGTCACAATAATGCCTATCCACTTCTAAGTGCTCTGCATCGTGTAACTGAACAAGGCTGTGGCGCAGTGAACCTCGACCCCCACGCTGACTTTCGTCCCCGTGAAGGACGCCATAGCGGCAACGGATTCAGCTATGCGTACATGGATGGCGCACTTGAGTTTTATCATGTGATGTCACTGCACGAAGGCAAGAATACAGCGACCAGTTTGCGCAACTTCAGTGATGCAGGCTTTCGTTATCATAGTATTCACCGCCTTTACGATATGCAGTTTATTGATGCAATGCGCGACGTTGTTGCGAAAGCGGCATCATGGCAAGTCCCGTTAGGTATTGAAGTCGATGTGGATGCCATTCAAGGTGCACCAGCAAGCGCGTATGCTACGACTGGCGTGACGATGTCGCAGGCATTCCGTTACGTTTCTGAGATGGCTGCCTTGGCGAATGCGCGTTATTTACATTTAGCCGAGGCTGCCCCCGCTTGCCATCCGGCGGGTGAGGCTGCCGGACGATTGCATGCTGGCCAACTGCTGAGTGAACTTACTTTAGCGTGGTTACTGGCTCGTGAGCGTCGACCTACGAGCTAAACGAGTCGCTCCAATTGCATCGCTAGCCGGCGAACCAGCGTCCAATAAGACGATTCACGCCGAACTCATAGCAGAGGGTTGCAGGCGTTTGCATGTCCCACAACGCGAGATCTGCACGCATTCCCTCAACGATCATCCCCGTGTCTTGCAGACCCAGTGCTTGCGCACCATGTCGGGTAATGCCAAGCCAGGCTTCTTCCGGCGTTAATTGAAATAGGGTGCAACCCATATGAGCCATCAAGGGTAAGTGTATTATGGGTGATGAACCCGGATTTGCATCGGTGGCAATGGCGATGGGAACACCTGCGGCTCGCAATTGCGCAATCGGCGGTAGTTTAGTTTCGCGCAGGAAATAGAATGCACCCGGTAGCAAAACGGCAACGGTGCCTGCTTGGGCCATGGCATCAATACTCGCCTGTGATAAGTATTCCAAGTGGTCTGCGGATAGCCCCTGATACTTGGCTACCAACGCGCCACCACCTTGATCACTTAATTGTTCGGCATGTAACTTCACCGGCAAGTTCAGTGCCTGCGCTGCTTGAAACACTCGCTCGGTTTGAGCTGGAGTAAAACCAATCTCTTCACAAAACACGTCGACCGCATCGGCGAGCTGAGCGTTGGCCGCAGCGGGCAAAATGACCTGACATATATGGTCAATGTAACCGTCTGCATCATTTTTATATTCGGGCGGTAGGGCGTGGGCAGCGAGAAGGGTGGTTTTTACTCGAATCGGGAATTCTGTGCCTAATCGGCGCGCAACGCGCAATTGTTTTAACTCATCCGCTTCAGACAAGCCGTATCCAGACTTAATTTCTACGCAGGTGACACCTTGGGCAATCAAGGCTTCTACCCGCAGTTTGGCAGCTTCGAACAATGCGTCTTCCGATGCCGCACGCGTCGCGCGCACAGTCGCAAGAATTCCGCCGCCCGCTGCGGCGATGGCGGCGTAACTTGCGCCATGTAAACGTTGCTGGAACTCATCCGCGCGGTCGCCTCCCCACACCAAATGGGTGTGACAGTCAACGAGACCGGGTGTAAGTAAAGCACCTTGGCAATCGATGACCTCTAAGTCTGATGCGGAGGGTTGCCAGTGGTCAGGGAGCGCATCCATGGCACCTACCCAGCGAATAATATGGTCTTCAACGACGACCGCGCCGTCCGCAATTAGTCCTAATGAGTTGTCTGTCATGGTTGCCACTTGTGCGTGACAAAAAAGTTGTCTTAGTTTTCCTACCGTCATGTCAGAAAGCCTCTTGCTGATTTGCGGAATCTTGATTCATAATGTATATACAACATATGTGCTTTGAACGCAAAGCGCGGATTTGAGTTGGGGGACGCAACATGGCCAAGTTTGAACATATTAAAGAGCACATCTATAAGAAGATCGAGTCGGGCGAGTGGCCGGAATATCATCCGGTGAGCTCTGAGAATGCACTTGCCAATCAGTTTAAGGTCAGTCGTATGACGGCACGCCGAGCATTGCAGGAGCTTTCCGATGAAGGGTTGGTGACACGAACTCGTGGATCGGGAACCTTTGTTGCGCCGCTCAAATCACAATCAGCTCTGTTGACCATTCGTAACATTGCGGATGAGATTCGGACCCGCCAGCATCGTCATCACGCGGTCGTGAAAGTGATGGAACAAGTGCCTGCGTACCCCGCACTGGCGACCGCGCTCCACGTTCCAGTTGAGAGCTTAGTTTGGCATTCAGTGATTGTTCATTTTGAAAATGGCCAAGCCGTCCAGGTGGAAGACCGCTTTGTGAACCCACGCTTGGTGCCAAATTATGGCCATCAAGACTTTTCTGTTCACACGCCCCATGAATATTTGTGTGAGGTCACACCATTGACGGAGGCGAGTCATCAGATTGAAGCCGTGCATCCTGATGACCGTCTCGCGGATTTGTTGGAATTAGAAACGCCTGAACCCTGCCTACAAATTCAACGACGCACTTGGTGTCGGGACGGTGTGGTCAGCCAAGCAATATTGACTCACCCCGGTTCAAAGTTTCGACTCGGCGGGCATATGACCTTCCGATCCACACGAAAATCCAAAGGAGAGAAATCATGAAAGCGACGCGCCTTGATACGAGTCGAGTGATTCGAGCGCCGCATGGTAGTCACAAGACTGCTCAAAGTTGGCAAACGGAAGCCGCCAAACGCATGCTCATGAACAACCTTGATCCAGATGTGGCGGAGCATCCGCAGGGACTGGTGGTGTACGGTGGCATTGGCCGCGCAGCGCGTAACTGGGAATGCTACGACCGAATTATTGAGGTGCTAGACCGCCTGACCGACGACCAAACGCTACTGATACAAAGTGGCAAACCGGTGGGTGTATTCCCGACGCACCCCGATGCGCCGCGCGTCCTATTAGCGAATTCAAACTTAGTGCCTAAATGGGCGAATTGGGAACACTTTAATGAGCTCGATCGCGCGGGTTTAATGATGTACGGACAAATGACCGCCGGCTCATGGATTTACATTGGCTCGCAGGGCATTGTGCAAGGAACCTATGAAACGTTCGGTGCGGTAGCACGTCAGCATTTTGATGGTGACGCACAGGGCCGTTGGATCCTCACGGGTGGTCTGGGTGGTATGGGTGGCGCACAGCCCCTTGCAGCGACCATGGCGGGCTTTTCAATGTTAGCCTGTGAGGTAGATGAGTCGCGCATCGATTTTCGCCTTAAAACGCGCTACATCGATGAAAAGGCCGCCGACTTGGATGCCGCATTGCAGCGCTTGGAGCAGGCTAAGGTCGAAGGTAAACCGGTATCGATCGGTTTATTAGCGAACGCTGCGGATGTTTATGCTGAATTAGTGAAGCGCAACATTACGCCTGACGTTGTAACTGACCAAACGTCCGCCCATGACCCGTTGAATGGCTACTTGCCGCAAGGCTGGAGCATGACGGAGGCCGCAACGCGACGCACCGAAGACGAGCAAGCCGTTGTCAAAGCCGCCAAGCAGTCCATGGCGGTGCAGGTGCAAGCAATGCTGACGATGCAGGATCGCGGCGCGGCTGTCTTAGATTATGGTAACAATATTCGGCAGATGGCCCATGATGTGGGTGTCGCCAATGCATTTGATTTCCCAGGTTTCGTGCCTGCCTATATTCGACCGCTATTTTGTGAAGGCATTGGCCCATTCCGTTGGGTTGCTTTGTCGGGCGATCCGGAAGATATCTACAAAACCGATGCGAAAGTTAAAGAGCTGATGCCCGATGACCATCATTTGCATAACTGGTTGGATATGGCGCGTGAGCGCATTGCATTTCAGGGACTACCGGCCCGCATTTGTTGGGTGGGCTTGAAAGACCGGGCGCGACTTGGTTTGGCCTTTAATGAAATGGTCAGAACGGGTGAATTGAAAGCGCCTATCGTTATTGGTCGTGATCATCTGGACTCTGGCTCTGTAGCCAGCCCCAACCGGGAAACTGAAGCGATGCTCGACGGTTCCGATGCGGTATCCGATTGGCCGTTACTGAATGCCTTATTGAATACTGCCGGTGGTGCCACTTGGGTGAGCTTGCATCATGGCGGTGGCGTTGGCATGGGCTACTCTCAACACTCGGGCGTGGTGATTGTTGCCGATGGTACCGACGCTGCGAAGAAGCGTTTAGAGCGTGTACTTTGGAACGACCCAGGTACCGGCGTCATGCGTCATGCGGACGCAGGTTACGATATCGCGAAACATGCGGCTACGGAATGTGGCCTTGATTTGCCAATGATTAAAGAGACACAACGCTCATGAGTCAAACATTTGAATTAATTCCAGGAAGTCTTGGCCTTGATGAATTGCGCCAGATCGCGCGATCGCCAATTCAACTGAGTTTACCAGACCATGCTTGGCCCGATATTGAAAGAGCGGCGAAAACAGTGGCCGATGTATTGGCCGAAGGACGCGTTGTTTATGGCATCAACACGGGCTTCGGCTTGTTAGCCAATACCCGCATTGCAAAGGAACAACTGGGTGACTTACAGCGTCGTATCGTACTCTCCCATGCCGCAGGCGTGGGAAACTTAATGAGCGATCCAGTCGTGCGTCTGATGATGGTCCTCAAGATCAACTCCTTGGCGCGTGGCTTCTCTGGCGTGCGACCTGAAGTGATTCGATTCTTGATCACCATGTTGAACCACGAAGCCTATCCCTGTGTGCCAGAGAAAGGTTCAGTGGGGGCTTGCGGTGACTTAGCTCCTTTAGCTCACATGGTTCTGCCTCTGTTGGGTGAGGGTGAAGTACGCTTAGCTGGGCAACGTATGCCTTCGTCGGAGGCGCTGAAGCAACTTGGTTTAACACCGATGAGTTTGGCGCCGAAGGAAGGCTTAGCCTTGTTGAACGGAACTCAGGCCTCCACGGCGTTGGCTTTGCACGGCTTCTTCGCGATTGAGGATATCTTCCGAGCGGCACTGTTGGCTGGTGGTATGGCGGTGGATGCGGCACTCGGTTCGCGTGCCCCTTTCGACGCGCGTATTCACGAAGTACGCGGGCAGCTTGGCCAAATTGATGTGGCGGCAGAGCTACGACGCATACTTGCTGGGAGTAGTGCGGTCGGAGATTCTCATCGCAACTGCGACAAGGTGCAAGACCCGTATTCACTGCGTTGCCAGCCTCAGGTGATGGGCGCAGTCTGGGATCAAATTCGTTATGCCGGAAATATTCTGGAGCGCGAAGCGAATGGTGTTACGGACAACCCGCTGGTTTTTGCCGATGATGCGGATATTCTTTCAGGTGGAAACTTCCATGCAGAACCTGTAGCTCTTGTTGCGGACGCGCTCGCCGTGGCATGCAGTGAAATTGGTGCGCTGTCAGAGCGGCGCATTGCGTTGTTAGTCGATAAAAACCTCAGTAACTTGCCGCCTTTCTTGGTTGAGAATGGTGGCGTGAACTCAGGCTTTATGTTGGCACAAGTCACGGCGGCTGCGTTGGCGTCTGAGAACAAGAGTTTGGCGCATCCCGCGTCGGTTGACAGTTTACCCACCTCTGCGAATCAGGAAGACCATGTGTCGATGGCAACTTATGCAGCGCGGCGCTTAGAGGATATGGCTGAGAATACAGCGGCGATTGTTGCGGTAGAATTACTCTCTACGGCACAAGGGCTCGATTTTAGACGTCCTTTAAAGAGCTCTGAAGCGATAGAAGCCGCTTATGAAAAAGTACGTGCACGAGTGCCTTTTTATGACGAAGATCGCTACTTTTCGCCGGATATCATGGCAATTGCTGAGCTTATCCGCAGTGGTGAGCTATCTCCTTTGACGGCCATCCAGCTTTAATCGCGGACGGCCTTAATTACATACTTGCCAATAAAAGTGGCGGCGACTTGATCGCCGTCACTTACCTGAACTTCGAGCGTGAAACGAGCATTCTGGCCCTGTGCTAAGGGGTCAAATGTACCCTCCACGGTGGAGAGTGTCGCAAGGGCGCGAGGCTCTTGAATGACTGGTTGTGTGTATTGAATCTGTCCGTCGGCGAGGACAATCGCACCATGCAATTCCCTCTCCTGCAGGTGTAACTGCAACAAACCCCAACCCGCGAGGGTGGCGAGCGTGTAAATGCTGCCTGCGAACATGGTGCCATGCACATTAATATTGCGCGGAAGCGGCGCGCGTATTTCGAACGTGCGGCCCGTATATTGATAAATGCGAATCCCCATGGCCTCGGTGATCGGAATCTGCTCATGCCATGTTTTTTGTAACTCGCGGCACCAGTCTGGCCGATAGACAATGTACTCTGGCGTATCCAAGGCTTTGACCAGCTGATGCTCCGCCATGGGATTGGTAACGGTGTCACCTTCTTCTTTGAGAACATAACCACAGCGTACGTAGAAGCCCAAGGTATTGTCGCGCGAGTTGATAATCACGCGTTCGGCCCCTTGCTCGAGGGCGAGCATTTCGAGTGCATGAATCAGGGTCACACCATGGCCTTCGCCCTGTCGCTCAGGCGCCACTGCCATGAAGCGGATCTGTGCTTCTTCCGGGCTATTGAGATGAATGCGACCTACACCAATAACTTCGCCAGCATCATTCACTAGCATGCGGTGGTCACCAATTTGATCATATTCGTCCTGTTCAGAACCGCGTGGTCTACGGAAGGGCTTCCTGAGCACTCGCCAGCGCAATTCGTAATAGCGTTCGAAGCTTTCTGGACTGCTGGGTGTGACAACCGTAACTCGCGTCATTGGACTACCTATTAGAATCGCATACACTGAAGCCATGAATTCTTCCCGGAGAGACCGGTGTGATGGCTCCATTAACGGCGCAAGACCTAGAAAATCTTCTGCGCAGCGCGACGTTATTAACATTAAGTGGAACCAGCGAGGTTAGATTACTCGTTTTACAGAATCAAGAATATCGGCTGTTGGTTCTCAATGGTGCACTGCAGTCGGTGATCGATATGGGGCAACCCGAACGATTGATTTTTCCGCACCAAACTCACCTATTGGCTCCTTTGAAAACACTTCATGATGGCGCCGATGTACTGGAGTTAGGGCTTGGCGGTGGAAGTGCAATGGCTTATGCCCGCGCTAATTTTCCTACGCTGCAATGGACCTGTCTGGAGAATTCGGCGGAAGTTATTTCACTCTACATGGACTATTTTGCGCCAGAGATCTTCGTTCCGCATCATCAGATTCTGTTTGCTGATGCGTTGCAGTGGCTGCGTGAAACGCCAGCCGAACAGCAATATGACCTCGTGCTGTGCGATCTTTACGATCGTGTACAGCAGCCTTTAATTGATCTTTGTGCCGCGCGAGTGCGCCCAGGTGGTATCCTGATGGTGAACTGGTTACCACACCTCAATGCCGAAGGTGGTGGTGAGCAGTTGTTCATGACCCATCCTATGGTCCGCTCTTGGCAACGACAGGTCACCCCAGTACCGGGGTTTCGTAATTTGATTTACCAGCTAGCTAAGCCTATTAAGTAAGCCTTGCTAACTACAGCCCGCTTAGCGAGCGAGTTGGGCAGTTGTGGCGAGGCGCTGGCCTCGTTATGATGAAGGCAGCCTGTTAAGGAGCACATATGGTCACCAAGCAACAGCTAGCGAAGGCAAAAGAGATTGGGCTGAAGTCTGCGAAAGAAGCTGTGGCGTTTCTACGGCACTTTGGCAAACGCTGTGCTGGCGATCGGGTCAACGTCATGTCAGGTCATTTGACCTATGTTAGCTTACTCTCCTTAGTGCCGCTGTTAGCCGTTATTTTCGCGATGTTTGCTGCCTTTCCAATGTTTGAAGAAGTGCGGCAATCAGTAGAAGATGCCTTGTTACGCAACTTGGTACCGACCAGCGGTGAGGCGCTCCAAGACTATTTACAGCGTTTTGTCGGCAACGCGAATCAAATGACTGCAATTGGCGTCGTGTTCCTGTTTGTCGTTGCACTCATGCTGATTTCTGCCATAGATAAAGCTATGAATACCATTTGGCGCGTCCATAATCGCCGGCGCATGATTATCTCATTGGCGGTGTATTGGATGGTGCTGACCATGGGACCCATTCTGGTGGGCACGAGTTTCGCGGTGAGTTCGTACTTGCTGTCGATCGCTGCCTTTGCCGATGAATATGTCAGTGGGTTTCGTTCTACTGCGCTGACATTGTTCCCCTTTTTCACCACGTTGGCAGCATTCTTGTTGCTCTACGTCATGGTACCGAATCGGGTTGTGAAGTTTCGTCATGCGATCTGGGGCGCCGGGCTTGCCGCCTTCCTGTTTGAGTTGGCTAAGAACGGATTTGGCTTGTATTTGCAGTATTTTCCTACCTACGAACTGATTTATGGTGCGGTGGCGACTATTCCGATTCTGATTGTTTGGATTTACCTCTCTTGGAATATTATTTTACTCGGCGCTGAATTGACGGTCAGCATTGAAGAGTATCTCGGTGAGCGGTCTGAGCCAATTCCACACGAAGAGGAAGAAACCACGTGATTGCGCTGATACAACGAGTGCGTGAAGCACGGGTTGAAGTAGAACAACAAATTGTGGGGCAAATTAATCAAGGCATTCTCGTTTTTCTCGGCGTTGAGAAAGACGATGCCGATGAACAGGCGAAAGCGCTCGCGCGACGTGTCGCCAGTTACCGCATATTTGCCGATGCTGAACAGAAGATGAACTTGGACGTGCGCGATATTCAGGGTGCGGTACTCGTGGTATCCCAGTTCACATTGGCTGCAGATACCCGCAAAGGACGTCGACCCAGCTTTTCCTCGGCTGGCCACCCGTCAGTTGCGCAGCGCCTGTACCATGTATTTTGCGATGTGCTGCGCGAAGAGGGGGTTGTTGTTGAAACCGGGCAGTTCGCTGCCGATATGCAAGTACACCTCGTGAATGATGGCCCTGTCACCTTTCAACTTACCGTGTAAACGGAATTCTCGAAGAGTCTTATCGAATTAAGTCCCTTGTATGTGGAAGGTCTTCCGATAGTATAAATGATAAGAGTTCTCATTTAGGCATGGGAAAATCATTTAGCGGGGAGTTTCTATTATGCAAAAAACAATGAGTTTCGCCGTGGTGCATTTTACAGTCGCCTTTTTGGTGACCTACGCACTGACGGGTAGTTGGGTATTGGGCGGATTAATCGCATTGATTGAACCAATGGTGAATACTGTTGCGTATTTCTTTCATGAGAAAGTTTGGGATCGCATTCAGTTAGCGCGCGCAAACTCGGTGAAATCAACTATGACGGTGTAACGTATGACAACAATCGCGGTGTTTGGCGCAGGGGGCGGACTTGGTCTTGCATTGGTTCAGGAAGTCGCGACTGCGGACCATGTCGACACCGTGTGGGCGGTCAGTCGGCAAGCTGCGCCGAGCGACTTGCCGGCAAAAGTGACTTGGTGGCAGATTGAAGAGCCGAGCTTACCCGCCCTACAAAAACTTTGCGCAGACTGGCAGCACAATGACGTCGTCCTTGATGGCGTGATTTCGACCATAGGTTGGCTGCATCGTGACGAATGGATGCCGGAACGACGTATCGAGCAACTCAACGACGAACAACTCGCCGCTTACTTTTATGACAACGCCGTTATTCCCGCAATGCTATTGCAGTCGCTGAAGCCACTTTTACCCAAAAAAGCACCGGCATTTGTTGCCCAGCTAGGCGCCAAAGTTGGCAGTATTGGAGACAATGAGCTCGGCGGCTGGTACGGCTATCGCGCCTCGAAAGCAGCTTTGAATATGTTATTTAAAACAGCGGCTATTGAATTTCGTCGAACCCATAAACAGCTCACCCTCTCGGTGATCCACCCTGGTACAACAGATACCGACTTGTCAGAGCCCTTCCAGGAAAGGTTGCCGGCGGATAAGCTTTTTACCCCAGAGCTCAGTGCACAGCGAATTTGGCAGGTGATACAGTCACGCACGCCAAATGAGTCGGGTGGGTTCTGGTTTTGGGACGGCACGCCATTACCTTGGTAAGCTTTTGGCTTGCTGAATCGACACTTCTCGGTCATGCTTGAGGCAATGATCGAACTGTAAAGGAAAATCCAAATGTATTATCTGTTGTCCCTGGTGTTGCCGCCTGTCGCCGTGTGGCTTAGCGGGCATAAAAAACAAGCGATTTTGAGCTTGGTGCTCTTCGTGCTGGCGCTCGTTTTAATGAGTGTTGCAACCTCGGGTATGGCGCCGGGAGCTTATGCGGCAGGACCGGTGTTTTACATTGCATCCATTATTCACGCTTTCATTTTTGTACATAGATTTCATCAAACCGAAAGTGGTCAAATTCATCCGCACCGAGACACTGCCTCTCAGTCAAAAAAGCCAGATAATTCAACGTCTCCAGAGCGGTAAAAGTCTGATAAAGACGCCATCTGGTAGGGCCTCTCTAGGTAGAATAACCGTCAATAAGACAGGTTTGTTATCCGGAGGCCTTGTATGACGCTCGGCATGTTCAAAAAGTTAGGGTTGGTAAGTACGCTCATGCTCTTCGCAGTGGGTTTGACTGCATGCTCTGACGGTACCGCAAAACCCGGTCCGCAGGCCGGCCCTTTGTCACGTGTTCTTGTCGTGGAAGTTGAAAGCCGCGATCTCGATCTAGAACGCCCTTTTTCGGCGCGCACCGAAGGTTCTATGGTGGCTGAAGTGCGAGCTCGCGCCGCAGGTCAAATTGAATCGCTACAATAACCGCCCCGCAGCACGCATGCTCGGTGAACCTGCGCCTGGCTATAGTACCGGTCAAGCCATGGCGGCTCTCGAAGATGTGATGCGTAATATGGAAGACGCTTCTGAGCAGTATCAATTGTTCTGGACCGGTGCGTCGCGTCAAGAACGAGAAGGCGGCGGTGCGGCTGGCTTAGCCTTTGGTTTCGCAATTCTGATGGTGTTCCTATTATTGGCTGCGCAGTACGAACGTTGGACATTACCCTTCGCGGTACTGACGGCGATTCCTTTCGCTGTGTTTGGTGCAGTGATGGCGACGTGGGTGTTAGGCTTACAGAACAACATTTACTTCCAAGTTGGCTTATTGGTGCTGATTGGCCTGTCCGCGAAAAATGCAATTTTGATCGTGGAATTCGCGACCAGTAATCGAAAACGCGGCATGTCGATCTTGGCCTCGGCTTTAACTGCTTGTCGTCAGCGTTTCCGCCCAATTCTGATGACGTCGTTGGCATTTATTCTCGGTGCCATGCCGCTAGCATTTGGATCGGGTGCCGGAGCGGCAGCACGGCAGGCCGTAGGTGTGACTGTGGTCGGAGGCATGTTAGTCGCCACCTTCATTTCCATCTTCTTTATCCCAGTGTTCTATCAGTGGATAGAGAAACGGACACTGCAGATGAAGTTAAAACGGCAGAAACGCTTGCCAGGATAGTCAGTGACTGCCATAACTTGTGCATAACTCACATGTTGACGATCAGTGACGAGGAGTGGCAGTCATGAAAAATGAAATAAGTACGCGGCAAATTCTCTCGGTGTATGAAAAAATTCGCGAGCATGGCGAAGCAGACGATGGCAAACATACACTCGAGGGAATTAGCGCTTCCACCGATTTTGACGGTTACACCCTCTACCTCGAAGGCCACCAAGTCAGGTTAAGTACGGGCTTTCATAACACCTACCATCTGGACTACGAATCTGAGCGCGCGAGCGAACAGTTCTTGAAAAAACTTCAGTACATCGAAGCGAATTATGATTAAATGAAAATCTAATTCATTGATGGTCAGACCAGAATGACAGTCAAAAAATACTCTCTCGGCGAAGAAATCGCCCATTCAGTCTCTCACGGTATCGGTGCGTTGCTCGGTGTCGCCGCTCTTCTGTTTTTAGTGTGGTTAGCAGTGAGTGAAGGCACGGTTTGGCACCTAGCGAGTGCGATTATTTACGGTTCTTCACTCATTCTGCTGTATACCGCGTCCACGCTTTATCATGCAATCACCAATGCACGCGCGAAGCACTTTTTTCAGCTCATGGATCACGCCGCGATCTTTGTCCTCATTGCCGGTACTTATACGCCCTTCTTGTTGGTAAACCTGCGAGGCCCGTGGGGCTGGAGCTTGTTTATCATCATCTGGACCATTGCGATTGGCGGTGTATTCCTAGAAACCATGAAGAAAGAGCGAATTAAATGGTTGTCGCTAACGCTCTACTTAGGTCTTGGTTGGATGGCGATTGTGGCAGTGAAGCCAATGCTTGAAATGGTCGATCACTTTGCTCTCTTGCTCTTGCTACTGGGCGGGCTCGCCTATTCCTTAGGAGTGATCTTCTACGTCCGTAAGCAAATGGTGTATCACCATGCAATCTGGCATTTGTTCGTATTAGCGGGGAGCGTATTGCACTTCTTTGCCGTGTGGATTGGCGTTTACTCATAACGCTCGTTCAGGGTAATCAAATCGTCTTTTCAGTGTCGGCCACTCAATCTATCGGAGTGGGCCGGCCGTTCAGCTTATCAAGCAAGTTTGAAAGCTCTTTGAGATCTTCTTCACTTACATTCGGACAAGCACAAAGGACTTGTTGAGGTAAGTCATTGGCCTTTTCGGTTAAGCGTCGACCCGTTTCGGTAAGAATAATATAGCGTTTACGTTTATCTGAGGCGTCCGCCTCGGTGTATAGGAACTCCTTGCCCACTAGCTTTTTCATCATCAATGACAACGTTCCCACGTCAATCTGCGTGCGTTCGCTCAGCGCGCTGAGAGTAATGCGATCTTCTTCCCATAAGGCCATCATCACCACATATTGCGGATAAGTCAGATTTAAGGGTTCAAGCAGCACCGAATAGAGCCGATTCAGTCTATGGTTTGCCATATAGATACGATGGCACAGCTGATTTTCCAGAAAGAGATTGGGATATTTCATACAGGCTCCTAGGCTTCGTTTTATTTTAATTTGCATGCAAAGCATTTGCAAATTGGGTGATCTCTTGCTATATATTTTGCATGCAAAGTAAATTAGGTCGTTCATTTGTGACTACGAAGAGGAGTTGGTTATGCAACAGTTAAAAGAAAAGGTGTATACCGCGAAGGTTTCAACCGCTGGTGGTCGTGCCGGTGAGTCGGCGTCAGATGACGGTCGATTAAAAGTGAAGCTTTCCACGCCAAAGGCGATGGGCGGTGATGATGGTCAAGGAACAAATCCAGAGCAATTATTTGGTGCTGGCTACTCGGCTTGTTTTCTTGGTGCGCTCAAGTTTGTGGCCGGCCAAGCAAAAGTGAAGGTGCCAGATGACGCAACAATTGATGCCGAGGTAAGTTTTGGTCCCATTGAGCATGGTTTCGGGATTGCAGTGGCCTTAAAGGTGTCACTCCCGGGAATTGACGCGAAGCAAGCCGAGCAATTAGTCGCTGAAGCGCATAAAGTATGTCCCTATTCGAATGCAACACGCGACAACATTCAGGTCGACTTATCGGTGGTGTAGTTTTTCCTAGCGCAAACCAGATACAAAAAAGCCCGACATCTGTCGGGCTTTCTATTTAGGCTGCGGCTGGCTTAAGCTTCAGTGGTCCGCGATGCACGCTTCCGTTCGTTTTCGGTCAGTAATTTTTTCCGAACACGAATCGATTTTGGCGTGACTTCAACCAGCTCATCGTTGTCGATAAACTCGAGCGCACGTTCCAATGACATTCTGATCGGTGGCGTCAGCGTTAATGCTTCATCAGTACCTGCGGCACGAATGTTCGTAAGCTGCTTACCTTTCAAACAGTTGACTGTCAGGTCGTTCGAACGGTTATGAATACCGATCAATTGCCCTTCGTATACTTCGTCACCGTGTGATGCGAATAAGCGACCACGCTCTTGCAGGTTGAACAGCGCGTAAGCCAGTGCCTTACCTTGTGCATTTGAAACCAATACACCGTTAGTACGCTGGCCAATCTTACCGCCTTTATGCGGACCATAATGGTCGAACGCGTGGTAAACCAAACCAGTACCTGAAGTGAGGGTCATAAACTCAGTTTGGAAACCAATCAAGCCGCGGCTTGGCACCATAAAGTCGATACGTGTACGACCTTTACCGTCTGGCTGCATGTTGGTCATTTCTGCTTTACGCAGACCCAACGCTTCCATGACCGAACCTTGATGCTGCTCTTCAATATCTACGGTCAGCGTTTCGAAAGGTTCTTGCTTCTCGCCGTCAACCATCTTGATGATAACTTCTGGGCGTGATACCGCGAGTTCAAAACCTTCGCGGCGCATGTTTTCGATGAGAACACCTAAGTGCAATTCACCGCGACCTGATACGCGGAACTTGTCCGGGTGCTCAGTTTCTTCAACACGCAACGCAACGTTGTGTACGAGTTCTTGTTGCAGACGTTCGAGGATTTGACGTGAAGTCACGTATTTCCCTTCTTTTCCTGCAAACGGCGACGTATTGACCTGGAAGGTCATGGTCACCGTCGGTTCGTCAACTGTTAGTGGAGGCAATGCCTCAACCGCTGTGGTTGCGCACACGGTATCCGAAATCTTCAATTCGCCAAGGCCAGTAATGGCGCAGATGTCGCCCGCTTGGGCTTCATCAACTTCCATACGGTCAAGACCGAGGTAACCGAAGACCTGCCCAATTTTGCCGTTACGCGTTTTACCGTCAGCACCAATAATGGTGACCGCTTGATTTGGTCGCACCATACCGCGGGTTAAACGACCAATCCCGATAACACCTACATAGCTTGAGTAGTCGAGCTGAGAAATCTGCAACTGTAAGGTGCCGTTTAAGTCAGCGTCTGGTGGCGCAACTTTGTCGACAATGGCTTGGAACAGCGGAGTCATATCACCGCTAGTGGCTTCCGAGTCGTCAGACGCGAAGCCGTTTAGCGCTGATGCATAAATAATAGGGAAGTCGAGTTGCTCGTCAGTGGCACCCAGGTTGTCAAACAGATCAAATACTTGATCCACAACCCAATCAGGGCGTGCGCCTGGACGGTCAATTTTGTTTACCACGACGATTGGCTTCAAGCCGTGGGCAAACGCTTTCTGAGTAACGAAACGCGTTTGCGGCATTGGGCCGTCGACAGCGTCGACAAGCAGCAATACCGAATCGGCCATCGATAGAACACGTTCTACCTCACCGCCGAAATCCGCGTGACCCGGAGTATCCAGAATGTTGATGTGGTAATCATGCCAGTTAATCGCGGTGTTCTTCGCGAGAATGGTAATACCACGCTCTTTTTCTAGATCGTTCGAGTCCATGATGCGCTCTTGCACTTCGCCCCGGCTTTCAAGGGTGCCGGATTGCTGAAGAAGCTTATCAACCAAGGTTGTTTTGCCATGGTCAACGTGCGCGATAATCGCAATATTGCGGATCTTTTCGATATCTTTTGCCATAAATCTGTGTTTCACACCTGTAAATCAAGGGCGAGAGGCCCCTTTTGAGGGGGCGGATCATACGCGGAATTCGCACAATTAAAAAGGAACTTCGGTGCTTTTTTGTTCGTTGTCACCGTAAATTCACGATTCAGCTATGCTTTTATGGACTCTGCTGAAGGCGCTGAAGCCTTTTGCACGTTGGTCTCTGGAGCAGAATCTGGAACCCGAATAATAAATTCCGAGCCATGATCAGGTTGACTGCGTACCGATATTTTCCCGCCCAGTACGGTATCTACGATGTTGTAGACGATATGTAGGCCCAAACCACTACCTCCTTGCCCTAATCGGGTAGTGAAGAAGGGCTCGAAGACGCGCTCGCGTACTTGCTCCGACATTCCTTTGCCGTTATCCGCGACGATAATTTCTACCATGCCGCAGCGCTCTCTGTGTGCCGATACCGTGATGGTGCCCTGAGTGCGACCGCTAAAGCCATGTACGACCGCATTCAGCACAAGGTTCGCAAGTACTTGGCCAAGCTGTCCGGGATAGCTATTCATGTCAATGGGCTCGGGAATTCTAATGTCCACATGATGCTCGCCACCACGGAGTTGTGGACCTAGCGTCGCCAACACGGCCTCAACGGTTTTCCGTAAGTCGAACTCGCGGCGGCGCGCGCTGGTTTGGTCGATGGATACTTGCTTGAAGCTGCTAATCAAGTCACCGGCACGCCATGCATTTTGTTGCACTAAAGTCGCCGCCTCGTTCAATTGTTGAAGCTCATGGAGCAAATCGTCGGTAGATAGTTGAGACGCGCGATCATTTATGCGTTTTAAGCGGTCTACAATCACCGAGGCGGCCATCATACTGTTACTGACTGGTGTGGATAGCTCATGAGCAACGCCGGCCACTAAGCTGCCTAGGGCGGCCATACGTTCTTGCTTCACAAGTTGTGACTGTGCGCGTTGTAAGCCACGAAAGGTTTTCTTGAGTTGGCGTGCTTTTGCAGCAACGAGGGTTTCAACTCGAATGTTTTGAAATAGCAATGAGCCGAACGCTAGGGTGGCAAGCAAAGTAAGGGCTAGGCCAATCAGCACAACGAGATAGTTGCGAGACGCTCCGTGGGTTGGGCTGAAATCTGCGTCAAAGAATCAACGAAACGACCATTCATACTGACCAATTGGGCTTGAAATGTCATGTTGCGCTTCGGCCGCGGTGGTTAGCGGTGGCAGGCTGGAGAATTTCACACCGGGCGTACGCGGATGATAGATTTCTAAAGTTGTGCCTTCGACAATTAGTCCAGCGGTAACTTCGCGGAGAATTTGGTCGAAGTTAGTGACGGTAACCAGCACGCCGGGCACTCCTGCATTCGGTGCGGTGATCGCCATGGCGAGGTAACTTGTGCCGTTACGTTGAAATAGAGGGCCAATCACGAGGGCAGGACTAAACTCTTGAGCATCCTCTAAGGTTGGCAGGAGCTCAGGTGGAATCTCAAGATCAAGGCCGGTCGATAACCAATCCAGCTCTCCTGCGGCGTGCACAATCCGCTGTTCGTCAGTCGTTCCCGCCACCCAAGCAAGGGTTAGTGGTGCCGCGCGACTCGTGGTATCCACCAGCTGGCGGTGCGCTTCAATGAGCTCCTCATGAGTGACTTCTTCAGAGCCTTTGTACAAAGTTGCCAGACTAATTAAAGGCTCCCGTTCTCGCTCGACCCGATACGTCAGTTCCGTGGTCATGCGCTCCGCTTCAGCAATTGAACCGAGCTGCCAGAGCCGGAAGGTATTGCGCTCCACAAGATAAGCCGCGACCAGAGTCAGTGTGATGCCAATCACCGCAACAGCGATAAGAGTCCATGTGTGACGTCGATAGCGACGAAATAAGCTCATGCAAAAAACCCAATTGTTAAAGGAATGTTTAGTATAGGATAGGATTAGTGCTTTAGAAGTATTTTATATGTAGCAAAAATAACCGGTTAAGTTGTTAAATGGATCTGAACGGTTTTGTTTTATATCAAAAGTTATATCTTGAGGGCTTAGCTCGATTGTGAGCGCGCCTGCAATCTCGGCGCGAGCCAATTCATTAAAGCGACCAACGAGAGCATCACAGGAACTTCAACGAGTACCCCCACAACAGTTGCAAGGGCCGCACCGGAACTTAAACCAAACAGGCCAATGGCCACAGCGACAGCAAGTTCAAAGAAGTTTGAGGTGCCAATCAGACAGGCGGGCGCCGCAATTTGTGGCCGCAATCGCCAGGCATAGGCGGCAATGAAGGTAATAGCGAAGATAAAATAGGTTTGGATGATAAGTGGCACGGCAATTAACGCCATGACCAGAGGTTTCTCGATGATGGCTTGGGCTTGAAAGCCAAAGAGCAAAATGACCGTGAGGCAGAGTCCGATCATTCCCATGGGTTTAATGTGTTCTTGAAAGCCTAATAAGTGATTTGGTCCTCCCCGTGAGAGACACAGGTGTCGAGCTAAAAGCCCTAGTAAGAGAGGAATGAGCACATACAGGAGGACAGACAATACTAAGGTTTGCCATGGTACGGTGATGTCAGTGAGTCCGAGCAGTAACGCGGCAATCGGAGCAAATGCAAAAATCAAAATCACATCGTTCAAAGACACTTGAAGTAGCGTGTAACTCGCATCACCGCGAGTCAGTTGGCTCCAGACAAACACCATAGCGGTACAGGGTGCAACGCCGAGTAAAATTAGCCCGGCGAGGTATTGATTAGCATCTTCGGGACCGATCCAGTCTTTGAAAAACACAAAGAAAAATAGGTATCCCAGGCCAAACATCGAAAAGGGTTTAATCAACCAATTGACAACCAGGGTAATGATTAAACCCTTGGGTTCGCGAGTAGCGCGTTTGAGAGAGGCCAAATCCACTTGGGTCATCATGGGGAAGATCATGGCCCAAATCAGTACACCCACAACCAAGTTCACTTGTGCAACTTCAAGGTCAGCAATGACTGAAAAGGCGCTCGGGAATACAACGCCGAGCAGCAGCCCGGCAAGAATGCACAGGAATACCCAGACCGATAAGTAGCGTTCGAATAACCCCATGCTTAGTATCTTTTATCGGTCGAGTATCCAGTTCGTCTATTTTTTAGTTTTGATAGAACGCTCGCAAGTCAAAGGCAAGCTGAGCAAGGGATGGATGGTGGATGTACATCATGTGTCCCGCCTCATAGTACTTCATTTCCACGCGGCTCGGATCGATACCATTATTGTTGAACGAATGTTCAGTCGCGAAGAAAGGTGTCGCCGCGTCGTAGTAACCATTGGCAATGAAGATTCGGAAGTCCTTGTTACGTTGTTGTGCGGTGGCAAAGTGCGGCGCCAAATTATGGTAGCCCTGCTGTTGCCCCGGAGGTGCACTCCAATCCCATCCTGAGAACACACGACCACTGAGAATGTGGTATTCATCCGTGCGTTGAACATTCAGGTTATTGCGCAAGTGGTAGTTAATCGCCGCAGTGTAGGCACCATCAATGCCATATCCAGAAGGGTCGGCCACTGGGCGTTCGTTCACATGCTCACTCTCAAGACCGATAAAACGACTATCGAGGCGGCCTACCACTTGATCCCGGTCGCGCAATAACTCCCGGAAGAAACGGTGCGGCTGTACCCGCAAATTACTTTGACGAATATAGGTTTCACTCAAGCCAGTGAAGTACGCCATGCGCTCCACGACACTTGCATAGTCGGTGTCACTTATGCGGCTGCCCCGCAACAATGCGACATGAAGTTCACTGGTGGCGAATTCCCGCGCTTCGTCCAAGAATGGCTCTAAGGCTTCTGGCCGGTTCGGCAGCGCATCGTGGTACCACGCAGTTGCGGCATAGGTGGGTAGATAAAACACGTAAGGTAGGTCGTTACCTGGGCTCGTGCGAGTGGTACGGAAATCGACAATGGAAGAAATCAAATGCACCCCATTGATGGTCATGGAACCCCAACCTTCTTGGAGCTCGCGCAATAACGCACCGACACGCGCTGTACCGTAGCTCTCACCTGCAAGATACTTGGGCGCATTCCAACGATTGTGCTCAGTCACAAACAAGCGAATGAACTCGGCAAGGGACTGAGCGTCTTGACGCACACCCCAGAAATCACTGTTTTTGCCTGCACCTACCGCTCGGGAGTAGCCCGTACCGACGGGATCAATAAACACCAAGTCAGTTAAATCCAGCAAGCTGTGAGGATTGTCTTTGAATTCATAAGGCGCGGCGCCTGGATTTTCTGCGTCGCTTGGAACCAACACTTTTTTGGGACCATAAAGCCCGAGGTGTAACCACACTGAGGAGCTGCCCGGCCCACCATTAAATACGAAAGTAATTGGGCGTTGTTCTTGGTCGCGCACATCTGTGCGGAAATAGGCTGTAGAATAGATGGTGGCAATGGGTTCACCTGCGTCGTTCTTGAGCAAGGTGTCGCCAGCGACCGCGCGATAACGGATGTTATTACCTTGGATGCGCACACGGTGTTCGGTGACCACAGGTTCAGCGACTTCAATGGAGCCTGCAGTGACGGCTTCTATTGGTGTGGAGCCGAGTGCTAAAGCGAATAGGAAGAATAAGCATGAGCGCATGTACGTTTCTCTCTTCGGGCAATTTAGAAGGCTTTACCCTACCATCGTTTTGACGCGTCGTGTCAATGCCGATGGGCAGGTGAACCGATTAATGGGGCGAAAAATACGACTGTCATACAGCTCGCTCTATACTCGTAGAGCTTGATTATGCAGAAGACTCACGCGGTCCAATTTGGTGCGCCTTGCGCACCAAATTGGTGCTAAACTATGAAAATATGAGACGCCTGTAGCTCTTATTTTTTATAAGCATTTGATTAATAAGAGATATAATTCTTGGCACATGGTTTGCAAAACCACTGCCACAGTCAGTTAAGGATGTCGGCAAGTGCGGGCGTCAGTGACAATTACTTAGACCCTAAACCGGAGGTTCTCCATGTCTATTGAGTCAGTTCTGAATTTAATTCAAGAAGAAGATGTGCGTTTTGTGGATTTACGCTTTACCGATACCAAAGGTAAAGAGCAGCACGTGACCATTCCGGTGTCGCAAATTGACGAAGAGTTTTTTGAAGACGGCAAAATGTTTGATGGCTCGTCTATTTCAGGTTGGAAAGGTATTAATGAATCAGACATGGTGTTGCTGCCTGACACTGAAACTGCGGTTATTGACCCATTCTCAGAAGCAGTTACCTTGATTGTCCGTTGTTCAATTCTCGAGCCAGACACGCGCCAAGGTTATGACCGTGACCCGCGTTCAATCGCGAAGCGTGCGGAAGAATATTTAGTTTCAACAGGTATTGCTGATACAGCGCTGTTCGGTCCTGAGCCAGAATTCTTCATTTTCGACGATGTACGTTTCCACACGGATATGAGTGGTTCGTTCTACAAAATTGATTCGGAAGAAGCGAAATGGAACTCAGGTCGTGACTATGCAGAAGGTAACTTGGCTCACCGTCCAGGTGTGAAAGGTGGTTACTTCCCAGTACCGCCAGTAGATTCTGCCCATGACATCCGTAGCGTCATGTCTGAAACTATGGAAGATATGGGCTTAGTGGTTGAAGCGCACCATCATGAAGTAGCAACTGCGGGTCAGAACGAAGTGGCAACTCGCTTTAACACGCTGACCAACAAAGCTGACGAAATCCAAATCTTTAAGTATGTTGTGCACAATGTTGCGCATGCTTTTGGCAAAACGGCTACCTTTATGCCGAAGCCTATCGTGGGCGATAACGGTTCAGGCATGCACGTACACATGTCACTGGCGAAAGACGGACAAAACCTGTTTGCGGGTGACAAGTACGGCGGGTTGTCGGAACTGGCCCTGTATTTCATTGGCGGTATCATCAAGCACGCACCAGCCTTGAATGCCTTTACTAACCCTTCAACCAACTCCTACAAACGTTTGGTCCCGGGCTTCGAAGCGCCAGTGATGTTGGCATACTCAGCGCGTAACCGCTCTGCGTCAATCCGTATTCCACTGGTACCTAGTGCAAAAGCACGACGTATCGAAGCGCGTTTCCCTGATCCAACAGCCAACCCATACTTGGCGTTTACCGCGCTAATGATGGCCGGCCTCGACGGTATTCAAAACAAGATCCACCCTGGCGACGCTATGGATAAAGACTTGTATGACCTACCGCCAGAAGAAGCGAAGGAAATTCCAAAAGTGGCAACTTCACTGGAACAAGCGTTGGACTTCCTTGATAAAGGTCGTGACTTCTTAACCAAAGGTGGTGTCATGACTGACGACATGATCGATGCGTACATCGACTTGAAGCGTCAAGAAGTAGAAACGTTGAACAAGACGACCCACCCTGTCGAATTCGACATGTACTACAGCGCATAAGCAAGAATAGGGGTGCCAACGCGCCCCACTCTTGCCGTCTGAAGCTTGCTTTTGATATAGCAATGCACCAAAATGGTGCATTGCTTATTCAGCACCATTCTGCACAGGCGAGGGGCTATGGTCAGCACACTCTCAGAGCACCCGACACAAACTGCGGGACACTTGCTCGAACAGCTCGGAACAGCCGTCGTATTGCTCGACCCACGCCTCAGTGTGTCCTACGCCAACGCTGCGGCAGAAACCTTACTCGCGGGTAGCGGTCGTCGTCTTCCTGGAGCTCCATTTGAAAGTCTCTTTCGCTACGCCAGTTTAAATCTGCACGTACTGCAACACTTGATCCCTGACCAGCAAACATTGTCCGACAGTGACGTCGTGCTTGTCCTTCATGATGGCAAGTCGATGACGGTTGAGTTCACCGCATTACCGATAGTGCATCAGGGGAATGACGCCTTGTTGCTTGAAATGCGCCAGGTGGATTTAATTCGGCGTCTGAATCAGGAACAAATGCAGCAACATCAACTGGCTGCAGCGCAACAATTGGTGCGTGGACTGGCGCATGAAATTAAGAATCCGCTGGGCGGAATTCGTGGTGCTGCGCAACTGTTGCATGCCGAACTTCACAGCGAAGCGCTCGAAGAATATACCCGGATGATCATGGCGCAATCTGATCGTCTGCGGGGACTGGTGGATCGGTTGTTGGGTCCGAATCGACCTGGCCCAAGGGACTGGGTGAATGTGCATGAAGTGATTGCGCGCGCGACTGACGTGATGGCCGTAGATATGCCGGCAGGCGTATCGATTGTGAAAGATTACGATCCTAGTCTACCTGAGCTTTATGCGTCGGCTGATCAGCTTGAACAAGTGATTCTGAATATCCTGAAGAACGCCTTAGAAGCAGTTGGTTCAGAAGGCGAAGTGATTCTGCGAACTCGCGTGAGTCATGGCGAAGCCATATACGGAAAACAATATCGGCAGGCAGCCTTGATTTCGATCATTGATAACGGACCGGGTGTTGCGGATGCTCTGAAAGATACTCTGTTTTATCCTCTCGTCAGTGGCCGTGAAGGCGGTACCGGCTTGGGGCTATCCATTGCGCAGTCTTTGGTGCATCAACATGCGGGCAAGATTGAAGTGAATAGTCGACCCGGGCAAACGCAATTCACCTTGTGTTTACCCTATATTTTGCCAGAGAGCACCCCAGAAAACGCGCCAGAGATAGTGCCAGGAGCGGCCCCAGATCAGTCGCGGGAGGCCTTATGAGTCAACGAGTATGGGTCTTGGACGATGATAGCTCGATCCGCTGGGTGCTCGAGCGTGCATTTCGAGCGGCAGGCTGGGATGCCAAGTTATTTGAACTGCCGGCGGATATGCTGGCAGAAATGACCGCAACCAATACACCGCCTGCACTCTTGATTACCGATGTTCGTATGCCAGGCATGGACGGTATGGACGTGCTGAGTCGGGTCCAAACTCATTGGCCTCAGGTGCCTGTGGTGGTGATGACGGCTCACTCCGATTTAGACACCGCAGTGAACGCTTTTAAAGGTGGTGCGTTTGAGTATTTGCCGAAGCCATTTGATCTGGACGACGTGATTGCAGTTGCAGAGCGAGCAATCCAACAGCAGCAACCACGTGCAAATGCGGAGGCGGAGCCAAAAGTCAGCGCAACTCCGATTATTGGCGAAGCGCCGGCCATGCAAGAAGTCTTTCGCGCGATTGGGCGGCTGTCACGATCCAACGCGAGTGTGCTGCTCACTGGACCTTCGGGAACAGGTAAGGAGTTGGTTGCCCGAGCTTTGCATGATCATAGTGACCGCGCGGAGCAGTCTTTTGTCGCATTAAATATGGCTGCGATTCCAGAAGAGCTGATTGAGTCTGAGTTATTTGGTCATGAGAAAGGGGCATTTACTGGTGCGGTGCAGCGCCGTGAAGGGCGTTTTCGGCAAGCCAATGGCGGCACCCTGTTTCTCGATGAAATTGGCGATATGCCGCTCGCTGTGCAAACTCGTTTGCTGCGCGTACTCGCCGAAGGTCAATTTTATCCGGTGGGGAGTCACCAGCTGGTTGCCGTCAATGTCCGAGTTATCGCTGCGACGCACATCGACCTGCGGCAAGCTGTGGCGGATGGTCGGTTTCGTGAAGATTTGTATCATCGCTTGAATGTGATTCATGTGCGGCTGCCGACTTTAGCAGAGCGTCGTACGGATATTCCGGCGTTAGCGCGCCACTTTCTAGCGCAGGCCGCAGATGAATTGCAGATGCCGCGGAAACAGTTAACAGAGGCAGCGCTCGAACGCTTAGTGCAAGGAAATTGGCCGGGCAACGTGCGGCAGCTGGAGAATACTTGTCGATGGATTACCGTCATGGCAAGTGGCGAACGGGTGGATGTGGATGAACTACCCGAAGAGTTACTGAACGAACGCGCGGGAATTCAAGAGGATACAAACAATTGGCGTACGACATTGCGTAACGTGCTTGCTGAATCTCTCGATGGTTCGGATAATTCGAAATGCGCTCAGCTACTCGCTGAGATTGAACAAATCGCTATCGATGAAGCGCTCAAGGCGACCGGTGGCCATAAGCAACAGGCGGCCGAACGGTTGAATTGGGGGCGGAATACGCTCACACGCAAGCTGAAACAGCTTAATTCTCAGTCTAAATGACCAGCTAAATCGTTAAGCAAATCGTAAAGCAAGTCGTAAAGCAAATAGTAAAGAAAGTGGAAAGGCACTCTTAATTGTAAAGAAGCGTCTTTACAATGGGGCTCTACTCGTTAACAACGGAGGCTCCCGTGACACATATTTTGCTTATCGATGACGATGTCGAGTTATGCGGCATGCTCAAGGAAGTGCTAACTGCGGAAGGTTGGCAACTCACCATGCGCCATGACGGCAAAGAAGGGTTGAATGCCGCCACTGAAGGCGACTACGATATCTTGCTGCTCGATATCATGCTCCCAGGTATGGACGGACTCCAGGTTCTGCGGCATTTGCGGCAAAGCAGTATCGAGACTCCGGTGCTTATGCTTACCGCGCGCGGTGACGATGTGGACCGAGTTGTCGGGCTCGAGCTCGGCGCAGATGACTATCTTGCGAAACCTTTTTATCCGCGAGAACTCATTGCACGGGTACGGGCCCTGCTGCGCCGTTCGAAGAAGAGTGGCATCAGTGAGGAAGTTCGGGTTTTGCGCTTTGCTGGAATAGAGTTAGATACTCATGAGGCCGTTGCCGTGTGTGATGGTTTAAAACTCGAGTTGACGCCCACAGAGTTTGAAGTGTTGCGCCAATTAGTGACTCATCATGGTCAACTGGTGACAAAAGAAAGCTTATCAATGCAGGTGCTCGGCCGACAGCTAGGTCCATTTGACCGCTCGTTGGATGTTCACATTAGTAACATCCGCAAGAAGCTGCCAACTAAGCGTGATCGAATTCAAACAGTGCGTGGCCGCGGCTATCGTATTGCCGAAGTAAATGAGCAGGAGTTCCATGGCTAAGATCAGAAGAACGCGATGGTATCAGTCGCTTGCATTGCGTTTACTCGCGTTATTCTGGTTTTTGTTATTAGCTGCGGCTGCGGCCGCGCTCTATTTGGCGCTTTACTATACTCGCCCAATGGAGCCGCAGTCGCTTGCGGAAGACTTTGAGCGGACCTTACCTCCGATCTTCGCAACCACACAGGGCTCTGGCCTATTGCAGCCCGGACGTTTGTTAGTGGGGGAATATCGAATTATTGCGCGGTTCGATGAAGGCGCAGAAGAGCATCAGTTCGCTCCAGCCTCTAATCAGGCCGTGATTGCCCGTGTAATGCGTTTATTTGAGCAGTCGCAACCTCAACAGATTCCTGCAGGCACGCAAATGCTAGCGGGACCCTTTGTGGCGGATCAAAGTTTGCTCGTGGTTGGGCGACCACTCACTTCTGATGAATTAGCGGCGCTTGCGGTTGCCGAAGATCAAGACTGGTTCCCCAATGTGATCATGTTAGCGGTAGCCTTTAGTGGTTTTGGCGCATTGATCCTTGGGGTCTGGTTTGTGCGACCCCTCAAACAATTGCGTGATGTCATGCGCGAGATTGCGAGTGGTGAGGCCTCGCCGAACTTGAAACGCTTACCTCGTCGGCGAGATGAACTCGGCGAACTTGCTCGCACCATGCGGGCGACCGCTATTGAACTTGCCAATTCCCGTGACGCACAGCGGCGCTTATTAAGTGATGTTTCTCATGAGCTTCGTTCCCCACTCGCGCGTTCGCAGTTGGCAATCGACTTACTTGGCAATGAAGTGGATCGCGAAAATCCCCATTATCGACAACTCGAGAAAGATGTGAGTCGCTTGAGTCTGATCATCGACAGTATTCTGTGGCTTTCACGACTTGAAAATGGTCTTGATGACCCGATTTGTGAAGAAATCGACATCAGCGCTCTACTCAAAGAAATTGATGACGACATTGTCTACGCCGAGCCCAAGTGGGGTGCACGTTTGCGCATGCCCAAGCCCGACGCACCGTTTATTGATACGGATCCGGTACTGGTACGTCTGGTGCTGGAGAATCTCATTCGCAACGCATTCCAATATGGACCGGACGATGGATTAGTTTGGGTTACTTTGGCTCCAGCGCGCGTTGAAGGCCAGTTTCGGATTGCTGTGACTGTGCGTGATGAAGGCGAAGGTGTGGAAGAGGAAAAGCTAGAACAGCTATTCAAACCCTTTTTCCGTGGCGATCCGTCGCGTCACCATGGAGCTGGCGTCGGACTTGGGTTAGCATTGTGTCAAAGGGCTAGCCGAGTGTTGGGTGCAGAACTCATTGCACAGAATCACCCCGAAGGGGGATTAGCAGTGTCACTGTTACTGCCGCTACAACCGGAAGCCGAATGATTCACTCCTGCTCTCGACGAATGACGGAACTGAAAACCTTATGGGCCATGACAGCACACCAAGCTGGCTACAAGAACTTTTATCCGCACGCCCCGCAGACAATGACGCCGCTTGGGCCGACTGGTCGGCCAACGAGCTAAAGCAATTTTGGAAAACCGTTGACCATCGTGAAGTACAAACGCGTGACGGGATTCATCTCTTCTATTGTGTCTATGAACAACCAGAGTCGTCTGACTGGGTGGTAGTCTCGCCAGGCCGCATCGAAGCCTACGTTAAATATCAGGAAGTCATTCTTGAGCTCGCCGCTGCCGGTTATTCGGTGGTGGCCCCAGACCATCGCGGTCAGGGCTATTCCACACGGGTGAGTCATCATCATGAGCATGGCCATGTTGCGCACTTCACAGACTATGTGGGTGATTTAGCGACCCTCATGGATAGGTTAGCGCCGCAATTTGGCGAAGGTCGAGTGAATTTCTTAGGGCACTCTATGGGTGCGGCGATTGTTGCAATGTACTTGGCGGGTATCGCACCGAAGCCCAGAGGCATCCAACTTGGGGGCGCAGTGCTGTCAGCGCCGATGCTAGGAATTAATACGAAACCTTGGCCTGCATCGATAGGGAAAAGCTTGGTACATGTGGGCGCTGCGTTCCGGCGTCGCTTTCTAACCGGGCGCCCGACTTACTTTATTGGCATGAAGGACTATGAAACATTGCCGTTTGTTGAGAATAAGCTCACGCACAGCAAACAACGCTATCAATTTTTCACTCACATGTACCAAGATCAGCCAGTGATTCGAGTCGGAGGCCCAACGTGGCAATGGCTTAATGAAGCGTTGCGAGCGGCCGATGCGTTGCAGCAACTTGCGCCACGTATTCAGGTACCAGTCTTGGTGCTACAGGCCGGAGAAGACCAAATTGTCGAGCCTGAAGCACAGTTGAACTTCGTGAATAAATTGACGCACAAGGCCAGCACTATCCATATAGTTCCGGAATCCAAACATGAAATCCTAATGGAAGAAGATGCCATTCGTCATGGGGCGATGGTGCACGTACTTAGTTTTTTTGCCGCAGTGCAGTCTGAGTCTGTTGGAGTACCTGAATAATGTCTGAATCGGCCCCTGAGCGTGATTTTCCGCTAAATGACGTGCCGCTACATATTGTGTTGTTTCAACCAGAAATCCCCCCCAACACAGGGAATATCATTCGATTATGTGCAAATACGGGTATGGCCTTGCATTTAATTGAACCTCTGGGCTTTGATTTGGACGAAAAGAAGGTAAGGCGCGCAGGTTTGGACTATAGCGAGTTGGCCTCCATGTCCCGCCACAAAGATTTTGCTAGTTTCTTGGCTGCGGTGCAGCCGAAGCGTTGGTTTGCTTGCACCACTAAAGGGTCGGTGGCGCACTCAGCACTAAGCTATGAACGCGGTGATGCCTTGGTATTTGGCCCCGAAACCCGCGGCTTGCCTGATAACGTACTTGAGTTAGCGGGAGCTGACCGACGGTTGCGTATCCCAATGCGTCCGGGAAGTCGCAGCATGAACTTATCGAATGCTGTTGCCGTGGTCACCTATGAGGCATGGCGACAAATGGACTACTGTGAGTAGCCACAAATATACGAATAACGGAGAGGTGTAATGAAGTCCCTGATATCCGGAATAACAGCGCTGATGGCGCTCGCGTTGGCAACGACTGCGAGTGCAGAAAGCCGAACCTACAATTTGCTGTTGGCAGGTAGTGAGCTTGAAATTTGCTCCAGCATGAATGCCGAACGCTGCCTCTCAGACGATTGGATTGAAGCCAATGAAATGCGCACGAGCCGTTTGTTTCAATTGACGGATGTTCGCCGTAAAGAAGCATTACGCAGTGCTATTTGGCCAAGTGATCGCGCAGATATTCGCGGCAAGTTGAGTGATGCGCTCGAACAGATGGCAGAGTATTTCGGTCGTGGGGTGGTTCCGGAGCAGCGCTTTGTTGAACGTTTTCGTGGCCGCGCACATTTGCCCTTGCTCATGGAGCTCTCTGAGGCCGAATATGAGCGTGTTCTGGACAACTTAGAGCTACGGCGTTTGGACGGTTTATACGACGTTGCTAATTTAGCGCAGAGCCCGGCGTCGACGCGCGAAGTCATCAACGAATTCATGAGTATGCTACAACCTTTGGCTGGGCGAGATAATCCGCCGCGCATCGTTTTAGTGACCGGTGCTGCACGGGACAGTTTTGCCGCTGTTGAGCGTTATGTCGGAGCCTTTGAACAGGCCGGAGCTGAAGTCACTTGGCTACCCGTCGATGCCGTGGTGACCGAAGCTCAAAGTCGCGGTCAATGTGGTCGTATTGAGAGTCTTCGACGCAGCATGAACGGAACTTACGATCGTGATCGTGTGAATCCCGACCTGCATGCTCGCCAAGTAGCTTACTGTGAAGACGCAACGGCTTGGGAGTCAATCATTGAGAACGCTCATGGTGTGTTCTTTACCCATGGACGAGCCGACCGGCTGCGTCGTGCCTTTGGTGATGAGCAAGGTGTTACGCCATTGTTGCGGGCTTTACAAGAGCGTTTTGTGGCGGGCACCTTAGTGGTTGCAGCAGAGGGCGAAGCCATTAACGCTATGTCGCGTGTGAACATGCTGACCAACGGTTCGAGCCGTGAAGCGCTCAATAGTGGCGCGCACCCACGACCTGCCCCAACACCAGGCTGTGAGCTAGATAACACCTGCCCGCGCGACTTGAACGCTGATAGTCTGACTTACGATACTCGTGGAGGCCTTGGTTTTTACGGGTATGGTTTAGTGGACTTTGATACCTCGTATCGTGGGCGTCAACTGCGGTTAATGCGCCTTGCTCAGCATACGGGCACACCGGTTGGCGTGGGGATTGATCGTCATACAGCACTGCAAGTGAATTCAGGCACCGGGCACTTTCGCGTATTGGGTGATGAAGGCGTTTTTATGATTCAAGGCGCGCAAGGTGTGGAAAGCTTAATTGCGGGCAGTTTCCATTATCTGCAAGGCGATAGCACCGGCACCTTGAGTGGTCAAGGCGTGTCGGATGTAACCTTGGCCGCACAGCGGTCACGTCGTATTGAATCGACAACGACTCGCTTTATCGGTGACACCGGGATTATCGATAGCTTAGAAACACTATGTCGACGTGGCAGTGTTCGTTTACTTCAGGATCGTGTGGAGCTGCTCATGCGAACCGGCGATGACAGCGAAGTTGCTGTCACTGGCGGTCGCTGTCAGGTGTACAACGGCGTGATTGGCGTCGCGGTGCAGTAACTACCAATACCAACTCGCGCCAAACCCCGCCTCGCTACCAAAGTTATCGGTGGCGAGGTGTCGATATCGAAGCCGGTATCACACTCTCTCCGTTATCTCAGACAGAGATACCGTATTGGGCTCGATATTCACTGACTTTGGCTAAGGCTTCTTGCTGACCGGGTTGGTCTTGTAGGTAGCTGATCAGATCGTTGAGCGTGATGATTGCGATAACTTGTGCGTTGTAGTCGCGCTCCACTTCTTGAATGGCGCTGAGCTCGCCTTTGCCTTTTTCTTGACGGTCTAGGGCAATCAACACACCCGCTAAGCTAGCGCCATTGGCTTCAACAATATCCATAGACTCGCGAATAGCGGTGCCTGCTGTGATTACGTCGTCGACGAGCATAATGCGACCTTTCAGCTCTGAACCAACCAGGTTGCCGCCTTCGCCATGATCTTTCTTTTCTTTACGGTTAAAGCAGTAGGGCATATCTTGGCCATGGTGTTCGAACAGGCTGACAGCTGCAGCGGTTGCAATAGGAATGCCCTTATACGCGGGGCCAAAGAGCACATCAAAGGCAATGCCAGAATCTACCAGCGCCGCAGCATAATAACGACCGAGCTTGGCCAAGTCGGCCCCAGTGTTAAACAAGCCGGCGTTGAAGAAATACGGGCTAGTACGGCCCGACTTCAACGTGAACTCACCGAATTTCAAGACGCCTTTGCTTAAGGCAAATTCAATAAATTCGCGCTGGTAGTCTTTCATGTGTTCAGAGCCTCTTTCTGAATGTCGTTCAATTCACGGATAGCGTGTTTCGCTAGTTCCACCATGGTGTTCATTTCTTCGAAGGAGAAGGGCTCGCCTTCCGCGGTGCCTTGAATCTCGATGACTTTGCCTGTGTCGGTCATAACCACGTTCATGTCAGTTTCTGCGGCTGAGTCTTCCGGGTAGTCTAAATCTGCGACGGCTTCGCCTTTCACAATACCGACCGAAATGGCAGCTACCATGCACTTGAGTGGATTCACTTTCACCAAGCCTTTCTTGCGCATGTAGTTGAGCGCGTCGACTAAGGCAATACAAGCACCGGTAATGCTCGCGGTGCGCGTGCCGCCGTCTGCTTGAATCACGTCGCAGTCGACGGTAATAGTGTTCTCGCCGAGGGCGTTAAGGTCGACCGCTGCACGTAGTGAACGCGCGATCAGGCGTTGAATTTCCATGGTACGGCCACCTTGTTTGCCACGCGCCGCTTCGCGATCAGAACGCGTATGGGTAGCGCGGGGCAGCATACCGTATTCGGCGGTGACCCAACCTTGGCCTTTCCCTTTGAGGAAGCGCGGAACCCCTTCTTGCACGGTGGCGTTACACAATACTTTGGTGTCGCCGAATTCAATCAGTACGCTCCCCTCCGCATGGCGGGTAAATTGGCGAGTCACAGTTACTGGACGAATTTGCTGGGAAGTACGGCCACTTGGACGCATGGGATAACCTCAATGGTTAATAAACAATGAATGGAAGGCAAAAAAGCGCCCACATTATAAGCCCACCCCACCCCAAACACCAAATTGGGGTCAGATGAACAAATTAGGCAAGAATTACCGTTTTTAAAGGCCTACAGAGAATAGGGTCAGAACAACTTTACAATTTTTTTCGGTGCTTTTTGGCGATCGCCCTCGGCTTTTTGCTCGCTAGGCCGGCAGTACGCACGAACGAGGTCGGCTTACAGAACTGCACGCAGCGCGGTATACTTGGCCAATATTTGCAAGATTAGTGAAGGGATGACCAATGATTCACAGCATGACAGCTTATGCTCGCGAAGAAGTGAAAGGCGACTGGGGCACGGCGGTATGGGAACTGCGCTCGGTTAACCAACGTTACTTAGAAACCTATTTTCGCCTGCCTGAGCAATTTCGCGCATTAGAAGTGCCATTGCGTGAGCGCTTACGCAAGCAGCTGCAGCGGGGCAAAGTAGAATGTAGCCTGCGCTTTACCGCTAGTAGCGGGAGCACTACAGATCTGCGGATCAATGAAGCATTAGCTCTGGCGATACTGCGCGGAGCGGAGTGGATACAAAGTCAGGGCGCCAAGGCTTCAGTGGATCCCCTGGATGTCATGCGCTGGCCTGGCGTGTTGGAAGCTGAAGAAGCTGACATGGATAGCCTGCAAGCCGAGATGATCGCTGGTTTCGACCGCACCATGACGAGTTTCTTGGACCATCGGGGTCGCGAAGGTGGCAACATGAAGCAGCTGATCGACGATCGCCTGACTATCATCAGCGAGCAGGCGTTACTGGTGCGAGAGCGCATGCCCGAGATTGTGCAATGGCAACGTGAACGCCTATTGACGCGCTTTGAGGAAGCCAAGATTGAGCTTGATGCCGAGCGAATTGAGCAAGAGATGGTCATGCTGGCGCAGAAAGTAGACGTGGCTGAAGAGCTTGATCGCCTAGATTCGCACGTGAAAGAGACCCGCGCCATTCTAAATAAAGGCGGCGCCTGTGGCCGACGACTCGACTTCATGATGCAAGAGTTCAACCGCGAAGCAAACACCCTCGGCTCAAAATCTATTCACACCGACATCACCGCCGCCGCGGTGGAGATTAAGGTGTTGATTGAGCAGATGCGGGAGCAGATTCAGAATATTGAGTGATTTTACCACTCCTTCCGCGTTTAAATTAAATAACTCAAAATTAACGATTAAATTTAATTTTTATTCTCTAAACACACGCTATTTTCTCATGCTTTTCTACATTTATGGTGGGTACACTGGTAAGTACCCACCACTTCTTACATTAATTTTACTGGTAGGTTGTAGTGGTCAAGATGTAGTGGTCAAGAAAACCCGGACACCTTTTTAGTTAATTTCTCGGCTTTTGCCGGTGGTAGTCCATCGTTAAATTGATGCGGTCGCTCCCAGTTGTAGTAATTTATTAGGTAGTAACTCACATCTCTCTTGGCTTCAATCGCTGAACGGTAGCCAGTCGTTGGCATCCATTCAGATTTTAAACTTCTAAATACACGTTCCATGGGACTGTTATCCCAGCAATTACCGCGGCGACTCATACTCTGTATCATTTGATAGCGCCATAACCGCTGACGGAATTTACGTGCGCTATACTGAGAGCCTTGGTCGCTATGGAACATCACGCCTTTTGGCTTTCCACGCATCTCATAAGCCATATCAAGCGCTCGAGCTGCAAGCTCAGCATCAGGTCGTGGCGACATTGACCAGCCAATCACACGACGCGCATATAAATCGATAACGACCGCACACTAATGCCAGCTAGAGCCTGTCCAAATGTAAGTGATGTCGCCACACCAAACTTTGTTGGGTGCCTCAACATCAAATGCGCGATTCAACTGGTTTGGAATGTCGGGTCGTTCGACATTCGCTGTTTTATAAGCATGAGGGCCTGGCTGTTTACTCGTCAGGCCTTGCTCTTTCATTAAGCTTGCAACTTTGAAACGCCCCATGGCAATACCTTCGTCCTTCAGCATATCAACCAACGTGCGTGTTCCTGCTGAGTTTCGCGACTTTACAAATAGCCGTTTTAACCGAGCCCGGAGTAACCGACGCTTGGCGTCTATCTGTTGGCGCCGCTTACGTCGCTCGTAATAGCTGCTGACGCCAACGCCCAATGCTGAACAGACCAATTCTGTCGTTTCATGCTCCCTCAACCGGTCTATCAGCGCGTAGATTTCAGGTCGTCGGACATCAAGAGAGCGGTAGCCTTTTTTAAAATCGATTTTTCTCGCTCTAAGCGATTTACACGAGCTTCGAGCTCTTGAATTCGCTGCTGCTCAGGCGATAACGCCTTGCTCTTAGGCGTCACACCGCCTCGTTCGGATTCCAATTGCTGCACCCAGTTACGCAGCGTATTCTCATGAACATCCACAGCGCGGCATGCTTCGGCAAAACTATAACCTTGATCAAGGACCAAGCTCGCAGCGTCATGCTTGAATTCCGGGCTGAATGTTCGACGTTGTCTTCTTGTCATTGAACACCTCTTCATTAGGGGTAATACTACCACCTAAAATAGTGTTCGGGTTTAGTCTGCCACTACA
>JAFIFP010000008.1 GCA_020831965.1 Idiomarina sp.
GTCTTTCGCAGCACCGCCATAGGTCTTTGCCAAAACTGTGGTGATTGCCGCAGTCAGAGTCGTTTTACCGTGGTCAACGTGACCGATAGTGCCCACGTTTACGTGCGGCTTGGAACGTTCAAACTTAGCTTTTGCCATGACAGCCTCTCTCTCGAAACGCGCGGTGACCCATGGACACCAATGCTTCAGTGTTTATTTAAAGGTAAATTTTCGTAGGATAAGGGCACAATTCTGTAAAAACTGGTGCTGATAGGCGGATTTGAACCGCCGACCTCACCCTTACCAAGGGTGCGCTCTACCGACTGAGCTATATCAGCACAAACGAGTTTTCGTTGGAGCTGGTGGCGGGAATCGAACCCGCGTCATCAGCTTGGAAGGCTGAGGTAATAGCCATTATACGACACCCGCATTCAGAACTGGGCTACCTCGGACCTACAAAAAAATGGTGGAGGGGGCAGGATTCGAACCTGCGAAGGCTGAGCCGTCAGATTTACAGTCTGATCCCTTTGACCGCTCGGGAACCCCTCCACGAATTTTTTAAAGTTGGTGCCGGCACCAAGAGTCGAACTCGGGACCTACTGATTACAAGTCAGTTGCTCTACCAACTGAGCTATGCCGGCACCACCGGTTAGGTGGAGCGCATTCTAGGGGATCGTTCCCGGTGTTGCAACTGTGAATGCGCATTTTTTTCGGATTTTAAGCGCGACTGGTTAAAAAATGAAACCTACGCTTAAAAAAACGGCCATTTCTGACCGTGATCTTGCTTAGATTGCTTTAAAAGGATGGCGTAAAACAATCGTTTCAACGCGGTCAGGACCGGTTGAAATAATGTCGACAGGCACACCTAACAAAGCTTCAATACGAGCAATATATGCTAAGGCATTCGGTGGCAAATCTTCATGGCGAACGACGCCTTCAGTTTTCCCTGACCAGCCTGGCATGGTTTCATAAATTGGCTCAACTGTTTCGTAGTCTTCAGCGGCCATTGGGGGCAGCTCGGTTACTCGTCCGTCTGGCCATTTATAACCCGTACAGATCTTCAATTCTTTCAGTCCATCTAGCACGTCAAGTTTGGTCAAACACAAACCGCTGATCGAGTTAATTTGAACCGCGCGACGCATTGCCACTGCGTCGAACCAACCGGTACGACGTTTACGTCCCGTCGTGGCACCAAACTCGTGGCCTTTCTCTCCCAGATACTGACCTACTTCGCAGTCCAGTTCCGTTGGAAAAGGACCCGAACCGACACGCGTCGTATAGGCTTTCACAATACCCAAAACGTAGTCAAGATAGCGTGGCCCGAAACCTGCGCCAGTCGCTACGCCACCAGCGGTAGTATTCGATGAGGTCACATAAGGATAAGTACCATGATCGATATCGAGCAACGTTCCTTGCGCCCCTTCGAACATAATAGACTTGCCATCGCGACGTGCTTTTTCCAGCAAACCAGGAACATCTGCCACCATTGGGCGCAAGATATCAGCAAGTTTATGGCAATGCGCAATCACATCTTCCACGTTGATTTCGTCTTGCTTGTAATACTCGCGCAACATGAAGTTATGCTGTTTCATCACCTCACGTAACTTCTCTTCCATCCGCGCAGGGTGGAACAGGTCACCAACGCGTAACGCGCGGCGGGCCACTTTGTCTTCATAGGCCGGTCCAATACCACGTCCGGTTGTACCGATAGCCTTCTTGCCGCGAGCCAATTCACGCGCCTGATCTAAGGCGATGTGATAGGGCAGAATCAACGGGCAAGATTCACTAATCAGTAAACGCTCACGCACCGGAATGCCGCGTGCTTCGAGCATTTGCACTTCTTCCATCAACGCGTCCGGCGACAGCACAACACCGTTACCAATCACACAGGTCACATTGTCACGGAGAATGCCCGATGGAATGAGATGCAAGACGGTTTTCTTACCGTCAATCACCAGTGTATGGCCTGCATTATGCCCACCCTGATAACGCACCACATATGTGGCTTGGTCCGTCAGGAGGTCAACAATTTTACCTTTACCTTCGTCACCCCATTGGGTGCCGAGAATCACTACGTTCTTGCCCATGATGCTCTTATCAAAGTTGTGGAGAATTTTAAGGCCGCGATTCTATCAGAAATCGCGACCCGTTTTGCAGCTTTTTTGCTCACTCAAACTCAATCTGCTGATAATCTTCAGCGTTATGGTAAAGCGCAAAGCCAAAGCGCAGGCGATCATTACGAAAATCTGTAGCCACTCCGCGCTCACGTAAGTGTGCGGCTAGCTCGCTGACTTGCTGCGCATCACCAAATCGGAACGTAAAAAAGTGTCCGTGTGTTTCGAGACCATTCTCAAGCAGTGTCTGGCGATTAACACGTGCATCGCCAAGCGCGTCAATCCGCACTAAAAACGCTTGCTGTAACTCCCGAATATACTCGTGAACCCGCACAGAAGTGAGGCCTTCTCGCTCCCACATTTGCAGCACCGCATCCAGGCGGTACAACGCACTCAAATCCACTGTTGCACCGGCCATGCACATGCCATCAACCGCATAACCTACGGGGCCATCTTGAGGTTTAGCTAAACTTCCGAAGTCTGCAAACCAGCCCGTATACTCCGGCCGAAACTCACGGCCTTTGGGAACCACCGCAAAGCAGCACCCTTCCCCAGCTTGGGCGTACTTGTAAGCCCCTGCTAGATAGAAAACACGGTCTTCATAGGCGGACCAGTCGGTCGGAATAGCCCCAAAGCCATGATATCCATCCACCATAATTAACGCGTCATCATTCTGCACTTGGTCAAGCCAAGTGCTTGGCGCAGGTGCGGCCACACCAGAGTTATAGAATACCTGGCTAATGAAGATCATGTCCCAATCGCGTCCAGTTACCGCATCACGCCAGCGCGCCGCAAAGCTATCAAAGGGCTCAGTTGGTACTCGCACCACCTCTACATTACCCCGTTCCTCAAGTCGTCTGCTCTGACGATTGAAGCTATGAAATTCACTGTCAGTAGTAAGCACCGCTAGGGGGCGCCCGTACCGAAAGGTAGATATTGCGCGGTAAAGGAGTTCGTGGGTATTCGGAGCGAAAACAATTTGTTGAGGCGAGCTAACATTGAGGATCTTGGCAATGCCTTGCTGGACTGCAGGCACTCTCTCGGCGAATAAATAGCCCCATTTCTCATCCGCCATACTCGCCGCGTCATCCCAATAACGCAGTTGCGCCTCGCGAGTCACGTCGGGCCAATAATAATGGCTATGGGGCGCGCAATGCAGAAGCCCAGGGCGGGCTGCCAGAAACCGAGAATAGAGCGCTTTGTACATGGTTACCTCGTCCTCTTTGTCTTCAAAAAAGGAGTCCACAAAAAAGGGGGCTAAGCCCCCTTTCATTATGACATCTCAATGATTAATTCGCAGGTGCTGCGTTCATTGAACTGAAGTACTTAAAGAAGTCACTATCAGGGCCAATCACGAGTACGCTGTCGCCGTCACCGAAGCTATGAGTATAAGCTTCAAGCGTACGAATAAACGCGAAGAACTCACGATCTTGGCTGTATGTTTCAGCGTAAATACGTGCAGCTTCTGCATCCCCTTCACCGCGAATCTGACGCGCTTCACGTTCAGCGTCCGCCAACATTACGGTGACGCGAGCGTCTACGTCTGCACGAATAATTTCTGCTTGCTCACGACCCTCTGAACGATGCTCACGCGCAACCGCATTACGCTCTGCACGCATCCGTTCGAAAATCGCCTGACTTACTTCAGTGGGTAAGTTGATTTGCTTCACACGCACGTCGAGTACCTGAATACCCAAGTCATTTGAGCTTTCTGAAGCTTGCAACAGAGCTTGCTCCATCAGCTCATCACGCTCACCAGACACGATATCTCGAATAGTTCGAGTACCGAACTCAGCACGCAAGCCGGAGTTAATCCGTCGAGTTAGCAGCTCTTCTGCCTGACGTTGGTTACCACCGCCAGTAGACAGATAGTACTTCGAGAAATCTTCGATGCGCCATTTCACGAAGGCGTCAACGATGAGGTCTTTTTTCTCACTGGTAGTAAAGCGGTCAGCTTCGCCATCCAAGGTTTTAATCCGTGCATCTAGTTTCACAATCCGCTCAATGAACGGGATCTTGAAATGCAGACCTGGTTGATACACCACCGGCATCCCTTGCTCATCTTGAGCAACTTTACCGAAGCGAATCACAATGCCGCGCTCAGCTTCACCGACTACGAATAGCGACGAATATGTCAGTGCAGCGAGAATCACGATAATTACTAGCACAAAATTTTTCATGATTAGTTGCTCCCCCGACCACTTGTACGAGTCGTTGTACGCGTTGTTCCATCAGTCGTTGGCGTGTGCCGTGAGCTAGGAACACCATTTTGCTGTTGTGGAGATGGCAGCATTGGCGCTTGGGTGCGCGTGCGTCCATGACTCTCAAGAATCTTATCCAACGGCAAATACATCATGTTGTTACTGCCCTCAACGTCGAGGAAGATCTTCGCGTTGTTGGCGTAAATACGCTCCAGAGTTTCAAGGAACAAGCGCTGACGTAACACTTCAGGTGCCGCTTGATACTGTGGCAGTAATTCATTGAAGCGTGCAGTTTCACCTTGAGCGCGAAGAATCACCTGCTCTTTGTAAGCCTGTGCTTCTTGTTGCATACGGCGAACTCGACCACGCGCGGTAGGTTCAATTTCCCGCGCATAAGCTTCTGCTTCACGTACGAAACGCTCTTGGTCTTCCTGCGCACGAATCGCATCATCAAAAGCGTCACGCACCTCTTCAGGTGGGCGAGCGCTTTGGAAGCTCACTTCAACAACATTGATACCCAAATCATAACGCTCAACCAAGCGGTCAATAATCTGCCAGGTTTGCTGGCGGACATTTTCACGACCTACGGTTAGGATATTATCCATGGTGTTGTGGCCAATCACGTAACGCAATGCACTGTCCGTGATTTGCGACAAGCTCGCGTCTGGATTTTCAACGTTAAACAAATATGCTCGCGGGCTAACCACTCGATACTGTACGTTCAGTTGTACGCGCACCACGTTCTCGTCTTCGGTCAACATGAAGCCTGTAGCTTCTTGCTCACGAACGTTGTTTACGTCCACTTCTGTGACTGTATCAATCAGTGCTGGCCGCCAATGCAGACCTGAGGTCACTTCACTGTGGTAAGCACCAAAACGCTGAATAACACCGCGTTCTGCTTCTTTGATTGTATAGAAACCCGCGATAAACCAAATAAACACAATCAGTACAAGTCCAATCACCAGCCCTTTCGCTGGCAAACTTCCACCACTCATGCCTCCGCCTGAGCCGCCTTTACCGCCGCCCAAACCAAGTTTACCCATCAGGTTCTTTAATGCTTCATCTAGATCAGGTGGCCCCTGCTCACGTCCACCCTTGTTGTTATTACTCCAAGGGTCGCGATCTTTGCCACCATTTCCCGGTTGATTCCAGGCCATTGACTACTCCAGGTTTGAAAAAATTACACATGGATCAACGTGACAATTCAGTCAGTTGAACCACCGAATTGCCCTAAATTCTTGCCGTACTGCTTTTCGAGGCGACGCCACTCAACAATCGGCATGCGTACCGATAGTACCATATCTCCGTTGTCCTGTGGCGCTTCTGACTGTACACAACTTAATGCATAGAGTGTACTTCTCAGTTTACCCTCAGACGGTGGTAAGCGTAAATCCTGCACCACCATCCGCGGCGCCAGCCGTTCAGACAACGCTTGATGCAATAACTCAATGCCTTCACCCGTCACTGCCGACACCCACACGCGAATTGGTAGACCTTCGTCATCATAGTCAATTCGAGCGCGCACTCCGTCAATCAGATCGACCTTATTGAACACCATAAGTTGCGGGATTTCCAACGCACCGATTTCTTCTAATACGGCATTCACTTCCTGTTGGTTTTCCGCTTGGCGTTCATCATGGGCGTCCACCACATGGATCAATAAGTCGGCGTCTCGCGTTTCAGTTAACGTTGCTTTAAAAGCTGCCACAAGATCATGGGGGAGATGTCGAATAAATCCAACGGTATCCGCGAAAATAACCGTCCCAATGTCGTCGAGCTCAAGGCTACGCAAGGTCGGGTCCAAGGTTGCAAAGAGTTGATCCGCGGCGTAAACGTCTGACGCAGTCAATCGATTAAACAAGGTCGACTTGCCCGCGTTGGTGTAGCCCACTAAAGCCAAGGTTGGTATTTCCGCGCGTTTTCTTGCACGTCGACCTTGCTCACGCTGTTTCTCGACTTTATCCAGCCGCTTCATAATGCTTTTGATGCGCTCACGCAGTAACCGACGATCAGTCTCGAGCTGAGTTTCACCCGGCCCACGTAAACCGATACCACCTTTCTGCCGCTCCAAGTGAGTCCACCCACGAATCAGACGCGTCGAAATATGACGCAACTGTGCGAGCTCGACTTGCAGCTTACCTTCGTGGGTTCGAGCGCGTTGCGCAAAGATATCGAGGATTAAACCAGTACGGTCAATCACTCGACATTCAAAAATACGTTCAAGATTGCGCTCTTGGGACGGGGATAACGCATGGTTAAAGATCACAACGTCAGCGTTCGCTGCTTTGACAGCACTGGCGATTTCTTCCGCTTTACCTGTGCCTACAAATAAACGAGAGTCCGGCGCATGACGAGAACCGGTGACGACAGCAACCGCTTCCACGCCAGCTGACGACACCAATAATTTGAGTTCTTCCAGATCTTCACGTGCTGATTCTGCTAAAAAGTTAACATGAACCAGAACGGCTTGCTCTCCACCCTGATACCTTTCAAACAAGCAAGCCTACTCCTTCACCTCTATAGATGATCTTGCTGATCGTCGTGGTCCTGAGTGCCTTGCGGTGGGTACTGGCTCGGAATTCGAGAAGGTACCACAGTTGAGATCGCATGTTTGTACACCATTTGGCTAACTGTATTTTTCAGCAGCACCACAAACTGATCGAATGATTCGATTTGGCCCTGTAATTTTATTCCATTGACTAGATAAATAGAAACCGGAATACGTTCCCGTCGTAAAGCATTTAAGAACGGGTCTTGTAAAGTCTGCCCCTTAGCCATGTTCTATTTCCTATTGTTATTAGAATTATTATCGGCTTTCGTGCCCATCCTTCATGAGCTGCCGCTCTAGTGTAGCAATAAATTTGTTATTGTTGTGCAAAAGCCATATTCAAAGTGGCCAATTTTCCAGCGCCTGTCACTATATCAAATAGCGAGTTCTCACGATTCATGCCATATATCGGACGGCGTCGGACTTTTTTGAAGTATTACTTGAGCTTGCGAGACTAGATTCCCGTCTTCGGGGTGCAGCCAGTGCAGGCCCTTCCATGAACGCAGCCACGTCAGTTGTCGTTTCGCTAACTGGCGCGTTGCGATAATGCCCCGTTCACGCATCTCGGCGTAACTCAGTTCACCTTCTAAGTATTGCCACATCTGGCGATATCCCACACAACGCATCGATGGCAAATCCAAATGTAAATCTTCACGAGATTTCAGTTGCTTAACTTCATTTTCAAAGTCCGCAGCCAGCATTTGGTCAAACCGTAATGCGATACGCTCGTGCAGCACAGAACGATCTCTTGGAGCGACAGCAATTTGCCATGTTGGGTACTGAATTCCCGGTGACTGCTCTTTCGTTAATTCGGTAAGTGAACGCCCACTTACTTCAAAAACCTCTAATGCTCTTAAAAGGCGCTGTGGGTCATTCGGGTGAATACGTGCTGCACTCACAGGATCAACTTTGTGCAGTTCATCATGTAAAGATTGCCAACCTTTTAATTCTGCGCGCTGTTGCAACTGTTCTCGCACACGAGCGTCTGCCGCTGGCAAGCTATTTAAACCTGCAAGTAACGCTCGATAATAGAGCATGGTACCGCCGACCATGATAGGCGTTTTACCGCGCGCAAATATACTCTCAATCAGCGTGGCAGCGTCCTTAGCAAAATCTGCGGCTGAGTAAACGTCAGCCGGGTCTTTAATGTCGACAAGGTGATGCGGGTATTGTGCTAACTCGTCAGAGCTTGGTTTTGCGGTACCGATGTCCATACCGCGATAAATCAATGCTGAATCGACACTGATCAACTCTGCCGGCATGCGGTCGTGCAAAGCCATCGCAAGCGCCGTCTTACCAGCGGCCGTTGGACCACTAATACAGATGATTCCTCGTGCGCTCTGGCTCATCTAGTTGGTCACCGAAGCAGTTGCTAAGGCCTGCTGCCAGTCGAGCACTTGAACGGGGAGCTGGTCGCCAAAGTCTTGCCATAACTGCTGAATCTTTGCACCCGTTAGGCGCTCAGTGTGTCCGTGAGAAGCAAGCCAACTTAGCACGTCGTCGCGCTCCTCGATGGTGACTGTTGCTGGCTGTTGCTCAAGCTGTTCAAACAGCCGAGGCAAGGTATTGGCAATATCAGTGCGCCGGAGGATCGCCGGCACCTGCAGCACAGCAATGCGGTCACCCGACGCACGCCGCAGTGTCACGCCAAGTCGGCTCAGATGGCCTTGGTACTGCTGTAACAATGTCGCACTCTTGGGATATTCAATTTGTGTGGGCAAGAGCAAGGGTTGGCCTGCCAAACCCGGTTCCAATGCTTGCATTAATTGATGTTGCGTACCGCATACGACAAGCTGCTGCAGATCCACTAACCCGAGTTCTGCAGACCGAGCGACCACCAACCAGCGTTCATCTAACACATGGATAGGCTGCCATTGCGTCCCGTTCGCTTCTGTAGTCAAGGGAGCAAACTGCATCATGTTGGTATAAGTCGAGGAAGCCGCTGCGTTTACAGGCGCTGAGCCATATGACGCGCCGCCACTCTGGCCCGAAGTATGGCCCGAATTATGGCCCGAAGGATGGCGGTTTCCACCCACCCCCTGTGGCATATTTTGCTGCACCGGCTGCTGCACTTGATAAATCGACGGATCAGGCGGTTGATAATTGTGACTGCTGGTCGGCTCTTGTGACGCCCCTACCGACAACGCATCACGCAAGCTCGATAATACAAAGTCATGTACTTGGCGGGATTGATGAAAACGCACTTCATGCTTCGCTGGATGCACATTCACGTCCACGTCTTTCGCAGGAAGCGTCAAATACAGCACAAAACTTGGTTGGCGATCATCACCGAGCAAATCGCCATAGGCCTGACGCACTGCGTGGCCTAATAAGCGGTCACGCATCATTCGGCCATTCACATAAAAATACTGCAGATCACTCTGATGCCTGCAAACTTGTGGCGGCGATACCCAGCCCGACAAGCCCAACGGGTCATGATGATGTTCAAGAAAAATAGCCTCATCGGTAAATCGCTTGCCGACAATCCGGCCGACGCGCATCGCGGCATCGGCATTTTCTCGTTGCGCGGGATAGTGACGAACACTTTGTTGATTGTGTTGCAACTTAAAGGTCACCTGCGGGGACGCGAGTGCGATGCGCTTCACAACTTCATCGATGTGACCAAACTCGGTCTTTTCGGTGCGCATAAACTTGCGGCGCGCTGGCGTATTAAAAAACAAATCTTCCACATCCACTGTGGTGCCTTGCGGGTGGGCCGCAGGCTCAAGTTGCACGGCCATGTCTCTGCCTTCACAAAAGGCCTGCCAGGCGGCGTCCTGTTCCGCAGTACGCGAAGTTAAAGTCAGTCGAGACACGGAACTGATACTGGCGAGGGCTTCGCCACGGAATCCCAAGCTCATGATGGCTTCAAGATCATCCAGCGTCGCAATTTTACTCGTGGCGTGGCGACTGAGCGCCAGCGTGAGTTCATCCTTGGGGATGCCTGCACCGTTATCACGAATGCGAATCCGCCGGCTCCCACCTTTCTCAATATCGATTAGGATATCGGTAGCGCCAGCATCCAAGCTATTTTCCACCAATTCTTTCACCACAGATGCGGGTCGCTCGACCACCTCACCTGCAGCAATCTGGTTGGCAAGGCGGGTCGGTAATAATTGTATGGGCATGGGAGACAACGCGCTATGAAGTCGGAATTTGCAGCTCTTGACCCACTCGGATCGTCGTGCCGCGAAGATTATTATGCTGAACAATCGCCTGAACAGTTGTGTTGTAGCGTTGGGCGAGTGTCGACAAGGATTCACCACGGGCTACCACATGAGTTCGAATCCGCTGATTGGCTAAAATAGTGCCGTCAATCGGATGCCTCACGAAGTGCTCGCGTAACCCCTGGTACAGCGCTTCTGCGAGTCGCTCTTGATGGCGTGCCGTACGCAGCAACTGTTCTTTCTGTGGATTAGAAATAAAACCCAACTCGACCAGAATCGAGGGCGTTCCGATATTGCTCAATACCGCAAAGCTTGCGCCCTGTGGGTCACGCCGATGGAGTGTAGTGACCCGACCTAAGTGCTCGAGAATAACCTGCGCCGCTAAGCTGCCGTCCTGCATTGAGTCATCCCGACGCATGTCCAGCAGAGCACGGGTTAAGAACGGGTCATCATTGTTGGCCGTCAAAGTTGGCTGCAATTCATAGAGTTCTTCTGACAAGCGTTCTTTGTTTTCCAATGCCCGCCCGAGCTCCGTATCTGAGCGCCGACGGGATAAGATCCACACCGAAGCACCACGGGGCTGCGGCGATGTAAAGGCGTCGGCATGTAAGGATACGAATAAGTCGGCTCGTGCTTGACGGGTCACGCGTGCGCGCTGTGGTAGCGATAAACCGTAGTCGCCGGTGCGGGTGAGCACCGCACTCATTGCTGGATCAGCATTAATTTTTTCCGCTAAACGCCGCGCAACCGAGAGGGTGATGTTCTTTTCAAAAGTGCCCGCCGGACCAACCGAGCCAGGATCTTGACCTCCGTGCCCCGCGTCAATTGCGATCATCACCGGACGGAACTCAGCATGCTCAGCGGTTCTCACTACGCGAGATTGACGCTCTGGCTGCACCGACGCCCCTTCAATATCCACCACAAGGCGATGTCCATAGCGGTCATTCGGTCCGAGGGTAAAAATAGTGGGTTCCACGGCACGACTTAAATCGAGCACCACGCGCACAGTCCCATCACGGGGCGGCGTGCTTGGTCGCAAACGTTCAAGCAATAAGGATTCCGAGGTCACTGACGCAAGGTCTACCTGATTCGAAGACTGATGGAAGTCAATCACGATCCGCGGCGGACCGCCATCGAAAATCGTGAAATAATTGTATTCGGGGCTCGCCGACAGATCGAAAACAATCCGCGTGCTTTCCGGGGAAGGCCACACCCGCACATTTTCAATTGAAGTCGCCCATGCGGCGATAGGTGACATCGCTATCGCAACACAGATAATCAACCACTTCGAAAAACGACTCATGTACTCCACTCGCTCAACAGGTGTTCCCCTGTTTTCGTCAATGCATCTAATTGGGCTTCACGCGATAGCGTACCATCAGCGTTCACCACGGGACGTAGTTGAATTTGTAAATCAGGCTGAGGCAACACGCCCGCACCGCGTTGCGGCCATTCAATTAAACATAGGCTATCGTTCGAAAAATAATCACGAATGCCCATAAATTCAAGCTCTTCTGGGTCAGCAAGACGATATAAATCAAAATGATACACGCGCCACTTGGCCAACTCATAGGGTTCAACCAAGGTATACGTTGGGCTTTTCACTGCCCCTTCATGTCCCAATGCCTGAATAAATCCGCGCGAAAAAGTGGTTTTGCCCATACCCAAATCACCCAACAGACTAATCACTGTGGCCTCACGGCAGGCTAAGGCCAATGCGCGTCCTAGCGCAATCGTTGCAGCTTCATCGGGCAAAGCTAACCTGTCACGAGTCGTCATGAGGATTTAACCACCTTGGTAATTCTTGCAGTAAGTCAGTTGCTAATAATCCGCGTGTGCGACCGGCTGCAGCTGAATCGCCCGCTAAGCCATGAACTAACACACTCGCACAAGTTGCTGCCCATAAATCTATGCCTAATGCAGCACGTTGCGCACATATGCCTGCAATGATACCTGTTAACAGGTCTCCCATGCCAGCGGTAGCCATCGCAGGTGTCCCGTAGGTACTGACTGCCACCGCTTCTGCTGACTGTATAATACTGCCTGCGCCTTTCAGTACGACCACGCCACCGTAAGTTTCCTGCAAAGTTTCCGCGGCATCCCAACGATGGCGTTGTACCGACTGAGTTGTAGTGTCCAATAAACGGGCGGCTTCACCTGGATGCGGGGTTAGCACCCAATCCTCTCGTTGGAGCGGTTCACGCGCTAAAAAGTTCAGTGCATCTGCGTCAATAATCAATGGCTTATCGAGTTCCCGTACCCGTTCCCACCAACCTTGCCCGAAGCTTCCTTGCCCCAATCCAGGGCCAATCACGATCAAGGTAGCGGCCTCGATGAGCGCCTCAGCTTCTGCCGCGTTGCTCTGAAGACCGCGCACCATCAGTTCAGGCGTCGCCGCGACAATCGCTTCCTGATCCGGCTCGCAAATGACCGACACCTTGCCCGCCCCGCTGCGCAAAGCTGCCTCACCCGCCATGCGCACCGCACCCGCCATACCCACGCAACCGCCAATGATAAGAACATGACCAAAGCTTCCTTTATGGCTATTGGCGGCACGTCGCGGCAGCCACTGTAATAATTGATTGGGCTCAAGTCGCCATGCGCTCGCTTCGGTTAACAAACGGAACTCTCTGAGCACACCCAAATCAGCAAACCAAAGCTGGCCACAGTAATCGGCTGCATCTCCCGTACACAGACCACGCTTTACACCGATTAAAGTGACCGTATGACGAGCAATCACGGCAACACCCAAAGCTTGTCCTGAGTCCGCATGCAAACCGCTCGGCACGTCGACCGCAATCACTGGTAAACGTCGCGTATTCAAGTCGCGAATCACTTCGGCTAGCGGTTCACGAACGGCACTCGTGATACCCGTCCCTAATAAGGCATCAATTACCACATCCGCCGTTGACTCTTCCCATTCTTCCAGTGGAGCCACCTCACCACCCGCTTGTAACCAAAGCTCCCAAGCACGTCGAGCATCCTCAGTCGTCGGCTCGGCAGCAGCAAAGACTGACACCTCGTAACCCGCAGCCAGCGCTAATCGCGCCACCACATAACCATCACCACCGTTGTTGCCTTTGCCGCACAGTACCGCCACCTGCACAGGCGCGGGAAACTCCTGCAGAAGGCATTCAAACACTGCTTTGCCGGCACGCTCCATCAGTTGCCATAAGCTCAGGCCAGCGCGCTCTGCTGCCGTCGCTTCAGTGTCACGAACTTGTTCGGGCCGATATAACTGCTGTGGTATGCTTTCGTTCACGATAGTGTCCATGGCAAGGTCCTCCCGCATGCATGCACCCATAGATTATCAGGAACTCGCAGAAAAGATTAAACAATGGGGAAAAGAGCTCGGCTTTCAAGGCGTCGGTATTGCTGATCTCGATTTATCCAGCCAAGAAGCAGCACTGCAGGACTGGCTCGATAAGCAATATCACGGCGATATGGATTATATGAAACGCCACGGCATGTTGCGCGCTCGCCCTGCCGACCTGCATCCGGGAAGTGTGCGTGCCATCAGCGTGCGAATGGACTATTTGCCCCGCAATGCGAAGTTTGCCCATGCACTCAAGCAAGGAAATCTCGCTTATGTGAGTCGCTATGCCCTTGGGCGTGACTATCACAAAGTAATGCGTAAACGTTTAAAGCAGCTTGGGGACAAGATTAAGGCGTATTGTGCCGAGGCGGATTTCCGGCCCTTCGTTGATTCCGCACCGATTTTGGAACGTCCACTTGCAGAGAAAGCGGGGTTGGGCTGGACCGGCAAACACAGCCTACTCCTCGACGCCAAAGATGGGTCTTGGTTCTTCCTCGGTGAGCTACTGATTAACTTACCCCTGCCGGTAGACCAGCCACAAGCAGATCAATGTGGCAGCTGCACTGCCTGTATGACTATCTGCCCGACTCAAGCTATCGTCGAACCCTATGTGATAGATGCCCGCCGCTGTATTTCCTATCTCACTATTGAGCATCCGGGTGTTATCGCCGAGGAGTTTCGTAGCGCCATGGGGAATCGCATTTATGGATGTGACGACTGTCAGTTAATCTGCCCTTGGAACCGCTACGCCACCACAACAGCCGAAGAAGACTTCACACCGCGCCATGAGCTCCACGCGCCCGAACTGCTCGATCTCTGGAACTGGAATGAGGACACCTTTCTAAAGAAAACTGAAGGCTCTCCTATTCGCCGCATTGGCTATGAGCGCTGGCAGCGCAACTTAGCCATTGCCCTTGGCAATGCACCCTACTCACAAGCGATCTGTGATGCGCTCACAGCAGCTCGCCAACAGGTCAGTGCCATGGTGTTGGAGCATGTGGACTGGGCGTTGGCGGAACAAGCGCAACGTAAAAACACCATGACGCGCCAGCAAGCGCGTCTGATTCGAGTGATCGAGAAAGGGCTGCCGCGCGACGCTTAATCGGGTTTAAAGATCCCAATAACATGCTCGGGCTTAGGTGTTTCTGGTTGGGCAGATGGTGATTTCGGAGCCTCGGGCTCACTCATTTGATAACCGCACTCCACGCAATGCACATGCTCCTTACCCCCCTCTTCAAAGAGCATCATGGAGTCTTGCGCCTTACACTCGGGGCAGGTTGCACCCGCAATAAAACGTTTGCGCGTTCGCGTCATCTTTCACCTTCTATCTTCAGATTGATCATGAGCTAACATGGGCAACACACCGGAAAAACGGTATCATATGGCTCGAAAACGGCTGCCCATGCAGCTGTTCTTCAAGCAGCTGCCACCTCGACTGATCGGAGTAACCACACCCGTATGATTCATGCCGAACATCTCAGCCTCATGCGAGGGAGTAAACAACTCCTTATCGATGCGCAGTTTACCATTTTTCCGGGCCAACGTGTCGGCCTTGTGGGTGCCAACGGCACTGGCAAGTCATCCTTATTCGCATTGTTACGTGGTGAACTGAAAGAAGATCAGGGCGAGCTACAAGTTCCCAAAGCATGGAAAATTGCTAGTGTTGCGCAAGAAACTCCCGCGTTATCCACACCCGCCCGCGATTACGTAGTACAGGGTGATCCGGAATATGTACGTACCCGCGATGCGTTAGCGCAGGCAGAAGCTGCCAATGATGGGCAAGAAATTGCTCGGTTGCATGGCGTCCTTGACGCAATTGGCGGCTACCGTATCGAAGCGCGAGCCGCGACCCTGCTCGCTGGCCTCGGCTTCTCGGCCGATCAGTTCATGACGCCGGTGGAAGCCTTTTCGGGGGGCTGGCGTATGCGCCTTAATTTAGCTCAAGCGCTAATTTCTCGTGCTGACCTGCTGCTGTTGGACGAACCGACTAACCATTTGGATCTGGACACTATTATCTGGCTCGAAAGCTGGCTGCAGCGCTTCGAAGGCACCGTGATCATTATCTCGCATGACCGCGATTTTCTCGATGGTGTGGTCAGCCATATTATTCATATCGAGCAGCAAGCCACTCAGGGCTATCAGGGCAACTATTCGAGCTTCCAGCGCCAGCGCATGGAACGGCGGATGCAAGCCCAACAAAAGTACGACAAGGAGCAGCTACAACGTGCTCATTTGCAAAGCTTTGTGGACCGCTTTCGCGCAAAAGCCAGTAAAGCAAAGCAGGCACAAAGCCGCTTAAAGGCACTTGAGAAACTGACCGCTACCGCGCCGCTCAACGAAGCTGAATCCTACGACCTGACATTTCCCGCGCCGGAAAAACTGCCAAATCCTCTGATTCAATTGGAGCAAGTACAGGCAGGATATGGCGACAAGGTGATCTTGCAAGAGATTCATTTTAACCTAGTGCCCGGTAGCCGGATTGGTTTACTCGGGCGCAATGGTGCGGGTAAATCCACATTGACCAAACTCTTGGCAGGCGAACTGGCCCCACTTCAAGGCTCCCGTGATGTCAGTGCGGGTCTGGCTATCGGCTATTTCGCACAGCATCAATTGGATACGCTGACATTAAGTGAGTCAGCAATCACTCACCTTCAGCGCCTTGACACTAAAGCAACTGAACAATCACTTCGCGATTACTTAGGGCGTTTTGGCTTTCGCGGTGACAAAGCATTTGAGCCCGTTGGACCCTATTCGGGGGGCGAAAAGGCCCGTCTTGTCTTGGCCCTGCTGATATATCAACGACCAAATTTACTGCTGCTCGATGAGCCGACCAACCACCTCGATCTGGATATGCGCGAAGCGCTGATTTCCGCGTTACAGGAATTTAAGGGCGCTATGGTGGTAGTGTCTCACGATCGGCATTTCCTCAACGCGACAGTCGACGACTATTATCTCGTTGCTGACCGCGCTGTTACTGCATTTAAAGGTGGCCTTGAAGCCTATAGCCAGTGGTTACTCGAAGAAGCTGCCGCAGCTTCCGACAAAGATCTGGGTGAAACTCGCGTAGACAATCGCAAGGCACAACGGCAAGCCGCCGCCGCGCAGCGTGAGCAGCAAAAGCCCTTACGGGATCGCCTCAAAAAAGTAGAAAAAGAAATGGCCAGCATTACTGCCACACTGAATAGTCTCAACGAGCGGTTAGCCGATCCAGATTTATATCAAAACGAAAGTCCCGAAGTATTAAAAGACCTTTTTCAGCAGCAAGGAAGAGCGGAGCAAAGCCTCGAAGCACTGGAAGCTGAATGGTTAGATTTAGAAGAGCAACTCGAATCGAGCTAAGTGCTATTTGGAGAAAGTACGCCAGATACAAAAACGGCATGCTAAGCATGCCGTTTCAGTAGGACTTTCATCGAGAAGAAGCTTAGCGCAAGCGCGCGGCCAAGCCATCTAAGGTTTCACCAAGCCCATTCATACGCTGACGGTCAATCCCTTCACCCGCTTGCGCAGCTGCTTTGTATTCACCCGCTAACGCACCTAAACGATTTGACAGGCGCCGATCGCGACGACCACGTTCCAGCACTTGTTCTGCTTGGTCGAGCAAGCGGCTTAATTCTGTCGCTTGGTTACCGTTCATGCTGTTACTGCGCGTAAGCTGATCTTGATAAGCACGAGCCACTACAGGCTCAGCAGGCCAGCCCAGCGTTGGTTGCAACTGCGGGTTAAATTCTTCGCCTTTATTCGCCAACATCGCTGCTGCGAGCTCGTTTTCGCTCAGATGCTCACTTGGCAACAGGGCCAACACATCAAGACCACGCACAATCTCTGTGCCATAGACCAAGCCACGATACCAATAGGTTGACCAGTAACCACCGGTAACCAGCGCTTTCTCGTCGATAGGTCCACGGTCGAAGTAAGCAATCTCAACCGGACTCGTCGAATCGGTAAAGTCGAACACCGACACGCCACCTTGATACCAAGCCTGCACCATAATGTCGCGACCTGGTACTGGTAACAGCGAACCGTTGTGCGCTACACAGTTTTCAGTTTCCGACTGTGGTGCTGGCAATTTGTAATAGCTACGGAATACTAGTTTTTGGTCAACGATATCGTAGATAGCGTTCGCACCCCAATTCATTGGGTCAGACGCACGGCAGCGCGGACGCGTACCGCCGCCCCACTCGTCGGTAAAGATAACTTTGGTGCCATCATTACTAAACGTAGCCGAGTGCCAATAAGCAAAACCTGCGTCCACCACAGCGTCGAGCCGCGTAGGATTCACCGGATCTGAGATATCAAATAGAATGCCGTTTCCTGAACAGGCACCCGCAGCGATACCCGCTTCCGGGAATACCGTAATGTCGTGACAATGATTGGTTTCATTCGTGGTTTGCGTGCCTGGACCGTGGTCACCACGCTCCCATAGACCCGCCAACACGCCTGTCTCTTCGTCAGCAAATACCGCCGGGCTGTGAATAATGCGCGAATCTTGCGGGCGATCCACTGGAATCTCGATCACGTCAATGCGGAACAATGCCGTACGGTCATCACGATAGGGATCTTTGTTCAAACAGCCTTCAAGCTCGTCGTCTTCACGCACGAAGCTGGTCGCTGAGTTATACACGATCAAACGGTTATCTTCGCCAGGGCCAGACACCACAGTGTGGGTGTGTGAACCACGGCAAGTTTGTACAGCACCGACTTGAACCGGCATGCGCAAATCGCTGATATCAAAAATACGCAGACCACGGAAGCGTTCTTCACTTACGCGCCCAGCAACACCCATCAGGCCGCAATCGAGACGGCCACGGCCCTGCTCGACCGACATAATCAGCAAGTCACCCACCACCGATACATCACCCTGACCACCTGGGCACACCACGGCGCTCAAGAGTTCAGGTTGACCATGATTACTGATGTCATAGATTTTAAAGCCATGGTAGTTACCGACCACTAGAGTGTTGTCAGAGAACGCCATGTCAGTATTGGCAAAGTCTAATAATGCTGGGCGTGCACGAGGCGTGCTGCTCGACTCTGAACTTGCTTCCGCATCACCATTCGCTTCGCCGCTTTCTGCGTCTTCTGCTTCTGCTGCTTCCTTGGCTAGCTCGCGAAGGCGGCTGGCAGGCAAGCCCGCTGGATTTTCGGGATCATAAAAACCAGTGGGTTTCGGCAGAGCTGCAAGTAATTCCATGTTCCAAATCGCTTCGCCCGCATCGCGGAAGCCTGCCGTCAGGCCAGCACGAGGATCTGGAGAGTAGCTTGCCAACATGACCAACATGCGTTCGATTTCAGTTTTCTGGTCATTGTTGATGTCATTCACAAACTCTAATAGATCAGGTTCCTGTGCAGAGCCTTGCTGACGCAGCAAGTCTCTTACCATCACCAAAGCACCCTCGTGATGCTTAATCATCAGCTGGAGGAACATCCGGTCAAAGTCTGGGCCTGTAGAAGCTTCAAGCTCTTCCATTTGCTCAGGCGTCGCCATACCTTCCATCATATGATGCGCTTGGTGACCCGCATGGCCCTCGTGTCCTTCATGGCCATGATGCCCATGGTGACCGTGATCGCCGTGGTCCATGTGCTGACGCCAATCCGTATCTGGCACGTCCTCACCACGTTCACTCAGCCACTGCTTCATGAACTCAATTTCATCTTTCTGAGTGCGCTCAATACGAGCCGCCAACTCCATCATTTCATTACTGCTCGTGCGGTCTGCCAACAAAACAGTCATATCCAGCGCCTGCTGGTGATGCGGAATCATGTCCCGCATAAACTGCACATCCGCAGCAGAGTAGCGCACACCAGCCAATTTAATGGCCTCTTCGGCACTAATCTGGCGACTTGCTTGACCCGGCGCACCAGGCTGCACAATAGGTACATCAGCGACAGCGACGGAAACACAAGATGCGGCTGCAATAGCAAGCAACAGCGGCGAAGGGCGTAAAAGGTGACGACGGACTTTGGACATAACTCTCTGATCCCAGCTGAAAAAGCAAGCAACCAATATACGGGTTACCCCGCCAACGACTAGGAAGGTTGCGGTTAAATGACGAAACTACAGGACGAATCCCTCCGGGCCATCGCGGTTTCCCAAAAGTTCCTATAACCGCCCGTAGGTGTTGCATCGCATCACAAAGAACCAAGCTCGAACTCACAGCAGCGGCATGCGGTGCATGCCCTACCGAAAAATGACGAACATCACCGTAGGTGATGCACCGCATCACGCATAGCCAAGCTCGAATCCACCGCGATCACGCATTTCCAATGCACTTCATCGGGGTGGACGGGGCCATTAGGCCTGGGGTGTCGGAGGCATGGATGTCTTTAAAAGCGGTATGGCGTTGAATTGAAAATCGAGCGGCGGCATGCGGTGGATGCCCTACCGAAAAATGACGAACATCACCGTAGGTGATGCACCGCATCACGCACAACCAAGCTCGAATTCACAGCCAAACAAAAAACGCCAATCCCACAAACCGCAGGATTGGCGTTATTTAAGTCGAACTTGGCTTATTCGCCGGAGAACTCAGTCCAACCGCTCACGTCCGAGAAAGGAATCTCTGAGAAACGGCTGCCCCGGAACTCAACCCGTGCCCGCGCGCGATCCGCAGAGTCGCCATCGAACATCGTGTTGAATACCTGTACTAAGTCGTCCTTCGTCATGGCATCCACAATAGCAATCAGACGCTCGCGACGATCGAACATTGCCTCGTCACGCACCCACTCAGAACGCAACTGACCCGCTTCTTGGTTCAAGTTTTGCGGTGGTTGCTGCAATTCAGTACGAATCGACTGCTGAGTTTCAGCAAAACGTTCGTCACTCATAGTGCCGAGGTATTCACGGAAGTCTGCAACGAAGAGCTCAAACCGCTCAATCAATGGCGCAGGACCGCGAACCGGGCTTTGAATGTAGAAGCCTAAACCCGGCAGATCCTGCAGAACCACTTGCGTAACGCCTACCGCATAACCCAGTTGTTCTTCGGTACGCAGCTGGTTAAAGAAGCGGTTGTGCATAAGCTCACGCAACATACGCACCGCCATTCCAGCTTCCATCGAACTATCGTTTAATAAGCGCACTTCCAACGCCGCACTGTCTTCTAAACGAATGTCTTCCTGCCATGCCAGCGGGAAGTCGTTTTCAAGCGTGCGTGCTGGAGCATATTGCTGATACTGAATCGAAGGATCAACAGGCACGTAGTTTGCTAAAGCTCGCGTCAGCGCGATAGCGTCTGCCGGCGAGTGGTTACCGAACACGAGCGCACGGATTTCGGCGCCAGCTAACAGACGCTCTCGGGCTGCTTGCAGGTCAGCCAAATCAATTGCACGTAACCGAGTGAGACGTTCTTGCTCAGTTAAGTACTCCCGTTGTGTCATCGTTTGATACGCAGGGAACAAACGCTGCAGCGGACGCTGACGACGAGTGTTTTCAATTTCACGACGCACCCGATCACGCGACTGATCCAGCTGTTCTTCAGAAGGTGCGAAGGCAATAAAACGGTCCATGACCATGCCTGCCAACTGCTGATGCTTGTCGTTAAAACCTTGCAGGCGCAACGTCATGCCACGACCACTCGACAAACTAAAGCCGACACCGGCAATACCCGCTTCACGCGCAAAACCAGCTTCACTCAAACTGAATGAATCAATCAACAAACGTGCCGCAGTCCGTTCTTCCCAGCTTAACTCATGAGTTGGCTGATAGAACTGCACTTCAACCACGGCACGCGGCTCTTGGAAGCGACTACTGCGCTGATGCCAGAGCGACAAGCCCGGCTCATCAAGAAGAAGCGTCGGCTCTGGAGTTACTGGACCTTCCACTAAACTTAGATCTTCAGGTAACAGACGGTTCACCGCTGGCAACCCAATCGGTGCCTGTGCGGCCATAGTCAGCCATTCTCCTAAAGTTTCGTCAGAGAAGTGTTCCACACGGTAACTACCGTCGAAATAATACATCTCTTCGGTCGTTTCAACATTTGGCGCAATTACGAAAATACGCGCATTAGACGGCGACAAGGCATCGAGGATCTGACGCGTACTATCTTCGTCATAGCTGTCCATACGATACGGATGGTCAATCACATGACGGGTTGGGTACGCTAATAAGTTTGCCGCTAAGCCACTCGCGTATTGGAAGGCTCCTTGACGACGCAAGAACTGGAACTCGTTGTTCAAAACGGTACGCAACTCATCCACGTAAGCTTCATCAATACCGGTGTTACGCAGCATCTCGAAGTAACGGAACATCAGCCCCATCACCATTTCTTTTTGTGCGAAACCTTGCTCAGTGAGCGAAATAGCGACCCGCATGCGGCCTGCATTGCCATAAGCTGCCGAGTCTCCAAAAGCGTTCAACGAATCAATTAAGCCGGCTTCACGGAGCAGTGCCGCGGGCGTCCCAGGCATTTCCGACGAAATCAGGTATGACACCAAGCGCTCAGGGTTGTGACGGAAAGCGTGCTGAACATTTGGAATGGTGAAGTCCATCAACACCGTGCGCTGTTCAATCTGCGGACGGTAGTAGATAAGTTTCTGCGTATGCTCGTCGGTTACCGGCCATGCGGTAATTTCCGGCACCTCAGCGTCGAAGTTCGGAATATCCGAGAAAGCGTCCCGCGCCAATTGCTCCAGCTCGTCCAACGATAAAGCACCAATTACCGACGCCGTCATCAAGTTTGCAGAGTAATAACGCTCATAAAACTCAATCATCGTTGGCAACAGTAAGCTGTCTTCTTTGTCGCTCAGCGTTTCATTGTTACCAATTCTGAAACGCGCAATAGGATGCTCTGGATTCAACGTAATGTTATTCAACGCAAAGAGAATAAAGCCATCATTCGCGCGCTGCATTGACCACTCTGAATGCACCGCATTCACCTCTTTTTCCACATACTCTGGGATAAAGAGTGGCGCTTTAAAGAAGTCAGAAAAGCGGTCCAACGCTTCAGGTAACGCATTGTTGTTCACTTCGAACATATAATTGGTATGATCGTCGGCGGTGTAAGCATTGTGCATTCCGCCATGGCGAGACATGAATTCACCATATTCATCCGGATCAGGGTACTTTTCCGTACCTAGGAACAGCATGTGCTCAAGGAAGTGAGCTAAACCCAGCTGTTCGTCCGGGTTTTGCATACTGCCTACCTGCACGGCGAGCGCAGCCGCAGACTTCTCAGTCTCTGGGTCGCTCACTAATACCACGCGTAAGCCATTCTCAAGCTCAATCGCTCGGTATTCCCGTGTATCATAGGGGCTGGTGTAAATATCAGGCTCAACTAACTCAGGCTCTGTTGTTCTAGAACAACCACTGAGGGCCAGCGACAGGGTTACGCCGACAATGGCGACCGTGCGCGCAAACGAACGTAAAGGTTTGGAGAAATTCATAGTCATGTTCCATCGACCAAAAAATGAGCCTTCGATTATGCTACCCCGCGACGCATGGCGCAATGATTCATCTTCACAGAACACAGCCTTTGTACCGCATCCTCTGGTGACCAGTAGTCACTTACAGACATTATGGTCTCGCTTAGCGCGTTATCAACCCCTCGCAACGACCTATCGAAGTACTCTTGATACGCCCGACGGTGACTTCCTAGACCTGTCTTGGAATCGCCCCTTGAATGAAATCACTCAGAGTATTCGGCCTTTGCTGGTGATTTTTCATGGACTTGAAGGGAGTGCCGAGTCTGCCTACGCCGATCAACTTTTGCTCTCGGCAGCAAACCTTGAACTTGATGCCGTAGTGATGCACTTTCGCAGCTGTTCAGGGCGCTTAAATCGCACAGCGCGTGCCTATCATTCTGGCGAAACCGAGGACCCGCGCTTTTTCTGCCATTGGTTAATGCAAACTATGCCTCAGAAGTTACTTTTTGCCACGGGCTTTAGCTTAGGTGGCAACATGCTGGTGAAGTTGCTTGCCGAATCCCCTGAGTTACCCATCGGGGCTGCTGCCGTTGTTTCTGCTCCCTTAGCGCTAGGCCCCAGTTCGCGCCGCATGAATCAAGGCTTCTCAAAGTTGTATCGCAATCACCTACTGACCAGCTTGAAGCAGAAAACCCGAATTAAATTAGAGCAGGGCCAACTGCGCCCAACCGTTACATTGAGTGTCGAAGCGTTGATGGCGATTGATGATTTCCCGGAATTTGACGACGCTATTACTTCTCCGTTACATGGTTTCCAAGGCGCTGAAGACTATTACACGCGCTGCAGTGGCAAACAATTTCTCACCGATGTGCGCACTCCATTACTCTTAATTCATGCCGCCGATGACCCGCTCACGGACGCAGAATGTATTCCTACTGCCCAAGAGATGAGTTCCCACGTACACTATGAATTATTCCAGCGCGGTGGCCACGTTGGCTTTATTACCTCAAGTCGTGGTCGGCCGATTCCATGGTTACCGGGGCGACTAATGGCCTGGTTCCAGCAATTTCGCTAAGAGAGATACCCATTATGCAGATTCCATGGCAGCAGATTGACCCCGAGACCTTGCGCGGCCTGATTGAGCATTTTGTTTTGCGCGAAGGCACCGATTACGGTGAAGAAGAGCGTAGCCTTGAAGAAAAAGTTGCCGACGTTGAAGCGCAGTTACGTCGTGGTGAAGCCGTAGTCGTGTGGTCTGAGTTACATGAAAGCGTGAACATTATGGCCGCAGACGCGGTCGGCGCAGCAACTGAAGAAGCGCCCGCAGCATCAGCTGACTTCGGCGATCTGGATCAACGCGAGGATTGAAGTCCGCCCGGCAAGAGCGCTTGCCAATCGATGCGCGGGTCGCCTAAAACCAGGAAGTTTGGATTAACGGGCGACGCGGTATGGTTATATCGCAGCGGACGGAAAGCTTCGTCAGTCAGACTACCGCCTGCTTCCTCTACCAGAACCTGCGCGGCGGCAGTATCCCATTCCCCTGTTTCGCCCACTCGGACAAAGCAATCAGCGGACCCTTCCGCGACTAAACAGGACTTCAGGGCACAACTCCCCGTTTGGATTTGCATGATTTCACGTTCGCCGCTCACCATTCGCGAAAGAATACGGTCGGCGGGTTGGCGGCGACTCAGCGCAATGGTGATGGGACCAGTAGCCGGCTGCTCAAGCCGCCGTACTGAAATATTCTCATGGCGATTATTGGCAATACGCCACGCACCTTGACCCCGCACCGCATAATACAGCGCATCTTGAGCCGGCCAATAGATCACACCTAGCTCGGGCCGGTCGCCCCGAATCAGCGCGATACTCACAGCAAAGTCACCACTGCCGTGAATAAATTCTTGCGTACCATCAAGCGGATCTACTAGCCAGTAATGTTCCCAACGGCGCCGAACATGCCAAGGCACGAGTGCTTCTTCCGTTAAAATGGGGACATCGGGCGTCGCTTGACTCAGTAATTCCGTAATACGATCGCTGGCTGCGAAATCCACCGATGTAACTGGTGACTCATCGGCCTTGTGCTCAACGCTGAAATTGCCTTCCTTTTGCATACCGAGAATAAGATCACCCGCTTCTATGGCAACCTGCTGAGCGTGTTCCACCAAATTCGCTAAGTGCTCTGGACTCCAAATACCTAAGGTCATTTTGCCCCTCCTTGCGCAAGCCAGCGTTGCACGAGCAACAATGCGGCCACACTGCGCGCCTCCGTAAAATCCGGTTGTGCCAGCAGCTCATCAATAGCGCTGAGTTTCCAAGGCACTACTTCTAAGGGTTCAGGTTCATCGCCTTCAAGTCTTTCGGGGTAAAGGTCACGCCCAATAAAAAGGGTCATAGTGGCAGAGAAAAATGCGGGAGCCATCGTGACAGATTTTAATGCGGTCAGCTCGCGCGCGCCGAAGCCAATTTCTTCTTTCAGCTCACGCACTGCGGCTTCTTCCGGTGTTTCACCCGGATCGATTAAACCTTTGGGAAATCCTAATTGGTAGTTGTGCAGGCCAGCAGCATATTCACGGACCAACAGCATGGTGTCCTCATCTTGCATGGGGACCACTAAAACTGCGCCGCGCCCACTTCCCTGCATGCGTTCATATTGCCGCAATACACCATTGCTAAACTTTAAGTCGACGGCCTCAATGCGGAGGAGGCGACTTTTCGCTACAATCTGACGGGAGAGAATGGTTGGGATTTGCTTTCCGGCCATAGTACTTCTGCTTTTGTTCCATCGACGACTTAACCATACACCATAACGAAAGGAACGGAAAACCCTATGCTCGATTGGTCCAAGATAGACACTGTGTTACTCGATATGGATGGCACATTGCTTGACCTGCATTACGACAATCATTTTTGGTTAGAGTATTTGCCCGAATGCTACGCAAAGCACCATGCAGTAAGCGCCGAAGAAGCGGCACAAAGGCTGCAAACCGAGTTCGCGCGCGTTGCTGGAACACTGAATTGGTACTGTCTCGATTATTGGCAAACTACCCTTGCCTTGCCGATCCGTGAACTCAAAGAACACACTATAGAGCGCATTCGCTATCGTCCGGATGCTCCGAAGTTCCTTGATGACCTGAGAGCTGCGGGCAAGCAGGTCGCCCTGATTACGAATGCGCATCCTGATGCACTGGCACTAAAGAATCGCTTCACGGATCTTGCCGAGCGCTGCGCGCTGCAATTTTCTACCCATGAGTTTGGTTACTGCAAAGAGTTTCAAGAGCTCTGGCAAGGCTTACAGGCAACCTATCACTTTGACCCGGCGCGGACCTTATTCGTCGACGACGGGGAGCATATTCTGGATAGCGCTCGTGACTTCGGTATTGCCCACACATTAGGAATTCGGCGACCGGATAGTCAGCAACCGGATAAAACATTTAGTCGGCACCTGTCGGTGACGCGCTTCGATGAGCTCCCGCCACTTTCCTGATTGCACAATTGCATCTATTCTATATACCTGAATTTTAAGTAGGAAATGGACATGGCCAAAGGGCAAAAGGCACGCAAAGAGAACATTGCCGCTGAATTTGACAGCATCGTGATTGGCTCAGGGCCGGCGGGCGAAGGTGCGGCAATGATGCTCGCGAAGCGCAAGCAGAATGTCGCTATTATTGAGGCCTACCCGCGGTTGGGCGGTGGTTGTACCCATTGGGGTACTATTCCGTCGAAGGCCTTGCGCCATTCCGTCAGCCGTTTAGTGGAATACAACGCGAGTCCCTTGTTTAAGCAGGACCAAATGCCCTTGCGCTTAACCTTCTCAGAGATTTTGCGCCATGCGGAGAGCGTCATTCGCAAGCAAGTGTCATTGCGCAGCTCGTTTTACGTGCGCAACGAGGTGACCGTCATTCACGGTGAAGCCAATTTTGTGGACGAACACCACCTCGAAATACGCAAACCCGATGGCTCGATTGAGTTACTGAAAACCAAGAATGTCGTGATCGCCACCGGCTCTCGTCCTTATCGGCCCCCTAATGTGGACTTCAGTCACCCTCGCATTTATGACTCAGATACAGTGTTATCGCTGAAGCATGATCCCCGTACCATCATCATTTACGGAGCGGGTGTTATCGGCTGTGAGTATGCCAGTATTTTCCGTGGCTTAGGCGTGAAAGTCGATCTCATTAACACCCGCGATCGCCTACTCTCATTCTTGGATACCGAGATTTCCGATGCCCTGAGTTATCACTTGCGTAATAGCGGTGTGGTGATCCGTCATGGTGAAGAATTTCAGAGTGTTGAAGGACGCGAAGACGGCGTCGTGATGACGACGCAGTCAGGCAAGCGCATGTTTGCCGATTGCATTCTGCTCGCCAATGGTCGCTCGGGCAACATTGAGAAACTGAAAGTCGAAAACATTGGTCTCGAACCCAACTACCGAGGCCAGCTTGTAGTTGACTCGAACTATCGGACGTCGGTGCCCAATGTCTATGCCGTTGGCGATATTATAGGTTACCCCAGCCTTGCCAGTGCGGCCTATGACCAAGGCCGGATCGCCGCCATGGCGGTACTTGATGGCAGTTGTGAGAGTAAGCTGGTGTCGGACATTCCAACCGGCATTTATACCATTCCAGAAATCAGCTCGGTGGGCGCGAGCGAAGAACAACTCACCCAAGACAATATTCCTTATGAAGTAGGTCGCGCTCAGTTCAAACACTTAGCTCGGGCGCAAATTGCTGACAGCCATGTGGGCTGCCTTAAACTTATTTTCCATCGTGAAACGAAAGAAATTTTGGGAATTCATTGTTTTGGTGAGCGTGCTTCAGAAATCATTCACATCGGTCAGGCCATCATGGAGCAGAAGAATGGTGGGAACACGGTGGAGTATTTTGTGAATACCACCTTTAACTACCCCACTATGGCAGAAGCCTATCGCGTTGCAGCACTGAATGGGTTGAACCGACTGGCGCCCTGATCTGCATACACGTGAAGCTTGATACCTAAATTGTTACACCTGGTCCCGACGCGCTGGCAATGTCACTTTAATCTGCAGCCCGCCGTCGGGCGCATTGCGCGCTTCCACGTCACCCTGATGTAGCTCCACAAAGCGTAGTACTATCGCGAGCCCCAAGCCGGAGCCTTCACCGCCCCGTGCTGTATCGCCTTGGGTAAAGGGCTCGAACATTTCCTCCAAGCGTTCCTCGGGAATTCCTTTGCCATGGTCGCGTACTTCAAACCAAATGCCAGCACCGCGTGGCAAGCGTCCCGAACGAATGACCACGGGCAGCCCACCGTAACGGCGCGCATTAACGACCAAATTTGTTAAAATTCGTTTCACCGCAGTGGGCTGCATCGGAATCGCGGGTACTTTGTTGTCGAGATCCAGTTCTATACGATCGTCTTCGGTGTATTCGCTGGTCAGCACAACGTCGTGAATCAGTTCATTCACGTTAGTGTTTTCAAACTCCCCCACTTCGCGTGAGCGGACAAAGTCGACGAACTGATCAATGATAGAGTTCATGTCGTCAATGTCATGCACAATGCCTTCGCACAACGCATCCTCTTTGTCCGACATCATTTCCGCCGCAAGGCGAATGCGTGTAAGGGGCGTGCGTAGGTCGTGGGAAATACCGGCCAACAGCATGGTTCTGTCTTTCTCAAGCTGGTGAATACCGCGCGCCATGCGGTTAAAGGCCCGCGTCACGTTCGCAATTTCGGTAGCGCCTCTTTCCGGCAATGGCCCATCATATATGCCACGGCCAATGTCGAGCGCCGCCCGTTGTAAACGCTTGAGGGGTTGGTTCAACCAGCGCGCAAACCACGCACCACCGATCACACTCAATAAGCCAATCAACACAAGATAAAATAGCAGGGGTGAGAATTGCCCTTCCTCGAGGCCGGTCAGACGTAAACGGTACCAATCGGAGTCGCCTTCAATTTGCACCCACACCGACATGGCTTCGGTCTGCGCCAAGCGCAATTGCACATTGCGGTCTAATACCCGAGCAAGCTCGGCAGACAGAAAACGGTAGTGAATAGCATCCTGCACGCCTTCACGTTGTGCTTGCGCTGGGTCGAGCCGTTCTAAACCCGAAACTTGGCTGTATTGTGCAGCGAGCGCTTCGCCATCGTCTTGCGAGCGCACAAATTCATAGGCCTGAATTTGACGGCCTACGAGGAAGCTTAATTGTTGCACGCTCGGCTTGACCACATAAAGGGTGATCATCACGTAGGACACGGCCTGATTCACCACCAAGATAAGGGCAATCAGGCCAATAGTGCGAGCAAAGGCTGTACGAGGTAAGAATTGAAACATTTAGCTGCGCGCGGCACCGTCGGGTACAAACACGTAGCCGAGTCCCCAAACGGTTTGTAAATAACGTGGATTGGCCGGATCACATTCCACAATACGACGCAGCCGCGAGACTTGTACGTCGATGCTTCGCTCCATGGCGCTGTAATCACGCCCGCGAGCCAGATGCATTAACTTGTCACGGGATAAAGGTTCCCGGGGATGACTGACCAGCGCTTTCAATACGGCAAACTCACCGCTGGTGAGATTGATCACTTCTTCATTCCGACGCAGTTCACGGGTTCCCATGTTGAACCAGAACTCACCGAACTCCACGACCTTCTCTTCGCTACTTGGCGCACCGGGTGCTTCACGCGTTTGCCGTCTGAGGACGGCTTTAATGCGCGCCAGTAATTCACGTGGATTGAAGGGCTTTGGCATATAGTCATCCGCACCCACTTCTAAACCAATGATGCGGTCTACTTCATCGCCTTTTGCCGTCAACATAATGATTGGCAATGAATGCTCTTTCTGACGCAAACGCTTACAAATTGAGATGCCGTCTTCGCCCGGAAGCATGAGATCCAGGACCATTAAATGGAACGTTTCACGAGCGAGTAAGCGATCCATTTGAGTGCTATCGGCTACAGCACGCACCTGAAAACCCTGTTCGACAAGGTAACGCTCAAGCAAGGAGCGCAGCCGGAGGTCGTCATCAACCACTAATATGCGATAGGGCGCTTCGTTCATGGGTGTCCTCATGTTGGGCAATTTTTAACGGACTTCAGTTTAGAGTGCATGGGCTCTAAAGCCAACGTGCAATTGTTACCGAGTATTTCACTCTTGATAAACGATGGAATTAATAAACCAAGTATGCCGCCCCGTTGGGGTTTGCACCTGACATTCATCGTCGACTTCTTTCTTGAGCAATGCACGAGCCATCGGCGAGTCGATAGAAATGTAGTCGTTGCGCCCATAAATTTCGTCCGGTCCGACAATCCGAAAGCGCCGCGTTTCGCCTTGCTCATTCTCGATCTCAACCCAAGCCCCAAAGAATACACGCCCCTCTTGCTGGGGCGAGTAGTCCACAACCTGTATCGACTCGAGACGTTTGCGTAAGTAACGGACGCGCCGGTCGATTTCACGTAAACGCTTTTTGTTATATTGGTAATCCGCGTTCTCGCTACGGTCGCCTAAGCTCGCCGCCCAACTCACCTTCTTGGTAGTTTCGGGGCGCTCGATACGCCATAACTGATGCAACTCTGCTTCAAGTCGCTGAACCCCTTCCCGGGTAATTAAATTGGTTTTCATTCGACTTGCCGTTATCTCATGGAATTTCATCTCAACAGACTGGAAATTATACGGAGAACAGGGTTTGATGGCATTACCTTTATAAACAGGAGTTTTACCGTGAAACGTATTGGAATGCTCACAGCGCTAAGCGCCCTGCTCTGCTTGAGCGCGCTGTCCGCGTCAGCCAATCAGGTGGACATTGGATATAAGCAACCCGCTCAAGAAATTATCGATATCGTCGATGCCCCACCCGCCCCATCTGCTTCCGTAGCACCCGGTGGTGAGCGGATGTTGGTGCTTAACTTCCCTGCGTTACCTCGGCTTGCTGATTTAGCGGCACCCGAATATCGCCTTGCCGGTCGTCGAATTAACCCAGACAACAGCAGCGTCAGCCAAACTCGCTATATTTCTGGTTTTGAGTTTCTTACCGTAAGTTCAGGTGAAACCCAATCTATTCGTGGTCTGCCACGGGAACTTCGGGCTCTGAGCCCAACGTGGTCACCGGACGGTCGCTATCTTGCATTCTTACAACTGGAAGACACAGAAATTCAGTTGTGGCGCGTTGATCTTGAGCGCGGACGCGCAAGCCGTTGGAGCAACGTGAAAGTCAATGGTACTTGGGGCACTCAGATCACTTGGACCAACGACAGCAGCAGCGTCTACGTCATGTCGATTCCAGCACGTCGTGGTGCCGCTCCGCAAGAGCCCCGTGTTCCACGTGGCCCTGTTGTTACCGAAAGCCGTGGCCGTACTGCACCCGCACGTACCTACCAAGATTTGCTTCAGAACGAACATGACGAAGCACTGTTTGATTACTACTTCAGCAGCCAAATCGTGCGCGTAAATGCGCGTGGTCGGATTACCGAAGTCGGTTCAGTGGGCGTTTACAATAACTTCAGCTTGTCACCGAACAGCTTGTATTTATTAGTGACCGAACTGCAGAAACCCTATTCTTATGCCGTTCCAAATGGCCGCTTCGCTCGTACTACCGAAGTATGGAACTTAGACGGTCGTTCGATTTATCAAGTTTCTGATCAGCCACTTGCCGACAACCTGCCGATTTCCTTTGACGCAGTTGTAGATAGCCCGCGCAGTATTTCATGGCGTTCAGACGCTGATGCCACCCTAGTATGGGCGCAAGCGCAAGACGGTGGCGATCCACGTCAACCTGCTGAAGTTCGCGATGCCGTTTTCCAGTTGGCTGCACCTTTTACTGCAGAACCAAAAACACTGGTTGAGTTGAGCACCCGTTACTCAGGCATTCGCGCCGGTGATGGCAATACTGCACTGGTTTATGAGCGCTTGTGGCGTGACCGTGAAGAGAAGCTATGGTTAATCAGCCCAGACGGCGATGCCGAGCCTCGCTTGGTGTGGGAACGTTCATGGGAAGATAGCTACAACGATCCAGGTAACCCCATGATGACCCGCAACGAAAACGGTCGCATGGTGTTACTCCTTGAAGATGGCCATATTCTGTTAACCGGCAGCGGTGCATCAGATGAAGGCGACCGTCCATTTATTGACCGTCGTAACCTGATGACGGGTGACACCGAGCGTTTATGGCGTTCAGAGTCGCCTTACTATGAAGTGCCCATGGGTTTATTGAATGCCAGCGAGCGTCAGTTCTTGACCCGTCGCGAAGCAGTTAACACGCCACCGGACTTCTATGTACGGACCTTAGGTGCCGAGCAACCGCTCCGTGCGCTGACTGAAACTCCGCACCCGATGCCACAAACTGTCGATATTTCACGTGAGTTGATTAACTACGAACGTGAAGACGGCCTGCCCATGTCTGCGACCTTGTTCTTACCCGCGGGCTATGACGCAGAACGCGACGGTCCTCTGCCAACGATTATCTGGGCATACCCACGCGAGTTCCGTAGCTCTGCCGCAGCAGCTCAGGTTTCAGGCTCTCCTTATGAGTTCAATCGCATCAGCTATTGGCGCCCGCAGTTCTTGGCGACTCAAGGCTATGCCGTATTTGATAACGCCACGATGCCAATTGTTGGTGAAGGCGATGCCCAGCCAAATGACACCTTCATTGAACAGTTGATCATGAACTCTGCAGCTGCCATTCAGGCCGGTGTAGACCGCGGTGTGACTGACCCGAATCGGGTTGCGCTCGGTGGCCACTCATATGGTGCCTTTATGACTGCGAATGTGCTTGCTCACTCGGATTTGTTCCAAGCGGGTATTGCGCGCAGTGGCGCATACAACCGTAGCTTGACGCCCTTTGGCTTCCAGCGCGAAGAGCGGACAATTTGGGATGACCCAGAGCTGTATCAGCGCATGTCACCTTTCTTCTCTGCCCATCAGCTGAAGACGCCACTACTGTTAATTCACGGTGCAGAAGACAACAACTCAGGCACCTTCCCAATGCAGAGTGAGCGTATGTATCAGGCAGTGAAAGGCCTTGGTGGCACCACCCGCTTGGTTATGTTACCGCTCGAGTCACACGGCTACCGTGCCCGTGAGTCGGTATTACACATGCTGTGGGAAACGGTTGAATGGCTTGACGAGTTCGTGAAGAACGCAGAGTAAGTTCAACCTATTCGTCTAATAAAAACCCCAGTGACCGACGCTCGGCACTGGGGTTTTTTGCTTAAAAAGTGCATCTAAACAAGAGTAATTGAAATGAAACTATACGAAATGGCGATTGCCCCCAATCCTCGGCGCGTGCGCATGTTCTTAGCGGAGAAGGGGCTGCTCGATCAAGTCGAGCGCGTAGAGCTTGACCTACAAAAAGGTGAGAACCTCACGCCTGAATTTGTTGCGAAGAATCCGTTAAAAAAAGTACCCGTACTAGAGCTTGATGACGGTACATGTATCGCTGAAACCATGGCGATCTGTCGTTATTTTGAAGAAAGCTACCCCGACACCATGAACTTACTCGGCGCAACACCCCTTGAGAAAGCTCAGATCGAACAGTGGTTACGTTGGGTGGAGTTCTACTTCTTCCTGCCGACGGGTATGGCCTTCCAACATTTAAGTGGCTATTTCAAAGACCGTATGACCCCGAATATTCCATGGGGTGAAGAATGTAAAACTAACATCGAGAAATTTTTTCACTTTCTAAACAAACACCTTACTCAACACAGCTGGCTTTGTTGTGACCGCTATACCGCCGCCGATATCAATGCGTTTTGCACCTTAGAGTTTGCGCGTGTCGTCGGCGTTCGAATTAAGCCTGAGCAAACCCATCTGCAAGACTGGTTTGACCGAGTCAAAAACCGCCCCACAGCGAGCGTTTAAGGCCGATCTCCACATGGCAAGGCCGCGCGTCCGTGATATGATGCGCGGTTCATGATGTGATTTAGGAAGTAGACTATCTATGGCAAGTATTAGCGCGACAATCGCCCAAGAACTTCAGGTTCGCGAAGAGCAGGTTAAGGCTGTGGTGCAGCTCCTCGAGGAGGGTGCTACTGTCCCTTTTATTGCACGCTACCGTAAAGAGGCCACCGGCGGTCTCGACGACACACAGTTACGTAACCTTGCCAGCCGCTTATCGTACCTCCAAGAGCTCAACGATCGCCGACAAGTCATCTTGAAGAGCATCGCCGACCAAGAAAAACTGACGCCCGAATTAGCGCAAGCGATAGGCCAGTGTGTTTCCAAAACAGAGCTCGAAGATCTCTACTTGCCCTTTAAGCCAAAACGTCGAACCAAAGGTCAAATAGCCATTGAGGCAGGCATTGAGCCCCTTGCCGATGAGCTTGTGCGTGATCATGGCGCAGACCCCGAGGCACTAGCCGCAGCTTATGTGAATGACGAAGCCGGCTTCCCCGATACCAAAGCCGTACTTGAAGGCGCCCGTTTCATTATTATGGAGCGCTTTGCCGAAGACGCGCGACTCTTGAAAACCGTGCGTGCGCGCTTATGGCAAGAAGCCGTTGTGGAGTCTACTGTTGCACCAGGTAAAGAAACCGAAGGCGCAAAGTTTCGAGACTACTTCGACTACCAAGAACCGCTCCGTAAAATCCCCTCTCATCGTGCCTTGGCGCTGCTGCGCGGACGCAATGAAGGGGTATTACAAGTCAAATTGAATGCCGATCCCGACGCACCAGAAGGTACGAAACAAAGTCAGTATGAACCACTCATCGCTGCGCATTTTAACTTGCCGCTCGATACGAGCCCAGTCGGCTTATGGCGCCAGCAAACTGTGCAATGGACTTGGCGGATTAAAATTCTGCCACGCATGGAAACCGATCTTGTCGGTCAGTTGCGTGAGCAGGCCGAAACCGATGCTATTCAAGTATTTGCCACGAATCTTCATGATTTACTCATGGCCGCTCCAGCAGGTCCGAAAACCACAATGGGACTCGACCCAGGTTTACGGACAGGTGTGAAAGCGACCATTGTCGATGCCACAGGAAAGCTCTTGGGCCTCACAACGATTTTCCCTCATGCACCGCAAAATCAGTGGGACAAATCACTGCGTTCATTGGCTGCATTGTGTCGCCAGCACCACGTCGAATTAGTGGCAATTGGTAACGGCACCGCGTCACGTGAAACCGATAAGTTAGTCGGTGAGCTGATGAAGATGCACCCCGAGTTGAAACTTACCAAAATTATGGTGAGCGAAGCAGGCGCTTCGGTGTATTCCGCCTCCGAGCTAGCGGCCAACGAATTCCCAGACTTAGATGTGTCCTACCGAGGCGCAGTGTCGATTGCCCGTCGATTACAAGATCCTTTGGCCGAGCTGGTGAAGATCGAGCCCAAGTCTATCGGTGTTGGTCAATATCAGCATGACGTGAGTCAGTCACAACTTGCCACTAGCCTCGATGCGGTTGTTGAAGACTGTGTAAATGCGGTGGGTGTCGATCTCAACACGGCGTCTGTGCCACTGCTTTCCCGTGTGGCAGGCTTGAACCGTAATCTCGCCCAGAATATTGTCATGCACCGAGATAGTGTGGGTGCGTTTTCGGGTCGCCAACAGCTCCTCAAAGTCAGCCGGTTAGGCCCTAAAGCATACGAACAAGCAGCCGGATTCTTGCGCGTCATGCAAGGTGAGCATCCTTTGGATCGCTCGGCCGTTCACCCTGAAGCCTATCCACTCGTCGAACGTATTGCGAAAGCACACAATAAAGAACTTGCTGAGATGATCGGTGATACCGCGTTTCTTCGCTCACTGAATCCGGCAGACTATACGGACGAGCAATTCGGTGTACCGACCGTGACCGACATTATCAAAGAGCTCGAAAAACCAGGACGGGATCCACGGCCAGAATTCAAAACCGCTGAATTTAAAGAGGGCGTGGAAACTTTGACTGATTTGAAGCCAGGTATGACCTTGGAAGGTGTAGTAACCAACGTCACTAACTTCGGTGCATTCGTAGATATCGGTGTTCATCAGGACGGTTTAGTCCATATTTCAGCGCTGTCAGATAGCTTTGTCAGTGACGCGCATACAGTGGTGAAAGCCGGTCAAATCGTGAAGGTAAAAGTACTGGAAGTGGACCGTGAGCGTAAGCGCATTAGTTTGACAATGCGCTTAAACGACGAGCTGCCTGCAGCCAAAGCGAGCGACGCGTCGGCCAGCAATGACAAGCCTCGAGGCAAATCACAGGGCCGGTCGTCGCACACCAGCTCTCGGCCAAGTAGCTCTCGGCCAGGTAGTTCGGGTCCACGGAAAAATCAGCAATCCTCCGCTCCACAAGATAGCGCGATGGGCAGTGCTTTTGCCGCTGCCTTCGCGAATGCGAAAAAGCGGTAGTTCGTGGAAAACCTCGGGCTCATTTTCGCCTACATGGTCATTGGCCTGATTCTGCAACGCGCTCGCGTGTTGCCGAATCAGGCCGGCCAAGTGCTAAATCAGTACGTAATCTATGTGGCGGTTCCCGCCATGATTTTACTGCACTTGCCGCATTTAAGTGTGTCGGCCGCACTCCTGACACCCATTCTCACGCCCTGGGTGATGTTCATTATTGCCGTTGGCGCGGTCTTGTTGGCAGCGCGAATTTGGCAGTGGAGCCGCGAACTCACGGGCGCCATGTTAATTGTAGTGCCATTGGGCAACACCTCATTTCTCGGTTTCCCGATGGTCGAGACCTTCTTTGGAACCGAAGCACTGCCCTACGCTGTGATTTATGATCAAGCGGGGTCCTTTATGGCTCTAGCTTTGTTCACCACAGTAATCGCAAGTCGCTATGGGGCAACCGCACCTTCAGGTGAACTGCCAACGAAGCAGCAACAAATCCGTAAACTTGTGACCTTTCCACCACTTTTAGCATTGATTGTGGCTTTGACGCTGGGTCAAACCCAATATCCCGGCGTGTTGCAGCCTTTACTTGAGAATCTTGCGGCCACGTTGGTGCCGGTGGTGATGATCGCGGTGGGATTACAGCTACGACTGCGGGTATTACGTGAAGACTTAATACCATTCACTTTTGCACTTTCAGTGAAGCTATTGGTACTGCCCTTATTAGCGCTAGTAACTTTCATGTTCTTTGGGATTAATCACTTGGCAGCACAAGTCTCCGTTTTCGAAGCCGCAATGCCGCCCATGATTACCGCAGGTGCGCTCGCGATCAGCGCAGGCCTTAAGCCGCGACTTGTCGCTGCGATTATTGGTTATGGAGTACTGATTAGTTTGCTGACCCTACCACTCATATGGTGGCTGACCAGCCAGACGCTACAAAGCGTTTGAGTACGCGCGAGGGCTGCTTATGCCTGCGCGAGAACCGCAGTTTCCCGTGGACGGAAACTACCTTGGTAAAACGCTTCAATGCGAGTGCCACGCTCTATCATGCGCGCCATGGTTTCGTCGTCATTATCGAGACCATCAAGGTCGATGTTGCGTTCGCGCATTTCTTCGGCGCGTTCTTCAGCAATTTCACGGCGTGCTTCAGCTTCCTTACGCGAAGCCTCATTGGCAATGCGTCGATCCGCAGGAGAAGGCTCTTCAGGTGCAAGTGCCGCGCGCTGCACGGTTTGCATTTTCCGTAAGGTAGCGGCTGCATCACCAGGAATCGGGCTAACATCAATTTCGACTTCACCGCCCACCGCATAGTTACGACCATCAGGACCGCGTTCATATTCATACTGAGGTGTACCGGCATACTGGCCACCGACGTTGGCATGAGCCTCTTCGTGTCGGCGTACTTCTTGGTCACGTTGGCGTAATTCGCGTAGTTCACGTTCTTCCGCTTGTGCTTCGCGGCGCTCTTGTTCGCTCTCGCCTTCAGAACTAGCGTCGGTATTGTCGTCTTCGGTGGGTTCACGATCCGCACGACGGCGAATGCCTTCGGCTTCTACACGGGCATCGGCGAGTTGTTTGGCATAACTGGCTAAACCGGGTTTGGGCGCGCGCTCTGACTCACCACCAATACCACGCTCTCGGGCGAAAGCTTCGGTCTGCGAAACCTGCACGATAGCTTCGCGCATTTGGTTATCACGACGGGCACTATCCGTCGGCTGCGACACAGACGCAGGCACAAACGGAACTGATGGAGTGACCGCCATAACCATAGGTTACGCCTCTATATCAATAATCCGACCCAGCATTCGATCGGCAGCTTCTAAGCTTGCGACATTGGCCTCGAAAGACCGTTCACCAGAGATCAGATCGACAAGCGCACCCGTGTCTTCTGCAGCATTACGGGCAATAGACTGGCTTGCATCTGACACCTGATTTGAGGCGCGCTGCATGCCTAACTGGGCACTTTGGAATGCTGAAAGCATTGAGCCATCAATTTCCATCGACTTCTCCCTAGAGAAAAATGTATTGATTAATTATTGCGCAAAAGCAGTCATTTTGCAACCAACAAAAAAGCCACCCGAAGGTGGCTCTGAATCATACTCAGGCTCTTATTTATGCGGTCTGAGCAGCCATTCTTAACTGTCGTTTGAAGGCTCGGCGCTGGCGGCGGAAGCTACGTTTTAGCTCCTTGTACTGACTGTACAATTCGCTCGCTTCCACACTATTTTGCAATTCGCTGCGGCGCACGCTCAGCCAAGCTTTGCGCTGCATATACATGTCCCGCAAATGGGTGAGTAGCTCGTCGTACTCTTGCTCTAAGCGTTCCGCAACAGTGTGACGGCGGTCCCGTAAACGCAACCACATCACTTCGAGCTTCGCTTTTTCTATCTGGTAGGCATTTGCGCGTTTCAGATTCTTCGCTAACCCGAGTTTCGCAAGGGACCAGATCAGCCATTTGCTCGGATCATAGTGGTACCAACGGATGCCGTTGCGATAGTCACCTGAGAAAATGTGATGATAGTTATGATAACCCTCGCCATAAGTGACCAGCGCAATCACGCCGTTATCCCGAGCAGAATTGCGCTCAGTGTAAGGACGTTTACCCCACATGTGTGCCAGAGAATTGATGAAGAACGTCGTGTGGTGATTAAGCACCAAACGCAGGAACCCAACAATAATCAGTGCGCCCCACAACTGGCCTATGGCCAAGCCAATCAGAATAGGTAAGCCAAAATTCATCGCCAAAGTGAGCGTAAGGTAGTTCCGGTGCTGCCACATGACTACTGGGTCATTCTGTAGATCTTTCACATTGCTGTAATCGCCATAGCGATGGGCGTGATACTCACGCAACATCCAACCGATATGAGCAAACCAGAAGCCACGACTAATGGAATAGGGGTCGTCGTCTTTATGATCAACGTGTTTGTGATGCTCACGGTGATCAGAGGCCCAATGCAACACGCTATTCTGCACGGCGAGCGCACCACCCAATGCAAACAAGGCGCGGATGGTCCAATGTGCTTCGTAAGTGCGATGCGACCATAAGCGGTGATAACCCGCAGTAATCGACAGACCAGAAAATGCCGACAGTGCTACAAACGCAACTACCAAGCCTAGGCTTAATCCTTCAAACCAGAGATATAACGGCGTGCCGATCGAGGCAACCAAGAACGTAATGCTAAATACCGAGATATTTAACCAGATTAAAGGGGGTTTCTTCATACAACAAACCAATTTCAGCTAACAATTGTACGCTGAATTTATACAGGTTTTGCCTAATGATCAAGGGGTCTTTTGTAAAATTGACCGCACAAATGTTCACTGTTAATCTTACCCGTTGAGATCTTTCAGGAAAAATCCATGGCTGGTATTCGCGCTCAGAAAAAGGAAAAAACCCGACGTGCACTGATTCAAGCGGCACTCAACCAATTGAGTCCGGAGAGTTCATTTTCGAGTTTGAGTCTGCGCGAGGTCTCTCGTGAAGCTCACATTGCGCCCACTTCTTTTTATCGCCATTTCCAAAATATGGACGAACTTGGCCTTACCTTAGTTGATGAAGGTGGTCTTGCCCTGCGCCAATTATTGCGCCAATCGCGTCAGCGGATTGCCAGTGGCGGCTCGATTATTCGCATCTCCGTCGAAACCTTTATGGACTATGTGGCCAACAACACCAGTATTTTCCGACTAATGTTGCAGGAACAAGCGGGGACCACACGCGAGTTTCGGCTAGCCATTGCACGGGAAATTAACCATTTTAAACAAGAGCTCACCGATTACCTGCGCGCAGAACGGAAACTGCCCGACTGGTGCGCGCGCGTACAAAGCGACGCGATTGTGCGCATTGTATTTAGTGCGGGTGCCGACAGCCTCGATCTATCAGCGGCCGAACGGCGTATTTTAACCGAGCAAACCATTATCCAAGTTCGCATGGTGGCGCGGGGAGCTGCGACTTTACAAGACGAACAGCCACCTGTGGACATGACCATCGGCCCTACGGGCTGATACACTTAAGTTCGAAAAGCAAAACACAATAGAACTCACTCAAGGAGAATGACCATGGCACGACTATTGGTCTTACTGAGCATTGCATGGTTCAGTGTTCACTTTGTTCATGCGGAAGAAATGACGCTCGAACAAGTCGTACAAATTCAGTCCGTCAATCAAGCAGTCACTACGAGCGACGGTAAGTTCACCGCCTTTACTCGCGTGCGTCCACGCAATCCCTACGCTGATGAAGATGGCACCGGGTTCATCGAACTCTTCATGCGTAATAACGAGACAGGTGCGGAAGTTCCATTCATCACTGGTAACGTTCGCATCGGCCAGATTGCCTTTAGTGCAGACAACGCTAAGCTGTTTTATCTCGCCCGCCGCGGCGATGACCAGCGCATGAGTCTATATCAAATTCCGGTCAATGGTGGCGAGTCGAAGCGACTGCTGCAACATACAACGCCGATTATGAGCTTCACTGTGAGTTCGAATGGCCAGTGGATTGCGTTTCGTGCGCAAGAACCCGGTCGCGAGAAGCAGACAGAGTTGAATCGTGCCGGATTCCGAGCTCGGGTTTACGAAGAGGAAGTTCGGTTTACTCGCGCGCACCTGTTTAGCCTGACCGACAGTGATGCCGAGGTAAAAGAAATTCCATTTGCCGAGCATGTGCATTCGGTGCTGTTCCGCCCAGGCCAAGACCAGCTGTTAGTGCGCGCTGCGCCGACGCCTATGGTTGACGATGATCTGATGCTAAGTACATACGCCCTGATTGACTTCGAGGGTAATGTGGCACGCCGCATGCAAACCGAAGGTAAGTTAGGTGGCGCTGCATTTTCACCAGACGGTAATCGTTTAGCGCTGATTGGTGCGGAAGATAAGCATGATCCGAAGGAAGGTCGCCTCTATTTAGCAGATATCCGAGACGGCTCCGTGCGTGACATGCTGCCAGACTTTAAAGGCCATGTGGTTGATCTGCTTTGGGAAGACAACAACAACTTAGTGTGGTTAGCGGACATCAATGTCGAGACCACTATTGTGCGTCACAACGTGCGTAACAACCGTCAAACCGCAATTGTCCCATTAGGGCGTGTTATTGCTACCCGCTTAACTTCGCGTAGCAGCGACGGCCGGATTACCTTTATTGGCAACCGCCCTGCTCATCCAAACGAAGCCTTCCATGTGCGCAATAGCAATATTACGCGTTTAACAGATTCCAACCCATGGCTTGCGAATGTGCGTCAACCGCGCCAAGAGGTCATCACCCACAGCGCGCGTGACGGCTTAGAGCTGGAAGGTATCTTGGTTTATCCCTTGGATTATCAAGAAGGCCAGCGCGTACCCGTGATTATGAGTGTTCATGGGGGGCCAGAAGCACACGTACGCAATGGCTGGAATGACCGTTATTCAAGCCCAACTTGGTACGCTGCACAGAAAGGCTATGCGACCTTCTTCCCGAACTACCGTGGGAGTACAGGCCGTGGTGTAGAATTCACCAAGCTCGGACAGAATGATTATGCTGGTAAAGAGTTTGATGACATCGTCGATGCTAAAGAGCATTTGGTAGAGATTGGTTTAGCTGATCCGGCTCGTGTGGGTATAACCGGCGGTTCTTACGGCGGCTATGCCTCAGCTTGGGGTGCAACCAAGCAAACCGAACACTTCGCAGCAAGTGTGATGTTTGTGGGTATTAGTAATAACCTGTCGAAGTTTGGTACCACCGATATTCCAAACGAGATGTACTTAGTGCATGCGCGGAGTTACCCATGGCACAAGTGGCAGTGGTACCTCGAACGCAGCCCGATCTACTGGGCTGAACAAGGGCGCACGCCAATCTTGATTATGCATGGTGAGCAAGACACGCGAGTGCATCCCAGCCAGTCGATGGAGCTGTATCGCTATCTGAAAGTGCACGGTAATGTGCCAGTGCGCCTGGTTCTTTATCCGGGTGAGGGCCATGGAAATGCGCGGGCCGCATCACAGCTCGACTACGCGTACCGCTTGATGCGCTGGATGGATTGGTATCTGGTGGATCAGAAAGAGGGTATTCCACCGCACGACCTCCCATTCGCCGAACGCCTCGGCAACTAAACAAAAGGTCAGGCAAACGCCTGACCTTTTTTTCACCCCCAGATTGGGGTCAGATGACAACCTTTAAGGGTCAGATGAATACCTCAGCTCTTTAGATATCTGAGCTTTTTCATAATCCTCCGATTTGGGGTCAGACCCCCATCGCTGGAGGCCTTGAAACATATGGAAAAGGGTCTAGAAAAGTTCATCTGACCCTCATTTTGCTCCAGATTTATAAGGCTTTGGCGGTTTGCCAGATTTGTTTCCAAGTAGGCTCTTTGCCGTACATGGTGATGCCGAGATTGAACAAGTTAGCGGCTGAGCGGCGCACGTAATAGACCGTCGCAATCAACAACACCGCTGCAAGTATCCATTGCCACCAAGGCACTGAGGTTTCAGCGACGCGAATAGGCATCGTGGCATAAGACGTCAGCGGGAAGATACTCAAGAAGGTCGAGAAGGCGCTCTCGGGGGTACTCATCACCGAGAAACTCATACCAACTGGGAACAGTGGGATAAACATCACCAAAGGCCGCGACGAGTGATTCGGATCGTCAATGGTCGCAGCAAAGCCCGCAAGCATGCTGTTCACGAGGATCAGCCCGAAGCCGACAAAAACGATCAATGTGAGCACATCCACGAAAGTGACAGGCAACACAAACATCCCTCGACCACTAACAATACTTATAACCGACAGCAGCACCATGACAAAGATACCGGTCGTCGCCATGGACTTAATGCAGTGCAAGGTCACGCCAATAATCTTCCCGTCCATCCATTGCTGCGGCGTCATTAACGTCAATAATTGCTCTGTTACGCGCTGTTGTTTCTCAGCGGTGATCGCGGTCATCATCAGGCCAAAACCGGAGAACACGCCAATAAACAGCAACATCAATATACCGCCACTTACTAAGCTTCTCCCCCGCTCTCGCGGTTCGTCAGACACTACAGTTTCACCACTCACGGTGCGTAATACGTTGATTTGAATGCCAGCGGGGTCGGATACAGCAGCGTGCTGTTCGGGCGTCAAATTTACGCTGCTGATGCGACGTTCTCGAACCCAATCTGCCATTGCGGAATCAATATTTTGTTGCCAATCTCGACGTCGCTCAACCAGCAACGTAATGTCATGACCATCAATCAGCATCACACCATCATAGCGGTCGCCAAGAGCTTGTTGAGCGCGCTCTCGCTCACTGCCAGGCAAACGAATCCACTCGACCCGCGTCACTGTTGGAAGGTTAGCCGGTACTTGCGCCATTCCCTGAGTGGGCATTACCGCGATGCGGTATTCAGGTTGGAAAAAAGCCATGATTGAGCCCCAGCTGATCGCGACCAGCATCCCACCGACCATGAGACCAATACTCAACAGTTCTTGCTTCCACTTAAAGAATCGGAGGAACTCGAACTTCGCTACGCGCCAAACTTTGTCTGTGTTATTCAACATGGCTCGTCTCCTCGGCAACAGTTTGCTTACCCACAGCTTGTAGATATAGAGAGTGCAGGTCGGGGACTTGGCGACCAAAATTCTGGATGGCACCAATCTTCAATAGAGCAGCAAGCAATTGACTAGGTGCTGTATCCGGTGAATGAATGATATCGAGAGTCGTCGGCGTAATGACATCTGCACGTTCAACACCAGGTACACTTTTAATCTGTTCCGGGGTTACGGACTCTGCAAAGTCCACACGAATGCGATGTTCCTGTAGCAGCTGTTCTTGAATGTTGGTAAGCGTTCCTTGTGCAACGACTGCGCCGAGATTCATCAACACCATGCGATCAGCTAAACGCTCAACTAAGGCCATTTGATGAGCACTCAATAATACCGTGACACCACGATTTTTTAACTCGCTCAGGACATCAAGCACGATCTCTTGATTCACTGGATCGAGCCCTGAGAAAGGTTCATCTAGGATTACCATGGGCGGCTGATGCATTAGCGTCGCAATCAGCTGAATCTTTTGCTGATTCCCTTTGGAAAGCTGCTTAAGGTTCTCGTCAGCACGCTCAACCAAGCTGAAACGCTCTAGCCAATAGTCCAGTTGCTCGTCGATTTCAGCTTTACTCATGCCTCTAAGCTGACCGATATAGGTGAGGTTCTGCTTTAGCGTGCGATCTTGATAAAGCCCGCGGTCTTCCGGCAAATAGCCAAAGGCGCCAGCCGGTAAATGAGGATAGGTTTGATTGTTATAAGTGACCTTGATTGAACCCGTGTCAGGAAAGGTCAGCCCAACCAACATGCGCACTAAACTCGACTTCCCCGCCCCATTTGGACCCAGTAACGCCACAATCTCGCCACGCCGCACTTCGAAACTTGCCTGCTTTACTGCCGTCACGGTCGCATATGCTTTTGTGACCTGATCAATAAATATTTCCATCACCATCCCCCAAGGTTAATCCCGCCATTATGGCAAAGTCCGCGCCACAACACCGCGACAAAGCTGTTACAAAATTTAACTTGAGGGTCAGATGAACAAAAAAGAGGGTCAGATGAATAGCCTAGCCCTTTAAATACTAGGACTTTGAAAAAATTTGAGAGTTCTTGTTCTGACCCCCATCGCTGGAGGCCTTGAAACATATGAAAAGGGGCCGATGAAAGTTCATCTGACCCCAATTTATGGGGTTTTAGAGTTGGGGGCCGGCGGCGACTAGGGCTTGGCCTTCGGCGTTGTCGGTGAATTTCTCGAAGTTGCTGATGAACAACTCGGCGAGATCACGCGCTTTGACGTCCCACTCTGCGGCATTCGCGTAGGTGTTACGTGGGTCGAGGATACTGCTGTCCTCTACGCCTGGTAACGCTTTCGGCACTGCCAGATTGAAATACGGCAATTCCACAAACTCGGCATCTTCAATGCTACCGTCAAGAATGGCGTCAATGATAGCGCGAGTTGCTTTGATAGAAATCCGTTTCCCCGTGCCGTTCCAGCCGGTGTTCACTAAATAGGCTTCCGCACCTGACGCTGCCATACGCTTCGCCAACACTTCCGCATACTTCGTTGGATGCAGGCTCAAGAATGCCGCTCCGAAACAAGCAGAGAATGTTGGAGTTGGCTCAGTAATACCACGCTCAGTACCGGCCAACTTCGCGGTAAAACCTGACAAGAAGTGATACTGCGCTTGGTCGTTAGTTAACTTCGACACAGGAGGAAGCACACCAAAAGCGTCGGCAGTTAAGAAAATAACCTTCTTCGCATGCCCAGCTTTAGACACTGGCTTCACGATATTATCGATGTGATAAATCGGGTAAGACACACGGGTATTTTCGGTTTTTGAACCGTCGTCGTAATCAACACTGTCGTCATCACGAACTGTCACGTTCTCAAGCAGTGCATCGCGGCGAATTGCACGGAAAATATCCGGTTCAGCTTCTTCAGACAAGTTAATGGTTTTTGCATAACAGCCGCCTTCAAAGTTGAAGACACCGTCGTTATCCCAGCCGTGCTCGTCATCGCCAATCAGCTCGCGCTTCGGGTCGGTCGACAGGGTGGTTTTCCCCGTTCCCGACAAACCAAAGAACACAGCGACGTCGCCCTGTTTACCAACGTTTGCAGAACAGTGCATTGAAGCAATGCCTTGCAGCGGTAAGAAATAATTCATCATGGAGAACATGCCTTTCTTCATTTCTCCGCCGTACCAAGTACCGCCGATCAACTGCATGCGCTCGGTCAGGTTAAAGGCAACAAAGTTCTCAGAATTCAGACCTTGCGCTTCCCACTCTGGGTTGGTGCACTTCGCGCCATTCATCACGATGAAGTCTGGCTTGAAAGTCGCCAGTTCTTCCGCGCTGGGGCGAATAAACATGTTCTTCACGAAATGTGCCTGCCATGCCACTTCAGTAATGAAGCGCACCGCAAGGCGAGTATCTGCATTGGCACCGCAATAGGCATCAACGACAAAAACACGCTTTCCGGACAACTGATTGGTCACGATCCCTTTCAGGTGTGCCCACACGTCTGGCGAAATCGCCTTATTGTCATTTTTCCCTTGATCTGACCACCACACGGTGTCCCGGGTCGTGTCGTCGCGGACAATGTACTTGTCCTTGGGTGAGCGCCCAGTAAAGATACCGGTATCCACCGCCACCGCGCCATTGCTGGTCACGCGACCTTTCTCATATCCGGTCAATTCAGGGCGGGTCTCTTCTTCGAAAAGAAGCTCATACGAAGGGTTGTACACAACTTCAGTGACGTCTGTAATGCCGTACTGGCTCAGATCTAGGTCGGCCATGCCTAGGACTCCTGCGGGTCGGTTTTTTATCGTTAAAACAGAAAAATAACGCTCGATCAGTCTAGATTTCATCCTGATCGCAGCATATCCGGTGATATTTTGCGCGGCATAATACCTTTTTGGACTTAAAAAAGATAGGGAGTCGGGCGCGCAAATTTAATCTTCTATCGACTCTTTTCCTGCTCTTTGCGTTTCTTCGCACAAGCGATTTTCAACGCTTCAGCAACAGCAGGTGCCGTGAACTGTCCCACGTCCCCCTGATGCATTGCAACCTCTTTCACTAAGGTCGATGAAATGAAGGAGTTTTCTTCAGCAGGCGTCATAAAGACACTCTCAAGATCCCGGTACAACCGACGATTCATATTCGCCAACTGAAACTCATATTCGAAGTCCGACACGGCCCGCAAGCCGCGTACTAGTACCCTTGCGTCTCGCTCACGAGCAAAGTCAGCGAGCAAACCAGTAAATCCTACCACCTGCACATTCTTGAGATGAGAGGTCACTTGCTTTACTAGCTCGACCCGCTCTTCCAGGGTAAACATGGGTTGCTTGCTAGTATTGGCGGCAACGCCAACAATCACTTCATTAAATAATTTCGCGGCACGCTCAATGAGATCGCTGTGTCCATTGGTCACGGGATCGAAGGTGCCTGGATAAATTGCTCGGGTATACATGTGCTCACTCTATCGTTAACCGATTTTGTTTGATCATAGCGGATTCAACACACTACGTCCTTTTCCTTGGTCTTGAAACCCTCATTCGGCGCTCACTTGTCACACCGTCAGCTTATCTTAACAGTACCCCTAAGGCAGCAGACCAGTTTTTTCGTGCGAACAGGGTCTGAGACGCGTAAAATAGGAACCTATTACACCGCTGTTATTAGCAGGAGTTAAGCATGAAAGAAGCGTTTTTCCAGCAGTTGCGCGATCAGCTCGATGAAGTGCGGACCGAGGGTTTGTACAAAAGCGAACGGTACATTACGTCGTCACAATTCTCTGAAATTGAGGTGGGCGGCCACAAGGTACTGAACTTCTGTGCCAACAATTATCTCGGCCTTGCCAACCATCCTGAGTTGATAAAGGCCGCGCAAGATGGCTTGGAAACACACGGTTTTGGTGTGGCTTCTGTGCGCTTTATCTGCGGTACCCAAGATATCCATAAAACCCTAGAAGCGCGCCTCAGCGAATTCTTGGGAATGGAAGACACCATTCTGTATTCCTCGTGCTTCGACGCGAATGCCGGTTTGTTCGAAACTATTCTGGGTCCAGAAGACGCCATTATTAGTGATGCTCTGAACCACGCCAGTATCATTGACGGCGTGCGTCTATGTAAAGCCAAGCGCTATCGCTACGCCAACAATGATGTTGCCGATCTCGAGAAACAATTAATCCAGGCAGATGCCGACGGTGCGCGCCATAAATTGATTGCCACCGACGGTGTGTTCTCCATGGACGGTATTATTGCCAACCTCCCAGGCATCTGTGACCTCGCGGAAAAGTATAATGCGCTCGTGATGGTGGACGATTCACATGCTGTCGGTTTTGTCGGCGAAGAGGGTCGTGGTACGCACGAGTACCATAACGTCATGGACCGTGTAGACATCATCACCGGTACCTTGGGCAAAGCATTAGGCGGTGCTTCTGGCGGTTTCACTTCCGGTAAGAAAGAGATTATCGACTGGTTACGCCAGCGCTCTCGTCCGTATTTGTTTTCTAACTCCCTTGCACCTTCTATTGTGACTGCAAGTATTCGCGTTCTCGAAATGCTGCAAGAAGGCGGCGAGTTGCGTAATCGCTTAAAAGACAACGCTGCTTATTTCCGCGACCGCATGAGCGCTGCAGGCTTTACCTTAGCCGGTGCCGACCATGCCATCGTTCCTGTCATGTTAGGCGACGCGAAGCTTGCAGCCGAAATGTCTGAGCGCATGCTCAAAGAAGGTATTTACGTGGTCGGTTTTTCTTTTCCGGTCGTACCAAAGGGACAAGCACGTATTCGTACTCAAATGTCGGCTGCACACACCAAAGAGCAGCTGGATCGCACTATTGATGCATTTATCCGAGTCGGCCGCGACTTGGGCATTGTTTCTTAAAGAAATGTTTAACTCACCTCATGTAGGTAAGGTCAGGTTATGAAGGTTTTAGCGAAGTTAAAAGCCGAACCCGGCTTGTGGATGTCCGAAGCAGAACAGCCCGAATGTGGGCACAATGATCTGCTGATTAAAATTAAGAAAACCGCGATTTGTGGCACCGATGTGCATATCTACAAATGGGACGAATGGTCACAGAAGACGATTCCCGTAGGTATGACTGTCGGTCACGAATACGTGGGCGTGGTTGCAGCAGTCGGCGACGGCGTGCGCGGTTTTCAAGTGGGCGACCGCGTGTCGGGCGAAGGTCATATCACCTGTGGGTACTGTCGCAACTGCCGCGCGGGACGCCGTCATTTATGCCGCAACACAGTCGGTGTCGGCGTAAACCGTCCTGGCGCTTTTGCCGAATACCTAGTGATTCCTGCAGACAACGCATTTAAGCTCCCCGATGAAGTTACGGATGATCTAGCAGCAATTTTCGACCCCTTCGGAAATGCTGTACACACTGCCTTAAGCTTCGACTTAGTTGGTGAGGACGTGTTAATTACTGGCGCGGGTCCTATCGGCATTATGGCTGCCGCTGTGGCACGCCATGCCGGTGCTCGCCATGTGGTGATTACTGACATCAATGACTACCGTCTAGAATTAGCGTTGAAAATGGGCGCGACTCGCGCGGTCAACACTCAGAACACCCGCTTAAGCGATGTAATGGAAGACCTGGGGATGAAAGAAGGCTTCGACGTGGGACTGGAAATGTCCGGCGTTCCCGTAGCATTCAATCAGATGCTGACCACCATGAATCATGGCGGCAAAATCGCACTGCTGGGCATTCCTCCAGAAACTATGGCGATTGACTGGAACGAGGTCATCTTCAAAGGCCTCACCATCAAAGGCATCTACGGACGGGAAATGTTTGAAACCTGGTATAAAATGGCAGCGCTCATTCAAAGCGGTCTCGATTTATCGCCAATGATTACCCATCACTATCCCGTTGATCAGTTTGAAGAAGGCTTCCAAACCATGCTATCTGGGAAGTCCGGTAAAGTTATTTTGGACTGGGAAGCATGAGCGAGTTTTCCTGCATTGCCCTGACTGACGCCAAGCAAATGGTCGACGCAGGTGAAGCGGTCATTGCCGACATTCGCGACCCGCAGTCATTTGCTGCGGGGCACTTAGCCGGTGCAATCAACCTGACCAATGACAATGTGCCTGAATTTATCGAGCGCGCGGCGGGCAAGCCCGTGCTCGTGTTCTGTTATCACGGCGTGAGTAGTCAAGGTGCAGGTCGCTATCTCGCAGAGCAGGGTTTGAACCCTGTCCATAGTGTGGATGGTGGTATGGTGGCGTGGGCTCAACACTTCCCGGATGACTTGGAGCAAAGTGTGTGAAAAAACTGCACAGCACTGACAATGTCGATGAAATTCGTGGCATGTATGAATTCCTTCGGCGCTTCGGTGTGCCAGTATCGGTAACAGAAAATGGCTCTGTGGTCGAACTTTGGCTCGTGCAATCCGCCTACGAAACACGGGCACAGGAACTTCTGACACTCTACCGCAGTATGCCGGAAAGTGAGCGTCAGCAACCGATACAGCCTTCATCAAAGGTTGTCTCACCACTCATCAAGACCTTTACTAAGCAGGCGGGGCTCTTTACCTTCGGTATTGCCTTACTGGTGCTGATCGTCGCACTCCTACAATACCTCGACCTGCAGCGCACCGTGCAGTGGTTGCTCATTACTGAACCGCCTTTTGGCGCACTCGATAGCAGTCAGCCCTGGCGCATCGTTACACCTGCTTTCTTGCACTTCTCAGCCATGCACTTGGTTTTTAATCTGTTCTGGTGGTGGTATTTAGGTGGACGCATCGAGCTTCACCTCGGCAGTAAGGCACTCATTGGCTTGTTCTTCTTTACCGCTATTGTGTCTAACCTCGCGCAGTTTATGCTCTCGGGGCCTAACTTTGGTGGGCTGTCGGGCGTGGTTTATGGACTTCTTGGGTTCTCTACCATCATGAGCCTTGGTCGCGGCGGCCCGCTGTGGCTGCCATCCGGTTTAGTGATTTTCATGGTCGCTTGGCTAGTTGTCGGTTACATGAACATACTCTGGGTGAATATGGCCAATGAAGCGCATCTCGGCGGTTTACTCAGCGGTATCCTAGCGGGCGTTTTTGTGCGGTATTTTTTACGTAAATAACTGTTGCGTAAATAACTGGCTTGGTAAACAACCTGAATCAATTACTGATAAATGTACTTGGTGAAGATCAGGTCAAGTACGAGGTCTCGCCCGGTCTCGCGACGAATTAACTCTTGTGCCGCTTCTAAACAAGCTTGGCGAATCTCTTCTCGCCCGGTCAAGCTGCGAATCCGCCCTTCGGTTTCGGTGCTGAGGATACGAATAAATGCGTCACGCAACAAAGGTGAATGATATTCGATAACCCGCAGATCTTGTGTCGTAGGCACCATCAATTCCACGGCCACCCGAATGTAACCGAGTCGACGTTGATCACCTGTGCGTAGATAGTTGGTCGTAATATCAGGCTCAAAGCCGAAATATGCATAGTTCTGTGCCTGTGCTGGCGAAGCGACAGCAAGCCCGAGCACGACCAGCAAAGCGAATACATATTTCATGGCAACGTCCTTTCATCATTAGTTTGTTCATTATACGTCCTCTCTGTGTATCGGCAATCGTTCCAGGTGCTGAAGTTCCTTTTGTTCTGGTATTATGACGCCAACATTCAGCTATTTCTGTTTGCACATGAGTTTATCCACAGTTTTCCCCGTTGGCTGCGATGCACAGTGGCAAGCTCCAAAACTTTCGACGCCAACCATTCTGGCTGAGTGGTTGCTCGATTCAGGATCTCTGACCCAAAAGCTCAAAGACCGCGGAGCTGAGTTTAAAGTAATGCTGTTGGGCCAATCCCAAGGCCAAGCGGAGACTCATGAGAGTGATTTCTTGGGATTGGCTCCCGACGCCCCAGTGACGGTACGTGAAGTCTTGTTACAGCTAAACGGCGTGGCTTGGGTGTATGCGCGCAGCATTCTTCCTGATGCAGCGCTGTCACCTGAAGATCGCGCCCTCACGCGATTAGGCACCAATCCACTGGGTGAAACCTTATTTTCACGCGCCGACATTCAGCCGGGGCCAATTCAAACCGCTGTCTTTGCAGCAAACTCAGGACCTGGCAAGCTCAATCAGCAACTCCATCAGCGCGCTCATCCCTTGCATGGGCGCCGTCGTCGCTTCGAATTACAACAAGGTGCTATTCTTGTGGCTGAAGTATTTCTTTCGCCATGCCCTTGCTATGCTTAACACCAAGGTTCTTCACATTAGATACTCATATTCAAAGGGAGTGAATTCATGAACCGTTTGGACGCTTATCGTGCGCTTATGCGTGTGGACAAACCTATTGGCATCTGGTTGCTGGCGTGGCCGACCTTCTGGGCATTGTTAATTGCGGCACATGGAGACCCATCCATTCGACTCGTGGTTATTTTCGCTGCTGGCGTGTTTCTCATGCGTTCGGCCGGTTGTGTCATCAATGACTTCGCCGATCGCAACATCGATGCGCATGTGCGGCGCACACGCGAGCGTCCGCTTGCGGCAGGTCATGTGACTTCCGCTGAGGCCTTAGTTTTGTTCGCGGTCTTGATTTTCTTGGCCTTCTTACTGGTCCTCACCCTCAACCCGCTCACGATCTTACTCGCCTGCATTGCGGCGGGTTTAGCCATCCTTTATCCATTTGCGAAGCGCTTTACTCACGGGCCGCAATTCGTCTTGGGAGCGGCATTTAGCATGGCGATTCCAATGGCTTTCGCGGCCGCGACGAATTCACTTCCTTGGGTCTGTTGGGTGCTCTTTGTAGCCAATATTATGTGGACCGTAGCCTACGACACAGAATATGCCATGGTGGATCGCGCCGATGACGCAAAGATTGGCGTGAAGTCTACGGCCCTGTGGTTCGGCCGCTACGATGTCACTCTCATCGCTTTATTGCAGTTAGTCACGGTTTTACTACTTGCTTATCTCGGGTGGTTAATCGAAGGGACAGTCTTCTACTGGTTAGGTCTTGCGGGGATGACCGCCCTGTTCGCCTGGCAAATCATTCTAATTCGCAACCGTGACGAAGATGCCTGCTTCCTGGCTTTTCGCCAGAATCACTACGCAGGCATGATCTTCGCCATTGGGTTAGCGTTACATTACTGGCTTCCGGCACCTTTCGGCGTGTCTTGAGTTGGCGCTTCGGTGTCCGTAAGGAGCTTTTTCAATGACTCGCGCATGGTCAGCTGTATGGCACTGCCGAGCAGCTGATCAACTTCATCACTCAATGCCGCCGTACGTGTATCAGACACATAAGCGCCAGCTTCATTTACCGCAATGTAACCTTCATGTTTCAGCACGCCGACAAGAGTGCTGAACACTTTCTTGTCATAAAACTCTGGCGCATCGACGCCATGGCGCGCACCCAGTCTTACTGCAACCAATTCACTGTAGCGCTCTAAGTCATTGCGCGACAAATTCTCAGACTGCTGTAGTAACTCGAGCACAATCGCATAACGTGCGAGCGTTTCCCCACCGGCATTCGCGAGCAATACCAATTGCACATAAGCTGGCGTTTCACGTCCCGGAATCTCATAAGCCTCATTCGCCACACTCAACCACCCCAAGCGCACGAACTCTTCACACAAGGCTTGAACATAAAGAGGAACGTCATCCGCTTCATGGCCTAAGAACAGCTCCGCCTGCAAAATAGGATAGAGACGAACAATAAACTCGCTCGCTTCCGCTGCGGTGAAGCGCTTATGACCCCGCGCGAAACGTGCAAGTAAGGCTGGAACAATGAATAAGTGAAGAATGTTGTTGCGATAGTAAGTCATGCTGAGCGCTTGGGATTGGTCAAGACTGACCACAGCGCCTGCTTCGTCTTCTAGGACGTTGAACTTATCCATACCCACCGCATGTTGCCAGAATGCCTCCGCGTCGAATGCTTCTTCGTGACCTTGCATCCAACTGCTATAGGGCACTTCCCGTTGCAGTTCATAGTAAGCGCGCACCTGCGCAATGAGCTCATCTTTGGTCAGAGTTTGACGCTCGGCGCTCAACAAACATAATGCAATGAGGTTCATTGGATTAATTGCAGCACCTTCGTTAATGCGACGCATTAGGAGTTCTGCTAATTGATTCACGCTTGGCGTTAACCAACGTGGGCGCGCAGGTTCCTCGGTTCCCGTGGTCACCGAGTCGCGCCAGTTAGGGGCCGCAGTGTCGAGGTAGTCCGAGAGCCGTATCGGTTGACCAAAGGTCACAAAACCCGTGCCGAAATTGCGCAATTTACGCAGAATACCAAACACTTGGAAAACAGATTCCTTGTCTTTGCTTTTGCCTTTCAGCTCGCTGTGGTAAGTACTTACTTCCATTACATGCTCATAGCCTACGTACACAGGCACAAAGCTAATGGGTCGACTAATGCCCCGCAGTTGGCCTTGCAGCGTCATTGCAAGCATACCTGTCTTGGGTGGTAGCAAGCGCCCGGTTCGACTGCGCCCTCCTTCCATGAAGTACTCAATTGCATAGCCTTTCTGGAACAGTCGTCCAAGGTATTCACGAAATACCGTCGAGTACAGCTTGTTACCGCGGAAACTGCGGCGAATGAAAAAGGCGCCGCCTCGACGGAAAATCGGGCCCATGGGGAAGAAGTTTAAATTCACTCCGGCAGCGATATGGGGTGGCACCAAGCCTTCTTTATAGATCACGAAACTTAACAGTAAATAATCCATATGGCTGCGATGGCAAGGCACATACACCACTTCATGACCGTCTTGCGCAAGCTTACGAATCACCTCACCATTCTTCACCGAGATACCACGATAAATCTTGGTCCAGAGCCAACTGAAGAAATGATCACCGAAGCGCACTAAGCCCTCGCGGTAGTCAGCAGCAATCTCATTCAGGTAACTGCGTGCCTTAGCGGTCGCTTTCTCTTCACTAATTCGCTTCGCTCGGGCTTCGTCTTGTATCGCTTGACGAATAGCAGGCAGGCGGAGCAGCTCGCGAATAATTTCGTCACGCCCGGTAAGTTTTGGCCCGGCAACCGCATGACGCATCCGCGCAAAGTGAGTGCGGGCAACCCGAGTCAACTTATGCGCGAGCTCCACGTCGCTCGCTTGAGTCTGTGCCATTGTGCGTAAGCTCACCGGGCGCGAAACACGCACCAAAATATTACGGCCAGAGAAAAGTACTAAAAGAAACTTCTTCCACTTCCCCGGTACCTCAACGTCCGCGACCATGGTGCGACCTTCACGACGATCACGGCCCGGCTCGCGGCCCCAGAAAAGTCCAATCGGGTGCATGACGACGTTAAGATCAGGATCTGCCTGATGCAGTGCTAACAGTTCGGAAAAGGGTTGCTTCGCGTCGTAACCAAGTCGGTTGCGCGTGTCTTCCACATAAAGTACCCGGGGAAACGTTTGTCCCTTAATCGCCAAGGGCTGGGTTGGGTCCGGCATACCTAACTGAACAGCAGCGTGACACGCTACCACCAAATCTGCCGCCGACGGGCCGCGCATCACATAAACCACATGATCTGGCGCTGACGGTGCAGCCTCGTGCTCGTCCGCAATCGCTTTAAAGCGAGTCACTAGGCGCAACGGCCATCGTAATACATGATAAAACCACGACGTATGAGTCATTCGCCCCTCCCGGGCCTGAACGTGCATTCGCGAATAATACGAAGTGCGATCATAGCACTTCTGCTGGGCGCGGTGGTAAGTCCAATTATTTTCAGATTTTTTCTTGCACAGTAAAAAATACTGTATATACTGACAGCATACTGTGCGAATAAACAGGTGTTGAAATGCGTCCACTTACAGCCCGACAGGCAGAAATTTTAGAACTGATCCGCGAGCACATTGATGCCACGGGAATGCCACCTACACGTGCCGAAATTGCGCGTCAGTTGGGATTCCGTTCGCCAAATGCAGCAGAGGAGCATCTCAAAGCACTCGCGCGTAAAGGGGTCATTGAAATGCTGCCCGGCACTTCGCGCGGTATCCGTGTCGTACAAGACGAGAACGAAGTGATTTATGAAGGCCTTCCTTTGATCGGTCAAGTGGCCGCCGGTGAGCCCATTTTGGCTCAGCAACATATCGAAGCGCATTACAAAGTGGATGAACATATGTTCAACCCAGCCGCAAACTACTTGTTGCGAGTGCAGGGTATGAGTATGAAAGACATCGGTATTCTTGATGGCGACCTACTCGCTGTACACAAAACTGCAGAAGCACGTAACGGACAAATTGTCGTTGCGCGCGTTGAGGACGATGTCACAGTGAAGCGCTTTGAGCGTCGTGGCAGTGTGGTACTGCTGCATCCGGAAAATGAAGAATTTTCAATTATTCGTGTTGATTTAGAACACCAGCCGTTAAGTATTGAAGGCTTAGCTGTTGGCGTAATTCGTAATGGAGGTTGGCAATGAACTATTCATCGTTGAATAAACGCCTGCGTCATCCGGGCCTTTGGGGCCATGAAGGCGAACAAACGACTGCGCAAGCAGAAACTTTGAATGCCGCTTCGTCAGAGCAAGTGTGGGCCACCATCAGTAGTATGCGCCATCAAGATAATCAGTGGGTCACCGTGATTGGTAAGCCGTCAATGACCTTTTTGCGCCAGCTCGAATCGGCCGGTATTAGCAAAACGCGGATTCGTTGCATTAACCCACAAGACGCAGATACCGCGGTGTGGGCGACCGAACAAGCACTCTTATTAAATAATAGCCAACTCATTATTGCATGGCTTGGCAACTGCAGCCCCCGCGACCAGAAACGCTTGGCGCTCGCGGCACGGAACAGCCAAAGTATTCACTTTGTGTTTACTGAACCAACCAAGAACCCCCCACTCCACTAACCCTTTTTTAGGGTTACCCCAGGGGCTGTTAACAACAGCCCCTTTTTTATTAACATCTTTGGTGGTATTTTAGTCTCGCGATTTAACATCAGTTTGCGCATCGTTATCCTAGTGTTCACGAGTCGTACAGCTGATAAATAATAAAAACAAACTCTCACCGTCTTGCGGTGATAAAAATAACAACAAAGGGTTCTGCAAGGACTGTGATGTGTTGGGGAACGTTTTTCCTATTCTTGCTGACCTCTTTGTTCTCATAAGTTGTGAATTCACCCTTTTGAATTCCCCCTTCTTATGAGAAGAAGAGGAGATGTCGAGTGAAAGCGAGACTAACTAGCCTGTTAGCTGGTATTACGGCGTTAGTGTCTACACCCGCCTTGATGGCCAGCGAATCACAAATCAATATGACGCGTGGCGCAACAGACATTAGTAATCGAGTGTATGAACTCCATATGCTGGTTTTCTACATCTGTTTGGTCATCGGCTTGATTGTATTCGCAGTCATGTTTTGGTCTATTTTGCGTCATCGGAAAGCGCGCGGCGTTACGCCAGCGAAATTCCATGACAATTTGGCCTTAGAAATTACCTGGACGGTGGTTCCATTCTTGATTCTGATCGGTATGGCAGTTCCTGCCACTATTACTCTGATCAAAATGGACGACACCTCTGACTCCGATTTGACGGTGTTAGTGACAGGTTCCCAATGGCGTTGGCACTATGCATACCACGACTATGATGTGGAGTTCCAAAGTAATCTTGCGACTCCCCGTGGTCAGATCTATGGCCGTTTGCCGCGTGGCGAAAACTACCTTTTGGAAGTTGACCGCCCATTGGTTATTCCAACCGGTAAAAAGGTCCGCTTCCTGATTACGTCAGACGACGTTATCCACTCGTGGTGGGTGCCAGCGTTTGCGGTGAAGAAGGATGCGAACCCGGGCTATATCAATGAAGCTTGGACTCGCGTCAACGAACCTGGCATTTATCGTGGCGTCTGTGCCGAACTCTGTGGCCAAGGCCATGCGTTCATGCCAGTCGTAGTGATTGCCAAAGAGCCGGCAGAATTTGAAGAGTGGATTCGCGGTGAAGAGCAGCGCCTCGCAGACCAGCGTGCAGAAGAAGAACGTTTACTCGGCATGAGCATGAGCAAAGATGAGCTAATGCAAATGGGTGAAAACGTCTACCTGACACAATGTGCAGCGTGCCACCAGCCAAACGGTCGCGGTATTCCGGGTGTATTCCCGAGCGTTGTCGGTCAAGGTCTTGCCGTAGGCGATCTTGACGCACACATCGACATTATCGTGCACGGCTCGTCAGGCACAGCGATGCAAGCCTATCGTAACCAGCTCAGCATGCGTGAAATTGCAGCGGTCATCACCTACCAGCGTAATGCTTGGGGTAATGATACTGGCGATGTCGTACAAGCAGCTGACATTCACAATTTCATTCAGGGCAATCGCTAAGGGGAGCTGGCTATGAGTACTGTAGTTGCCGATTCACATGATGCCCATGACGAGCATCACGACCACAAACCAACGGGCATAAAACGTTGGTTGTTTACGACGAACCATAAAGATATCGGTACCCTTTATCTGTGGTTCAGTTTTGCCATGTTCCTCTTAGGCGGCTCCATGGCGCTGGTTATTCGGATGGAATTGTTCCAGCCGGGTATGCAAGTTGTTGACCCCCATTTCTTCAACCAGATGACGACCATGCATGGCGTTATCATGGTATTTGGTGCGGTTATGCCAGCCTTTACCGGGCTTGCGAACTGGATGATTCCACTCATGATCGGTGCGCCAGATATGGCATTACCGCGCATGAACAACTGGAGCTTCTGGATTCTACCTTTTGCGTTCCTTATCTTGCTGTCATCAATGTTTATGCCAGGTGGTGGACCCGCGTTCGGTTGGACTTTCTACGCCCCGTTGTCGACGACCTATAGTACGGACTCGACAGCATTGTTTGTCTTTGCCATGCATATCATGGGGATGTCCTCCATCATGGGCGCGATCAACGTGATCGTCACCATTATGAACATGCGCGCTCCTGGAATGACCTACATGAAAATGCCACTGTTCGTTTGGACTTGGTTCATCACTGCCTTCTTATTGATTGCAGTTATGCCAGTTCTGGCAGGTGTCGTTACCATGGTTCTCACAGATAAATATTTCGGGACAAGTTTCTTCGACGCCGCAGGCGGGGGAGATCCGGTGCTGTTCCAGCATTTATTCTGGTTCTTTGGGCACCCTGAGGTATACATCATGATTCTGCCGTCCTTCGGCATTATCTCGGCGATTATTCCGGCCTTCGCGCGGAAGCCGCTGTTTGGTTACGCCTCCATGGTATACGCAACCGCATCGATTGCAGGTTTGTCATTCCTGGTATGGGCGCACCACATGTTCACCACCGGTATGCCAACCTTCGCATCCTTGTTCTTTATGTACATGACGATGTTGATTGCGGTACCTACTGGGGTGAAAGTATTCAACTGGGTCACCACCATGTGGAAAGGTGCCATGACCTTCGAAACGCCAATGCTCTTCGCATTAGCTTTCGTTGTTCTGTTCACCATTGGTGGCTTGTCGGGCATCATGCTGGCAATCACACCGGTAGATTACCAGTACCATGACACCTATTTCGTGGTGGCTCACTTCCACTATGTACTCGTGAGTGGTGCAGTCTTCTCGATTATGGCGGCCGCTTACTACTGGCTACCGAAGTGGTCTGGTGTCATGTATGACGAATTCCTTGCCAAGCTGCATTTCTGGTGCTCGTTGGTATCGGTCAACATCCTGTTCTTCCCTATGCACTTCGTAGGTCTTGCAGGTATGCCACGTCGTTACCCAGATTACGCACTGCAGTTCGCCGATATTAACGCCATCGTGAGCGTCGGTGGCTTCTTGTTCGGCTTCTCACAGTTAATCTTCTTGTGGGTGGTGATCAAAGCAGCTCGTAAGCAAGGCGTACCTGCTCCTGCGAAACCATGGGAAGGTGCGGAAGGTCTTGAGTGGGAAGTGCCTTCACCGGCGCCTTACCACACATTCGATACTCCACCAAAGGTGAGCTAAATCATGAGCAAACAACAACCAAAGGCAGATAACAGCAGCATCATCACGAAGCTACTTGCCTCGGTCGTGATTATGTTTGCATTTGGGTTTGCGCTGGTTCCGCTGTATGAGAAGTTCTGTGAAATGACAGGCTTCAACGGCCGAACCAGCAATACCGCGGCTACAGCAGACGGCAATATGCAGGTCGATGAGTCACGTATTATTACGGTTGAATTTGCTACACGCACCGGTCGTGGTGCACCGTGGGAATTCAAGCCGGAAGTACGCTCTATCCGAATGCATCCGGGTGAGATTAAAGTGGTGAACTTCATTGTGGAAAACCGCACTGGACAGAACCGCGTTGCTCAAGCCCTGCCCTCTGTGTCGCCGGGTGAAGCCTCGTTATATTTGAACAAGACCGAATGCTTCTGCTTTGAACAGCAACCTCTCGCCGCTGGTGAGACTGCAATCATGCCGATGCAATTCTATCTCGACCCGGACCTGCCGGACTCAATCCGTCGGTTCACTTTGTCCTATGTGATGTATGACATCACAGACCAAGTTGGTTCTGGTGCGGTTACCGCCAGTCGTTCGGAGTAAGGAATACATTCATGAGTACAAAACACGATAATTCTAAGTACTATGTGCCCGACCAGAGTATCTGGCCTATCGTTGGCGCGCTCGCACTCGGGCTAATTGCCTTTGGTGCGGCGCACTACACCATCGAATGGTCAAATCAAGAAGCAGGCTTTGGCCATTGGGTGTTGTTAGCCGGTTTGGTTGTCCTAACCATCATGCTGGTTGGCTGGTTTGGCGATCAAATTCGCGAATCACGTGCGGGCCTCTATAACGCGCAGCTCGGACGTTCATATCGTCAAGGCATGCTCTGGTTTATATTCTCGGAAGTCATGTTCTTCTTGGCGTTCTTCGGCGCCCTCTTCTATGCCCGTATGATCGCGGTGCCATGGTTAGGTGGAGCTGGCAATAACGAAATGACAAATCAGGTCTTGTGGCCAACCTTCGAAGCAATTTGGCCGCTTGTAACCACCCCAGATGGCACAGAAACACAAGCCATGGGCTGGTTGGGTTTACCGCTTATCAACACCATTATCCTCGTGATCTCTTCTGTCACCTTGCATTTTGCGCACGTTGGCTTGGAAGAAGGGAACCGTCGCAAGTTAAAAGTATGGCTCGTGGGCACTATTGCCTTAGGCCTGATCTTCTTAAGCTTACAGGCTTACGAATATGTAATCGCCTATCGTGACCTTGGTCTGACGTTACAATCGGGAATTTACGGTAACACGTTCTTCTTGTTAACCGGCTTCCATGGCTTACATGTCACCTTAGGTGCAATTCTATTAATTGTGATGGCGTTCCGAGTATTTGCGGGGCACTTCGACAAAGATAACCAGTTCGCTTTCGCGGCATCCGCTTGGTACTGGCACTTCGTCGACGTGGTGTGGATCTGCTTATTCGTCTTCGTTTACATCTTGTAAGAAAATAAGCTCACGCCCCTTATGGATAGGGGCGTGGGTTTGGTTCAAATACTCCGCTCGCTAATGCGATCACAACAATGATCAGCACCACAGCGGAAAAGAGCACACGACGGCCAATGTAATGTGACATTGGTGGGCGCTCAGGATCATTGCGAAGTACCGCAAACAAACCACGGAACAGGTTCGCAATGATATAGAGCAGTAGTGCTACAAGTAGCACTTTTAAAATAAGATTCAGCACGGTTGGTCCTCAAAGGTAGTTATGGCAGTCCTTCGCATCGGTTCTTATCAATTCAGGCTAAATCCGTTTGCCTTGGTCATTACTTTGCTTGCGATTGCAATGATGATCAAGCTCGGATTCTGGCAAATTGATCGCGGCCAAGAAAAGCAAGCACTGATCGATCAACACGCACAAGCCTCAGCGCTTGAGTTTGAGCCTGTCACGCCAACTAATCTAGCGTCCTTGAGTACGCGACCCGATCAACCGGTGACGGTGACCACCGAGCTTGATCAAGAGCGTTACTTTTTAGTTGAGAATCAGATTTATCAGGGACGCGTTGGCTATCATGTAATTGCACTCGCACCGCTAACACATTGGGAGTCGACTTGGGTGCCAGTGAATTTTGGCTGGGTTCCCGCCAGTATTAGTCGCACGGAGAACCCTGACGTGCAGTTGCCTTCAGGTGAGATAGCGCTTGCTGGCCGGATTCATGTACCAGAAGCGCCTTTTCTGTTGAGAGAGCAAGAGTTAACTGGAGAATGGCCGCAACGTCTTCAGTACCCAGAATTAAATAAAATGGCCGAAGTTATAGACGGAACCTTAGCGCCATTTGTAGTCCGGCTGACGCCGGAAGGTGAGCACGGATTCGTTCGCGAGTGGCCCGTGGTAACTATGGAGCCTCACCGTCATTATGCGTATGCCTTGCAATGGTTTGGTCTTGCATTCGCCGCCGCAGTCGTTTTTTTAGTGGCTAGCCGTAAACGTGGTCGGTCCGTTCAAGCAGAGGAAGACTCATGATGTCGCCTGAACAAAGTACAGTAACAGAACAACAAAAGCGTAATCGCAAAGTCCTGCTCATTGTTGCGGGAATATTCATTCTGCCTGTCACCATTGCGAAACTCGTGTTGCTGCTCGGTTGGTATGAGCCCGGTGTGTCACAAAAAGGCAATTTGTTAACCCCACCACTGGAAATTTCTCAAACCGACAACCGTGAATTGCCCGCCACCTGGCGTGTTGCTTATCAAGTACCTGCGGTATGCGACGAAGCCTGTGAGCATGGTCTGTATGTGTTAAGTCAGGTGTTTCATGCGCTCGGCCGCATGCAAAATCGCGTCACTCCGGTTGGCATTCAAGCGCAAGAGCAGATTCAAAACCTTCCTGAATTGCCACGTGACTCTACGCTGCAGTTTATCACCCTGCCAGAAACGCATGCGTTGTTAGACGAAGTACCACCAGCGAGCTTGTTGATTATCGATCCGCTGGGAAATGTCGTGATGTGGTATGAAGGAAGTGCTGATCGCCAACATATGATCATGCAAGCGCGTGACTTGTTGGATGACCTAAAGAAACTCTTGAAGATGTCTCGAGTCGGGTGAGGATATAGATATGACAAAGTTAGTTCGCATTACCATTGGCTTAGTGATTGTCGTGATTGTTCTTGGCGCCTATACGCGCTTAACCGATGCCGGCTTGGGTTGTCCAGATTGGCCCGGTTGCTATGGCTTCCTTAAACCCCCGATCACTGAAGACCGGATGCTACTAGCAGAATCAGCTTTCCCAGAAGCACCGCTTGACCACTTCAAAGCATGGAATGAGATGATTCACCGCTACGCAGCGGGAATTCTCGGCCTGTTAATCTTTTTTATCAGTTACAAAGCGATTCAGCGTCGCTATTTTACCGAAGGCGAAGCCAAGTCCGACGCGCTCGCGCGGCCGTTTAAGCTACCTGTGGGCTTGAGTGCACTGATTATCTTCCAGGCAGCATTGGGTATGTGGACTGTCACCATGATGCTGCAACCTGCCGTGGTCATGGCACATCTGTTGGGTGGTTTTACCACCTTCGCGCTATTAGCCTTGCTCTACTTGCGCGAAGCCCGCTTCAGGCCGCCGGTTGCCGACCAACAACTTCACTCCCTACTCTGGTTTGCAGTGGTTGTGCTGATTCTCGTGATTGCACAAATCGCCCTTGGTGGCTGGGTGGCAGCAAACTATGCCGCGCTGGCCTGTACTGACTTACCCATTTGCGAAGCGGGTTGGCGCGAGCGTCTCGATGTAGCGGGAGCCTTTAGCCTACCAGCAGCCGACACCTATGAGTTTGGCGTCCATAACTACGCTGAGCGGATGACCATGCATGTCTTTCATCGGATTGGCGCTATCGTGGTTACCGTTGCTCTGCTGGCATTACTTGCACAAATTTGGCGCCAGGCGAAAACTCGTTGGTTCCGCAGTTTGGCAGCCGTGATTACATTAATCTTAGTGGCACAGCTTACCCTTGGCGTCCTAAATGTCGTGTTAAGCCTGCCGTTACTTATTGCGGTTGCTCACAATTTTGTGGGTGCATTGCTGATGGTCAGTCTGGTAGTGTTGATTTACGCGCTCTATTGTTACAAGAAGAATATAAAGAAGGAGGCGAGTCATGTCTGAATCGATCGCCACAGCTCGTCGCGCCAGCTGGCGCGAGTACTATGAACTAACCAAGCCGCGCGTCGTAGCGCTGCTGTTGCTCACCGCTGTCGTTGGCATGTGTCTTGCCACTCAAACTTGGGTCGACTGGCAAATTCTGGTTCCGGCCTTAACGGGCATCGGCCTGATGGCTGGCTCGGCAGCAGCACTCAATCACCTCGTCGATCGCCACATCGACGCACGCATGGCCAGAACCCTCCGCCGACCCTTACCGACGGGCGCGTTATCGCCGCGTAAGGTCTTAGGCTTTGCGATGATTATTGGCACCTTGGGCTTTGTCATTCTCGAGCTCTTGGTGAACCGCATGACAGCAGTGCTCACGCTTGCAAGTCTGGTGGGCTACGCGGTGATCTACACCATGTATCTCAAGCGAGCGACGCCGCAGAATATCGTGATTGGTGGAATTGCGGGCGCAGCGCCTCCGTTACTCGGTTGGACAGCAGTCACTGGTGAAATCCACGCCTACCCCTTGTTATTGGTGATGATTGTATTCACTTGGACCCCGCCGCACTTCTGGGCACTTGCAGTGCATCGCGCGAAAGATTACGAGCGGGCTGAGATTCCAATGCTGCCAGTAACCCATGGCATCGAATTTACCAAGACCTGTATTTTGCTCTATACCGTGCTACTTACCGTGGTGTGTGTTTTCCCATACCTGATCGGCATGAGCGGCTGGCTCTATCTTGTGGGCGTTACAGGCTTGAACATTGGCTTCCTCGCTTATGCATGGAAGCTGAAGTTTAATGCTGGCAAATTTACGGCTTATAACATGTTCAAGTATTCCATCTGGTACCTGATGGTGCTCTTCGTTCTTCTCTTGGTTGATCACTACGGGTTTTCATAATGCGTTGGTTATACTTTCTGATTCTTCCGGTTGTCGCCATTCTCGGCATGGTGGCCTATAGCAAAATTTTAGGCGGACCACCGACCTTAGATTCCGCTCGTGTATACGATTCACCGCGCCCTGTTGCCGACTTCGTACTGCAAGGAACGGGGGGCGAAGATGTGGGGCCTGACGCGCTTAAGGGCCAATGGACGCTTCTGTTTACTGGCTACACCTACTGTCCTGATATTTGCCCTACAACTATGGCGCAATTAAGTAGCCGTATGGACCAGATGATGGAAGCCACAGATACACCCATTCGCGTGTGGATGATTTCAGTGGATCCGCAGCGAGATACTGTTGAGCAACTCACGCGCTATGTGAACTTCTTCGGCGAAGAGTTTTTCGGTGTGGTAGGCGAGCATCCTCAACTTTATCCATTCGTTACCAGTTTAGGCATGATGTACTCGGTACCAGCTCCCGACGAAGTGAATTACGATGTGGCACACAGTGCCTCGATCGTGTTGGTCAACCCTAATGGCCAACAACACGCGATTTTTCACCCGGTCACGCGGCCAGGACAGATCACCACCATTGACCCAAACTTGCTAGTCAGTGACTTCAAGAAGATTGTGCGTAACGCGCGCTTATAACGAGTAGATTGTCTCGCCGCATAACCCATGCTTGCGCCGCCCCGCGCGCAAGCATGAAGCACGCCAACGCAAACCAAAGGCCATGGTTTTCAAACTCACGGGTCAACCACCACAAGGGCACAAATACGCCTAAAGCAGCGATTGCCATCGTATTGCGCATCGCTCGGCTAGCCGATAGACCAATAAATACGCCATCGAATAAGTAACTCCAATGGGCTAACAGCGGCATGACAATCAACCAAGGTAAATAGCGCTGTGCCTCGAAAATCACCTCGGGAATATTCGTAATTAAGCCAATAATCTGATTTCCAAATACCCAAAAGAGTAATGCGTAGGCCAAAGCAAACAGAGTCGACCAGAACAGGCACAACCGAAACCAAAGTCGCATCCGTCGCCCTGAATTTCGCCCTTTCGCTTCACCGATGAGCGCTTCAACTGCATAGGCGAGTCCGTCTAAACCCAAAGAAATCAGCATCAGAAATTGCAACAGCACGGCATTGGCAGCCACAACCGTCGCGCCATAGTAGCTCGCACCCGCCGTCATCATCGCCAAGCAAGCATTGAGCATGAGTGAACGCGCAAAAATGTCTCGATTTAAACCAAACAAATGCTTTGCACGCGCCGCATTTAACCGAGGGAGCTCGCGCCAGCGTAATTTGAGATAATCAATAACCCAATACACACCGATACCGGCCGTCACCCATTCCGCCACCAGTGAAGCAATGGCGGCTCCGCGCACGTTCATATCGAGCCCGATGATTAAGATCACATCAAGAATAACGTTGATGCCATTCGTAATAATGGCAAGCAGCATGGCCTGCTTCGCCCGCTGCGCGCCTAACAGCACACCAAGCACTACTAGAGTGAGCAAGGCTGCAGGAGCGCCAAATAAGCGAATACGCACATAGTCAGAGGCAAGGCTTTGTAGAGCGGTGTCAGCTTCTACTACCGACCACAACACTCTCAAAATCAGTGGCGTCGCCAGAAGAATTACCACACCGAGCCCCAGAGCAAGCATGGCGCCATCCATAAAATGCTGCTGTTGTTTCTCTCGATTCCGGGCGCCGTATGCTTGCGCAACTAAGCCCGTTGTTGCCATACGTAAAAATATTGCAAGCAAATACAGGAAAGACACGGCCATCGCGCCGATGGCCACGGCGCTTAAGTAGATAGCATCCGGCAAATGCCCTATGATGGCTGTATCAACAAGCCCGAGCAGTGGTGCGGCGATGTTTGAAATCACCATTGGTAGCGCAATCGCGAATACGATGCGGTGCGCGCTGACAGGCTTCGCCGACCTGAACTTTATGGTCATGCAACGACTCCGGAGGTCATCATGCGTTCTTTTTCCATATTGGTTTTAGCCTTTTTAACCACGTTTTTTAGCGCCCCGAATCAAGCGGCTGAACCTAGCGTTTCTATTCTTATGTATCACCATGTGAGTGACAGTACACCTCGGGTTACCAGTGTTACCGCTGAAGAATTGAGAGAGCATTTACAATACCTGAAAGACAACGACTTTACCGTCATTGATATCCGCGACGCTATTGCGGGCGTCAGAGGCGAAAAAGAGCTACCAGAAAAAGCTGTGGTGCTCACATTTGACGATGCTTATCAGAACATTTTCACCAATGGTCGGCCTGTCCTGCAAGAGTTTGATGTGCCTTGGACACTTTTCGTTGCCACGGACCCGGTAGGCAACACACCGGGGCGATACATGAGCTGGGACCAGATTCGTCAGCTGCATGAAGAAGGCGTCGTGATTGCCAATCATTCGACCGACCATGCTCATATGCCTCGCCGCGCACAAGGTGAGTCTGACGAAGATTGGCGTCAACGCATGGCCGAAAACATCCTCAAGGCTGAACAACGCATACTCGACGAAGTCGGCGTGAGCTATCGCCTCTTTGCCTTCCCCTACGGCGAATACGACAATCAGCTAGCCAACTTGGTGGAGGAGCTTGATTTCATCGGTTTCGGCCAACACTCTGGGGGCTTCGGAGCGACCAGTGATTTCCGTGCGATTCCTCGTTTTGCTGCCGCGGGTATTTACGCTAACTTAAATACACTCGGTACGAAAATGGGAGCGCTCGCATTTCGACTCAAAGATGTGACTTATCGTGACACCCTGCTCCGCCATGATGAAACTAAGCCGGCGCTGGAGATTGAACTCGATACTTCTGATTTTCATAATAACCAACTGAACTGTTTTATTCGCGGCCAAGCCCATACGCCTGAATGGATCGCCGACAATCGCTTTCGTATTCAGGCTGAGTCGCCAGTATCTATTGGTCGCTCACGCTATAACTGCACCGCACCGAGCATTGCGAAGCGCGGCCGCTTCTATTGGTACTCTATTCAATGGATTCGCCCAGACGCTCAAGGCAGTTGGCCAGATTAGAAAGCATCCGCACAAAGAAAAACCCCGGCAAGCGCCGGGGTTTTTCTTTTCTTAATGCTGACAGGTTGATTGATTAGTCGTCATCAGCTGCCAAGTCATCTAGCAGAATAAGCTGTGGCAACAAGCCGCCACCATCTGCGTCGACAGCTACCGCAGTGTATAAACCACCACCGACAAGCTCTAAGAATACCGGACCGATAGCGATGTCTTTCGTACCCGCTAAGGTAACAGATACATAGTACTCACCTGGCGGTAACGAAACGTTACCTGTGGTTTGTAATTCTTCTGCGTCGAAATCAACACCCGCAAACGCTGGTTCAGCATCTTCAATGTCTGCAGTCGCAGTCACATAGATGTCTACTTCACCCGCTGAAGGAGAAGCGTGCACAATGCGCACAATCGCTTCAGTTGAGACACGACGGTTAGAGAACGCAAGCACCGCAGGATTGATTGTGCCGTCAGTTAATGAACCAACTGCCAAAACACTCGCCTGTAAACCATTGTCTAACGCGAGTGCAGGTACATCAATTACGACTGGCTCTTCCGCACCGGCTGGTGTGACACGAATCCGATATTCGTCAGCAGGCAGGTTCACATAAGGAGTAAAACCAAGGAAAGGTAAGTCAGCAATAGCTACCGCATCGTCAACCCACACGTCTACGTTTGGCGCATCAGCCACTGCGTGTACTACACGGATGTCCGCACCAGTATCTACAGAATAAAGAATTGAAGATGCTTCACCGTCTGCTAATAGCAACACGATTGGACGGTCGCCTGAATTAGAGCCAATGTTCAGCGTTGCAGCGATAACCAAATCAGCGCCGTCTGGTAATGCAATCTCACCAGAATCAAACAACAGCGCTTCCGTGTCACCTGCAACAGTTACACGTACCTGATAATCACCTGCGGCCACGCTTACTTGCGGAGTGAATTCCTGGTAAGCAAGAGTCGCAGCTGGTGTCGCTTCTTCTAACGCCACGTCAAACTCAGTTAAATAGACGTCTACGTCTGGCGCGCCAGGCACACCATGTACAACTTGGATGCGTGCATCACCGGCAGTCACATCAGATACTTCATTCGCAACAATCAATGGCTCTAATGACTCGTCATCGACGCGGCCTACCGCGAAGATTTCGTAGCGCATGTCACCATCTAAATCTAGGTCAACAGGACCAATTACAGTCGCAACATCACCCGTTGCCAGAATCGCATCTACGCCTACGGTATAAGTGCCTTCGTCAACGCTTGCAACGCCTGAAGACTGTTGATAATCGACATTTTCTAGGAAGTTCTCCCCATTTACTGTAATGTTAACAGCAGGTGCATCAGCTGATGCGTGGTGAACTCGGAATTGCGTTGTGAGTACGGGTGGCTCTGGTTCTGGCTCAGGCTCTGGTTCTGGAGCAGGAACACCGGTTGATAGGAAACTACTGCCGCTGTTACACGCCGCAAGTGCTAATGCGAGCGCAGACACACCAAGCAATTGTGTGATTCTGTTCATTGTTTTTTCCCCATAATGGTTGTCAGCACCGATCAATACGAGAGTAAAACTTGGACAGGATCACCTTTCTTGTATAAAAATAATGTTAAGGCTTTGTAAAGGAATCCATTTATGGGTGCAGTGATTCGATTAGACGAGCTTCTGAGCGGTCATCACTGGTTTAAGAAGATAGACATAGGGACGCGGGTATCGCTGCAGTTCCTCGACCAACGGGACACGCGTATCCGCGCTGAGTTATTAGGCTTCCGCATTGGTCACTATATTTTAATTCGATACGAGGACAGCAATACGCTTCCGGTGAACTTGACCGGTTACGTAGCAATCGTTCGATTTTTAATTGAAGACATGGTTGGTGAATGCCTGGCCTTTAAATCTGAAATTATTCAGAGCATTAATCGCCCCGATCGCATTCTTTACTGTTCTTTTCCTGAAGAAATTCACCGAAGGTCGTTACGTCATCAAAAACGCCAAATTACGCGTATTCCTGCGACTATTCGTGTCAAATCAAACAACGGTAAAAAGCAAGCATACGAAGGTTTTGTCGTCGATATCTCTGCCGGTGGTTGCCGCTTTATATTTAAGTCTCAGGATAAAAGTCGGTCAGTAAAGCAGTTACCGGTCATAATAACACTAGCAGGGCAAGACCAAATACTCGGAATGGTGCGTAGTGCGCGCAATGAGAGCGAAGGAATTTCTATCGGTATTCAATTCGATGAGCCGCAAGTCGCAATTGAGCAAAAGCACTCAGGGCTCATTTCTGAAATGAAATCAGCGCCCGAAGACACTGATGAAAACATCACTTAATAATATGAATGCTCGCCACGGTTATGTTCCGTGGCGTCTTTCACACCATTCAATTCACCGGGGAACTGTTCTAATAATTGCTTCTCAATCCCTTCTTTTAGCGTGACATCGACCATCGAGCAACCGTTACAGCCGCCGCCGAACTGCAAGATAGCGAGTCCATCTTCCGTGATTTCAGTCAACACGACTTTGCCGCCATGATTCGCTAACTGCGGATTCACCGCTGTCTGTAAAATATAATCCACCCGCTCTGCCAACGGTGCATTGTCATCAACTTTTCGCGCTTTCGCGTTCGGTGCTTTTAAGGTGAGCTGTGAACCTAAGTCCTGCTCAACAAAATCAATTTCAGCTTCCTCCAAGAATGGAGCGCTTTGCGCGTCGACCACCGCATCAAAACCGGAATAAGGTAAAACGACGTCGTCAGCATCCACAGAGTCTGGCGGACAGTAAGACACACCGCACTCAGCGTTCGCTTGTCCCGGATTAACCACGAAGACACGAATATTGGTGCCGGACTCCTGCTGACTGAGAAGCTCGCGAAAATGTGCTTGAGCTGTGTCTGAAATACGAATCATTAAACCTTTCTCCTCACGATCCCGTTGTATGCGAAGCATGGTCATTGGGACGCGGTTTATACCTGAGTAAATTACTAGGGTTTATTTTATCGCAAAGAAGCAGCGTTGCATAGTGAACCGCTAGTCAGTTCCCATGGTTTTTGTTAGGTTCAACGCATCCATCACAAAGGAACTCCATCATGGTTAAACGTATGTTTCGCTGGTTCATGACAGCATGTCTTGCCACAACGACTACTCTCGCACTCGCCTACGACGGCGGCGCAAATATCGATGACGTTACACTAGACTACTACCTGCCACAGAATGTGACTTATGACCCCAGTGTCCCTAAGCCTGCCGATGTATTGGGCTTTGAGGTTGGTCAATGGCACGTGCGCCCCGAGCAAATTCTTCGCTATTTAGAGGTCTTGGCGCAACATTCTGACCGTGTTCAACTCGCCCATTTTGGCTACAGCCACGAGCGTCGCCCTTATGTAATGGCCAAAGTTTCAGCGGCAAGTAATAAGGATCGTCTTGAAGAGATGCGTTTGGCGCATCTTGCCGTTTCTGATCCAACGCAAAATGTTGACGCGAAAGCGGCGCCTTTAGTTATCTCACTGGGATACAGCGTCCACGGAGACGAGTCTTCAGGCGCAAACGCGTCGTTGATTACCGCGTACTACCTCGCTGCCGCACAAGGTGAAGAAATCGACGCTTGGTTAGAGAATACGGTGATACTGATTGACCCAGTCATGAACCCAGATGGACTTGCGCGCTTTGCCCAGTGGGCCAATCAGTATCGCAGCATGACGCCCAACGCAGACCGTAACCATATCGAACACCAACAAGGTTGGATGCGCGGTCGCCAGAACCATTATTGGTTCGACTTAAACCGCGATTGGTTATTACTGCAACATCCGGAGTCGGTTGCTCGTATTGAAGCCTATCAACGCTGGATGCCAAATGTGCTCACTGATCACCATGAAATGGGTACCGATGCGACCTACTTCTTCCAGCCAGGTATTCCATCACGAAAGAACCCGCTCACGCCGGATGAGAACGTGAAGCTTACCGAACGCTTAGCCGAATACCATGCTGCGGCCCTCGACGAGATCCACAGCATTTATTACACCGAAGAGTCTTTTGACGACTTCTACTACGGCAAAGGTTCAAGCTACCCTGACGCACAAGGCACTATCGCGATCTTGTTCGAGCAAGCCTCAAGCCGAGGCCATGTGCAAGACTCGGTCAATGGCGTAGTGACTTTCCCCTACACCATTCGCAACCAGTTTGTGACCTCATTGTCGACCGTACGTGGCTCCCATGAGAATCGTGAATGGCTACTCGACTTCCAGCAACGGTTCTTTAAAGAGAACTTGGAACTGGCGCGCGCAGAACGCTTTGATGGTTACATGTTGAAGGAAAGTTCAGATCCTGCACGCTTACATGAGCTCCTTAACATTCTGCGTCAGCACCAGATCGACGCATACCCAGTCACCGAAAGCTTCACGGTGAACAATCGCACCTATCGCCCAGGCGAAGCCTATTGGGTGCCATTGCGCCAGCGGAACTTCCGATTGCTGAAAGGCGCATTCACTACGCGTCAAGATTTCCCAGATAACACCTTCTACGATGTGTCTGCTTGGACCCTGCCTTATGCGTTTAACGTGGAGTTCGAACAGCTTCGCACCAATCGCCGTTTCCGGGTAAGTGACCAAGCATGGCAAGCACCAGAAGCATTCACGCCGAACAGCTTAACCGACACCAATGTGGGTTATGTCTTCAGCTGGGAGCCCTACTTCGCTCCGCGCGTGTTGAGCCACTTATTACAGCAAGGCATTCATGCACGCCTCGCACCGGATGCTATGACTGTGCGTACGCCAGAAGGAGACCAAGCCTACAATCGTGGAGCCGTGATTGTCACTCGTGCTTATCAACAGAAACCTTGGCGTGAAGTACGAGAAACGCTGGCCCAACTTGCCGACGCGAATCGGATCCGGGTCCACACCATCACCGATGGTCTTACTCCCACGACCGGCATGGACATTGGTAGCGGCAGTATCCGCCCAATTGCCGAACCTCGCGTCATGATTGTGGTTGGCGATGGCGTGAACTTCCAAGAGTCAGGCGAAGCGTGGTACTACCTTGATCGCCACGTCAACTTACCTGTCACCATGGTGGAAACAACACGCCTCGGTCGTGTTGACTTGTCGCGCTACACGCACATCATTTTAGTCGACGGGAACTATGGCCCAATCAACGAAGCGCAGCGCACGCGCATCAACCAATGGGTGCGCAGTGGTGGCACTTTGATTGGACAAAAAGGCGGTGCACGCTGGATGGCAAACCATAACCTCCTTGCCGCCAATGTGGTCAGCCAAGATAAGTTCCGGGAGCAATTCCCAACAGAAGGCCTAAGCTATGGTGATCGCAGTGATTACTTTGGTCAGCAACGAGTAGCCGGTGCAATTTTCAATACCCAGCTGGATCTCACTCACCCACTGACTGTGGGAATCACTCGTGAGCAGCTGCCCGTATTTAAAAACAGCACTATGGCGTTTGAACCCAATGCAGCACCTTTCGTTGATGTGGCGCGTTATACGGATGACCCGGTACTTGCTGGCTTCACCTCTGAAGGAAACCGCAAGGTGATTGGTGGTAAGTCGGCCATGGTTGCGCATCGTTTGGGTGCGGGTCGCGTTATCGGCTTCAGCGACAACGTGAACTTCCGAGCTTACTTCTGGGGCACGTCAAAGCTCATGAGTAACGCGATTTTCTGGTCTAACTATGCGCTTGGTACACCAGCGGATGAGGCCGAAGAAGCGGAAGCCGCACTCGACCTCGCACACTAAGCGAGTGAGGCCAGCGGAGGCGGCGTAAATGCGACTGTCCAACAGTCAATGATCCGCCTGCGCTTGCCTAGACACTGAGCGAACGCATCGACTGTTGCACCGGTGGTCAACACATCATCCACTAATGCAACACGCTGATGCGAAATCGCGTGATTACACGCAAAGGCGCCCTCGAGCGCCTTTTTTCTGTCTGCCGCATTAAGCGCGTGGATCGACGTACGCAGCCCTTGATGCCTTCCTACCGAGAGTAACGGAATACCGAGTAGCGTAGCGACTTCCTGTGCAATTAACGTCGCTTGATTGTAGCCACGCTCTCTAAGGCGAGACGCAGCCATAGGAACAGGTATCAGTACTTCCGGTAGCTGTAACTTCTCCGCTCGATACACCGCAATGACTTGTGCGGCAAGCAAGGTCGCTAAGGCTTTCGCGTAGTGAAAGTCACCATGAAACTTGAAGGCATAGAGCCAACGCGTGACCGGCGGTTGGAACCATAAAGCACTACAGGCATAACGCAGACCTTGGGGTGGTAGTTTCAAATGGCGAAACATATTTTGCGGCGAACAGCGCGGTAAATCATGCCAGCAGTCCGCACACAAACCACCGACACCATGGGCTGTCTGCTCACACAAAGGACAGCGTATTTTCAATGGAAGAAGCTTTTTGCACCCATTTCCGAACATGCGTAACATACCCTCGCAAATAACTAAGTTAAGCTGCAGGTGTCGCGGATGACCAGTAAACTCGCTGATGACGTACAAGGCCAAGGTCCTAATTGGGTATTTCTGCACGGCTGGGGCATGAACCGTCAAATCTGGGAACCGATTCGCGCTCAGCTGTCGTCACATGCAAGGGTTCGAGTCGTCGATCTGCCGGGCTTTGGTGACAGCCCTTGGCAGTCTGAGTGGCATGATTTCCAGCACGCTGGTGATGCCGTACAACAGCATCTTGAAGCAGTTATGGACGAGCCCTTCTATCTATTGGGCTGGTCTATGGGCGGACTGTTCGCGACCGAGCTTGCGTTACGCATGCCTACGCAAATTAAAGGATTAGTATTACTCGCAAGTAGCCCGGCGTTCTTAGCGCGAGAAAATTGGCCCGGTATTCGGCCTGACGTTCTTAGTGCATTTCAGCAGCAACTCAAGCATGACTTCGCCGTTACTGTGCAACGCTTCTTGGCTGTGCAGGCGATGGGCAGTCCAGCGGCAAAAGCCGACGTGAAACTGATCAAACAGCTACTGGCTCAAGCGCCCATACCAAATCCACAGGCTTTGGCAGCAGGACTCACTTGGTTAGAACAAGTCGACCAACGCGCACAACTCAAGGACCTAAACTGCCCCACCCTACGGCTCTATGGTCGCAAAGATAGCTTGGTCCCCATTGCACAAATAGATGCGCTAACCCCTTGGCTCGGTAGTCAAACGACCACTGTAGTGTTCGAACAAAGCGCCCACACGCCTTTTCTGAATGAACCGCAGGCCTTTATTGATGCCTTGGTAAAGTTTCAGCGCTGACAGGAAGCGCAGAACACAGTGCTGCGCTGGCCTAAACGAATTTCCTTCAGCTCACGGGAGCATTGAGGGCAAGCTTTACCCCCTTGTCCGTACACATTGAGTTCAATCCGAAAGTAACCAGGCTGGCCATCTGCACGGGAGAAATCTTTAAGGGTGGTTCCGCCTTGTTCAATCGCGCGTGCGAGGACGGTTCGAATCGCTTGAGTCAGCACCCGGTAGCGCTGACGACTGATTCTTCCCGCCGCCCGACGCGGATCAATACCGGCCATAAACAGCGCTTCGTTTGCATAGATGTTACCAACGCCAACCACCACGTGATTGTCCATGATAAAGGTTTTTACCGGTGCGCCTTTACCGCGTGACAGATGAAAAAGATGGTCGTCGGTGAATGCCTCAGTTAATGGCTCGGGGCCGAGTTGCGCAAGCAGCTTTAGTTCTTCACCTGGAGCCTGCCAGAGCACAGCGCCGAAGCGACGTGGGTCATTGAGTCGCAGGCTATGGCCCTGAGTGGTAATGATTTCAAGGTGGTCGTGCTTAACCAAGGGACTGCCCTCGGGTAGCACCCGCAATTTTCCAGACATACCTAAGTGCAAAATAAGAGTGCCTACGTCGCTGTCGAGCAACAAATATTTTGCTCGCCGTCGCACCTGGGTAATTTGCTGACCTTCGAGTAAGCTCACGGTTTCAGGCACCGGCCAACGTAATTGCCGATGATAGACATGGACTGCGCGAATGCGCTGCTGATCAAAATAAGGAAGAATACCGAGGCGGCTTACTTCGACTTCTGGTAATTCAGGCACAGTACATCACCTTTGTGCGTCATCAGGATTCAAAATTCCAGGGCTTTGCTCGACCACACGAAAGACTTGATCGGCACCCGGTAGCGCCACCAGTAATCCATGTCGTGAGTAGAACACCCCTATCGCTTGCGGCTCGGGGAAGTCGGCAAAACTCACTTCCACGCTATATTCTCTGCCTTCCAATAGGCCATCATAGACTTCGAGCGTCAGCTCTTGCCAACCTTCGCGCCAGCGCGAAATAGTTGCGTCGGATAAGGGCTCACCTGCGTCTTGCTGCCAGCGATTCCCAACCCGTACAACGCGGTAATTGCGATCAGCAAGCTCAACAAGCGTTCGGTCTACGAAGGGCTGAAACAGCTCGCCACGAGCAATACGGCCGCTATCATGGCCGATAAAGTAAAATATAAACATGATGATCAACACAACGTAGATCAGCACATTATTCCAACCGCGTTTCGTTAAGGTAAAACCTAAAACAGTACGCTTGTCGCTATTACCAGGATTCCGTTGTTTAACCATAACTTCTAACCATCACTGTTAACCATAAATGTTAGCCCTAACTGATTGTTATCTCATCGGTTAAAATACTACTCTTCGGTCAACTTAAGGCCTATATTACGCACCCTAGATCCATACGAGGACAATGGCTTGACCACTGAAACGCTCATCACAGAAGAGACCGTAGCGCGCTTAAGCGGCGCATTGGTTGAGCGTGGATACGCCATCATACCCGACTTCCTCACCGAAGCGGAAGCGCGCCTCCTCTTCACCTACGCAGACAGCCTGCCGAACGGTCAATGGTACCTTGCGGGAATCGGACGGGAGCAGCGGCACACAGTGAATACGCATGTCCGCAGTGACGAAATCCATTGGCTGACTGTCGAGCAACCGCTGGAAGCACTTTGGTTAGAGAAGATGGACCGACTGCGCGTGGCGCTGAACCGTTCGTTATTTCTTGGCCTCTTTGATTTCGAGAGCCACCTCGCCCGCTATCAGCCGGGAAGTCGCTATCAGAAACACTTAGATGCCTTTAAGGGGCGCAGTAATCGAGTACTCTCCACCGTATGTTACTTGAATCCGGAATGGACCGACCGAGATGGCGGAGAGCTGGTAATTTATGGCAAGCGTGGCGAAATATTAGAAACGATTCAGCCAACGCAAGGAACCTTGGTGGTCTTTCTGAGCGATACCTTTGTGCATGAAGTACGCATTGCCCATCGACTCCGCTACAGCATTACCGGCTGGTTCCGCCACAACACCACCAATACGCACCGCATTGACCCGCCCAAATAGACCTGGAGTTTGTCCTTACTTACGTCGATGACGGAGTAATAATGCGATACCCCAGAGCACGTAATAAACGATCACACTGATTGCGAGCAATACTAACGCGCCCATTGAGATCGCCATTTGCAAACGCACACCGAAAGCATCAAGAAGCAGAATAAGGACGTTCAGTCCCATCGAAGCAAACAAGAATAAGCGAAGCCGTTCAGAGCGAACGCCTGCACCAGTGGCAACGCCCGAAGCCAAAAGCACAAGGAGTAGATGATAACCATGCTGATAAATCCCTTGCCCACTCACCAAATACCACAAGAAAGGCGGCACATAGGAAAGCATCACCAATACATAGAATAGGCGAAGGCGTCGAGACTTAAGCGTGTAATCGGTTGGCATGAGGTCAGGGTATCGGGCATAAAAAACCCGGCGATAGCCGGGCTTTTAGAGAAGCGTTACTTGATTTTAGCTTCTTTAAACATCACATGCTTGCGAACAACTGGATCAAACTTTTTGATCTCAAATTTTTCTGGCATGTTGCGTTTGTTCTTATCTGTGGTGTAGAAAAAGCCAGTACCAGCAGAAGAGACTAGACGAATTTTATCGCGCATCGTTTTATTCCTTTCTTTCTAGCCGGCTTTAAACCCGGACGCCTTTGGCACGCAAATCAGACAGAACAGCATCGATGCCCTTCTTATCAATGATCCGCATTCCCTTAGTTGAAATACGCAATTTCACCCAACGCTTCTCGCTTTCTACCCAGAAACGGTGTGATTGCAGGTTTGGCAGGAAGCGACGGCGTGTGGCGTTGTTCGCGTGCGAGCGATTATTACCGACCACTGGCCCCTTTCCTGTTACTTGGCATACTCGTGACATGTTCTTTACTCCGAAATTGCTTGCAGCTCGCCTGATAGCCGTGATGGCTTTGCCCTAAATTCGAGGGCGCAATTTATACAAAAATATCGCTGCAAAAGCAAGCGATTTCTGAAAAATGCTGAAATTACGCGCGTAATAACTGCCCTTCAATTAGCGTCCATTGTACATCAAATTGCGCCGTAGGTTTAGCCTTAAAGCTCGATCGCACAAACTGAGACAGCTTTCCTTCCGCATAAGCCATCACCACATTCGCCAAAACCCCTTCGTCTGTGACGAACTCGGCACCTTCACGAATGCGGCGCTCGCGGAGAATCTGCTTCATCTGTGCTTCCAGTTTATCGAACAGCATCACAATGCGAGCGCGAAGCCGCTCATGTTCACCCGTTAGCGCATCACCGGTCAGTACGCGAGTCATACCCGGACTTTGCTCAGCGAAACGGAACAAAATTAAAATCATTTCACGCACCCGAGCCATGGTGCCTTTTTCCTGCTCCATCATCCGGTTCATGCTGCCCAACAAAATATCTTCAATGAAGTTAATCAATTCATCGAACATCCGTGCTTTAGAAGGAAAATGGCGATATAACGCGGCTTCCGAAACACCGACTTCTTTTGCCAGCCGCGCGGTCGTAATTGACTGCCCCGCATGAGCCTCAAGCATATGTGCCAAGGTGCCAAGAATTTCTTCGCGGCGATTTTTCTTAGGTGCTGTTGTCATCTCTGATCTCGTGATTAATGGCGTCCTGAGTGACCAAAACCACCCTCGCCCCGTTCGCTGTCTGAAAAGTCACTTACAATATTAAAATCAACCTGCACGACTGGCAGGATCACCATCTGCGCCAAGCGCTCGCCTGGCTCAACAGTAAAGCTGGTGTTACCCCGGTTCCACACCGACACCATCAGTTCACCCTGGTAGTCGGAGTCAATCAGACCGACCAAGTTTCCTAATACAATTCCATGCTTATGACCTAAGCCAGAGCGTGGCAAGATGGTTGCTGCCAAACCAGGGTCGGCAATATGAATGGCGATACCTGTTCCAATCAACTTGGTTTGCCCTGGCTCAAGAATGATCGCTTCATCAAGACATGCGCGGAGATCTAGCCCTGCGCTCCCCTCCGTTGCATAAGCGGGTAAGGGAAAATCCTTACCCACCCGAGGGTCAAGAATCTTCAGGTCAATGCTCTTATTCATAGGTTTGTTGCTCTGCTTAGTCATGTGCTGTTTCGCTAGTTGTCTGTTCGCTAATTAATTGAATAATGTCGTGGGCGAGTTGTTGCTTAGCACGCGCGCTAAATGTTCGCTTGTCGGTGCGTGGCTCGGAATTCGTGATTGCCCGCCAAATCACTGTGGCTGCATTCTTGTTGCTGTTGAAGCCGATATCAGACTGACTCACGTCATTGGCCACAATCATCTGAATCCCTTTGCGTTCCAGCTTGCCCTTAGCATAGGCTTCCACATCATGGGTTTCTGCGGCAAAACCGACGGTATAAGGAGCATTCGGCTGCTCCGCAACCCATGCCAAAATGTCTGGATTACGCACGAGCGTCATGACCATTTCGTCCTGACCAGCCTGTTTCTTGAGTTTTTCTTGGCTCAATTCTTTCGCACGGAAGTCTGCAACAGCTGCACAACCAATAAAAATGTCCTGGCCCGATAAATGCGCTTTAACGGCCGCATGCATCTCTAATGCACTTTCCACGTCGACTCGTTGCACCTCCGCCGGTGTAGGCAAATTACACGGCCCAGCAACAAGCGTTACTTCAGCGCCAGCACTCGCGGCCGCCGCAGCCAACGCGAAACCCATTTTTCCAGAGCTGTGATTTGAAACGTAGCGCACCGGATCTAATGCCTCACGCGTAGGGCCAGCGGTAATCAATACTTTGCGACCATTCAGTGCGCCGGCAGCAGCAGAATGCCCCATAAGGTTCACTGAGCCCGCGAAGAAGGATTCAATTTCAGCAATTATTTCTGCCGGTTCGAGCATGCGCCCAGCACCCACCTCGCCACAAGCTTGAGAGCCCTCAGCAGGGCCCCAAATAAGACGACCGTCCTGCTTCAATAAATCGAGATTGCGCTGCACGGGTGGCGCAGCCCACATTAACCGGTTCATCGCTGGCACCACGGCGATAGGTGCATCGGTGGCTAAACAAAGCGTGCTGAAGAGGTCGTCGGCAAAACCATTGGCAAGACGTGCCATCGCGCTCGCACTGGCTGGAGCGACAACCACTAGGTCGGCCCACCGTGCCAATTCAATATGCCCCATGGCTGCTTCTGCCGCCGGGTCGAGCAAATCGTCATGAACGGGGTGTCCCGACACAGCCTGCAAAGTCAGCGGTGTAATGAACGCCTTGGCACCCGCAGTCATCACCACACGCACATTCACCTGCTGGTCACGCAAACGGCGCACCAGTTCAGGAGTTTTATACGCAGCGATGCCGCCGGTCACAATCAGCAATAGATTACGATTTGAAAGGCCTGACATAGTTGTTCTCTACTCGGAGAGTCTTTACCTTAGATTAACATGGACAACGGTGGCTTGGCGACAATCAGGATGGGTTGCGCCTTCACCCCTACAAATTTGCCCGCACTGGCCCAAACTGGCTCACAGCCCAAGGATGCATGGATGCATATACGCGAATGGCCCGTGGCAGAGAAGCCACGAGAAAAGTTACAGCAACATGGGTCGCAGTCGCTCAGCGACGCCGAACTCTTGGCCGTACTCTTTGGCACCGGCACGGGTGGCCAAGATGTCATGAGTTGGGCAAGGCAATTATTGCAAGACACGCGCGGCCTCACCAATTTACTTAGCCTAGAATTGCCCCGGATGCGACAACTCAAAGGCATGGGCCCGGCACGGTCCATGCAGCTTCAGGTCATTATGGAAATTGCTCGGCGGTATCTGGCGAGCACTTTGGAAAAGGGGGACGGCTTTACCAACCCACAGTTAGTCCGTGACTACTTAGCCAGTCAGCTTCGCCACCAAACGCGGGAAGTCTTTGCCATTCTATTACTCGACAGCCAACATCGATTGATTCGGTACAAGGAATTGTTCTACGGCACCATCAATGCAGCGCCCGTTTACCCACGAGAAATTGTGAAATTGGTATTAGCCGAAAACGCCGCAGCGGTAATCCTGGCTCACAATCATCCCAGCGGAGTCGCAGAGCCAAGCGTGGCCGATCAACGGGTGACCCAGCGTATTCAACAAGCACTCGCCACCATCGACATCAATGTGCTCGACCACTTCGTCATCGGCGCCGGCGAAACTGTCTCCTTCGCGGAGCGGGGTTTGCTGTGAACTCAATAGGGTTAAGCGTTCGCGGAGATTTGTCGTTCGGACATTAAGTGACTGTAGAGTTTTTCCCGCGCAGCTGAAGGCGCCAAGTGCAGGCTAAGCTCTACAATTGTCGGCGTCTCGGCTGGTGTCCTCTCGGCATGTTCAATGCAGCGAATTTTAAGCACACTACCTTTCAAATCGCCGTTGAGAATATCGGTCCACTTGCGCTCGCGCTTCAGACTTACGACATGCTCTAGGTTCAATGTTTTCAGCTTGTGAAATGGTCCACTAAAACTCAGTTGATGACCTTTCAACGATGCACGATTGAACCAAAGAACGCACAGCATAAAGCTTACCGCCATAATGCCTAACCACGCCAACAAAATCACTTCGAAGTACGCAGAGTCCTTAAATAGAAGGCTAAAACAAAACAGCATGACGATAGTGGCCAAAACTAACGTGTAAACTCCACGTTTTAGCATTCTGGGCGAGCTCCCGACAACAACCTCGTATCTGCCTGACAGGTCAGCGGCCACTTGCGCTACGTCTTTCTCATGACGAGCTTTGCCCTGTCGTACACCACGCAATATGAATGCGAGAAACAATGGAATGACGAGTAAGTGGAATACGTATGCGGGCGCTTCTAGCCAGAGCTGAATAGCCCCCACAATAAATACCGCTATAAAAAGCACAGCTAACCACCACAGGTCACGCTTTACCGTCGATTGAGGTCCATTACTCATTCTAATTACTCCCAACACTCATTGAGTTTACTCGACGAGTATTAAATAGCATCAGCGCCCAATCAATAGGCGCTCGGAAGTAGCAGAGAGTTGGAGTGATTCTTGGGGAGCTTACAGGCTCTCGCTGGTGCGGGCGCGACCTAAAAGATCTTGCGCTGCTTGCAGCGGCTCTTTACCTTCGTACAGCACAAAGTAGAGCTGTTCAACAATTGGCATTTCAACGCCATAGCGCTTTGCGAGTGTGAAAACTTCGCGGGTATTACGGTAGCCTTCAACCGCTTGACCAATGGAGGTCATGGCCTCGTCGACCGTTTTACCCTCGCCAATCGCCACGCCAAAACGGCGGTTCCGCGATTGGTTATCGGTACAAGTCAAAATCAAGTCCCCTAAGCCAGCCATACCAGTAAAGGTTTCAGGCTTGCCACCGAGCTCTAGGCCGAGTCGCGTCAATTCTGCAAGACCACGGGTAATCAGTGCAGTGCGCGTATTGGCACCAAAACCCAGACCGTCAGCCATACCCGCACCAATAGCAATGACGTTCTTCACGGCACCACCTAACTGCATGCCGGTAAAGTCGTCATTCGAGTAAACACGGAAGGACTTATCACAATGCAAGGTTTCGGAAAGCTCTGCGACGAACGCTGGTTGCGTTGCCGCCACCGCAATCGCGGTTGGCATACCTTGCGCCATTTCACGCGCAAAGGTTGGGCCTGACAACACCGCGAGGGGGCGGTCGGGACCGAGAATTTCGAGTGCAACGTCTGACAACAAGCGCCCCGTTTCTGGCTCAAGGCCCTTGGTGGCCCAAGCGACTCGTGCATCGGGTAACAAATTAGGCTTAATTTGCTTTAACACATCGGAGAAGCCGTAACTCGGCACAACAACAAGAATGGTTCTTGATGCCTTCACTGCATGAGCTAAGTCGGACACCGGCTCAAGCGAATCTGGGAAGGTAACATCAGGAAGATAGCGTTCATTACAACGGGCTTTGGCCATGGCTTCCATGGCTTGGCTGTCCCGTCCCCAAAGTAAGGTTTTTACGCCTTTTCTGGCAACACAGATAGCAAGGGCGGTGCCATAAGACCCCGCCCCCAATACTGTGACTACTGCGCTATTCGCTGCTGTTGTCATACTCTCGCCTTATGCGTCGAGTTTTTGTCCCTGGTCAGCAGCCTGCTGTTGCTGCTGAACGTGCTGAGCAAAGACTGCGTCAAAGTTGACTGGCGCCAAGTTCAGTTGTGGGAACGTTCCTTTGTTCACGAGGCTCGCGATAGTTTCACGGGCGTATGGGAACAGGATGTTCGGGCAGAAAGACGCAAGAACGCCTGGCAGTTGCTGCTCAGTGATGCTGTCGCCAATGCTGAAAATACCTGCTTGTGCCACTTCACATAAGAACGCTGTTTCTTCTGCAACAGTGTTTTTCACTGTCAAAGTGAGAACAACTTCATAAACACCTTCGTCCAGTTTGGTATTGCTGACGTTCATGTCAACAGTAACTGCTGGCTGCCACTCTTTGCGGAAAATCGCAGGGGCATTTGGAGCTTCGAAAGACACATCTTTAATGAAAATACGCTGGATAGCGAACTGAGGTTGTTGCGCATCGCCTTGAGCGGCGGCATTGTTTTGCTGTTCTTCAGCCATGTTGGATTACCTGTAAATGTAAGTTAATTTCAATTCGGACAAGGTATTAACGCTTGTTCTTCTTATTAGTGTTCTTGCTACTACCGGCACCTGTTGGAGCGCCTTTCGCGACTGGCATGCTTGCGCCCTTCCATGCTTGCATTCCACCTTGCAATACAGTCACCTTCGAAAACTCAGCTTTCTCCAGTAGTCCCGCTGCTGTTTGTGCGGTACTTCCATAGTTGCATACCAGTACAATGGGGGCGTCCTTGAATTTATCAAGCGTTTTCGTTTCCCCAGCGCGAATTTTTTCTAAGGGCAGATGGCGCGACCCGTGAATGTGTCCTTGCGTGAATTCTTCAACGCTACGAACGTCCACAAATACACCACCGCGGTTTACCGCAATAGTTGCCTCTTGTGGCCCCAGACGGGCTACGCCCGACAAGCCGCGCTTCATGATGTCCATCACTAACAGGAAGAACACCACAATCCAGAGTGTGCTTAAAATATAATGTTCAGTTGCAAACTGTAAAAACTCGGTCATGACCTCTCCCAACTTCCTAAACTCGGTCACTGACGAAGCACATTGCTTCGAAATTCAATGATAGGCGGGAGAGTATACCGACTCTCTGTCCCAGGATCAGCAAAAAATCATCCCTGCGGATGCGTCAAACCCGTAAATACAGTAAACTACGCGGAAATTATGAGCGATGCTTTCGGGCATCTGGTGAAGCTGAGCGCAAGGAGTAGACATGACCACAGCGACCTCTCGCAAACACCCACTAGTACTATTAATCCTGGACGGTTGGGGCAGTCGGGAAACTGCGCCTGACAACGCCATCGCTCACGCTAAAACCCCCGTATTAGATTCGCTTTATAAAAGTATGCCCCACACCTTAATTGATGGTTCAGGTATGGCCGTTGGGTTACCAGACGGGCAAATGGGGAACTCTGAGGTAGGCCATGTCAATTTAGGCGCTGGCCGTATTGTGTACCAAGACTTCACGCGCATCACCAAGGCCATTGCCGATGGCGATTTCTTCACCAACCCGGTGCTCACGGAAACGCTCGACAAGACCATTAAACAATCCGGGCGCGTACACCTATTTGGGTTGCTCTCACCGGGTGGGGTGCATAGCCACGAAGATCATTTGTTGGCCATGGCAGAATTGGCTCACCAACGGGGTGCAAAAGAAATTTTAATTCACGCCTTCCTTGATGGCCGCGATACCCCACCCCGCTCGGCAGGCGCTTCCATTGAACGGTTCGAAAGCGCCTTCGAAAAAATTCCGGGGGCGCGTTTCGGCAGTCTGTGTGGTCGCTACTTTGCGATGGACCGCGACAACCGTTGGGACCGTGTGGAGCAGGCTTGGAAGCTCCTCACCGAAGCGGACGCGCCTTACTATGCCGACTCAGCACTCACAGCTTTGGAAACGGCGTATAAGCGCGACGAAAGCGATGAGTTCGTAAAGCCAACCTGGATTGGTAACAAAACACCTGTGGCAGACGGCGATGCTGTGTTCTTTATGAACTTCCGCGCAGACCGTGCTCGCGAGCTTACCCGCGCTTTTGTCGAGCCGCACTTTTCGCATTTCAAACGGAACGCCATCGCGCTGAGCGGTTTCGTTATGCTGACCGAATATGCAGCAGACATCGACGCACCTGTCGCCTTCCCACCAGAATCTCTGGAAAATGTTTTTGGTGAGTGGCTGGCGAAACATCACAAGACACAGCTACGAATTTCTGAAACCGAGAAGTATGCGCATGTGACCTTCTTCTTTAGCGGTGGCCGGGAAGAAGAGTTTCCGGGTGAAAATCGGATTTTGATTCCATCACCGCAAGTCGCTACTTATGACCTGCAACCGGAAATGAGTTCGAAGGAACTCACCGACGCGCTGGTTGAAGCTATCGAAGCCGGTGCCTACGACGCAATTATTTGTAATTATCCCAATGGCGACATGGTTGGCCATACAGGGAACTTTGCTGCAGCTGTGAAAGCTTGTGAAGCCGTCGACAGTTCTATTGGTCGTGTGCTCGCAGCGCTGCAACAGCATGGCGGTGAATGCCTGATTACTGCAGATCACGGGAATGCCGAGCAAATGGCAGATCACCAGTCGGGGCAGTCTCACACCGCCCATACCAGCAATCTTGTACCGCTCATTTATGTGGGACGCAAAGCCACTCCTGTTGAAGGCGGGCGTTTGTCGGATATCGCTCCGACGATGCTTAATTTGATGGGCATGCCAACACCACCGGAAATGACCGGTAAGGTATTGATGCACGTTACGGACAAAGGCTAGTTTCGTGAATTCTGCGGGTCGCCGGCTTAGCGCTCTCCTTCTCTCTGCGGCACTCAGTGCCGCGGGAGTGAGCGTTGCTGTTGCCCAGCAAGTTGACGCGCGCGAAGAGCAAGCCCGAGCCGAAGCCCAACTTCAGCAGTTGCAGCGAGATATTCAGCAGCGGCGCCGGCAGCTCGAACGCCGCCAACAGCAGCTGTCCGGCAGTGAACGTGCATTGCAGGACGTGGAACGGCAGATTAACCGCAGTTCACAAGCCATTGCCACCACCGAACGTGAACTTCAAGCCACGCAAACTCGCATTCGGGAACTTGAGGGCGAACAAGAAGCCCTCACCCAGTCTTTGCGTCAGCAAGCCGAGCTGCTCGCGGATCAAATTGAAGCAGCCTATCGCAGTGGCGACTACAACTTCCTGCGGATGTTATTGAATCAAGAGAATCCCGCGCGCTTTGAACGGATGCTCGAATACTATCGCCATTTAAATGATGCACGCCTTGAGCAACTTGCGACTCTTCATGCTACCGAGGAAGAGCTATTCGCAGTGCAACGCACCTTGACGCGAGAACAGCAACAACTCGCTCAACGGCGAGAGCAGCAAGAAGCACAACGGCGAACTCTGGCGACTCAGCAGCAAGAGCAAGAGTCACGTTTAGCCGCATTGCGCCAAGAACAGCAAAGCGAGAATGTAGCGTTAGAGTCTCTCTTACAAAGCGAGCAAGAACTCACTGAGCTTCTTGCGGCCCTCGCGGATGTGTTGCGCAGCAGCGACATTACCCTTGCCGGCCTGGCGAATTTACGAGGCCAGCTCAGTTGGCCGGTGCGCGGTACGTTGCGTCATCGTTTTGGCCAGCAACGCAGTAGTCAAGTGCAGTGGCGAGGCGTGGTACTGAACACAGAGGCAGAAGCGCCGGTACAAAGTATTGCAGACGGACGCGTACTCTATTCCGATTGGCTAAGAGGCTTTGGCTTGGTCATTGTGGTCGATCACGGCGAAGGCTATATGAGCCTTTATGGTTACAACCAAGCATTAATGTATGACGTGGGCGAGCCTGTTCGACAAGGCGACACCATTGCGCTCGCCGGACAAAGTGGGGGTCAGAGTGAGCCCGGTGTTTACTTTGAGATTCGCCATCGTGGCGACCCTGTCAATCCCGCCACTTTTATGCGGCGCTAACAGCGCAAATCATCCTGTTTAAGATTCGCTAACCTCGGGCGCGACCCGCGGAATCACCATAGTACAGGTGATCCCCTGACCCGGCTCACTGTGCAGTTCGATGGTGCCACCCAAGATCTGAGTCACGAAATTATAAACCAAATGCAGGCCTAAACCTGAACCACCAGCGCCGCGCTTCGTGGTAAAGAAAGGATCAAATGCGCGCTGCAACACCTCCGCTGACATGCCCTGGCCATCATCTCGATAGATCATCCTTACATTCTGGCCTTCTCGACGAACTTTCAGACGAATGACTCCCGGTTTCTCGAGCGTAAAGCCATGGGTGACCGTATTCGTGACCAAGTTACTTATGACCTGGAATAATGCTCCCGGATAGGTGTCCACCATAAGTTCTTCAGGGCAATCTAAGTCAAACTGATGATGACCACGGGCATAAATCGGATGAAGGGAATGACTAATATCTTCCAACAACTCGCACAAGCTAAATTCACGTCGTTGCTGACTCGATTGGTCAACGGCAACTTGCTTAAAGCTCGCAATCAGAGTTCGAGCACGATCAAGGCTGCTTAAAATCAAGCGTGAGGACTCACTTACGTTGTCACCATACTGCTCAAACTCACGCTTGGTTAACTCGCCGCTGTTCATTCGGCGCAAAATTTTCTGCGTGAACTCGTCTAATGTAGAGGCTGCTGTTACGGCAATGCCCACGGGGGTATTAATTTCATGGGAGACGCCGGCAACTAAGCCACCGAGCGAGGCCATTTTCTCGCGTTCCATTAGGTCCCGCTGCGCAGCTTGTAAGGCCTGCGTTCGTTCGTTGACTAAATGCTCAAGTTGCTTCGCTTCCTTCGCCAAACGCTGTGTGCGGGCACGAACAAAAAGGTAAAACATTAGAATCAGTAGGCTTGTTACCAGAATGGCAAAAACCGGAGTCTGCCAAAAGGCAGCTAGAATCACGATAGGCAGCTCTAGAACCTCTTCACTCCAAGCCCCATAACGGTTGCTGCCGCGAACGAGCAGGCGATATTCGCCCGGCCATAAGTTGCTGTATGACGCCACCCGCCGAGAAGCATCCACATGAATCCAGTCCGTGTCGAAGCCTTCGAGTAGGTATTTGTATTGATTGCGTTCAGGCTCTGAATAATCCAAGGCCGAAAATTCCACAGAGAAGCTTCGCTCTTGCGGGGATAAATGGAGTCCCTCCGATAAGCGCCCGGGAGCACGCATCACGCCATTGGTGCGTAGCTCAGTCACGACCGTAGGCGGCAAATAATCCCAAGGCCCAAAGCGCACAGGGTCGATAAAGAGCAGCCCTTGGCTGCCACCAAACATCAGAATGCCGTCATGAGTTTTCGCAAAGGAGCGATACCAAGGCGTACCAATATCAATGCCATCGGCCCGCTGTAGAAATAGAACTCGTGGCTCGTCAGGAACAAATAAGGCCTCTGACGTCCAGATCCTGCCTTGGTCATCTTCCATCAAGTTGGCACCGAGTGGACGACCGCCTACCCCAAGCGCAGCACTGACATTCTCAAAGCTAAGTGCTGTTCCAATGTGCCCCCGCAGCAAACCGTCCGGGCTGTCTAACCAGAACCGTCCCTGCGAGTCCCATAGCATGCCTAAAATACTGACCGAGCGAATATCTGCACCCGAATCCACCTCACCCTGCACATGTTCGAGTTGGTACGCACCCTGTTCTACGCGATACAGCCCCGATGTTCCGGTCCCAATCCAGATATCACCGTTAGGGCCCTCCACGATACTGTTCACACCATCGTCGAGTTCGCCGCCATCCAAAAGTGGGAGGCGCTCTACTGCAGCGGTTTCAGGGGACCAAAGACCTACACCTTGATTGGTGCCAATCCACACCTGCTGCTGGCTGTCAGTAAAGAGGAACCGAACATTTGCTTCAAACATGCCGTCTCGTTCTGTAACCTTCGTAAACACACCAGATGAAGGCTGATAACGATATAGAAGTCCCGGATTCACACCAATCCAGACGTCATCCGTGACACGTTGTGTCATTGCGGTTATCCAGCCGCCACCCAGATCCGGTCCCGGTCGATAGCCACGTGTGACACCTTGACCACGCTCAAACACATCAATACCGTTACCCCGTGTCCCGATAAAGATGGGGCCTTGCTCGAGCTCCAAAATGCTACTCACATTTGCATCCGACAGTGAACCCGGCTGAAGCAAACTCAAGCGCAAGGTGGACAATCCATTCATCCGCCCGGTAACACGCTGAACACCCGAACCGTAGCCCGCCACCCAGAAAATGCCAGACCGATCCTGCAACATGGCGCGTGCGTCATTGTTCGCCAAACTAAAGCGGTTGGACGGGTCATGCTCCACTTCCCCGAGCAACTCGATCGTGTCGGCATCAATACGCAAAATTCCCGCATGGCGGGCTAACCAGATCTCGTTGTCGGCAGGTTGTCCTATGGCATTTACGGTTGATGAACGCCCTGCCTCAATGGACGAACGAATCGCCCGAACTTCACCCGACTGAGGTGAATATCGATAGGCTCCAACACTCTCCGTACCAATCCAGATACGTTGCGCCTCGTCTGCATAGAGTGTGCGAATTGAGGCTTCTTCGAGAATGTTGCCCTGAACGGCCTTTTCAAACGCCTCCCCGTTGTCTGCCAATACATACAGCCCACTGCGTGTCCCAGCCCATAGGCGTCCATCAGGGGTCATTAGCAAGGTTCTGACGGACGGATTATCCAGACCGTTGGTAATCAACTTTTGTGAGCGAATCACCCCTTCTGTTGGATCAAAGGCCACCCGGTAGATACCGTTGGTGGTGCCAAAAAGTAAATCGCCATCCTGATCGAGAGCGAGCGACGTGACGCGCCCTAGTGCCGGTTCTGCAAAAATCTCATCTGTGGAGTGTAAACGTACAAAGGCGTCGGTGGTGGGATCATAGTAAGACACGCCCCCTGGTTCACTGGCGACCCACAAACCTCCTTCCTCGCCCGGCAAGATCGCCCGCACAAAATTGCCAGAAATGGTGCTGTAGTCAGTGACATGGCTCGCATACAGTCGAAAGCGATAACCGTCGTAGCGCACTAAACCTGCGGGGGTGCCAATCCAGAGAAACCCTACGCTGTCTTCTGCGAGCGAAGTAACCACATTATCGGGAATACTTTGTGAGTCACCGATAGACTCAAACTGAGGCGAAAAAGGAGGAAAGTTGGCGCTCGCAACACTCGCAAAGCCAGCAAACAGCATCAGCATGGCGTATGCAAGCCATCGCGGTAAACCGACCCTGTTCATGTTGCGCATATCTCGCCTTGTTTAGTTACAGAAATGTTAATTAATCAAGGTTAAGCTGCTGTCGATTGAAGGTCAATCACTTGCCGTATCCAGTTCAAGCCGAGTCAGGAGAATTAGCGCTTCATCGCGTGTTGAACCACACACATCGGGCATTGCTGAGAATTCAGCACAGACTTGCGGACGATCAGGATGCGCGAAGATGGCGCAAAGAAGATTTTCATCGAGGTGAATACAACGGGTGTTTGCGGGTTTGCCTTGAGGCATGCCCGGAATCGGGCTAGTAATGGAGGGTGCGATGCAACAAGCACCACACCCCATTCGGCACTCCATGGAGCTACTGCATCGCCAGACGCAGTTTCTTCATGGCATTTTGTTCAAGCTGACGGATACGCTCGGCAGAGACTTGGTATTCATCTGCCAGATCTTGCAGTGTCATTTTGCCGTCTTCTAACCAACGGGCACGCACAATATGCTGGCTCCGTTCGTCAAGGCTCGACAAGGCGTAGTGAAGACGCTGGTTCGCGTGTGCTTCCCAGTTTTCCGCTTCAACTGATTCCGCGAGGTCAGAGCTTTTGTCTTCAAGATATTGTGACGGCGAGAAGCTACTGCTTTCGCGCGCATCATCGTCGTCCGAACTCAATTCAAACGCTTGGTCATGGGCGCTCATTCGCGATTCCATTTCCAATACTTCTTTCGGACTTACACCCAGCTCTTTTGCAACGGCGTTCACTTCTTCACCCGTGAACCAACCTAAACGCTTTTTGGCCTTGCGTAAGTTAAAAAAGAGTTTCCGTTGTGCTTTGGTGGTCGCGACTTTCACAATGCGCCAATTGCGCAGAACGAACTCATGAATTTCGGCTTTGATCCAATGCACAGCAAAAGAAACAAGCCGCACACCAACAGTTGGGTCGAAGCGCTTGACCGCTTTCATCAGACCCACGTTACCTTCTTGGATAAGATCAGCTTGGGGCAAACCATAACCAGAATATCCTCTGGCGACATGCACCACAAAACGCAAATGCGACATGATTAATTGTTTTGCTGCGCTCAAATCACCATCTTGCTGAAGACGTTCAGCAAGTGATTTCTCTTCCTCGGCACTTAACATCGGAATGCTATTTACCGATGAGATGTAGGCTTCTAAGCTTCCCGTTTGAGGAACACTTAACTGGGACACACTTAGCGCCATTGAATTCATCTGTGCAGTCATGGACAAACCTCACTTCAAGCGAATGTATGACTAAAACAAAACCTCTCTTCGAGCAGGCATTTTTTTGAGTCATTCAGCGCGCAAAAGTTCCGCGCGAACACAGCATTCTAGCAAAGCTAAGCAGGCTTGCAAGCATTGCTAATGCTGGATTTTCTTTTTCTTTAATTACCCAGTGCTTAGGGTATTTTCACCCCCCTAGAATCAGGGGGCTGCGAGACTTAATTACGAAATTCTAGCAGATTCGGATGACAATCGAATGACACCCTAGCGTGGTTCAATGGCGGCCACATGGCGGCGTACCGCAACCCAAGAGCCCAATAAGCCCAAGCCGATAGCAACGCCCCACAGGAACAACACCTCAGTGAATGACAAACCGACCAAGCGGAAGCTACCTTCATAGAGTTCGGCAACACGGGTCACGGCTCGACTGATCCACCAGACTAATAGTAGGGTCGCAAACCACGCAATCACGCCGCCCAGTACCCCATACCAAAAGCCCGTATACAAAAATGGGCGCTGAATATAGCCGTCAGTGGCACCGACCAACTTCATGACAATAATCTCGTCACGCCGATTCAAAATCATGAGTCGAATGGTATTCCCAACAATCAGTACCACAGCACCACACAACAGAATGGCGAGGGCGCCCAACACATCTTCCACTAAACGGGTTAATGCCTGTAACCGCTCTAACCACTGCAAATCGATCCGTCCGGAACTGACTTCTCGTTCGTTCGAGAGCTGCGCCAATAAGTCAGCGGCGCGATCTGCCGACCGATAATCGACTGTTGGCACAACCACCAGCACATCCGGCAAAGGGTTGCGGTCTAAATAATCTAAAGCACTACCAAACCCGGAGGTTTCTCGGAATTCACGTAGCCCCTCATCACGGGGGATCAGCGTGACGCGTTCAACTTGGTCTTTCAATGCGACGCGCTGAACGAAATTTTCAATCTCAGAGGTTTGCAAATCTTTCCGTAGCGACAAGGAAATTTCCGCAGCATTGTCCCAACCCGAAGTGGCAGCTTCGCTATTTTTCACCAACACATACATGGTAGAAGGAAGCGTCAAGCTTAGCCCCAACACCGCAATGGTCATAATGGAAGCGATAGGATTTCGAGATAGCTCACCCAAGCTGCCCGTCGCTTGCTGCAAATTGTGAATCCAGAACATGGTAAAGCGACGCCAGCGCGAAATGCTCACCGTCTTTGCGCCGCTGCGCTGCTCTTGATTAGGACGTTTTTGCGCACTCATCGTCCAGACTCCATGAGCGGATCAGTGCTGCTATTAGCCAGACCATCATTAATCATCTGGCCATTTTTCAGGGTGAGCGTACGGTATTTCATACGGGCAATAAGGCCTAGATCATGGGTGGCAATCAGTACCGCCACACCCACTTCATTGAAGCTTTCAAACAACCGCATGATATCCATTGAAAGTTTGGGATCTAAGTTTCCCGTCGGCTCGTCCGCCAACAGGAGCGGTGGTTTATTCACAATGGCTCGCGCAATACCGACACGCTGTTGCTCACCACCTGACAGCATCATTGGGTAATGGCGCTCTTTGCCGCTCAAGCCAACCTTTTCCAAGGACGCTTGCACACGTTTACGGGCTTCACCTTGGGTATAGCCCTCGATGTAAAGCGGCAAGGCGACGTTATCGAAAACAGTTTTCTCCATCAGCAAGCGATGGTCTTGGAAAATCATGCCGATATCACGGCGAAGATAAGGGATTTGTTGGCGCGTGATTTTGCGCAAATCATGACCATTGATCATGACGCGACCCACACTTGCGCGCTCCATCAAGGCAATTAAACGCAATAAGGTACTTTTGCCGGCACCCGAGTGGCCCGTTAAAAACGCCATTTCCCCAGCATTCAGCTCAAAGGTCACTTGGTTCAGTGCCTGAAAGCCACCTGGGTAGGTTTTACTGACCTGATCGAAGCGGATCATGCGTTATCGCTTTCCTTGTCGTCGGTGAAAAGTGCCTGTACAAATTCTTCAGCGGTAAATGGACGAAGGTCATCAAGCTGCTCGCCGACACCAATATAGCGAATAGGAATACCAAAACGATCCGCTAAAGCAAATATAACGCCGCCTTTCGCGGTACCATCCAATTTGGTCATAACCAGTCCGGTGAGACCGACCGCTTCATTAAATATCTTGGTTTGGTTCATGGCATTCTGACCGGTGCCTGCATCAAGCGTCAACATGACTTCGTGAGGCATGGCCGGATCGAGTTTCTTCATGACCCGCACAATCTTCTTCAATTCTTCCATCAAGTTGGATTTGTTCTGCAAACGTCCTGCGGTGTCCGCAATCAACACATCCACTTTACGCGCCTTTGCCGCCTCGACCGCGTCGAACAATACCGACGCACTGTCTGCGCCAGTATGCTGTGCAATCACCGGAATGTCGTTGCGCTCGCCCCAAACTTGCAGCTGCTCGACTGCTGCGGCACGGAAAGTATCGCCAGCGGCCAGCATGACAGATTTACCTTCGGACTTGAACTGACGTGCCAACTTACCAATGGTCGTGGTTTTACCCACGCCGTTCACACCCACCATGAGAATAACGAAAGGTCCTTGGTGGTCGGTTGGAATCACCAACGGCTGACTGACGGGCGTTAATACTTTAGCTAACTCTTCTTTTAGCTTGTCGTAGAGCGCTTCGGCGTCTTGCAGGTCTTTACGCGAAGCATGTTCAGTCAGCTGCTGGATAATCCGTGACGTAGTTTCTACACCAACATCTGCCAGCAACAGTTGTGTTTCTAAGTCTTCGAAGAGTTCGTCATCGATTTTCTTGCCCAAAAACAGACTACTGAGCCCACTGCCTAGAGAGCTTGAGGTCTTTTTCAGACCATCACGCAGACGCTGCAACCAGCCCTTGCGGGCCGGACGCTCGGCCTCTTTTTCTCGGTTGGACTGTTCTCGCTTGGCATGCGCTTCGGCCGTCACTGTCGCACAGTCATCCACTGCCGAAGGCGGCGATATGGGTGCTTCTGAAGAAGACTCGGGCGCTTCTGGTTGAGCCTCGGCAGGGGTCTGCTCAGCGTCCTTTGAACGCTTAAACCAAGATGAAAATAACGAACCTTTCTCGCTCATGATTGACTTCAATTCCGCTAAAAGAAGAAGTTTAACACGGGGGTCACAGGCTGTTAACGGGACTGCTGGTTTTTTGATCCCTGCAAAACGCTAGGAGTCATGTACAATTCACTCATTCGAGCAATTTTGATAAGCAACGAGTTCCCCATGGCACCCAAACCGCGCGCTACTCCCGGCCCCAAAGTCTCCGCCCGCTCTAAGTCTGCTGCAGACGGTAAAATCCGTATTATCGGCGGGCGTTGGCGTGGCCGTAAGTTGCCCGTGCCTGATTTAACCGGTTTACGGCCCACCACGGATCGGCTGCGGGAAACATTATTTAATTGGCTACAGTTCGAATTGCAGGGCAAGGCGGTTCTAGACGCATTCGCGGGAACAGGCAGTCTAGGTCTCGAAGCCTTATCTCGCGGCGCAGCACAGGTGACTTTCGTAGAGGCCGCGACCCCCGCGTTTCGCCAACTACGCGAAAATCTCCGCACTCTGGCAACAGAAGCCGACGTGATTCAAGGTGACGCGCTGCTCTATCTCAGCGCGACCGGTGGGCCCTTCGATGTGGTGTTCTTAGATCCGCCCTTTGGCCATGGGTTTGTGCAAAAAGCAGTAGATGCGTTAAATCAGGAGCATTGGCTCAATCCGGGCGCTTGGGTTTATATCGAAACAGAAGTCGACGCCCAGTATCAAACACCTGCGCATTGGCAGCTGCATCGTGAAAAAGCCGCCGGCCAAGTTCGTGCTTGTTTATTCAAACTTCCAGGCTAGCTTAATCCCAGATTCGAGTGCCCTTCCGCACGTGCGATAGCACGAACTTCACGCACGAGCTCTTTTGTGACCAATTCATTTTCGCCGAGAAACTCCACCATGGCATCTTGCGTTTCACGCTCGTACGCCATCAGCGGGTGCTCTTCAATTGCTACCGCACGGTCGTCTGCGTCTTCAATATCCGCAAACTCACCAAGTTCCAAGTAATGAGCGACTGAGCCTTGGGAAATCTTCGCTACATCTAAAAAAGGTGCCGTTTCTTTGTCGGCAATCCCTTGCAGTAGACAGCTAATAGCGGTGCAAGCGGCAATTGCCGGATACACCCCAAGCACATCGAACTCAGCAGCATCGGGAGTTACTGACTCCAGTTTTTCCTGCCAGCGCTCCCAATCAGTGTTTTGTTTCGTGCCTAATTTGTCCCACACAGCATTCAGCGCACCGCGCAGAAAACGCACCTCTCCGGTGCCAGTAAGCTTTGCGAATAGCTCATAATTCGGTAGTAAGCGCTCACATAGGTAAGCGGCCAAGACAGCTTGATGAGCGCTGTCCATGTGACGAATCCGTTGAAACAATGTTTTACGTGCCATGCTTACACCCCACCCTGTTCAACATATTTCATGATGCCGTCGAGGAACATCTGCACCGAAATCATGACGAGGATCATCCCCATGAGCCGTTCGATTGCGTTCAGCCCGCGCTGACCTAATGCACGTAAGAAGACGCTGCTAAACATCAATACAGTCGCTGAAATCAACCAAGCGACGGCAGCAGCGAGAGTCCAATCGAGCATACGGTCGGGTGACTGGTTCGCTAACAGTAGCAGCGACGCAAACAACGATGGACCAGAAATGAGTGGAATGGCGAGCGGCACGATAAATGGCTCGTCGCCCGCGGGTAGACCAAGCACGCCGCCTGGCTGCGGGAAAATCATCCGCAGAGCGATAATAAAGAGAATAATACCACCCGCGATACTCACGGCTTCTTGTCGTAGCCCGAGAGACGACAGCAGGCTGGTTCCCAAATAGAGAAACAGCAGCATGAAGATCAACGCGAAAATCAGTTCACGCGCCAAAACCACGCGCCGACGCTTGGGTTCCACATGGCGTAGCACCGAGATAAAGATCGGTAAATTACCCAAGGGGTTCATAATCAACAGTAAGGTAATTGAGGCCGTCCAAATATCCATGGTGTTCTCCTGAAGGTCTTTACACAGGCGGCAATTTTCCCTGCGAGCACAAGTGCAATAGACTGGCGTGAAGCAATGCGCATAGTGTACTCTTTTGATGAATTCACGACCAGTGACAAGGGCAGGAAAACGTGACCGGATGGCAGCATGCAGCAGGGATTGACGCACTCAACCTCGACGCAATTCATCGCGCCGGTCAGCTGATCGAGCCATATATCGTTCATACGCCCGTATTGCATAGCTTAGAGCTCAATCGTTTAGCCGGTGCACAGCTCTGGTTTAAATGTGAAAATCTCCAGCATACTGGTGCATTTAAATTTCGTGGCGCGTGCCACGCCTTATTGCAACTCACCAAAGAAGAGCGCGAAGCCGGCGTATTTACAGTCTCTTCAGGCAATCATGGCGCAGCCCTCGCTTATGCTGGCCAGCTCTTGAACATTCCCGTGCGGGTTGCTGTGCCGCGCACCGCGCCGCCGCTGAAAAAGGCTAATATTGCGCGCTATGGTGCCGAGATTACGGAAATCGAGCCGGGTATGGAAGCCCGTGAAGCCATTACCGCTGATTGGCACAAAACCACCGATGCGATTTTTGTACCGCCCTATGACCACCCCGCGATTATCGCCGGGCAAGGTACCGCCGCACTCGAACTGATTCGCAGCTACCCGGATCTGGATTGTTTGATGACGCCTGTGGGCGGCGGCGGTTTGCTTGCCGGTACCAGTATGGTGGGACACAGCCAAGACCTGCCGGTATACGCAGCAGAACCAGAAACCGTGGATGACGCCTGGGCATCACTGCAAAGTGGTAAAATAGAGCCTGCACGCGGCCCCAACAGCATTTGCGATGGCCTGCTCACGCGCTTAGGTGATTACACATTTCCGATTATTCAAAGCCATGTATCCGAGATTCTACGCATTACAGATGCCGAGGTAGCACAAGCCATGCAGCTCTTATGGCAAGAGCTGAAAGTGATTGTGGAGCCCTCATCGGCCACTGTGCTTGCCGCAGTATTGCGCTACCCAGGACTGTTTCGTGACCGGCACATTGGTCTTATTCTCAGTGGGGGCAACGTCGATGTGACTCAGCTCCCTTGGCCCGTGCAAGGATTGGAGCTCAACCTATGAAGATTAATTGGAGTACCTTAACGGGCCCGACCTTGCTCATTCACAAGGGCCGCGCACAACGCAATATTGCCACCATGCAAGCCAAAGCGCAGAGCGCTGGGGTAAGCTTACGGCCACATTTCAAAACCCATCAGTCGCCGATTATCGGCAAATGGTTTGGCCCAGCGGATAGCACCCCCATCGCGGTTTCTTCGCTCGCAATGGCGCAACAGTTTGCTGACGCGGGGTGGCAAGACATTCACCTAGCCATACCGATAAATCCGCGGGAACTGCCGGCGTTAAATAGCCTTGCGAGCCGCGTAACGCTCACCATCACTATTGAGCATGAAGACGCCATTGAACTGCTCGAGCGCATGAACGCACCGTTTCGACTCATGATTGAAGTGGACACGGGTTACGGACGCACCGGCATATCTTGGCAACAACATGCTCGCATTCGCCGCATGTTGGATGCAGCGCAAGCCCTGACTCAAGCCCAGCGATTAGGTCTGATGGTGCATAGTGGGCACAGCTATAAAAGTCATGACGACGCCGGCATTCAAGCCGTTCACCACGAAAGTTCGAGTCGCCTAAAAGAGCTGCTCGATACCATGCAATGGCCCGGTGGGCTTTGGATCTCTGTCGGCGATACTCCGACTTGTAGCCGCATGGACCGGTTCCCCGGTGCTCATGAAATTCGCCCGGGCAACTATGTGTTTTATGACTTACAGCAACGCTTGATTGGCTCTTGCGATTGGCAAGACATTGCGGCTGCCGTCGCTTGCCCAGTGATTGCTCGCTATCCCGAGCGCGGCGAAGTGGTTGTGCATGGTGGTGCTGTTCACTTTAGTAAGGATTTTGCGCTCGTGGGTGAGCGGCCGGTGTACGGTCAAGTCATGAATAAAACGGATCGCGGCTGGGGCGCACCACTGGGACAAGGTGAACTCATTGGATTGTCTCAAGAGCACGGCAAAGTGGCGCTACCTGCGAATATGATTCGTGAACTGAAATTGGGCGATATGCTGGTGATTGTACCCGCGCATTCGTGCCTTACTATGGCTGCCCTGCGCGAGTTTATTGTGTTTGACGACTAACCCGCCTGAAAATTCGCTAATTAAGTCGCGAAAATCTGGCTATCGTCGCCAAAAGCTTTGAACTCTAGTGCATTTCCAGAGAAGTCATAAAAGAACATCGTGGCTTGTTCACCCGGCTGCCCCGCAAAACGCACATAAGGCTCGATCACAAACTCAATGTCAGCACGCTTCACCTTGTCCGCAAGAACTTGCCATGCGTCCATGGTTAACACCACGCCAAAGTGCGGCACCGGCACTTGATGACCGTCGACGGCATTATGGGCCGGCGGTAACAGCCGATCGGGCGCCACATGCGTTACAAGTTGATGACCGTAGAAGTTCCAGTCGATCCAATGGTCTGACGCACGTCCTTGCTCGCAGCCAAGCACATCACCGTAAAAGCGACGTGCATTGGCCAGATTATCCACAGGAATTGCGAGATGAAATGGGCGAACGCTCATTACATTTGCGCCAAAGCTTGATCAAGATCAGCGATTAGGTCGGCAACATCTTCGATACCCACGGAAATACGCACGAAATTGTCATGAATTCCTAACTTCTCACGGTTTTCCTTAGGAATAGACGCATGAGTCATAATCGCTGGATGCTCGATTAAGCTCTCAACCCCACCCAGGCTTTCTGCCAGTGCGAAAATCTCCACCGCCTCAAGGAATTTGCGCGCGCTCTCTAAGTCGCCTTCGAGGAAGATTGAAATCATGCCGCCAAAACCGGACATTTGGCGCTTTGCCAATTCATGCTGCGGGTGGCTTGCAAGGCCAGGATGAATCACTTTGCGCACCCGTGGATGGGCTTCGAGCCATTGGGCGATTTCAAGCGCGGCTTCGTTGTGTTGACGCATGCGCAGAGCTAGCGTTTTCACACCACGCAAGGCTAAATAGCTATCAAAAGGACCCGCAATAGCGCCAACGGCATTCTGTAAGAAAGTCATTTTCTCGACCAGATCCGCACGCTCACCAACCACCGCAATACCACCCACCATATCGGAGTGACCGTTTAAGTACTTAGTCGCGGAATGCATCACAATGTCCGCACCGAGCTCGAGTGGACGCTGGTTATAAGGCGTCGCGAAGGTGTTATCCACCACTACAATCATGTCGTCCCGCTTGGCCCGCGCGATTTTCACAATGGCAGCGATATCCACCAACTTCATCATGGGGTTGCTCGGTGTTTCAATCCACACCATGCGCGTTTCTGCTGTTAATGACGCTTCAAAGGCGCTGAGGTCTGCCAAATCGACATAGCTAAACTGCAACCCCGCGGAACGCTCGCGCACTTTATCGAATAAGCGGAAGCTACCGCCGTAAAGATCGTCCATGGCAACCACGTGGTCACCTGAATCAAGAATTTCGAGAATAGTCGACGTGGCCGCCATGCCCGACGCAAAAGCGTAGCCGTGAGTGCCACCTTCCAGGTTCGCCACAGAGCGTTCCCACGCAAAACGCGTCGGGTTGTGTGAACGCGAATATTCAAAGCCCGCATGTACACCAGGACTTTTCTGAATATAGGTCGAGCTTGTCACGATTGGCGGCATTACCGCGCCAGTAACAGGTTCAGGTTCCTGACCGCCGTGAATAGTACGCGTTGCAAAGCCTAAGCGAGAAGTATCGCGCATGATCATTTACCTTCTTAATCTGAGTTCTTTAGTCTAAGTTCTGAGCGGCAAGCCACTCGTCATTGAATAGTTTGGACAAGTACCGACAGCCGGTGTCACAGGCCAGCGTTACCACGCGTTTCGGCGTGGTTTGCTCTCGGCAGTAGCGCAGCGCCGCAGCGATCAATGTGCCGCTCGACGAACCGACCATAATGCCCTCTTTGAGCAACACTTCGCGCGCTACTGCAAAGCTCTCTTTATCGGAAATGGAGTAGGCTTGACCTGCCAATGCGATCTCACAGATCACCGGAATAAAGTCTTCGCCAATCCCTTCGACACGCCAGCTTCCCGCTTCAACTTCTTTGCCTTCATTAATCAGTGGCGCCAAAATAGACCCATCAGGATCGGCCAGCACCAAATCGATATCTGACTTCTGCTCACGTAAATAACGACCCACGCCGGTGAGCGTTCCACCTGAGCCAACACCACAAACGAAAGCGTCGAGCTTCGCGTCCATCTGTTGCCAAATTTCAGGGCCAGTGGTTTCGTAATGAGCCTGCACATTCGCTGGGTTCTCAAACTGATTGATGTAGAACGCGCCACGCTCAGAGGCCAAACGTAAAGCAAGATCTTGGTAGTACTCAGGATGCCCTTTTTGTACGTCTGACCGGGTCTCGATCACTTCGGCACCCAGCGCACGCAAGTTATAAAGTTTTTCACGTGACATTTTGTCTGGCAGCACAATAATCAGCTTGTAGCCTTTTTGCGCGGCAACCAATGCAAGACCCAAACCCGTGTTGCCTGCAGTGGCTTCAATTAACGTGTCGCCTGGCTTGATTTTGCCGTAACGCTCCGCCGCTGCGATCATCGACACTGCAATACGGTCTTTAATGGATGCGCCTGGATTCTGAATTTCCAGCTTGAGATACAGTTCACACGGACCTGTATCCATATTATTTACCCGTAGCATGGGGGTATTGCCGATCATTTCCAGCGCATTTTGAAATACGTTCATGAAGTTACCTTCTTCGCTAAAGGCACAATCGCTGCGACCAAATCGCAGGAGTGCCACGGTCATTTTGCCGCCTATGATACTAGAGCGGGCACTGCCAATCCATGCCAGTAAGCTCTAAGATAGATCCATCGACTTTTGTCGCGGCTCATTTCTGGTTAGAATGGTTGTTTACTATGAAGTCGCAACTGAGGATCACGCATGAAACGTATCGCATTACTTGGAATGGGCGCGCTATCCGTTGCCGTATTGGCAGCTTGTACCCCTGCCGATGAAGATCCCCGAGATGCCTTTTTTAACGCCCTCGCCGCACATTGTGGAAATTCTTATGAAGGAGCAGTGAGCATTGGCGATCCAGCGCTAGACGACGAGTGGATTAACAGCCGTATCGTGATTGAAGTGAAAGAGTGCCATGAGAATCGTATTCGTGTGCCACTGCACGTAGGCGACGATCACTCGCGGACTTGGGTCTTCATTCGCACCGCTACTGGCCTAACTCTGAAGCATGACCACAGGTTAGAAGATGGCAGCCATGACCCTGTTACTTGGTATGGCGGGTCGACTTTCAATCCGGGTACTGCGGTGTCCCAATCCTTCCCAGCCGACGATTTCAGCCGTATTTTGTTCGCTGAGCATGGTTTAACTGCGTCTATCGACAACACCTGGATTGTGAAATTCCCAGACAGCAACACGCTGCGCTACCGCCTTGTCCGTGACGACCGCGAATTCCAAGTGGACGTGGATCTGAGCACACCAGTGGAAACACCACCAGCGCCTTGGGGCTGGGAAGACGACTATCAATATCAATTCTAATTGACGGCGTGTGTTTCTTGATATGAAGAAGGGCGAATGATTTCGCCCTTTTTTGTACGCCAATGTAGCTATACTGCCTTACATTTCTGGACGTGGTGACTCGCCGCGCAGGCACTGGCGATGCAGGCTGTCGAGGTCGAGTGTAACTTCGTGCAAGGTGCGGCCTTCGTTCGTGTATTCCACGAGTAACATGTCATTCTCTGGCGTCAGGCGCACGTCGTCGCCTCCCATAAAACGGTCCACTTGAATCACACGCTGATATAGTGCCGAACGGTCACAGCTCATCACCACCAGTAACCATGGTGCTTCCGCATAACCAGACTCGGTTTTAATGGCCCGCACCTCAAAGCGGTCGCCTTCGTAGGTGGCGACTTCCGTTTGCTGCCCCAAGCTGTACATATACAGACTGAAACCAACAAACAAAGTGACGAGCGCGACCCAAATCCACAAACCAATGCGCAAAATGGGCCATTGATCCCAGTCTTTTGCACCGCGCCAGAAGCAGAAAAAACCAACGGCAGCAGACACTAAAAACATGATCGCAATCATGCTCTCAAATTGCATTTGCTGTTCGGTCCAGCGCCAGAAAAACAATTTGTCGCTTGGGGTCAATACCGCGTCAAACCAAATCGGTACTGTTAATGTCAGTGCGGCCAATCCCAACCAAACTAAGCGTTGCTGTATAGGCATGAAACAGGTTCCTTTCGCTTCTCGAAAAATAAGCTAAAGGCTAACATAGATAAGCCCTGTGGGCGAACGCCTAAAGCTCTCGCAGCCGATTCAGAAGGGTATCCAATGCCCGGTAACTCATGGCCTCTCCCAAGTGTGGCCGTTCTATACGTTCGGCGCATTCGAGGTCCGCTATGGTTCGCGCGACTCGAAGCGTTCGATGATAGGCTCGATGAGAAAGCTGCAACTTCTCCATCGCCGTCACGAGAAAGTCATGGTCTTCCTCTTTAAGCGTGCAAAGCTCGCCTAATGCCGTAACTGGAATATCGCGATTTAAACAACCTTGGCGAGCCCACTGCAGATCTCGTATGGTCGCAACGCGTTCCGCTAAGGCGTCGGTGCGATCTTCAGGATTTACTTTACGCAAGTTGACTCGCCTCAACGCGTCCGGTTGCCGTGGCACTTCCACCTGTAAATCAATGCGGTCAAGGAACGGGCCAGACAATCTTCCTAAGTAATTGAGGATTTGATCGGGCGTTGAACGGGCGGAACTCAAGTCACCATCGAACTGCCCACAGGGCGACGGATTGAGCGCACAAACCAACTGAAATCGCGCGGGGTACATGGCGGTTTGACGCGCTCGACTAATCTGCACGTGTCCTGATTCCAAAGGCTCGCGAAGTGAGTCGAGTACGGATCTTGGCATTTCCGTCAGTTCGTCAAGAAATAGGATTCCCCGATGCGCGAGAGTAATCTCTCCGGGACGGGGGATTGAAGAACCGCCTCCCACCAAAGCCGCCGCCGAGCAGCTATGATGCGGAGCCCGGAACGGACGTTGCCGCCACTGGGCTAAATCGAAGCGTTGGCCGGAGAGCGAGTGTATGGCTGCCACTTCTAGCGCTTCATCTTGGCAAAGCGGTGGCATTAAACCGGCAAGACGACGCGCCAGCATGGTTTTACCTGTGCCTGGCGGCCCTACAAACAAGACATGGTGACCGGCGGCGGCAGCAATCAGTAGCGCGCGTTTCGCCAATGATTGACCCTGTACTTCCGCAATATCCCCATGATACTGCGTATGAATAGCCAATTCCGCGGGTTCCACAAAGCCTTGGACTTCTTGATGCTCTAGATGCGCCACTGCCGCTTTTAGGTCAGTCACCGGTATTGCGCAGCGTTCTCGTAACAGCGACGCTTCTGCACTATTGTCAGGTGGGATCATGGCGAACCGGCCCGCGTTTTGTGCTGCCATCAGTGAAGGCAACGCGCCAGCAATGGGGCGTATGCGGCCATCAAGCGCCAGCTCGCCATAGCACTCGAAGGTATCGAGTAACTTTGTCGACAGCTGTCCTTGGGCCGCCAACAAGCCAAGCGCAATAGCCAAATCAAAGCGTGCACCCTGTTTGGGTAACTCCGCTGGCGACAAATTTACGGTAATACGCGCCACTGGGAACTCTAAACCAGAGTTAATGAGCGCCGTGCGTACTCGGTCTTTCGCTTCCCGCACTGTGGTTTCGGGCATACCAATGATCTGAAAGGCTGGCATCCCTTTCGCAAGGTTCACTTCCACTTTGACTTCCGGCGCTTCAATACCCACCTGCGCGCGCGTAAACACCACCGCAAACCCCATTCACTCACCCTTGTTGTGCCACCATGCACAAAACCTAGCGCAAGAAAATGCGGGTGCGAGCAAATACCGATGAATTCAGCAATTGACCTGTGGGTTCAGAAATTTTCTACTCATCCCGAATTGCGTGAGGTACCGCACATACCTTGATACGGAGGTTCTTTATACTCCTAGCAAGCGTCACAATTAAGTGGCGCTTACCAAAAACCCTAGGAGATAACGTTATGGATACTCAAAAAAATCAAGGTGCTAACGCGCCAAGCAAGCCAGGTCAGCAACAACAGACTAAACCTGGTCAATCAGACCAGAAGAAGCCTATGCAGGTTCCTGGTAAAAAAGCGTAATTCATCACGCGGAATCGAACTCAGCAGCTCTTGCTGAGTTCTTTTTTTTGCGCATTCCGCCGCTAACAACCTGCTTAGTTCTCACACGCTAACTCTTCTTTCTTTATTCCAGCTTCAATCCAAAAAAAACGGTAGAGGCTTGCACCCCTACCGCAAAAATCATCATGCAACTAGTGCATGTGAGCGCTTACTTACTACCACCAAACTTCGGTGCAGCACGGAGCGCGTCCCGGGTTACATCAGCACGTATCTCTTGGTTATCAGCGGTGCCTGTGCGAGTCACATTGCCCCAACCGATAGCAACATCCTTTTGCCCCATCCCCAAGAATCCGCCAACACCGACCATAATCGCCACGACTTGACCATTTGCGTCGATGAGGAGATCGTCTACCGACCCAACATTTTCGTTATCACGGCTATTCACTTTCGCGCCGATCAAACTATTCGTGTGATAACCATGCGCCGGAACTCCAGCAATATGGCCACGGTGAGTATTGCGAGACTGGTCCGGTGTGCTCCGTGGATTGCCTGCAGTACTCGCTTGTGTGCGTTTGGAAAACTCGGGCGCTGAATTCAGGTCGGCGCGGGATACATCAACACGCAGCTCTGGCTTATCAGCGGTTCCTGAGCGTGTCAGGTTGCCCCAGCCAATAGCAACATCTTTTTGGCCAACACCTAAGAAGCCACCCACGCTGACAATAATGGCCACAACTTTGCCATGCTCATCAAGAATCAGGTCATCTACTGAGCCGATATCTTCATTGCTGCGGGTACGTACTTTAGTACCAATGAGCTTGCTCGCATGGGTACCATTCAATGGTACTGCGTCAACATAGCCCCGGTGTTGCTCGCGAGACTGCGCACGTTGATCACGAGTGGCTGCGTTTTTGGTCGCGGCCTGGCCAAGTTGATAGCCCACTTCTGAAGAACTTGCAGACTGGTCTACCGAGTATTGCGCTAATACTGAGCCTGCACCGAATGTAAGCACTGGAGTAACCAGAGCGTAAAAAGCTAATGAATGTAACTTTTTCATGTGAATCTCCTTTGCGTCGGCTTCCTATCAGGCACTGGATCGCCGACATAACTGCTTCATCACAGCTTTCCTCCCGCAGTAAAATTACCGAGAAGGGTCTGAATTACCACAAGTTCCGGAATTCAGGATGAAGTTTCAAATTACACTCAGATTAGGGTAGGGTCGCTTCGCTAGCGCACCTAGCTAATGCCCCCAAGTGACAAGAAAGTGTAAAGCGCAAACGAGTGAATAAGGCTGCGATTTAGGATGAAACAAGACTTTAGGGTGCACCTTGCTCTGTGAGTAACTGGCGTGCCGAATCGGGTGTCAGTTTGCCCAGCAACCGCTGATATTCGTCAATACCATCTTGGTAACACTCACAGCTCATATGCTCTAACGCCTTGCGGTCGGTAATAGTTATTTTGCCGCGGTTGTAGCGAATCAGGTGATTCTTCTGCATCGCACCTGCCGCCACTGACACGCCACTGCGGCGAACGCCCAACATATCTGCTAAGAACTGATGGGTAAGAAAAAACTCATGACTATGGGCACGGTCTTGGCTCATGAGTAACCAACGTGCCAATCTTTGCTCGAGCTCATGAAAGTGTGCGCATGCGGCACTTTGTGATAATTGTTCAATCAGAATAAACAGGTAATGTTTGAGTACATGTCGAAGCTGCGGACATTGCTCAAGCACATGCTGTAATTCATCTACTTTGATACACAACGCTGTGCCCTTTCCTTGCACAACCGCTTGCATGGGAGCATTGGCAACATCCAGCACCAAGGTCACGCCCAGCATGCCCTCATTGCCTATAACGCTCATTTCCAATGGCTTATGACCCGAGAGTTTGGTGACGAGCGAGATAAAGCCACTCATCGGGAAATAGAGGAACTGATAGGGCTGGTTGTATTCGCAAAGAACATCACCGAATTGCAGTTGCACCACCTCACAATGACTCACGAGCAACTGTCGCTCGCGGGCAGGAAGTAGTTCAACCAAATGGTTCGTAATTGCTGTATTTTCTAACATAGACACGGGAATGACCTTCAGCACAGGCTATGCCAGCATGGCGCAAGACGGGTGCTCAGCAGCCTTGAATCTGAAGTATACGGAAAAGGGATGCATAGCTATGTGCGCTATAACACGCATCCCCCAAAGGCTTACAAGGTCGCACTAGGTTTTATGAGGACAGTATGGAAGCAAGCGGTCTGTCTCTGCTTTCACCACGCTATAACATTCGCAGCAAATACTCTCTAGCTTTGGTCGGTCGGTCACTACAATATGGCCACGACTGTAATCAATGACCTGTTTTGTATGCAGACGTCCCGCCGCTTCCGTCACCCCTTCACGACGAACACCCAACATATTTGCAATAAGCTCTTGAGTCATCACAAGGTGATTGTCGTTCAGGCGATCCAGCGACAACAGCAACCAGCGACAAAGCTGTTGCTCGATACTGTGATGCCGATTGCAAACGGCAGTTTGAGCCATTTGCGTAATAAGCGCCTGAGCATAACGGAGCGTCAAATCCATCAGCTCTCCGTGGCGATTAAATTCAGCTTTCATCCGCAAGCCCAATATACGGTAGGCGTAGCCTGCGCTTTGCACGATCCCGCGACTAATGGTGCTTTCTCCGCCCATCAAGAGGGACATCCCCACGAAACCATCATTACCAACGACCGCAATTTCAGCCTGCGAACCGTTCTCGGTAACGTATAACAAAGAGACAATGCAATTGGTGGGGAAGTACACATAGCGCATGACTTCACCCGCGTCATAAAGCACTGTCCCCAAAGGTAACTCAACGAGTTCCATATGTTCGAACAGCCGTTGCTGGATAGTTACGGGCAAATGATTAAGGAAATGGTTTCCCGTAGGTTGCTGGGAGCTTTGGTCAGAACTTTTGTCAGAGCTCTTGTCAGAACTATGAAACTTTGAAACTAAGGGCATGGCGAGATCCAAAGATGTTGGTTCGTGAGTTAAAAGTATAACGAAGACCTTGGATTAGACTGTACGGTATCGCACATAGCGCCTATTTGAAGGCTTTGCCGAAATCAATATCATCGTGCGACTTTCCTAAAAACAGTAGGCTGCAAGCCTAAAAACCCATTGAACCTCCGCCTAGAGCTCTACCCTCTTTGAGGAATCTTTACAGAGTGTGCTAGCGCACCGAGTCACCGATTTGCCTGAGATATGCTGTCATTCAAACTTGCGTCAACACCCCCGTTCGACGGCAAGTCCTTTCTCTAGGAGCTAATAATGAACTATACAACACGCGATACGATGGGCATCTACAAAGACAACTTAAGTGGTCCAGGACCACATCTGATGGGCGCAGAGACTTTAGTTGGTAATGACGTGTTCAATCATAAAGAAGAAAGCCTCGGGGACATCAAAGAAATCATGCTTGATGTCACCAATGGCAAGGTGAGTTATACCGTCCTCTCATTCGGCTCATTTCTAGGCATGGGAGAAAAGTTATTCGCTGTGCCATGGGGTGCACTCACTCTCGACACGAATAAAAAGCGATTCGTCTTGAATGTAGAAAAAGACAGCTTAAAAGATGCTCCGGGTTTCGATAAGAAAAACTGGCCGAATATGGCCGACAAGAGCTGGAGCAAAGATGTTGATACCTACTATGCCGCAAGAAAGCCTGGCCCTCGAGTAAGTTAACAAAGCCGAGTGTTAGCGTTAAACCCGCTCAAGTGAGCGGGTTTTTACTTCTTGTGTCGGCTATCGCACATACAGACAGGTATCGCGAACTCATACTGAAGATTAATTCACACTCCACAGGTAGAACATCATGTTAGAAACCATCATTGTACTACTCGTTATTCTATGGGCTCTTGGCCTTGTGTCGTCCTACACCATGGGCGGACTTATCCACATCCTACTCGTGATTGCATTAATAGTTATTGTGCTGCGACTCATGCGCGGAAGAGGTCGCGGTCCCGGCATCTAAGCGCTGATATCTGCGTGGACTGGATCATTAAACCTGAGGCGAAACGACACGGATGCCAATGCGGCAAGGAATGCAGTGCATGCCCATAAGGGATTTGGAGGCATCCTCAGGAATAATGGTCCAGTCCAAGCCGCCTCTAGAACAAGTTAAATCCGTAGCTCAAAGACAGCTGCACACCCACCGAGTCAAAGTCGGTCATGCCTTTACCAATTAACCCGATGTCCATACCTAATCCACTCGGACGATAGTATTGCCAGCCAATGCCGACCGACGCTCCAGTGCCATTGCGTGTGCGATCGCCGCTGAGCCAGCCCGCCCGATTGACTTCATAAGAATGTGCGCCAGCCTTGATATAAAGCGCACCCGTATCTATTGGGCGGATATACTTCAAATGAGCAGCCGTTGATCTGAGGCTGTAAGCAAAAACTAGCGTACCAAAACTATGATCCGCTTGGATTGACCAACGGTCAGAAAGTGTTTGTTCCAAACTTAAACCGTAGAAGCCGATTCCACCGCAGCTCGATTCGCTCTGCGACTCAATACAATCTGTTACGCCCACCACATAACCGATCCGCGTTTCCGCTGCGACAGTTGAAGTAAATCCGCCCAACCAAAGCGCCGCGGCTGCCACTGCAAGAATATGAGTCCGTTTTGTCATTGTTTTTTCCTTAGTATTCAACGCAAAAAAGGTTCCAAAGCGAGGAAGTTAGTACAGGTATCCTTTGCCCCGAGGCGCAATAGGAGCCGGCAAATCGCTGCGGCCTAACGCTTCAAGTAGATCAATTTCGATCGTGCGAGCAATATAATCCATCGGCACGTCATTCACTTCGTTCTCAAAAGGTTTCTCGATATAGCGCCCAACGTATTCCAGCATGATGTAGGCATAGCCAATAATGAAAGCGAGGGGAATCGACCAATTCCCTAAATGCCCTGCCAGGCTCATCGGCAAAATGAGCAAGAATACGGCCAGTGTATAATTCATGAACCAATTGTATTGCATCGGGAAAGGCGTTTTCTTTAAGCGTTCACAACCACTGACAGTAGTCCCAAGGTTACTTACAATGCGCAGAAGCGCCACCTGTTGATAACTATCTAATTCACCTTGACGTGCCAATTCACCAATAGCGTCTGCTTGACGCTGCAAGATGGCTTGGGGTGGTGTTTTTGCCGCTACGACAGCACTCCATTCCTCGGTGGCTAAATGTTCTGTCGCCACTTGAGCGAGTGGCGCTTTGCGAAGATATTGATTCAGCACCCATGGCAACGCCATGGCGCGCACTAACAGCGGTTCAATCGCCGCTTTGTTATGAAGATAGCTGGTAGCCTCTAGGGCGAAGTTACGACTTTCATATTTCACTTGTGACCACAGCCCATGACCTTCCCACCAACGGCTATAAGCAGTGTTATTACGAAAACCAATGAGGAATGCGAGCGCTGTCCCTAAGAACCCCGAAGCATAGGACAAAGACTTCAACATCGTGCCATCGAGAAGCTGCGCCAAGACGCAGGCAATACCAACGAAAATCGCTAGCATGATTAATTTCGGCCAAGTGAAGACCAACAGCTTCCAGAGGGAAATTCGACGCGTCACAATCATTGAGCATGTCCTAGCAAGCAACCTATGGGGAGATTGTCATTTTGTGACACATCCCCCCTTCTGACAAGGCTTATGAATCTGCTGCCTGTACCTTCGCAGTTAGCTCGTTGAGCAATTCAGCAAGACGCTCATCATCATCCATACCACGTCGCGCCTGCTCCACATGAGTCGCCGCATGCTCACTTTGGCCGAGGTGCAGGAAAATTGCCGCTAAACGAGCATGCGCCCATTCGGCGCGAATATTTTCTGGCAAGCGTGAGTCCGCGAGCAGCCCGAGAAGTAAGTCTCGCCCTTTCTCGAGGTCGCGCCCCGATTCCGCCGCCAAACGTCCCCATTGGTAATCCAAGAGCGCCTGATCTTCCGCGCTCACTTCATCTCGTTCAGCGTAAACCGCTTGAATGGCTAACAGCTGCTCATTGGCGGCATCCCAATCTTCGGCTTGCACCTTAGTGTAGAAATAGGTGAGACGCATTTGTGTGTTCTTGGGGAAGGCCACAAACATCGACTCGTAAGCTTGGTCGAGTTCTTCTTGCGGTGCTTCTTGCATAGTTAAGCGGGTAATATTGACGGGATGCTGCCAACGACTTTCAAGCGCCACCAATTGCTGATAAAGACTTTCCGCCTCATCTTTATTGCCCCCGACAATACCGGGAGCCGCCATGTGGAACATGGCCAAAGACATGGTCGCGAGTTCATGATTGGGATCGGCTTTAATGGCGTCCTGCCAGTGGTTGCGCATGCCACGCGCCATAAACGGCATACGTATGGTCGATACTTCGGCCATTCGCAAAATGCTGTGCTGGCCGCGCAAGTAATGATAATCGGCCTTATTGCCATGCTGACGGCGCAGGCTGTCGAGTTCGCGGTCTAGACCGCGAGCATCGCCGGCATTGAACAGTTCCAAAGCAGGGTGAAACACAGGGTCAATATAAGCTGCCATTTCATTCTCATTGGCGTTCGCCTGTGCGGAATGAGACAGTAAGAGGATAGAAAACAAGCCAATAAAAAAGGTGCGCATCAGAGTGCTCCGAGTCAGATTCACTTAAGGTTAGCTGAGTCTGACCACGGAAGCATCACTTCAACGCACCGCGACGCACAACAAAGTTGTTACACAATATTACTCGCTCGAAGAATCACCAGAGCCTGAGCGCTCACGACGACGCTCTTGGCGATTTTCGAGACGCTCTTGGCGATTTTCACCACGCTCACGCCGCTCTTTAATGATGATTTCTAGATTCTCTAATGCCTCACGGCGAGATTCTCCAGCATTCTCCATGCGTACGCGAATTTCTTCCATACGCTCAGGGCTCATGCGGTGACGTTGCAAAAAGTCTTCTTTACTCACGAGTCCAGTATTGGCGGTATCGAGCCGTGCAAATAGCGCCACTGCTCGTTCACGTGCCTGACGTTCCATCACCTCAATCATTTCAGCTTCCGTGATGTAGCCGTCTTCGTTCAAATCATACTGCTCGAACTGCTGCTCCAAGCGATTTACACGAATGACCCGAATACTGTCTGCCGTCACTTGTCCTTCTGGATTCACATCGAAATGTTCAAACCACATCATGCGACGTTCGCCACGGTCACTCCGGTCACCGCGCTCACGTTCACTCGCTTCAGCCAATGGTGCAATAGCGAGCGTGGCGCCCAAGATCATTGAAATAGATAACATTGAAGGTTTCATAGGGTACTCCAGCATTCAAAATTAGTTGCGGCTTTCACCGCCGGTTCACCGCCAACCTACAATTTCTGTGGAGCGTTGGCTGCTATGACCCAAGTGTGCGCCATCAATGTGCAGAAACCATGGGGCAATTATGGAGAGATTGTGGAGTTAGTTAGCGAACGCCATAGCTGGGTGCCACAAACTTGTACCCCAGCCCATAAACCGACTGAATCAGCTCTTCCTCTGAGGCCACCTCGTGCAGCTTAGCGCGCAGGTTTTTAATATGGCTGTCGACTGTACGGTCAGATACCACGCGGTGGTCATCATAAGCCACGTCCATCAACTCAGAACGGCGAAATACTCGCCCAGGGTGAGTCGCTAAATGCTCCAGTAAGCGATACTCCACCACAGTTAATTGCAATACATGCCCATGGTAAGTTGCCTCCAAAGACTCGCTTTGAAAGCTCAAGTTGGTTTTTAAGCTCTCAGCTGGCGTGCTTTGCCATCGACTGCGACGCAATAACGCTTCAACACGGGCCACAACTTCTCTCGGGCTAAACGGCTTTGCCAAATAATCATCCGCGCCGAGTTTTAGGCCGAGAATCCGATCAAACTCCTCATGGCGCGCGCTCAGAAACAGAATAGGTAGTTGGCTACGTTCCCGGATCTTCTGACACAGGCTCAGTCCGTCAGTACCGGGCATCATAATATCGAGAAGCAACACATCTGGCTGTTGAGATTGGAAGCTTTCAAGCATCGCGTCGCCGTGCTCGAATGCACGACAAGCAAAGCCCTCATGCGTGAGGTAATCCACTAAGAGGTCACGAATCTCAGGTTCGTCGTCGACAACCCATACGAGGCCTTTATTCGTGTTCTCTGGCTCAACTGAATGTTGCACTGTGTTCTTACTCCAGTTCCAACTCTATTCTTGCCAAAATACCACCCCAAGCAGAAGGTTCGAAGCTCAGCTTACCGCCATGATGACTAATAATACTTTGCGCAATCGCAAGCCCTAGGCCACTGCCCCCTGATTCGCGGGTTCGCGCCATATCTGGTCGATACAACCGCTCACCTAAACGAGCACACTCTGCCTCCGTCAGACCGGGTGCACTGTCTTCCAGTTCCCAGCGCGCCAGCCCTTGCTGAATTTGCAAACGTAATTCCACACGCCCTTCGGCGTCTGTATAGCGCAGACTATTATTGAGCAGATTACCGAGTGCCTGGCGCCAACGATCGCGGTCAATCGCCACAGTACAACTGTCTGTCGTAATAGCCGTTGTAAATTGCAGTTGCGCGTCCCGAAAGCCACTCGCATAAGTGGCGGCAAGATCCTGTGTCAGTTCACTTAAATCCACGGGTTCTAAGTTGTAGGCTAATTGTCCCACATCCGCTTGAGCCAACTGGTGTAAGTCATCCGTGAGTCGCGCTAAATGGAGCACTTGCCGATACAAACGATCTTGATGGCGTTGATCAAAGGGACGCACGCCATCCTGAACGGCCTCTAAGTCGCCGCGCAGAACAGTAAGCGGCGTTCGTAACTCATGAGCAACGTCCGCTAGGAGTTGGCGCCTGCGGGATTCACCACGCTCAAGGCTTTCGGCAAGCGCATTGAAGTCTTCTGCGAGCGCGTGAATGTCATCTCGACCACCGACTTGAATGCGCGTTTCATAATGACCGGAGGCCAATCGATGGCTCGCGTCTTTCACTTGGCGCAAACGTGCGCGCAGACCATAAGTCAGTATGCCGGCACTCAGCGAAGCCAAAAGTAATGCGAGCAAACCTGCAATCACATAAGCCGTGACTTGCTGCTCTTGGAATACCGCATCGACTGGTTGTAATGGCCCCTCTGGGCGCGGTGCACGAAGAATAGCGACCACCTGATCATGGCTGACAACCGGCACACTCACACTCTCAAAAATATCCGGTCCAAACAACCGCTCCCCCTCGGGTGTATAAAGAGCAAGTTGGGTGAATGACAGTTGCGGGTCTAGGTTCAATCGGCCGGGGTTAAACAACACATCATTTTGAATTTGGCGCATGACCTGTCGCCATATCTGTTCACTGGAAACGGCGCGAGCCGCTATTTGGCGCGTGTGACTTTCATGATAATCCCCCAGCACCAGAGCGACCTGGGTGAGACGTTGACGCTCTTGCTCCGCAAGATAGTTGGTGAAGTTATGAATAAAATAGCTACGCATGCCCGCGAGAATTAACACCGTTAATATTAATCCAGTACCTGCAATGGCGAGAAAGAACTGCCAACGCGTACTCAGGCGACCAAATGCGAGGATAGGCGTTTGAAATTTCATGTGGTGCTCTCTGATGGTGCTAATTCGGAAATTGGCATTTGGGCAAAATAAATAGCGGGTTTTCCTTCGTGGGTCGAGTAATAACTCACGGACGCAACGCCATTCTCCACTACCAATCCGGCATAACTGGTGTCGCCGGCGGACGGCAACTGGCCGCATTCCGTTAACTGCCCAGTATTTTTATCAACCCATGCAAAGCTGGTGCGAGCGGCGACAATTTCCCGCTTCTTCACCGTGTAATATCTCACTACAGCCAGTAACCGACCATCATTTAAGTGTGCCATGACCGGGCCACCTATCCGCTGTTTGGTGTTACGCCATTGCCATCGGCGATAAGGTGGCAAAGAGCAGCCTAGCAGTGCACTTTGCGGATCGCGACGCAATAGACACCATGCGGTTCCGTCTTCATCGAAACACAGACCACTCTCGTTACTGTACTCTTCTTTGCGTCGCGCCCCGCGCATCCGCTCCACCCAAGGCTCAAAGTCGCGACCATTGTCTGTGCGATACACCCTGCTGTGATAATCACCACCCACTTTGTAAGCGATACCCAGCCCTTGCTTCTGGTGAAAGGCCACCCGCCACAACCAAAAATCTTGCTCTCCGGCGTCTTGTGCTTCAGTCCAGCGACGTCCACGGTCCGAGTGCCATGTTAAACAGCGATGTGAATAGCCAAACTCTTTCCGTTTCACACGCAAAGCAGCAAGGACGCAGAGACCGCCCTCTGGGGTTAAGTATATTTTTGGATCCCGTAGGTCACCCAAAGGGTCACTGAAGCAGGTGACAGTGCGCCACGCAATGCCATCTTTTGAACGCAAGAGTCGGACAATTCCATCGCGAGAAACATGAGTTTCCCCTTCACGAAAGACACACCACCACGCATTTCGGAACTTCACCAAGTCAGTAAAAGCATTGTGGGCGGCACGACGCCAAATACGGCGCGCGGGAAATTTTGGGAGCGTAGCGGTCATGACATCACTCGAACCGGGTTCTGCCATTACCTAGCGTGCTTGTGCTGTCGAACGTTCAGGCAGTTCCGCAATGGCGTCACCCAACTGGCGAAGGACAGCATGCCAAGCTGCACCAAGGGCATCTACCATGGCGGGATAGCCGTCCTGCGCCAGCTCTGAACGTTCTTCAATAACGCCACTGGTCACAAACTCTTGGCTCGCGTCGCGCACATGCCACTGCACCCTGACGTGCGCTTCACCCGTGCTGCTCATTTGGAACGCGTCCACATGTAAATCCAAACGATAATCCATGACACGTAAGTAGCCTGTGCTCAGCAGAGGTACCCATTGGCTCTCGGGAAAGCGTTGGTGTAATCCTTGTCTTACTTGGCGCTCAAGTTGCTCACTTAAACGATCTGCCCAACGATGTTGGCGCGTGGCAAACAATTCATTGTTTAAAGTTTCGACAATCATTGAGGTACCCGTTAAGAACTCCGCGACGCGCACGGAACCGATCGCGACTCGTCCATCGAATGCTCTGTCAGCCACTTCAAATGCGGGGGCTGGAAGTAAATACTGGTGCGTCTCTACGGGTTTACTCGCACAGCCCGCAAGCACAGTCATCGTCACCAAGACCGCCGTCACACCTTTTACTAGGTTCAACCATCCATATTTTTGTCTCATGGGTTCCTCCGAGGGGGCGGATCAGTCGGTACTTTGGTATCGAATAATAAGGAGCGGGGACTGTCCCGTAAGCTCTCACCAAAGGGCTCTAAGTCTCGCAAAATCGAATTGAGGCGCTCAATTGAGCGCGACAATTCATTGTAAGCCGGCGCATCAACCGAATAGCCAGCGAAGGTTCGTTCGAGTTCATCTAAGGCGCGTACCATAGCCGAAGGTAATTCCAACATATCTGGCTGCGCTAAGAGAATACTCAATTGCTCACTCGCCCGACTCACGGCGGCGAATGTCTCTTCCGACACCATTAAAGTGGCCCGCGCAGTATCTACGAGGTCTGCGAGCTCAATGTTATTCAAGCTATCCAGCAAGGCCGTGAATTTTTGATCCAGCTGGGTAAAACTGTTGGTAACAGAGGGAAACACGGGATAGTTCGATTGAATTGACGCGACTTGGTGAGGCTCATCTGGATAGAAGTTAATATCCATAAATAAAGCGCCAGTCAGCAGGTTACCTGCTCGTAAGCTCGCTCGTAAGCCATCGCCAAACATCATCTGCAATTGCGTCTGCCATTCAGCCAAGACTTGGTCTGTTACACGTCCACCTAGCCGCTCCGGCTCGAATCGGATCAGCACGGGAATTTTCATTTCTAATAGCGAACTCGTGGGCCCGATATCCCCCCGATACGGAACCTGTTCAACCGTGCCAACACGTACCCCTCGATATTCGACCGGCGCTCCTTGATTCAGTCCTCGCACGCTGTCCTCTAACAGTACCAAGAAGTAGATCACTTCGGTGAAGCGTGCCTGACGCGCTTGCTCTTCACTATCGTACAAAGTGAAACTAGCGGCATTGGCAACCTGTGCCCCGCTACTCCCTTCATCAAACACAGCGAAGCTCACGCCACCACCAATTAAGGATTCGAGCGAGCCAATCTCCACGCGCACTCCTTGAGAATCCAAATCAAGCTTGGCGCCGGAACTCATCCAAAAGCGGGCATTTTCGGTCACGAGCGAGTCGTAAGGGGATTGAATAAAAAGTTGGTAAGTCATCATGCGGGCACTCGGATCGAAATCAATATGCTCGACTCGCCCAACGGTATAGCCCCGGTAAAGTACTGGGTCGCCTAACCCAAGCATACCGGCATCGACTGCTTTCAACTCAATTCGCAGTCCTTCCATGTCAGCAGGCGTAATAGGTGGCCCTTCAAGAGCGACATAGGATCGCTGACTGTCTGTCGCTTTTCCCGGCTGCAACTGAATATATGCACCGGACAGCAATGTGCCAAGACCACTGATGCCGTCTCGCCCAACCCGCGGTTTCACTACCCAAAACTGAGTTTCACTGTTGAGCATACGGTCGGTGTCATAAAACATACGCACTTGCACAATGGCTCGTGAAAAGTCGTCCGATAAGATCACCGATTCAACACGCCCTACCGCCACATCATGGGCTTTCACTAAGGTTTTACCGGCTTCAATGCCTTCGGCATTCAGCATTTCTATCGTGATTAAGGGTCCGCGACTCGTATAAGTGTCATAAGCCATCCACACGCCAATGGCTAGCGCCACAATGGGCACGAGCCAGACGGAAGATATTTTTCGGCTTACTTTACGCACTGCGCGATTTGCTGTTTCACTCATAAACGAATCTCCGCTCCCTGCTCTGATGGTGCCTCGGTCGACTCTACATCGGCGTGCTCAAGTTCAATATCCGGCTCACCCGTGTGGCCTTGCCATAATAAACGAGGGTCAAACACCATGGCCGCGATCATGGTTAGAATGACCACCGACGCAAAGGCTGCGGCCGCTGCGCCCGGATAGATACTCAAAATAACACCCGCCTGAATGAGCGCCACCATAATTGCGACGACAAACACATCGATCATGGACCAACGTCCAATAAACTCGGTGACTCGATACCAGCGCATCCGCTGGGGTGTCGCGAGCAATTGCGGTTTCGCAGCGAGTCGACAGAGATATCCTAGCACCAGAATTTTGGCGACCGGCACTACAAAGCTCGCAAAAAAGATAATTCCAGCGACTAAGTAACTTCCAAGATCGACCATCTGGAGAACTCCGCCAAGGATAGTCGATTCAATCGCTCCGCCTACTGTAACAGTGGTCATCATTGGATAGATATTAGCCGGAATGTAAAGAATCACTGAAGCCACTAAAAGTGCCCAAGTCGCTTGCAGTCGTAACTGTGTTGGCAGCTCCAATTTGGTATGACAACGAATACAATAGGCTTCTGTATCGGCTTGCAGTAACCCGCAGCATGGACAGCCTACAAGCTGCTGCTCCGCTGCTGTCGCACCGGTTTGCGCATGAGCGGGTGGTGCTGGCTCCTTACAAAGGGCAAACCAGAGCCAGTCGGTATCCACTAACCGTACCGTCCGCACGAGCAACAACACATAAAAACAAAATGCGACGAAGGACCAGCCAAATCCGATTTGAGCCATGCCAATTAGTTTCGCTAAGCTCACTAATACACCAACCAAAAATACGTCGGTCATCAGCCAAGGTTTAATACTGGTGAGGCCGCGCGCGAGGGAGACTTCACCCGGCAGATGCACTCGCAAGACGATACCCACATAAAGATAAATCACAGTGAGCAAATACAGGCCAGGAAGAACCACAATAGTCAGTGCAATCAGTAGCGCTAGGATGGGCCAGTCATTGGAAAACATCGCTTGCGCGGCATCAAGTAATACAATGTCCTGATGCATTCCGGCCAAGGTGAAAGAAAGAAATGAAAAAGGTAAGGTCAGCAGCAACATGAGTAGTGCTGCTATCGAGTTCGCCAGCACCCGTTGTGCTGGAGCATCATGACGATGACTGAGTTCGCGATCACAGCGCGGGCAATGCGCTGCCTCACCGGACTTTAACGCCGGCAGTGCTGACACCCAGTCACATTCCGGGCAAGCGCGCCAACGTCGTTTACTCATCGGACTTACGAATCCTTATCCGTCGTCATTGCGTCAAGACGCTGCTCAAGCTGTTCAATCCGCTCACGGAGTCGCAACACCATGTTTTGCTGAATTTCTAGCTCTTCACGGGTGACCACATCGAGACGGTTCAGTTGATGCTGCAATGATTGCTTCACGCGACTCTCTAAATTGTCAGCCGCTTCACGCACGCCTGGCGGAATACTCTCGGTAATTTGGCGGGCGATCTGTTCGATTTTTTTGCTATCTATCATGGACCTGTCTACTCACTTCTGATGTTTCCTTCACTATAGCACGAGCACAAGATACTAAGGGAATTCAGCTCGGGTAGGAATTCAGTTACAATTCGACCCTGATTCCTTCAGCTCACCGGACTATTTCATGCTATTAAATCCACAACAACAGGAAGCTGTGCGCTACACCGCTAGCCCGCTCTTGGTGTTGGCTGGTGCCGGCAGTGGTAAAACCCGAGTGATTACTGAGAAAATCGCCTACTTGATCGGTGAAAAAGGCCTAGAAGCGCGCCATATCGCTGCCGTAACCTTTACAAATAAAGCTGCCCGCGAAATGCGCGAACGTATTGGTCAACGCATGGGCCGACAAGGGACTCGCGGCCTCCGCGTATCAACGTTTCACACTCTTGGCTTAGATATTATTCGACGTGAAACTATGCACTTGGGTTACAAACCTGGGTTTTCACTATTCGATGATCAAGATACCTTTTCGCTACTAAATGCCTTAAGTGAAGACACCCTGCAAGGCGACAAAGCACTGGTGCAACAGCTGCAACAGCGCATCGGCTCTTGGAAGAATCGCATGATTCTACCGGACCAAGTACCTCCGGGGGATACGCCAGATGATCAACTTTATATTCATCTGTACGGGGAATATCAACGCCACCTGAAGGCTTACAATGCACTGGATTTTGATGACTTAATTCTGCTGCCAACCTTGTTGTTGCAGCAACATGAGTCCGTGCGCGTAAGGTGGCAACAGCGTATTCGCTACTTGTTAGTGGACGAATATCAGGACACCAACACCAGCCAGTACCAACTTGTGAAGCTACTTGTCGGTGATCGCGGCAAGCTGACCGTAGTCGGCGATGATGACCAAAGTATCTATTCCTGGCGTGGTGCGCAGCCAGAAAACCTGGCATTGCTGCAGCAAGATTTTCCAGATTTACGGGTCATTAAGCTCGAGCAAAATTACCGTTCTGTTGGACGCATTTTGAAATCCGCCAATATTCTGATTGAAAACAACCCCCATGTGTTTGAGAAGAAACTGTTCTCTGAGATGGAGTATGGCGAACCTTTGCGCATTATTTATGGGCGTAATGAAGAACACGAAGCAGAGCGCGTGGTTGCAGAAATCGTGCGTGAACGTTTTATGCACCAAACCCGATTTGGCGAATACGCCATTCTTTATCGGGGAAATCATCAGTCGCGGCTGTTCGAAAAAGCCCTGATGAGCAATCGAATCCCCTACAAGATCACCGGCGGTCAGTCTTTCTTTGCGCGTGCCGAAGTGAAAGACATCATGGCTTACTTGCGCTTGGTGGTGAATCCGGACGATGACAATGCGCTACTTCGCATCATTAACGTACCCCGTCGCGGCATCGGTCCGAGTACGCTCGAACGCATTGGCCAACTCGCTCACCAAGAGAACATAAGTTTGCTGGCTGCCTGTCAGCACGCAGGCTTGAAAACCTTACTCGGCACAAAAGCTTACGGCGATGTGTGCGAGTTCGTGCGGATGATTGATCTTGCTGCCCGCACCGCGTCGGGTGATGTTGAAGACGCGATTCAAGCCGTAAAAACCTTAGTTCAAGACACCGGCTATGAAGACTGGCTATTCGAGAGCAGTCCAAGCCCAGCCTCCGCTGAAATGCGTGTCCGTCACATTAGTGAACTTTACCGGTGGGTCGTCGGCATGCTTGAGGGGGACGCTGATCATGAGCCCATGACCCTCGAGCAAGTGGTTTCACGACTGATGCTGCGCGACATGATGTCACGTCAAGACGATGAAGATGACAGCGACCAAGTGCAATTAATGACCCTGCATGCGTCGAAAGGTTTGGAGTTTCCTTTCGTATTCCTAGTGGGAATGGAAGAAGGCTTACTTCCGCACCAAACCAGTATTGATAACGATGATGTAGAAGAGGAGCGGCGCCTCGCCTATGTGGGTATTACTCGCGCACAACAAAAGCTCACTTTCACCATGGCGCGTGAACGACGCCAATATGGGGAAGTGTTTCGACCTGAACCCAGCCGTTTCTTACTTGAGTTACCGCAAGACGATTTAGAGTGGGAAGATAAAAAGAAGAAAGTGACGGCAGAAGAGCAGCTTGAAAAGAACAGTGCGCATATTGCCAGAATTCGCGCGATGCTCGGTGAAGATTAATACGCAGTTGGTTTAGGCGGCGCTCAACGCTGAATGCTTGTCTGTAATCTTCTCGGGGCTACCTAATAGATAGCCTTGACCGAAATGGACTCCCAAGTCTTTAAGTTGCGCTAACTGCTCTTTACTCTCAATACCCTCAGCGGTGAGGCGAATTCCAAGCTCTTCACACAGAGTCACCACGTGACGCACCATGGCTTGTGCACGCTCTTTGCGGCTGACCTGCGCGACGAAGCGATGATCCAGCTTCACAAAGTCGAATGGATAATTGTAGATAAATTGCAGTGGCCCGGAGCCACGACCGAAGTCGTCGAGCGCCAGCTTGAAGCGTAACTCTTTCAAACGCCGCAAGCTTGCAATAATGCGGCGAGCATCTTCGTGCTGAAGTGAATCTTCATCAAACTCTAGAACGAGTCCCGCGGGATCAATATCATACTCGCGGACGGTCTCGATTAAACGCTGAACATGGCGCGAACGCAATAAGTGCTGAACCGAAAGATTCAAATGCAAAGGTGCGGTGGTGAGGCCTTCTTTTGCCCTCTCTGAAATACGTTCACAAGCCTGCTGCACCGTCCACAAGTCGATCTCAAGTATGGACCCTGACCGTTCTGCAAGGGCCAAAAACTCGGATGGAGCGACCAAGTCTTTACCGCGCTGCCAGCGCAGCAACAATTCATAGCCTTCAATCTCGTCATCATCAAGATTCACCAATGGCTGATACCACAACACGAAGTCTTGGTTTACTTGCGCGGTGCGTAAGGCGGTTTCTTGATTAATAGCCGCCACCAGGCCACTGCGAATTGTTTCGTCAAACACCACATAACGGCCCCGACCCAAACTTTTCGCTTCGTACATGGCAGCGTCAGCATCACGCAATAGGCGTTCGACGGTATCTTCCTCATCACGCCAGGTGGTGATACCAATACTCGCGCCCGAGAAATGCTCTTGGCCTTCGAGCACAAAGGGCTCGGTCATTAGCGAAATAATTCGCCCGGCGACATCTTTAGCGTCATCGACATGGGCAATACGATCGAGCAGAATCACGAATTCGTCACCACCGAGGCGAGCGAGTAAATCGTGCTCGCGAATAGTGCCACGCAAACGCTCACTTACTTCCAGCAAGAATTTATCGCCGGCTGAATGGCCCAGTGTGTCATTAATGTTTTTAAAGCGGTCAAGGTCGACGAAGAGAATAGCGAAGTACTCTTTCGCGCGACGTTTCTGTGCAGCTAACGCCTGCTTTACTCGGTCGGTGAACATGGCGCGGTTTGGCAAGCCTGTCAGGTTGTCATGGTGCGCATCATGGAATAAACGCGCTTCAATCTTTTTCCGGCGCTCAATCTCTTCGACTAATTCTTCAGTACGTTCTGCAATTCGTTTTTCTAAGAATACATTCGCGCGCGCTAGCCGCTCGGCTGAACGGCGCCGCTCGATCGCAACCGCAACGTGTTGCGATACGAAGTTTAACAACTCCAAGTCGTCTTTTGCGTAGCCTTGCTGGTCGTCATAAATCTGCACCGCCAGCACACCAAAAACTTCCCCATCCATACTTAAGGGGGAGCCAAGCCATTCGTGCGCAAGTTTGCCATGCCCATCGTGCAGAATCACTTCGTTACGGCGAATCAACTCATCCCGACGCTTTGCGTCCACAAATGCAGGACGCCCAGTTCTTAAGACGTACTCAGTTAAGCCTTTTTGTAACCGTCGCTGTCGCGCCTCAAAGCCACTTTCATCCACATAATAAGGGAAATAGACCTGTTGGCCATTCTCAGTCAGTAACGCCACGTAGAAGTTGTCGGCATTCAAAAGCTTTTCAATTTGTATGTGCAGATCACGGAAGAAGCTACGCATATCTTCTGCCGTGTTGGTCAGCTCAGAAATTGCGTACAGCACGCTGGTCTGAAGCTCAGCCTTCTCGCGCTCAGTCACTTCTTTCAACAGGTTTTCATTGGCAAAGCGAAGCTCTGACGTTTGATGGGCAATTTCTTGCTCCATCCATTCGCGCTGACGGAAACGCTCAAGCGAATTAACAACGTGCTGGGAAACGAAGGTCAGTAATTCTAGGTCGTCTTGCTGGTAACGGACTTCTTCAGCATAACTTTGAACAACCATGGCGCCCACCACTTCGTCATTCAAAATCAATGGAGCACCCAGCCAATCAAGCGGGAGAGAACCCATGCTTTGTATATCGCCGCTCGCATTCAATTCTTCGATTTGTTCTTTGGTAAGCAACATGGGCTCACCAGTGCGCAAAATATACCCAGTCATGCCGCGCATCAACGCTTCCACTGGCACTTCTGCAACAAATTCGGCCGTGTCGTACTCATCGGCAAAGTAGGGAAAGCTGAAGGAGCTCTTGTTTTCGTTGTACAAACAAATGTAGAAGTTTCTGGCCGCCATTAATTGGCCAATAATGCGGTGCACTGAGGCATAGAGCTGATCCATGCTTTGTGCAGAAGAGGCTAATTCCGAGATACGAAAAAGGGCCTGCTGAACTACTTCAGCCTGCCGGTATTTTTGCGTTAGCGCTTTTAGCCTTTCAACAACCTTTTCGAGCCGTTTTAGCTTTTCTTGTGCACTAGCCGCTTTTGTTTGTGATGCTTGCTCTGAAGACAAACTCGCTGGCTCTCTCGTCCCTCAGTGTAGCTTTCCGTCTGAAAACCTGCCCTGTATATACTTTTTATTATAGTGTTGTAATAAGAAATCACAAGGATTGAGTATAACTTGCACGACTGAGTAAGAAAAGTACTGTGGTTCGACCTGCGGCAATAAAAAACCGCCCGAAGGCGGTTTTTTTTCTTAACATTTTGTTTTTACGAAAATTACAGGTCGCTAATCATGTACTCAATAGCGGCAAGAATTTCTTCGTCCGAACAATTTGCACAACCACCACGCGGTGGCATTGCATTGAATCCGTTGATTGAATGCTCTAATAGAACATCCATTCCTTGACTCAAACGACCTTCCCAGTCGCCCGCGTCGTTAATCTTCGGAGCTCCTAACAAACCACCGTTATGACATGCGCCACAAGCTTGGTTGTAAACTTGCTCGCCTGAGCGTGCTTCACCGCTTTGTGCTGCAGCAGCAGTCGCTGTCGCTTCACCTGCAATGCGAACCTTCGCAGCGGGCTTAATACGCTCAGCAATGGCTTCACGAGACATGTCCTGAGTCATTGCCGCCACACCGCCTGCTACGGCTAAACCTGCAATTACTGCTAGGACGCGTTTCCATTTTAACTGAGATAACAATTTCACAATACTCTCCTGCGCTGAATACTGGCGAAACAAATACAATCTGCGCACGATTATACGGATTTCCCCCGGGAAGGTAAATCCAATTGGCGTTTTTGTATTCACCCATCATCTTTACGGGATTGTGGTAGCATTTTGATCACTCTATCCCTATTTAAAAGAGCTGCAGTGACAACATCGGAATCACGCAAGATAGCACTCCTAGACCTCGACGCCTTTTTTGCTGCTGTTGAGGTGACTAAGGATCCAGCGCTAGCAAACTATCCCTTTGCGGTCGGGGGTGGCGGTGAGCGTGGCGTGGTGGCAACTTGCAATTATAAGGCGCGCCAATACGGCGTACGCAGTGCGATGTCTGGATTTCATGCGCGCCGGCTCTGTCCTGATCTCGTTTTCGTAAAGCCTGATATGGCCAGTTACAAAGCCATGTCTCAGCGGGTCTTAACCTTACTACAAGACATTACACCGATCATTCAGCCCGCTTCAATTGACGAGTTCTATCTGGATCTGTCGGCCAGCACCTTATTTCAAGGCAGTGCCACGCGCATGATGACCTTTGTTCGTGATGAACTTCGCAGCCTCGGAATCACCGGTTCAGCAGGGATTTCCAATCAGAAAATGGTGGCCAAGATTGCATCGAATGAGCGCAAACCGGATGGACAGTTTGTCGTGCCACCTGAAGAGGTTGTGCATTACATTAGCGGCTTATCCCTTGCGCGGATTCCGGGAATTGGCCCCAAGAGCCAAGAACGGCTGCGCCATGCCGGCTACACAACGGGTCTACATATTCAGCAGGCCGACGTGACAAGGCTCCAACAGCTACTGGGCGATCATAGCGCCTACTTGCTCTACCAACGTTGCCAGGGCATTGATCTGCGCCCAGTCAAAACCGAACAAGTTCGCAAACAAGTGAGTATTGAAGACACTCTGCCGCGGGATATTCATCATTTACGCGAGGCGGAGATCATGCTCGAGAAGCAGCTCTTACCAAATCTAAAGAAGCGGCTGAAGACAGACAGTTGGCAACAAACCAAAATTCGAACCCAAACCTTGAAGCTTAAGTTCAGTGACTTTACTCAAACCACAATTTCCCGCAGTGCGAATAAAGTTTCACCTTCGTTGTACTACCAACTATTGAAAGAAGCGTGGCCACGCACTGCAGGACGTGGCGTCAGGCTGATGGGACTTGCCGTGACACTACCTGACCCCGATGAGGACAGGCAGCTAGAGCTCGATTTGGAGTGATCCTTAGACGAAACTCAGAGCGCTACATAGTTCAATGGCTTCACGCGACAGGATGTTTCACCGGTGCGCCGCTGGTGACGGAAACCAAGTTCAGTCAGCAGCTCCGTTGCTTCCTCATAATAGCCAAGAATCCAAAGTAAATAACGCGCGTCCACATGAATTAAGCGATGACGATCCCGCTGAAACACCCATTCACTCAATGCCGATTCAGCCATCTGGTCAAACACCAAACCAACGAGGTGACCGTTCGTGTCAAAAGTGGGCGACCCGGAACTGCCCGCAGTACCATCAGCGGACGTAATATAATTGACTGTTACTGAGCCACGAGCTTGGTTCATAAAGCATTGCTGACCATGCCGAGTAAGTGCCTGACGGAACCGCTGCGGTATGGTGTCATCCTGGGTTTCTTCGAGATGATCATGAAATACATCCAAATAAGTCAGTGCAATGCGATAGTTGTTCGGATTGTTGTCGGGTTTAAAGCCAAATACCTGCCCTTCACTTACGCGTAAGGTGCGATTTGCATTGGCAGGAAGTGTGCGACCGCGCGTTAAATCAAACTCTTTCTGGGCAAGTGTCAACTTGGGGCGCGCATAGGCCAAGCGCCCGCGCGACTCGATTTCTCGCGCATCCATTGCCAAGCGCTCTGTCGCCGTCAAATTCGCAAAGGCAAGCCATGGCTCTTGAGACTGCTGCACCTCACGCAGAGATTTGGTGAGCCAACGCTTGCGTAGCTCCGCATTCAGTAACTCTGGCTCCGCGTATAACGCTGCAACCCTTGCTTCTATTTCATCCGGTGTCGAAATTTCGGACAGGCCAAAGAACTGATCCACAGATGGAGAACGCAATTGGGTTGGCAACTGCTGATATCGCAACAGTAAATAAGTGAGGATTTGTTGCTCTAGTTCAGGTTCAAGTCGGTTCGCATAATTATCGAGATCAGCCAACAAATTGGGTAAGTCACGAGATTGAAAGCCGCGCGCTCGGATATCAGCGGGTAAACTCTGCTCGTACGCGTAGCGATGCACTAGTAAAGCGGCGCCTGGCAAACTGAGTTCGCGAAGGAACTGCCACCAGAGTTGTTGTGGTAAATGTTCCCGGTCGGTCGCCAACTGCCCTTTTAAAGTCCACCATGCTTGCGAAAAGAACGGCTCACGCTCGGGGTCGACAAGCCAATCAATCAACTGCACTTGTTGCTGCTCTTTGTCGCGCTGCGTGCCATTGCGTTGATACTCGTAAAGCTGGGACTCAAGAAAGGTAATCTGATTCATCAAGCGAAATAACACAGGTTGGAACTGCACCCGTAAATTACGATTATCCGCCGTATAGGTGTCGATAATATGATGAAAATCTTTTAAGTACTGAAGTTGAGCCGGGGTCTGCTCACTAAATGCCCATTGCATCTCTGCTGCGGTTCGCACCCGTTGGGTAACACCTGGATAACCCGCTACTCGCACAGTGTCGAAAAAAGTTAAATGCGAGTCAGCAACCTGTGCATACTCTTCGGGCTGAAGTGGCAGATTATCTGGATGATAGTCAGCACTTGCACCCTCCGCATCCGTATATACACGAAGCACTGCAATGTCGGCCGCAAATCGTGGCCATTGCCAGTTAGCCTCATCACCACCGAATGAAGCAACCGCTGCTGGCGGAACGTAGACAAGACGAACATCGCGATACCAGCGCTCGCGAATCAACAAGTATTGTAAGCCGTCTTGGTGCTCTTGCACTTGGCATCGAATATGCCCTGATTGGTCACAAGACTCGAGTAAAGCATTACGATTGCGGGTTAAGCGCAAGTGACGCTGAGTCGGCGTGAGGCGCGACGTAACGCCGCTGAGCATCGCCTCGGTCACGTCTTCCTGATTGAGCGTAACCGACGCAAAAAAACCCGGCGCTGCGGGTAGTTCTTCAGCTAGGTCTCGAGCAAGGAAACCTTGCTCTCGAATCACACGTTCTTTCTCACTATCGAGCGTGCTGCCCAACTGCATTGTATCTTCGATGCAGTGCGCATTGGTGAGTAGTAGCCCCTGATTAGAGACAAAGACACCACTGCACGGGCCAATTCTAACCACCGACTTGAGCGGCAAATTGCTCACTAACGAAGGCTGCTCAGACGGCAACCACATCCCTTCAGCAGCCTGCAGCGGCATGGAGCCACCCATGGCACTGGCAAGGAACGGAGCGGCGAGCAAAACGCCGATATTTTTTATGCCAAAGCGCTGCCAGCCACTCTGACTTTTTCTTATCCCCGAAAAATACTGCTTCATAACCCTACCTGCTTCTCTGCTGTCGGATAACTGTTGAAACCTCGCAGAGTTTTACTTGTTTTGCGTTCGCACTATAGCCGATTTACGTGCTTTTTACGTGTCTGGACTAAACTTTTTTAAGGGCGCTTACCTAGCTTTGCGAAACGCAAAAAACCGACAACTCTCAGGTTGCTCATATTGCACAGTTTTCATGCGCCTTTAGCAAAATCCTGCTATAATCCGCGGCTTTCTGGTTTCAGCCCTATTTATTATTAATTACTAATAACCTGAGCGAGCAACTGCTTCCTCACACTGGGGTGACCTAACGAATTATGTCCGTAGCTTTCTCGCTCATGTTTCTGTTTCAGAACAGAAAGTGCATAACAGAAAGTACATGACCGAAAGCAGCGGCAAAACTTACGTGATAAAGGAGCGACAACCATGGCATCTGTTCTGATTTTAATGGGTTCTAAGTCAGACTGGCCGGTCATGCAACACGCCGCAACGATGTTGAACGACCTTGGTGTCACATGGGAAGCGCGTGTTGTCTCGGCGCACCGCACCCCCGAGTTACTTGCCACCACCATGTCCGAAGCAGAAGCAAGCGATGTGGCCGTGGTCATTGCAGGAGCCGGTGGCGCTGCGCATTTGCCAGGTATGCTCGCTGCCTTTACCTGTTTGCCAGTACTCGGTGTGCCAGTACAGTCGAAACAGCTAAAAGGCCTTGATAGCTTGCTCTCCATAGTACAAATGCCCAAAGGGGTCGCCGTAGGCACGCTGGCTGTCGGTCAAGCCGGCGCTGCGAACGCGGGCTTACTCGCAGCACAAATTATCGGTATTACTGACACCGAAGTACAAACCAAAGTAAAAGCATTCCGCCAAGCCCAGAAAGAACGCGTGCTTGCGGACAGTCGCTTGGAGCTTGATGACGAATGAAGGTGCTGATCCTAGGTAATGGTCAACTTGGACAGATGTTGGGCCAAGCAGCGATTCAATTGGGGCAAGAGTGTCTGCTTATCAATACGCGCACCGACCAAGTCATGCCGGTTGCAGCCCATCACCCCTTAAACATCTCAATTGCAGATGCGGTGGAATGGGCTGACATCGTTACTTGGGAACATGAACAAATTTCTGATGCTCATGTGCAATTAGCTGCGCACAAGTTACTTACCGACCCCGCCCAGATTCGTCCACTGACGCATCGCCAAGAAGAAAAAAGTTTATGCGATCAACTCGGGCTAGCGACTGCTCCTTGGCAGCCCTTTGCGAATGCGAGTGAGCTGAAAGACATTCTCTCCAATTGGGAAGGGAAAGCCGTTATCAAAGCAGCCGAAGGCGGTTATGACGGTAAGGGCCAGTGGCGTTGGGCACCGGGCGAAGCGATTGAGCCGTTGTTGGCAACCGCCGGACAACAACCCGGCATTGTAGAATCGATGATTCCCTTTAGTCGTGAGGTCTCAGTGGTTGGCGCTCGTCATCGCGACGGTCACCATCTGTGTTACTCACTAGTTGAGAACGTCCATACTCAAGGTATTCTGAGTCATACGCTTGCCGGCCTGACTGACATACCGGCACATCTGCAAGTCACAGCTGAAGCTTGGTTTGCGCGCTTAACCGAGCACTTGGGCTATGTGGGCACATTGGCCATCGAGTTCTTCGTTGTTGGTGAAGGCGACCAGAGTCAGCTGCTTGTGAACGAAATCGCACCACGGGTTCATAACAGTGGTCACTGGAGCCAGTCCGGGAGCAACTGTAGTCAGTTTGGCCTGCATATTCGCGCCTTAACTGGCATGCCGATGCCAGCACTCACAATGCAACCTACCTTAATGTTGAACGTCATCGGTGTTGACGGCATTCCTGCGCCGCTCTGGGAGCACGCCGCAACCTATCCATTCTGGTATGGCAAAGATGCGCGACCTGGACGTAAAGTAGGTCATGTAAATGTTGCGCTTGAGCATGGGAATGAAGCCGCCGATTGGATAAACGATTGGTCTAATCGATTGCAAATGTTGCAAGACGACTGAACCAGAACATCGTCTGGTCCGTTTTAACGTCACCTTACTTCGGAACCCGACTTTATGCTTAATCTCAGCTGGACCCACACCTCTCGGTCTGAGGGCGACTATCCATGGATGAAATGGCTCGCCATTGGGGTGTTACTTCTCTCCTTAGCTGAGTGGTCACGCCATTTCACAATCAATGGCGCGGAGTTTTCGGCTATCTGGCCTCCTGCAGGGATATTCCTTGGCGCGGTCTTGGCATTAGGTTCCCGCGCATTTATTGTGCTCCTGCCCGTCATGTTGCTTTGGTCCTTGATTGCTCAGGATATGCCCTGGCAAATGTCTCTCATGGGTACACTCGGTTTGGGTGTCGGTACTTGGATTGCAGCGACATTAATCGCACGTAGCAAGAAAGAACCCGATCCACTGAATCGCCTCAACTATTTACCCAACCTGTATGTGAAAGGTGCTCTCATTGGTAGCGGCATCTCAGCGTTCATTGGTGCAGTAGGCTATACCTGGTCCATGGCGGGCGCCAGCGAATTCGACGTTCAAGATATCTGGTTAGTCTATTGGCTGTTTGAAGGGTTGGGCGTCATTTTGTTCGCGCCACTATTTTTAATGTTGTTCCGAGATCCCCGAAGTTTCGGTCGTGAGATCCTTGCCGATTTCAAACTACCACGTATCCAAGTGTGGCTGTTTTTAACAGTGATCGCACTCGTACTCAGTGTTGTCATGAGCCGCTTTGGTGATGACCGCTATGCACCTATTTTTGCATTTTCTTTGTTCCCACTTATCTGCTGGTTTGCCGTAGAGGGTCGTGCCAGTAATCTGCATCTCCTCATCCCCACATTCGCGGGCATATTTGTTTATTTCTCAATCTACAACTTCGGTGGTTTGCCGCCGGTTGAAGACTTTATGGACTTACTACGGGTACTCCTACAAGTCGGCATTCTCTCCGTCATGGCCCAACTCGTCGGGGCGATTAACCGACAACGCACCTCGTTGCTGAATCGTTTTCGTGACCAAGCCCAACAAGATTTCCTGACTGGTCTTGCCAACGACCGAGGTATGAATGGTGCACTTCAACACGCCATCCAACAAGGTCAAAAGTCTGGCACTCCGTGGCTGATGTACATTCAGCTGCCAGATATTCAGGTGATTAAAGAATTACTTGGCTTGGAAGGCCCTCACGCGTTGAAGCAACTCTCGCGGCTCAATTAAGTTATGCCTGCCCAACAGCCGTTGTAGGGCGGCTTGGGGAAGGTCGCTTAGCCGTGCTGCAAAATAGTGACGACGTCGATCGTGTTGAAATGCTCGCAGCAGAACTCTATGAGTTACTTACAGACCCAACGGAGAAAGCCGATTTATCAGATCGCCTGCGTATTGCCATGGGTGTTGTCCCGATTAATGGCTCGCTCAAACAACCAGAACACTACCTGAACGCTGCAGCCTACGCGGCGACGGTTGCAAGAACGAAAGCCAAGAGCATGCATTGGCTTGCCGAACCGAATGAAGTCGCAGACTCACACCTTAAACTTGCGAAGCGTTTCGAGCATCTTAAGGGAGCCATTGAGCGCGACGAGCTTGTTCTGTTTGCCCAAGAAATTCGAGCCTTGTCGGGTAACGACCAACGTAGTGCCTTCGAAATTCTGCTTCGTATGCGCGATAACGATGGCTCTATTCTCACACCGGCTGAATTTATGCCTGCCGCCGAAGCCTTTGGCCTGATGCCAGTGTTAGATCGCTGGGTAATTCGCAATACGATGAAATTCTTATCCCGTGATCCAGCCATTGAGAAGCGGGTCAGTAAGTGCTCGATTAATCTCAGCGGAGCTTCGTTGTCTGATCCTGAGCTTGCCAACTTTATTGCCACACAATTGGAAGAGTTCAATATTCCAGCCGAAATCATGACCTTCGAGGTCACCGAAACAGAAGCCATTCGCAGCCCAGCAGAAGCCCTGCAATTCATCCACAACATTCACAACTACGGGTGTAGTGTGTCACTCGACGATTTTGGGACTGGGTTAGCGTCATTTGATTACTTGCGCCAGTACCCCTTCGATGAAGTGAAAATCGACGGTGTATTTATTCGCGAACTTACCCGCAATGCCATTGATAAGAGTATTGTGAGTGCAATTTGCCAGGTTGCTTCCGCCATGAAATTACGTACGGTTGCCGAGTTTGTCGAAGACGACGCGATGTCGGAAACCTTGGCGGGGCTTGGCGTCGACTTTGCGCAAGGGTATGGTATTGGAAAGCCTAAACCACTGTGTGAGCTACTCGATGACGACGACAAGCGCAGGTCCAACATTGATCATGGCGCTCGATCAGGGAACAACCTCTAGCCGAGCGCTTATCTTTGACTCGCAGTTCAATATTGTGGGTCGCGGCCAACACGAATTTGCTCAGTATTTCCCACATGATGGGTGGGTTGAGCATGACCCAGAGGAAATTTGGTCAACAACCCTTCAAGCCTGTCGGGACGCACTGCGCCAAGCGAACTGCCAAGCGAAAGATATCGCAGCCCTGGGGATTACTAATCAGCGGGAAACCACAGTCGTTTGGGAGCGTGACACCGGTAAACCACTCTACCGCGCTATTGTTTGGCAAGACCGACGCACCTCCGCTTATTGTGAATCCTTACGCAAAGAGGGCCACGAAGCGATGATTCAGGAGAAGGCAGGGTTGTTGCTTGACCCCTACTTTTCTGGCACCAAAGTGCGCTGGCTACTCGATAACATTCCCAACGGTCAAGAACGCGCAGCAGCAGGTGAACTTTGCTTTGGGACTATCGATAGTTACTTGCTCTGGCGATTAACGGGCAATGTGCATGCCACTGACGCCAGTAACGCCTCTCGCACGCTCCTTATGAACTTGGCAACCTGCGATTGGGACGACGAACTGCTCGCTCTCTTCAATATTCCTCGCGCCCTGCTACCGACCATTCGTGACAATGCATGTCTGTTTGGCAACACTTCAGCGTCTCTCTTCGGTGCTGAAATTCCTATCACGGCCATGATTGGTGACCAACAAGCAGCTCTTCTCGGTCAAGGCTGCATTGACCAAGGTCAAGTAAAAAGCACCTATGGCACGGGTTGTTTCGCTTTAGTGAACACCGGTCATACGATCATTCGGTCCGAGTACAAGTTACTCTCCACCCTTGCCTGGCGGCTCGACGGCCAACCTACTTATGCCTTAGAAGGCAGTATTTTTATGGCCGGAGCCATAGTGCAGTGGTTACGGGACAAGTTGGGCATTATTCAACGAGCTAGTGAGACGGAAAGTTTATCCGAGGGCGTTTCGTGGCAACAAACCGAGTTGCTAATCCCAGCCTTTACCGGACTTGGGGCGCCCTACTGGCGACCCGATGCTCGGGCGGCGATTTTTGGCATGACCCGTGATACGGGTAGACGCCAAATTGCAGCCGCGGCTCTGCGCAGTGTGGCTTATCAAACGCAAGATCTGCTGCGCGCGATGTCTGACGATGGCCAAGACATCCAGCAACTGCGAGTCGATGGAGGTATGACCGACAATGGTTGGTTTATGCAGGCCCTCAGTGACGTGACCTGTTTGCCAGTATTGCGCGCTAACAGCGCCGAGATCACGGTCCGTGGTGCCGCCTTCCTCGCCGGCTTACAGGTGGGAATATTTGATTCGCTGCAAGACATTCAGCGGCTTGCGCGCAGCAAAGGACGTTTCGAACCCGAACTCAATCGCGATGAGCGTGACCAGCTATACGACCGCTGGTTGGCTGCCGTCGACAAAGTCCGGTAGAATGTTTGCCCTTTAACTTTTGAGCAGGTCCACATTCATGAGCCAGGAAAAGATGTTTGCACTGGCGCGCGCAGCAATGGCGCGGTCCTATTCCCCGTATTCCGGTTTCCCGGTTGGCGCTGCGATCCTAACGCCCACAGGTTCCACATTTTCGGGGTGTAACGTGGAAAACGCCTCTTACCCAGAGGGCACTTGCGCCGAAGCAGGCGCTATTTCCGCCATGGTGATGGCTGGCGAATCGGTCATCCAAGACATTTACGTGATTGGTAATGGCGATGCATTGGTTTCCCCTTGTGGTGGCTGCCGTCAGCGTATTCGTGAATTCTCTACCCCCGAAACCCGCGTCCACATTTGCGGGCCTGAAGGCGTTCGTAAAACCCTGACGCTCAATGAATTACTGCCCTGGTCATTTGGCCCAGATCATTTTTCCGGAGGTCAATCAAATGACTGAACACACAGCCTTTCGCGATGCAGCTCTGGCGTTTTCATTACTCGATTTAACCAGTCTGACTGACACTGAAACCGCTGCAGATATCGAAGCGCTTGCCGAGAATGCACAGCTTATTGATCAGCAAGGGCGACGTCATACCGTTGCCGCACTCTGCGTATTCCCTCGGTTTATTCCACTAGCACGCAAATATTTAGACGCGCGGGAGCTCTATAAAGTGCGTATCGCCACCGTGAGTAACTTTCCTCATGGTCAAGACGACATCGATATTGCCGTAGCAGAAACCCGAGCTTGTGTGGCCTATGGCGCCGACGAAGTCGATGTGGTGTTTCCTTATCGGGCATTCCAAGCGGGTGATGAAACCCTTGCCTTGCAACTGATCCAAGCCTGCAAAGCCAGCTGCCCTCCCGGCGTGCTGTTAAAAGTTATTTTGGAAACAGGTGAGCTGAAGGACGCCGACGCGATTGCGCGAGCCAGTGATATTGCAATCGCCGGTGGCGCTGACTTTATAAAAACCTCAACTGGAAAGGTTGCAGTGAATGCAACGCCAGCAGCAGCCGAGGTGATGCTTGCCGCGATAGCCAAGCACCCTGAGCGCGCTCTGGGTTTTAAACCCGCGGGCGGTATTCGCACCCTGAGCGACGCACTGGTTTACATGAATGCCGTGCGCACTGCGCTTGGTGATGCGGCGGTGACCGACGCGCGGTTTCGTATTGGTGCAAGTTCAGTGCGCAGCGACCTCGCCACTATTTTGACCGGCAGCGAACATGCTGCCAACGGAGGATATTAAGATGTTACCTCAAGAGATTATTCGAGCGAAACGTGACGGCAAAACCCTCACAGACGAACAAATTGCTTTTTTTGTAAAGGGTATTACCAGCGGTTCAGTCACTGAAGGTCAAATCGCGGCCTTCGCCATGGCCGTGTTTTTCAAAGGTATGAAAATGTCAGAGCGTGTCGCGCTCACACAAGGCATGATGCGCTCGGGCACGGTTCTCGACTGGAGCGATATGGATATGCTAGGGCCCGTTGTTGATAAACATTCAACGGGCGGCGTTAGCGACTCGGTCAGCCTGATGTTAGGCCCACTCGTTGCCGCTTGCGGTGGCTATGTGCCCATGATCTCCGGCCGTGGCCTCGGTCACACCGGCGGCACCCTCGACAAGTTTGAAAGTATCGCGGGTTACAACACCTCTCCTGACGAAGCAATGTTGAAGAAAATCGTAAAAGAGATAGGCGTCGCGATTATCGGTCAAACTGGAGAAATTGCCCCCGCAGACAAACGTTTCTATGGCATTCGCGATGTCACCGCCACCGTTGACTCGATTCCATTGATCACCGCTTCTATTTTATCGAAGAAGCTCGCCGCAGGTCTGGACGCTTTAGCCATGGATGTAAAAGCCGGTAACGGTGCGTTTATGACGACACCAGAAGATGCGCGCGCTTTAGCTGAAAGTATTGTGACAGTGGCAAACCAAGCAGGCATGAAGACCTCAGCGACTATCACGGATATGAACCAGCCACTGGGCTCCACTGCGGGCAATGCCATTGAAATGCGTGAAGCCATTGCGTATCTGAAAGGGGATTACCGTAACCCGCGTCTACATGAAGTCACTCTCGCCTTAGCGGAGAAAATGCTGACTTTAACAGGCCTTGCGAGCTCTTCTGAAGAGGCGCAGAAACGTTTAGCCGAGGCCCTAAATTCTGGCGCTGCGGCCGAAAAATTTGCACTAATGGTGCGCACGCTCGGTGGGCCAAGCGATATTCTCCAGAATCCAGAGCGTCATTTGCCACTTGCCACTGTGGTGAAAGAAGTTTACGCCGAACAGTCAGGTTTTGTGCAACATGTGGAAACCCGTGACGTTGGTCTTGCCGTAGTCAGTTTAGGTGGTGGACGTACCGATCCTGCGCAAAAAATTGATCATAGTGTCGGGATTGGCAATATGGTTGGTGTTGGCGAACAAGTGGATGGCAATCGTCCGTTAGGTATTGTGTATGCTCGCACTGAGAGCGATGCGCAAGCGGCGGCGGCTGCATTCCGAGACGCCATTCGGGTCGGTAGTCAACCGACCGACGCGCCGCCTGTGGTATACTCTAGCTTGGATCCACGCTAGTTTTTTGCAGGTTCTGCTTTAGTCGAGGTGTATATGGCACGTGCAATTATTTTGATGTTTGACTCCTTTGGAGTCGGCGCGTCTGCAGATGCCGAGCAGTTCGGTGACGTGGGCGCGAACACCTTGGGACACATTGCACAAGCCTGCGCCCGTGGCGAAGCCGATGAGGGTCGCACAGGCCCGCTAAACTTGCCAAATCTTGAGCGCCTTGGTCTTGCCCGCTTAGGTGCAGAGGCCGGTGGTGAACCCGTTGCCGGTTTAAATATGGCGACGCCTGTTGAAGCACTCCATGGCTATGCGCAGGAAATGAGTTTTGGCAAAGACACACCCAGTGGTCATTGGGAAATCGCAGGTGTCCCCGTACTATTCGATTGGCACTATTTTCCAACCACACAACCTTGTTTCCCAGCCGAGCTGACCGACGCTATTATTGCCGCCGGCGACTTACCCGGTGTCTTAGGGAATTGCCACGCGTCCGGCACCGAAATCATTGCCAAGCTTGGGGAAGATCATATCCAAACGGGTCAGCCTATTCTGTATACCTCGGCCGATAGCGTGCTGCAAATTGCCGCCCATGAAGAGCACTTTGGGCTCGACCGGCTCTTGGCCCTGAGCGAAGCGGCACGGCGTATCCTTGATGAACAAGGGCTTAATGTGGGCCGTGTCATTGCCCGTCCCTTTGTAGGCGATAGTTCGGCAACCTTCAAACGGACCGGCAACCGCCGTGACTACTCCGTACTACCACCCGCTCCCACGGTGCTCGATCAGCTCAAAGCTGCAGGTGGCGAAGTGATCAGTATCGGTAAGATTGCAGATATCTATGCACACCAAGGCATTACCCAAAGCATTAAGGCTTCCGGGAATGATGCGCTGTTCGACGCGACGCTCGAAACCATGCGCACCGCTCCAGCACACAGCATTATTTTTCCTAACTTTGTCGATTTCGATATGGAATATGGGCATCGGCGAAACATTGCTGGCTATGCCCGCGCACTAGAAGCAATGGACGCACGAATTCCAGAACTTGAAGCCCTTTTGCAACCGGGTGATCGCGTGTTTATTACTGCGGATCATGGCTGCGACCCAAGTTGGCCCGGCTCCGATCACACACGCGAGTATATTCCAGTAATTTGCTTTGGTCCTGGCATCGAGGGGAAGAATATTGGTCGTCGTGAGACTTTTGCCGATATTGGCCAAAGCATTGCCTCACATTTAGGGCTTAAGCCACTGAGTTACGGGAAGAGTTTTCTTTAACGAAAGTAGCTAGGTCAGCTGCTGGGAGAGGTTTTGCATAATAGAAACCTTGGAACCAGACGTTCTTAAGTTGCCTCAAGGCGTCCAGTTGCTCCAATGTTTCCACGCCTTCGGCGACCACTTCGAGTTTTAAACTTTTCCCTAAAGCCGCAATGGCTGAGGCAATTGTCATGTCTTTATTGCGCGCTGAAATATCTTTGATAAAACTCCGGTCGATCTTCAATTGCGACAACGGCAGAGTTCGTAAATAGGTCAGCGAAGAGTAGCCGGTGCCAAAGTCGTCCAACGAGAAGCGCACACCGCGCTTACTCAACCGGCGCATGGTCGTAATAACATCCGAGAGATTGAGCGCTAATAGCGATTCTGTGACCTCCAAACGCAGAAGCTGAGTCGCTACTGGGTACTGGTCCAGCAGTGATTCAACAAAGTACGCAAAACTTGGGTCACGAAATTGACTAATACTGACATTCACCGACATGCTCAAGCCCTTCAATGCGCTATCTTCGCTCCACGCCTGCAATTGTCGACACGCCTGAGTCAGCACTAAACGTCCCAGCGAGACAATATACCCACTCGATTCAGCAAGTCCGATAAAGTCGGCTGGCATAACTAAGCCACGTTCGGGGTGAGGCCACCGCGCAAGTGCTTCGACACCAAGAACATCTTCACGGCCAGACAAAATAGGCTGAAAATACAGCTGTAATTCCTCATGCTGAATCGCCTGCCGAAGCTCATGCAAAAGCTGCGAACGCTCACCAGAAAATAACTGCAGGCGCTCGTCAAAGAACTGTATGGCGTGCCCTGCTGTGCCTTTCGCTTTATTCAAGGCTAACTCGGCATGTTTTACCGGTGTTTCAGCATCAGTAATAGCGCGATCAATCAATGCTACGCCCAAACTTACCGTAACTTCTTCATGCCCAACCGGCAACGAAAATGGCATCGCTACATCGCGGTGCAGCGCATCACAACGACGCCGAACTTCATTGAGCGCTTGTTCTGGGTCCTTAGCTAGATTCGTCATCAACAAGGCAAATTCATCACTGCCCATGCGCGCAACAATATCGCCATTCAGCCGATGCTTCGTTAACCTCTGCCCACACTGTTGTAATACCCAATCACCACTGACGAAGCCGAGACGTTCATTCATTTCCGTGAACTGGTCGAGATCCATCAGCACCAGCGCATGATGCCCGCCTTCACGCTGTAACTGTTCAATGACACGACGTATTTGCTCACGCATAGAGCGTCGGTTCGGTAAGCCCGTGAGCGTATCTTTGTAGAGAAGTTCCTGCGCTTTCGTCTCGGCGTCATGGCGTTGAAAGAGACTCGAAATATTGCCAGCAATCAATTGCATTGCGGCAATCTCTTCATCGCTCCAATGCCTCTTGGCAGACACATGGTCAACGCCAAACATGCCAATCAGACCTGCGTCAGTCATCATCGGAATCATCAGCACTGACTTAATATCTTGTGACTCGAGGAGGGCCAACCCGTCGCCAGGCGGAAGCTGCGTGACATCAGGAATATGCACCGTTTCGCCGGCCTGGAATGGCGTCATCCAACAGGACAGCACTTCGGTGTTGAGATGTTGCAAGTAGTCAATTTGCGGCTCAATACTGGGGCCACACCACTCATGGCTGTTGCGAGCGCCACGATAACTATCAAAAAACCGGAACACATAAGCACGATCGGCGTTAAACCACACGCCGATATCTGTCAGTGCTGCATTCACCACTCGGTCGGTATCATCGCAAGACGACCCGACAAAGCGGGAGGACAACTCAGAGATTAAGTTAAGAAACGCTCCCCATTTAAGGGCGCCTTCTTTGCCCATGCGTTGCTCTGCTCCGCGGTTAATTAGTCGGACTCTTTTTTGTAACGTTCAAACCATGCCAATGCATGTTCTATCTTGGCGATCATCCGCGACGGTCGGCTTGAAACTCCATGGGACGCACCCGGCACTCGCACCATGACCGTGTCGATGCCACGCAAGGTGAGCGCCTGATAGAACTGTTCTGTGTCCGCAATTGGCGTACGACGGTCTTCTTCACCCGTAAACAACAAAGTGGGCGTAGTCACGTTTTCAACCAGTGATAAGGGTGAGCGCTCCCAATAGTGGTCTGGATCTTCCCAGGGCAATGCCGGAAATTGATTGGGGATCTGCGACAAATAGCTGTCCGCTGTCAGCACTTTACTCACCCAATTAATGACCGGATTGGTCGCCACCGCTGCATTGAATCGGTCTGTTAGTCCAATTGCATAAGCCGTTGCAATACCACCCGCTGAACCCCCTGTAATAAACAGGTTGTTAGTGTCTACGAACCCTTTTTCAATCATCGCGTCGATACCAGACATGTGATCGGCGAAATCATCCGGCGATGAATATTTATACTGCAGTAACAGGGCAAATCGTTCACCGTAAGAGCTACTGCCACGATAGTTGTTATAAAACACCACATAGCCTTCAGCCGCATAACGCTGCAGTTCAGCCGCGAAATGAGGACCGTATGCCAAATGTGGCCCACCATGAATTTCAATCAACAACGGATATTGCTTCGATGGGTCAAAGCCGGGGGGCGTGATATACCAGCCATGAATTTCTTCATCGTCTAAGGATGAGCGGTAGGTCATCTCGTGCACTTGCCCAAACTCCACCTGACTCAACAACCCTTTGTTTAAATTAGTCAGATACTCGGCATTGCCTCGGTTGTAGAAACCCACATCGCCAGGGCGCGTGGCATGACCTCGGGTATAAGCCAAAGCACCATTGCGAGCAGCACTGTACATGCCGTTCAAATAAGGCCGACCACCTGGTAGTCCAGAAACATCACTCACTAAATCCCGCAACCGCCCTTGCAAGGACACCTGCGCCAGCTTACCAATACCTCGGTCTTCGTAGTGAATGACTAAGGTGCGATTATCGACCCAGTTGGGGTTCTGCACCGATCGATCAAAGTCTTCGAGCAGGTTAGTTACGGCTTTGGTGCGCCACGTCATGATGCGCAATTTCGCATTGCGATAGCCCACTGGCTCTCCGGAACCATGGAGAAAGGCTAGCCGTGCGCCATCGGGAGAAAATACCGGGTTATATTGGCGCCCTGCCTCGTCAGTCAGCTGTGTAAGCTCACCGCTCGCTACGGTCACTTGGAATAGATTGCCTTCAAGCGGATGGAACTCCCAATCGTCTCGACGGTTTGCAGAGAACACAATGGATGCGCTGTCCGGCGTCCAAGCGAGGCTTCCACCATGATTGTAATTGCCTTGAGTGACTTGTTTTTCAGCACCGCCTTCGGCAGGTACGACAAAGATTTGCCGATAGGCACTTTCCAATACACCGCGACCATCTTGTTGGTAATACGCACGTTCTACAATCACCGGTGCATCCGCCCAGCGCGCGCCCTCGGGACGTCTTGGCCGCCGCACACTGCGTGCGAACTCACTCGTACCCTCAGCGACCTCCATGCTAAAGGCGAGCCATTCACCATTCGGCGACCAAGAAACGTCGGCGGGTGCTCGGCGAATATCCGTGACCCGCGTACTATTTTGTTGCTCTAACCAATACACATGAATTTGTGAACTGCCCGAGCGATTCGAAACAAAGGCTAGGCGCTTCCCATCGTCCGACCATCGCGGTTGACTATAGGCATGCTCGTCATCGAATAACGGCCGCTGCACACCAGACTGCGTATCAATTAACCAGAGTGACCGGCGCGTACTGTCTGTCATAATGTCATTGCGATGACGAATGTAGGCAATGTGGCGACCATCAGGAGAAATCTGAATATCTGACGCATGTTGCAGTGCGAAAATGTCTTCTGGCTCGAAGTTGCGTTTCTCGGTGGCTGAGACGCTGAATACCGCCACCAAAACAAGAGTAAGTAGAATGCGTAAACCCTTCATGAAAAGTCCTCTCAGGCCGTCGTCACTGGGGTCGGCAAGACCTGCCGAAACCAAGTTGCAATATCTTGAATCTGCGGCCCACACAATTGATGCGCCATCGGATAGGTTTGGTACTGAAGATGGTAGCCACGCTCAGTCAGCCACGCTTTCGCTTGTTCACCCAAGCTCACCGGGACTATCGGATCATGAGTTCCATGCTGAACTAACAGCGGCGTTTTGGCTTGCACCGGATTGACAGTGATGGAGTCTTTAGTCGCTAAATAGGTCGAAAGCGCCATGATGCCAGCAAGTGGCTTGTCGAATGTCAGACCTGCTTCATAGGCGACCGCACCGCCCTGTGAGAAGCCTGCCAAGACAATACGTTCGGCCGGAATACCACGGGCAATTTCTCGTTCAATCAACGCATGAGCGGCAGCGGCTGAGGCGCGCAGTTGCGCTTCATCCACGCTCCGTTCAATCGACATTTCTAAAATGTCGTACCACGCAGGCATCCGCATACCGTTATTAATGGTGACCGGCAACTGTGGTGCGTGCGGGAAAACAAACCGTGTATGAACACCGGGGGCGCTTTGTAGATGGGGTACGACAGGTTCAAAATCATGACCATCAGCACCCAAGCCGTGGAGCCAAATGACACTACTATTTGCAGCCTCTGCTGGCTTCACTTCCACACAAGGTAAAACGTTACTCATGAACTATCTCTTCCTTTAACAACAACGGGCTACTTTACCAACTCGGTTGTAATGCTTAAATCGGGATTGGTAAGGGTTTTATGCACCGGGCATTTGTTCGCAATATCGAGAAGTCGGTCGCGTTGCGCTTGATCAAGGTCACCCTCAAGTGTCACATCACGCACAATACATTCTTTACCATCTTGGTCTTTGCCGTGACTCAGGTTTACCGTCACTTTTTCCAAGGGCCATTCTTTGCGTTTGGCATACATACGCAGGGTCATGGAGGTGCAAGCACCCAGCCCTGCCAATACCATTTCCATCGGCGCAGGGCCTTCATCGGCACCACCTAGCGACTCGGGTTCATCCGCCAGCCACAAATGGCGATGCGTGGTCACCTGTTGTGTATAAGGTGCAATTTTCTCTTCAACTCGAACACAGCCTTCCGCCACGTCGTGACTCATCTTCTACCCCTTTTTAATCAGTGAATTACTGACCCTGCCAGCGTTACACAAGACCCTAACGCTACCCTAGCACCTCGGCCCATGCAAAATTTTTCAGGCCGACTCTTGAAAAATCTCGATGAGTTCATAGATCAAGTATTGCAGAGGGTGGGTCTCTATGAGAACGCCCTAGACTGCAAGGTCATTAAACCAATATCGCTCAAAAGAGGATATCACGATGAATACTATTGATTTAACTCCGTTATACCGCAGCAGTGTCGGCTTCGATCGCTTAGCATCCATGCTCGACAACGCCTTACGAGGCGACACCAGTACTGGCGGTTACCCCCCATATAACATCGAAGCCACGGGTGAAAACCAATACTGCATTACCATTGCAGTCGCGGGCTTCGAAGAGGAAGAACTCGACCTCCAAGTCGAACGCGGTGTGCTGACCGTGCGCGGCAAAAAGGCGCAGGATGACACGGAGCGCAAGTACCTCTATCAAGGCATTGCCGCTCGCGCCTTCGAACGTAAGTTCAATCTTGCAGAGCATGTGGAAGTCACCGATGCAGAGCTGCGCAATGGCCTGTTGAATATTCACTTAGTGAAAGAAATTCCGGAAGCCATGAAGGCTCGGAGTATTGCAATTAAGACCACTGAGCGCGTGCTTGAGGACAAAAGCTCTAGCTAGACCCCCTGCCTTGCTTAGTGACAACAATGTGTGTGAGAAGCCCCGGACTTAGCCGGGGCTTTTTTTGACCTTGAGACTAATGACTTACTCTTCTGGGTAACGCTTGACCCACTCTGTCAGCATTCGTACACCGTAGCCTGTTGCGCCGCGTGGGTGAATTCCTGAGTCTCCATCCACTAGCGCATTCCCGGCCATATCGATATGCACCCATGGAGTGTCGCCAACGAACCGCTGCAACAGCATAGCGCCAGCGCTCGCACCCGGCGCACCTGTGTTCTTCATATCAGCAATTCGACTCTCAATAGCCCCCTCGAACGCAGGATCGAGTGGTAAACGCCAAACTCGCTCTTGCGTGAGTTCACCCGCTTCCGTCAAGGTCCGCAAGATTGTGTCGTGTTCACTAAAAATGGCGGAAAATGCCGTCCCCACTGCAGTTACTTTTGCACCGGTGAGTGTGGCAATGTCAGCCATTGCGCGCGGATTAAAGTGTTCACGGGCATACCAAAGGCCGTCCGCTAGGATCAAACGGCCTTCAGCATCAGTATTTGCAACTTCGATGGTTAAACCTGAGCCAGTGGTTACCACATCACCCGGCAGATAAGCTTCACCTGAAATCATATTCAAAGACAGAGGTACTACACCGACCACGTTTACAGTCGCCCGTTGTCCTGCGAGTGCTTTAACAGCACCAACCACAGCGGCGCCACCAGCTTTGTCAGTTTGCATACGCAAAATCGATGCGGCATCCGTTTTCAAGTTATAGCCACCGGTATCGAACGTATTGCCTTTACCAACAAGTGCGATTGGCCGCTGGTCACTGCCACGATAATGCGCCACCAATAAGTGCGCCTTATGCTGACTGCCTTGGCTTACACCATAAAGTGCGCCCATGCCCAAAGCTTTCACTTCCTCTGGCCCAAGAATGGTCACTTCCACGCCCAACGGCTCGAGCGCTTGACGGGCGTATTCTGCAAATGCGGCTGGATAACCGTCACTGCCAGGTAAATTCGTCAGTTCCCGAGCGAGGAACACGCCTTGCGCCAGCGCCTGCAACTCAGCAAACTCTGATTGCGCTTGCGAACGGCTTGCCACACGCCAATGATAATTCTGCGCAGGCCGAGCCGATGGCGCACTCATCAGGCGATCAAAGCGGTAGTTGCGTAATTCCACGCCATGGCTCAAAGCCGCCAAAATTCGCCCGTTGTACACTGGGTTACTAATCAATCGACCATCCACAGTAATGGCCTCAGCACTGGAACGGTTAATGGTTGCCGCAAGCGCAGCACCATAGGTCTCCACATCCGCTCTGCTCACATCACTTGGATCACCGACACCAATCACAATAAGCCGATCTACGTTTAAGCCTGCAGGAGCAAGAATGGTCGCTTGCTGCCCTTTTCGGCCGGTAAAGTCTGCCGCAGCAAGAGCGCGCTGCACATGCTCACGAGTGTTAGTTGACCAATCAGACAACACAACTTCAGCACCCTCCGGCACGGGCAAGACTAAGGTGTCTGCGCGTTCCGCAGCGCTTTGACTCACCGAATAAGTGGTATTGAGATAGCTAGTTACAAACGGATTTTCAAATTGCGCACTTGCCGTGCTGCTCATACCAGCCAACGCGCCTGCGAATGCCAACGCTTTGAGAGATGCTTTAAACTTCATAAATAGGACCTCGTTTAATAGACTCTTGATTAAACCAAAATTGAACAAAAGAAGAGTTCCAGAGTCCGACTTCAGCACATCGATTGCAAGACCTTTGAGATCAATCGCCAATTTTGGCCTTTCAGAGGCTTCCATGGTGTTTTTCGGACGCCTGATCAAGTACCCTATAGCCAATATGTATTAAGTAAGGATTGGAGTTATGACGAGAGCATGGTTTAAGCTCAGCGCAGTCGGCGCCGCTCTGTGTTTTTCTGCCACCGCAGCAGCTAATGGCGGACATTTTTTAGTTGATGATGCTTACACTGTCGACGTGGGTTCATGCCAAGCAGAGAATTGGGTCTCTCGCCAAGGCTCTGGCTCGAACTTCAATGTACTACCCGCCTGTGAAGTGTTTGCAGGTATCGAAGTCTCAATGCCGATCCGCTATCTGACTAGCCGTGGCAAAATTGCTTCTCTGGGTTTCGAAGCGAAACGGACTATTGGCAGTGGCCTCGGCGGCGATTGGGCGATTAGTGCAGGCGTTGAAGGCAACATGCTGAACGAAAGCTGGGCAAGTGCGTTTGTGAACGTACCCTACAGCGTTGCGCTCGGCTCGCGCTTTAGTATGCATTTAAATGCCGGTGCGGAATATGACCGCCCTGCCGATGAGTGGAATCCAACTTGGGGTACAGCTCTGACGTTCCACAACACAGCAAGCAATGACTTAATTGTTGAAGCTGCGGCAACACGTGGTGAAAGTGTCACAGCCCGTTTCGGCAGCCGTTGGCAATTGCGCCGCATCGATCTTGATGCCAGCATTGCACGCGATTTCGAGAACAAAGAAAACCTATTTATTATTGGTTTTAACTTCGTTTTCTAAACTGATACTTTCGGCTTTTGAGAACCGCGCTTTCGGAATTCCCGAGCGCGGTTTTTTATATCGCCTTGATCCATCTCCACATCCCCTCTAGTTAAGCTGCTTCCGCAGCTCTGGTGCGCGAAGGCTTCGGTTGTTTCGCTACTGCCATATCTGCATCGGTCCAACGCATAAGTGATAGCTCACCATCAGGGTGCTCCACGAGCGCAGTACAATTTTCCACCCAATCCCCGTCATTGGCATAAATAAGCCCACCACTCACCACAATTTCAGGATGATGAATATGACCGCAGACAATGCCGTCTAATCCACGCTTTTGCGCTTCTTGAAGTGCTGCACTTCGATACCGAGCAATGAGTCGATCGGCTTGGCTCACGTGGGCTTTAATATATGCAGACAAGGACCAGTAATATTTACCAAACCGGCTGCGTACACTATTGATAGAACGATTAAGCCAAAGCAAGAAGGTATATAGATGTTCACCTAGCCAAGTTAACCAACGTCCGTGGCACGTCGCGCCGTCAAACTCGTCGCCATGCACCACAAGTAAGCGCTTACCCGCCGCCGTTACATGAATTGCTTTGCGTTGAATCCGAATCTTCGCGACATCTGGGTGACGATAGCGGCGCATCACACCATCATGATTCCCTGGAATATAAATGACTTCTGTACCACCTTGCGCCAGCTGCAAGATTTTCTGCAGCACCGAATGATGACTCGCGGGCCAAAACATTTGGCGTTCCATCGCCCAGAGGTCAACGATATCACCCACCAAGTAAATGCGTTCTGCCCGAACGCGGGCAAGTAATTGCAAAAGGAATTCCGCCTTACAGTCTTTAGAACCCAAATGCACATCTGAGATAAACAAGGTACGAACAGATTGGATGCGAGGTGCCATGCCAAACTCCCGGTTGTGGGTTTGACCAAGGATGCACTCTCGATATGAACTGAACTTGACAGCTTCGGGAAGATTTCATGACAACCGCCGCGGTTTGGCAAGTCGCTCATCATAAAACTGTCATAGAAGAGGCTAGTTCGCGTTGTAGGTCTCTTGCAAGTGACCCAACATAGCGTCGATTTGTACTTCTGGCACTGGACGGTTAATCCAAAACCCTTGGAAGGTGTCACAGCCTTGTGCGGCTAATAGTTGGAGTTGTGCTTCGGTTTCCACGCCTTCGGCAGTGACTTCGAGATCGAGTGACTGACCAAGTGAAATTATGGTGCGTGTAAGTGAGCGCCCACTTGCACTTAAACTTATGGCCTGCACAAAGGATTGGTCGATTTTGATCTTATCGAGCGGCAAGCGATTCAGATAACTTAAACTCGAATAGCCGGTACCAAAGTCATCCAATGAGAAGCGCACACCGCGAGACTTCAGCTCCGCCATTTTCGCTATAGCGTCCTCGGTCTCAGTGAGCAACATAGACTCCGTAATTTCCAACACGAGATGCGTTGGGCTCGCGCCTGTCATTTGCAAGGTGTCCAAAACACTCGCGACAAAGTTCGGTGACCGCAGTTGGCGCACACTAATGTTCACCGCAACAGTCCAGTCTCGCCGCGTGGAGTCGCGATGCCAACGCACCATCTGCTCAGAAGCTTCGGTAAGGATCCAATCACCAAGAGCAATGATATCGCCTGTGTCTTCAGCAACGGGAATAAATTCTGCGGGGCTAATCATGCCTCGCACCGGATGCTGCCAGCGCACTAAGGCCTCGACGCCACGTACGCCGCAGCGTTCGTCCACCTGCAGTTGATAATGTAACTCCAATTCATTCTCAGTAATCGCGCGATGGAGGTCACGGCGAATCTCAGAACGGCTAGCGAGCAGTGCTTGAATGTCTTCGTCGAAGAATACCTGCGTATTCCGTCCTGCGGCTTTCGCTTGATACATAGCTTGGTCAGCTTGTTGCAGCAACATATCAATATCTTTGGTCGCACTGTCCATCAGCGTAATGCCCACACTGCAGGTGAAACGATACGCTTCATTGTCTAGCTCAAACGGGCCATCGAGTTGTTGCATAAGCTCCGATGAAATAGTTCGTGCTTGATTCGCAGCCTCAGTGGCAGACATTGAGAGCCCGGTCAGCACAACCAAAAACTCATCCCCGCTGAGACGGGCAAGGATATCTTGTTCTCTTACACTGAGCTGTAAACGCTCAGCCATGAGCTTAAGAACCTTGTCTCCAGACTCATGCCCAAGTGAATCATTTAGTGTCTTAAAGTTATCTAAGTCGATACACAACAGTGCTGCCGATTGCTTGCGCGACGCCATTTGGAGCATGAGATTAGACAAGCGCTCTCGCACTAAGCGGCGGTTCGGTAACTGAGTTAACGCATCATAGAATACGAGTTGATTGATTTGCTCTTCGGCGCGCTTCGTATCAGTTTCGTCAATAATGACGCCGTTCCAGAGCGGCGTTCCATCGGCTGATTGTGACGGGATCGACTGCACCTCGAGCCAACGAGTTTCGCCCTTTTGAATGAGCCGCCCTTTCCAACGGAAAGGACTGAGTTTTTTTGCGGCCTCTAGATTCAAGCGCAGGTAGTCCGCTCGATCATCAGGATGCACTAAGTGTTCAATGTGACCTAGCACCTCCCTTTCTGGTATATCGTCTGAGACTCTCAGAATTTCGCGTGCACGCGGGCTGAGATACACCAACTCCCCGCCATCTAACCCAGTGGGCCCTAAACCACGTGCCTGATAAACGCCAATAGGAATTAATCGAGTCAGTTCGTGGTATTGATCCAAGGAAGACCTAAGCTGCTTGTTCAAGGCCCGCAAGTCAGTGTCTGCCACATTCAATAGCCGGGCGGCGCGTTGATAACCGAACCACAACACGAATAACGAAACGATCCACACCAGAAGCGGTGTCAATAAGGCATAGCCCCACTCAGATAAGACTTCTGCGCGGTCTTTTAGAATAACAGTCGTCAATTCGTACTCAGGTACCTCTTCGGTCCACAAATAATAGGGACGCGAGTTACCGCTTAAATGAAACGGCCGCCGATACGACGAGAAGCCGGATTGAGTCGCAATAATGTGCTGCAAGCTGTCCGACACCGGCGTGTCATACAGTCGGTCACGACGCTCAGCCGTGCTGGGCATAGGGTGTAAGTAGGTCAGGTGACCGTCATCGCGCACTAGCGCAATTTCCACACCGTCACTCAGTTCCATATGAGCCCAAGTCGCTGCACCACCGTCGAGGCGAATACCCGCCACCATCACGGCAATAACTTCACCCGCGTCGTTCAAAATGGGCGAACGTATGGAAATGAGCCACTCTTGCAGTGGCGCAAAGAACCGCGGGCGGCCTAGCTGGAAAATACCCTGCTCCACCACGACATCGAAGCCATCACGCTGCTCCCTCGCCAAGGTCATTAAGTTCGGCAGGGGCGCCTGCAGATCACGTTGACTGGTGACCAGAAATTCGCCGTCGACATCAACTAACGCGTAGCCCATCATGGAGCCATGACTCTGCTGGATTCGCAGTAAATACTCTTCACCGACGCCAGGATTCTCGAGCGCCCCCCGATAGACTAGCTCTTGGCCAAGGGCTCTTAAAATAACGTCTTGAGAGGAGAGGTGACTGCGCAACCCTTGCACAAAGAGACTACTGACATGCTGCATTTCTTGTTTTTGCACATTAATAGTGCGCGTCCAAGTAATGGCCACAGTCACAACTGCCACCATCAGCAGCATAACAATTGTGAGGCGAACAAAAGTCCGCAGAATGCGGATGCGTTCTGGCGTCAGTGATCGCTTGCTTTCGCGAGATTGATTCCGTCGACTGGCTGCTGGTTGGATAATGGCTACCTCATAACCCTCATCGACAACAGGAGAATGAACTCAACATACTCCCCTAGGTAGTGAGATTCAACACACTATTCTTTTTGTCATATCACCTAAGTCGCGAGCAGCCAGCCGATATACACCAGAGTAAAGCTGACTAAATAAGTCAAACCAATCCACGCCCAGACTGAGAGCACTCGAGAGCCCGATCCGGTTTTGCGCCATAAACTGAAGTTGAGCCAAGCAAAAACGGGGGTAGTCACAAAGGCCAATGCCATCGCAAAGGTCAACATGGGTCCCAGTGCGCCAGCGAAGAAAAGAATCACAGCAAGTCCTGACAACCCCTGAAGGAGGAGGAGAGTATTTAAGCGCCGCTGTTTATGCTTCGAGGGCTTTTGCAGCTCCCAGCATTCAGTAAGTACTCGCGAGTAACCATCAAGCACAGTTAGGGTAGTCCCAAACATACAAATAAAGGCAATAGCTGCCACTAACCAACGTGACCATTCGCCAATGGTCACGGCATACATACTTACTAACTGCTGAGCAAATGGCCCACCCGCCAAAGCAATCTCAGTAGTAGAGCCATGCTGAATCAAAGCACCAAGCGCTAAGAATACCAATGCGAGGCCAGCGGTTGTCCAGTAGCCCACATTAAAGTCAAACACACCAAAGGGCTTGGTGCTGGGTGCCAGGCGATGCTTGGAGCGCAACCACAGGGAATTGATGACAGAAATTTCGATTGGCGCAGGCATCCAACCCATCATGGCAATGAGAAAGCCAAAGGTCGCCATGGCCCAAGGACTAGGGCTTTGATAATCTGCGGGCACCGCCGCGCCTTGCTGCCAGGCCACTACAAGTGCCGCGACACTGGCAATGGTGAGCAGCAGCATAAACACCTTAGCCGTCCAGTCGAGTAGGCGATAGCGCCCCAATATGAGCAAAGACCAACAGATCACCAACAGGAGCGCACTCAGCCACACCACCGACGGGGGTGTCGGCAATACCCAAGACAAGAAGTACTGCAGCAATGTGGCCGTCAGCAACAAAACTCCCGCCGTATTCACCACAGCCGCAACGATAGCGAGAACTATAAAGACACCGAAGTACCCACGCCCTTCTTGGCGATAACCTTCGATCAGGCTTTGTTCTTGAGAAAGCGTGTAGGAAACGGCAAAGCGGAAGAAGGGATACTTCAAGACATTCACCAGCAAAATGACCCAAAGCAATTGCCAGCCAAACAGAGCACCTGCCTGAGTCGACGCAACCAAGTGAGAGCCACCAATCGCCGCCGTCGCCATTAACAAGCCAGGCCCTAACGCCCGCAACCGCTCATGCCAATCCGAAAAGAGAAGTTTCATATCAGGTATTCAGGTGAAAAAATGAAAGAAGTCAGCATAATGACTTTGCCAGCGTGCAGCAATCCCACCTTTCGGCTGGACAACAGCCCATGAATTCCCTAAAATCCCCGCCTGCTTTGCAGCAAAAGAACAAAGCACCCGTAGCTCAGCTGGATAGAGCGCTGCCCTCCGGAGGCAGAGGTCAGAGGTTCGAATCCTCTCGGGTGCGCCATCTTTATATACTATCCATTGATAGTAAATACTTACTTATTTTTCTTTGTGTCCATCCTGTGACCACTTTGTGACCATAATTTTCAAGAAGGACATGCCCGATGTCTATTTTTGACCTTTAGCTATAAAGTTTTAATAGCTTTAGGGAGCGCTGACGTTGAGTGTCAAAAGGATCCGACACTCAAAATCAGCCCTGTCATATGACCTCTACTGAAGAGTGTTCATTTTGCTAGAAATGGAGACCTGTCAAAAAACTAAAGTCTCAGCGAAATTATGGTGTTATTTCTATGCAGAGAGCACGTCAAAAAATATTGAAGCTCGAGAGAGCTCAAGTATGTACGAATGAGTTGGCAGCGAGAGAAAAAAGGGCCGATAGGCCCTTTTTTTGCTTGGAACTCGCTAAAGCGAGAACGGAGAGTGTAAAAATAACTGTGTAAATGGCATTCTAATCAACTCCTTAGAAGGATATCAGAATGCCAATATCAGACAAACTCATCGACCAGCTGCTTGAAGGCTGTGACTCTCAGTGATAAAGTTTTTACAAAACTCATAGAAAAGATGACAAGTCGAGACTAGAAGTTCAAAAAATGGCTCTCCTCCAATCATCTCATGGCGAATACATGTGCAAACGACGTGCTCTGATTATGACCTCACCCATCAAACTACATGATCTGAAGTGTACCAATACAAAAAACTAAAGTTCCTTATTCAGAGCTTTTAGCTTTTTGGTCATCGCTTGCAAAATGGTCCGCAGTTCACCGTGCATTGACTCTTCGTTGCGGACTCTTCAGGTAATTGGCGTAGAGCGCGAGGAACAAAGAGATATACCGGAATTTTTGAAATATCGTTCGACTAATCTATAGATTCGACTAGGATATTAGGCGATACAACCTACAGCGACTTGAACTTAACATCTCATTCAGCTTAGACCGTTGCTTCATGTTGCGATTTGAAGAGTCCAATACAAGTCAAGGGATGCGTAAATGCCAAAGGTTAATAGAGCTCAACTTGATGTTGCAAATCGCGTGTTTGACGAGTCAAAGAAGAGTAAGAAAGCACGCTCAAAGCCCAAAGTTGATAAAGCGAAGCCAGGTACCAAGAAGCCTAAAAAGAAGAGTGTTAAGCGTAAGAAGGTTCCGAAAAGGTCACGGAAATCCTCACTGTATGCCGACAAGTCAATCGTTCGGAAGCTCACTCCAGAGCAAAAGAAGCTTCGCAACCGAGATCTGCGAAGTGGATTTGAAGAAGGCGCCTCAACACCAAGTTCCAACATTCGTTATGCGACAAAAAAGTAGAAGCTCTTAGCTTAGGCGCCACAAATCCCGCTCTATCACTTTGATGAGGACCCCATGACTGAGTTTAAAAAACTAACCGTCAGAGATAAGAGACAAATTCGCAAGCTATATAAGGACCAGGTAGCCAGGGTGAGATCGCGAACATTTAATGACCAGTCGAGCTATTAAATAATCGATCGATTTGACGATCAGTTCTAGTCGTGATCATATACTCTCTTTTGCGGAGAGCCCCAATGAGCCTGACCTTGCTGACTGACCACTTTGC
>JAFIFP010000009.1 GCA_020831965.1 Idiomarina sp.
CCTTGGCACCGGCCTCATGCTCTTTGATAGCCTTGATGATTTGTTCTTCGCTGTAACGTTTCTTCATTTTGAGATCTCCACTTGACCCATTTTAATGGAAATCTCATCGATGTCATGGTTCTATTCTTGGGGGAGAGGTCACTCATGCCCAATGTTTCACTGTGATCTGGATGGATTTGACGCTCTAAATGTGTGATGCTCCGTTGCCATGGTTATAGTTTTACCACCTACGCCTCCCGCACCATACTGATTGGGATTATCAAAACTTGAAACTGCATGAGCAACAAAACCCAATGAACCATCGTCACTCAAAGCTGTTACAATTGTATCAAGATAGCTTGCCATAGAGTTTAGTTCGGAAGCTGAATAACCGTTAGCGTTCGTTTGCCCATCTTCGAATCTAGCGGCGCCTTTTCGCAAAGAAGTAACAACTTTTGCTGCATCTTCAGCCAGTTGTTTCTGAGCCGCATCATATTTACTCCAACCCTCATCGCTCCAGCCAGAACCTCTCGCGTACATTCCATCCGGATCAACAAACTTATACGGATTATTATTTACATATGCATAGCGATTAAACATCATCGGATTTCACGAGGTAAAATTGCCGTAAAATATACAGATCCTACGGCTAACAACAGACTAAATTTAACCCACCTTCTTCCGTTAAAAATGTGTACGCAGGACAAATCATCCACGAGTGCGTAAATATACAATTACTGATAATATTTTTTTATGTAGCATTCTTATAACCCAGTCTAAGAATAACGCAAGGAGTACTGACGATAATATATCAACGAAAATGTCACCCCCATCATAAATATTTCCTAGAGCAGTTTCAGAAAACAAATACATCACCGCAAATCTTACAAAAGAAAGAGCATATACTAAAAAGAAAAACAAGCTGCCAAAATAACCATCATCATATTGCAATTCAAAAGCCCATGTAAGAAGAATTAAAAAGTAACTCAACAACGTTGTAATTATAAAAAAATTCTTGAATATAATTTTCATCATTCTTTCCTCTCAAAATACTCTTCCGGTATTGGTTTATCAAAACCAGGAGCGTTAGGAACTTGCAGCTTGCTAATATCCACACCAGCAGCATTCAGCAATCCTGAGACGTATGAGTTTGAATTAAAAGACTCAACTCCATCAGGAAATAAGGAATATCGAAGATTATCTCTATAATTGGAATCCAGCTCTATTAACTTATCAACAAATTGGTTTTCATTCATGCCGCTCGGAAGTGAAATTACAATTCCACCTTCTCGCTCTACTGAATCGTTTGGGCGGTTATAAGCGCTTACCAATTTAGATATCAGTAGATTAGGGCCCGCTCCCATTGTTCCGTATCTATTCCCTTGCGAGTTAGTTAGCTCGCCAAGTGACGAAATTCGACCTACATTGTTGAAATGCTGAGGATCTTCTGGGGTTATTGTTAATAACGTGTGGTTCTTCCTAGTTCCAATGCCCATAACCGTAACCTCATGCCACTGGAGCTTTACTTCTCTGCCATCAGGGTCAATATATTTATACGGATTATTATTGGCATAAGCATAACGATTAAACATCATCGGATTATTAACTTGGAAGCCTACCGGGTCGTTCGCATAGAACCGCCCAATCAGTGGGTCATAATACCGCTGCTGCATATAGGTCAGCTGAAGGTCTTCGTCCTCCATGTGACCCGTGTAACCCGGTCGGTCTGTTGGGTGAACGTTGTCAGTATGTCGCGCAACCTGCTGTGCGCCTAAGTAGATATAATCTGTATGTCCACCTGCCGCAAACTGCCCTAACAGCCGTCCTTCATGGTTATATAAGCTATAAGTGACCTGAGAGCCGTCAGATTTCTTGATGCGACGGCCATAGCCATCATACTCGAACTGAATGCTCCCCGAGCTGACCAGGCGTCCCGCATGATTGTAATTGAACGCGCGTTCCCCGTTATGCGTTACATTTCCACGGTCATCGTAGACAAAGTCTCGTTCTTCAAATCCACTAACACTTGTCAGCTGCTTATGCTGATTATATTGGTAGTTCAACGCTTCATCATTCAGTATCCGCTGTGTGATATTTCCAAGCGGGTCGTAGGAATACAAGTCACTGCCCCAGCCCCCTGAAGCACCGAGTAACCGCTCGAGTCCATCATAAGTAAGTGTCAGACTGTTGTGTGGCAGTACCTCATCGCTAATGTGCGTGATATTGCTGTTGGCGTCATAACTGTAATGATGCGAAAATAAATCACTGGCGCCACTGACTGTCCGGCGCTGCGGTCTTAGCAAGTTGTCCAGCTCTTGGATAAAGTTTAAACCATTGCCATACGTGAAGCTGACAAGCTGTCCCGAAGGGCGGTAATCCGCCTGTTGCGCATAAGTGCCAGCTTGTGTGGGCCGGCCAAAGGCATCCGGCAGGTAGCTCATCGTTCGTCCCGACGGATACGTCAGTGACGCGGTGTGCCCAAGCGTATTGTAGTGATATTCAAAACCGAACTGATGCCCATCGGCATGAAGCGTTTCTTGGCTCACTAACCCCAAACTGTTGTACGTATACTCCCAGCGGTTCGTCCCTGAGCGAAGGCGCGTCAACTGGCCTTGTGCGTCATAGGTATACTCAATATTTCCATGATTGTCCGGATACAGAACCTCACGAATGTTTCCAATATTATCGTAGGTATACAAAGTCCGTGACGATTCGGGAACACTTAAATAATCGCAACTGCCTGAGCTGCCCACGTCGCCTTGTGCTTGCCAAATCAAGTTCCCGACGGCGTTGTACTTAAACACTTGCTCACCCACATCAGCACGTGAAATGCGGCACAATCGCTGACGTGCGTCATACGCACGCATTTCGGTCTGCCCGCCTTGGGCGACGCTCACCACATTCCCAAACAGATTATAAACCAACGATGTCTCCACCCCTTCAGGCTGGACAATTTGTATCGGGGAGTCCTGTGATGGCGCGCCGTAACCAGCGTAAGTTGTCGTGGTTATATCACCACGAGCAGTAATTTGCTCAACACGATTGCCTGAAAGGTAGTTGTAATAGGTATTACTGCCATCGGCGGTGTTAAGCATTCGATAAGGACGTTGTAAGCCGTCGAAGTACGTACGCGTCCCGCGCGATTCTATGGGTGAAGCGCTTGGAAATGAAACAAACTCGACCTCGTTGTATGCGTTAAATTGCTGATTCACATAGGATGTCCAATTCGTATTCATGTCCCGCTCACGCGTAAGCAGCGGACGGAATAACGCATCCATTTCAATACGTTTTTCCATCGCCCCTTGGCGAATCGTTTGGATGAAGCGATTTGAACTGTAACTGTAGGTGATGTTCGTCGCCTGCCAAGGGCTTACAGGAGTAATGCGTGTTAACCGACCCATAATGTCGTATTCGAATAGCGTGGTGATTTGATTGAAATTCGTGGTCGCAATAATTTCTCCACGGCTATTTACATCAAGGGCCGCAGTCTGCGTCTGGCTTGCATCATATCGACCAGGGAGCGTAATAAGCGTCGGAACACCACGTACATAATTGGCATATTCAACCCATCGGTTTGGTGCATTGTAGGTCTTACGCTTGAGCATGCCATCAGGGTAATAGGTGTTCGTTTGTACCAGCTCACCAAACGCATAAGTGTTCTCAAGCAATAGAGGGTAGGACGAGTTCACGTCGTAATAACTCATTTCCCGGGCTGTAGTCCAGGAATAGCCGTTCTCAGAGCGTTCGCTCTTGATAGGTAGGTTCAACACCCAGGCATCTTCATCGTGCTGATAATGCAACCGTGTGTAGCGTGCTCCTGACGGTCCCACCTCGCTGATTTCTTCGGGCTGGCCGTAGAGGTTGTACTCCGAGTACGACGTAGTGAAAGTGGTTGGCGTACCACCATCATACATAATCGTTTTCTGAGAGGCTAAGTACACATGGGTATTGTGTTTATCCGGGTTGTCGAACTGTTTTTCACACGGGTCGGTATCGACGCTCGAAACCGGATACTGGGATGGCTTACAAGAGACCATCCGTACATCCCCGGTCTTATCAACCTCAATGTGTGTTCTCTCAACTGCTTGTAAGACTGTCGTAGTATCCGTATCGAAGTAGACCGTGAGCACTTCTTCGCCCTCAGTCGCTCTTAACCGGCGGTCAAACACATGTATCGTCTTGCTATTATCGGGGTTGTTTACTGTCGTTGATCGCAAGTTGAGTAGCCCAAGCTCAGGCTCTTGGATAACAGAAATGCCCGGCAACACAGGCAATCCCGTCAATTCTTGCGGCTCTGGTGTCGAGCCGGTCGTTTGCTTTGGATACCCTGCATTTTGCGAGTAATCGTATTGCCAAATCAGCAGCTCTTCACCAGTGTCCAAACGCTTCTCAGTGACCGCCATGCTCTGCATACAACGACTGACCTGATGCCGGCCAAAATTATCCCCATCATTTTGATTTGGAAGAAAAGGTATCCCACGCCCAATCTGAACCATTTGTTGGGTCAACTCAAGCACCGCGCCGTCCGGATGTACTAATGTGGACTGATTGGGGATTTCCACCAGTGACTGACAATCTCCAAGCCCACCTGCGTTAGAGTTTTGGTAACCACCAAACAAGTCAAACGCCATGTCAAATGACCAGGAGCGCCCATCAGGACGCGTAACTGTCTTTAAAATATCTTTATCGATTAGCTCTAGCTTGTCTTCCTTGAGTTCATATTCATATTCCCAAGTCCGACCATCTGCTTCGATTCTAGAAATTCTATCCGTGGAGCCATACTCATAAAAAATTTCAATTTCTCGCCCATCAGAAGCGTAAATCCGCTCCAGTCTATTTGAATGCCTCATGTACTGGTTCGTGGTACCCAATGGGACCATCGTCTCATCGTATTCATAGGTGACTGTGTTTCCGAACCGGTCACGAATCTCTGTTACCTGAATATTGATGGTGTATGTCGGCAGAAGCTCAATATGATAAAGGCCCTCGTCGATAATCTCAGTTTCTCGCTCGACAGGAACTAGTGACGCTGGGATTAGTCGAACCATATCAAAGATATAGACGACGCCCTCTGGTGAAGTGACTTTAAACGCGTGATCATGGCTTTGCGGCAAACATTCGACCTTCCAATTATCCGCCACACGCTCTGACCCATACGCTCTGATTTTTTGGTTTGTTACGCCTGGAATGTCCAGGGTAACACCGCTCCAATACTGCATTGGCCCGACCGTAGCGTAACCGGTATCGACAAAGTTTGGCTCAAGCTGGAAGCGGCAACTTGGAATATAGCTGAGGTCTTCTTCGGTATACTTGAGCGTTGTCGTCGTAATACTCGGAATATCGAGTGTCCAGTCTCCAAAACTCGAGTTATTTCCGTGATTATTCTTTGACCCACGATACGTCCGCCGAATCTCAACCGGTATTGCGCTATTGCCAGCCAACGACACATCTGTGTGTTGAAAGGTCACCGCACCAAGATTGAGGTCAATCCGCTCACCAAACAGCTCGCTGGTTTCAGGCGTGATGTGCTCGCTCACTTCCATACGCGCTAAGGCAAGCTCGGTCATGAGTTTTAGCTCAAATGCACCGAAGTCTTCACTGCCCGCCCCCATTGTTTGGATTCCCATATCGGGTGCCGGGATATATTGCGGCTCAACCGCACGAAGAAACGCCGCGGATAACTGCTGACGTTCACTTTGTTTAACTGTGTTCGCCTGACTTGTTGGATGAAACAACAAACCAATAGATGCCAACGGCAGGGCCATTTTCCATAATTGCTTCATTAGTTTTGCTCCCTGCGTTTACCAAATGGCAGATATTCAGTACTTTGAGTGACTTCGCCTTGCTCATCACTTTCGCCAATCACACTCCCGAGAATGTCAGAGTGAATATAAATAATCTTTGACTCTTGGTCCCCCGCTAACGAGAACACACTACGCCGCTCATCACTCGAAACCCAGCCATCACCGTAAGCGCGAGCTCTGATAACTCCGGCTCGAAGCGTAAGAGGGTGTGTGTAGACAGCGGAGAGCTCAGTCACCGGCGAGTCATCTAGGGTATAGCGAATAATCGCCTCGCCCACAGCGCTCGTAATCGAGATCTGCTGCACAGCACCTGACCCGGCATCCTCAGCATTCACAGCCGGTGCTGCCAACTTCAGAAGCGTTTTCGTGTCGCTTTCTGCGTCGACCGAGCACGTGGTTGCATCACACGCTCTCACACGGAATCTGTAGCTTGCACCAACACTTCCTTCAAAATCATAGTGACGATTCTGTCCACGATTCACCGTGCTTCCCCAGCTGCCATTCGTTCGGATTTCTATTTCGTAGCGCTCCGCATCCACTACGCTTCCCCAATTGAGCTCAGTGATTAATTCATCGGAGGTGATGCTGAGTCCAGTGGGTGCTGCGAGCACTGGAGCCATCATTTCGACGCTGACAGGGGAATATCCCGCACACCCAAAAGCGTCGCAAGGGCGCACTCTAAAGGCATAGAGCTTCCCTCGTACTGCTGTCATTTCATGGGTTAACGATGAACCTTTGTTTTCTACGCTTCCCCACGTGCCATCCGTGCTCACCTGAATCTCATAACGCTCCGCATTGTCTATCGCGCCCCAATGCCCCGATAGAAGCAAACCGTTTTGGTTCACTTCGGGCGCCTCTAAGGCCGCCGATAGCATCGGGATAGTAATTTCGGTGCTCACCGCAGAATAAGACTCGCATCCATAGGTATCACATGCTCTCACTCGGTAGGCGAGGCGACTTCCACGACCGACGTTCGCGGTGTGGGTCAACGTTGCGCCTGCATTAACAACTGCGCCCCACGAGCCGTTGACACGGGACTGAATGTCGTAGCGTGACGCACCGGACACCGCTCCCCAACTCGACGTCAATGTAAGTCCCGACTGATGAGACACTGCCGGTGCCTGCGGGACACCCAAGGTTGGCACGTCTGTCGGTGAGCTAGGAGTAGAATATCCGGTGCATCCAAACGTATCGCAGGCGCGCACTCGAAATGCGTAACTTTGGCCGCGACTGGCCGAAACACTGTGCTCTAGTGACGTGGCTTTGTTGACCACATCCCCCCAGGCTCCATTGGCTTGTACCTGAATATCAAAGCGTGTAGCGCCCGAAACACTCCCCCACGAGGCTATCAGCGTTAAACCGGAATTGCCGACCGTTGGTGTCGAGGGCACAGACAAGCTCGGCGCTTCAAATTCTTCACTTGTCGTTGAATAGTTAGAGCAGCCGAAGTTATCACAGGCCCTCACGCGGAATCGATAGTGGCTCCCTCGTGTTCCAGTAATGCTGTGGCTCAGCGCAGTCCCTTTATTGACCGCACCACCCCAAAAGCCATTCGTCTGAACTTGCACATCAAAACGTGTCGCACCCGACACATCGCTCCAATTCGCCGAAATTGTAGCGCCTGAGTTACCAACTGTTGGGGCTGAGGGGATTGCCAAGGTTGGAACTGAGAGCTCCCCACTAGCATCTGAGTAGCTGGTACAGCCAAACGCATCGCACGCTCTGACTCGGTAACGATAGGCATTACCTCGAGCAGCCGAGGTATTATGACTCAGCGATGTACCTTTATTCACTGCACTGCCCCACGTGCCATTCAGCTGCGTCTGAATGTCATAGCGAGTGGCACCTGACACGCCGCCCCACGACGCCGTCAATGTGAGTCCGGAGTGCGACACTGTAGGCGTCGTTGGTATTGATAGGCTGGGTACGCTGAATGTGGAGCTTGCGCTCGAATAACTAGTACACCCAAAGCTATCGCATGCTCTGACTCGGTAGCGATACGCATTCCCACGCGAAGCCGAAGTCGTGCGAGTAAGTGACGTCCCGTTGTTTACGGTGTTTTCCCAGGTGCCATTCAGTTGCGTTTGAATATCATAGCGTGTGGCATTCGACACACCTCCCCACGAAGTCGTTAACGTGAGCCCTGAGTGCGTAACACTAGGGGTTGATGGACTTTCCAGGCTGGGTACCGATAAGTTCGGACTCGCCCCTGAGTAACTGGTACAGCCATAGTTATCACATGCTCGTACGCGATACCGATAATCGTTCCCGCGCGACGCTGAAGTATTGTGCGTGGTTGACCCACCTTTGTTCACAGCACCGCCCCACGTGCCGTTCAGTTGCGTCTGAATGTCATAACGGGTCGCACCCGACACGCTACCCCATGAGGTCGTTAGCGTCAGTCCCGAATGATTCACGATTGGTGTGCTCGGCGTTGCTAACGTCGGCACGAGCAAATTCGAGCTTGCGCTTGAATACCCCGTGCAACCAAAACTGTCACAGGCCCTTACTCGGTAGCGATACGCATTTCCACGTGAAGCCGAAGTATTGTGCGTGCGCGTGGTTCCCGTATTCACTGCACTGCCCCACGTGCCATTCAGTTGCGTCTGAATGTCATAACGGGTCGCACCCGACACGCTACCCCATGACGCCGTAAGCGTCAGTCCCGAGTTACTTACGCTAGGTGATGAAGGAGGCGCCAATGTCGGAATGGCAAAGGCCGCACTTGCGCTCGAATACCCATTGCACCCAAAGCTATCACATGCTCGAACTCTAAAAGAGTAACTACTACCACGCACACCCGTCACATTGTGGGTCAATGCAGTGCTCTTATTAATATCACTACTCCAGGTGTTGTTGGTTCGCACCTGCAGATCGTAGCGCGCAGCGCCTGAGACACTATTCCAAACCGCCGTAAGCGTGAATCCAGAGTGATTCACAGTCGGTGTCGCAGGATTAGCGAGCGTTGGCACCGCGAGCGTAGAGCTCGCACTCGAATAGCTCGTACACCCAAAGGTGTCACATGCACGAACCCGAAACGCGTAGCTGCTGCCCCGCGTACCTGCGACGCTGTGACTAAGCGCTGAATTCTTATTAATGGCGCCACCCCATGTGCCATTCACACGCACCTGAACATCATATCGCGTTGCACCAGAGACGCTTCCCCAGCTTGTATCGATAGAAAATCCATTATGGGAAACAGATGGAGCCGATGGTGTTGCTATGGTCGGGACGACGATTTCGGAAGTAATCGCTGAGTAAGCCGAACATCCCGAGTTATCGCATGCACGCACGCGAAAGGCATAACGGGAACCGCGGCTAGCCGAGATACTATGGTTTCGTGATGTACCCCGGTTGATCACAGAGCCCCATGAGCCATTGGTCCGCACTTGAATTTCATAGCGAGTCGCCTCAGCCGAAGTACCCCAGTTTACATTGAGCGTGAGATTGGAGTTACTTACAGGCGAAACCGTAGGGGCGACAAGTAAGGGAACTGCGATAGCGCTGGTATCCGCGTAGGGCCCACAGCCATGCATGTAACTACAGGCCGCAACCCGAAAAGCGTAAGTATTTCCTCTCACAACCGATACGGCAGACGATTAATATACCACCTGCTGGTCAGCACCCCAACTACCGTTGAGGGATTGCCCGAGTAAGAAATAGTCGTAGTCTGAGTTCGAGTTCCACTGCAGATTTATGGTGGTTCCCGACCGCTCCGCTTGAGTGATGCTGGGCATCAATGGTGTACATGGCCCGCCAATTGAGGCGGCATCACATTCGGGGAACGAGGCGCTACCAGACAGAGCAGGCAAGCTGAACCCTGATAGGAAAACGGCAATAAACAAGAGGCCCATTCTAGGGTTCATATGGCAGTCCTTTGCAAGACAAAATAAAATTTTGCAAAAATTTAACAACCCAATAAAGATGAAGCAACAACTTTTTAACTTTTTTATTCACTTAAGGAGGTAGATGGGCTACTTATTCAGATCGGTAATACGACTGGAGGTGTTATGAGTCAATGCCTAAGCTCACACAATGACTCTGATTCTCAAAGATCGTGAGAAAGACTTATTTATATAGAAAGAATCACTTGTGAAGCCAGCTACGAACTCTGGTTGCGTGCAGGGGTTACGACTCTATTTGGATTAATCATGTTGATATCTAACTTAGTCACGAACCATGCTGGCTAGCGAATTCTCGATGTAACTGCATTAGTACTTCTATGTCACTCAGCAAGCTTTGCTGGATTTGTAATCAAGATGATTTCTGCAGACAGAATTGAAATGAGCCATCAGACAAACAGGTACTGGAGGGTTGTCGGTTTCAGTGTTCTCATAACCTTGATAGCGGTATGTCTATATCTTTTATCCGACTTCGAGCACACATTAATGAATATAGACTTTAACGATGGAGTGCTCGCATGCTTACTTATTCTTATTACCAAGAACATCATAGAAGGACGAACAGAAAGGTTTAGGAAGAAACTAAAATAGCTTTCATAAGAGTTGAGTTAGTTTAGCGGCTCAGCATATAGATTCGCTTTAGTGTCTAAATGTTTACAACCGGCGCACCTGCCTGAGCCGCCTATAGTTGAGGCGAATTTGGCTAGAGTTTAACGCTTAGCTTCAACGCCCTGACAGTGCTTCGAGGGTTTCGGCCCAGCGTTGTACCCAGTCGGGCAGTTCCGGTGACTCTGAGCCTTCATGGCCAGTGGCTGCAATTAACTCGGCAGGAGCTATACCGCCCGAGCGCTTGCTCCAGAACATACCACGCACAACCACAAGTGCTGCAAGCTGATCGTTTTCATTCAGAATGCGATGTTCAAGGTAGGCCCATTTGTGGTTCCAGCCTAACAAGCGAGACTCAATGTAAAAGCGGTCGAAGGCCTTGAGTTGCTTAACATAGCGCGCAGTGACATCGCCGATAACAGGGATACAGCCTTGCTTGCGGGCCACTTGAAAACAGCCAGTACGAATAAACCAATCCATGCGTCCCAAGTCGGCAAATGTCAGATATCGACCGTTATTCACATGGAAGTTTAAGTCTAAGTCATGGGGCAATACCCGCGAGCGAACCCGCAGTGTGTCGAAGGGTTCACACTGGGGTTCACGTGCACGTTTAATTAGAATCCAGGCGAGTCGCCCGAGTAGACTCATTATTTAATCAACCCGATTTCGCGCAAGCGCTCCATCAGGTAGTCGTCTGCGGTAATCGCCGGTTCACGTTTTGGATTGTCGGCAGTCACACAGCTCTCTAGTGCGTCAATCACCACGTCAGGATTGAAGTGCAGGAAGAACGGAATCGAGTAGCGCGATGACTTGTTAAATGGCGCTGGTGGATTCACCACGCGATGCGTTGTCGATGGCAACACGCCGTTGGTGAGGCGCTGCAACATATCACCCACGTTACAGATAATTGCGCCTTCTAAAATAGTGACTGGAATCCAAGCACCTGACTTCGATAGCACTTCAAGGCCAGGTTCGCGAGAACCCACCAATAAGGTAATCACATTAATGTCTTCGTGGGCCGCTGCGCGTACTGAGGGCGTACCTTCATCCACGATCGGCGGATAATGCAATGGGCGCAAAATCGAGTTTCCGTGATTCACCCGTGACTTGAAGTAATCCCGTGGTTGCTTCAGATATACTGCAATACCTTCCAGTACTCGGTTACCTAAGGCGTCTAGAGCTTCGAATAATGCCGTCATATGTTCGCGGAACTCTGGCAGTTCTTTTGGCCAAATGTTTGGTGTCAGCTGTGGATATGCTGGTTCACCTTCCACTTCGCGACCCACATGCCAGAACTCTTTCAAATCCACATGCTTTGCGTCTTTAGCAATCTCTGTTCCGAATGGCGTATAACCACGCGCGCCACCACCACCCGGTTGGTGATATTGCTTCTTTACTTCTTCTGGCAGATCAAACAACGTGCGAGTCGTGTCTAACGCCTGCATAATTTGCTGAGATGGAATACCGTGATTCGTCAGTGCAACGAAACCATTCCCTTCATAGCCTTGCCCAATTGCTTGAACAAACGCATTAAAATCTTGGTCATACTGACCAACGTCAACATGTGGAATTGAACTCATAATAACTGCCCTGCGGGTATCCTGTGCCGAAGCACTGCTGTGACTCCAAGCTAAATCTAAAGATTTAGCAAAACCTTTGGATCCTAGCCTTGTGTGCCATGAAGTACAAGGCACAACGCTAGTCTTTCTAGGTGAAATTACGTTATTCTAAGTGCACACTTTATGGGGAGCATTTTCATGCCTCAAGATCGGTCAGCAGCGAAGCGCAAACGAACAGCAGAATATCCGCCGCTGATACCCGCTTGGCTGCGAATTATGGGCTGGTCTTTGGTGGGTGCCCTAGCCATTGCTTGGGGGCTCCCCTTACTTTACGAAATCTATGTGTGGCTCACGCCCACCTTGGCGCCAGATATTGAAGCTCGGATGCGCCAATTCGCAGAGCGAACTGCAATGATTTTTGCTTTAGTCGTTTTCGTGCTCGGCATATTGGTTGGGTTACGCCGTTGGCAATGGATGCGCAAACGCCGACGGTTACGTGAGATGATTCAAGCACAAAAAAAGCGCAAACTTGCAGAACAAGCACAAAATCGAACATCAACGGAGGAAACACCATGAAACAACGGACGCTTTGGACCACTCTTTTCGCCTCGGCTTGGATACTTGGCAGTTTAGCCGCTTGCGCACCCTATCAAGATGAAGCAGAAGAAACTGCACCAGACAGCCCGCAGACCGAATATGCGGCTGAAGAACAGCAACACGCTGAAGACATGCCAGTACAAGCAGAAGTTGCCGAGTATCAAATGTCTGACATGAACCAGTTGCTTCGAGACATTCGTGCCGCTGCCGCCGATCCCCGTGCTACCGAACTTGCCAGCTGTCAATTACAACCCATTGGCGCGAAGCCATGCGGCGGTCCTGAAGCATATATCTTGTACTCTGCCGAAACGGCAGACGTTGAACGTTTAGAAACTTTGGCGCAACGCTACACAGAACTCGCACGTATCCGTAACGAACGCGAAAGCTTGGTATCCGACTGTGCGGTACTTGAACGCCCGCAAGTAAACCTGCGTAGCGGTGTCTGTACCACCGAACGGACAGCGGATTATTAATTCAGTTCCAACACTGCTAAGTACTAGATAAGAAGTGCTATGACTGATTTTATTGGTATCTATGATGAAGCGCTCCCAAAGGAATTTTGTGAGCGCTTTTTAGCGCGTTTCGAACAAAGCCGCCATCAGCAGCCGGGGCGCACCGGAGCAGGCGTGGAGCCAGACAAAAAAGTTTCAACAGATATCGCGCTAGATTCCCATCCGGAATTTGCGGACGACTTGAAGTTAATTCGCGAGACCACCGCGCGTTATGTACTCGAGTACTTTAAACAGCATCACTTTGGTTTGATTGCGCCAGTGGCCTTGAAAGTTCGCGACCCACGCACGCAAGAAGTCGTCAATCTCACGCACGACAATTTTGCGGAACTTGGTCAGGGCAATGAAGATGCATACATGCGACTATTGTATCGACTCGGTCCAATTCAGGCGCAAAAGTACCTTAAGAATCAAGGCAACTACAATTACTGGCATTGCGAAGTCTACCCACAGAAGGACAGTGTCGAGGCACTCCACCGCACCTTGTTATTCATGTATTACTTGAATGACGTGGACGAAGGTGGCACCACGGATTTTTATTACCAGAACAAGCAAATCCCGCCCCGTCAGGGCCGAATGGTTATTGCTCCGGCCTACTTTACCCATACACACCGTGGCACAACGCCCTTAAGTGATGACAAGTATATTCTTACGAGTTGGGTGTTGATGAATCCGGGGAACGTGCTGTTTGGTTAAATCGTCGCCAGCCAATTTGCGCAGCCGCGAGCAAGACACCCGCAATGACGCCATAGAAGTGCGCCGCGACCGCTAGATCAAGAGCGCTCGTCGGTGTTCCCCAGAAGTAGTCCCAGGTTACCAGCAAGCTCATGCCCAGCAGCATGCCCACACCGAAACGCACCTTGCGGTCAATGTCATGACAAGCGCCCCAAGCAAACATGCCATATAGCACACCAGAAAAGCCCACGTAATAGCCAATCTCAGGACTTGTCACTAGCATACCGAGATTGGCACCCGCACCGATCCAAATCACTACGGGTACATAGCGCCAGCCCACTGCATGCTCGGCAAATAGGAACCACATCAAAAGAATGCCCAAAAGGTTCATCAGCAGATGAGACCAGCTCAGGTGTACCCATTGACCGCTGATGATCCGCCACCATTGTCCTTCAAGAATCAACGACCGCTCATAGGTCAACTGAAACAGCAGCGACTCGGGTAGAACAAAAATCAGCACAAGCAACAATGCCACCAAAAGTGGTGGCATTGTATAACGCGGTTCTGTAGGCAAGCGTTGCCACAAAGTTGCGATCATGAAGTCTCGCCTGTGGGTTAAGAGCGTCTATTCATTACTCTTCAGGGTAGAGGTATTCCCACCACTCTGGTTGATCTTTCAAATGCTTGTCAAAGAAAGCCATGTAAGTCTGCCACCAATGCAAGCGCGGCTCGCGACGGTTAATCGCATGGTCTTCACCGAGGTATTCCACCAGTTCTACCTCTTTACCCAATACTTTGAGTGCGGTGTACATCATGTGACTTTCACCGGCCGGCACGTTAGTGTCTGCATCGCCATGAATCAAGAGCATCGGAGCAGTAACGCGGTCCGCGTGATACACCGGACTGCGGCCCGTGTAGAGCTCTTGGTTATTCCATGGGAAAGAGCCTTTGCTTGCCTCACCCGAATATAAGAAACCCCACCAGCCTTGGCCCCAATATGAAGTGATATTGCTGATGCCCGCATGAGACATAGAAGCACTGAAAATATCAGTCATTGTGGCGACCAACATGGTCATAAAGCCACCATAAGATGCACCTAAGTGCCCTACGCGATCAGCATCCACGAAATCATGCGCCTCCAAGAAGCGCGTGGTGCCTTGAATGATGTCTTCGGCCGTATACTCACCCCACGCATTCACATGACGCGCTGAGAACTCTTGGCCGTAACCAATGGTACCAGTCGGCTGCATGACGTAGACCACATAGCCTTGCGCGGCCCACAAATTAAATGGGTAGCGACCGGTAAATGCTCGTTGAACCGGTGTCGTACCGCCATAGTAGTAAACAAGTGCGGGGTATTGCTGGCGCTCATTGAAATTCGGCGGCAAATAGACACGACCATAAATAGTATCGCCACGCTCGTTGCGGAAATTCCATTCCCGAACATCACGGATAGTGTTATGTCGATAGAACTCTGGCGCACTGTCCCAAATAACTGAGGCAGAACTCGCGTTCACCGCCATCTGCCCCATGCGACTTGGCGTCGTTGCTCCTGTGCCAGCGAATACCACTCGTGGAATCTCTTCTTGAGTCACACTAAAGGTGTCTACTACATCAATTCCGGTGTTTAAACGACCAAACTGCTGACCTTCGACGCGGAAGCGGAACAGTTGCGTAGTATCGCGCTCTGTCACTTGCAGCAGCACATCACCATTTGCCATAGCACGTGCGTTACTGATGGAAGGATCGAAATCTCGGCTGAGTGCGTTGACGCTGCCATCATGTAATAAGCGATAGAGTTGGCCATCGTAGTTGTTGGATAACAAGTCATCCGGCAGATTCTTGCCCGCACCATCACCGAACTCTGGGCCGGCGACCACATAAATATCATCACCCACATAGAACGCTTGATTCAGTGTACGGTGGGTACCTAAGTCGCGGAGCTCTCCCGAAGCCACATCAACTTCTGCAAGTAAGGAACTCGAATGAGGCGGTTCCGCGTAGTCCACATTGCGGCGCGTCACGAGGATGCGTTCGCCCGACGCATGCGCGTCGTGAAAACTCAACGTGGTGGCGTCTTGTGTGAGCTGACGCAACACCCCTGATGCCGCATTAAGCACGTAGAGTTGGCTGTTATTGCGGAAATAGGTCCAGCGGTCTTCCAAGGCACGATAGCGCTTCGTCAAGCCACCATCTTGCTCGCCTTGCTTGTTCCAACTTAAAATCAGTGACTCCGAAGTCAACCAATGCAAACCGCCAATACCCGTATGCGATGACGTTAATTGGCGTAAAGACAGGTCACTTAAATCCAGTAGTTGCACCCGGCCACCTTCAATCCATGCCAATTGCTGACCATCTGGATGCCAAGCAAAACTGCCGGCACTGCCGTTTTGCCAACGATATAGGGTGCGCTGTTGCGCTACATCATAAATCTGCAAATCGACCTGTGCCGTGTTGCCGGTTTCAGGCGAAAACTGGTCACGACGCCACACCACATACTGCCCAGTCGGAGAAGCATTCACAAACGACGTGACTTGCGCATCGAAAATCTGCACAGGATTAATACGCAGTGAATCGGGCATGGCCGTGCTGATTCGAACATGATCTTGCTTACCAGACCATTCAATGCTGACATTCGACCATTCTTCAGCACCTTCAATCAATACCAGAATCTGGTGATCGCCAGTTTGCAACACAAGGCTCGTGCTGCCGTTGCTTGTGGTCTGCCGCTCACCATTCACATAAACGGTGACGTGCTCAGCACCTTCTACTTTCAAGTCGCCTTGCGTAAAGCGCGAGGTGCCAGCGGGCAATTGGAGAATAGCCACTCCTGCAGCTTCCCCCCGTAACTCATTTAAGCTTGTCCCCCCCGGAAGACTGTTCAAATGGGGGCGAATGAGCGTGTCACGCAATGCATTCGCTTGATCACTTTCAGCAAGTGCAATGCCAATTTTTTCAGCGTCGACAGTGTGAACCCACACCTGACTCCGATCGACTGCGGCTGCAGTAAAAGATAACAACAGCCCAAACCATACAATGACGCGAATTCCTGTCTTCATCATTCGTTGTCGCCTTCTTCAATCTAAACGAAATGTAATAATTTCGTATGATACATGAATTGAACGAATTTGGGGTGCGAATAGACTTGCACCACTTGCCGTTAATCGTAAGAATGCAGTAAGAATTTCACAATTGCAGGTGAGTAAAGATGGCGTTTCATCAGCTCGTGCCAGTCCGAATTTCTAGTTTCCTGCTGCTAATCAGCTTGCTTCCAATCAGCGCAGCGCAAGCCAACTGGTATCCCAGTGCAGCAGGCCCTATTTTCCCCACGCTGTATCAACCACCTTTGAACAATTTAGATATTCGTTTCGGCGAACTGCGTACCGATGATTGGAGCGACTATGCGCAAGGTCGCTCATTAGCAGGCTCCATCCATGTGGGAAATCGATTTCTCGTTGCAGGCCGCTATGAAGACTTAACCCGCTCCATCTTTGCAAGTGATACCGGACTGACCTTTCGTGAAACAGAGGTCAGCATCGGTCGTTTTGCTCAAACGGGTATCGGTGTATGGGCGGAAACACGAGCGATTTACGGCACCCAAGTACGACGTAGCCCCCTGCCGAATGCTTTAGAGCGCGACACTGACTACTACGGTATTGGCGTACATTTCCGAGAAACCGCAGGTCCTTTTGAAGTGAGCGTTGGAGTCGATTGGGTGCATCTGGCAGAACAGAGCACTAGTGAAATTCGCTTACAAGGCAATGCATGGGTTTATCTGTGGCGCAATTTTGCGCTAGGACTGCATTACGCGCATCGGCCTGATGAGGCCATTCGTGGCATCGCCTTTCGCTTCTCATTTTAGGTTGTCTTTTTCGCCGATTTTTACGCAACCAAGTCGGCCTCCAATGAGTAAGTCATGTTAAACTCGGCGCATTCATTGGAATAACTCTCGACAGCATCACCAGATAAAAGGAAGGAATAGCTCATGTTGACACGTACTCCCCGGATTGCTGCGGTTACCTTGGCCGCACTTGGCTTCATGACACTCCCGGCTCATGCGATCAACCTCACCCAGCCGAGCTACACCCATTTTTCTGCCGCGTATATCGACAGTAATCGCGCACAAGGCGGCTTGTTTTTCGACATGGAACTAGAGCTAGACCATAAGTTCTTTGTGCACGGAACCTACCAGCAAGCCAGATATCGCCGTTCCAGCGGTGCTACATTCCGTGAATCTGTTGCCGATATTGGCGCTGGGCGCTATTTCACTATTTCAGATGGCGTGACGTGGGATGTGTCGGCGTCTGTGGGAAGAATCTCCAACAGCGGCAATCTATTTTCCACAGGGAATAACTTTCATACTCTGAACACCGGCTTCCGTCATCGCTTCGACGCATTCGAAACGCGCATTGGTTATCGCTACATTAAGCAAGAAGGCCTCGATGCGGCTCACGGTGCTGTCGCCTCTGGTTGGTGGTATTTTGCTCCACAAATGTCGGTCGGTGTGACCTATTCGAACGTCTACAATCGCTCTGCATGGGGCTTCGGAACACGGATCCTGTTCTAAATTTAGAATCTGTAAATCTGCCCTACCCCCCGCGCACGGTTCCATGTATCCTTAGTCGGTTATTAAATGAGAACACGTGCGCAAACCACGGGGAACAACAATGAGCGATAATAATAATCAAGCGGCTGAACCAAATCCGAACAGCCTCCTCAACCGCATTCTGAATAAAGTAGAAGTCATTGGTAACAAGCTGCCCGATCCGGCGGTCATGTTCGCCAGTCTTCTCGTCATCGTGTGGTTTTTGTCTTTAATCTTTGCCCAGTTTACATACAGCGAGATTGATCCGCGTAGCGAAGCTCCGGTGGTGGTAAACAACCTCCTTGCGCCGGCCGCCATGGCTCAGTTCCTCGCAGGTATGGTCACCACCTTTACCTCATTCGCACCTCTCGGCGTTGTACTCGTCGCAATGCTGGGTATTGGTGTGGCGGAGCGCAGTGGCTTTATTAATGTGGGTATTAAATTGCTGCTGAATAACACCGCTAAAGTGTTGCTCACGCCAATTTTGATTCTGGTTGCTATTGTGAGCCATACCGCCGTAGATGCGGGCTATGTGCTGGTAATTCCGCTCGGAGGTATTATTTTCTATGCCGCCGGTCGTCACCCGTTAGCCGGGATTGCCGCCGCCTTTGCTGGGGTATCCGGTGGTTTCAGTGCGAACTTCATTCCAAGCGCCATCGACCCAATGCTCCAAGCGATCACGCAAGAAGCCGCGCAACTATATGATCCCACAATCATGCTGAACCCACTGAACAACTGGTACTTCACAGCAGCGTCTTGTTTGGTGGTCGTGGCGGTCGGTTGGTACTTAACCGACAAAGTCGTTGAGCCACGCCTAAAAGGCGTCGTGGTTGACGGTGACCCAGCTGAAATGCCAAAAATCGAGGAAGTTAGCCCGCGGGATCGCACAGCTTTCACTGCCGGTGGATTGACCATGATCGCCGGTATTGTACTGTTGGTGGTCGCTGTTTGGCCTGAAAGCTCAGCGTTGCGCTCTCCGGAAGGTGAAATCGCAGCATTTGACGCGCCACTGATGCAATCCATTGTTCCGATTATCTTCTTGCTCTTCTGGATACCGGGCATTGTGCATGGCTATGTGGGCGGAACCTTTAAAGAATCCAAAGACGTCATTATGGCCATGTCGAAAACCATGGAAACTATGGCGTACTACTTGGTCATGGCGTTCTTCTGTGCGCTCTTTATCAAAGCTTTCGGTGACTCGAACCTCGGTATTCTGTTAGCTATGAAAGGCGCAGGCTTCCTGCAGTCACTCGCAGTACCGGGGCCGGTAACGCTGGTCGGTATCATCATGCTAGTGGCCATCATCAACTTGTTTGTCGGTTCAGCGAGTGCCAAGTGGCTGCTGATTTCGCCAATCTTCGTGCCGATGTTAATGCAATTAGGTATTTCACCAGACTTAACGCAGGCGGCTTACCGTGTCGGTGACTCTGTGAGTAACATCATCACGCCGTTGCTGCCCTACTTCCCATTGGTAGTGGTGTACTGTCAGCGCTATGTGAAGAACACAGGTATCGGTACGCTGGTCTCTATGATGCTACCGTTCAGTGTCGCACTCGGTATTGTGTGGACAGCATTCTTGCTGCTCTACTGGACCATCGGCATTCCGTTGGGCGTGCAAGCCAACTACATTTACCCAGCAGGTTAAAACCTCGGGAATTTTCGACCAGGAGCCGCTGCAAGCGGCTCCTTTTTTTTGCGGTCATGCTAAGATGCTTTCATCAGTTTTCCTTCGGATGAGATTCTATGGCGCGCATTCCAGCATTCCTTGATATGTACCGGGAGTTGATTGCTCATCCCTCGGTCTCTTGTTTAAACCCAGCACTCGATATCTCCAATCGCGCAGTCATTGATAGCTTAGGCCAATGGCTTACGTCCCTCGGTTTTACGGTGCAAATTGAAGAGCTCGAAGCCCAGCGCGGAAAGTTCAATCTACTCGCTCGCATTGGCCCAGCCCAAGCGACTGGTGGTCTTCTGCTCGCGGGTCATACCGATACCGTGCCTTGGGATGAAGGACGTTGGACACGCAGCCCATTTGAGCTTACCGAAGCAGACAACAAGCTCTATGGTCTTGGCACTGCCGACATGAAAGGCTTTTTCGCCTTTGTGCTCGAAGCCTTGCGCGAGCTCGATCTTAGTCAGTTAAAGAAACCGCTGTATATTCTCGCGACTGCCGACGAAGAAACGACTATGGCGGGCGCGCGTGAACTTCACCGGTTTGCCAACCTTACACCAGACTACGCAGTGATCGGCGAGCCTACCAATATGGTGCCGGTGCGCATGCATAAAGGCCACACCACGGATTGCATCCGCATTACCGGTAAGACCGGTCACAGCTCGGATCCAGCCGCGGGTATCAACGCGATCGAAGTCATGCATCAAGTGATTCACGAGTTACTGGGCTTGCAGCAACACTTCAAAGATAGCTTTAGCGAGCCCGCATTTAAGGTGCCTTACCCAACACTCAATTTGGGGCATATTCGTGGCGGTGATGCCGCCAACCGAATTTGTGCCTGCTGCGAACTGCATATGGATATGCGGCCTCTACCTGGTATGTCTGTGACCTTATTGAATGAACTGCTCGATCAACGTTTGGCAGAAGTACAAAAACGCTACCCCGGCGCGATTGCAATCACGCCCATGCATCCGCCAATTCCCGGTTATGCCTGCCCTGCCGACGCCAGTCTTGTAAGACTCGCCGAAGAACTGAGCGGTCACACTGCAGAACCCGCGAACTATTGCACCGAAGCCCCCTTTGTGGACGCCTTAGGCTGCGAAACCATTGTGATGGGTCCAGGCTCCATTGCCCAAGCACATCAACCTGACGAATTTATTCGGTTAGACGAAGTTGCTCCAGCACAGCAAAAGCTGCGTCAGTTAATTCACAGGCTTTGTATAGGGGCTGCGGCATGACCGACACCTCGTTAATTTATGTCTGTGGCGCTGACGAAGCAGGCCGTGGCCCTATTGCGGGCCCGGTGGTAGCGGCCGCAGTCATCCTTGACCCGAAGCGGCCGATTGATGGCATTAATGACTCGAAGAAATTAAGCGAGAAGAAACGCAATGCGTTAAGTCTGTTGATTAAAGAAAACGCACTCGCTTGGGCTATCGCACAATGTGACGTGGATGAAATCGACAATCTAAATATTCTTCAAGCGTCGCTACTTGCCATGCAACGAGCCATTGAAAGCCTCAGTGTGAAGCCTGAGCTTGCACTGATCGACGGCAACAAGCTTCCAAAAGGACTCAGTATGCCGGCACGCGCCGTCATCGGCGGTGATGCAATTGAACCCGCGATTGGCGCCGCATCAATTCTCGCTAAAGTAGAACGCGATCGGCAGATGCTCGCTTGGCATACCGAATACCCGCAGTATGAGTTTGATCGTCACAAGGCGTACCCAACACCGCGGCATTTGGAGTTATTGCGCGAACATGGCGTCAGCCCCGTGCATCGCCGCAGCTTCCGTCCCGTGCGCGAACTACTCTAAGGACAACTAATGAGCAAAATTCAAGGTCAAACTATCTGGTTAACTGGCGCGTCTTCAGGCATTGGTTTGGCGCTGGCAGAAGCTCTCGCCGCACAAGGGGCTCGTCTTATACTCACCGCACGCAGCGTCGATACGCTCGAAGCGCTCGCTGAGCGCTTACCAGGAGAACATCGAGTCTTCCCCATAGATTTAATGGACCCAGAAGGCGCCTACGCGCAAGGCCAGGCACTTCTCGAGTCAGAGCAGGTGGATGTCTTAATTAACAACGCTGGAGTCTCTCAGCGCAGCCTGACACTCGACACCGAGCTTCAGGTGTATCGCGACCTTATGGAAATTAACTATTTCAGTGTTGTCGCACTCACCAAAGCCGTGCTGCCACAGATGCAAAGTCGCGGCACAGGACATATTGTGACGATTTCGAGTGTGGCAGGGAAAGTCGGCACCAAAATGCGCAGTGGTTATGCTGGAGCTAAGTTTGGTGTGATCGGCTTTATGGATTGTCTACGTGCCGAAACGTTCTCACAGGGTATTAAAGTAACCACCATTTGCCCCGGCTTCGTTCATACCCAAGTCGCCCACAACGCACTCACTGGAGATGGCAGTAAGCTCAATCAACCCGACCCAGACAATACCGGTGGTATTTCTGCGGAGCAATGTGCAGACGAGATTATTCGCGCCATCCTGCGTAACCGCGACGAAGTGATCGTTGGGAAAGGCCTCAGCAAACTCGCCCCTACCCTACAACGCTTCTTCCCCGGCGTGGTAAGAAAGCTCGTCGCCAAGCGATAAAACATCAGCCTATACATCCGCGGGTAGGCGCTGCGGCACGGCATGCAATGCATCGCACACCAACAAACCCAAATCCAACATCGCGGTAGGCGATGCATCGCATCGCGCACAGCCAAACCCAAATCCACCGCGATCACGCATTTCCAATGCAACGCATCGCACACCAACAAACCCAATTCAACACCGCGGCACGGCATGCAATACATGCCCTACCCAAAAATCACAAACACTACAAACAAAAACGGCGCTCATTAGAGCGCCGTTTTAACAATGCAAATCTAGCCTAACGCATTACCGTCAGCATCTGCATTGGTTCTTCCAAGAATTGTTGCCAACGCTTATTGAAGTTCGCAATAGTCGCCCCATCAATGATCCGATGGTCACCCGACCAGCTTGCCGTCATCAAGTCGCGACCCACTACCGAACCATCAGCTGCAAAGCGTGGTAGCGTCTGAACTTTACCCAAGGCCACAATTGCCGCTTCCGGCTTATTAATGATCGGTGTAGTCACCGTACCACCCACAACCCCAATATTTGAGATAGTAATGGTACCGCCCTTCATGTCAGCCTGTGCCACTTTCCCTTCGCGAGCTGACTGAGTAAGGCGATTCACTTCCTCCGCTACTTCGAGCAGCGACTTGTGCTGAACCTGCTTGATATTCGGAACCATCAAGCCGACTTTAGTCGCCACCGCCATACCAATGTTATGGTCATCGAAATAGGTGATTTCCGTCGCGTCGTCATTCAGCTGTGCATTCATAATTGGGAACTCGGTCAAAGCCAAGCTCAATGCCTTAATAAAGAATGGCATTAAGGTTAAGCGAATGCCTTGGTCCGCATAGTGAGCCTTGAGTTTCGCATGCAATGCACGCAAATCTGTCAGATCAAACTCTTCCGCGTACGTAAAGTGAGGAATAGTGCGCACCGACTCGGTCATTTGACGCGCCATTGCTGCGCGCACACCACGCATCGGCTCAGTGCGCGTACCACCGGTTTTCGCTACTGGCGCTGACTGCGTGCTTGTCGCTGCAGAAGATGCTGCAGACGCTGAGCTCTGGCTCAGATCTTCCTTCAGGATACGACCTTTCTTGCCACTACCCTGCACTTGGCTTAAATCAATATCTTGCTCACGCGCACGCCGACGCACGGCAGGGCTGGCAAGTACTTTGCCCGGTAACGCAGGCTTTGGCGCCTCGTAATTCCCACCGGCTGAACGCGCGGCTTCATTTGCAGGAGCTGCACTCGCTTGTGCTGGCTCCGGCGCTGATGCTTCATCCGCATCGCCTTCACCGGTAAGCGCAAACAAGGGCTCTCCAACCCGCGCAATGTCACCTTTCGCGTAGTAGAGCTTCGAAACAACACCGTCTAGCTTGGCGGGAATTTCAACGACCGCTTTGTCCGTCATGACCTCCACGACGACTTGGTCTTCTTCCACTGTATCGCCTTCGCTGACCTTCCACTCAACGATTTCACACTCCACAATACCTTCACCGATATCTGGCAAGATAAAGTCTGCAGAGCTTGCTTTCGGTGTGCTCGCCGGAGCCGTTGCCTTCACTTCTTCTGGCTTCGAGTCTGCAGGCGCTTTCGTTTGCGGTTTTGACTCAGCTTCAGCCGGTGCCGAATTACCTTTTGAGTTAATCGCAAACAAGGGTTCACCCACCTTGGCGATGTCGCCTTTGGCGTAGTAAAGCTTGGAGACTACACCGTCAAACTTTGCGGGGATCTCAACAACCGCTTTGTCCGTCATGACCTCGACGACGACTTGGTCTTCTTTGACCACATCGCCTTCTTTTACTTGCCATTCGACGATCTCGCACTCGACAATTCCTTCACCGATATCCGGCAGAATAAAATCAGTACTCATAGGAGCTCCTGTCAGTAATTCAGTGAACGCTTAATCGCTTCATATGTCTTCAGGTGGTCAGAGAAATATTCTTTCTCATGCGCCAATGGATACGGCGTATCCAGACCAGAAGCTCGCATAATGGGCGACTCAAGATACAGGAAGCAACGTTCCTGAATGGTCGCCGCCACTTCACTACCAAATGCCATGGTGTGAGGCGCCTCTTGGCTAATCACTAAGCGGCCAGTTTTCATAACCGACTCAGCCACAGTGTCCGCGTCCCAGGGTTGGATACTGCGGAGATCGACAATCTCAACACTCACGCCATCTTTCTCTGCAAGTGCGACAGCACGCTCAATCACTTCGATTTGCGCACCCCAGCCCACTAGAGTCACGTCCGAGCCTTCTTGCACAACTTCCGCTTTACCTAACGGCAGCGTGTACTCTTCTTCTGGGACTTCGCCAACTGCGGCGCGATACAAGCGCTTAGGCTCAAGGAATAAGACCGGATTTGGATCGAAAATCGCACTCAACAATAACCCTTTCGCTTGATAGGGGTTACGTGGCACCACAATTTTCAAACCCGGCGTATGGGCAAAATATGCTTCTGGTGACTGAGAGTGGTAGTGACCACCATGAATGCCGCCGCCGTATGGCGTACGAATGGTTAAGCCACCTACGTTGAATTCATTGCCCGACCGATAACGGAACTTCGCCGTTTCATTCACAATTTGATCGAACGCCGGGAAAATATAATCACCGAACTGAATCTCAGCGACCGGCAACGAGCCTTGGGCCGCCAAGCCATTAGCAAAACCGATAATGCCTTGCTCCACCAATGGCGTATTAAAGCAGCGCGCGCGGCCATACTTTTCCTGCAAACCGCTGGTAGCACGGAAAACGCCGCCGAAATGGCCAACATCTTCGCCAAACACGCTGACTTTGTCATTCTTCGCCATCGCCACATCAAGGGCACTATTGATGGCTTGTAGTAAATTCATCTTCGCCATTATTTTACCCTCTCCGATGTGGCTGGATATGCATCTGGATAGTTGCGGATATGCGCCTTCAAGGTTTCGAGCTGCTCATGCAGAATCGGAATCGGCGTATCGTAAACGTCAGAGATAATTTCATCCACGTGAGGGACTGGCACTTTCTCAGCTTCTTTCAATGCTGCAAGTACTGCTTCTTTATGCGACGCCATTTGCTGCTCTGCCGCTTCATCGGTGATCCAGCCTTGTGCAACTAACCACTTCTGGAAACGCACCATAGGCTCCTTGTCACGCCATTGAGCTTCTTCGTCTTTCGTGCGGTAACCGGTAGGGTCATCAGAAGTGGAGTGACCGGCCATCCGGTAGGACATCGCTTCGATCAGCACCGGTGTATTCTCTTCAACCGCGAGACGGCGGGCTTCTTGCGTTGCCTGATATACCGCGAGGATATCATTACCGTCAACACGAATAGCCCGCATGCCGTAACCCGTTGCACGGGGTGCAATACCATCACCAGCAAATTGCTCACTCGCTGGCGTAGAGATAGCATAGCCATTATTACGACAGAAGAAAATTGCAGGTACTTCGAACACCGCCGCCATATTCAAGCCTGCGTGGAAGTCACCTTCAGAAGCCGCACCTTCGCCGAAGTACACCAGCGTACAGGTCTTGTCACCACTTTGCTTTTGACCATAGGCATAACCCGCCGCTTGGGGAATTTGTGTACCCAAAGGCGAAGAAATGGTCATAAAGTTCAAAGCAGCACAACCATAGTGCACAGGCATTTGCCGACCTTTACCCAGATCTTGCTCGTTTGAGAACAACTGATTCATGAACTGCTTAACCGTAAAGCCGCGGTACGCCAACGCGCCCTGCTCTCGGTACTGGCCCATAATCATGTCTTCAAACTTCAATGCCGCCGCAGAACCAATGCTCGCGGCCTCTTCACCTAAGGAGGACAGGTAGAAACTAATTCGACCTTGGCGCTGCGCCGCGAACATGCGCTCATCAAGTAAGCGAATGAACTGCATGGTGCTGAACATTTTTAGAGCGAGCTCTTTGTCAATGTCAGGGAGCTTCGCGCCTTTGTGTACTGTGCCGTCGTCTTTCAGCAGCTGGAACATGGGAATGTTCACTGCGTGCGGCGGGATCACTGTCAATTCTGACGTGACCTGAGTCTTTGGTGCTTTTTCCTTCGCCATAATGCTTTCTCGTTTTGCAGAGCCCAAATGGGATCCTAGACAGTTTAGCCAATTGCGGGCAACTTTACCTTTACGTAAAGGTCGATGCAAACGCTACGCTCAAACCTGCGCTGAATCGAGTGTCCAATAGGACGTACACCCCTGATTTCTTATGCGTTCTAGCGAGCGGCTGACCTCATCAGACCAGCTCGAGTGATTCTGTTGGAATAGCGACCACAGTCAATAGTGCCCGTTGCCCTAATGCAACCTTCGCGTTAGGGAAAATTATTGACTCCCCTTCCGTTTCGACTACATAGGACGTTTCACCGTCGCGGGCAAGCTCATAGCCCAGTGAGAATTCTGTGAAGTTCGCTACGTTGTCTGGAAAGTTCAAAACAAAATCTTCTTGCGTACGGTTAATCGTACGAAGGACCTGGTAGACCAAGAAGTCGTCCGCATCGAAGTCATCCACTGCCGGCTCATCTTCAGTTAATAAGTCACGTAATAATGCCTTGGTTTGCACGAATCGACTCATGTCATTCTGACCAAATGGATGCACTTTACCCAGTTCAACCGTAAATGCGTCCGCACCGAAGGTATTCACCGAGTAATAAGAAAAGGTGGTAGTCGGCGCCTCATTCAGTAAGAACACAGACACTCCCATCGCTTTTAGTAGCTGCATCTGGCGCATACGGTAAGGCTTACCATTGGTATAAGGATAGACTGCAAACTTCTCATGCTGTGAATCACGAATGGCCGTATGCATATCGTAGTGCAAGCGCTCACGTGCTCCGTCGGGAGCTTCCGTAAAAAAACGCTCCATATAATGTTCAATCTTCTGTGCCCGCATCCGCTCAGCGTTAACCAATCCAGGTCCTTTGCTATGCGCGCCGCTAAACAACCGATTCATATTCTCTTCAACGAAGCGGCGCCCCACGTTAATCGCCGCTGGGTTTGCAATCAAAAACATCACCCGTGCCCGAGGCACTAGACTGCCTTCTTTTAACGCTTCGATGAGTTCATCACAGATTTCGATAGGTGCGGTTTCGTCCCCATGCACGGCACAAGACAGCACCAAGTCACGTTGATTTGGATAGGCAGGCGTAAACACAATAACGCCACTATCCCACACTTCAATTCGTGTACCGTTTTCCAGAGTTTCCCGCGCATAAATATCCGTGCCCCACTCGTGCGCACGTGTCCAACTCAGGAAGTTTTCCTTCGGAATCACAAATCTCTCCTTTCTTATCGCTATTTTATTCTTATAAATCGCCCGGCGCCTTGGGGCCAGGCTCATAACCGCGCGTCGCCAGCAGTGCTTTGAGTACCCGGGAATGGTACTCACGACGATACAAGACCGCAGTTACGACCACACTGGCAATCATGAGTAAAACAGGACTCACAAACCAACATAAGTAGCCGAGGGCAAAGTAATAGGCGCGCAGACCATAGTTGTATTCATGACCCGCCTGATCCAACACCTTGGCTGCATTCAAATGAAAACGTTCACGATCTTCAGGGCTAATTGTGGGTCGACTCATCGAGGGGGCCATACCCAGTAATATCGAGACAAAACCAAACTGACGCACAGACCAAGTGAATTTGAAAAAGGCGAAGACCATGATCACCGCCATCCCAGCCAACTTAATCATTACTAATGAGCTAGTTTGTGGTGCCGCAAAAGGCAAATCATCTAAGACGCGCACAAAGGCCTCGTTCGAGGCAAATACAGTGAGGACACCCGCCAAGACGAGAATGGTTGACGAAGCGAAGAAGGTCACCGTCCGCTCCACATTACCAATTAGGGCGGCGTCAGCAATATGCTGCTCTTTGTGTACACAAGCACGCATCCACTCAACACGTAAGGTACAGAGAATACTGGAAAGACAGTGATAGGTTTTTGCCCGCCGCCGCGCAAACAACGAATAGCCGAGCCAGAAAAATAGAAACCAGAAGAACGCGATGACGTCAATTAAGGGAATCGGAATCATGAGCTCCATGTCCTTAGCAAAAACCAAGACCCATAGTCTAACGCGTTTTAGGGGTTCGTCGCGAATAAAACGCGACCAGTTTTACAACTCGGTCGCGTTTTCACTTCGATTAGTATGACTCGACTTGATCTTGAGTAATTTCAGGCGCTTTTTTACGACCAAACACTCGCGCTAAGTCATCCAACACCAAGTACAGACATGGGATCAGCAACAGCGTGATCACTGTGGCGAACAGAATACCGAAGGCGAGTGATATGGCCATCGGAATCACCATCTGCGCTTGCAGACTTCGTTCTAGCACAATAGGCAAGAGTCCGACGAAGGTTGTCAGTGATGTTAAGACGATAGCGCGGAAACGTGCCGCGCCGGCGTCCACCACTGCGTCTGCCAAACGCAAACCTTCCTTGCGAGTTTGGTTCACATAGTCCACCAAAATCAGACTGTCGTTCACCACCACGCCCGCAAGCGCAATAATCCCAAACAAGCTCAACAAGCTAATTGGCATGCCTAAGATTAAATGCCCCACTACCGCACCGATAATTCCAAAGGGAATCACCGACATAATAATCAATGGCTGAGAATAAGACTTCAACGGAATTGCCATCAGTGCATAGATAGCTAGCATGGCAATTAGGAAGCCCAACACCAAAGCGCCCAACGCTTCCTGCTCATCTCGGCTTGCGCCTTCGAGGCCAAAACGCACGTTTGGATAGCGCTCAAGGATCTCGGGCAAGTGATTGTCACGCACATCCCGAATAATGGCGAACGGCTCAACGCGGTCCTTATCCACCCGCGCACGCACGTTCACCGAGCGCGTACCATTAATCCGCGTAATTGAGCTAAAGCCATCCGCCAGTCGTGCTTCGGCAAGCTCTCTAAACGGAATCTCACGACCGTCATTGGTGCGAATCATCATGTTCTCGAGATTACCGATAGACATGCGCTCTTCGAGTGGATAACGCACCATGACACGCACTTCTTCATCGTCTCGTGGAATACGCTGCGCCTCTGCACCATAGAAGGCATACCGTACTTGGGTTGCTAAATCCTGCAAGGTAACGCCCAAAGAATCAGCCTGAGGGGTCAAGGTCAGCTGAATCTCTTCTTGCGGGGTGCCGAAGGTGTCTGAAATATCAAACACACCGCCATACTCTGCCAGCACACGTCTGAGATCCATGGCTGCAGCAGCCATTTCATCGAGATTCGTACCACTCAACTGAAACTCAAGGTCAAATCCACCGGCTCCACCCATCATGCTGGCTTGGAAGTTCATATCTTTCACACCAGCGAGTTCTGGAATTGCCTCACGCCACTGATTCACCACAGCAAAACCGTCAATTTCCCGGTTCTCGCCCTTCTCCAACTCAACCATAACCTGGCCGGACTCTGCAGAATTCAGGAATACGTTGGTATGCTTCACCAACGGCTCACCATAGCGCTCCTGGTACTCCGCATCGATACGACGCAAGCTGCGTTCTACTTCACGTAAATTCGCGATGGTGCGGTCTTCATGGGTGCCGGGCTGCATTTCAACACTAGCAAACACAAAGTCACTCGGAATATTCGGGAAGAACACCCAACGCACGGCGCCGCTCGCGATTAAACCGCCCATAATAATCATTAAGGCAATGAACGAGGCAATGGTGGTATAGCGGTATTTGACACATAAGGTCGCAAATGGACGGTACTTATGTTCAACAAACCATTTCAAACCATCCGCAACTTTGTTCCGCAGGCGCTGGAACGCATTTTGCTTAGCACCTTCACTCTTCGAATACTTCATACCATTGATGTGCGCTGGCAGAATCCATTTTGACTCTACCAACGAGAACAACAGACAGAAAATAACCACATAAGCGATGGATTCCCAAATACTCGCCATAGGTCCGTCGACCATCAACATAGGCACAAAGGCAACCACAGTGGTTAAAACACCAAAGGTCGCCGGAATAGCAACGCGCTTGGCTCCACGAATCACGTTATCTTCCGTCTTTCCGTGTTTCTCTATTTCCGAGTACGCGCTCTCGCCAATGATAATGGCGTCATCCACCACTATCCCGAGCACCAGTATGAAGCCGAACAGAGAAATCATATTGATGGAGATGCCAAACATTGGCAGGTTCATCACAGCTAGCGCGCCAAGGAAACAGACCGGAATCCCGATCATGACCCAGAATGCGAGTCGTAACTGTAAGAACAGAGATAAGGCGATAAAGACCAATAACACACCGAAGAGAAGGTTCTTCAGCATCAGGTTCAAACGCCCCTTGAGGTAATATGAGCTATCCCCCCAATAGGCAATATTAACCCCTTGCGGCAAGGTCTCTCGTTTACTTTCAACATAGTTTTTGACCGTTTGCGCAATTGCGAGGTCGTTCTGTGTACCTACTGAGTCAACCCGAACAAAGCTCGTCGCTTGGCCATCAAACTCAGCGAATGCACGTCGTTCAACAAACTCGTCGCGCACCGTCGCGATGTCTCCTAATGTGAGCCGGGTGCCATCGGGGCGACGCACGAGCACAATCTCTTCAAACTCGCGACCCACGTAACTTTGACCTTTGGCGCGCAGCAGAATATCGCCAGTAGGTGTGCGAATTGAGCCACCGGGAACATCCAATGACGTTCCACGAACTGCTTGGACGATATCGGGGAAGGTCAGTCCATAATTGCGTAAGTCATGCTCGGAAATCTCAATCGCAATCTCATAGTTTCGAGTCCCAATCGCCTGCGCCTGAGTAATTCCAGGAAGACTTCGCAATTCGTCACGTACTTCTCGCGCTAATTGCTTTCGGGCTCGTTCGTTCAAGTCACCATAAATCGACAGCCAGATAATTTGTTGTTGTGGTCGAATACGATAGATCAGGGGCGGTTCGATTTGCGCAGGGAAGCTAGTAATAGCATCCACCCCCATGCGAATTTCATCCATGACTTCTTGGACGTTCCAGCCAGTGGAGACCTCAATATTCACCATACCCATGCCTTCACGGGCGGTGCTGGTAATCCGATTGATGCCTTGCACTTCGTCAATGGCATCTTCGATGCGCATTAAAATGCCTTGCTCTACTTCCTGTGGTGCGGCGCCCGGATAGATCACCCGCACCATGATGTTATTCAATTCAATGGTCGGGAAGGTTTGCTTGCGAATATCAAAAACGGCATAAATCCCCGCCAAGATAATCAGTAGCATCAGCAAGTTAGCGGCCACCCTATTGCGGGTGAACCAGGCAATAATACCAGTTTCGGGTTTCATTTAGTTGCCCTCACTGTTTGTTGACTCAGAGGCACGTTGCACCACATTCGCACCCTCGTCATCGGTTTCTTCTTCAGGTTCGACAGGTAGGAGTGGATCACCAGGCAAACGCACTCGAATACCGGGCAACGGATTGTCGAGTTGCGTAATCATGACACGCTCACCCTCTTCCAACCCCTCACTGATATAGACAGACTGGCGGTCGGCACGATAGACGGTAACCGACCGCGCACTCAGAATACGCTCGTCATCAATGACCCAAACTTGGCCGTCGGCATTCACTGCATGGCGCGGTAATTCCGCCAAGTTAGACACCGTAATACCATTGATTTCGGCGCGCACAAAACGACCAAAGTTGAGTGGGACTTCATGCGTTGGGCCTTGGCGATTGTAAGGGTCTTGCACTTCCACCACAGCAAAGGTCACACGACTGGTTGGATCTAAGATGCCGTCGGTCCGGACGAGTGCGCCACGCCATTCGCGAGTTTGCCCCGCAACTTCAGTGCGCAGGGTTACGGCAGGTCCGGCAGAAGTTTCGCTATCAATGGCTTCACGATCGAGAAACGACAAATCATAGTCTGTTAATGGTAAACGGATTTCTGCTATCTCAGTGCCGTAGAGCATGGCCACTGGGGTATTCATGGAAATGAATTGCCCTAGGTTTACATTGCGCGCTTGCAGTACTGCATCAAAAGGCGCCCGAATCTCTGTACGCTCCAGATTCCGCTCGGCACGATTTAATCGCGCTTCCGCAGAACGAAGGTTAGCAAGTTCGCTCGCCAACTGTGGTTGACGCAAACCAAGCTCTGGAATCTCTCCCGCTTCAATCGAACGCCATTCAGATTCTGCAACGCGTCCCAGTGCACGCTCTTGCGCCACAGCCGCCTGTGCTCGCGCTAAGTTGGCTCGCGCCTCTTCTAGCTCACTTTCATAATCGGCGCGATCTAGAGTTAACATCACCTCGCCTTCGCGGAAAAAACCACCGGTCACGAATCTTGGGGATACTGAAGCAATGCGTCCGCTCACTTCGGATACCAGTTGGGTTTCGAAGCGCGGCATGACATTACCTTGGCCCGGCACACGGAAGGTTTCGTCTTTATGCTCCACGGCAATATACTCAACGAGGACCGCGGGGCGAACCGGAGTCTCTTGGACAGGAGCTTGGCGCATGCCACCTAAGATGCTAGCCAAAACCACTGCGACAACCAGAATGGTAATCGGAAGAATGATCATTCGTTTTCTTATTGCCATGATGTTCTACTTTCCTATGTATGCACTTCAAGGTCGCTGCAAATCTATCGGGCGAGTGACAAAACTCTTGTATTATGAACCACTGAGCGACAAGCTTATAGTCTAATAGCCTGCTTAGAGTGTTTCGGTTTACAACATTTGTGTAAGTAGGTGTTTCAACGGACGGAGCAGTTATGATTTCATCGCGAGAACCCGCATTACTTCTCACCGGCGGTGGGGCCCGAGCCGCATACCAAGTAGGCGTCATTCAGGGTATTGCCAGCCTAGTTCCTCGCGCACATCCCTTACCTTTCCGAATTCTCTGTGGTACCAGTGCCGGGGCAATCAATGCGACCGCACTCGCGAGTTATGCTTCAAGTTTTCATTTAGGCGCACGCCGCTTACACCAAGTGTGGTCCAATTTTGAGACTTCGCAGGTTTATAAATGTAGTACCGGTGAGCTGTTTGGTCACTTGTTAAGCCGTGTAGGCCGAATTTTTCAGTCTGAGTCCGCGGAACGCCCTGCTGCAAGTCTGTTTGACAACCAACCCTTACGCGAATTGCTCGACCGTGTGATCGACTACAAACGCATTGATCGTCATATCCACAATGGATTTTTACGCGCAGTGTCTGTTACCGCGTCTTGTTACAATAATGGCGAGTCGGTGAGTTTTTATGAAGGCGTTTCACAGTATAAGGACTGGCGCCGCGCCAAGCGTTGTGGCATCCGCGCCCGTTTAACTAGCGAACATTTGATGGCTTCGGCAGCCATACCACTAGTGTTTCCAGCGATCGAACTTCAGCACAAATATTACGGTGACGGATCCATTCACCAAATCGCCCCTCTGAGTCCACCTATTCACTTGGGAGCTAGCAAAATATTGGTGATTGGCGTCGACCAGCCGACTCTCGAAGATCATCTGCACCGGCCTTATGTGCCCAATAGTGCGGCCATTGCAGGACACTTACTCGATACCATTTTCGCCGATACCTTGAACTCCGACTTGGAACGCTTACAACGCGTGAATGAAACCATTCACCAACTTGACCAAGCAGGCGTTCCTCACCCGTCACTGCGACGTGTGCATTCCCTCGTGATTCAACCCCATCATGATTTCAATGAGATCGCACACAAACACTACGAGCGCTTGCCATCGGCAGTAAAACGTCTGCTCGGCTTTATCGGCGTCGACCGGGATACACCATCGAGTGTCGTTAGCTATTTACTCTTTGAAAAGGAATACTGTCGAGAACTCATCTCGCTCGGCTACGAAGACGCCTTAAAGCAAACCGACGAAATTCATCAATTCCTCGAACTAGGTGGCCGCCCGGTACCATAAAGTACCAAACCTTCGAATAACCATCCGCAGGTGATGCACCGCATCACGCACAATCAGGTTCGCATCCAGCGCAAGAATTGAGAGCGGCAAAATATTGCCATAGGCCCTTCCCACGCGCTGCCGAAAACTTGACGCAAATCATTTTAAGTAAACATAAACAATAACTTACTAACATGGGAATGGTTTTTGCAGGTGTTGCCACATAGAACTCACATAGAAAAGGTGACGCAAGTGGTGACTGTAGAACAACAACAGGATAGAAATGGTGTGCAAATACTCGCTTGCACCGAGACATTTCAAAGCCGTGGCCGCCTGGCAGAGCAATTGCAAACCACCCTCGATGTCGAGCAGTTATTGGCGCTCTACGGTCGCGAGGTAAGGGAACAGCTGCAGGTAGATAGTCTCACCTTCGCCGGTGAAGGTATGGTTTTTGCGGTGTTTGGGTATCCTGAGCAGCAGCCACAACACACCGCCGCACTCTTTGCCGACGGCGAATATCTTGGGCAGTTAGTTTACAGCAAGGCTAAAGGCTTCTCAGCCGCTGATCTACGTCGCTTAAATAATTTCCACCAACAAATTGTTTTCCCACTGCGCAACGCAATGCGCTTCGCTCGCGTGCGCCAACAAGCGATGCATGACCATATGACAGGTGTTGGAAATCGCTTACTCATGGAAGAAGCCATTTCACGCGCCAGCGCCACCGCAAAGCGTAACCAGTTAAATTACATGGTCATGCTTATTGACTTAGACGGCTTCAAAGCAGTGAACGATACCGCAGGACACATTAAGGGCGACCGTATTCTGCAGCGTTTTGCGGAAGTTGCTAAAGCGCAACTACGGGGCTACGACGCTATCTTCCGCTACGGTGGCGATGAATTTGTATTGTTGTTGCAAGATGCGGATGAAGAGAGTGCACAGCATATTTTCTCGCGGATCCGCCAAGGCATTCAGCAAGATGAGTTGCTGCAGACGCATAACATTGGTTGCAGCGCTGGCGCTGTCGTATTGAATCAGCAAGCGAACGAATCAGCCTTGTTAGCGCGTGCCGACACCGCACTTTATGAAGCCAAGTTAAGCGGCAAAGATCGGTTGTGTATTGCCGCCTAAATCTGGGTGATTAGTCTGTACGACGGACTTGCAGAAAGCGCTTGGTGCGAATCACTTCAAGGTTCGCCCAGCGCACACCAACTTTACCTTGGGGCAATCGCCCTAATTGAGCAATCAGTTCATCCATAATTGCCGCACTCGGCAGCGGTACCTCAAGGTGACTCAGCCACGCTCGCAACAGCTGTTTCTGAACCGGAACCGTTAATTTCGTCCATCCCTCCAATGAAAAACCATCGGTTTGCTGGCGCTCTTGAACTTGCTCGCGAAGTAACTCATCAAGTACTTGCTGCTGCTCTGCACATAAAGCCGCCGAACGAGCAACTGTCTGCTCAATTGCGGGCCAGCGTGCTTTCAACAACGGAATAATGTCATGCCGTAGGAAGTTTCGATCGATGGTTGTATCGGTATTGGTATCGTCTTCAATCCAATCAACACCGAACGCCTCTGCATAAGCGTAGATGTCTGATTTCGTCACGCCGAGTAACGGGCGGCAAAGTCGAATGCCGGGGGCAAAATCACCCACGGCGCCCATGGCGGATAAACCTTTCGGTCCAGCGCCACGTTTGAGTTGGAGTAAGAACGTTTCTAATTGGTCCGACTGATGTTGCCCGAGTAACAACACCGAGGGCTGCGGGCAAAGTGCTCGCAAGCGCTGATAGCGCGCTTCTCGCCCCTGAGCCTCTTTACTCTCACGGTTCGCCACCGAAACCGTGAGGGGCTCTACAATGGCCGGAAACTCACGTCGCCGGCAATCAGCCGCAAGAAACTCAGCCCAAGCACCTGATTTGGGGTGAAAAGCGTGGTCCAAATGAATGGCTAAGTACTTGAATTCAGGATGTTCAGTGCGGTAACGGTCGGTAAGATCGAGTAGGCTTTGCGAGTCTGCACCGCCACCCAAAGCTACGACAAGCGTCGTACCGGGCTTGAGTTCAAGCCCGGTTATAACGTCGGTAAAAAGTGGATAGAGATCAGCAGTAGCCAAAGTTCATCAGTTTGCGATAACGGCGCTCTAGCAGCTCTTCTTTCGAGAAGCCCTTCAGTGACTCAAGGTCTTCACGCAGCTGACGCTTCACGCGAATCGCTGTTTCTTCATAGTCACGATGCGCACCACCAAGTGGCTCCTCAATGATTGAGTCGATTAAGCCTAGCTCCAGCGAGCGCTGCGCGGTTACACCCATCGCTTCGGCAGCTAACTCGGCTTTCGTTGCGCTCTTCCACAAAATCGAGGCACACCCCTCTGGCGAAATGACTGAATAAGTACTGTATTGCAGCATATTCACGCGGTCACCTACACCTATTGCGAGTGCTCCGCCCGAACCGCCTTCGCCAATCACCGTACAAATTGTCGGCACCTTGAGACGTGACATTACCTTAAGGTTGCGTGCGATCGCTTCGCTTTGTCCACGTTCTTCCGCACCGATCCCAGGGTAAGCACCGGGTGTATCAATAAAAGTTAACACTGGCATATTGAAGCGCTCTGCCATTTCCATCAATCGCAACGCTTTGCGGTAGCCTTCTGGCTTCGGCATACCAAAGTTACGGCGAACCTTTTCCTTAGTTTCGCGGCCTTTTTGCTGCCCAATGACCATCACTGGATTGCCGTCCAAGCGAGCAATGCCGCCTACTATCGCCTTATCGTCGGCGTATGTACGGTCGCCTGCCAACTCATCGAAGTCGGTAAACATCATACGCACATAATCGAGCGTGTAAGGGCGAAGCGGGTGTCGAGCAAGTTGAGCAACCTGCCAAGCGCCGAGATTGGAAAAGATCTTATCCATGAGCTCAGAACGCTTTTTGCGCAATTGCTTTACTTCAGACTCGAGATCGATATCGAGACCACCTTTTGCACCTACCGCTTGCAACTCATCGATTTGCGCCTGTAATTCGGCAATAGGTTGTTCAAACTCCAAAAAATTCTGATTCATCCGTTCGCTTTCCGCTTAAGATTCAAATTCGAGATTGACGTGGGACTCACCAACTAATTGACCTAATTGGTAAATCACCTCGTCGCTGGGCTCTACATACCACTGAGCGCCGGGTAATAATGTAGCCGACGCCCCATCTATTCTGCACTGCAATCGCACGGGACACGTGCCTCGTGGCGCTCGCTGAATGCTCTCAACGACCTGTTTCGCTAAAGGAGCGTTCTCTGTATCTAAGTGTAACGACACTGACAGCGCTTTGACAAACTGTGCCCGCGCATCTTCTAGCGTCATCACTTCAGCGGCGGTCATTGTATTGCCCCCATTGAAGCGATCAAAGCCGACCTCTCCTTTCACCCATACCACTTGGTCTTTCATCAGCAGAGTTTCATAACGCTCGAAGGCTTCCGCATACAACCGTACATCAATGCGGGCCGACTTGTCATCTAAGGTGACTAATCCCCAGCGTTGGCCTTTTTTGTTCATCATGCTGCGCACGTCGAGCACTAAACCTGCTACTGCAACCGCATTACCACGGCCAGTCTCCTCGAGGTCGGCAATGCGGCCACGGGTGTAGTATTTAAGTTCATTGCGATATCGGTTCACCGGATGTCCAGTTAAATACAAGCCGAGGGTTTCACGTTCACCATCGAGCCACACTGCTTCTGGCCACTTTGATACTTTCTCGAACGCGCTTTCAACTTGTTCAGATTCAGCCGACATCAGCCCAAAGAGATCAGATTGTCCCATGGCATCAGCATGCGCTTGCTGATCCGCTTGACGCATCGCCTTATCCAAAGTCGCCAACAGTGCTGCTCGGTGTGGCCCAAGGTTATCTAGCGCACCGGCTTTAATCAGGCGCTCCATCACTCGGCGATTCAGCTTCTTCAGATCCACACGTCGACAAAAATCAAACAAATCGGTAAAAGGTCCGCCTTCGGTACGCGCATTGATAATCGTATCAATTGGCCCTTCACCGACTCCTTTAATGGCGCCAATACCATAGACGACACGGCGTTCATCATCGACACTGAACTTATACTCACCCACATTCACGTCAGGTGGCAGAATGGTCAACCCCATGCGCTCACATTCATCGACCAAGGTGACAATTTTATCGGTATTGTCCATATCCGCGGACATCACCGCTGCCATATATTCGGCGGGAAAGTGGACCTTCATCCAGAGTGTTTGATATGCAACTAACGCATATGCCGCTGAGTGGGATTTGTTAAACCCGTAACCGGCGAACTTTTCCACCAAGTCGAAGATTCTAATCGCGAGTTCCGGATCTATGCCGTTGTCCTTCGCACCTTTCTCGAATGACGCGCGCTGCTTAGCCATTTCCTCGGGCTTTTTCTTACCCATAGCCCGACGCAGTAAGTCCGCTCCACCAAGGGTATAGCCAGACATTTCCTGCGCGATTTGCATAACCTGTTCTTGATAGAGAATAACGCCATAAGTCGGCTGCAAAATCGGCTTCAAGCACTCATGTTGCCATGTGGCGTCGGGGTAAGAGATTTCCTCTCGACCATGTTTTCGGTCAATAAAGTTATCCACCATGCCCGACTGTAATGGCCCCGGTCGGAACAATGCGACCAATGCGATAATGTCTTCAAAACTATCGGGTAAAAGCCGTTTAATAAGCTCTTTCATCCCGCGCGATTCGAGCTGAAATACCGCCGTGGTTTCCGCCTTTTTCAAGGAGCGATAGCATGCCGCGTCATCCAGTGGAATCGCGGTAATGTCGATTAGCTTTTTCCCGTCACGCTGCAAGCGCTCATTGGCCATATCAACGGCCCACTGGATAATCGTCAGCGTCCGCAGCCCAAGGAAGTCGAATTTTACTAGCCCAGCGGTTTCTACATCGTTTTTATCAAACTGAGTAACCGGGAAATTCCCCTCGTCGTCACAGTAGAGCGGCGAAAAGTCGGTAATCTTGGTGGGCGCAATGACGACACCACCTGCGTGCTTCCCCGCATTTCGCGTCACACCTTCCAGACGCCGCGCCATATCGATGACTTCACGAACTTCTTCATCTTCGTCATACAGCTGCGGTAAACGCGGCTCTTCTTCAAAAGCCCCTTTCAGCGTCATCCCCGGCGTGCCTGGAATCAATTTGGAAATACGATCGACAAAACCATAGGGGTGACCGAGTACCCGGCCAACGTCGCGCACAACAGCTTTCGCGGCCATAGTACCGAAAGTGATGATTTGCGATACTGCTTCGCGACCATAGAGCTCGGCGACGTGATCAATGACCTCGTCTCGGCGATCCATACAGAAATCGATATCAAAGTCGGGCATGGAAACCCGCTCGGGGTTTAGGAATCGTTCGAAAAGTAGATCAAACTCCAAAGGATCCAAGTCGGTGATTTTTAGGGCATAAGCCACCAAAGAGCCCGCACCCGACCCCCGGCCTGGTCCTACTGGAATCCCGTTGTCTTTACTCCACTGAATAAACTCCATCACGATCAGGAAGTAACCAGGGAATCCCATTTGGTTAATCACTTCTAACTCGATATCCAGCCGTTCATCATATTCGCCGCGCTTTGCAGCACGCTCTGCCTCATCGGGAAACAGAAAAGCTAACCGCTCCTCAAGCCCTTCTTTCGACTTGAGGATCAGGAAATCTTCGATGCTCATGCCACCGGTTGGGAAGTTCGGCAAATAATAGGTGCCAAGTTCCACTTCCACATTACACCGCTTGGCAATTTCTACCGTATTCGCCAGTGCTTCTGGAATGTCTTCGAACAATGCCTGCATTTCTTCTGCAGAACGCAAGTACTGTTGTTCGCTGTAGCGTTTTGAGCGCCGTGGGTCGGCAAGGGTAAAGCTTTCATGAATAGCCACTCGAATTTCATGGGCTTCAAAGTCTTCCGGTTGCAAAAACACCACTTCATTCGTGGCGACCACCGGCAGTCCACGATCGGCCGCGAGTGCCACAGCACTATGCAGATACTCCTCCTCTCCCATACGACCCGTGCGCATAAGTTCAAGGTAGAAACGGTCAGGGAAATGCGTTTGGTAGAAAGACAGGCTGTTTTCCAAAGCCGCTTGGTTGTTCTTCAGCAGCCCAAGGCCCACGTCACCTTCACGGCCACCCGAGAGCAAAATGAGCCCTTCTCCATGCTCTGCCAACCATGCTTGATCGATACAAGGCCGACCAAATCGATGCCCACGCAGATAGGCATTTGAAATCAGGACTGTCAGATTTCGATAGCCGGTAAGATTCTGCGCTAACGCAGTTAAGCGCAAGGGTTGTTCAGGCCAGTCATCACAGAGCACCCGCAGGTCGGCTCCAATCAAAGGCTTAACGCCTAACCCGCGAGCCGTTTGATAGTACCGAACCAGTCCACACAGATTCATCTCATCGGTCAACGCCATTGCTGGCATCTCGAGCTCAGCCACACGCTGACACAATGGTTTGACCTTTTGCAGGCCGTCCACCATTGAAAAGTCGCTGTGTAAACGTAAATGAATAAATGCAGGTTGGGTCATGGAATGTCTGTTGTTTTCTGTTTCATCTATTGTGCCTCAATCGGCGCAAGGGGAAAAGCTCTGTCGTGAGTTAACAACTTGGGTAAAAGATGCTAAAAGTACAGTAGATCATGTAAGGGAGCATTCTATGACTCGCGATCACCGCGCACGCATTGTCATTGGCTATCAAGCAGAGGGAATGAGCTCCTCTGAGGCAGTACTTTACACCATGTACGTGCGTAATGGTGAGCCCGTTGCCGACTGGGTTAGTGAGAACATCACGCGTATTACGGGCTATCAACCCTACGAAGTAATTCAGCCCGGGTGGTGGTCAGCAAGAATTCATGCTGAAGATACGGCGGTCGAAACACAAGCTAACGAAGCGCTTCTAGATATGGGGTTTCTTACTTACGAATATCGCTTTCGTTTCGCCGACGGCGGCTACCATTGGCTACGCGATGAAATGCGGGTGGTTAAGAACAGCCAAGACGGCAGTCTACAAATCTTTGGTGTATGGCGCGACATTACTCATGAACGCGCTATGCGTGAAAAGCTCATGGCGCAGGAAGAACGCTTGCGCTTTACCTTGCAGGCCACTGGCGATGGTATGTGGGACTGGTACCTGCAGGAAAATGTCATTTACTGGAGCGATACCAACTTCGAATTACTCGGGCTCCCAGTTCCCAAAGACCCAACCATTAGCTTTGAGCAATGGCGAACCTTCGTACACCCGGATGACCTTGCCGCCGCCGAAGCTCAAATTAATGACGCCACGCGCATTGATGGTGACAAACTTGATGTGGAATTTCGCCTACGCCATAGCGAAGGCCATTGGGTGTGGATTGAATGTCGTGGACAAGTGATTGAGTGGGACGAAAACGGCCGACCTATCCGCATGCTTGGACTACACACTGATGTGAGCGAACGGAAATCTTGGGATGAGGCGTTGAAAGCGCGTGAGCGTTTACTCACGCAATTCACGCGTCATGTGCCCGGCATGCTCTATCAGTTTGTTCAGGAGCCCGATGGGCGCATGTACTTCCCCTTTGCCTCAGAACGTATTCGTGACATCTACGGCATTACCCCGGAAGAGGCGAAACAAGACGCCTGGAATGCCGCGCAAAATATCCATCCAGATGATGTGGATGGCGCACATGCATCGATCATGGCATCTGCCGAGAGTATGGAAATATGGCGTCATGAATTTCGGGTTAATTTACCCCATAAAGGCGAGCGATGGTTACGAGGCGAAGCTCGGCCTGAGCGATCCGCCAACGGTGTTCTGACGTGGCATGGCTACATTATGGATATCACGAATGAAAAAGCGGTCGAACGAGAGCTAAAGCTTGCTTCAAGTGTTTTCAAAAACACTCATGAAGGGATCATGATCACCGATACCAACGCCGTAATCATTGAAGTGAACCCAACCTTCACCAGTATTACCGGCTATTCTCGTAACGAAGCATTAGGGCAGAAACCAACTTTTCTAAAATCCGGACGTCATGATCACAGTTTCTATGTTGATATGTGGGAGGCCCTTCAGGAGCATGGTTTTTGGCAAGGCGAGATTTGGAATAAGAAGAAAAATGGCACCATCTACTGTGAGCGCAAAACGATTTCTGCCATTCTTGATGACGAAGGTCAAGTCACACAATATGTTGGACTGTTCAGCGACATTACTCAGCTCAAGCAACAACAACAGCGACTCGAGCAACTCGCTCACTATGATTCCTTAACCAATCTCCCTAACCGCACACTATTCCAAGATCGACTTTACATCGCGATGGAAGCAGCACGACGCAGTGGCGCCCAAATTACGCTAGTCTATATCGACTTAGACGATTTTAAACCGGTCAATGACACCTTAGGACATGCCGCTGGTGACCGATTATTAGAAGTCATCGCAAAGCGTTTAAGTGAGTCTGTGCGGAAGTCCGATACCGTTGCGCGCATCGGTGGTGATGAGTTTCTTTTACTCTTGAGTCATGAGTCGGTCACTGGCTACAGAATGCTGCTGAAACGGCTGCAGAAAAGCCTATGTGAGCCCATTCAGATTGAAGCGCATGAAGTCACTATTTCTTCCAGTATCGGTGTGGCGCACTTCCCGCAAGATGCTGAAAACGGAGAAACCTTGTTGCGCTGTGCTGATCAAGCAATGTATGCAGCAAAACAGCAGGGGAAAAATAAAGTTGTTGAGTACCGCGACATTACGCATGCAGGTCATGAGACGGAACAATAGCTCTGCGGTCGCAGATTAATGTATAGAACAAAGAGGTAACTAAGCAGGAAATGGCGGAGCGGACGGGACTCGAACCCGCGACCCCCGGCGTGACAGGCCGGTATTCTAACCAACTGAACTACCGCTCCAACGGTATAGCTAAGGTATAACTCAGGTATAGCTGCGTTCAAACGATTCCAGACAGTGGCGGAGCGGACGGGACTCGAACCCGCGACCCCCGGCGTGACAGGCCGGTATTCTAACCAACTGAACTACCGCTCCACACTGGAATCTGACGTGAGAGACATAGGATGACACAGCAATTGGCGGAGCGGACGGGACTCGAACCCGCGACCCCCGGCGTGACAGGCCGGTATTCTAACCAACTGAACTACCGCTCCAGATGATTGCTGTGCATTTAAGGTGTCCCTCAACGCGGCGAGGATAATACGAGCCTCGCCCCAATGAGTCAACCCCTTTTTGATGCTCTGTCGCTTGTTTGCTCATTCTTAAAGCAATCTGGAGACACCTAGCTCACCCTTTCTTCTCAGTGGACTCAGTCGAATCCTTCGCGTCGCCTTTTTTCTTCGCTGCGGCAGCCGCTTTTTTCGCTTCAGCCGCCGCTTTCGGAGCTGCTTTCTTGCGCGCTTTCGCCGCTTTTTTCTCTTTACGCTCTTCCGGGCTTGGTAACTGATTTCTCAACATGAGATAAAACACAAAACCCGACGCGACAAGGATATTGAAAATCAATATCCACATAAAGCGTTGTCGTTTCTGTTGACGCTCATCAGCTATCGCGTCAATACGTGCTTGATGTTCTGCGTCTTGCGCTTCACGCTCTAGACGCTCAAGTTCCTCAGGGGTTGGCCCTGGGTCACGGGGGCGTTGCGAACGAAACTCAAAGGTCGGAATCGTAGTTCTAAACTCACGCCCGTTCACGTCGGTACCGTGCACGTCCAAATCCACTTCAAATACACCGAATGTGTAGTTCGGAATTCGGACAACCAAACTGTCTCCCTGCTTCGTACTAATACTCACGCGCTGAAACTCACCATTCGGGAATTCAATTCGTCCAGATATCACCAGATCATCCGTTTGAATATATTCCTCATCGAGGCGTAGACGCATGACATGAGGCTCTTCCTCATGAGTCGAGATATCAACTTCAGGCAGTACTGGACGACGACGAACCAAGATCGGTGACGCATCCGTCGCACGCTGGTGCAGCGGTGTGCGCACTCGATAATGGGGAATGTATTCACCAGACGGCACCTTCAGCACAAACTCACCAGTGAAAATGCCGTCGCGAGGACGCGCGTCCAGCCCGCGACCGTCGTCGAGGAACTCTCCGATACGTGTGGGAGGCGTCCCAAAGTTGTCAAACTCTGGGTTGTTAGTACTGTGTAGAAATAGCTCGAGACGTACGACACTCCGAAAGTCGCGTTGCTCTATTGGCTCGCCGTTTTCAAGAATACGCCCGGTCATCATCATGCGTTCGCCGACGAAGGCTAGCTCAGGAAAGTCTTGAGGAATAAATTCAATGTCGGTCACCACCATCACCCGACTTTCTGGGCGAATGCGGCCGGACACTTGCCATGGACCTGGCATCGGATTGCGAATACGGATCATGTCGTAATCATGGCCACTATGCCATGACACATCCTCGCGAGGATGTCGGCTGGCATACCATTTACTCCCGTCGGGTAAAATAACGACTATTGGCGCAGTATCCGGGTCGCGGAAAAAAACTAAAGTGACTTCTTCAATTTCATAATCGATACGAAAGCGATCGTCAGCCAAAGGGATCTGTTGACGCGGTGGCGACTCCAACAAGCGCATTGCACGTCTTGGATCCGCGGGTTCATCGGCGGCTGCCGCAACCCCAATAGCAAGCGGAAAGCTTAATAGCCCTATAAGTAGACTAAAAAGGACTAAGATTCCTTGGATACGTGTCCAGGCCAAAGGCATTCTCCACTCTCGGACAGTTGATTCAAATAGGTTGTATGCGCCCCTACTTCTTCGGCAGTGGCCGGCAAAACCTTTAGGACTGGACGCGAATTATCAAGGCGACGAATACCTGTGCCAAAGCGTTGTGCATCTCCTTGCGTGTCCCCTTGTAAGCCGAGCTTGCGCTGGCCACCGGTCATCAACAAGTAAACGTCTGCCAAAATCTCAGCATCGAGCAATGCGCCGTGTAAGGTTCGGTGCGAGTTATCAATGTCAAAACGCTTACACAGCGCATCCAAGCTATTACGCTGTCCCGGGAATTTTTCCCGCGCATAACTCAAGGTATCGAATACCGTCGCAAAATCACTTGTTCGGCCTGGTGAGGGAGTTAACAAGCTAAATTCATAATCCATAAAGCCCACGTCGAAGGGCGCATTATGAATCACTAGTTCGGCACCTCGAATGAAACGAATAAAGTCGTCAACAACCTGAGCAAACACCGGCTTGTCTTCTAAGAATTCATTGGTAATACCATGAACATCGATGGCGCCCTGTTCGACCACGCGTTCCGGGTTTAAATAGACATGAAAATGCTGCCCGGTGGGCTTGCGGTCAATCAATTCAACGCACCCAATCTCAATGATACGGTGCCCTTCTGAAGTGCTGATACCAGTCGTTTCAGTGTCTAATACGACTTGTCTATGTCCGGTCTGCTGCGTTTGTGTCATGTGTAGTCGCCACGTATACTCGCCATTGATTCTATTTGCTTATGGTAACAGTATCCATGTCAGGGAAAAAACAAGTTGTGATCTACACGGATGGTTCCTGTCTAGGCAACCCCGGTCCAGGCGGCTACGGTATTGTATTGCTTTACGGTAAGCATCGCCGTGAGTTGGCTGCAGGGTTTCGTGAAACGACGAACAATCGCATGGAACTGATGGCTGCTGCCGTTGCACTCGAGGCTCTTAAAGAAGGCTGCAAAATTGATCTATGGACGGACAGTGAATACGTTCGCCAGGGCATTTTAAAATGGCTGACGGGTTGGAAGCGCAATGGTTGGCGCACCAGCAATAAAAAACCGGTAAAAAATGTCGATTTATGGCAGCGACTCGACGCCGCATGTCAACGCCATGAGCTGAATTGGCATTGGGTCAAAGGCCACTCTGGACACCCTGAAAATGAGCGTTGTGACGAACTCGCACGTGATGCCGCCTCCGCCAGCCCCATGACTGACGACGACGGCTACGAGCCGCCTGTTACGTAAAACTAAACACGCGAGGCCCGTGATCTCAGGGCAGCACAAGGAAACTGCCTACAGTGACGCCAGAGACCACTTCAACCCAGCGTTGTCCGTTGTACTCTACTTCCTGTCCTAAGCGCACTAAACGCCGCTCAGGCCCGTGTTCAGTAGTCACATATACATAGTCCAACTGTCCCAATTGCGTTATCGCAGAGACAGGTACAAGAATCGCTTCACGCTGACCCATAGACACCGTAACGCGGCCATACATGCCGGGTAACATTGCTCGCTCAGTCTCAAGATTCATCCGCACACGATAACTGCGCGTTCCAGCATCTGCGGCAGGCTCAACCTCAGTCACAACCGCGTCGTATTCCTGCTCATGGGAGTCCAGTTTTACCCGCAATACATCGCCGATAGCGATGCGTGCCATCGCAGATTCACTGATAGCAGCCTCCAAACGCAAGCTCGACGGCTGATACATGGTCAACAACACCATACCCGGCGTGGCGGTATCACCGGAAAATGCGTTACGACGACTCACGACACCAGCAAATGGTGCTGAAATCACGGAAAAACTTTCACTCGTCTGCGCTTCTGACAACGCTGCCCGTGCTCGGTTTAACTCCGCTTCGGCCATGTCTCGTTGTGCCGTTGCTTCGTCCATACTGGCGCTAGGTAATAGCCCCTGCGCAACCAGTGCTTCAGTGCGCTGGTATGTGTTCCTAGCCTCATTTGCGCGGGCTTGAGCCCCAGCTAATGCTTGCTCTTGCTGACGAACCCGCGAGCTTAGATCGGCGCTATCTAACCGCAGCAGCAGATCTCCTTGTTCAACGCGATCACCTGCTTCTACGAGCACCTCGGCTATCTGTGCGGTGATGCGTGCTGCAATTGCCGCCTGTTGCCGAGCCTGCACAGTGCCACTGAAATACCGCAATTCTGGAATCTCAGCCTGAATCACTTGTGCGGTTGATTCTGGAACAGCACCAGAGCGCTGTTGCTCAACTGGTGAAACCTTCTCAACAAAGGCGCCAGCAAGCCATGCGAAAACCACAATGAGCCCAACGAATGCACCTACTAGTGCCCCTACTAATGTCATCACTCGCTTTACTGACATGCCGTTCTCTCCTTTGCACTCAAAGTCTCAGTTTCGTCGTCCCGTTCTGGCGCGGGCAGCCCGAACCCTGGAGCGTTCCGATACATCAGGTGGTACACCACGGGGATTACAAATAAGGTAAAGACCGTTGATGCCGTGATGCCAAAAATAATGGCCCAAGCTAACCCGTTAAAAATCGGATCCAAAGTAATCACAATATTCGCGAGCATGGTGGTTCCTGCAGTTAACAAGATGGGCCGAGTTCGCGCGGCTCCGGCGTCTAGTAGTGCTTCTCTGAGCTCACAGCCCGTAGCCAAGCGCTGTTGAATAAACTCAATAAGAATTAGAGCGTTCCGCACCACAATACCGGCCAAAGCAATCATTCCAATCATGGCTGTGGCAGTAAACAAGGTGGGGTTCGGGTAGCGCCCAATGTCTGCTGCAAACATGTTTAAGAACCAAAAGCCTGGCATGATGCCGATCACCGTCAGCGGTATCGACAGCATCATGATTCCCGCAACCCCCTTCAGGCCAGTCTGCAGAACCATCACCAAATAAACGCCAAGGAGCGCCACGCCATACGCAATACCAAGATCACGGAACACATCAATGGTAATTTTCCATTCGCCTTCGCCACTCCAAACCACATCGATATCTTCTGGCACCGACCAACCTATCCCCGAGCCGTTAGTGAAATAAGTGCGTAACCATTGGGGCCGATACTTATCTCTTGTGCTATCTCGATCGGCAATCATGTCCACCACGACATCTGCTGGCACTCGCCCTGTCGTCTCGGCAGTCACATACACCACAGGACGAAGATTCTTGTGAAAAATAGGTCGATCAACCGGAACCGTCACGAAGTCACCCAATTCAGTAATGGGTACCAAAGGGGTAGGTGCTGATTCTGTACCTGAACCACTCTCTGTGCGTGCAACGCCAGAGTCACCTCTCACATACAGGGAGGATAAGTACGTCAGACTGTCCCGCGCTCTCGGTGGAAGCCGGATTTCGATGGGCAACGGTTGTACTTCCGTGGGTAACTGCAAGTAATCAATCACCCAGCCCTGACTGGCAGCCATCAGGGTTCGGTGAATATCGTCTGCTTGAATCCCCGAAAGAGCCGCCTTCTGGCGATCCACGATAAAGCGCCAAGCATGCTGGGGCGCAGGAACAGAGCGGTTAACCTGACTTACTTGGTCTTCTTTAGCCAGCCGCGATGCAACCAAGGCCGAGGCCTCCTCAAGTGCTTCATAGGGGGTTCGATCAGTACCGTAAATTTCAGCGACAATGGTTGCCATCACAGGAGGCCCCGGCGGCATCTGCACCAGTTCCACATGGGCGCCCAACTCTGTTGCTAGGGTTTCCAGTTCGTCGCGAAGTTGTGTCACCAGCTCATTCGATTGCGCATGGCGGCGATGTTTATCCACAAGCACGACTCGCGCTTCACCATAATAGGGCGCATTGCGACGGAAGTAGTGACGCACCATGCCATTAAAATCCATTGGTGATGCAACACCACTAAAAGTAGAGACTGAAGTTACTTCGGGTACCTGCTTTAGGTGAGTTGCAAATCGATGCATTGCATTTGCAGTCACTTCCAACGAGGCCGACTCAGGCATATCCACCACGAGCTGAAATTCATTTTTATTGTCATGGGGCAATAACTTCAAAGGCACCAAACGCAACGCAGGTAGCAAAGCGGCAATAACAAAAAGCCCAGCCACCACCCAAAGGAACCTTTTACTATTTTGAGGGCTTGCAATCAGTGGCGAAAGTAAGCGCTCGTAGAGGCGATAGAGCATGGAAGCTCGCGGATCATAGAGACCTTTATCCTCCGCGACTCGCATAATTTTCCAAGCTAACCAAGGCGTAACCAAAAATACAGTAAGCGTTGAAAACAGTACCGCAACGGGCACATTGAAGGCCATAGGCGCCATATATGGCCCCATCATGCCCGTAATAAAGAACATTGGTGTAAAGACAATCACAATTGCTAAAGTGGACATTAACAGTGCACTGCGGATTTCCACCATGGCAGCAATAATAACCGACTTAGTCTTCTTGCCCTGTTCGCGCATATGGCGCTCAATGTTGTCAATTGCGGCGATAGGATCATCAACAATTAACCCCAATGCCAAAATCAGAGCAAACAGAGTCACACGATTAATGCTGTAACCAAACAGCAAGTCCATACCCAATGTTGCCCCGTAGCTCATTGGAATTGCGATTGCGACCACGGCAGCTGCTCGCCAATTGAGGAACAAGCCGACAAACACCACAACCACGAGCACTGCAACGACCAAACTAGAAATGAGTTCCTTCACTTTATCGTCAGCCGTTTCACCGTAGTTGCGAATCACTTCAATATGCATTCCCGGGGGTAACCAGTCTGCTTTGAGTTCATCAAAAGCCGCCAGCACGTCATGCGCAACCCAAACCGCATTCGCTCCTCGCTGTTTGGCGACGCCCAAGAATACTGCTGGCATTGGCTCACTATCCTGTCCGCCCAATACATGCTGGCTTCCGGGATAAAAAAACGTGTAGTTATCCGCAACTTCTGGGCCATCTGTGACTGTCGCCACATCCTGCAAATAGACAGGCTGACCATTGATTACCTGGACAACAAGCTGGCGGACCTCACTTGCAGACCGAAAAAACTCACCAGATTCCACGAGTATGCGTTGGTTCTGTTGCTGTAATTCACCGCCGGAAACTTGAGTGTTAGCAGCGCGCACCGCACGCGCGATATCGTCCATGGTAGTGTTATGTGCCGCTAGTGCAGCACTATCAAGTTCAATCAAGATACGTCGAGAATAGCCACCTGTCACAGTCACTTGATTCGTTCTGGGAATAGCCTGTAGCTTTTGTGTTGCCTGCTCTGCCACACGTCGCAAAGCGTAAGCGTCATGTTTTGGGTCTGAGCTATAGAGTGCCGCGACAATAATAGGCACATCATCGATTTCAACAGGCTTCACCACCCAACTCTCAACAACAACAGGAATTTGGTCTTGGCTAGAAAACAGTTTGTTGTAGAGCTTCACAAGAGAGTCTTCCCGTGACTCTCCTACATAGAAGCGAACAGTCACAAGCGCATGATCGCGATTGGACTGAGAGTAAACATACTCTACCCCATCAATTTGACTGACGAGGCGTTCAAGCGGTTCAGTGACTTGTGTCGCGACTTGACGCGCGGAAAGTCCTGGCGCCGTCACCACAATATCAGCCATAGGCACCACAATCTGCGGATCTTCTTCACGTGGTGTGAGCAGGAGAGCAGCCACACCTACAAGCAACGCGAGGCCAATCAGAATAGGCGGGAAAGCACTATTCATAAACCAGCTTATCAGTCCATTTTGCTTGGCTTCAGCCATACTGCTCCCCTTCTATTAACTTAAACTAAACCGACAGGTCACGACTGTTACTTGAACGCATTCCCTGGCTTGAATCCGAGAGCTTTCAACACGATGGCAAGAGGACAAAAGCCAGTAAATGCGCTTTGTAATAAGTTCAAACCAACAAAGGCTGTGAGTAACAACCACCATGGGCTTACTTGCCAAGCGAGCACCGCAGATAGCAACACCATAAAGCCGGCAAATGCGAGGACAAATCGATCAATGTTCATAAATTCATTCCTTATTCAGAGTTAAATCAATTATTAGAAAATACTAATGTTTAAGATAAATATTTTTAACTACAATAAATGTCGTAAAGCGACTCCAGCAGCTTTAACGCGTCGTCGTCAGTAATTCGATAAAGTGCTGTCGTTCCTTCCTTGCGAAAATCCACGATCCCTTCAGCACGTAACTTCGCCAAATGCTGTGACAGTGCCGACTGTGAAATCTCGAGCTTCTCTTCGAGCTCGCCAACCGACTTCTCACCTGTGACTAAATGGCATAACACCATTAAACGACGGCTATTCGCCAACATTTTTAACAACGCCTCAGCCTTACTCGCATTGGCTTGCATTTGATGTAATGTCATTGGATTTAATTTCATTACCATATATTAGCATCTTCTAATTAAAGATCAAGAGCCCCTTGATTGTCCGAGCGGAACTGCCGTTGCATCCGACAACTTGTGCCGCTGACGTGACAGTGACCGTGTGAGCGTCAGTGGCCACTCGCGCTTGCGAACTATCAGAACATAACCGGCCGCGAAACAGGGTAACTTTTGCAGAATAGGCTTCACATAACGCTCTGGGTTAGCCCTTGCGGGTAAAGGGCATCCATAACCATAGTAGCCGTCAGATAAAATTTCATAATTTAACAAGGATAACCAATCACGAATTCGTGCAGCGCTAAACAGCCGGCCATTCCACGGTACTTGACCGCGCAATGAAGGCCACCAACGCAGTGCGTTATGCAAGGCTAACGGATTCGTCATCACCAGTATCATTCGACCATCAGTGCGCAAAGCCCGATCTGCCTCACGTAACACCTGATGGGGGTCAGCGCAATACTCCAGTGCATGCACTAAAGTGATCCAATCAACACTGTCATTCGCTAATGGCAAATGTGTCAGATCAGCACGAACATTCGCAGTTAAGCCGGGGTGAATCGCATAGCTTTCTTTCACTCGACTGTCCGGCCATGGCACGTCTAGGCCGCTGAGATGGATCATATAATGACCAAACACTATGGGGTCTTGCTCAACCAACCAATGTTGCAATGCAGTACGCCACCACTGACCATGAGGTAAATCGTCCCAATGTTGCGGCCCCGGCTTGGAACCCGCGCGCGGTGCCGATTGTCGTGCTGGCTTAATTAACATGAATTTTCCTCGTATACTGGCCTTAAAGCATATCAGCTTGAGGGAACTATGCGTATTACACCGATTAGAGCATTTCGAGACAACTACATTTGGGCATTATCGCTCGCCGACGGGCGCTGCCTAATCGTCGACCCTGGGGACGCAGAACCGGTATTGGAATGGTTACAACAGGATCCACGACGTTGCCTAGTGGGTATTCTGATTACTCATGATCATGCGGACCATACGGGCGGTGTGGAAGCGTTAGTGCGCCAATATCAATGCCCTGTCTTTGGGCCACAGGCCGAGAGAATTCCTGCACGTACCCATGCTTTGTCTCATGGTGATCGCATCACACCCGCCGAAGGCTTTCCCGAATTTGCGATCCTAGCATGCCCAGGGCATACCCTAGGTCACATTGCTTTTTATGCAAAACCCTGGCTATTTTGTGGCGATACCTTATTTGCGAGCGGCTGTGGTCGAATGTTTGAAGGCACACCTGAGCAATTTACTGAGACTTTGCGTCGTTTGGCCGAGTTGCCCGATGCTACCCAAGTATTTTGTGCGCACGAATATACGGAATCAAACTTAGGCTTTGCCCTCGCAGTTGAACCAAAGAATCAAGCTGTCAAAGAGCGTCAAAGTCATGTGGCAGCGCTTAGACGATTAAATATACCCTCGATTCCAACCTTAATGGTCAACGAAAAAGCGACAAATCCTTTTTTGCGTGTCACCCAAGAAAGTGTAAAACTTGCAGCACAAAAGCGCGCAAATTCAAGGCTTCCATCCTCAAGCGAGGTCTTTGCAGTCATTCGGGAGTGGAAAGACAACTTTTGATTCCCTACAATGTGGCGACTTTATCGACTGTTGGCGCATAAGCCGAGCATTTTGGAGACGACTATCCGCATGAAGCACCTTGGATTAATTGCTGGTATGAGCCTGCTTCTGACAGGATGTCAGTTAACGAGCCTGTGGGGTTCGAATGAGAGCAATCAGCCGATTGTAGAAGAAGCTCTGGCGCTTGAAGAAGGCATTCAACGCTATTCGCTGATTAAGCCGACTGCGGTCGCTCCCGATCCGGAGCAGGACGAACTCTCCCCGTTGCAGCAAGCCGATCTCTGGGATCGTGTTCGGCTGCAGCTCACAATCGACATCCCTGACCAGTCACGCATTCAAAGTCACCGCGATTGGCACTTACGTCATCCGGGTTACATTGAGCGCGTCAGTCAGCGCGCAGGGCCTCTGCTGTATCTGATCGTGGACGAAATTGAACAACGTGGCTTGCCCTTAGAGCTTGTTATGGTGCCAATCGTAGAGAGTGCCTTCGATACCTTTGCTTATTCTCATGGTCGAGCCAGTGGCATTTGGCAATTCATTCCGAGTACAGCTCTACATTATGGCCTCGACATCAATTGGTGGTATGACGGTCGCAGAGATATTCTCGCGTCAACGCAAACCGCCTTAGATTACCTTGACCGATTGCATCAAATCTTCGACGGCGATTGGTTACTTGCGCTTGCTGCTTATAATGCCGGCCAAGGTCGAGTCGCTGGTGCTGTGCGGCGCAACCGAGCAGAAGGCAAACCAACGGATTTTTGGTCCTTACCTTTGCCGCGTGAAACGCGAGACTATGTACCAAAAATTCTCGCTTTAAGTAGTCTCTTAGCGGAGCGCCATGAAAGTCCACTTACTTGGCGTTACGTGCCGAACCAACCGATTTTGGAAGTAGTCGATGTAGGCCAACAAATGGACTTAGCCTTAGCGGCCGAAATGGCTGGCTTACAATTGAATGAACTACATCGCTTCAATTCAGGTTACAACCGTTGGGCGACCTCACCAGACGGTCCTTATCACCTCATGATGCCACAGGTTGCCGCAGAGCAATTTCGAACCGCATTGGCGGAGAGCGACCCAGAGACTTGGGTGAGCTGGCAGCGGCATCGGGTTCGTTCAGGCGAAAGTCTAATTACCATTGCTCGGCAATACCACACGACGCCGTCCGCCATACAGCGGGCTAACAATATTTCAGGTAGCTTGATTCGCACGGGTGATTTTTTGCTAATCCCCGTCGCAAGTCAGGAACTCGAAGAGTATTCACTCTCCGCTGAGCAGCGACTCGCCAGCAATCAGAACCAAAGCCGGGGTAATCATCGGGTGAACCATGCAGTTCAACGCGGCGACACCCTGTGGGATCTAAGCCGTACCTACGGCGTAAGTGTCAACAACCTCGCCCGCTGGAATAATATGGCGCCAGGCGACATGTTGCGCCCCGGACAAACATTAGCAATTTGGCTGAACGAAGCACCGCGTACCCAAGCGGCCAGTAATGCTAGTGGAGGCTCAAACGGCGTTGTACGTACCGTGCACTATCAAGTGCGCTCAGGAGATTCTTTAGCTCGAATCGCGAGTCGCTTTCGTGTGAGTATTGCTGATATTGAGCGCTGGAATCAGATTGGCCGTAACCGCTATTTACAACCGGGGCAACGGCTGACATTGTATGTGGATGTTACGCAAGGTGGGTAATCCCATGAAATTCATGACATTGAAGCAGTTCTCTGCCCCGCTCTTAGCCACGGCTATCATGGTTCTTATACTTGCACAGCCTGCCGGGGCTGAGGAACGTGGTTTTCAAGAAGCCTTCACGGGTATCGCTATCTTAGGTGACGGTACTGAAGTTGAAGTGAATTTCCCCCTTGCATTTGAAGAGGTTAATGGGCGCTGGCATTTCCGCGCTGGCCGTCAACGAGTGGCCATGTCATCACCACCCGAACAATACAATTTGCAGCTCGCAGTCCTTGAAGAGGACGCGCTCGTCTATATCCATGAGTTTGCAGACCGCTACATGACCAGCTTTAATGTTCGCATTGGCGAGCACGAGTTAGAGCTTCAACGCACTCGAGTAAGCACCGCCCGCTACGGTATTCGTGTGCGCGTCGATGATCGACTGATGATTTTCGAACGACGCACACCAACCATTAGCATCCGCATGGATGAAAACGGCATTATTGGTATTGCTACGGATGGCTTCTTAAGAGATCTGTCGTCGCGACGGGTTGATTAACTCAACCCGAGCAACGCAACTAAATCATCTTCCGTATACACCTGCACCCCGAGTTGCTCGGCTTTCGTCAACTTCGAACCCGCGTTCTCACCAGCAAACACTGCAGTAGTTTTGGCCGACACACTCCCTGCTACTTTCGCGCCCCGCGCTTGCAGTAAGGCCTTAGCTTCATCCCGAGTCAACTGACTCAAGGTTCCAGTCAGAACATAAGTATTGCCCGCTAAGTCGGTATTTGCTTCAGTCACCTCGACCGGTGTCCATTGCACCGCATTATTACCCTGGGTGAGACGCCGAATAACATCTTGATTATGCTCTTCTCGAAAAAAGTTAAACACATGGGCAGCAACCACTACGCCAACATCGGGCACTGCCTGCAAAGCCTCTTCAGAAGCCTCCATGAGTGGCTCCAGATCGCCAAAGTGCTGGGCCAAGTTCTGTGCAGTCGCTTCCCCGACTTCGCGAATACCAAGACTGTAGAGGAATCGCGCAAAGGTAGTTTGCCGACTCTTCTCAATTGCAGCGACTAGATTGGTAGCGGACTTCTGCCCCATGCGAGGCAAGGTAGACAGCTGATAGGCCGACAATTGAAACAAGTCAGCCGGATCTTTAATCCATTCACGTTCCACTAGCAATTCGACGAGCTTGTCTCCCAAGCCATCAATATCAAGGGCCTTGCGGGACGCAAAGTGCTTAATCGCTTCTTTACGCTGAGCACCACAGAAGAGACCGCCAGTGCAACGAGCAACCGCTTCCCCCTCCACGCGCTCAACGGCCGAACCACAAACCGGGCATTCCTTTGGAAATACAACGGCTTCTGTCTCTTCCGGACGCTCTTCAAGGATGACGCCAACAACTTGTGGAATCACATCGCCAGCACGGCGCACAATAACTTTGTCGCCGACCAAAACCCCAAGACGCTCTATCTCATCGGCATTGTGTAGGGTTGCATTCGACACTACCACACCAGCCACTTCCACTGGCTCAAGTCGCGCCACCGGAGTAATCGCGCCCGTACGACCGACTTGAAAGTCCACACCGCGCAGCCAAGTCACTTGCTCTTGCGCAGGAAACTTATGCGCAATAGCCCAACGAGGAGCTCGGGAAACAAAACCAAGCTGGGTTTGTAAATCGATCCGATCAAGCTTGAATACCACCCCATCAATTTCATAGGCCAATTCGCCACGACGCTGAAGAATATCCTCATAATACGCAACACATCCCTCATCGTTCTCGACACGCTTTGTCTCAGGGCACACAGGTAAACCCCATGCTTTTAACTGCTGCAAGCGCTGATAATGACTGTCATCGTCAAGTTGTCGTGCGGGTACAACTTCACCCATGGCATAGGCATAAAAGTTTAATGAGCGCTGTGCAGTCACGCGCGAATCGAGTTGACGTAAACTCCCCGCCGCGGCATTGCGTGGGTTGGCAAAGATCTTATCGCCCTTCTCCCGGGCGCGCTCATTCATGGCATCAAACGCCGCCAGCGTCATAAAAACCTCGCCGCGCACTTCTAAACGCTCGGGATAATCCCCCCGCAGCTGCAAGGGAATCGCGCGGATGGTCTTCACATTGGCGGTAATATTCTCGCCACTGTAGCCATCCCCACGAGTCGCTCCGCGCACTAACACGCCTTCTTCATAGAGCAAACTAACGGCCAGACCATCAAGTTTCGGCTCTGCGCACCATGCTAAGTCATCACTTACCCCACTTCGCTCATGGGCTCGCGCTTGAAACGCAGCCAACTCTTCTGGCGAAAAGGCATTATCTAAGGACAACATCGGTACTTCGTGGGTTACTGCAGGGAACGCACCTGAAGGGGGTGCACCCACGCGCTGGCTTGGCGAGTTAGTTGAACGCAGCTGAGGGTATTCAGCCTCGAGGGCTAACAGACGCTTAAATAAACGGTCATATTCCGCATCGGGAATAGCGGGGTTGTCGAGCACATAATAGGCATGATTATGCGCTTCGATCTGCTCTCGTAGAGCCGCAAGCTCTACTTTCACATCATCGATTGTCATCGGCTTCTCTGTATCAAATTCGAGTTACGTACGTACCGATCCGGCAAGCTTTTCACGCCGCTCGAACTCACGGATTTTTTGATAGGTATGCTGCACTGACTGCTTGGTAATCGGGTTGCGATTGCCATCCAACACGGCTGCACGCGGCATCGCTTCAGCAATTTTGTTCGCCGCATTGTACATCATAGTAAAAGCCTTATGACCGTCAGATTTGAGTGGCAATGTCATAAATAACGCAATACCCCGAGTGGTAAAGGTTTCGATATGATCGAGGTCGAACACACCCGGGTTATACATATTGGCAAGACTAAATAGGATGGGTCCATGCCCGGAGGTGTCTTCATGGCGATGAAAGATATCCATTTCACCAAATTTCAGACCCAATTCAGTCACTGTCTGTAACAAAATTGCCCCTTGAATGTCTCCAGAAATATAGAGCGTGATCACTTCTTGTTTCGGCGGCTCGGGCGTCAAAGTTTCTTTCTCCTGAGCCACATACTCATGACTCTGATCATCGTCAGGATCAATCATATAGTCATCCGTATCACCCACTTCTGGACCTTCATCAAAGCTCATTGGCAGTTGTTCAACCTCCACCGAAGGCTCTTTCCGCCCTTTAGTCGCTCGCGTAGCTGCTGGCGTTTCCTCTTCGGAAAACAATGAGGGCTGTGCTGTTTTTGGTGTAACGGCAGGCGTTTCAACTGCAGGCTTAGTCGGTGCTGTTGGTTTCGCGCTGAAGGGGCTCTGCTCTTTACCAAGGGAAGAGGGTACTTGTGTTTCAATACGAGCCCCCGCGCCTTGCCGAGCCGGTGATGCAGCGCTAGGAGTTGATGCGCTACTCGATGTTGAATTAGGCTCGCGCGGCTTCGCACGCATAGACGCCTCTGTACGCACAGAGGCGTCTTGATTCTCTTCAAGCTCAGAGCGTTTGATTGTGCGCACTTGACCGATGCCGAATTCGTCAAAACCCGATGAGTCCACTTGACGTTTCTTACGTTCAATCGCCTGACGCTGCTTTTCGTTGACGCGTTCGTTCTTGCGGATCGTCCATAAACCATGAACTACGAGTCCGACAATGCCAATGAGCCCCAAGATTACAAGTAAAATTTGCATACCATCCATCGTCTGTCTACCTGTTGAAACACATCAGGAAGCCTCAGCCATCGCCATTGCTTCATCCACATCCACAGCAACTAATCGCGACACTCCGGGTTCCTGCATGGTTACCCCAGCTAAGTGTGTCGCCATTTCCATCGCAATTTTATTATGACTTATATAAATGAACTGCACCGATTCTGACATTTCCTGAACCAAACGGCAAAACCGTCCAACGTTTACATCGTCTAAAGGTGCATCAACCTCGTCTAAGAGACAGAAAGGCGCTGGATTCAAACGGAAAATAGCGAATACCAAAGCCAAGGCAGTCAATGCCTTCTCTCCTCCTGACAAGAGATGAATCGTACTATTCTTCTTGCCTGGCGGACGCGCCATAATAGTGACCCCCGTTTCCAACAAGTCTTCACCCGTCAGTTCCAGATAGGCCGAACCACCCCCAAAGACTTTAGGGAAAAGCATTTGTAAATCTTGGTTCACTTGGTCGTAAGTCCGTTTAAAACGAGTGCGTGTTTCACGATCAATCTTCTTAATCGCATCCTCTAATGTTTCCAGTGATGCCGTTAAATCTTCATGTTGGGCATCCAAATAGGCTTTCCGTTCCGCCTGCGCGTCAACTTCTTCAATTGCAGCTAGGTTAATGGCGCCCAACTGCGACACCTTCCGTACTGTCTCATCAAGCTCTCGTTGCCAGCGCTTTTCTTCTGCATCCTCAGGCATACTCTCAAGCACTTCTTTCAAGGATACGTCGAGCTCATTTAAGGCTTCAAGCAGCGCATGACCGCGCTCTCGTGACGCCGCAAGTGCCATTTTGCTCGCCTCTACTTTTTCTCGTTGCTTGGCGATCTGTTCGAGCACCGCCGACTGCCCCTGATTGAGAATACCGAGTTGCTCTTGAATACCACTGAGTGCTTCTTTTGCTTCTCGCAGTTCATGCTCTAGCTGTTCACGCAGCAGTAATGCTTCCGCCAGTTGTTCATCAAGTAATGCCGTTTCAGCCTCTGCTTCTTCACTTCCCTCAAGCTCTGCTAAACGCTCACTGACATGGGTAAGCTCCGTTTCAAGGCGTTGCGTGTGGCGAGCGGCATGCTCCAAACGACTTGTGATTTGCTGCATTTCTAATTGCGCACGATGCAGTTGCTGCTGCATTTGCGTTGCCCGCTCAGCACACTCTCTTGCTTGCGTACGCAGCGCTTCACCGCGCGCCTGCTCTGCTTCCAACGCCGGCGCTCCAGCCTGTTCCTGTGCTTCGAGTTCAATGAGTGTAGCTACACGTTCCGCCGCGTCCGCCGCGAGCTGCTGACAACGTTCTTCAAGTTGAGCCTGTTCCAAGGATAAGGCTTGGAGCATCTCTTGTTGTTGCTGATACTCGCGCTGAATTCCCGCCAATCGCTCAGTTAGTCGATCCTCCTGCGCTTGCTGTTCGCGGAGTTGCTGACGAGCTTGTTCAATCACATCACGTTGTTGCGCTAATGCGTCGCGCAATTCATCTCGTTGTTGGTTCGATTGCTGTTCGGCGGCATTTAGCTCAGCAAGCCTGGTTTGCAACGCTTCCAACTGTTGCTGCCACACTAATTGAGAATCGGCATCCAGTGGGCGCTCTAGCATCCAGCCTCGCCCTATAATGCGTCCGTCAACCAACGCAACCGCATACCATTGTTGATCGGCTAAGCGCTTTTCAGCTTCAGATTGACTGCTCGCCACGGCGATACCGTCAAGTAAACTGATGCGGCCAGCTAACGCACCCAATTGCTCAGCTAGTGAACCGCGTGGCGTATTTCGCTCATGACCCAGGCTAATTAATCCTGCGCCGAAACCCGCAGGCCACTGCGTCGGCTGTTGCACTAAAACAGGCGCCGCCAGCCATGGGCCCAACCAGCATTCGACAGCCGCCTGCCAAGACTCCGGCACTTCAAGAATTTCGCGAAGCTTTCCTGCTACAGACTGCTCGCTCAGCCATTGCTCAAGCGCGGCCGTGTCACCAGTCGACTGCGCTTTAAGAAGCTGCTCCAAAGATGCGAGCCGCCCTTTGACTGTTGATATTTCGGTGGTAATTGACAGAGTTTCGGCGCGACAACGGTCTTCCGCATCGCGCATTTGTTGTTCTTGAGCCAAGGTGTTTTGCAACCTTGCCTCAGCTTGAATGCGCTGCGCTGTTACTGCCGCCAGCTCCTCCTGCAGCGCTGCAGGTGACACGACTTCTCGCTGTCGTTGCTGAGCAAGCTCTTGTTCGACTGTCGTTAAGCGGCTCTGTAACTGTTCTGCAAGCGACTCTGCGGCTCGCTGCTCAGCCTGCAACACTGCTCGACGCTCGGTAACCTGGGCGCGTTCATCACGCAAACGCTGCCATTGTTCTTGCCAATCTTCATGTGCAATTTCAGCGTCCTCACGAACCTGCTGAGCTATCGCAAGCTGCTCTTGCGCATCACTTAGTAATGTCGCAACTTGCTCTCGTTGCAGCTCTGTTTCGCTTTGTTGTTCGCGTTCGAGGACTAACTCTTCGCGCATGCGCTCTTGCTGCACTAACAATGCTGTGCGCTGCTGTGACTTCTGCTGAGCAAGTTGGCGCTCATGGCGAATTTGCTGTTCAAGCGCAGTAACCTGTGTGGAGCTCTGGTAGAACTTCTCTTGTGCTTGCTCAACGCGATCTTGAAGGGCCTGCTCTTCAGCTCGCAATTCCGTTTGTCCGCGTTCGCTGCCACGCTGTTCTGCTAGCCAACGCTCAAGTTCCGTTTCTTGATCGCGTAATTCAACCTCAACGCGGTCGCATTGCTGCTGATAATGCAGCCATTTCAATGCCTGCAATTCTGACTTCAAGCGCCGTTCATCAGCCTTAAGTGTTTGATAACGACGCGCCGCTGCGGCCTGTCGTTGTAGCTTCGCTAATTGCTGCCCCAGTTCTTCACGCACATCCGTCAAACGCTCAAGGTTCTCGCGCGTACGGCCCATGCGGCTCTCAGTTTCCTTGCGACGTTCTTTATACTTGGAAATACCGGCCGCCTCTTCGATAAAGACCCGAAGCTCCTGCGGGCGCGACTCGATCAGCCGAGAGATCATGCCTTGCTCAATAATGGCGTAGCTGCGGGGCCCTAACCCAGTTCCCAAGAACAAATCCGTAATATCGCGACGGCGGCATTTAGAACCATTCAGGTAGTAAAGCGATTGAGCATCTCGGGTTACAATCCGTTTCACAGACACTTCATTGAATTTCGCAAACTCGCCTTGCAACCGCCCGTCTGTATTGTCAAAGACCAACTCCACACTGGCTTGCGAGACCGGTTTACGCGAAGATGAGCCGTTAAAAATAACGTCTGTCATCGCATCGCCACGTAGGTTCTTAGCTGAACTTTCGCCCAACACCCAACGTACTGCGTCGATGACATTCGATTTCCCACAGCCATTCGGCCCGACGATGCAGGTCATCTGCTCCGGGAACGCAACTTTGGTGGAATCGACGAAGGATTTAAAACCCGACAGTCGGATGTATTTTAAGCGCATGTCATTATTCTAATCGTTGTAGCGCCAACGCTCGGCAAATACTGATGAATGTCTGTGCTCAGTGTAAAACCAACTGAAGACGCAAACAATAGTAAAGGCAGCGTAAGTGACCCTGCGCTAATTGCCGCACAGCAAGAAAAATCGTACAATCTGGTCGGATAAGTTGAAGGAGTCTATCGCCCACATGGAATACGCTTGCAGCAAACAGTTAGTGACGCTTGGAATGTTATGTGGACTGTTTGCCCTGGGGCTTGCGGCGCCTGCTTCTGCTCAAAGCCTGCAACTGAGATCGGTCAACGATAACTTATCACCGCCTTTTCGCATGCAGCTACAAACCTCCATCTACACGACTCATTTTAACCCGAAACCTGAACACAATAATCATCAGCGTTTACTGGGTGTTGAATGGTATGGCGACTATTTCGAGTCGGCAGAATGGCAGCGATACTCTAATCATCTTGGCCGGGCGATGCCCCTACTCGGTGGTGCGTGGTTCCACAATTCATTTGATCAGAAAACAATTTACCTCTACGGCGGGGTTCGGCAGGACCTGCGTCAGTTCCGCAATGCTCAACTCTACGGCAAAATCACAGTCGGGCTGATTCACGGTTATCGGGGTGACTATCAACATAAAATTCCATTCAATCAGATTGGTATCGCGCCAGCAGCCATCCCTATGATTGGGCTACAAACCGACTCGGCACATATTGAAATGACGCTGTTTGGCATCTCTGGCCTTATGTTCACTGTGGGCTACTCATTTTAGTTCTTTAAAATGAGTCAATTACGTGCGGCCTAAAGTCGTCATTGCGTAAAGTCGAGACATAGCATTTCTGGCACCCGCAGTTTCATTCATACTTCTCTGTTCAGCAGGACGCTGAGTACATTTTTTATGTTGCAGGAGCCAAGGATGAACGCAACCAATCAACTCACTCAACCGGCCTATACCGGCCTCCTAAATACGCTTGCGCGCGCAAGCATCGCCGCCCTATTGATCGATGGACAAGGCCGCGTTACCCAGTGGAACGCTTGCTGCAAACCTCGATATCCTGAACGATCAGAGAAATGCTGGGCGGACTTCTGTTTTCACGCAAAAAGCCGTTTCCCAGAACATGGCAGCGCGGCCATCCTACTGTCGGAACAAGAACATGTGAGAGCGGGCTATGTCATTATTACCCGGCTTTTAGAACAACCGCCGGGCATTCTGCTGGTCATGCACGTTGAACAACTCTGGGCAGACAATGATCGACTCGGTTTTGTTATTTACCATGCAGAGACACAGCGTTGCTTTTGGTCAGCCCACGCCGCTGAATTGCATGAAGAAGGAGAAGAGCAATCGCGCTTCCACGTGCGCGAATTTTTGCAGTGGTATGAGCCGGCCCAGAGAGACCGGCTGCTTTATGCCATGATGGCCTGTGAAGAGACACAGCAACCGCAACAAGTCAGTCTACGTATCGCTCATTCAGGCAAGCGTATTCGTTACTTATGGCTCACCTTGCCTGTGAATGGCAAGCCTCTTACCTGTGGTTTTATTCGGGCTTTGCAGCCTTATCCGGCGCATCATCGGCCCCATCTGAATCATTCTCAAGCAATTGCGGGTTGATCTGCTTCGCGGGCTGAACCCCCAGCTCGCGAAATTTCTCGACGCGACTAATAAGATTTCCGCGCCCGGTAGACAGCTTGTTCATCGCCAAGTCAAAATACTTGCGAGTGGCATCAATGGCATTATCAATCTTCTGCAAGTCTTCAAGAAAACCAGCAAACTTATCGTATAACTTGCCTGCATCTGCAGCGATCTTTTGCGCATTCTGATTCTGCTGTTCATATTGCCAAATGTTACGCACCGTCCGTAACGCTACCAATAAGTTCGTTGGACTCACGAGCATAATGTTTTGATCCAAGGCCAAACGGATCAATTCTGGCTCACGATCCACTGCCAATAAGAACGCGGGTTCAATCGGTACGAACAGCAACACGTAATCTAGCGTTTTCACGCCTTCAAGCTGTTGATAATTCTTCTTACCCAGCTCCCGAATATGATTACGCAATGAGGTCACATGCTCATTTAAAGCACGGTCACGCGCCTCTGGGTCATCGAGGTTGAAATATCGCTCGTATGCCGAAAGTGAGACCTTCGCATCAATGATGATGTCGCGTCCTTCGGGTAAGTGAACAATCACGTCGGGGCGATAACGTTGACCATCGTCACTGCGTCGCTGACCTTGGAGCTCGTACTCGTGACCGGCTCGAAGACCCGATTGTTCGAGGATCCGCTCAAGCACAACTTCGCCCCATGCGCCCTGTTGCTTAGTGTCCCCCTTGAGAGCCTTAGTGAGGGCTTCCGCTTCTGCCGACATTTGCTTATTGAGCTCTTTCAGCCCCATAATTTCTCGTTGTAACGTGGCACGTTGGCGACCTTCATCGGCATACTGTTGACCAATTTGATGACGAAACGCCTCGAGCTGCTGTTTCAGTGGATCAAGTGTGGCCGCCAGATGCTTCTGATTAGTCGTCTCGATTTGCTGAGATTTTTGCTCGAAGATACGTTGCGCCAGTACCTCGAACTCTTTCTGAAGTCGCGTTTCGCTTGCTTCCAAGGTGCGTAATTTATCTTCTAGATGATTACGCTCTTGCTCCTGAAGAGCCTTTACCTTGTCTAGTTCTGCTTGTCCGCGCAACGCAGATTCACGCCACTCACTCAAGGTACGCAATTGCGACCAAGCGAAGCCTGCAGCAGCACACGCGGCAAGCCAGCCAAACACGGCGAGAACGCCACTTAAGCTCATCAGCTCACTCATGACTTGAGTGCCGCATCAAGTTCTGCAATTTTGGCAGACCAAATTGCAGGGCCCGCCGTATGCGCGTTATTACCTTCACTATCAACAGCGACTGTGACGGGCATATCTTCCACTTCGAACTCGTAAATGGCTTCCATACCGAGGTCATCGAAGGCGACAACTTCTGCTTTTTTGATTGCTTTCGCAACAAGATAAGCAGCGCCGCCAACGGCCATCAAATAAACCGCTTTATGCTTGGCAATACTCGCCACTGTCTGAGGGCCGCGCTCGGCTTTTCCTATCATGCCGAGAATGCCAGTTTGCTCCAGCATTAGATCGGTAAACTTGTCCATCCGAGTTGCTGTTGTCGGCCCGGCTGGGCCCACCACTTCGTCTCCCACTGGATCCACGGGACCTACGTAGTAAATAAAGCGATTCTTAAAGTCGACCGGTAGTGGCTCACCACGATCGATAAAGTCTTTAATACGCTTATGCGCGGCATCACGCCCAGTCAGCATTTTGCCCGACAACAACACGGTTTCACCCATTTTCCATTCTGCAATATCAGCGGCAGTCAAGGTGTCTAGGTTGACGCGGCGTGCTTGGTCACCCACTTCAAACGTGATAGCTGGCCAATCTTCTAGCTTCGGCGCTTCAAGTTTAGCTGGACCACTGCCATCTAAGTGGAAGTGGACATGGCGAGTGGCAGCACAATTCGGAATCATCGTGACAGGCTTCGAAGCCGCATGAGTTGGCATCGACTTAATTTTGACGTCGACCACAGTGGTCAAGCCACCCAGGCCTTGCGCGCCAATACCTAACTTATTCACGCGCTCGCAGATTTCTAGACGCAACGCTTCTTCGGCATTCTCGGGGCCACGCGCGATGAGCTCTTGAATATCGACCGGGTCCATTAAAGATTCTTTTGCAAGCACCGCGGACTTCTCTGCAGTACCGCCAATCCCAATTCCTAACATTCCTGGTGGACACCAGCCCGCACCCATTTTGGGCAGCGTTTCTACAACCCAATCGGCAATCGAATCACTCGGATTCAACATGACCATTTTAGTTTTGTTTTCCGACCCACCACCTTTTGCGGCGATCATCACTTCCACATGATGACCGGGCACCATATCAATGTGCACGACAGCTGGCGTGTTATCTTTCGTATTTTTTCGGGTTCCCGCAGGATCGGCAACAATAGACGCGCGCAGCGGATTATCTGCATTGGTATAAGCGCGGCGCGTCCCTTCATCGACCATTTCTTGAACCGTGAGGTCAGTTTTGTCCCACTGCACGTCCATACCGATCTTCACGAAACAAGTCACAATGCCAGTGTCTTGACACAAAGGGCGATGCCCTTGTGCTGACATACGTGAATTCACCAGCATTTGCGCGATAGCACTCTTCGCAGCCTCGCTTTGCTCACGCTCATGGGCTTCGGCTAGCGCATTCACAAAATCTAAGGGGTGATAATAAGAAATAAACTGCAATGCATCTTCGATGCTATCAATGAAATCTTGCTGTCGGATTACGGCCATCAGAAACCTCTAACATGCGATAGGAAGTGCACTTTACAAGTGCCGAAAAACGAGGGCTATGATAACCTCTTATGCCATATCCCGCCAGTAACGAACTCTGGAACTGATGTCAGATAGAATGCCAAAAACGAGAACTACGGCCGAAACCCAGAAGCTCACACTCTATGCTTTGGATTACGCCCAATGGTGCGACACTGAAGCGCTCTTCGCTCCCTTTGCGAATGAGCCTTGGGCCATGCTGCTTGATTCAGCAGCAGCCGAGCACCCAGACAGCCGCTTCGATATTTTGGTACGCCGTCCGGTTCGCACGGTCATGCTTCATGCAGACTCCTTAACTGTGACCCCGCCATTATCTGCGGCACATAGGTTAGATACACCACTTGATCTGTTTGCCACGCTGGCACTCGCTACTGCCCAGGTTCCAGAAGTACACCCGGAAGTTACAGCGACTCTCCCCTTTGTGGGTGGCTCCGTCGGCTATTTGGGATACGACGTTGCCCGCACGATTGAACGCCTACCTACTCTTGCAGTTCAGGAAACGGAGATTGCCGATGCGGCGTTTGGCATCTATCACGATGCCCTCATCATCGACCATCGCACCCAACAAGCTTTTATTCTCTGTCCTGCCGAACGAACACGAGAGGCGGCGATAGGCTTTTGGCAATCCGAACCACGCGCAGTGCCTTTGCCCTTTCGGATGAAAGAAGCGTGGCAAAGTAATCTCACACCCGGCACTTACGCAGAAAGAATTCAACGTATTCATGAGTATTTAAAGGCCGGTGATTGTTATCAAATTAATCTCGCGCAACGCTTTACAGCGCAGTATGAAGGGGATATTTGGCAAGCATATCAACGACTCCGACACGCCAATCGAGCGCCCTTCTCAGCATTTTTGAATACGCCCGAAACCAGTGTGCTCAGCGTCTCACCCGAGCGTTTTCTGGCAGTGAGTCATGAGGGCCTCGTAGAAACTCGACCTATAAAAGGTACATCGGTGCGAAGTCATGATCCGCTTGAAGACCAAGCTGCCGCAGAGCGGCTTAAGCACTCAGAAAAAGACCAAGCGGAAAATCTTATGATTGTGGACTTACTACGCAATGATATGAGTCGTGTCTGTAGCCCCGGTTCTGTCTCCGTGCCTGAACTCTTTAAGCTCGAGAGCTTCTCGGCTGTGCATCATTTAGTGAGTACCGTACGTGGACGCCTGCAAGCCGACCGATCGGCTTTTGATTTAATGCGCGCCGCATTTCCGGGCGGCTCTATTACTGGCGCACCCAAAGTACGTGCCATGGAAATTATTGAAGAACTCGAACCCCACCGTCGTTCAGTGTATTGCGGCAGCATCGCCTACTTCAGTCGAGATGGTCAAAGCGACAGCAGCATCACCATTCGTACCCTTTGCAGTGTTGAGGATCGCCTCTATTGCTGGGCTGGTGGAGGGATCGTTATCGACTCGGTCGACCAAGCGGAATACCAAGAAACACTGGATAAGGTTCGACGTATTCTTCCTGTGCTAGCGGCGAATGAACCAGCCACTGACTCATTGGATGTTTCAGATGTTTGATCGCGCAAGCTTCCTTCGTCAGTTTCAGTTGTCCACGCCCACTCCCGTTGAATGGCCGAATCATACTTGGCGGCCATCCGCAGTGTTAGTTGCACTGCGTGAGACACACCAAGGACTTGAGTTTGTGCTGACTCGGCGGACGGCTCATATGCGCCACCATGCCCATCAAGTGTGTTTTCCTGGTGGCCGGGAGGACGAGGAGGATACCTCGCTCGTCCAAACCGCCATTCGCGAAGCCCATGAAGAGCTTGGTATTCCCGAGTCCGCTATTGAAGTCATTGGGCAGTTACCGCCGCAACCTGTACTCACACGTTTTATGATTCAGCCTTTTGTGGGCTTCGTTGATCCTCGCGTAAACTTTGAATTACAAGCGACAGAAGTGGCAGAAGTGCTGTGCGTACCCGCGGCGTATGCGTTAAATCAAGCAAATCATTTGCAGTTTCGTCGTGACCACTCAGTCTATCCGATTGTTCATTTTATCCCTTGGCAAGGCCAACTGATTTGGGGCGCCACCGCTGCCATTATTCGGCGACTCGCCGACCAAATGAATCCGCAATCAAAATCTCTGTACCGACCAGTCTTCTGACACTTGCGCTTCAGCGCGATAATCCCCACACTACGGACATGATAAGCAATGAGTATAAATCCCATGATTAGTGTCTTCGATATCTACAAGGTCGGTATCGGTCCCTCAAGTTCACACACGGTTGGACCCATGCGAGCCGCGCGTGAATTCCTTCTCGCCTACATTAACCAAGGTGGTGACCTGAACGAGGTCAATCGCATTGAAGTCGAACTATTTGGCTCATTGGGACAAACGGGAAAAGGACATGGAACTGGCAAAGCGGTTATTTTAGGACTTGCTGGCACGTCGCCAGAAAGCTGCGATACAACACAGGTTGACGCATTCTTAGCCGAAGTAGACCGTACCGAGCAACTCAAACTGTTGGGTGAAGTTAGCGTTCCGTTTCCGCGAGCCGGAGCTATTGTTTTCCATCGTAGAAAAACCATGCCCAAGCACGCCAATGCGATGGAATTGCGGATCTACCGCGATGACAAAGTCTTATACAAAGATTTGTACTACTCGATCGGTGGTGGCTTCATCGTCCGTGATTCCGAGTTTGACGACACGCTGGAAGAAGCCATCGAACAAAGTAATAAACCGATTCCCTACCCCTTTGATAGCGCCGCTGACTTGCTGCGTATCTGCAAAGAGCACGGCCTTCGTATCAGCTCACTGATGATGGCCAATGAAAAAGTGTTTCGTAGTGAAGATGACATTCGTAAGGGCCTTGTGCATATTTGGCAAACTATGCGGCAGTGTATCGACGTCGGCATTAAGTCCGAGGGAATTTTACCCGGTGGTTTGAAGGTAAGACGTCGCGCGCCTGGGCTCTATCAACGGCTCAAGAATGAGCGCACCTCTGACCCAATGCAGGCACTTGATTGGGTGAGTTTGTTTGCTCTCGCGGTCAATGAAGAGAATGCCGCAGGTGGTCGTGTTGTTACCGCGCCAACCAATGGAGCGGCTGGTATCGTGCCAGCTGTAATGCGCTATGCAGATAAGTTCATTGAGCCGCTCGACGAAGATACGATTTGCCGATTCCTCCTGACCTCAGCCGCCATTGGTATTTTGTATAAGAAAAACGCCTCTATTTCAGGTGCTGAAGTAGGCTGTCAAGGCGAAGTAGGCGTTGCCTGCTCCATGGCTGCCGGCGCGCTCGCTGAGCTTATGGGTGGCGATGTGTCGCATGTTGAGAATGCCGCGGAAATTGGTATGGAGCACAACTTAGGTCTCACCTGCGACCCTGTCGGCGGGCTTGTGCAAGTGCCCTGTATTGAACGCAATGCAATGGGTGCAGTAAAAGCCATCAACGCTGCTCGACTCGCAATTCGCGGCTCGGGCGACCACAAGGTGTCCCTCGACAAGGTCATTAAAACCATGTGGGACACTGGCAATGATATGAAAACCAAATACAAGGAAACTGCGCGCGGTGGACTTGCGGTGAATATTATCGAGTGTTGATCAAATAGTTGTATAGCATGCTGTAACGCAGGGATTACTCGCGTTACAGCATCGGCAAGGTGACATCTTTGAATAACGCCTCAATATCTTCATGACGGCGTAACTGCATCGCCTCATCGACTCGAGATCGCGTTAAGTGTGGCGCAAACTCTTCTATAAAGTCATACATGTAACTACGCAAAAATGAGCCTCGGCGGAAGCCGATTTTGGTCGTACTATGCTCAAATAAATTGCTTGCAGGAATAGCGACGAGATCGCTGTCCTTCTCTGGCTCATAAGCCATAGTCGCCAACACACCCACGCCCAAACCAAGCCGTACATAGGTTTTTATCACGTCTGCGTCAGTTGCGGTGAAGACAATTTTCGGGTCGAGCCCGGCATCGGAAAAGGCTTTATCGAGTTGTGAGCGCCCAGTGAATCCATACACATAAGTGACCAGTGGAAATTGTGCAAGCTCTTCTATAGTCACCTTGCTTTTTGACGCAAGCGGGTGCCCTGGCGGCATTAGAAGCGAACGATTCCAGTGATAACAAGGCAACATAATCAAGTCTTGGTACAAATGCAGCGCTTCGGTTGCAATGGCAAAATCGGCTGTCCCTTTTGCGGCTGCTTCGCTGATCTGCTTCGGGGAACCTTGATGCATATGCAATGAGACTTTGGGATATTTGGCGATGAACTGACGAATTACTTGCGGAAGTGCGTACCGGGCTTGCGTATGAGTAGTGGCAATATTGAGTTTGCCTTGATCTGGTTGCGTATGTTCCGATGCGACCGCTTTAATGGCATCAACCTTCGAGAGAATTTCTTGTGCGATCGCAATCACACGCTCACCAGCTGGCGTGACATGGGTAAGATGTTTACCGCTACGACCGAAAATCTGTACACCTAATTCGTCTTCAAGCATGCGAACTTGTTTACTGATGCCCGGTTGCGAGGTATACAGGTGTTCTGCGGTCGCGGAAACATTGAGATTGTTGTTCTGGACTTCTACGATATACCGCAATTGTTGAAGCTTCATAGTGCCGCGCCATTCATACGTGGTTTCTTATTACTTAATCATATGAGAGTGTCAGTATCTATGCCTTCTGTCAAACGAAAAGAGACGAGTCCCGAAGGGTTAGGTCTCGATTTTGCTACCGTCCTCGCGGCGAGTGTTCACGATATGAAGAACTCGCTCTTTCTGTTGCAACAAGCGATAGAGCAAGTTGCCGAAGAGGTAGAAAAACCTCAACCTCGCCGACGATTAGCCGATATTCATTATGAAACCCAGCGACTCAATACAGGATTGATGCAATTGCTGAGTCTGTTCCGGCATGACCAGCAAGCACTGCCGATTAATCGGGAAGAGCATTTTCTCGATGAACTAGGTGACGATATTGTTGCTGCGAACCAATTCTATGCACAGCATCACAATGTTGAGCTGAGCTTTGAGGCAGCCGACGACGCATCATGGTTCTTTGACCAAAACTTAATAGTCATGCTGCTCAACGATGTGGTGATTAACGCCTTGCGCTATGCGAAGACGCAGGTGATGGTTCATTTAGGGATTGATGCAATTACTGATGAAATGGTCGTTGAGGTGCACGATGACGGGCAAGGTTATCCGCAGTCCATGATTGACTCACTGCGAGCCGGCCCTGGCGCCATGGAATTAAGGTCCGGTCGGACTGGACTTGGATTGTATTTTTCGCACTTGATTGCAGAAGCGCATCAGGCGGGCAAACGAGCGGGCAGTATAACGCTCAGTAATGACAGTAAATTGGGAGGTAGCCTTTTCACGCTTAGGCTACCTTAAGCGGCTCAAGTCAGGTAGAGTTAGCGATAGAACAAGGACATAACGAAACCAAATATGCTCCCTATTATACTCTTAATTTTTGCATTGATTGCCCTTGCGATTGGCGTCAATGCAATTCAGCAACACAAACAGCGCACGGAAATCGAGCGCCGTACTCAGGTTTTGCGGTATCGTAATGTGCTCGACGAGACTGAAGATCTGATTGCCATTGCCAGCGACTTCCCCGTAGGTCGTCCACTGCTTCACGTTCTGCGCGTCCGTGCTCGCGATGCACTGAAACTCCTATGTAACGTTCAACCGAAATCAAATGACCTGAAAGTCCGGCTCGAGGAATACGAGCAAGCAGTCAAAAGCCACAACCCCGAAGACAAAGGGCTCATTTCAGAGTCATTTAGTGTACCGGAGCAAGACAAGCAGATTGTCCTGATGATTCAAGCACTACGTAAGCTTCGCCGCGCACTGCGCGCAGAGCATGGACGTAATCGCGTCGATAGCCATACCTTCCATGAAGAAGAACGCCGAATCGAGAAGGTACAGTTACGTATTAGTGTCGAAAGCCTCATGCGGCGTGGTGAAAGTGCCAAGAAAACGGGCATGCTCGGTTCCGCGCGGCAGTACTTAGAGAAGGCACAAAGAACGCTCAACGAGGCCTCGTTCACGGATGAGTACATTACCGACCGTTTAGACAATATAAAAACCCAACTTGAAGAAATCACCGAGTCTCTGCGCGATGCGAACGCGTCCGATGCCAAACGGAAAAACAAAACCAGTGACTTGGATGAACTGTTTCAACCGAAGAAGAAGTGGTAGTTTTCTATGAGTTTACGTGCTCAGCTCAGCCAGCTGGTTTACAGCACTGAACAAGGGCGAATAGAACCCGAAGACGAAGACGAAGAAAAACGTGCGCCAGAAGGCGACGGAATTATTCGTATACGCCTTGAAACCAAAGGTCGAAAAGGTAAAGGTGTCACTACCATTCATGGTCTCGAAGGCTCTGAAGTGGAGTTAAAAGCTATTGCGAAAGAATTAAAGAAACGCTGCAGTGTGGGTGGCAGTCTTAAAGACTTCGTTATTGAGATCCAAGGGGACCAACGTACGCAGTGCAAACAATGGCTCGAGCAGCAAGGTTATAAGGTGAAATTGGCGGGAGGCTAATGAGTCATCTCAGTTACCGAATTGAACGCATATACAAAACGAATACAACGTCCTTCATCTTCCCAGTGAACAGATTCCGCTAGTTCTTGCACTAAGCTCAACCCGCGCCCGAAACTGAACTCGCCATCGCGCTGCGCTACTTGACTCGGGTTAAAACCCTCACCGGAGTCTTTTACCGTGACATAAAGGCGACTCTCAGCAGGCACGTATTCCATCTCAATCCGTACCGCCCCCTCCGACAGCTCAGCCAAACGCCGGTCACGCTCATGATAATAACGCTCAAACCCGTCAAAAGACTGTTTAAGACTTGAATCCATCCGCAATAACCCATGATCGATTGCATTGTTATAGGTTTCGGAAAGCAAGGTAAATAACGCGAAACTATGGGGCTTAAAGCCCTCAATTGGCGACAGCGCCCGCAGTAAACGAGCCACGGGGTCATGCTTGCGAACTTCTTCTCCACGCAACTCAGTACTTACTGAAAATGGCATAGTCGACAACGCTTCGCTGTCTTCGACTTGCTTCAGACCTGTTGGAACGCATTCCAGCACAGCCAGAGTAATGTCATCGCGCTGCTGTACATGCTCCACTAAGCTTCTTACAAAGGCAGACGCTTTTGAAAAGTCCCAACCATGGTCGGCCAATATCTCTAATACCCCTTGACTGGTAAGCATTTTGCCTTCGGTCGGCTCAAGCTCTGACAAACCATCGGTAAGCAGCACCACGCGGCTCCCAAAAGGCACGGAAAGCGAGTCAATGCCAGCATCAAATACCTCGGGCTCCAGAATACCAAGAGCTACATGCTGGGGCTGCAACTCCATCACATACCCGCCATCAGGAGCAATCAATGAAGGGGGCGTCATGCCACCGTTCCAATAACTAATGCGCTCACCTGATGAGGACAGTTCGAGCAGAATTGCGGCACAAAACATGTCCTCAGGGAGTAATTGAGTGAGTCGCTTGTTCATCTCACGAACAATCTCGCTTACCGGTGCGCCATGCGCCGTCATAGCATAGAAAGTTTGCGAAGCGGGAAGCGTACCAATCGCAGCTGCCAGACCGTGTCCCGTAAAGTCGCCCATAAAGATATACAAATTGCCAAGAGGCCCCCGCGCAGTCAGGAGTACATCACCATTAAATACCGACAGAGGCATAAATAGCGTATTTAGGTGTGGATAATCTGACAGGTCCCGATCGAGTGCATTTCTGAAAATATGCCGCACAATACGATATTCGCGTTCCATCCGACTGCTGTGGTAAGCCAGACTGCGGTTCTTCTCTTCAAGACTCTGGCTGAGTTTGCGAGTTCGCATGTGAGCCTTAAGCTTGGCACTCAAGACAACGGGGTCGAAAGGTTTACTGATAAAGTCATCGCCACCCGACTCTAAGCACCGGAGTAAGGTTCGTTTATCATCTAACGCAGTTATGAAGAGAATCGGCAAATGCACTTGGCCTGCCAACTCTTTCAACACAGGAGCAACCTCACCCCCCTTTTTGCCCGGCATAAGGACGTCCAAAAGCACGATGTCCGGAGCAAAGTCTGGGAAGATTTCAATCGCTTGCTGAGCATTATTAACAGTTAATACACGGTAACCGAATTCGGTCACCATTTGACTTAACTGTTGGCGATTAACCGCCTGGTCATCGACAATCAGAACGCGCACGAGGCTTAATCAATTTGGAATAGCTTATCGAAACGAGAAATATCCAGAATTTTACGGATCTCAGGACGACAGTTAATCAACTGAATAGTACGTGGATTGCCACTCAAAGATTTGCGCATATTAAGAAGCATGCCGAGAGCTGCACTATCGATATACTCCGTTTCTCGGAAATCAACAACCACGGTCACCGGTTCATCACCAAGCTCAGAATAAGACTGACGAAATTCCTGCACCATGCTGAAGTCAAACTTCCCTTTCACCCGAATAATAAATTGCTGACGGTCACTTGAGTATTCTGTATATAGATTCATTTGCTTAAACACCTGTAAACCCACGTATTGTTTAGACTATCCCTTTCTTTTCGAGGACGCCACCCGAAACCGGCAAAGACTTGTCAAACTCTGACGTTTACCATACTCTGAAACAAAGATTTCCCCAGGAGTATAATCGTTTATGGCTGCCTTGACTGCGGATCAGCTGTCCATTTTGCTTGTAGAGCCCTCAGAAGTTCAGCGTAAAGTCATCATGCGCCACCTGAATGATGCTGGCATCACACGCGTCGAGTCGGCTGGCAGTATCACTGAAGCCAAGACATTGTTGCCGTCATTACAACCCGATTTAGTCACCAGTGCCATGTACTTTTCTGATGGCGAGGCCATGGATTTACTGAGCTTTATTCAAGCACACGGCTCCCTGAAAGATACGATGTTCATGCTCGTGTCCAGCGAACACAAACGCAGTCAACTCGAACAATTCCAGCAGGCCGGCTGTATCGCTATTCTACCAAAGCCATTCATGCCGGTGCATTTACAGCGGGCAATTAATGCGACACTTGATTTAATTGCCCCCGACGCCTTCCTTCTCGATACTTTTGATGTGGAAGACCTTCGTGTCCTACTGGTAGACGACAGCAATCTGTCTCGTCATTACCTACGTCGCGTTTTTGAGAGTATTGGCGTGCATCATATTGTTGAAGCGGCAGACGGAAAAGCCGGAGTGGAAGCCTTAGAAGGCCAAGAGTTTGATTTAATTTGTACCGATTATCACATGCCAGAAATGGATGGACGCGAACTCGCCGAAACGGTGCGAATGCAGCCCATTCACGCACATATCCCAATCCTGATGGTCTCTGCCCGGGCGAACGAGCTGCAACTGACGCAAATCGAACAAGCGGGTATTAACGCTCTGACCGACAAGCCTTTCCAACCGGAAGTGCTCAAACGTACGCTTAAACAGTTACTTGACGTAGACTAACAAGGCTGGCATCAATAAAAAAGGGACCTGCAGGTCCCTTTTCTCATTCAAAAGTAGCCATTAGCGAGCAACTCGCTCCCGATACTTCTCATACAACTGTCGCTGACGGTTACTCAGGTCAACTTCACGACCATCAATGAACATATGATTAATACGTTGACCCAACTGGTCCATCACATCACCTTGTGAAACGATCACCGTTGCTCGTTTACCAACCTCAAGCGAACCCATCCGATCATCCACACCCATGATTTTTGCAGGCCCCAGAGTTAAGGCAGCGATAGCGTCCTCTTGGCTCAAACCAAAAGCAACCGCATTACCGGCGCCAAAAGCAAGGTTACGCGTATCCCAATAGCCTGGATAAGCAATAGCAAAGGTCACACCAGCTTCTGCCAATTTGGCAGGCGTTGTGAACGCCGTGTCATAGGCATCGTCGATCCGCGTTGGCAGACCATAAGGTGCGCCAAAGATCACTGGAATTTCCTCTGCTGCTAGACGCTCAGCAATCATCCAGCTATCACGGCCGCCGACAAAGACAATGTCAAAACCATACTGGCGGTTGAAGTCCAATGCCTGCTCGAACTGCCGACGATCATCAGCATGCACAAACAGCTTTAAATCACCGGTGAATAAACCACGCATAGCTTCCCAGCGCTGATCGACTCGCGTTTGGGTACCCGCATCGCGACCTTTGTGATACGCCTCAGCGAGTGCAAAGGTTTCTGCCAGTTGTTCAAGCTGACGCGCATTCGCCCGACGTTGTTCCGTCGGCGAGCGTTGCTCCCACCACGCGTTGTTCAAGCCAGCACGCGGCCAGCTCAAGTGCAAACCTACGGGACCTTGTTCTAAGGCATCTTGCCAATGCCAACCATCGAGGTTGAGCAGGCTTGACCGTCCGCGCAAAAACGGACCTTGCGGTACGATTTGCGCGTGGGTAATACCGTTATAGCGAACGGTCGGAATAATTTCCGAGTCAGCATTGAAGGCATGATGCGCCAAAACCTCTGGCGTAATGTTGCCAACTTCGTTGGTATCTACCGTTGGGCGCGCTTGCGACAACTCAACCAAACCAAGCGTGGTATCGAGCGCAATCAACCCCGGATACACGTGCTGACCGGCGATATTGATGACTCGAGTCCCCTCTGGGATGTCTAAGTCACGACCAATACCAGCAATCTCACCGTTTACCAATAGAATGTCGGCTTCAGGCATAATACCCCGAGTGACGGTGTGTAATGTGCCACCTTGCAGCAACACGGCTTCACTTGGTGCACTTCCTGGCGTGACATTATGTGCTTGAACTGGCGCCACGAGCACTAAAGTTAGAACTAAAGCAAACCATTTCATTAGTGTGCTCCTCCATGATGATGGTGGTGCGAATGAATACCTTCGAGGTGGAAGTGACCATGCCATACGTCATGGTTGTCTTCACAATGCCACGTTGGCTGCTGCTGGCGGAAGCCACCACGCGCGCCACGTTGCGCCTCAGTACCCGCGGCCAGAACTTTCTCAATCAGCGCCTGACGCTCCTGAGCGATTTGCTCCCGACGCGCTAAGTCCTCTGAACGATCAAAGTACTTACGACCTTCAATCCAAGTTTGTTGCACTTGGGCATAGGCTGAAAGCGGGTGTGCGTTCCAAATGACCAAATCCGCATGTTTACCAGCAGTAATGCTGCCCACATACTCATCGATTTCGAGTTGCTTGGCAGGATAAAGTGTGACCATCTTCAATGCGTCATGCTCGTCCATGCCACAGTAGCGTACTGACTTCGCAGCTTCGGTATTGAGACGACGCTGAAGGTCATTACTGTCCGAGTTAATACTGGTCAGAACACCCTGCTCCATCATCAAGCACATGTTGTGCGGAATCGCATCGTAGGCTTCATACTTAAATGCCCACCAGTCTGCAAAGCTTGACGCTCGCGCGCCATGAGCAGCCATCTCTTCAGCAACTTTGTAACCTTCCAGAATGTGCGTGAAAGTATGAATTTTAAAGCCGAGCTCTTCTGCTACATCCATCAACGCCAAAACTTCGGACGCTACGTAGGAATGCACGTGCGTGAAGCGTTGATTGTTAACGATCTCAGAGAGTGCTTCCAGACGATAATTGGTCCGCGGCGGCGCCGTACGACGACGATCTGCACGACTCAGGCGTGCATAATCTTGCTTCGCTTGTTCGTACTCTTTCGCAGCTTGGAAGTAGTCACGCATAATCGCCGCAACACCCATCCGAGTTTGCGGATAGCGAATTGTGTTCAAGTCACCCCAGTTACTTTGTTTCACGTTCTCACCCAGCGCCATCTTGATGGTGGGCGGTGTTTCCGCGAACTTCAGTCCCTCAGCGCCCTGACCCCAGCGCAATTTAATCGCTTGGCCTTGCCCCCCAATAGGGTTGGCTGAACCATGAAGTAAATGCGCAATGGTGGTGCCGCCGGCGAGCGAACGATAAATGTGAATATCATCTGGATTCACCACGTCACCAATCCGCGTTTCCGAAGTGACTGCTTCAGTGCCTTCATTCACGCCTTGAGAAATGGCGATATGCGAGTGCTCATCAATAATTCCTGGCGTGACATGCATGCCCGTGGCGTCAATCACCGTATATCCACGTGGGGTATTCAGGTTACGGCCAACGCGCTGAATCAAGCCATTACGCACAAGGATGTCTGCGTCTTCGAGGATACCTTGGTCGTCACCCGTCCACACAGTTGCATTCCGAATATGCAGATTAAGCTGCTCTGGCTGCGATGGAATACCAAAGCCAAGATTCGGGAATGTCAGTTGCCCAATATATTCTGGCGTGCCTGCCCGACGACGCTCAGTAGCCTCTGCTGCTTCTGGTTCCGCTCGTGAAGCTGTCAACTCGTAGAGCTGACTCGAAGAGTCTTGCGCCCGTCCAGAGAAACTGGTCAAGCTGTCATGTTGCATGCTGAAACGATGCACACCATCAATCCCAAAAGCAGATAAGTCAGCGGCAAAATGAATAACATCGTCATCTTGGCTAACATGGTGCAAGTTCACTGACGTGTCCTCATGGCTCAAGCTACCTTGCATGCGAGCATCGCCGCGTAAGGTCAATTTCAAATCAAGGCCACGTACATTCAGTTCATACTCGCCAGCAAACTTAGTCGGGTTCATTGCCTTCAGGCTATTTTCTTTGCCTTGCAGCCAAACCGACACGATTTCACCGTCAGTAAACAAATCGCCTCGAGACACCACGAGATCCGCGCGATAACCTGCTGCGATGCGACCCGACTGATCCGCTACCCCTGCCATCTCAGCAGGTACAGTAGTCAATGCAGCAAGCGCACGCTGAGGACTTAAGCCATGGTCAATCGCTTTGCGAATGTTCGGCCAAAAATCACTGCGGCTCGACATACCGTGTAACGTAAAGGCAAAATCGACGCCCGCATTTGCCAATGCAGCAGGGTTACCGGGCGCGCGCTCCCAATGACGCAAGTCAGCCAAGCGCACATCGAGTTCAGCAAACTGCACTGTCACGTCTGGGGCGGCTGGAAAATTCAGAGGTAAGATAATCTTGGCACCTGAGGCACGCACTTCATCCAAACGCGTATATTCAAAGCCAGAGCCAACCACAGTCAAAGGCACTGAGAACTCACCAAACACGCGCGTTGCGCGCAGCAGGTTTTGCTCGTCAGAGGCTTCAAAGATGACGCCGGTATCGGCAAGTCCGCGCAGCGCTTCCAGTGCTGCGTTAAACTCCACGGCAGCGCCTTCATATTGGCGACCACGCGCTTCGCTATACCAAGCGGTGTCAGAGAGTGTTTGGCGAATCAGGGCAATACTGCCCATCAGCGAGTTCGGGTATTGCTGAGTCGAGCTACCCTTGTCAAAAGACGCAAAATGTCGGGTCAACGGCTGATAAATAATGTCGTTGGCCACGCGATCGGCGAGCGACACTGTTGTGCCACGACCACGGAAAATACCGTCAAAGCGTGCCGATTGAACCGTAGTAAAGCCGTGTTCAATGTAGCCGCGCGCATTGCCCGTATTTGCCGAAACAGTTTCGTACCAACGCTTTTCCGCATGAATGGCGGCATTGCTGGCATTACCACCCTGGCGCTCGTTCGAGTACTGGGGAGGGGTGCTGCGACCACGAGGTCCTGCACGTCCCGGTGCTTCAACAGCGTAGTTGCTGTATGGGTCAACGAATCCTGGATAGATGGTATAGCCTGTCGCGTCGATAACGCGCGCTCCAGCAGGTGCGCGATTGTTGCGCTCAACTGAACGAATCAGACCATTTTCGATAACCAGTGTGGCGTTCTCGATGCGTGTTCCTGGTTCTGTGACCAAGGTTGCGTTGGTTAACGCAACGAGCGTCGGCGTGCGATCATGTAACCCCTGTACTGGGGTTGTTTGATCGGCCAGCGCAAACAAACTCGCCGTGGCCGCTAATGCGCCAAAGCCGAGCAGTGCTCCCGTCCGCTTCATGCTTCTTCCTCATACTTGTAAGTGTGTGTGCGAATGTATTCCGCTTTTATTTTGACTCTTCATTACACTCGGAACCACCATGAGGTGCAATGGCGCTCCGATGAAAGGCTGTTTCAAGGCGACCAAATCATACTTAAAAATCTGTTTTCTGAATTATTGAGTATACTGTTCAAATAACTAAAATTCGAAACAACTCAAGGAGTTCACATGACACTCTCGCGCACCCTGTGTTTTATTGCAACGCTCTCTCTCTGTTTAAGCCTATTGAACACAGCGCAAGCAAATCCATTTACAGACGCAGAAGATGCGGTGAAGTATCGTCAGCAGGCACTTTCCATGATGCGGGATAACTTTGGCATTATGAGCGCTATGGCGCGTGGAGACCGCGACTACGACGCAGAGCAGTTTAAACAACGTGCCAAAGCCGTCTATCACTTGAGTTATATTCCATGGGATGCGTTTCAAGGTGTGGGTGAACGCGTAACAGAAAATAGTGATGCACTACCCGTAATTTGGGAAAACTGGAGTGACTTCGAGTCGCGCATTTCTAACTTTCAACAAGCAGTACAGGAACTTGTTGAAGCTGCGGATTCTGGCAACATGCGAGAGATTCGTCCGAAGTTTATGACCGTCGCACGGAATTGCCAGCAGTGCCATCAAGGCTATCGCGCCGACTGATGAAAGTTCAGGTGTGGGACGGCTTCATTCGTGGGTTTCACTGGCTACTGCTAGTGACCTTCGCTGGGCTCTGGTACACGGGCGGCAATATCGACTTCATCGATCAACATGAGCTGCTGGGGCTATTCATGCTTGCGCTCCTCCTGACACGAATCATGTGGGGATTTGTCGGCAGCGAATCTGCGCGCTTTTCAACCTTCGTTAAAGGCCCTGTAAGCGTGTGGCGCTATTTACGCGACAAATCAGCAACTACTCCGTTGACCCACAACCCCATCGGCGCCTGGTCCGTTATAGCCCTACTGACACTACTTCTGGCGCAAGCCTTGACAGGATTATTCACGGACGATGCCATTTTTTACCAAGGTCCACTCGCGAGTTGGGTGGATAATGATGTGAATCGGCTACTCACTCGCTATCACAAGCAGATCATCGATGGCATTCTGATACTGGTGGCAATCCATATTGTAGCGATTTTCGTCTATCGAATTCGTGGCACCGCGCTGACATGGACGATGGTGTCTGGTAAGCGGCAAACGAGCGAGCCATTGGCGCAACCTAAACTGGTTCATGGCGCATGGGGATATGGGCTACTCGCTGTGAATTGTTTATGGATTTATCTGTGGCTTGGCTAATTCCTCGGCAATCCGCACCTCATCACCTAGAAATTGTGACCGGGTATGATAGTCTGTGAGCATTACAGTGAATTGATCTGAAGCGAGCCCTTGCTATGGCGACCATTCTTATTGCCGACGATGACTTTATTAGCTTAGAAGTTTTAAAGGCCATGCTCGGACAGTATCCTGTCACCTTGCTGACCGCCATCAATGGTGCGGAAGCACTGGAGCTCGCGCAACAGCACCAACCTGATTTACTTATTCTTGATTATGAAATGCCAGACTATACTGGCGCGGAAGTGTGCGCGATGCTGCGTGGCCAGATTGACGATGGCATACCAACTTTCGCGAATACACCAATTGTGGCCCTGACCGGCCATCAAAGCCCGAATGAACTTAACCGCTGTCGAGATGCCGGTATGAATCAAACGCTGCACAAGCCGGTTGCGCCAGACGCACTAAAACAGCTCATTGAACAGTACTTGCCTGCGCTCCAGCCATCGTTGGCTTACTATATTTATCGAAACAAGCCTCGACAAACCAACTCGTAAGCTTCTTGAAGCTGCTGCATCTGGCCGACGTCTCCGCCCTTGTCAGGGTGACAACGGTGTACCATTAGGCGATATTGGCGTTTCACCTCAATCAGTGTTGGTTCCGAAGTCTCGCATTCAAGTGTATGTAGAGCCTTTTCGATATCCTCAGTTAAAACAGATTGCCGCATAGGCCCCCGAGCATAACGACGCCAAAACTGATTCAAGAGCGCCTCTACACCTGACTCCGACATACCCTCACAGTTGGACCAGTTGAGATAATAGTCGCGCAGCGGATCTTGGGGTTGCACCTCTGCTCCGGCACTCTTTTCAGCCGCTTCATATGGATGACAAAAAATACAGAGAGGTTCTATCTGTAATTGCCCTACCCGTTGCGTCAGCCATTCATCTTGCAAACTGTATAAACAATGGAACACAAGAAAGTGAGTTTGAAACAAAGATAAATCAGAGCGCAAGGCATCAGCTTGTAATAGCGGCTCATCACCCGCTTGCAGTAATTGAATTAAATCAAACTCTTTCATAGGTGATGTTTGCTGCAACAGGATCTCGCCAATAGCTTCCCGCACGTGCTCTATAGTCATCGTTACTCCTTTCGTTCTGAACTTTCAGCCTAACAAAAAAAAACACCAGCCGAAAAGGCTGGTGTTTTTATCTAGCTGAAGTGTTTCTTAGAACGAGTAGTTCAAGTTCAAGAATGCACGACGGCCCAAGTTATCGAACTGTGAGTACAGTGCCGAATTACCTACGTTACGAAGACCTGACGCAGGGCTCACCAAAGGTGGCTTCTTGTCAAAGATGTTCGCAATACCCGCAGTCACGTCGAAATCGCTGAAGCGATAGTTCACTGACGCAGTATGGTAAACAGTCGTTGGTGCAGATGCACGGAAGAACACATCAGTTCCCCGATAAACTGTTTGATTGCCGTTGGTGTAAGTGTCGTAGTTATCCGTCTTCTCATAGTAACGAATCGCGTAGTTAAAGCCCCAGTTATCGCGGCTCAACGACGTATTCAAAGTACCAGAGTGCTTCGGATTACCAACACGACCAATTGGGTCAACAGCAGTGCTGTCTGGGAACTGCTTGAACGAACGCTCTAGCTGAACCGTGTGGTCTAAACGGACACGTACGAAACCAAATGGAGTATCGTTCGCGAAGGTTGCACGGAAGTCAGCACCACGCACGAACTGACGCGCTACGTTCACGTAACCACCGCGAACAGTGTTGATACCCCAGTTCCCGTCCTCAGTGCCATCGTTACGATCGATCTGATCACAGAACGGCTCGTTCTCGAAGTCTTCAGACGAATAACACAAGTTTAGGATCTGAACACCACCAACGTTAGAAACCTGGTTAGTGATTTCAACTTCATAATAGTCAGCAGAAGCTGCCCAGACGTTGTCAGAGCTAGTCCAAACTAAACCAACACCTTTAGAGGTTGAGGTTTCCGCTTGCAAGACACCCGCACCACCACCGGTGATCGCTGTAGCTGAACCGAAGTTGTTCGCATAATCGCTAGGTACACCCGCTGCTGCACAGTTCTGAGCAACGATTGGGTTCAACGTACCTTCGTCTTCACGCGCGCCCCAGTTAAAGCAAGGATCGCTTTGCTGGTTGAAGAACGACGATTGATTCTCTAGATAAAGTTCGAACAACGCCGGAGCACGGAACGAAGTACCTTGTGAGGCACGAACCTGGAAACCGCCGCCGATACGCCAGTTTAAGCTCGCCCGATACGTCGTATCACTACCGTAAGCATTTACGTCGGTATAGCGCGCAGATGCGGTAAAATCGAGTACCTCAACGAAGGGCAGGTCACGCAGTAAAGGAACGTTCGCTTCACCGTAGACCGCGCGTGTGGTTGAACGCCCAGCAGTAATACCAGCAGACGTCATACCCCACGAGTTGCCCAAGCGAGTCATTTCACCCGGAGTGTCCTGAATTTGATCCGTTTGGTAAGCGACACCGGCCGCGATTGCGACAGTACCTGCTGGGAGATCGAACACGTCACCTGTGATGTACGCATCGAAGGTATCTTGCTTATAGATGGTACGACCTGTTTCAGAATCGAATAGGAAGTCTTTAGTTCCTTGCGTATGATTACCACGAAGGTACTCAGGGTCAAAGAAAGGTACTTCGTAACAAGGGCGACCTGAAATTGGACTGAATTCGCCTACACAAGGATCGCCCCAGAGTGCATCAGACGCCATTACTAAGGCATCGTCTAAGATAATTTTCTGGAAGTACTCACCACGGTTTAAGCTGCGCTGGAATGAGGCATCCCAATTCCAGAAGCCAATTGAACCTTCTACACCGATCACTGCACGGGTGTAATCTACAGTAGTAGTACCACCCGAGTGGTCTGTGACCGTGGTTGGATCGAGGAATACGTCACCATCCCAACCCGGTACAATTCCAAACCATGCTGGAATGAAGGGTTCCCAGAATTGGCGATAGCCATTGGTTTTCGTCTCACGTTGACTATGCATCAACTCGAAATAGGCATTAGTCGTGTGCGTCAGATCGTAATCACCTTGAGTGTAGATTGACCAGATCGTTGTTTCTGGGATCATGGTCGCCAAATCTTGGAACGGGTGGCTTGCGTCTAACCAACCATCAGACTCAAAATCGAATCCTACTGGGTACCAGCCCTCTGGAGTTTGAATGTCACCCGGATTTACAGGGGTATAACCTGCACGACCAGCAGCCGCATGGGCGCCGTCATAATCGAATGAATTGATTAGCGCAGTGTAGTTTCCTGCACCCGCATTCCATAACCACATACCATAAGGTAAGTCGTTACAGTGAAACTCACCGGTACGTGGATCGATTGGATCGGCACGCTCGCCGCTTGCCGCGTCGAATAAGTAACGCTGGCGGCACTCAAAATGTTCACGGTCACCACGAGCTAACTCTGATTGATGCTTGTAGTCAGCAACAATACGGAATGAACCGCGGTCAAAAGTAGTACCCCAAGTACCGTTAATGCCATAGCTTTCCCCGCCTGATTCGAACGGCTGGTTAACGTTGACATTGATGCTCGACTCGTCACCACGCTTAGTGATGATGTTAATTACACCAGCAACAGCATCAGAACCATAAAGAGAAGATGCACCCTCTTTCATGATTTCAACACGCTCTACCGCTGAAATTGGAATGGCGTTCATATCGAACGCAGCAACCTGACCACGCGTACCTGCAGGTCCAGCGCGACGACCATTCAACAATACGAGAGTACGGTTTGCACCTAAACCACGCATTGAAATGGATTCAGCACCTGTACCACCTTCGGTAACCGCACCTACGGAGATTGCTGCTGTTAACTGGTTAGAACCAGAAGCGACGGTTGCTGTACGCAGTAACTCACCGAGTGAGTTAATACCTTGTTCAGTGGCAAGCTCTGCACTGATTACGTCGATTGGCGTTGCATTATCAATTGCATCGGTACGAATACGCGAACCAACCACCTGAACGCGCTCAACGCGCTGTTCTTGGACCTGCTCTTCTTCGTCATTCTCTTGCGCTGTAGCAGTACCAGTGACTGCTAACGCAGAGGCACCACCAAATGCTAATGCAAGGCGAATCGACTTGTTTAAACTATTGCTAGCAAACATAGATGTCTCCCTGAAACGACGGAACTGCTGTGTGAACATGCGTCCGTCTCTATTTTTTTACGTGTGTGTGATTTGTAAAGCATTCGAAAAATATATGTTCTGTTTTTATTGTGACATGACATGACAGCAGTCATGTCATGGAAACCCGCTCCGTGGTGCACCAACAAAACATTCCTATCAACCTCTCAATACTAAACGTCTGAACTTAAAATTCCATCATTTTTTAACATGAGAGTGGGCATTTACATGGGAAATGGGCAATAGGTTGTATAACTTCGGCAAATAACGTAGTGATTTTGTGAACAAAAAAGCACCAACCCTTGCGGGTTGGTGCTTTCATTCTAACTTTCTTTAACGTTTCTTAATGCTTAATTAGAAGCTATAAGTTGCGTTCAAGAATGCACGACGACCTAGGAGGTCGTATTGTGATGCGAACAACAGAGTGTTACCGGCAGTGTTAACCGCTGCTGGTGAACCCTGAGGTGGGATGCGATCGAACAAGTTCGATACACCAAACGTCAGGTCGATGTTGTCAAACACTGTAGTGTTTGCAGACAGTGAGTGCATGAAGTAAGTCGGCGCATGCGCTACGAAGCGGAACGTACCACCACCATCATTTGGACGGCTGGTGATGCGGTTTCCATTTAAGAAACCATCGTAGTTCGATACTGCGCTAACATACTGAATATTCCAGTTGAAGCGCCAGTTATCACGCTGCAAGCTGGTGTTTAAGTTACCAGAATGCTTCGGAGAGCCGATGCGACCAGTGAATACAAACTTGTCACTGTCAGCAAACGTTTTGTTGTAGCGCTCAATCGTCGCAGTGTGGTTCAAGCGAACACGTAACAGACCCACTGGAGTTTCTTCAGTATAAGTTGCTACTAAGTCAACACCACGAATGCCCTGCTCCGCTACGTTCAAGTAACCACCGCGAACTTCTTGTACACCCCAGTCATCATCAATACCGGTACGGCGAGTGATCTGACGACAGAACGGCTCGTTCTCGATACCAACTTCAGTGGTATAACACTGGTTCAGTACAGTCGCGCCACCAATGTTCGAGATTTGGCCTTCAATGATTACGTCATAGTAATCGATTGAACCCGCAAAGCGATTCATTGGGCTGGTGTAAACTAAGCCAATACCTTTAGAAACTGACGTTTCTGCATCAAGCTGGCCAACACCACCACCCGTGATAGAGGTGATTGAACCACCTACTGGTGCGATGTAAGACTCAGGCACGCCTGCTGCTTGACAGTTTTGCTGGATCAGAGGGTTATTTGATTCAACCCAATTCACACATGGATCGCTGTTCTGACCTAAGAAGCCTGTTTGCTGCTGAAGATAAAGTTCGAACAGTGCTGGTGCACGGAACGAAGTACCTTGTGAAGCACGGACACGGAAACCACCGCCTACGTTCCAGTTAATGCTTGCCTTGTATGTTGAACCACTTCCGTAAGCACTTACTTCGGTGTAACGAGCTGACGCCGTCAAGTCAAACGACTCTGCGAAAGGCAAATCACGTAATACCGGAATTACCACCTCACCATAGACAGCGCGAGTCGTTGCTCGGCCTGCAGTAATACCTGCTGAGGTCAGACCCCAAGAGTTACCAGTGCGTGAGTTGATACCAGGAGTATCTTGTAATTCGTCAGTTTGATAAGACACACCCACTGCCGTTGCTACAGTACCTGCTGGCAAGTCGAACAAGTCACCAGTGATGTATGCATCAAAGGTATCTTGCTTGTAGATGGTTTTACCTTTATCAGAAGCCTGAACGAAATCACGGAATCCTTGCGAGAAATCACCACGCAAGAAGTCTGGACTCCACCATGGCTCTTCCACACACGCACGGCCAGAGATTGGTGAAGTTTCACCAGCACAGTCGCCTGCACCTAAGGCCCACAAGTGATACATGCGGAATGAATCAGCAAGGTAGATATCTTGCTCGTAAGTACCACGGTTCAGTGAACGTTGGAACGACGCGTCCCAGTTCCAAAAACCGAGCGAACCTTCGAGGCCAATAACACCACGAGTGTAATCAACAACAGTTTCGCTGCTGAAGTGATTAGTCAATGCAACGTACTGAACTGTTGCAGAACCTTCCCAGCCAGGAATGTTGTTGATTGGAATCTGAGCTGGTAAGCCAGGGTGCGATGGGAAGATCTGACGCACGCTGTCTGCGTTAGTTGTACGCTGTGAGTGCATGAACTCACCGTACAATGAAATCGTATTCGTAAGGTCGTAGTCACCTTGTGTATACACAGACATCACACGGCTTTCTGGAATCATGGACTGCGCACGATGACGATCACTTGATCCATCGAACCAACCATCAGTTTCGTAGTCGCGACCTGACCAGAACCAGCCTGCAGGTGCTGTGTCAACTAGCGGGTGATCACCTTCGATTGGCGGGAAACCAAATCCATCATAATCGAACTGGAAGCGTCCGCCCTGACCCGAGAACAAGCCGAAGCCCGCTGCGTTACAGTGTGGTTCACCAGTACGAGGATCGATTGGATCCGCACGCTCGCCAGTTTCGAAATCAAACCAGTAGCGGCTGTTACATGCAAAATGGCTACGATCGCCGCGCTTCAGACCAGTGTTGTGGTTGTAGTCAGCAACAACACGGAATGAACCGCGATCAAATGTGGTACCCCAAGTACCATTGACTCGGAAGGTTTCCCCGCCTGAATCAAATGGTTGGCTAGCACTTACGTTGATGCTTGATTCATCGCCACGCTTAGTGATGATGTTAATTACACCAGCAACCGCGTCCGAACCGTACAGTGAAGATGCACCATCTTTCAGGATTTCTACACGCTCAACGGCAGAAACTGGCAATGCGTTCATATCGAATGCAGCAACCTGACCACGCGTACCCGCAGGACCGGCACGACGGCCGTTCAAGAGCACGAGTGTACGGTTAGCACCCAAACCACGCATAGAGATTGATTCAGCACCTGAACCACCGGCTGTTACGAAGCCGACAGAATAAGCAGAAATCAGCTGGTCAGAGCCAGACGCAATAGTTGAAGTACGGAGCAATTCACCTAGAGTGTTTAGGCCCTGTTCGGTAGCAAGCTCAGTACTGATAATGTCGATTGGAGCGGCGCTATCAAGGCCGTCCGTACGAATCCGTGAACCAACGACCTGAACCCGCTCAACGCGCTGCTCTGTACGGGCCTCTGATTCTTCTTCTTCGTTGTTGCTTTGTTGTTGTTGCGCGCTTACGGCTCCAGCAAAGGCTAGAGCAGAAGCTCCGCCGAATGCTAACGCAAGGCGAATCGATCTGTTTAAACTATTACTAGCAAACATAGATTTCTCCCCAGAACCACGGAAGTCTGGTGGCTACGCCCCATCTCCCGTTTACTTAGTTTAATGTGTGTGCTTCTAAAACCGGACCAAAATTGAGGGGTTTCCATCGATTTTGTTTACCTCTTAACAACTTCGGCCAATCCGTAGAGCAATTTCATAATAAATACATTCCTACAAAAATCCATCATTTTTTAACATTAAATCAGGATTAGCTTCATCAAATGTTCACGAATATGAGTAGTTTGTAGCAATATCTATACACAACAGGCATAAAAAAACCCGGCCGAAGCCGGGTTTTTAGTATCGGAGAACTGCTGTTTAGCCCAGCTTTTCTTTGATACGCGCTGATTTTCCGCTGCGCTCGCGCAGGTAGTAGAGCTTCGCACGACGAACTGCACCACGACGCTTCACAGTAATACTGTCGATCAGTGGGCTGTGCGTTTGGAAAGTACGCTCAACACCTTCACCGCTAGAAATTTTACGAACCGTGAATGCACTGTGCAGACCACGGTTACGCTTACGAATGACCACGCCTTCAAAAGCCTGGACTCGCTCGCGGTTACCTTCTTTAACTTTAACGTTGACGATAACGGTATCACCCGGAGCAAACTCCGGAAGATTGCCTTTCAGCTGCTCGTTTTCGAGTTCCAGCAGAATAGACTTGTTTACTTTTGCCATTTGTATTTCTCCTCCTAGTTAAACCACCCGACCAGCGTTGTTACTTTCCGGCTTCTTTTACGAAGTTTTTGAGTAACGCAGACTGCTCGTCAGTCAGAGCTAGGCTGTTTAATAAATCCGGTCGCCGTTGCCAGGTCCGTATCAGGGACTGCTGTAACCGCCACCGCCTAATTTCTTCATGGTGCCCGCTTAACAACACAGCGGGGACTTCTTTGCCATCGAGAACTTCAGGACGTGTATAGTGCGGACAATCCAATAATCCTTCGGCAAATGAATCTTCTGCCGCTGAATCTGCATGCCCGAGTACACCCGGTACCTGTCTTGCCAACGTGTCAATAAGAACCATCGCAGGCAACTCACCTCCAGAGAGGACAAAGTCACCGATTGACCATTCTTCATCGATATCACTTTCAATTACACGTTCATCAATGCCTTCGTAGCGCCCTGCAACCAAAACGAATGACTCGTACTGGCTTAGCTCTGCAACACCCTGATGATTCAATTTTCGACCTTGCGGTGAAAGGTAAATCACTCGAGGCACCACACCACTTGCTGCGGTAACTGCATGCTTAGCGTCTGCAATTGCGGCGCGAAGCGGCGCAACCATCATCAGCATACCAGGACCGCCACCATAGGGCCGGTCATCCACCGTTCGGTGTTTGTCCGTCGTGTAATCACGAGGATTCCACGCACTCACGTTCAACAAACCATCTTGCACTGCCCGGCGCGTGACACCGAAATCCGTAATTGCGTTAAGCATTTCCGGAAATAAACTAACCACGCCAACCGTAAGTTTGCTTGCCATCAGAAATCAGCAGGCCAATCAACAGTAATGACTCGCGATGCCGTATCTACCTTCACAATATATTGCGACTGCAAAAACGGAATCAGACGTTCGCGCTTACCAAAAGCGTCTTTGCTATTTGCCGTGACGACCAATACGTCGTTCGCCACAGTTGAGAGCAAATGACTGACTACACCCATGTCATACCCTTCGGTATTCAACACACGCATACCCGTCAAATCACGCCAATAAAACTCATTCTCTTCCAGCTCCGGTAATTGATCCACCGGAATAGCAATGTCCATACCCGTTAACTGCGCTGCAGCATCCCGGTCTTCAACACCACTAAATTTGGCCACCAAGCTTTTGTTATGCCAACGCCATTGGCTGACTTCAGCTTGTTGCCATTGACTATCCCGGCCAATAAACCAGGGTCCATAGTCAAAAATGCCTGCAGCTTCTTCTGTGTAACTTGTGATGCGAACCCAGCCTTTGATGCCGTATACGGCGCCGATAGAACCGAGAACTACACGCTCACTTTGCTCTACATCAATTGAAGCCATGACGTTATCGTCAACCTCAGGCTGCAGTTTTAGCAGCGTCTTTTACCAGTTTTGCAACGCGATCAGAGAGCTGTGCGCCCTGTCCGACCCAATGCTCAACGCGGTTTAAATCAACGCGTAGTTTTTCTTCCTGGCCACGAGCCAGTGGGTTAAAGAAGCCGACGTTCTCGATGAAACGACCGTCACGGGCGTTTCGGCTGTCGGCAACAACCATCTGGTAGAATGGACGCTTTTTCGCGCCACCCCGTTGTAAACGAATGGTTACCATTACCGTCCTCTAATTTATTTCAATGTTTTTCAACGTTAATAGAAAGTTCCCGACCTAAGTCAGGAAGCCGCATAATTCTACGGATTTTTACTCAGAATGCAAGGAGAATCGGGAAGCAGACACGAGTCTTTCGTTTGTTCCCTACTGCAGCTCTACTCGACCTGGGCTATGGTCTAACGATTTAGGCTGGAGGCCTATCAAAGGTATTGCTATGGTATTCGCCATTCCTGCCGATAACTCAGAGCAGAATTGAGATAATAATAACAAAATGGAAGTTTAATATCATGCTCTCAACACTTCGCTTTACGCACAAAGTGACTCTCGCATCCGCACTGATATTAGTGGTTATTCTAGGTGCATTCACGCTCGTTAATAATCGCATTATGGCAACACAGACCGAGCAGAAACTCGAAGCGATGCTGAGTGAAGTATCCCGCTCGGTCGCTCTCAACATTGCCAATTGGCTGACCGGCAAGCAAGACATTGTGAGTGCGGCTGCAAGCATGTTCGATAGTACGAGTAATGAAACTGCACAGATTCAACAACTTCGTCTCGCACAACGGTCCGGTGATTTTAAGAATGTTTACTTCGGCCTTGCCGATGGACGCTTTATTCTGGACGACCCCAGTATTCAGCTTCCCGCTGATTTTGATGCGCGCCAGCGCCCTTGGTATCAACTGGGAGTTGAGCGCCGCACGACGAGTTTTACTCGTCCTTATGTGGATGCCAGTACTAATGAACTCACTCTTTCTGTCGTCGTCCCAATGACAGACGGTCGCGACCTGATCGGGATTGCCGGGGGTGACCTGTCACTGCAGCATATTAGTGACATCATTAACGGAATTGATTTTGTCGGCTTGGGAAACGCCTTTCTTACAGACAGTAGCGGCCATATTCTCAGTCATCCCCAAGCGCAGTTTAATGACCGACCACTTGCCGACTATCTAGGTCAGGCAATACAACCTGAACAACGCTTTCGTGAGTTACAAATTCAAAATCGTCAAAGTATTATCTACTTTGTTCCCATCGAAGGTATCGACAGCGCCGAATGGTACGTCGGCGTCGTTGTTGACCGGGATCAAGCCTATGCCGCAGTAACCGCATTCGGCTGGACCGCCCTCATTTCCATGGTGTTAGGTATTATTGTCACCGTTTTGGCGATCCAATGGCTGCTGAAACTCCTGATGGCACCGATAGAGCGCTTGAACCACGCACTGCATGACATTGCCGAAGGTGAAGGCGATTTGACTCAGCGGGTCAAAGTTGAAGGAAATGATGAGTTCTCTGAGCTCTCAAGTTATGTGAACCAGTTTATTGAGCGTATTCATCACTCCATTAGTGAAGTAAATCAAGCTTGTCTTCAAGTGGAAGACATTATTAATGCGCTCGAGGGTATCACTCATAAAACGATGGATCTCTCGGCTACACAGAATACCAGCACACAAAGCGTTGCTTCGGCAGTGAGCGAACTCACCGAGGCAGCACGAGAGATTGCCCGTAATGCTGCCGAAGCCGCAGAGCGTACAACGTCTGCAACCGCGCAATCAGGTGAGAGTCAGCACGCCTTGCAACAGAACGTCGACAATATTCAGCGACTCGAACGTGAAATGGCTGATTCAGAACAAACAATTCAAAACCTTGATCAAAATAGCCAAAACATCAGTCGGGTGCTTGAGGTGATTATCGGTGTCAGTGAACAAACCAACCTGCTCGCACTAAATGCTGCTATTGAGGCCGCACGCGCTGGGGAAGCGGGCCGAGGCTTTGCAGTGGTTGCGGACGAAGTCCGCAGCCTCGCCCAGCGCACTCAAACTTCTGCAGATGAAATCTCCGTCATGGTTGAGCAGCTACAAAAAGGCTCTAAAGACGTCGTGCAGGTGATGGAGTCTAGCCGTGAGCGCACCAATGCAAGCGTAGCCAGCGCGGAAAGTGCAGGCGAACTGATGCTCAGCGTCAATCGTATTATTGCGGAAATCGACGATGAGAACCGAGCGGTTGCTGAAGCGACGGATAAACAAACCTCAGTGATTAGTGGGCTTGATCAAGAGGTGCACAACATCAGTGGCATGAATCAGGAAAGTTTAGAGAATTTAAAGCAGGCGCAATCAGCTTGTATAGAACTAAAAGAACAATTCGATCGCCTGGAAGTAATGGTGCAACGATTCAAGGTTTAAGTTCTGTGGTTTTAAACAACAAGGGCGGCGATTCTACTCGAAGAATCACCGCCCTTTTCTATTCTCTTCCGTTCTGTTCTGTTCTGTTCTGCAACAGGCTATTGAGTTATCGTCCGGGAAACATTCCCGGCGGCAACTTGCCCCCCATTTGGCGCATCATTTTAGCCATGCCGCCACCTTTCATCTTCTTCATCATTTTCTGCATTTGCGTAAACTGCTTGAGCAGACGATTCACGTCTTGCACTTGCACACCAGACCCTGACGCGATTCTGCGCTTGCGTGAACCTTTAATAATGTCCGGATGCTCCCGCTCTTGGCGTGTCATGGAGCTGATGATGGCTTCCATCCGCAGAGTGGCTTTGTCGTCCATTTGACCTTGCAGCTGCCCAGCCATCTGTCCCATACCTGGCAATTTATTCATGAGCCCCATCATCCCGCCCATGTCACGCATCTGCGCCAACTGGTCGCGGAAGTCTTCAAGACTAAACTTGCCACTTTTCATCACTTTCTGAGCGACCTTGGCAGCTTTCTCTTGATCGACCTTTGCCTCCACCTCTTCGATAAGTGACAAGACGTCACCCATGCCTAAGATTCGGCTGGCAATACGGTCCGGGTGAAACGCCTCGAGAGCGTCATTTTTCTCGCCAACCCCGAGGAACTTAATAGGTTTGCCAGTAATATGGCGAATGGAAAGTGCCGCACCACCCCGCGCGTCACCATCCACCTTGGTGAGAATGACACCTGTCAGTGGCAATGCCTCATTGAATGCTTGTGCTGTATTCGCAGCATCTTGGCCCGTCATTGCATCGACAACAAACAATGTTTCTATGGGCTGAATGGCAGCGTGCAGCGCCTGGATCTCAGCCATCATCTCCTGGTCAATCGCGAGCCGACCTGCCGTATCCACTAGCACTACATCGATGAATTTCTTACGCGCATAAGCAATGGCAGCTTCAGCAATAGCGACTGGCTTTTGGTCGGTCGATGACGGGAAAAACTCTACGTCAACTTCTTCGGCTAAACGCTGCAACTGTGCGATCGCCGCAGGGCGATACACGTCGGCACTCACCACCAGTACTTTCTTTTTCTGCTTCTCTTTTAAATGCCGCGCGAGCTTACCAACGCTGGTGGTTTTACCTGCACCTTGTAAACCCGCCATCAAAATCACCGCCGGAGGCTGAGTCGCAAGACTCAATGGGACGTTCGCTTCCCCCATTGCTTGCTCAAGCTCAGTGCGGACAATTTTCACAAAGACTTGGCCGGGGTTAAGGTTTTTATTCACCTCGACGCCCAACGCTCGCTCTTTCACTTGCGCGATAAAGGTTTTGACGACCGGCAATGCGACGTCTGCTTCCAGTAGCGCCATGCGAACTTCGCGTAACGTATCTTTAATATTGTCTTCTGTTAGGCGCCCACGACCACTGATATTTCGGAGGCTTTGGGTCAGGCGATCACTCAGGTTCTCAAACATCACTTCTTCCTGTGCGCAAAGTTTGCGATAGTATACTCAAAATCAGTTGGGTTTGGCGATGCAACACCTTATACTGGCGCCAATTAGCCCGCAAATGCGAATCATTCTCAACAGGAGAGCGCACACCTATGGTGATACAGCTACTTTCTATTCTCTGTATCTTGGCTTACGTTGCAGGGATTGCGTTCCTGAATCGTCGCATCACAGCTCCTGAGACATATGCACGCCGGTTGTGGATTTCAAATGTTGGCGCCGTTATTTTACATGGAGCCTTAATCGCGTTACTTGTTAACCAAGCCGGTCTTGCACAATTAAACTTCTTATTGGTCTTAACCATTATCGCTTGGCTGCTTGGTGTATTCTCGGTTGTCCGCGGCACTCAGCTTGCGAGTTTAATGCTGCGCCCGGCTATTTTCGGCTTTGGTTTACTCAGTATTTTACTGGTCTACTTAATGCAAGCCCCCGCCACCACCACTGGCGTAATGACACCCGGGCTATTGATTCACATTATTCTTTCATTGCTTGCCTTTAGCTTGCTCGCGCTCGCCGCACTCTATGCGGGACAGATCCTCTATCTAAACCGAGTACTGAAGGGCCGCTCAGCGAAAGCGCTCGACGCCAGTTTGCCGCCCTTAATGGCCGTCGAGCAGTATTTTTTCCGACTCCTGACGGCTGGCACCATCATGCTGACTCTGGCGATTATTGCCGGACTCCTCTTCGTCGATGGCATGTTTGCCAAAGGGCAAATTCATAAAACTATTCTCTCACTATTAGCCTGGTTCGGTTTTGGCAGCATTGTCATTGCACATTTTACTCGAGGCTTACGCGGGCGTTTAGCAGTTGTTTTAACGCTAGTAGCCGCGGGCCTGCTCACGCTCGCCTATTTCGGCAGCCGTTTTGCACGGGATGTTCTCTTGTCATAATCGCATTGATCCTTGACATCCGTGGCTACGGCCCTAAATTAGTAACCTCGAATTAGCGACAGGGTTTACCTTTGGACGACATATCTATCGGTGCGTTATTCACCGCGCTTGGCATTCTTCTGCTGATCTCCGCCTATTTCTCGGGCTCCGAAACGGGCATGATGTCCCTCAATCGCTACAAGCTGCGACACTTAGCGCAAAGCGGGCATCGTGGTGCAAAACGCGTCGCCTCCCTACTTGAGCGCCCTGATCGTTTGATTGGCTTGATCCTGATTGGTAACAACCTAGTAAACATTGCCGCCTCAGCGATTGCGACCATTATTGGTATTCGCCTTTTCGGTGACTATGGCATCGTGATTGCGACTATTAGCCTCACGCTTATCATCCTCATTTTCGCCGAAGTAACACCAAAAACTATTGCGGCTCTGCATCCTGAACGTGTGTCTTATCCGAGTTCGGTCATTCTCTATCCACTACTCAAAATCATGTATCCAGTTGTCGCGGTGGTAAATTTCATTACTAACAACATGATGCGACTGATGGGTATTAACCCTAAAGCTGCAGGCCGAGACACTCTTACGGCAGAAGAGCTGCGCACAGTAGTACATGAAGCTGGTTCACTGATTCCTTCGCGTCACCAAGACATGTTGCTTAGTATTCTTGACCTTGAAAAGGTCACGGTAGACGACATTATGATTCCGCGTAACGACATCGTTGCGCTGGATATTAACGACGACTGGCCTGTGATTACGCGCCAATTAATGAATATGCAACATACCTTGGTACTGCTATATCGAGGAGAAATTGATGACGCGATTGGATTCCTGCATGCCCGCGATATGATGCGGCTCATTACGCGTTATCAAGCCGAAGCGGATAAGCCGTCACTGGTGCGAGCGGCGCGTGACATCTACTTTATTCCTGAAAGCACACCGCTGAGTGTCCAGCTGATTAAGTTCCAGCAGAATAAGGAGCGTATTGGCTTAGTGGTGGACGAATACGGAGATATCCAAGGCTTAGTCACTCTTGAAGATATTTTGGAAGAAATCGTTGGCGACTTTACCACGACGATCACCGGCCAAACGAGCGATCACTTCGTCAAGCAAGACGACGGTAGTGTGTTGGTCGAAGGAACGGTGAACTTACGCGAGCTGAACAAAGAATTAAAGCTCAGCTTCCCAACCGATGGCCCAAAAACACTCAATGGGCTTATTACGGAAATTGTTGGGGATATACCTGAACACCCACTTTGCCTGAGAATCGGTACACAAGCAGTGGAAGTTGTTGAAGTGTCGGACAGTGTGATTAAAACCGTCCGAATTCTGCCAAAAACAAAAGCGAAAAAAGCAAAGGCGCAACGTTAGTCGCGCCTTTTACCGGTCAAACAGTCTTTTCAGCACTGTGAGTTAGGTACTTCGAGTCAAACTCAACCGAAGAGTAAACGACGGAACCATCCTCGATTCAATCGACGTTCGCATCCACGTAATTGCTGCGCGTACCGGTCAGAGCGCTCATCCACACGGCGCGCAACTTGCACCAGCCACTGCTTCTGATTGTACGTTTGACGCTGATAACCGCCCCATCCTTCGTGATAATTCAAGTACTGGGCGTAAGCGTCCCACTTAGATACACGGTTAATACGATGAGTTTTATCCATGTACCAGCCCATAAAATCGATCGCATCACCAAAGTTATCGCGACGTGCACGGCGATTTCCTGTCTCACGAACATAATCGTCCCAGGTCATTGTCTTCGCTTGCGCGTAGCCATAGGCGTCACTGACCCGCCCCCATGGAATAAAACCCAACACATAGCGTCTAGGTGGCTGAGCACGGGCGCGAAACGAGCTTTCTTGATACATCATCGCCATGGGCACATGAATCGGCACATCCCACTTACGGTTCATCCGCTTCGCGTCACGCCACCAATCTCGTCGTTCTTCGAAAATATTACAAATATTCTCTGGATCTCGAGGTGGTGAAGTCGTGCATCCGCTCAATAAAATCGTGGCCGACAGCGCGATTCCAATAAAAAGTGTATTTTTTTTCATCATTTTTTTGAACCTTTTCAATGTCGCTCGCTCTGACTTAATGTCACGTAGTTCTTGACACCGAAATCCCCTGGAACATCTTAACTACCTTGCGCGCCCTTTTCGGCGCGCGTTTTTTTTTCTTGCGCTCGAATTTCTTGCGCTCGAATAAAGTACTGCTCGATAAATTCTGCGAAGGACCCCGTGTCGGCCGCTTCGATTGCTGCTTTCTTCTCTCGTGACGCCTGTGCCATCTGTTCAAAGTCCGCCACTGTGTAAAACTCAAAGTCCGAGTTCAACATTTGTGTACGGTACTGCTCAGCGAGGCGCATGCCCGGATGAATACCTTCCGAACTCGCCCGCGCATAGACAGTCGCAACTTTACCTGACAAGGTTTGCTCTGGATCGTCAATGGCGGGCTCTAAGCTCGCCAGCGCATCAGCATAAGCCGTCGCCCCAGAGGTTTCATCCAGTACTTCAGCCAGAGGCTGTAAACGACTGAATAGAACTCGTAATCGTTCCACCACCGAAGCGGTGCCTTGCTCATCTGTCAGCATCAAGCCTGGCTGACGTCCTCGCAACACCACTTCATTCACTACGCGCTCTGTCGCTACCTGTGCTTCAATATCCAATTCTGGACTTGGGGACAACAAGCACTCGAGTAACAAGAGGTCTACGAAGCGCATTTGTTCTGCTGTAATACCAACGTCACTGAATGGATTAACGTCCAAGGCTCTCACTTCAATATACTCCACACCGCCACGTTCCAACGCCTGAGTGGGAGTCTCACCAGAGCGTGCAATCTGTTTTGGACGCACTGGCGAGTAAAATTCATTTTCAATCTGCAAGATATTACTATTCAGTTGCTTCCACTGGTCGCCGTCGCGCACACCTATTTGGGCGAAACGTTTCGACGGCGTAAAGACCGCACGGCGCAAACCTATCACGTACTCATCAAGCGAATTATAGGTAATACCAAGGTCTGCTTGTTCACGATTGGTATAGCCTAAATCACTCATCCGCAATGACGTAGCATAGGGAAGACCCACCAGTCCGCGTCCCATGTCTTGCAATCCCAGATCTACGTCAGTGTGCCGCAAGAACGAACTGCACAATAAAGGCGATGCACCAAAGAAGTATGGAATCACCCATGCGCGACGTTTAAAATTACGAATCAGTCCGAAATATCGCGCAGAGCGATAATCCGCCGTATTGCGATCGCCATCTAAGCCTGCGAGTACAGGCCAAAGGTCATCTGCGACTGAAAGATTGTAGTGCACGCCAGCAATGGTTTGCATTACAGCGCCATAACGATGGGTCAAACCTTGGCGATAGACTTGCTTCATGGTCCCCACATGAGAGGTTCCATATTGCGCAATACGAATATCACTCACATCATTGACGTAGCATGGCATGCTGAGTGGCCATAACCGCTCATCGCCTAGAGCGCGATAGGTCACCCGGTGCACATCACGCAATTGTGCCAAGGTTTCCTGTACCGAGCGAGACACGGGTGTGATAAATTCAAGTAAAGCTTCGGCATAATCCGTGGTGATCAGCGGGTGAGTTAATGTCGACCCAAGCGTCTGCTCTGGGTGCAGGGTAGTAGCTAATCGCCCTTGCGGCGTAATTCGCAGTGCTTCTCGCTCGATACCACGCTGCAAACCACGCAAGGCCTCACGCAATTTCGGCTCGTGTAAAAATGCGTCTGAAAGGTAGCGCTGCGTAGGCAGGTGCTTGGAAAGCTGCTTTGACACGTGATTTGACAACCTAACGCCCCGAACATTCTCTGTTATGATGCCGCGTAGTTTGCCACAGTCGCTAAGAAAATACATCGCAAGGAGTCGCTCTTGAGCCAAACATCGCGTCCAAAAGTGTGGACCTTACTACAACACGGCTTTTGGCTATTTAATGCTTTGGGCCTCATTGCTGTGTTTATCTTGCCACGCACCACAGCTGCCACACTGCTTGTAGTCCTTTTGCTGGTCTCGCTTCTCTATGGTTGGCGCACTTGGTATGGGCGCCGCGAAAGTACGGTGCATACGGCTACCGCATCTCCAGCATTCTTCGCTCCCGGTAGTACCCAATTACTCCAGCAAGTTTTTAACGATCTCCCCAATCGAGTTTACTGGCGTGACAAAGATCTTCGTTTTCTTGGCGCCAATCAAGCCTTCTTAAAAGACATTGGTCTTACTCGCCCAGAAGAACTCATTGGCAAACGCGATGAAGACATTACGGCACTATCCAACACTCCTGACTTGCTCGAGCGGGATCGCATGACCTTCGAGCAACGACTAGCCAACTGTAATCGCGAGTTGGTTTTACAGTTCGGCGAGCACTCAGACAATCCGTCCGTCGACATTAATGAGCAACGCTGGGTCGAGCATTCCTGCGTACCGCTTTACGACGAGTTCGGCGATATTATTGGAGTTCTGGGTAGTTACTATGACATCTCAGGAATTAAAGCGGCCTCAGAGCAAATGGCTCGCGCGAAAGAAGCGGCAGAACGCGCCAAAGAAGACGCAGAGCAAGCGAACCAATCCAAGAGTGATTTTCTTGCCAACATGAGCCACGAAATCCGCACGCCAATTAACGCGATTGTTGGCATGGCAAACCTCACCATGAAAACCGAGCTGTCCGACAAACAGAAACGCTATATCAAAGTCATTGATAGCTCATCCAAAGCCTTGCTCGGTGTCATTAACGACATTCTTGATTTTTCGAAGATCGAAGCAAATAAGCTAACAATTGAGAGAATTCCCTTTGATCTTGATGAAGTTCTAGGAACTTTGGCAGATATGTTTGCGTATAAAGCATACGACAAAGATCTCGAGTTCATTATTAACTTACCTTCGAATATCCCAACCATGCTGATTGGCGACCCCATGCGCCTGAGTCAAGTCCTGATTAACCTCGTCAGTAATGCGATTAAGTTTACTGAAGAAGGTGAGATTAATGTGACCTGTACTTTGCTTGAGCAAACCGCCGAGAAAATCTATCTGAGAATTTCTGTTACCGACACAGGAATTGGGATGGATGAAGAGCAACGTGCCAATTTATTCCAAGCATTTACCCAAGCCGATAGTTCAACCACTCGCAAGTTTGGCGGCACAGGACTGGGCCTAACGATCTCGCGCCGTTTGATTACTCTGATGCAAGGTGACATTGGGGTCACAAGCTCCCTTGGCCAAGGCTCAACATTTTATATTGAGTTAGCATTGCCACTGCAGTCGGCTCAAGACATTTCCCATCATCAACTATTACTGGAAAAGCTCGCAGGTACGCGCATTCTTGCTGTCGATGACAATCTGAGTACCCGCGAAATGCTCTATGAAACCCTGCAGTCGTACGGCATGGACGTGAAAACTGCACGGAACGGCGAGCAAGCTCTCGAATTTATCGAAGATGCGGACTCCTCGGGACATCCTTACCAGGTGGTACTTGTGGATTGGCGTTTACCGGGTATGGACGGCTTAACTCTGGTTGAACGTGTGCAACAACAAATTGCCGAGGAAGAGCGACCGCAGATGATCCTCGCGACCGGATATTATGCCGAGGAATTGGCTGAGAAAGCCAAACAGGTCGGTGCCTACGATTTTATTACCAAGCCCTATACGACCGCCACCTTGGCCCGCGTTATCTCGTCGGCTGTGTACCGCACACGTCACCATCAAACCGACGAAAATCAGCATCATGAGCAGGTTAATGAAGCCCTACAGCATGCGCCGCTGCTCGTTGTAGAAGACAATGAGATCAATCAGCATGTGGCACGAGAAATGCTCCAGAACCATGGCTTCATTGTTGATATTGCCAATCACGGTGCAGAAGCTGTCGCTATGGTGCAAGAAAAGCGCTATGCCATAGTGTTAATGGATATCCAAATGCCTATCATGGACGGTTATAAAGCCGCAGAAACTATTCGCCAACAATACAGCTACCAACAACTGCCGATTCTTGCGATGACAGCGAATGCCATGAGCGGTGACGTTGAAAAGTCTCTTGCAGCAGGTATGCAAGGACATATTCCAAAACCTATTGATGAGCTTCTGTTGTTAGATCAAATTAACAAATGGGCCGTACCCGGCCCTTATGAGAAACTCTTAACAACCGCCACTGAGCAAACTGCGACACCAACGAATAGACGTTATCCACAAGTCAAAGGTGTCGACTTTGAGAGTGCGTTGGCGCGTTTGAACCACAATGCGGAACTCTATGTTCGGTTAGTGAATCAACTCGTTTCACAGTATCGTCAAAGCGCGCTGAAGGCCTCCGACTTCATTTCAAAAGGTAAGTATGATGAAGCAAAGCGCTATTTTCATACGCTCAAAGGTGCGTCCGCTAATTTAGGACTGACCGTACTCACTAAAAAGGCAGCTATTCTCGAGAAGGCTGTTGGTGAAGGCGACACGGGAACTATGGCGGATCAAATTATGGGAATTGAAGGGCTACTTGATCACGCAGAACAAGCCGCGCAGGACTTATCAATTGCGCACACTGAGGAGAAACCGAACACATGATTCGATTACTATTCTTAATTCCATTGGGACTCTGCTTACTCTGGACACTCTATCTGCAGTTGAATGGCTATAAATTGCAAGATGGGAAGAAAGGTTATATTTACATTTTGATTGTGAGTGCAGTGATTGCACTCTTTTACACCTTGATGTGGTGGCTCACTAACCGTTGAATCGAGTCGGCATCTAACCGAAGGGCCAATCGTCGGACTGGCCCTTCAAGTCCATTCAGGCTAACCCACTAAGGCCAATAAAACCCCCGCTGCAACGGCAGAACCAAGCACACCCGCGACGTTCGGTCCCATCGCATGCATCAATAAAAAGTTCTGCGAGTCAGCTGCCAAGCCTTCTTTATTGACAACTCGCGCTGCCATGGGAACTGCCGATACTCCAGCGGCGCCAATCAGTGGATTAATGGGTGTCTTACTCACAAGATTCATTAACTTCGCCATCAGAATGCCGGCGGCCGTGCCAAAGACAAAAGCCAACGCCCCCAACACTAAGATCCCCAAGGTTTCTAAAGTTAGGAATGAGCCTGCGCTTAGCTGCGCACCAACCGCTAATCCAAGGAATATTGTCACCAAGTTAATGAGCTCGTTTTGAGCCGTTTTACTTAAGCGGTCAACGACGCCGCTCTCACGCATCAAGTTACCTAAACAGAACATTCCTACCAGCGGCGCAGCAGTCGGAAGCAGAAGCGCTGTAAGCAACAACACCATCAGCGGAAACAAAATCCGAGCTCGCTTTGACACAGGCTTCAATTGTGTCATACGAATGGTACGTTCTTTCTTCGTGGTCAGTAAGCGCATCACCGGCGGCTGCAAAATAGGCACTAACGCCATGTAAGAATAGGCCGCCACCGCGATCGCACCGAGCAGTTCAGGAGCTATTTGGGACGATAAATAGATGGCCGTAGGGCCGTCAGCGCCACCAATAATGGCAATCGCGGCCGCTTGTTCAAGAGTAAAGTTCAAACCCGGTACCGCGTTCAGTGCAATCGCGCCAATGAGCGTCGCAAAAATACCAAACTGCGCTGCGGCGCCTAACAACAGCATGCGTGGATTGGCAAGCAGTGCACTAAAATCAGTTAATGCGCCAACTCCAAGAAAAATAAGTAAGGGAAATACCCCCGTACCAATTCCAACCTCGTAAAGCACATAAAGCAGCCCGCCAGGATCATTTAACCCTGCGAGTGGAATATTCGTGAGCACTGCACCAAAGCCGATAGGCAATAGTAAAAGAGGCTCAAATTTGTGGACTATAGCTAAGTAGACCAGCCCTAACCCAACGGAGATCATGAGCAACATGCCCCAGGTTAGCGACCCTACACCCGTGGTTTGCCAAAGCGTTAGCAAGGTTTCCACGTTACACTCCTTTTAACGTCAACATGGGGTCACCAGAGCTGACACTAGCCCCTTCCGCTACCTTAATCTCATCGACCACACCCGCAAATTCGCTCCGTACCTCAGTTTCCATTTTCATCGCTTCGAGAATAAACACGACATCGCCAGACTCCACTTGCTCACCCGGCTTCACATTCACTTTCCACACATTGCCAGATAGAGGAGCGGAGATGGTCTTACTTTCACCGGAGGCGTCTGCATTATTATCTTGCTTAGGAGTCGTTTGAGAGCCGTCTTTTACCGCCGACTTGCCCGCCTCTTTGACACTGCTTAAGCTGCCGTCAGGCCCCACCTCAACGCTAAACATTTGGCCGTCAACGCGCACGTCAAAGCGTTCGGATTGACCTGGCGACAAAGGCGCTATTGGCTCTTCTGGTGCTTCCCCTGGCGCTGGTTCAAATGCGTCAGGATTATTGCGGTTCTGAAGAAACTTCAAGCCAATCTGTGGAAACAGGGCATAGGTTAAAACATCATCCACTTCATCTTTCGCTAAAGTGATCTTCTCTGCCTTCGCTTTCTTCTTCAGTTCTTTCGTTAATGCTTTGAACTCATCCTCTAAAAGATCGGCAGGACGACAGGTAATCGGCTCCTCACCTTTTAGAACTCGCTTTTGAAGTTCGGTATTCATGGGTGCCGCAGTCGCACCATACTCGCCTTTCAACACGCCCGCCGTTTCACGAGAGATCGACTTGTAGCGCTCTCCTGTGAGAACGTTCAATACGGCTTGGGTACCAACAATCTGTGACGTAGGAGTAACCAAGGGAATGAAACCAAGGTCCTCTCGCACTTTAGGAATTTCCTTCAGTACTTCATCAAACTTGTCGAGTGCTCCTTGTTCGCGCAATTGATTTTCCATATTCGTTAACATTCCACCCGGCACTTGAGCGAGCAGAATACGCGCATCAATACCTTTCAGTGAGCCTTCAAACTGGGCATATTTCTTACGCACATCACGAAAGTGTGTTGCAATTCCTTCGAGCGCCTCGAGCGCAATACCTGTATCGCGCTCTGTACCCTCCACCATGGCGACTATGGTTTCAGTGGCTGAATGGCCATAGGTCATACTCATGGGCGAGATTGCGGTGTCGAGCATATCAATGCCCGCGTCAATTGCCTTCATGTAAGTCGCAGTACTCAATCCGGTTGTTGCATGGCATTGCATTGCAATAGGAATGGACACTCGTCGCTTGAGGCCAGAAATCAATTCATGAGCCTCATAAGGACGCAGTAAACCCGCCATGTCCTTAATACAAATGGAGTGACACCCGAGACTTTCGAGCTCTTCTGCCATATCAAGCCATTTCTCTAAGGTATGCACTGGACTGACGGTGTAGGACATGGTGCCTTGGGCATGACCATCATTCGCTATAGTCGCTTCGATGGCGGTCTTCAAATTTCGTACATCATTCATCGCATCGAAAATACGAAACACTTCGATGCCATTTACGCGCGCACGCTCAACAAACTTTTTCACCACGTCGTCTGCATAGTGGCGATAACCTAGCAGGTTTTGCCCTCGCAATAACATTTGCTGAGGTGTATTCGGCATAACCTTCTTCAATTCTCTGAGTCGTTCCCAAGGATCTTCGCCGAGATAACGAATACAGGTATCAAAAGTCGCCCCACCCCAGCTTTCCATCGACCAATAACCGACTTTATCAAGTGCCTCGGCAACAGGGAGCATGTCTTCAAGCCGCACACGAGTTGCAAGCAGCGACTGATGCGCGTCTCGTAGGACTAATTCGGTAATCTTTAAAGGTTGTGTCATTTCTTCTCTCCCTGGTTCGACTGAGTGCGCCCTGAGCCGTGTTTCTGACGATACTGAGACACAGCAACGCTCATCGCAGCCATGCGCGCAGCGTACTGTTTTGCCGACTCGGAGTCCGCCGAAGCTTTGGCTTTCGAGGCTTCATCAGTCGCGGCCTCTGGACAGAGACGAACCAATAGCAGCGTCAATAATGTGAGAACAATCAGAAATAGGAATACTACGCCAAGACCAGCCAGCATAAGTTCCAGAGCGTCAAAGAGTTGGTCACTCATGTTTTGCATCCATCCGTGCCCATCAGAACGCAATGAGCGCGTTCTTCGATGTCCTGATAGTAAGTAAAACACCAGTGTAATGAAAGCACAGAAATAAGCGAGTCTAACGACCGTTATATTCGCCTAAGATTATGAATAATTGGGATAAACAGAAGAAATGGCGCGCTCGGGAGGACTCGAACCTCCAACCGCCTGGTTCGTAGCCAGGTACTCTATCCAGTTGAGCTACGAGCGCATCGCATTTAGGTATTACTGGTGATTAAAGAAATGGCGCGCTCGGGAGGATTCGAACCTCCGACCGCCTGGTTCGTAGCCAGGTACTCTATCCAGCTGAGCTACGAGCGCACACTAAATTCTTCAATCATTAACTGGCGGTGAGGGAGGGATTCGAACCCTCGATAGGGCTATAAACCCTATACTCCCTTAGCAGGGGAGCGCCTTCAGCCGCTCGGCCACCTCACCGCATGTTGTGGGCGTGAATGATAGCGATTTGGCAGAGCATGTCAACGATTTTTCTGAGAAGTCCGTTCAAGTGAGGGATATTTAGCCAAACCTAGGGATGGTCGAATGATTTTCCAACGATTTACAGACATAAATAAAATCCGGCTTCGTGCCGGCTCTTATTACGTACGAATTCATTCAGACTCGGGAGTGCCGTCTTTCTCCTGTTGAATTCGCATGTAGATCTCTTCCCGATGCACAGAGACATCCTTGGGCGCATTGACTCCAATACGCACTTGGTTTCCCTTCACACCCAGAACAGTCACGGTGACTTCATCACCGATCATGAGTGTTTCACCAACCCGGCGGGTTAAGATTAGCATTTAGTTTGCTCCTTCAATACCGATTCCAAGTAGGCTTAAAACGGTCCTGTTCGCCGCTCTACTGCGCCCGCATAGTATCAATCCTGCGAGGAATGACACTATAACAGACCTCATAAGGTTGTATGTAGGCCTTTCGTCATAACTGTCAAAAAATATTATGTGCGCTCGATTCGGCCTCTTACTTGAGGCTATTATGAGCATAGCATATGGATTAACGCGTGACGCTTACGAACCGTTTTCCGGATATAAAAACCAAAAAACGCACTGTAAGCTCTTATGCTAATCGTTCTGCTAACCAAGCCGGTACTGCCGCGAGAGCACCATCAAGCTTCGCGGGCTCACTTCCTCCGGCTTGAGCCATATCGGGACGACCGCCCCCTTTACCACCTACCTGTTTTGCAACAAAGTTCACTAATTCACCCGCTTTCACACGTGTAGTCAGTGATTTTGTTACGCCAACAATTAGACTGACCTTGCTGTCATCGCGAATCGCTAAAACCACAATACCCTCTTGTAAGCGGTTCTTGATGTCATCAACCATGTCGCGCAACCCTTTCGGATCACCACCCGGAATTTCCGCGATGATCGCTTTAACGCCTTCAATAAGCTGCGCGGAACTTAATAGTTCAGCTCCTGCATGCACTGACAATTGACGTTGAAGCTCTGCCGCGTCTTTCTCAAGCTGCTTTTGTTTTTCAAGTACTTGCTCTATACGCTCAACCACGCCAGCTTGATCACTCTTCACGAGATTCGCTATGCGACGAAGTTGATTTTGTTGTTCCAAAGTATAAGAAAGCGCTTTGGCCCCTGTGAAGGCTTCAATCCGCCGCACTCCCGACGCAATACCTGCCTCGCTCACAATACGGAAGAGGCCAATGTCACCAGTACGCTGCACGTGGGTGCCACCACAAAGCTCCATCGAGTAAGAACCCATGCGAATCACACGCACTTCATCGTCATATTTCTCACCGAATAACGCCATTGCGCCAGCCGCTTTTGCCTGCTCAATTGGCATCACGGAAGCTTCGAGTGCCCAGTTTTGAATAATTTGCTCATTCACTTGGCGCTCAAGTGTTTGCAATTCTGCAGCGGTAACCGCTTGAGGATGTGAAAAGTCGAATCGTAACCGCTCTTCATCCACTAACGAGCCTTTCTGATTCACATGCTCACCAAGCAAGTTACGTAAGGCAGCATGAATCAAATGAGTCGCCGAGTGATTCCGGCGGATCGCCTGACGGCGTTCCTCATTGACCCGTGCTTCAACCGAGTCACCTACTTTCAACGCCAACACTGATAATCCTTGGTGGCCAATCGCCTTGCCAATAAACTGAGTATCAGTCACCATAAATGCGTTATCACCTTGCTGATGCAGCTCGCCGGTGTCGCCCACTTGCCCACCACTTTCTGCATAGAAAGGTGTCGCCGCGAGAACAATAGTGGCTTGCGTGTTAGGTGCAATGGCGTCAACAGCAGCACCATCCACGAAAATTTCTTTAATAACGCCGGTATCGGCATGTCTGTCATACCCACGAAACTCGGTAACCACTGCAGAAGTAAGTTGGGCGTTGTAATCGACTCCGAACTGAGAAGCTTGTTGCGCACGCTGTCGCTGTTCTGCCATTGCAGCGTCAAAGCCCGCTTGATCCACACTCATACCCCGTTCGCGCGCAATGTCCGCAGTGAGGTCATAGGGAAAGCCATAAGTGTCATAGAGTTTAAAAGCCACGTCACCCGCTAGCACGTCACCTTCTTTTAAATCGGCCATCGCGTCTTCTAGCAAACTCAATCCACGCTGCACCGTGCGCGCAAATTGCTCTTCTTCTTGCTGAAGTGCTTTAACGATGGTCTTTTCTGCGCGGGCAAGCTCTGGATAAGCTTCTCCCATCAAACGCACGAGTTCGCTTACCAGCTTGTGGAAAAAGGGCTCCGAAGCACCTAATTTATGCCCGTGACGGACCGCCCGACGGATAATCCGGCGCAACACATAGCCGCGCCCTTCATTCGAAGGTAACACGCCGTCAGTAATTAGAAACGAGCATGACCGGATATGGTCAGCAATCACTCGCAGCGACTGCGCAGTCAAGTCATCTGTATCGAGAATTTTAGCTGTCCGTTTAATCAGTGCTTGAAAAGTATCGGTTTCATAGTTCGAGTGCACGTGCTGCATCACTGCTGCAATACGCTCCAGCCCCATACCCGTATCGACCGAAGGTTTTGGCAACGGATCGAGGGTGCCGTCCTTCTGACGATTGAACTGCATAAAGACCAAGTTCCAAATTTCGATGTAGCGATCGCCGTCTTCTTCAGGAGTCCCTGGAGGTCCGCCCCACACATCAGGACCATGGTCGTAGAAAATTTCCGAACAAGGACCGCAAGGCCCCGTGTCACCCATTTGCCAGAAGTTATCTTTTGCGCCAATACGACTGATCCGCGCTTCGGGCACGCCCATTTCTTTGGCCCAGATGTCATATGCTTCATCGTCTTCTTCAAAAACTGTTACCCATAACTTCTCTTTGGGCAGTTTGAGTTCTTCAGTTAAAAACTGCCACGCATACTGAATCGCCTCGCGCTTAAAATAATCGCCAAAGCTGAAGTTACCTAGCATCTCGAAAAAGGTATGGTGGCGCGCTGTGTAGCCTACATTCTCCAAATCGTTATGTTTACCACCGGCACGAACACAACGTTGTGAACTCGTCGCTCGACTGTATCCACGATCTTCAACGCCCAAAAAGACATCCTTAAAGGGCACCATGCCTGCATTGGTGAACAATAAGGTGGCGTCATTACCTGGAATCAATGAGCTGCTAGGAACAATTTCATGTCCCCGTTGGGCAAAAAACTGCAAAAATGCAGAACGAATGTCGGCGCTTGTCATACTCATGAAATGCTTTCCTGCCAAAAAATTAATGTTTCCACTAGGTGTTTTCGCTAATGGAATAAGATTCAAAAAATCGCTTTAAACTGGTTAAAATGCTATCACGAAAGAACGCTATAAAACAGCGTCCCACGGGTCTGGAACGTCGTTTTCACACTGGCTCATTGCCGCCCGAATGTGGTCACCTAGAAAACCTCTTGAGGCAAGAAATCGCTGACGCCGTGCGTACTCTTTGCGGTCAGAACCCGCTGGACGTTTAAACCGTCGCTGCAAACACTCCACTGCAAGCGCAAACCAATCAATCTCCGCCTCAGCCAGAACACGCTCTATTAGTTCGTTCTGAACCCCTCGTTGGTTCAGCTCGGAACGAATTTTCAGGGGCCCTTGCGACTGCAGCACCCGTTGACGTACAAAACTCTCACAAAAACGTTGCTCTGATTGCCATTCCCGCGCTTGTAGCGCATCCAGCACTCGGTTTGTCGCTTCTGCATCAAAACCCTTTTGAGTAAGCTTGCGGAACAGCTCTGTACGGCTGTGCTCGCGACGGCTCAATAGATGAACGGCACGCGCCTCGATAAGACTTTCATCCACCGCATCTTCCAGGTTCTTATTGTTCACAGAGCTGGCTCCACCCAACTCGCACAATGCCAAGCCCCACCGCCGACTAACAAGTTCCTCGCAGGAGCCAAGATCACCTCGTACTCTGGTAACGCGCGTTGTATTGCTGAGCGAGCAAGTTCATCCGTATCTAAAGCAAAAGCTGGCACAATAATCAGGCGCATGTCTTGCAGATTAAGCCGCAGAAAGTTCAAATAGCTCGCCATTAAACTCATGCCGGCAATCCGGCGGCGAATGCCAGCGCGAGCCTCAATGCTCGCGGCCTCATCACGACTCAGATTCGGCATTTCTGGTAAGGGAATTTCAACGATTTCGAAGCCTTTACCCTGAATATTCTTCGAGGCTCGCAAATACTCAGCCACGCGGCGACAGGTCGAATAATCTGGATGTGAAGGAGACTCCGGCATGACTACCGCGATAGTCGTGGGGGTAAGAAAACAAGCGAGGTTATCCACATGTCCCCCCGTCTCGTCTGCATTAAGTTTCCCGGGCAGCCAGAGTACCTGTTCAATACCCAATGCATTACTCAGCTGGGCGGCTAAACCGCGAGCGCTGAGCTCGCTGTTGCCCGGTCGAAAAAGGATACTACCGGCACAGGCCAAAGCCGTGCCTGCACCATCAGTTTGCAAGGCACCACCTTCAAGTACCGCGCCAAAGGGCTCAACCTGATAGTCTAAATGCTCAGTCAACCATTCGCGCGCCTGCTCATCACGCGCAGCTTGATCATCAATACCGCCCCAGCTATCGAAAGCAAAGGTTTTGACCGTGCCGTCACTACAGATAAAAGGCGCACAATCTCGCAGCCATATGTCACCAAAATCGACGGCATGCACAGTCACCGACTGCAGCTGTTCGGAGGCCAGCAAGTCAGTCACTTTCTCTGCGTCTTGAGGCACGCACTGCAATTGCACAGGAATAGCACGCGTGCACAACTGCTTCATCAGGCTCAACAGCTCTGTTTGCGCATTCTGTCCATGATTCGGCCAAATATCAGAGCGGCTCGGCCATCGCAACCAAACCGCTCGTGCCTGTTGCCACTCAGGTAGCCATTGGCTCATGAACGTGCCTTGCGAGTTGCTTTACGGGCACGACGTAACTGACGATCTTGATCATCTTTCGAAATAACCGGCGCGGAATCGAGCTTTGGCAGTTCAACGAGATTGCGTAAATAATTCACGCCACCCAAGTCCAACTCCATCCAGCCACCTTGCACTAAGCCTTTGGGTAAATGCTGCTCACCCATACGAATTCGAATCAGCCGGCTTACCGTTAAGCCCTGGGAATCCCACATTCGGCGAACTTCACGGTTCCGTCCTTCCGTCAGCACCACATGGAACCATTGATTCGTGCCTTCGCCGCCCTGGCGCTTAATACGCGTAAATTTCGCTGGCCCATCTTCCAGCTGCACACCTTGGCGTAGGCGTTGAATGTGTGCGTCATTTACTTCACCAAATACGCGAACTGCATACTCTCGCTCAACCTCATATTTCGGATGCATCAAGCGATTCGCAAGCTCTCCGTCAGTCGTAAATAACAGTAAGCCCGAGGTGTTAATATCAAGCCGACCAATGGCAATCCAACGCGCACCTTTCAAGCGTGGTAAACGGTCATACACTGTAGGTCGCCCTTCCGGATCTTTACGAGTGACAAGCTCACCTTCAGGCTTATGGTATGCCAACACACGACAAGCGATACTGTCTTCACTTTGTACGCTCACGCGGTGTCCATCAACACGAATATCAGCGTCGGCGGTAACACGCTCGCCAAGGTGCGCCACATGGTCATTCACACGAATGCGCCCAGCGCTGATCATAGTTTCTATCTCTCGGCGCGAGCCGACGCCAGAACGCGCTAAAATTTTCTGTAGTTTCTCTGAATTGCTCACAAGTTATACCTCTTCTGTGTCACGCTCCCGCGTGTCTGTCTCAGTCGGCTGTCCAAGAGCAGGAATATCTGCCACCGATTGAATTGAAAAATAGTTCAAAAACTCTTTGGTCGTTGCATACAAAGCTGGACGACCCGGTACTTCTTTATGCCCAACAACTTTTACCCAACCACGCTCCTGCAAAGTTTTCATAATCTGTGTACTCACGGAAACACCGCGCACCGCTTCGATTTCACCGCGTGTTACCGGCTGCTGCCAAGCAATCAGCGCCAATGTTTCAAGCAGTGCGGCAGAATAGCGCGGGGCTCGTTCGGACCACATAGACGCGAGTGCTGGCCCAAGTTCAGCACGCGTCTGAAAACGAAAACCGGAAGCCACTTCGTTAAGTTGCACACCTCTTTCTTTATAATCGTCTTGCAACTGATCGAGAACTTGGCGCAGGCGGGGCTTGTTAAGAGAAAAATTCGCCAAAACACCCGTCAAAAGTTGGTCGAGCGTGACCGGATCCTCGGCAGCAAAAATAGCGGCCTCAACCAGCTGTTTTAGTTGTTTATCGGTAATCATGCAACGCCCTCTTCCAACACTCTCTCGGCACCTGCTCGAGTGACATAAATCACGGAATAAGCCTCGGCTTGCGTCAGTACAATCAGGCCCTCTTTATTAAGTTCGAGAACCGCTAGGAAACTCACAACGACCCCCGCTTTACCCTCAGCAGGCTCAAATAAGCTAACGAAGTCACAGCGCTCAACTTGGCTGAGTCGCTCCAAAATTGCACTCATACGTTCTCTAGTTGACAGGGCCTCGCGCTGAATATGATGGTGCGCTTGCACCCGCACCAGTTGCATGACGCGTGAAAGCGCGAGACTAAGATCCGCAAGCGACACTTCAGGGGGTGTTTGCCCAGCGATATCGCGCGCATCCGTCGCGGCACTCGCGATAAAATAATCTCGGTCTTGTTGCGGCTGCTCGTCTAACTGACGTGCACCCTCGCGAATCACTTCGTACTCACGCAAACGACGGATTAATTCCGCTCGAGGGTCCTCTTCGTCATCTTCTTCCGACGGTGGCTTAGGCAGAAGTAAGCGACTCTTAATCTCAGCGAGAATTGCCGCCATCACCAAATAGTCTGCGGCAAGCTCTAAATGCAATTCACGCATGAGCTCCACGTATGCCATGTACTGGCGGGTAATGTCTAAGATAGGAAGATCAAGAATATCCATTTTCTGCCGCCGAATAAGATAAAGCAGCAAGTCCATCGGCCCGGAAAAGGCTTCTAGCATTAATTCGAGTGCTTCAGGCGGGATATAGAGGTCGTCTGGCCTTTCTAACACCGGTTCACCGCGCACAAAGCCGAGCGGCAGAGAATGCTGTTCTTGCAAACTCTGTTCTGCTGCTAAATCTCTCTGTTCTAACGTTTCTAGCGATGAATTCACGGTGCTTTCCCAAGCAAGTGTTTGATAACGCGCAGACCCGAATCACTCAAACGGGCTCGGATCCCCTTGGCCAACTCTCAATACCACCATATCGCCTTCCGCCATATCCACTACTGTCGTTGGCTTTTCACCAATCCGCCCACCGTCGATAATAACATCAACGAGATGATCAAGATGGTCACGAATCTCTTCGGGGTCTGCCTCGGCAAAGTCATTGCCCGGCAACAATAATGTGGTCGACATGAGAGGCTCGCGCAACTCTTCTAACAATGCTTGCGCAATTGCGTGGTCTGGTACCCGTAAGCCAATTGTTTTCCGCTTCGGATTCAAAAGGCGCTTAGGCACTTCCTTGGTTCCCTTCAACACAAAAGTGTAAGGTCCCGGTGTGTTATTTTTTAACACCCGAAAGGCTTGGTTATCCACACGCGCATAAACTGACAACTCCGATAGATCGCGGCACATCAGGGTAAAGTTGTGATCTTTGCCGATCTCTCGAATGCGACAAATGCGTTGTACCGCGTCCTTGTTCGCCAGTTGGCAGCCAATCGCGTAGCCAGAGTCCGTCGGATAGACAACAACCGCACCGCCGCGAATCAGTCGCGCGGCTTGCTGAATCAAACGCTGTTGTGGATTCTCTGGATGTATTTCAAAGTAATCACTCATGCACTGCTCTTCCCTGCTTGCTCTTCGTTTTTCTCGTTCTGCTCATTCACAATCTGCCAATCTTGCCACACAGGTTCAAGTCCATCGGGTAATTTGAGATTTCTCCCTAATTCACGCCACTTGCCTGGTCGGTGGAAATCTGAACCTACTGACGCTTTTAATCCATAGTGACGCGCAAGTTCAGCAAGCTGGTGGCGTTGTGCCGGCGCCTGTTGACCTGAGCACACCTCAAGTGCGGTGCCGCCCGCCTGCACGTAACTTTCAATCAGCCGTTTCAGCCACTTGGTGCTCAGTTGATAAGCCAAGGGGTGTGCCAACGAAGAGGTTCCACCCGCAGCAGTAATAGCTTCAATCGCTTCTTCTAGAGTGCACCATTCCGTAGGCACGTAAGCACAGCAGCCTTTACCAAGGTAACGACGAAATGCTTGCTCAATAGTCGGCGCGTAATGAAACTTCGTCAGCAACTCAGCAAAGTGAGCACGAGTGACTACGCCTTCGGTATTGAAATCGGGCAAGTGTTCAGGTTGCACACCATTTTTAATCAAGCGTTCTGCAATAGCCAAAGCCCGTTCTCGGCGCTTCGCCTGTTGTGTTGCCACGCGTTCTCGCATGGCTGGATGTTCAGGGTCGAAATTCCACCCCAAAACATGAATCTCGAACCCTTGCCAGCGACAGCTGAATTCCACCCCCGAGATAATCTCTGGCCGGTGACCGCTGAGTTGCTCTGCAGCGGCCCGCGCGAGTGCGAATGCTGCGGTGGAATCGTGATCGGTAATCGCCAGCCAATCGAGCTGCATTTGACAAGCCCGCAATACAAGAAATTCCGGCGTTAAACTGCCGTCGGACAGAACGCTGTGGCAATGCAAATCAATGCGCGGTTGCGCTGTTTCAGTGGTCATTTGTGTCATGGGCTCATGGTACGCTTTTTAGCCGCTGAAAACACGCCACAAACCGCAAAATGTGAACTTTTTCGTGGGTTGGAGTTGACAGCATCTCGCGATATCGGTACTTTCCACCTATACAACTGACAGATAAACACGCATTGAGCATTGAGCACATGACAACAGCACAGCAATTCAATACACATTGGTGGTGGCATTCGCATTCAGCGGGTGGCATTTTGCTGTGCGTGAGCTAATCAGAAAGTAATTAGCGAACACAGAGAATACCAAGAGCCCGCTTCCCGAAGCGGGCTTTTTTGTTTCGGGAAGCACACCGTCTAAGACTAAAAAACGAGACTGATTGGGATGACTGAACAAAAGACATTAGAAAGTATACAACTTTGCGAGGTGTTGCCCATTGTGCTCTCCACACCTTACCACCAGGATCCATTAGAAACCTTTGCAGGCCTTCGTTCTATTGAGGGTGAGCACTTGCTCTTGGAGTCTGCGGAAATTGATTCGCGCCAGCATTTAAAGAGTTTGATGCTAATTGACGCAAGCCTGCGTTTTGTTTGTCGCGGACAACAGGTCACAATTACCGCGTTAAGTGACAATGGGCAGATACTGCTGAACTGGCTCGAAGCTGAACTTGTCGATTCTGCCAATCTCAAGGTGCAGCGCACAACAACAAGTTTAGAGCTTGATTTTCCGCTGCCAGACGCAACCTTAAACGAGAGTGAACGGTTACAATCCATCGCTAATGTCGAGCCTCTTCGCCTGATTCAGCAGCGTTTACAGACATTACGGGAACATCCATTTGCCGTGTTCCTTGGTGGTGTGTTTGCTTATGATCTATTGGCAACATTTGAGCAACTACCCGACATTGCCGAAGGCGAGAATGATTGTCCGGATTACCAATTTTATTTAGCTGAAACCTTGTTGGTAATTGATCACCAAGCGCAACAAGCCGAGCTAATCGGCACCTTACCCGGCGGTGAGAACTGCCAAGCCCGCTATGAACAGCTTTGTCGACGATTAGGTGAAGTTGTCAGCCGTATGCAACTACCTGGATTTACGCAAACAGCAGTGCGCACGAATCAAACAACCGCTAAGAACGTACAAGCAACACCCTCTGATAAAGAGTTCCTCAGCATCGTTGAACACATGAAGCAGTCCATCGCGGCCGGTGACATTTTTCAAGTCGTGCCCTCAAGGCGATTCACCGTCGATTGTGCCAACGCACTCGCAAGCTATGCCGAGCTCAAACGAGCCAATCCAAGTCCCTACATGTTCTACCTACAAACTCCGGAATTTCAGTTATTTGGCGCCTCACCAGAGTCCGCTTTGAAATATACCGCCAGTAATCGCCATGTGGAGCTTTATCCCATTGCCGGCACGCGCAGTCGTGCTCGCGCTGCCGATGGCACCATCCTGAAGGATCAGGACTCGCGGGTAGAACTTGAACTTCGAACTGACACCAAGGAGCTTGCCGAGCACATGATGTTGGTCGATCTTGCACGCAACGATTTAGCCCGTATCGGCGTGACGGGCAGCCGCTATGTCGCGGACTTGCTCAAGGTAGACCGCTACTCCCATGTCATGCACCTCGTGTCCCGGGTCGTAGCAACACTGAAACCTGAATTAGATGCGCTTGATGCTTACCGTGCCTGCATGAATATGGGCACCTTAGTCGGCGCACCAAAAATCAGCGCCGCTCGGCTCATTCGTGGCGCAGAGCAACAGCGTCGTGGCAGTTACGGCGGTGCCGTAGGCTATTTGCGCGGCAACGGTGACATGGATACCTGCATCGTGATTCGTGCAGCCTATGTGAAGAATGGTCAGGCAATTATTCAAGCCGGTGCAGGGGTCGTGTTTGACTCCGATCCGCAATTGGAACTTCGAGAAACAGAACAGAAGGCTCAGGCGGTCATTCACGCCATCCTAACTGCAAACGAGCATGAGGAAGCACGTCGATGAAAACACCACAGCAACCCCTCGGCACATTAGTCATGCTCGATAACCAAGACAGCTTCACCTATAACTTGGTCGACGAGCTTGCCCAGCTCGGCTATACCCTCGAGGTGTATCGCAACACCGTACCGTTGAACACTTTGACCGAGCGCTTAGCAACGCTAACACAACAAGGGTCTGTTCAGGTTGTCCTCTCACCAGGTCCGGGGCACCCCCGTGAAGCCGGCATACTGATGCCACTGATTGAACATTGCGCCGGTCGCTATCCAATGCTTGGCATCTGTCTCGGTTTTCAGGCCTTGGTGGAGCACTTCGGTGGAAATGTGGGCCGCTGTGCTGAAACTGTCCATGGCAAAGCAGCGGCGATTAGCCATACTGAACATCCCGTATTTGGCTCAATTCCGAGTCCCCTCACTGTGGCGCGTTATCATTCGTTACAGGCGCTGGAGGTCCCAGAGGATTTAGAGGTTGTTGCCGAGATTCGAGGGATCCCAATGGCGGTCTGTCACCGTACTCTACCCTGTGTTGGTTTTCAGTTTCATCCAGAATCCATTATGACGATTGCCGGAACCACCTTATTGAAGGCAACCACAGACTATCTTTCGGCCTTTGCTACCAAGGAGACACTCCATGCGTGAACTCGCTGCCGTATTGAGCGGTGCTTATCTAAGTCAGGATGAGACGGCTAAGTTATTTAATCATTTGATTGCCGGGCAACTCACTGATGCTCAAATCGCTGGTTTACTCATTGCAATGAAGATTCGGGGCGAGTTGCCTGTTGAAATTGCCGGCGCCGCAAGCGCTCTGCGTGCAGCGGCTAAACCATTCCCGCGCCCTACAGGCTTGCTTGCGGATACCTGTGGTACTGGCGGTGATGGTAGCAATACAATCAATATTTCAACGGCTGCGGCCCTCGTTGCCGCAAGCATGCAAATGCCTGTGGCCAAACACGGTAATCGAAGTGTTTCTTCGCGCTCAGGTTCTGCGGACGTATTAGAAGTCCTTGGTGTGCCGCTCGAGGGGGCACCGGAGGATAACCGCGCACTCCTCGATCGCTTCGGTTTTTGTTTTCTGTTTGCGCCGCATTATCACCCAGGCGTTCGTTATGCCATGCCGGCGCGTCAAGAGCTGAAGACACGCACCCTCTTCAATTTGCTCGGCCCATTGATTAACCCTGCGCGGCCAGATATTCAATTGCTCGGTGTTTACGATCCGGTCTTGTGTCGTCCGGTCGCAGAGACATTACATCTGTTAGGTTGCGAGCGCGCGATGGTGGTTCATGGCAGCGGCCTCGATGAACTTGCTTTGCACGATGTGACTCAAGTAACCGAGATTCGCGATGGTGAAGTGCATAGCTACGAGCTGACCCCAGAAAGTTTCGGATTACCCCGTACGGATTTAGAGGCACTTCGAGGTGGCGATGCTGAACGCAATGCCCGCTTACTAAAAGCTGTCTTTGGCGGTAAGGGTGATATAGCGCACCGCCATGCCATTGCGATGAATGTCGCAGCCATTCTTTACATGGCTAATCGAGGTGCAACGCTGCGTGAATGCACAGAGCAAGTGCTAGAACATCTGACTACCGACAAAGCGCTTCAACACCTCGAATCGATGCAACGGGAGTTCCTATTATGAGTGAAGTTCTCGCTGCCATTGTGGCACAGCGCAAAACACGTCTGGCGGAGCTCGAGCAACAGCTTCCCAGTACTGTCGTTATGGCACATGCAAAAGCATTAGTTGGCGCTCGTCCACATCGCTCTCTGGCGGCACACGTACGAGCGGGCAATCCGGGCTTTATCCTTGAGTGCAAAAAGGCCTCTCCATCTAAAGGTCTTATTCGTGCCGACTTTGATCCTGTGGCTATTGCGAAGACTTATCAGCCTTACGCTGCAGCCATTTCGGTACTTACCGAGCCGGACTACTTTCAAGGCAGCTTTGCGTATTTGCAGGCGGTGAGCCAGCAAGTGCAGGTGCCGGTACTATGTAAGGACTTCATTTTCAGTGAGTATCAAGTCGCCCTCGCCCGCTACTATGGCGCTGATGCGATTTTGCTCATGTTATCGGTGGTTTCCGATACTGAATACCAGCGTCTCGCGCTGCTCGCGGAAGCATTAGAGCTCGAGATCCTGACAGAAGTCAGTGACGAAGCAGAGATGAAGCGAGCCGCAGCCTTGGGTGCCAAGATTATTGGGATTAATCATCGCGATTTACGCGATTTATCCATCGATCTGCAACGCAGTGAAGCCCTCGCACCCTTGGCGCCGAAAGATGCATTACTCATCGCAGAATCAGGACTCAGCGAGCATCGTACGATTCGAGAGCTCGCACGAACTGTCGATGGTTTCCTCATTGGCAGCCATTTAACCGGGCAAACCAGCATCGACCAAGCTTGCCGTCAGCTTATCTTTGGTGAGCACAAGGTCTGTGGCTTAACACACCCCGACGATGCGATTACAGCTGCGGCCAGCGGTGCGCTCTATGGCGGTTTAATCTTCGCTAAGCGCTCACCGCGAGCAGTCGACCGCACGCAGGCTGCAATTATTCAAGAGGCAGCTTCATTGCGTTATGTAGGAGTCTTCACCGCTGACGAAAGTTTAGAGGACATTCTACGACTGCAACGTGAGCTGAATTTGCATGCGGTACAGCTGCATGACTTTGATCCCAACGACTCAGCAACTCGCGAGCGCTTGCTGCAATTGAAAGAAGCCTTGCCCCCTAAAGTCGGGGTTTGGTTTGCCTTTTCAATGACAGAACAGCTTGAGCACCTGCCTGAGCTTCCCGTTGACCGCTTTGTCCTCGACCATGGTGCAGGCGGGACGGGAAAAACCTTTGATTGGAGTGTTATTCCAACTCACGGGCGCGAGCAGTGTTTGCTCGCCGGTGGTATTGGCCCAGACCAAGTCGCTGAAGCATTGCAGCTCGGCTGCTTGGGGCTCGACATGAATTCAAAACTTGAATCACAACGTGCACAAAAAGACCCCGCGAAAATTTCACTCGCGATGACTCGCATTCGACAGTATGGCCGCAATCGCCGGTCTGATCAGGAGCATTTATCATGACGCAGTACTCTCCTTACTTTGGTGAATTTGGTGGCCAATTTGTGCCAGAAATTCTGCTACCCGCCCTCGATCAATTGGAGCAGGCCTTCCTGGATGCTCAACAAGATCCTGAGTTTCAGGCCGAGTTTAAAGGCTTATTGTCCACCTATTTAGGTCGGCCAACGCCTCTGACTTTGTGTCGAAATCTGACCGAAGGCAGCCCCGTGAAGCTATATCTCAAGCGCGAAGATTTGCTACATGGCGGCGCGCACAAGACGAATCAGGTGTTAGGCCAAGCGCTACTCGCTAAGCGCATGGGAAAGAAGCGCATCATTGCTGAAACCGGTGCGGGACAACACGGCACAGCGACCGCTCTTGCCTGCGCACTATTAGGACTCGAGTGCATTATTTACATGGGTAAGAAAGACGCCGAGCGTCAGCAGCCCAACGTATTTCGTATGGAGTTAATGGGAGCAAAAGTAATCGCCGTAGACTCGGGCAGCGGCACCTTGAAAGACGCCGTCAACGAAGCCATGCGTGATTGGACTGCCAGCTATCCCACCACTCACTATCTACTCGGCACCGCGGCCGGTCCGCACCCTTTCCCGACTATAGTGCGTGAGTTCCACCGCATGATTGGTGCAGAAGCGAAAGAACAGATTCTTGCTGCCGAAGGGCGTCTACCTGATGAAGTCATTGCGTGCGTCGGCGGTGGCTCAAATGCCATCGGTATGTTCGCAGAATTTATCGACGAGCCAAGTGTGCGCCTAACCGGTGTTGAGCCGGCGGGTCATGGTATCGACTCTGGCGAGCATGGTGCTACCTTAAGTGCAGGCCATCCCGGCGTACTCCATGGCTGCCGTTCATACTTAATGCAAGACGACGAAGGACAAGTTGAAGAGTCCTACTCCGTATCTGCCGGGCTCGACTACCCGGGAGTTGGTCCTCAGCATGCATATCTCAGCAGTATCGGTCGCGCTGAATATACCAGCGTCACAGACGACGAAGCACTTGCGGCATTTCGTGTGCTATCCGAAAAAGAAGGCATCATTCCGGCACTCGAGCCAGCCCACGCACTCGCGTATGCACTAAAACGCATTGAGACCGCCACCAAACCAGAGATTCTGGTATTAAATTTATCTGGACGAGGCGACAAGGATATCGACCATGTACGCCGTGTGTTCGCGAGTCAGCAAGGAGGCCAATCATGAGTCGCTATACCACCTGTTTCCAAGCGTTGCGTGACCGTAAGGAGGGGGCTTTCGTTCCTTTCGTTACCTTAGGTGACCCGACTATTGCGCAAAGCGAACTGATCATCGATGCGTTGATTGCTGGCGGTGCAGACGCCCTCGAACTCGGCCTACCCTTTTCTGATCCGGTAGCCGATGGCCCGGTGATTCAAGCAGCAAATATTCGCGCGCTCAACAGCGGTACTAAAATTGCGCATTGCTTCGAGTTACTTGGACGTGTGCGTGCCAAGCACCCGACCGTTCCTATCGGGCTGTTGGTGTACTGCAACTTGATTCACGCACAAGGAGTGAATGCCTTTTATCAACGTTGCGCAGAGGTTGGCGTAGACTCTGTGTTAGTCGCAGATGTCCCACTACGAGAGAGTGCTACTTATCGTCAGGCCGCCGATAACGCTGGTATTGAGGCTGTCTTTATCTGTCCGCCGGATGCGGGACCGAACACTCTGAAACAAGTTGCTGAATTTAGCCAAGGCTATGTGTACTTGCTCAGTCGCGCGGGCGTCACAGGCGCAGATCAAGAGGTTCACTTACCTGCTGAAGCGCTGATTCAAGGACTTGCAGAGCATCATAGTGCTCCACCATTACTCGGGTTTGGCATCGCGAAGCCAGAACATGTTCGTAGTGCAATTCAAAGCGGGGCAATGGGTGCTATTAGTGGTTCAGCCATCGTTAGAATTATCGCTGAATTTCAACAGGACATGGATCGGCTCGTCAGCGAATTGACTCAGTTCGTACGCAGCATGAAAGAAGCGACCAAAGCTTAGGCAAACACATTAATGACGCGGCCGCGCGACTGTATGTCGACTGCGGACCGCAAGTTCTGAATGGGAAACTTCAGTTGATCTGGACGGTTAATGGGCTGGTTGGACTTCAGATAGCTCGACACACGGCCTAGCTCACGGATAGGCGTTTTCCGTAGCGCATCCTGTTGTTGCAGTTGCGATTGAAACCGTGAGCGCTCTGAGAAAGTCGCGCTCGCGTCTCGCCATAAAGGTCCAGTTATCGGTTGTGCCATAAGGCCTCTCCATCAACCTGTAAGATTAATTATCTTTAGTTTTCTTGTGACTGACTGTGCTACTTTTTTCAGCCTTTTCCGCTGCGCTATTAGCTTGCGGTTTTGTTCTGTTCGATGCCTTACGTTGCTGAGTCTTCTCGGCTTTTTTCTCCGCTTTTTCTTCGGGCGGTAATGCTTCTTCCGGGTGACGTATAACTTCGTCCCCTGCAAGTAAAATTGCCACCCACCGTGTATCCGGCTTCTCTTGCAACGCAATTTTCACCATCATGGTCAAGGGTACTGAGAGCAACATCCCCACAGGGCCAAGTAACCAACCCCAGAATATCAACGATAAAAACACAACCAGCGTCGATAAGCCTAAGCGATGCCCCATTAATTTAGGCTCAATTAGATTGCCCATAATTAGGTTAACGGCCACAAACAGCAAAGCTACAGCACCAGCCATGGTTGGATGATACTGAATCAAGGCAAGCAGAACGGCAGGCACTGCCGCCAGAATAGAGCCAATGTTCGGAATGTAGTTCAATAAGAACGCGAGAACCGCCCACAAAACATAGTGATCGATGCCAAGCATCCAAAGCCCAATGCCGACCAAGCTCCCCGTCACTAAGCTAATGACCGTCTTGAGCGCCAAGTATTTATTGATCGACTGAACCAGAGCAGTGAGTGACGCTAACTGACTCTCAGATTTATCAAAGGCGAGAGCAATTTTCTTCGGCATGTTTGCCGCCTCACCCAAAATGAACATGACAATCAATAAAATCAGGAACGCATTCGTCATCACGCCCCCCAAACCCGCTAGCATGTTCATCATTAAACTCATGATTCGGCCCGGGTCTAACTGGCTCAAGACTAACTCGCGATTGACCTGAATATTCATTGATTCAAGGACAGTAATAAGGCCTGACAGCTGCTCCGTTAACCGAATGCGGTATTCCGGTAGCTTAATCGCGAAGTCGTTGACGGACTGCACAACAAGCCCAGCCAAAGCCATACCAGCAATAAATATCAGCAAGAAAACGGCGGCGACAGCCACCAAAGACGGCATGCCTTTGCTACGAAACCAAGTCAGCAAGGGTTGCACTATGACAGCAATGAAAATAGCTAAAAAAAGTGGGACTACAATGACGCTGGCAGCTTTAACACCCGCTAGAACGATAATAACAGCGGCTGCCACCAAGAATAAGCGGCTAACCGATCCTAATGAATCCGTTTCACGTTCCATGATAGCAATTCCTTCAAACACAAAGGACGAACATACGTGATCTCAGAAATCCCTTCAAGCGGATCCAAATGTCGCACCGCCGCATATTTCATGGTTAACTACTCAGTAACTCAAAAGCACACTGACACCAAATGACTAGGAGCAAACCCGTGAAGATACTTATCACCGGTGGTACAGGCCTTATTGGTTCAGCCTATATTCATCGTTTTCACGAGCAACATCAGTTCACCGTGCTCACTCGCAGACCAGAACGCGCTAAACGTCAGCTCGGCGAGCAAGTGGCGGTAATCAACCGTCTCGCAACGCTCGAAAACCTCAATGACTTTGACGCGGTGATTAATCTTGCCGGCGAGCCTATCGCGGAGAAACGTTGGTCAAAAGCTCAGAAGAGTCGTATTGAGAAAAGTCGTTGGCAAACCACCGATGAACTCGTGACTCTCTTTGCCAAGTCAAGCAAACCTCCTGCGGTGTTCATCTCCGGTTCGGCTGTCGGCTACTATGGTCGACAGGGCAATGAGCCCGTCACTGAGCGAGACTACATTGCGCATGACGAGTACAGTCACCAACTCTGTAAAACTTGGGAGGATAAAGCTCGGGCTGCAGAGGCGATGACACGCTTATGCATTCTCCGTACTGGAATCGTGCTATCTCCTGCAGGCGGCGCGCTGGAGCGCATGGTGCCACCCTTCCGCTTCGGTCTGGGTGGACCCATTGCCAGTGGTGAGCAAATGATGTCGTGGATTCATTTAGAGGATATGCTGCAGCTCATTGATTTCTTGCTACATAACACTGATTGCCAAGGGATTTTTAACGCGACCGCACCGCATCCTGTGAGTAATGCCGACTTCAGTCAAACACTAGCAACCACGCTCAAACGCCCTTGTGTGTTCCGAGTGCCCGGCTTTGTGCTAAAAATTGTCTTTGGAGAGATGGCCGACTTACTGCTGACAGGGCAAGCCGCATTTCCAAAACGATTACAAGAAGCGGGCTTCGAGTTCCGTTATCGAAACATCGAAGCCGCACTACAAGATGTTTTAAAATGACAGGTCTCAGTCTAAGACATTAAGCGAGGCCTCTAATCAACTCCGCGGTGCGCTGAATCATCAGCCGCCGCGTTGTCATCCAGCCTAGTAATGCCACAATACTCGCACCGATCAGTGGTCCGAAAACCCAGAATCGCCAATGTAAAGTGGCGGGCATATTGAAAACTTGCGTTTGCAAAATGAAGATCGTTAACTCCATTGCAATAGTCGCAATCAAGCCCGCTAGCGCGCCCAAGACAATAAACTCGTAGGTCACAGCTTTAGCAAGCAAGCCACTGCGAGCACCCAAGGTACGCAAGATCACGAGCTCTTGCTCTCGCTCTTCAAGTGTCGCCTGCACCTGCGCAACCAGAACTAAACCACCTGCAAGGATTACGAGTACCATCACGAATGTGATCGCCATCGACACATGACCAATCACCGATCGTACCTGCTGAATAATGTCGTCCACATCAATCAAGGACGCTTGCGGGAAGTCACGGAATAATTGGTACAACTCACTTCGACGCTCAGGTGGCAGATAGAAACTCGAGATATAAGTAGCCGGCACGCCCTCCAAGCTCGATGGGTTAAAGATCATATAGAAATTCGGCTGCATGGTATTCCAGTCGACTTCGCGAATGTTTACCACAGGAACAGTGAATTCGTCAGCGCCGACACGGAACGTTAAGCGATCACCTAGTCCCACCCGAATGCGCTCAGCTACTTGCGACTCCACCGACACACCCGGCTCATCCCCATCAAACCAACGACCGGCAGTGAGGACATTCTCCGGCGGTAAGTCACGACGCCAGGTCAGCTGCAATTCACGGCCAAAACCTTCGCGGACATTGGTGTCATCGCGCTCTTCCTTGCTCACGGCGTCACGTACCGGGGTATCGTTAATCGCCATCAAGCGCCCCGGAATAATGGGGTAAAGATCCGTCGAACGAATATTCTCCCGTTCAAACATCTGGGTCATAGCGTCGACTTGTTCACCCGCGACGTTCACCACAAAGTAATTGGGCGCATCATCTGGAAGTTGGTTTTGCCAATCCTCCAGCAACTCGTTTCGCAGTGCGAGTACCAATAGAAAAAGCATCACCGCAGTCGAAAAACTCAGCATCTGTAAGCTATTCTCGCGCGAACGTCGCTGCATACCAGCCATGGCCAGTCGCCAGCTACTTCCAGCTTGCATACCCGCTTGGCGACTTGCGCGAATGAATAAGCGGCTGATCCCAAGTAACAAGAACATTGCTAAAATGCCGCCGGCAAACAACGCTGCAGACAACAACCAGCTACGGCTGTACAACACCATTAAGCCGTATACGGTGCCGCCTGAAATAATCCAGTGCAGCGACCGTGCAAGATCACTTGCATCCAGCTCTCGACGCAACACTCGCAAAGGAGGAATACGCATTAAGCGCAAGAGCGGATACAAGCTAAACATTAACGCGCAGAGAAGGCCGGTTGCTGTCGCCAGGAACCAAGGACTGCCACTCGCAGCAGGTAACTCATACCCAAGGGCTGAACTTACATACCACACCACACCAGCTTGCAAGGCATAACCCAGCAACAGCCCAGCGACAATACTAAAGCCCGTCAGGAGCAATAGATGCACGGTGAAAATCCGTCGCACTTGGCCTCGCGTTCCACCCAAGGTCTTCATAATGGCCACAGCATCGTAATTCCGCTGACAGTAGCGTTGTGCGGCGACGGCTACCGCTGTTGCTGCCAACACCACACCCAGTAGGCTAGCGAGCAGCATAAAGCGTTCTGCACGGGTTAACGCGGCCGACAACGGCGAGTCGCCATCCTGAATACCTTGCCAACGCTGCGTCACATCATCGAGCTGAGGTAATAGCCAATTCTCGTAACGGGCAATATCGGCCGGTTCGCCAGCGAAGAGGTAGTGAAAGCTCACTCGGCTACCGGGCTGAATGAGTCCTGTCGCAGCCAGATCCGTGTACGGAATCAGTACCGTTGGGCTGTCGGTAAACACGTTAAAGCCGGCATCAGGCTCGTGGGTTAGCACCTTAGTCACTACAAATTCAGCATCACCAACTTCGATGGTACTGCCAAGGGACAAGGGCAGCTGTTGAAATAGTCCAGAGTGCACCCAAGCTTCCCCTGAACTTGGCAAAGAATGCGTGACCACACCGGTCACGAACGGCTCGTCCGCTACTTCCAATGCACCGCGTAATGGGAAACCATCGGAGACCGCTTTAATGTCTGCCAATGCCAATTGCTCTTCAGCGAACACCATGGAATTAAAGGTTGTGCGTCGCGCTGAACGCAATCCTTCTTCTTCGGCACGTTCTAACCATCCATCGTCAATTTCTGAGCGTGAACGCAATACTCGGTCGGCGGCAAGAAACTCCGCGCTCCGCGCCATCAAGCCACCCTGTAAGCGCTCACTAAATAAAGATAGGGAAAGTACCGCAGTAACGGCGAGAGCCACAGCAGCTGCCATGACCGTAAGTTCACCGCGGCTTAATTCATGGCGTAGCAAACGCCAAGAGATCTTGGTCCATTGCCAGCGATTAGGCCGCATGCTTCTGCTCCACTAACTTACCTGAGTCGATCTTCAAAATACGATCACACTTCGCGGCAAGCCGCTCATCATGGGTGACCATGACCAAAGTAGTACCGAATTCCCGATTCAGTTCAAAGAGTAAATCTTCGACCTTGGCACCCGTGCCACTATCGAGATTCCCCGTCGGTTCATCCGCGAATAAAATAGCAGGCTGACCAATAAAGGCTCGCGCAATGGCAACACGCTGTTGCTCACCGCCCGATAATTGATTGGGGTAATGATCTAAACGATCACCTAAACCAACTTTCTGCAAAAGTTCAGTCGCCTGCTCTTCCGGATTCGACGCACCAGCAAGTTCTGCTGGAAGCATGACATTCTCTAGCGCAGTTAAACTTTGAATTAATAGAAAGGATTGAAAGATGAAGCCAATCTTGTCACCACGCAAAATGGCGCGCTCTTCTTCATCCAAATCAGACAAATTCACGTTATCTACAGTAACATGACCTGTACTCGGCAAATCGAGACCTGCTAACAAAGCAAGTAATGTGGATTTGCCTGAACCTGATGCACCTACAATCGCCACAGCTTCGCCTTTTTCAATGCGAAGGTCGATAGGTGAGAGAATTTGCAATTGACCGGCATTCGTTTCAACATGCCGAGATACGGAGTGAGCTTGAATAATTGCCATATGATTAAAAAATTCCTTTATGTCATTTTCGTGACGAGTTTGCTGGTCCTTACTATACGTCCGGCAGCCGCAAAAGTTTCATTAATGGTGTTAGGCGATAGTTTAAGCGCCGGATACGGTATTGCTGAAGCCGACGGTTGGGTTAATGAAGTGCGCCGACACTGGCAGACTCATTATCCCGAACTGGAAATCATCAACGCGAGTATCAGCGGTGAAACCACTGCTGGCGGCTTGAATCGTCTACCGTCGTTAATCGAACGTCATCGTCCAGACTGGGTCTTCATCGAACTGGGTGGTAACGACGGTTTGCGCGGATTTCAGCTCAACACAATGGCTGACAACATACGCGAAATGATCCGAATTCTCCAGTCTGAGGGCATTCAGGTTGCATTGAGTGAAATAGAAATCCCTCCGAATTTAGGGCCCCGATATACGCGTGAGTTTAGGCAAGTGTTTCACACTCTTGCTGAAGAAGCGGAAATCCCGTTAGTCCCATTTTTTATGCGTGAAATTGCGGTGCGGCCAGAGCTTATGCAAGGTGACGGAATTCATCCTAACCTCGCGGCACAACCCGTGATTGCCGATATTATGGAGCCTAAATTGCGCGCTTTACTTGAGCGGGTTTCGCTTGAGGGTGAACGCTAATGGCGTGGGTCTATCTGAGTTTGGGTAGCAATATCATGCCCCAAGAAAACATGACTAGTGCATGTGAATTTCTCGCGGCGCAATTTCCAACGATGGTTCTCTTTCCTGTTATTGAAACCGCGCCCTGTGCTATGGAAAGTGAACAACGCTTCCTAAATACTCTGGCAATCGTTCAGTCGAACGACTCTGAGCTGACTCTCAAAACACTGTTTAATCGGCAGGAAGAATTGCAGGGGCGGGATCGTTCAGACCCTGAGCGTGGTATTAAAGACCGTCCTATAGATATCGATATTCTCGGCAGCTCGAGCATTCTCACGACTAAAGTGTATGAAGATACCCCTGAGCCCTATTGCCAAGCCTGTGTCACCGCAGCTTATGGCGGCTGTGACACAGTCTCCATTCCGTTTATGGGGGAGCTAGCGGGCGACTGCCCGACCGCCATCTACACGGATACTAGCGGCCGTCATGTATTCATTCGTGAGCAGACTATGAATCGCTTGTTCAAGCGCCTCGAAGCCGCCTTCAACAGCGAGCAACGTCTCGCTTAGTACCTTCACTTGGTCGGCGGCAGAGTGCTCCGGTAAGAACTTCACCGGCCCCGGTTGAATTGCATTCACCCGCACATGCGGCGCCAGTTTTTTCGCGTAGCTCACCATTAAACTTTCTAAGCCAGCCTTGGTGGAGCAGTACAATGCATACTCTGGATTCGGATTCGACACGTAAATGTCCGTAATGTGAATAATGTTTCCTGTCGGTCTCACGCTATTTTCGAGTAAAGGTGACAGGAGAGTATTCAATCGCGCTGGAGCTTTCATGTGGATTCGAAACACAGCGTCATAGTACTCGTTCATGTCCTCTTCATGCAGGGCATCTTTTTCGTAAATCGACGCATTGTGCAATAACAAATCAAGATGGGTCAGATCACCGAGCAATATTTTAGCGACTTCATCGACGCTATCGTCAGAGAGCGCGTTGTAGTTGAGTACCGTCAAACTCTCTGTTTGCAGCGCCGACAGTTCTTCAGTCTCTTGCCGCGTTAGCGCGATGACGCGCCAGCCTTGTTTCAGTAACACGCGTGTCATATGCGCACCCAAACGGCGGCCAGCGCCCGTAATCACGGCAATAGGTTGCTTAGTTGACATCATTCATTCCCATCAGTTGATACGCTTCAATTTACTTGCAGAGAAATACATCACATGGCGTGAGAAGGATCACGTAAGTGCGCTCACCGTACTGTACTCACCGAACTGTACTCACTTGAGTGGGTGAATTCTCGTTTGTTACCAGAGAAGCCATCAAACAATGCGCGATGACGCTGCAATCCATACTCGTCAGTTCGTGTTTCATAATCCCTCACCCAGGCAATGAGACTCTCTAAATGCTGATCCTGCTCCGCTTTGGAAGCAAACTTCTCCGGCTCCCAAGGACGCTCTAAACAGTGGGCAATACAAACTTCCACACCCGGGTTGAGGAAGAAGAGCATGTCACAGTGTGTGAGCACAGGCTCCAAAATATCCGCATAGCAACCTTCAATGATCCAGCTGTCATGCTGGGCAATAAATGCCTCGACATCCGCCACGCTTTCCTGCAACTCGCGCCTTTGCGCACCATTACAAAATGCCACCTCATCGAGCGACAAATATGCAACCGGATTTCGGTTCGACAGCAGTCGCGCAAAGGAGCTTTTGCCTGCACCTGCGTTACCTAGAAGGGTGACTTTCATGAAAAATACCTATTGAACTAGTGCACAACTATGGTGCGTTCCGTTGTGATGGATCACGTTTGAAATCTTCCACCAATGCATGTGGATCTAGTGCTACACGTTGCTGTTTCGCCGCTTCCGCCCACCACACTAATTGTCTGAAAGTGCGCGCAAAGTAATTCTGCCAAGCGTCCTGTTTTGCATTATCTAGAACATTGCCGTTCTCTAGGAACTCGTCTTGTGCCTTGGGTACGTGAATCATTGCCGAAACCGGCAAACAACCTAACTCAGATAGAAACGTACGCATGCCTACCGCCGCTCGCAAGCCACCCCATTGGCCCGCGGAGTAAGTCACAATAGCACTAGGTTTATAAGCAAAAAGCGAGCTACCAAAATGATTCAGAAGATTCGCCAATGCAGGGCTCATAGCATGATTATATTCAGGGCTAACCATGACAAATCCATCCGCTTGGTCGATTTTTGTAGCTAAGTCGTCTAGTTGACTGGGCGCACGCCCTTTCGCGTAAGCAAAGTGCGGCTTGAATGGGTTTTCTAGGGAGTAGTCTAAGGCATCAATTAACTCGACCTCACAGTTTCAGTATGAGGCAGCAAAATACTTCATACAAGCTAGTGCCACCCGCTCACCTAAACGCGCAGGCTTCGGCGGAGTACTGTCGCGCACCGTGCCTAAAAACACTAATAATTTCATGATGACCTCTGTCCTTAAATCAAAGGATTACAGCCCAGACTCTATCATAGAACGGATCTTTATAGCCTTCTCAAAGTGATCGAGCTCGTGCGTTGCAATCCACCACGTGGCAGCTTCCATCAGCAATTGAGGATTGTCATTCTTGTTTGCGAAAAAGGCATAAAAGGAGGCACCCACCCCCTCCCCTTTTGCCAGTATCTTCTTCGTACAAATTTGAGCGATATGTTTTCTCAGTGAATCTCGCATTTGTTCAGGCTCCCGCTAAGTCATTCACATCCGAACTCGTTTATGTGATCTGTTTCGTTTGGCTTATGCAGAAGCATAGCATTCGGAAACCATTAGTTGGGAAGGAAAACGCGCTTCGAGCCTATGACGGCTTGTAGATGTTATTCGATGCGGTTAACGAGGAGTTTCATTGTTTGCTAGTTGGAGTCTTGTACTTCGTCATGCGGTGCATGACCTACCCCGGCTATCGAGCAACGAGAGCACGCTTCTGTGAAATATGGCGTCTTAGGGGATTCGAACCCCTGTTACCGCCGTGCAACGTACATAGCGCGGTGTCGGGCACCGCCTCACGGCAAATGGCGCCTTTAATTCAAGGATAAGTTTTGGAAAAGATGGCGTCCCCTAGGAGTTCAAACCCTGTTCCGCTCGTGGATAGAGAGCGCGGTGTCGGGCACCGCCTCACGGCGAATGGCGCCTTTAATTCAAGGATAAGCTTTGGAAAAGATGGCGTCCCCTAGGAGTTCAAACCCTGTTCCGCTCGTGGATAGAGAGCGCGGTGTCTTTGAATGATCCTAAAAAGATGGCGTCCCCTAGGGGATTCGAACCCCTGTTACCGCCGTGAAAGGGCGGTGTCCTAGGCCTCTAGACGAAGGGGACCCTGGACTTACTGTCCGGCAGTGCCGAACTTTTCTTGCTTTGACCATGTCATGCAGTGCATGACCTACCCTTACTAAATCGGCGTCCCTGGGCATTCAACCCCTGTTCCGCTCGTGGACAAAGAGCGCGGTGTCTTTGTCCTAAATAATGGCGTCCCCTAGGGGATTCGAACCCCTGTTACCGCCGTGAAAGGGCGGTGTCCTAGGCCTCTAGACGAAGGGGACCCTGGACTTACTGCTCGGCGTACCGAACTTTTCTTGCTTTGAGCAAGGTTGAATGGCGTCCCCTAGGGGATTCCAACCCTGTTACCGTCGTGCAAAGCACATAGCGCGGTGTCGGGCACCGCCTCACGGCGGATATAAAGGCCCATTGGCAGTCTTAAAATATGGCGTCCCCTAGGGGATTCGAACCCCTGTTACCGCCGTGAAAGGGCGGTGTCCTAGGCCTCTAGACGAAGGGGACGCAACATGTTCAACCGGTGACGAAGTTTGGTGGAGCTAAGCGGGATCGAACCGCTGACCTCTTGCATGCCATGCAAGCGCTCTCCCAGCTGAGCTATAGCCCCAAATCTTGTCACCCGCTATCAAGGTTGCCCTCGACAGCGACGCGCATTCTATGAATAGGCCGCTATGGTGTCAACTTTTTTTTAGGAAATTGGGACCGTTTGGTGATTTTTTTAGCGACCTGCGCATATATTAATCGTCCGACTCTTCATCAGGGCCAAACTGGTAAATAGGCTCTACTGCATCACGCCCGCGGATTGTCACTCCGAGATCTTTCAAAACACCATCGCGAATACTGTAAATCCAACCATGTATCGCTAAGCTTTGCCCACGCGCCCAGGCCTCTTGAATAATGTAGTTCTTTGACAAATTATGGACTTGCTCTATTACATTCAGCTCACACATTCGGTCAAACTGCGCCGGTGCAGGCAAATCGACTAACGCCGATTCATGCTCCCGGTAAATGTCTTTAATTGGATGCAACCAATGATCGACAATCCCATGACGCTGCGATTCTAGAGCCGCGGCAACGCCACCACAGCCATAATGCCCGACCACAAGGATATGTTTCACTTTTAGTTGCACTACCGCGTACTCAACAACCGCAAGACAATTAAAATCAGTTTGAATGACCTGGTTTGCAACATTCCGGTGCACAAAGAGCTCGCCAGGGTCGAGGCCAACAATTTCATTGGCAGGAACGCGACTGTCAGCGCAGCCAATCCAAAGGTATTCCGGTTTCTGTTGCGCTGCTAGACGCTCAAAGAATTTTGGATCCACGTCCGTTTTTTTGGTTGCCCAGTGCTTATTATTGGACAATAAATCCCGAATCTTCGGCATTAACTTAGTTCCTCTCGTGCTTTTATGAATTCGATGGCCGCGCCGATACGCTCGACAACGGTCGCTTGAGGAATCAGCGCTAAAGTCACATCTAAAGAAGGCGAATTCCCTCCACCAGTGACGGCCACACGCAATGGCATCCCAACTTTCCCCATACCAATTTCGAGCGCAGCACATGTCGCTTCAATTACGCCATGCACTGCCGTCGTATTCCACTCGCTACAAGCAGCGAAACGCTGTTGCACGTCTTCAAGAGCTTCACGGGCCACAGGCCGCAAATGCTTTTTCGCCGCACCTTCGTCGAAACCAGTCACAGGTTCGAAAAAGTAACGGCTGATTTCGGCCATTTCCTTAAGTGTTTTTACCCGTTCAGCCTGCAGTTTGACTATTTCGATTAGCGCAGGCCCACCCTGTGTGGCCACGCCAATTTGTTCGAAGTGCCACGCAAGCTCAGCCGCGACCTGCTCCGCTGGTAACGTTTTCATATAATGCTGGTTCAACCAATTCAACTTCTCGGTGTTAAAAGCCGATGCAGCTTTATTAATATCACTGAGTTTGAAAATTTTAATCAACTCGTCCCGGCTAAATACTTCTTGGTCACCATGGGACCAACCCAAGCGCGCCAAATAGTTGATAACAGCTTCAGGTAAATAACCGTTGTCACGATACTCGGTTACGCTCACTGCCCCATGACGTTTCGATAATTTCTTACCGTCGTCGCCGAGAATCATCGAAACATGCGCATACTCAGGGATTGGCGCTCCTAGTGCTTTTAGAATATTGATTTGACGCGGCGTATTATTAATATGGTCCTCACCACGCACCACATGTGTGATGCCCATATCCCAGTCATCCACGACCACACAGAAGTTATAGGTCGGAGTGCCGTCAGACCGCGATATGATCAGATCATCTAGTTCTTGATTTGATATCTCAATACGCCCTCGCACATGATCATCGAACATCACAGTACCCTCTTGCGGGTTACGGAAGCGGATCACGTTAGGTTGTCCCGCGAACGCTTCGCGAGCTTCCTCCGTTAAGTCGCGGCACTTGCCATCGTAACGGGGCTTGAGCCCTGCTGCCATCTGCTCTTCGCGCATAGTCTCTAATCGCGCTTGTGAGCAATAGCACTTATAAGCTTTCCCCTCCGCCAATAGCTGATCAATGAGCTGGCCATAGCGTTCGAATCGCTGAGTTTGGAAAATTGGCTCTTCATCCCAATCCAGTCCTAACCAACTCATTCCTGCAAAGATGGCATCAATGGCTTCTTGCGTAGAGCGTTCCCGGTCGGTGTCTTCAATACGTAAAACAAACTTGCCACCTGCTGCACGTGCCACCAACCATGCGTATAGCGCGGTGCGCGCGCCGCCTACATGAAGATAACCGGTGGGACTCGGAGCAAAACGGGAAACAACTGACATAAAAACATCCTGTGGCTAGGTGAAAATTTCGCGATATTATACCAGAAGATGAAAAGGTATTAGAAAATTAGTGCACAGTACGATAACATCTGTTAAGTGTTTGAAATATCGCCATGTGGCTAAGTGTGTTTTTAGCCGCAGGGGATCTTTACCAAATACGAAATTAGTACTAAGATGCGGGCGGCTGTTGTCAATTATTTTAAAAAAAATTCAGCAGTCTTCGGTAGTTAAAAGCGATATCGTGATCTGCTCACGGAGGATGTTATGAAAGCATTATTAAATAAAAAAGTAACTTTACCCCTAGCTACTGCTGCACTTTTAGCCATGTCTGGCAGTGCGAACGCAGGCTGGGTAGGCGGCGTTGGCTATTCAATGCTGTCTGATTCAGACTTTGATTTCGAAGCGTTCCAAATCACTGTTGGACGTACGCTTGACATGAACGTAGCTGGTTTAGTTCTTACTCCAGAACTGCGTTTATGGTCTGGTGCGAACCGCGAACAAATTGACCAAACTTTAGATGTTAAATTTGACCACGGTGTTGCTTTAGCACTGCGTGGCGAATATGCGTTTGGTTCTGCTTATGCATTCGTAGCGCCTTCTTATGGCCGTTATGTAAGCAAAGTACGTACTTTCGGTCAGAAAGAAAACTTCTCTAGCAACGAGTTCGGAATTGGTGGTGGCCTTGGCTACAACTTTAACGAGCGCACTGCAATTGAAGTAACTTATGACAACGTAGACAGCCTTGACATTATCAGCGCGGCACTGCGTATCCGTTTCTAATTGTCGGTCCTTCGGGGCTTACATGACGATTCGTATCGAAAAGGTTGTCCCTCGGGGCAACCTTTTTCATTTGTGCCAGAGTTAAAAATACACATACAAAAAAGCCGAAGCGTTTTGCTTCGGCTTTTTTGTATGTGGTGGATGGTACTGGGTTCGAACCAGTGACCCCCGCCTTGTAAGGGCGGTGCTCTCCCAGCTGAGCTAACCATCCGATCTGGGTGTTACCCGCTTTCGCAGCTAACGAAATATGGTGGATGGTACTGGGTTCGAACCAGTGACCCCCGCCTTGTAAGGGCGGTGCTCTCCCAGCTGAGCTAACCATCCAAAGTGTTCCTGTCTTGCGACATGTCCCTGAACACGGAGCGCTATTATAGGGCGCACAGCAATACTGTCAACTGCTTCACTCGGCTTTTTCTCTTCTTCGCGTCTGTTTGCCGAAAAAAGAAGCACTTAACTTCCGTAATGCTTCAATGCCTCCCTCAATTCACGTAATTCGTCACGCAATGTCGCTGCTTTCTCAAACTCCAAGTCCTGAGCGGCTTTGTACATTGCTTTCTCTTGTACCGCAATTTCGGCCAGAAGCTCTTTATCGCTCTTATAATCACGCATGACTTGTTCTTTCTTTGCTTTCTCTGCTTTCTCGCGACGTTTCTTCTTGTTGGGGTCGCCACCAAGGTCCATCACGTCTGTCACACGCTTATTCAGTGCCGTAGGTGTAATCCCATGCTCTAGGTTATGTTCTATTTGCTTGGCGCGACGACGGTCCGTCTCATCCATTGCTTTACGCATCGAGTTGGTAATACGATCCGCATAAAGAATCGCTTTTCCTGCCACATTTCGAGCCGCCCGCCCCATGGTTTGTATGAGGGAACGCTCTGCGCGCAGGAAGCCTTCTTTGTCCGCATCCAATATCGCGACAAGAGAAACTTCAGGCATGTCGAGGCCCTCTCTCAGCAAGTTAATGCCCACTAACACGTCAAACTCTCCCAATCGCAGATCACGGATAATTTCCATGCGCTCAACCGTATCAATATCCGAATGAAGATAACGCACACGAATTCCATGCTCAGCCAAGTAGTCAGTCAAATCTTCGGCCATTCTTTTCGTTAAGGTGGTGACCAATACTCGCTCATTCAGCCCTTGCCGAATTCGGATTTCAGACATCACGTCGTCCACTTGGGTTGCCACCGGTCGAACTTCCACTTCCGGGTCAATCAAGCCCGTAGGTCGCACCACCTGCTCCACGAACTCGCCACCACAACGCTCAATTTCGTAATTTCCAGGTGTTGCAGACACATAAATCGTTTGTGGCGCAATGGCTTCGAACTCATCAAACTTCAGTGGGCGATTATCAAGAGCCGACGGCAATCTAAATCCGTAGTTCACAAGATTCTCTTTGCGTGAGCGATCCCCCTTATACATCGCGCCTACTTGCGAGACTGTCACATGAGACTCGTCAATAATCAGCAATGCATCGTCTGGCAAGTAATCCATTAGCGTCGGTGGCGGCTCTCCCGGCGCACGACCGGAAAGATAGCGCGAGTAGTTTTCAATTCCAGAGCAATACCCGAGCTCCAACATCATTTCAATGTCGAACTGGGTGCGCTCACGAATGCGCTGTTCTTCAATGAGTTTGCTGTTATCGAGGAATTGCTGACGACGCTCTTTGAGCTCTTCTTTAATGCGTTCCACTGCATCGACGATTTTCTCACGTGGTGTAACATAGTGCGTCTTCGGATAAACGGTATAACGCGCCAAATCGGCTTGAATCACTTGTCCGGTCAATGGCTCAAAAATGCTGATACGTTCAATTTCATCGTCGAAGAGTTCAATCCGCACGGCCAGCTCTTCTGACTCGGCAGGGAAAATATCAATCACTTCCCCGCGCACTCGATAAGTGCCTCGTGTAAACGCTTGGTCGTTGCGCTTATATTGCAATGTGGCAAGCGTGCGCAGAATATCGCGCTGATCAATAATGTCACCGCGGCGAATGTGCAGCATCATCTTCATATAGGACTCAGGATCGCCAAGACCATAAATAGCTGAGACAGAGGCGATGAGCACGACATCTCGACGCTCCATCAAGGCCTTGGTCGCGGACAGTCGCATCTGCTCTATATGCTCGTTAATCGATGCGTCTTTCTCAATAAAGGTGTCGGTCGTCGGCACATAAGCTTCGGGCTGATAGTAGTCGTAATAAGAAACAAAGTACTCCACGGCGTTGTTTGGGAAGAACTCCTTCATTTCGCCATAGAGCTGAGCTGCCAATGTTTTGTTGTGCGCAAGAATGAGGGTTGGGCGGTTAGTCTTGGCAATCACATTCGCCATCGTAAAGGTTTTCCCCGACCCCGTTACGCCAAGTAGCACTTGATGCGCCAAACCTGCATCCAAGTTGTCGATAATTTTTTCAATGGCGGCTGGCTGATCACCCGCAGGTTCATAGTCTGAAACCAGCTGAAACGGCCGCCCCTTCTCTTCGCGCTCTACCACACTCAACTCCTTTGTAACGCTTCTTGCTCTGCCATTTCGGCTTCGCTCACGCGCATAAACCATCGATATGCGAGAACCGCAGTAAACACATTGGCAACCACCCCACCCGCAAACAATCCGGGCAATCCAGCAAGGTAATTCCCTAGAATGGACAAGGGCACAAACATAATAAACAATCGGACAACACTCAAACTCAATGCTTGTAGCGGCTTATGTAACGCATTCAACGACGAATTTGTCAGAATAATGCAACCTTGCAGACCATAGCCAAGTGGCATAATCCACACAAACCAAGCGATGATTCGCGCCACTTCCTCGTCTCGCGCAAATGCCATTTGTAGTAAGGGCACGCTGAGCACTAGCGCCAAATACACCACCAGCTGAAGTAATAGAACAAAAATCAGCGCGGTTTTATAAGCCTCACGAACGCGATCCATTCGGCCTGCACCAAAGTTTTGGCTAATCAAGGGCGGCAAGCTCATGGACAACGCTAAGATTACAATGGAAGCCAAGGACTCCAGCCGTGAGCCCACGCCAAACGCGGCAACTGCTTCAGCACCATGAGTCGCCACGATGGCCGTCATGACTGCCATCGCTATTGGCGTTAACATATTGGCCCCAGCTGCGGGGAGTCCAATCGTGAGTAGCTTGCGACAAGACAGAATAAATAACGGTAAACCGGGGGGCACGAGATCAATCAATCGCTTGCGCCATACCAGCAAATGGATAATCAGAATAAAACCAACGGCCCATGCAATCACACTCGCTAGTGCCGCACCTTGCAAGCCAAGTGCAGGAATAGGGCCCAAACCAAAAATCAGGATCGGATCGAGGATGGCATTTAGCAGTCCGCCCAACCCCATAATCAACGATGGGGTCTTGGTGTCACCCGATGCGCGCAGGACACTGTTCCCGATCATGGGGATAACCAGCAGTACGGCTCCTGCATACCAAATGTACATATATTCTTTAATTAACGGCAATAGATCATCGGTCGCCCCAAGAGCTCTGAATATGGGATCGGTCAGAAAAAAGAACAACAAGGCTAGGAAGCCAACAAGCAGTGCGGCAAGGTAAAGTGCACTGCTACCGACTTGGCGCGCGCCTTCATTATCATCGGAGCCGAGCTTCCGCGCGATTACGGCGGAGGTGCCAATGCCAAGACCAATAGTAAGACTGATGACAGTAAAACTAACAGGGAAAGTAAAGCCAACCGCTGCAAGCTCTTCAGTACCGATAAAACTAATGAAGAGTGTGTCCACCACGTTGAAACTAATCAGCGTCGCGACACCCACAATAATCGGCCACGTCATTGACCACAACGTGGTTCCAACAGGGGCCGTAAGCAGTGCGCGTGAAGACGACGCGGATGACATGGAAACTCCTCGAAACTGCGGCCCTGTCGGATTCAGGCAAGGCTAAAATAGGGCCGTCTATAGTACTGAAAATCGGCTGCAAATACCAATGAGCAACGCGCTCCTCGCTGGACTTTTGCAGCACGCCAACATATAGTGCTGAGATTATTTTTAGCCGCGATTCTTCGGCGTCTCAGACCATCAACTACGCAGACAGGTACTTCTGTGGATTACAAACTTTCACACCGTGTTAATGCAATTAAACCCTCACCAACGCTTGCGGTGAGCCAAAAGGCTGGTGAACTCAAAGCTGCCGGTCATGACGTCATTGGTTTAGGAGTCGGCGAGCCAGACTTTCCAACGCCTGACTTTATCTGTGAAGCGGCCAAAGCCGCAATCGATGCGCGCTATACGCGCTACACCGCGGTCGATGGAATTCCAGAGCTCAAACAAGCGGTCTGCGATAAGTTTCAACGTGACAATGGCCTACATTACACCCCATCACAGGTGTTGATTTCCGCAGGCGGCAAACACAGTATTTTCAATTTACTGACCGCGTGGATTAATGAAGGTGACGAAGTTGTCATCCCTGCCCCCTATTGGGTTTCTTATCCCGACATGACAACCCTAGTGGGTGGTATTCCAGTTATCGTCGACGCAGGTATTGAGCAAGCATACAAAATTACAGCTCAGCAGCTCGAACAAGCCATTACTCCAAAAACTCGCATGCTGTTTCTGAATAGCCCATCGAATCCTACGGGCATGGCGTATAGCGCTGCCGAACTCGAGTCCCTCGCTGAGGTATTACGCAAGCACCCACAGGTACTGATTGCGACCGATGATATGTATGAACACATCCTCTGGTCTGCCGAGCCCTTCGCGAATATCGCCATGGTGGCACCTGATCTTATCGACCGCACCGTAATATTAAGTGGCGTATCGAAAGCCTACGCTATGACAGGGTGGCGAATTGGTTACGCAGCCGGGCCAGCACCTATTATTGGGGCTATGAAGAAAGTGCAATCGCAGAGTACATCGAATCCAACCTCGATTGCCCAATATGCAGCACTTGCAGCCTTACAGGGTGATCAAAGTTTCATTAGCCAAATGGTTACAGAGTTTAGAATGCGCCATGATCAGCTGGTGGCAAGTTTGAACTCCATTCCTGGTATTCGTGCCATCGTCGGTGACGGCACTTTTTACACTTTTCCAAATATTGAAGGCCTGATGACCGCTAAGGGTGTAGCGACCGATGTGGAACTTTGCGAACTCTTACTGGAAGAACAAAAAGTTGCGTTGGTTCCTGGCAGTGCATTTGGTTCACCCGGTCACTTTCGACTGTCATTTGCCGCAAGTCAGTCAGTATTAGACGAAGCCGTCAAACGTATTCAGGCATTTGCCCAGTAGCAAGTACCCGCGCGTCTATTGACTGAAGGGCCAGAATCAATTTCTGGCCCTTTTCTTTTGCAAACCTTGGTTCACCCCCTCCTGAGATCAAACGAAACCTACTGAACGCTTTACAGGGCCATTTTTAGCGCTTTTAAGCTGAGATAACTCACTTTAAAAATATCAAATGTCATCAGCTTCTTTTGTCGTTTATCAGCGAATTCTGATAAAAACCGTAAACCAATCCCTCTGGTGAAAGTGACTACTTACCCGCTAGCCCACTGACGAGTTTTCCACCGTTTTGCCGAAATCATGCACAAGTGAGTGCATACCCACTGTCACATGTATTTAACATTTATCAGAGCCTGTACCTATATACAGCATACACCTAACCATTTGATTTTAATTGAAAATAAAAAACATGCCATAATTTAACCAACCCACTAAATTCGCTGCATACCGCATCCTCTATATGCTCTCACAGAGTTAACCACAAAGTTATCCACAGAAACCGTGGATAAGATCGGCTAGCCCTTTGAGGGCGCGGGATCACAATTTCTGTGGATAATGATCTTGCGACAAGTGACCGCGGCATTTGGATCACTCCAAGACAGAGAAGGCAGAAAAGATGGAAAAATAGCCAGTTGAGGTGAGTTTTTAATCGAAACCAATAAAACCGGATAAAATTCCCGCAATTACACGTGAAAGCAGCAATTTTGTGATAGGAGTGGTTGACACCACCTGTTCCGCGCATTAAGATTCCGCCCCGTTATTAAGCGGATCCCCAGTAGCTCAGTTGGTTAGAGCGGTGGACTGTTAATCCATGTGTCGTTGGTTCGAATCCAACCTGGGGAGCCAACCGCTAATAACATCAGAAGGTCTTCTATTCCCCAGTAGCTCAGTTGGTTAGAGCGGTGGACTGTTAATCCATGTGTCGTTGGTTCGAATCCAACCTGGGGAGCCATCTTTCAGGCTCCATCTCAACGTTTCCCAAGTTCAAATTAACGCGCTCATGTGAAATACATGGAATGTGTGCACTTTATTTTTGCGGTCTGTTGTTAGGGCAAAATTGCCATCACCACAAATGCAATACCGGTTCCAAGCAGCGCGCCAGCCAGTACGTCACTTGGAAAATGAACGCCTAAAGCAACGCGTGAAACACCCACCAGCAATGCCCACAAATAAACAGCGCTAGTCCACAGCGGAAAGCTAGCCACAATGAGCGCAGCGAATAGAAATGCTGCCGTCGAGTGGCCGGAGGGGAAACTGAAAGTGTCCGCCGGGGTAATGACCGGACGAATCGTTGGGCGTGAACGCGGACGCGAACGACGCAGTGTATGCTTAAGTCCAATAAACAAAGGGATTTCAATGGCAAACGCTAGCAAAGCTCGTTGCACAAACAGCCACGAGCCTTCCACTGCAGCAATCATGGCAAACAGCGCAAACAAAGCATAATAAGGCCCGTCACCACTGCGCGAGAACCAGAAAGCCAGACGCGTCTTCCGCAAACTGCGAGTACTCCGAAATACCCAGTCGAATGCGGCCTCATCAAGCGCCCGAAGTTGTTTAATCAAGTAGGTCAGAGGTTACTCCTTCTTTCTGACTTCATTATGCTTAGCTACCGAGCAAGGGACTTTGCAGCTTATCTTAGCGAAAAGGCTACTAACTTGCTCGCGGATTTCGCCTAATCGCACAAAAACCTCGCGTTTCGCCGTTGTACCGAGCGCCCGAAATACGGATAATAGACCTTTATTTTTATGCGCTCGCGACGCGCCTCATCGACTATCAAGAGCGCGAGTGCCAACAACGAAAAGTTCATGACTGAAATTCTAGTTTTGCTGATCGCGACAGTGCTGGTAAATAACTTTGTGCTGGTCCAGTTTTTGGGCTTGTGCCCTTTCATGGGAGTCTCAAGCAAACTCGAGACTGCGATTGGCATGTCGGCGGCCACCACCTTCGTACTCACGCTTGCTTCAGTCAGCAGCTATCTGGTGAATCAATATATTCTGCAACCACTCGATCTCATGGCGCTGCGGACCTTGAGCTTCATTCTGGTGATTGCCGTTGTAGTGCAGTTCACCGAAATGGTGGTGCATAAAACGAGTCCAACCCTATATCGTTTACTCGGTATCTTTCTGCCACTGATTACGACCAACTGCGCCGTACTGGGTGTTGCGTTACTGAATGTCACCGAACAGCACAACTTTATCCAATCTATCGTATTTGGTTTTGGTGCAGCACTCGGCTTCTCCCTAGTACTGGTCCTGTTTTCAGCTTTGCGCGAGCGCATTGCGGCTGCAGACGTCCCTGTCGCCTTTAAGGGGGCCGCTATCGGTATGATTACCGCAGGCTTAATGTCCCTAGCTTTCATGGGCTTTAGCGGGTTGGTGGCACTCTCATGAGTTTAGTCACCGGCATCATTGCTCTGGTTATTTTGGCCGTGATCTTCGGTCTCATACTCGGCTTCGCAGCCGTGCGCTTTCGCGTAGACAGTGACCCCATTGTTGAACAAATTGATGAAATTTTGCCGCAAACTCAGTGCGGCCAATGCGGCTATCCTGGCTGTCGTCCCTATGCACAGGCGATTGCCGATGGCGACGATTTGAATAAATGCCCTCCCGGTGGCCAAGCAACCATACAAAAGCTTGCTGATCTGCTTGGGCGCGAAGCAAAGCCGTTGGACGAAGCTCATGGCGTGGAAGACATAAAGAAAGTCGCGGTTATTCGCGAAGACGAGTGCATCGGCTGCACCAAATGCATTCAGGCTTGCCCCGTAGACGCCATTATTGGCGCGACTCGGCAAATGCACACGGTCATTGCGGACGAATGTACAGGATGTGACCTGTGCGTAGAGCCCTGTCCGGTAGATTGCATCGATATGGTTGCAGTAACCCCGAAGCCGGACCGTTGGCGTTGGGATCTGGATGCCATTCCGGTGCAAGTAATAGATGCAACTACATCAGCCAAGGAGTCACAACATGGCTGATGTGATTCAACTCTGGCAATTTCCCGGCGGTATTCATCCACCAGAACGGAAGTCACTGGCGAATCAGTCTCCGATTCGCCATTTACCGGTGCCGCAAACGCTTTATATTCCGCTGCGCCAACATATCGGTTTGGCTGGTGATCTGATTGTCGCCGTGGGCGAGCGTGTCCGGCGCGGACAAGCGCTTACTGAACCAGGTCTTCAAGGCGCTGTGCCAGTGCACGCGCCGACCTCGGGTATTGTAAAAGAAATTACTCAGCATCCATCTAATCATCCATCGGCCATTCCAGAGCCGACACTTGTGCTCGAAAGCGATGGTGAACATGAGTCCATAACCTTTGCTCGCCTCGAAGACCCGCACCAGCGCTCCACACAAGAGCTGCTCGCTCATATCCAGAAGGCCGGTATTGCTGGCTTGGGTGGGGCCGCCTTTCCAACGGCGCAGAAATTACGCCAGCCACAGCATGTGGATGTGCTCATCATCAATGGTGCTGAGTGCGAACCCTATATCGTGTCCGATGACCGCTTGATGCGCGAGCATGCTGAGACTATCGTGCAGGGCATCCAGTTATTGCAGCAGATTATCGGGCGCCCTGAAGCCATTATCGCGATTGAAGACAATAAACCCGAAGCGATTCAAGCCATGTCTGACGCAGTGGCGGGATATAGCCATATGCGTGTGCAGGTTATTCCCACTTTGTATCCGTCAGGTGGTGAAAAACAGCTGATTCAAATTCTAACGGGAAAACAAGTACCGGCAACCGGCTATCCTGCAGACATCGGTATTTTGATGCACAATACCGGCACCGCCTATGCGGTCGCTCGAGCGGTGTATCACGGGGAACCACTCTTGGAGCGGGTAGTTACCCTCACCGGTGAAGCGCTACGAGAGCCAGGTACTGCCTGGGTACTGTTGGGAACTCCGGTTGCCCATGTGCTAGAGCATGCAGGCCTCGTTCCTGGACCTCAGCAACGTATTATTATGGGTGGTCCCATGATGGGCTTTACGATCGCCGACACCCGAATTCCAATTATTAAGAGTACAAACTGTATACTCGCACCGACAGCACAAGAACTCCCTGCCGCAGCGACCGAAATGCCCTGTATTCGTTGTGGTCATTGTGAACAGGTCTGCCCTGCATCCTTGTTACCACAGCAGCTTCAGTGGCTCGCCAAAGCCAAAGATTATGACGGTCTGAAGGAACATCACTTGGCTGACTGTATCGAGTGTGGAGCCTGTGCCTATGTGTGCCCGAGTGAAATCCCTCTGGTGCACTACTACCGAAAAGCAAAAGCAGAAATTCGCGAACAAGTCATTGAGCAACAGAAAGCTGATATTGCACGCCAACGCTTCGAGGCACGCCAAGCACGCTTAGAGCGCGAGAAACAAGAGCGTCTTGAAAAGCACAAGAAAGCGGCGGAAGCTCGGGAAAAAGCACTTGCAGAACGAGCGGCTACAGCAACTCGCCCGGCTGTCGACGCACAAGATCCAGTCAAGGCCGCAGTTGCACGCGCCAAAGCACGCAAGGCCGCATTACAACAAGCCGATGCTCAAACTGTGCAACAGCAGGCGCACGCCGACACTGCGAGCGCAGACCAAACGCCAGCACAACAGTCACCACAACAAGCACGCGTGGCCGCAGCCATCGCCCGTGCTAAAGCCAAGAAAGCAGCTGCAACTAAACAGGATGATAGCGAATCATGAGTTTCTTTATTGCATCCTCACCCCATCACCATCAGCGCCGTACCACACAGGATCTGATGCGTATTGTGTTGCTCGCAATGGTGCCGGGTGTGCTTGCCCAGTTCTATTTCTTTGGCTGGGGTATCGCATTTCAGCTCACCCTCGCTATTGCGACCGCAATACTGACCGAAACACTCTGCCTGATTGCTCGCGAACGGCCAATTCGACAAGCATTACAAGACTACACAGCAGTAGTTACAGCGGTGCTCCTCGCGGTAAGTATTCCGCCGCTCGCACCTTGGTGGATTATTGTCGTAGGCACAGTCTTTTCAATCGGTGTGGTCAAGCATTTGTTCGGCGGCGTCGGTCATAATGTCTTTAATCCCGCTATGGCTGGCTATGTGTTGCTCTTAATATCCTTCCCCGTGCAAATGACTAGCTGGATGCCTGCCGTAAATCTCGCCGGCGCACATCCCGGCTTCTTCGATAGCCTCGCCTTATTCTTCACTCAATATACTTCGGAAGGCTTTAGCCTTAACCAAGTACGTCTTGTGGAACAAAGCTCAATGCTAGATGCGGTGGTTATGGCCACACCTTTGGATCATCTAAAAACTGAACTGGCGCGCGGCTTCACGTTGTCAGAGGCCCTGAATCATCCCATGTTCTCCGGTATTGCTGGCATGGGCTGGCAATGGGTGAATGCGGCTTACTTACTCGGCGGGTTGTTCCTTTTACAACAACGTGTCATCACTTGGCATATTCCCGCAGGATTTCTCGGTGCCCTCGGCTTCTGTGCCATGCTCGGCGCCATCATCGCCCCTGATACGTTGCCCGGTATCAACCTTCATTTATTTAGTGGCGCTGCAATGCTAGGCGCGTTCTTTATCGCGACCGACCCTGTGTCGGCGGCGACTTCTAATCGCGGCAAACTCATTTATGCAGCGCTGATCGGCGTTTTAATCTACGTGATTCGCACTTGGGGTGGATATCCTGACGCAGTAGCCTTCGCCGTATTACTTGCCAACCTGTGCGTTCCAGTAATCGATCAATACACCCGTCCCCGTACCTATGGGCATTCAACGGGAGGCAGCAGTTCATGATTTTGACAAAAATGAAGCGCAATGGACTGATCTTAGGCGCCTTTGCATTAGCCGCCACGAGTCTTCTCATTGCAACTCAGTTCTTGACCGCTGACCGTATCGCCGCGCAACAACGCAGTGACTTACTACGTACACTCAACGAACTGGTGCCAGCCACTCAGTACACGAACGATTTTTATGCCGACTGTACTGAAGTTATCGAGCCCGATGCACTCGGCAGCACTCAGCCACAACAAGTCTATCGCGCCCGCCGTAACGGCGAAGCCGTCGCATTAGCGCTGCGTACCACGGCACCTGACGGCTATAGCGGCAATATTCAACTACTCGTCGCAGTAGCCCCTAGCGGGCGAGTAAAAGGAGTACGAGTACTCTCTCATCGGGAAACCCCTGGCCTCGGCGACAAAATCGAGTTACGCCGTGACTCTTGGATTCTTAGCTTCAATGACGAACAGGTCCGCTCCTCAAATGACCCACGTTGGCGTGTCCGACGCGACGGCGGAGCCTTCGACCAGTTTACTGGCGCGACTATCACCCCTCGCGCGGTCATCAACGCTGTCCAACGGACTGTGCTTTACGCGACTGAGAACCGTGATGCTCTCTTCAATGCGCCCATCCAATGTGTCTCCGGAGGTGCCTCGTGAGCGACGTGCAAGAATATAAAGAACTGACTAAGAATGGCCTCTGGGAAAATAACCCTGCCCTCGTGCAGTTACTTGGACTCTGTCCACTCCTCGCGGTCACGGGCACGGTAACAAATGCCCTTGGTTTGGGACTCGCCACTTTACTTGTATTAGTCGGGTCCAATGTCACTGTCTCTCTCGTTCGACAGTGGGTGCCAAACGAGATTCGAATTCCGGTGTTCGTCATTGTGATCGCGACTTTTGTGACGCTGGTCGAACTCACTATGAATGCCTTTACATACGGCCTCTATATGGCACTTGGTATCTTTATTCCCTTGATCGTGACGAACTGCGCCATCATCGGTCGTGCCGAAGCCTATGCCTCAAAGAACCCATGGCATAAAGCCGCCTATGACGGATTTGTGATGGGGCTAGGATTTGCGCTCGTGTTAGTCGCCTTAGGAGCACTTCGTGAAGTGTTAGGGCAAGGCACCCTGCTCGATGGCGCAGAGCTCTTACTCGGCCAATGGGCGACTTCACTGCGTATTGAACTGATTCAATTTGACTACCCCTTGCTGCTTGCAGTACTGCCGCCAGGTGCATTTATTGGTATGGGGTTCCTGATTGCCTTGAAGAACGTGATCGATCGCTATCGCAAGGAGAAAGCAGCACAAGCACCTGTCGAGAAAGCGCAGCGTGCCCGAGTGACTGCTCAATAGCCGTATGAATAAAGAAAAACGTATTGAGATCCTGACTCGCTTGCGCGACGACAACCCAACGCCAACCACCGAGTTGAACTTCAGTAACCCGTTCGAACTCCTGATTGCGGTGTTACTCTCTGCACAAGCCACCGATGTGGGTGTCAATAAAGCCACCGGCCCTTTGTTTGCAATTGCCAATAATCCTGCTGATATGCTGGCCTTGGGTGTAGATGGTGTGAAGCACTACATCAAGACCATTGGCCTATTCAATACCAAAGCCGAAAATGTCATTAAGACGTGCCGTATTTTAGTTGAGCAGTACGGCGGGGAAGTTCCTGAAAGTAGAGAAGCGTTAGAAGCGCTTCCGGGAGTCGGCCGCAAGACAGCTAACGTGGTGCTAAACACGGCTTTCGGTTGGCCGACTATTGCCGTGGATACACATATTTTTCGAGTGAGTAACCGCACGCGCTTTGCACCGGGTAAAACCGTCAATGCGGTGGAGCAGAAGTTACTTAAGGTCGTGCCGGCCGAGTTTAAAGTAGACGTGCACCATTGGCTCATTTTGCATGGTCGCTACACCTGTATCGCCCGTAAACCGCGCTGTGGCTCCTGCATTATTGAAGATTTATGCGAGTTCAAGCAGAAGACGGAAAGCGAGGGGTAGTCGCTCACACGACTCCCCAATAGTACTCAGGCTAGCGACTGCCCAATAGCTGCTGATCGAAGGGGCGGTTAATCTGCACTACCACGCGGCGGTTTTGCGCCCGCTCAACTTCCGTTTCATTGCCCGCAGAATGACGCATCTCGCCGTGACCACGAATTGAAATCTGTGTTTCACTCAGGCCTTGGCTCATCAAGAAATCTTTCACTGATCGCGCGCGCGCTTCCGACAATTCCTGATTCTCATCACGACTTCCATAGGCATCGGTATAACCGGCAATAAGCACTAACTCGATATCTTGGTCATGACTTAGGAACTCACCTACTCGCATGAGTTTACGCTTTGATGCATTGGTCAGTTCCGTGGAGCGCTCATGATAATTCAGGACAGTAAACGCAATATCTTCAAAGCCAAAGGGCAGCAGATTCGCCACGCAATCAAGGAAATCCTGATAGCGTTCATGGAAGTTCACCGCAGAAACACTCACCCGCACATGGTCTTGCTCATTATGCCAATCCTGATAAGAAATGGTTGGAACCATGCCTTTCTCAAGCTCGGTCAACAACACCCAAGCCATTTGCTTACCCAATTCGCTATCATACTGGCGATATAAGGGCAGTGTGCCCAACTTGCGAGGTGCGGCTCCTGGACGCCATGCTGGCGGCACCGAATGTACCTCCGCCTCGTCATAGGTGTCTGGTAAACGCCGCATATCTACGACTACACGCATGTTCATTTCACGGCTTGCTTCGCTCAGAAAACGCACATCACCATAGCGCGGAATCGCATGCTCTAATGTGCACTGCAGTGGTGAGTACTGACTCACTCTCCATTCCGAGCGCTCAAGCTGGGCACCATAATGACGCACCGCGCCCTCAGCAGGTGGCACTGTCATTCCTGCTAGTAACATTAGAGCGAACGTAGCGGTATAAGCGCGAGTCGTCATGGCGAACCTCGTTATCTGTGTATTTCGTCTACTTAGTATCGGCTCAAGGCGCTGAGTCTTTAGCATTCTGACGACCTTTCTGGCATACTTTCCGGCCATTAAGTAAGGAGTATGCATGAGCGAACACGAGTCGTTAATGAAAGCCCGCTTTCGAGGGTATTTACCGGTCGTAATTGACGTTGAAACAGGTGGTTTTAACGCCCGCACCGACGCCCTACTCGAGATTGCCGCAGTACTCCTAGATTTCGACAGCGACGGAACGCTCAAACCCGTTGCTACGCATCATGCACATATTCAGCCCTTTGAAGGGGCAAACATTGAACAAGCGGCGATTGACTTCAATGGCATTCAACCGCACAATCCTTTGCGTGGCGCCGTTCCTGAAGGAGAAGCGCTGAGAGACATTTTTAGAGCCGTGCGCAAAGCTCAGAAGGAAGCCGGTTGTCAGCGCGCAGTGCTCGTGGGACACAATGCGACCTTTGACCACAACTTTATGATGGCGGCTGCTGAACGTGCAGGCCTGAAACGCAACCCCTTCCACCCCTTCGTAACCTTCGACACCACCGCATTGTCGGCGTTAGCTTTGGGACAAACCGTGTTGGTTAAAGCATGCCAGGCGGCAGAGATCGCGTTTGACCCCAAAGAAGCACACTCCGCGGTCTATGACACAGAACGTACCGCTGAACTCTTCTGCTATATCGTCAATAAATGGCGTGACCTCGGCGGCTGGCCGATTGCCACTGCAGACTAGTCGAGTTGCTTGATTAACCAGCGCAGCCAACGGGGCATTTTTTCCCACTGCGCCTGTTTTTCTGCGAATGCAGTTTGCAAAGCTTCCCGTTGTTCCGCGAAGTAGCTGATGAGCTCAGTTAGGGTCACACGCTCCTGTGATACGGGGTGAACATAACGACTGTATTGCAGCAAGTAAGTGAATAACCACTGCGCCTCTGAGCTCTCTTTTCGTCCCGGCGGCGGCACCAATTGATCTGTTGTAAAGCCGCGCCCCGCATAGGCGGGCATGCCCAGGGTAAAGACTGGAACATCATGCATTAATGCTTCAATTCCCAATGGCGATGAGACTGTCACAAGCGCCCTTGCCTTCCGCAGCCAACTCGCGATCGAAACGCCGTGGTGAACCGTTACGATAGGACTATCGGGGAACTGAGTTTGCGCAAAAGCTAAGACATCTTCGTCGCTAAAACTTTGTTCAGCGCCATCGTCGAGCCAGGGATCTTCAGGTGCTTGCAAGACGACAATCACCCCGTCCTCAGGCATCGCTTCTGGACTGACATAGCGATGATTCCAACGGCTGATGCCTGCCGATTGCCATTGCGCTTTCAAGTCTGAAACTTGCGCCTGCACATCATCCGCATCCATCTGTGACTGAGTGATTGATAGGAGTTCTTCGAAATAGCCCGGAGAAGTCGCATGATAAACATGACCTAACTGATCGACGGTCATTGAGAACATTTGAGCTTTGTCTTTGGTGAGCGTTTCCACGACTCCCGGACTGACATAAAGCTTTGGAAGCTCCAACGCAAGGTGCGCGGCATTCGCCTTGCGAGCAAGACGGCCATGCCCATAGGTTAAAACTGCGCAAGAGCCATTTAACATCAAAGAGGTATGGGTCACTTTGCATCCCAATAAGGCGTCTAACACTTTGACTTCCGATAGGGCTGGATGCACACAGAGTACACATTGATTGGGGACACAGCGGTCATGGACAATATCATCAATGTGACCAAATCGGTCTGCGGGCTTCAGCATAAAGGCACACTCCTGATGTTACGATGCTGCCATTCTAGCAAAAAAATACCCCCAACTCGGAGAGTTGAGGGTATTTCAAACATCTGAACGACTTACAGCTTATCGCTGTTCTTCGATAAGTAAGCTGCAACGCCTTGCGCGTCCGCTTTCATGCCTTCGTCGCCCTGAGTCCAGCCCGCAGGACACACTTCACCGTGCTCCTGATGGAAGTTCAACGCGTCGATCATACGCAGCATTTCATCAACGTTACGACCGAGTGGCAGGTCGTTCACGACTTGGTGACGTACCTGGCCTTCTTCGTCAATTAAGAATGACGCACGGAAAGCAACACCTGCTTCTGGATGTTCAACGTCGTATGCTTGGCAAATTTCATGCTTAATATCGGCAACCAGAGGATATTTCACCTCACCAATACCGCCATTCTCAACTGCCGTGTTACGCCAAGCGTTATGGCTAAACTGCGAGTCAATCGATACACCAATTACCTGAACTCCACGCTTCTCAAATTCCGCGAGACGCTTGTCGAAAGCGATCAACTCAGAAGGACAAACAAAAGTGAAATCCAGCGGGTAGAAGAAAAGTACCGCTTTTTTGCCTTTGATTTGCTCGCTTAAGGTGAAGTTTTCGATAATTTCACCAGTACCCAAGACCGCTGCCGCAGTAAAATCAGGGGCCTGACGACCGACCAATACAGCCATGCTATATCTCCTATAGTTGATTTATGTTGAATGAAAATTGATTGAAATTCTGAGGGGATTCCCTTTTTGAACCGAAGTTCTGCCGTTACGCCAGGCTACCCGTACGTAACGACATCTTCCTTTTACTTGCTGACACGACAGATGCTGCGTTATTCGGCCTTTGGCTCTTCTGGCACAGCCTCTGAAATAATCGTTTGTAGCTCGCCCTGCTGATACATTTCTAAAATAATGTCACAGCCACCGATTAACTCGCCCTTTACCCATAACTGTGGGAAGGTTGGCCAGTTTGCTATTTTCGGCAGTTCAGCTCGAATATCTGGGTTCTGTAAGACATCCACATAGGCAAATGGCTTACCACAGCTCATAAGGGCCTGTGACGCTTGCGCCGAGAAGCCACAACTCGGCAACTTCGGAGAACCTTTCATGTACAAGATTACCGCGTGCTCAGCGAGTTGCTCGTGAATCCGCGCAGCAGTATCTTGCACGCTGCCTTCGACAGTACCTTGCTGTAAATCTTGACTTGAATTGTCCATAGGTTACCTCGCTACAAGTTGAAAAAGCGGCCGCAAGTATACCATATGAAAAATCCAGATGCGCCCTTGAAATCCCAATTCCTAGACCTCACGTAGTCTAATGATATCAGGCTTTTATCAAGTGGAGCCGATAAGCAGAACTCGCTATACTAGGGACTGCTAGAAATCACGCAAGAACGTGCATCCCCGATATTTCTTGGTGACGCATTCACAACCGACGGAGAGCAGATTATGGCTTTTGAATTACCCGCATTGCCTTACGAGAAAAACGCCCTTGAGCCACATATTTCAGCGGAAACGCTTGAGTACCATTACGGTAAGCATCATCAGACCTATGTGGACAAATTAAATGGTTTGGTTGAAGGTTCTGAGTTGGCAGGCAAGTCACTTGAAGAAATTATCCGTACCTCTGACGGCGGTGTGTTTAACAATGCCGCGCAAGTTTGGAACCACACGTTTTACTGGCACTGCTTAAGCCCAAATGGTGGCGGTCAGCCAACAGGAGCGCTTGCCGACGCCATTAATGGCAAGTGGGGTTCTTTTGATAAATTCAAAGAAGCCTTCACAACGAGTGCCGTAAACAACTTCGGTTCTTCATGGACTTGGTTGGTCAAGAAGTCTGACGGCACTGTCGACATTATCAATACCAGTAACGCGCAAACTCCATTGACCCATGAAGGTGTAACGCCAGTCATGACAGTCGATCTGTGGGAACACGCGTATTACATCGATTACCGCAATGCACGTCCAAAATACATGGAAGCATTCTGGTCACTCGTAAACTGGGACTTTGCTGCCAAAAACTTTGGCTAAGCAGTTTTCAGTACAAATAAAAACGCCCTTCATTGAAGGGCGTTTTTTTGTGACTGACGTTTACTTGCTCAATCCTTTCATTCAACCAAGTTCGCTGGAATGGAGGAGCGCAACTCTTGCCAAATTGCCGCGGAGTCATAGCCGTACTGCCGCACCAAATTCATGGCTTCATTGTGGTTGCCTTCACTTGCTAATACCAACAAGCGCGCATAGTACTGACGCGCCAGCTCACGCGCCTCGGGCTTAGAGAAGTAGAATTGACCAATACGTGCATAAAGGCCTTTAAAGCCGTTAAGCACTAGTACATAAATGGGGTTATCCGATGCGAACGCCAATTCATGATTGAGGTGATAATCATATTCAGCAAAAGCACGCGATGTATCCTCGAGCGCCGCTGATTCGGCAATCACTTCTTGGCAACGATCTGGGTTATGACGCAGTGCAGCACGAATGTAAATCGCGCTAATATTCGTCCGCGCAGACAGCAAGTGATCAACAAGGTCCGGCATACCGTCTTCATCTAAACGCGCTAGCGTTTCAAGAATATTTAGCCCAGAGGTTTCCCAAAAGTTATTTACTCGCGTGGGCTTACCATGCTGAATAGTCAACCAGCCATCACGAGCTAGCCGCTGCAGAACCTCGCGTAGCGTTGTGCGCGTTACTCCAATAAGTTCTGATAGCTCGCGCTCGGCGGGTAAAATTGAACCTGGCGCGAAGTCGCCTTTCCAGATCGATTTAACAATGAATTCTTCGGCAAAGCCGGCTGGGCTTTTCGCCTTAATGATCATATGAGTCAAAGTGATGGTCCTGTAATTCTGCGCGTGAAAGTCAGCGTCTGACAATTCTGCTGCGGCCTTGAATTGTAACGCGGCGGTAATGGTCGGACAAGTCTTTAACCTGACTCGCAGTACAGTCTCGGCTGTGGTATTTTCCAAAGCACTGTTGTTGTAATCAATTTAGGACGTCTCATGTCACTGCCACCGCTGTCTCGTTGGCCTGAATATCGTTTCGCTTGGCTTATTCTTGCCGCTTCGGCAACGAGCTTTGTGCTCATCGCTTTGTATTTCCAGTATGTCATGTACTTGGAGCCCTGCGTGCAATGTATTTATCAACGGACAGCTATGATAGGTCTCGCGCTGGTGGCCTGGATCGTCGCCATTAACCCGCGTGCCGTGGCTTTACGGGTTTTCGGCTTTGCCGGTTGGCTCACGGCTGCAGGTGCAGGCCTTGCGAGCGCCCACCATCATGTCTGGCTGCAAACACGGGCGAACCCGTTGTTCGTCATGTGTAGCCCCTATCCTGAATTTCCAGATTGGTTGCCACTTGATGTGTGGATGCCATCATTGTTCGCTGCAGGCGGATTGTGTACCGACAATACTTGGTCTTTCATGGGTTTAGTGATGTCCGAATGGATGCGCATTATCTTTGCTATTTATTTACTGGTCGGCATTGTAATTGGGGGGATTTATGGTTGGAAAAAACTCTCACCCCTGCTGCGGCCAGGTAATAATCACTAAATCATCTTCATCCACGTTGGGATCGTCGTCAGCGTAAAGGGGGTACCCTGTAGTTGCCATACCTGCGGCAATCATTGGTTCACGACTGCCACCATGCAGTAATGGATGCCAGTCGGGTAATCCCTTGCCCTCATACAAGCGACGGTAAGCGCAGCTAAGCGGCATGTAGTGAATTTGCGGAAGGTCTGCGGGGCTTAACACCACACAATCTGGCACAAACTCTAAACGCTTCTCGTAATGTCGACAGCGCCCCGTTTCCGTATCGAGCAAGCGGCAGGCCACATTCACGTAGTGCATTTCATCGTCGGCCTGCATAGGTGCGTCATCCGCGACATCTTCTCGAGCCGACAACACCTTATGCAGACAACATTTACCACAGCCGTCACACAGAGATTCCCATTCCGAGGGTGACATCTCGGTGAGCGACTTTTCCTGCCAAAAGGTCATTACTGCGCCATCTGGAGTCTGTCGGCCAAATGCCCAACAGCGACCACGAAGTAGTTGGAGCGATTCCAGCGCATCAACACGTCCCAGTTATGGTAGGTCAAATAAATCCGTCCATCAGGGCCGTCTGGTGCGACTAAACCCGCTTCAATATCGCGCGTTGGCAAATCACCACCGTCGAAACGGCGCACGCCCAAGGCCTGCCATTCTGCGAGTGTTTTCTTGTTGTCGCGCGTTGCTTGAGCCATATCAAAGCCCTCAGGCAGGCGCACTTGCCGTCCCCAGGTTTTACTATTGTCCCAACCGACGGTCGCTAAGTAATTCGCAGCAGAAGCAAAGACATCTGGGAAACTATTCCAGATATCGATCTTACCGTCTTCGTCGAAATCAATTGCGTACTGTAAGAAGGAGCTCGGCATAAACTGTGTTTGCCCCATCGCGCCAGCCCAAGAGCCGCGCATTTGCTCTGGCTCTATATGTCCAGCATCGATAATTTCTAAGGCCTGCATCAGCTGACGCTTAAAGAACTCTTCGCGACGTCCCTCATAGGCAAGAGTAGCCAAGGCTGACACCACCCGGAAATTACCAGTGAAGCCACCATAGTTGGTTTCGATACCCCACAACGCCACGATAAAGCGCGGCTGCACACCGAACTTCTCCCCTACTTCTTCAAGGAGTTCTCGATGCTCTTCCCACTTCCGTAACCCTTGCTGCACCTTCCAATCAGGAACTGCGCGGGGCAAATAGGTATCAAGCGTCACAGTAAATTCGGGCTGACTACGATCCGCTGAGACCGCGCGCTCATAGAAGCGCACATCTTCAAATGCCCGCTCAATCGCTTCGGCTGAAATACCATGCTCCAAGGCTTCCGCCTTTAACCGTTCAACGTATGCCGGAAAACCTGCGGGGTCCACGGCATGTGCCGGCATCGTATAGGTCATTACCATGGACAACACGCCCAACATCAACCAATAACGCATGGTACTTCTCCTGATTATTGTAGTTCTTCGTTACCACGCATGATCATGCGCGGGTGGTAGTTGCAGATAGTATCCTGTGTCCGAAAGGCGTTCTAGTAGCTCTGCACCAGTCATTCGAGCTAACTTCTTACCTGGCTTAATGTAGAGCGTCATCGCTACTTCATGTGGCGTAAATAAAGTTTTCAGCTCGTCAGGTAAGGCTTCGAAATCTCCGTCTTTCGGTAAATAGAGATAGGTATCCATCTTACGTGTCGATTTCAACACAACACACAACATGTTCGACTTCCTTTTTTAGAATTTTACAAAGCGTTAGTCAGTTTAAGTAGCTCAGTCCCAGCCACCTCTAAACGCCAACTCGAAAGGAGCTCGGGACCCGGTACCTGAGCTTTGACAGCGTCATCAGTATGCAAACACCAAATGAACACTTCATTAATTTGTTTCCGTGAGCCAAGCAGCGTGGCGGCGACACCGGCGGCTTCTGCACGTTCAGCGATTAAAGCTTTCGCTTCTTTGAACCAGCGCTTGTACGCAGGATGATCGTCAAGACGCGGAATGGCCTTCGGCCAATCGGCTTCCGGTATGTTGAGTCCGCGCTCAATTGCAGCAAGTATCGCCGAACCATATTTGCGAACCACACGAGGGTGGATATCGGGTACTTGCGCCAATTGCGAGAGCTGGCTCGGCTGTTGTTGCGCCAACGCAGTCATCACCGGGTCACGCAACATAAAGGGCAACGCAATATTCTCCCGACGACAAATTTCTAAACGCCAGCGCGCTAACTCCGCCATGACCGCACGCTGCTGACCTTTCATATGAGCGAAACCACCCACATCACGCCAAGCAAACTCTACCGGTAAACGTCTTGTACGCTTTTCAACTTGAAACTTACACTCTGCGACGAAGAACGGGTACTGCTCAGAAGCTTCAATCTGCTCGCGCAGCGTAGGGTAAATAGCCGCGAGATAATGCGCATCTGCAGCTGCATAATCTAACTGTGCCTCGGTTAATGGGCGCTTTAACCAATCAGTCCGTGATTGTGACTTATCCAAGGTCACATCGAAGAACTCGGCGACCAAAGCGGCATAGCCAATCTGCGTGCCTTGGTGGAGAAATGACCATGCCACCTGAGTATCGAACATTTGTGCCGGCGCACCCGGCTGATAGGTCCCGATAATCTCGAGATCTTCCCCTCCCGCATGCATCACCGTCACTAATTTGGGATCCGCTAATAGCTCCCAGAGTGGCGACAAGTCCACGCCATTTAAGGGATCAACTAACACGAGTTGCTCTGCGGCATGCAACTGCACCAGCCCCAGATCAGCCAAATAGGTACGAGTTCTCACAAACTCGGTGTCGAGTGCCAACCAGCCACTTTCGCGGGCCCGATCGCAAAACGCCACCAGCTCACTGGTGGCGTTTATCATACGGTACTGCATCGACATTACTTCTGTTCGTCTCGCAGCTCGCGACGAAGGATTTTACCGACATTGGTCTTCGGTAGCTCATCTCGGAACTCAACCAACTTCGGTACCTTGTAAGCCGTAAGGTTCTCGCGACAATAATCGAGAATTTCCTTCTCGCTGAGTGAATTGTCTTTCTTCACTACGAAAATCTTCACGACTTCGCCAGAAGCTTCATGAGGTGAACCCACTGCAGCAACTTCGAGTACCTTCGGGTGACTAGCCACCACATCTTCGATCTCATTCGGGTACACGTTAAAGCCCGACACCAAAATCATGTCTTTCTTACGGTCGACAATACGGAAGAAACCATGTTCGTCGACTGTCCCCATATCACCCGTAGCAAACCAACCGTCCTTAATCGCTTCGGCAGTCGCTTCAGGGCGGCCTAAGTATCCGGCCATCACTTGTGGGCCTTTCACTAGGATTTCACCCGGCTCACCTTGAGGTACTTCGTTCCCCTCTTCATCAACAATCTTCACGTCAGTCGATGACAATGGAATACCGATGCTACCCGTGTAGTGTTCGATGTCGTAAGGGTTTACCGTGACAACTGGTGCGCACTCGGTCAGGCCATAACCTTCCAATAACACTGAGTTGGTGACTTTCTCCCAGTGCTCAGCAACAGCGCGCTGAACTGCCATACCACCACCCAAAGCGACTTTCAGCTTACTGAAGTCCAACTCGCTAAAGCCCGGAGTATTCAACAGCCCATTGAACAAGGTGTTGACACCCGAAATCACCGTAAACTCATGCTTGCCAAGCTCTTTTACAAAGCCTGGCATGTCGCGTGGATTGGTGATGAGGATATTGCAACCACCGTGCTTCATAAAGGTTAGGCAGTTCGCGGTTAATGCGAAGATGTGGTAGAGCGGCAGCGCCGTAATCACGACTTCTTTACCATTCTCCACCAACGGATTAATCATGGCTGAAACCTGTTCTAGGTTCGCCACCATATTCCGATGCGTCAGCATGGCACCTTTCGACACCCCAGTGGTACCACCGGTGTATTGCAAGAAGGCAAGATCGTCACCAGTCATCTCTGGACGCGCAGGCTGTTTACCTGACCCAGCAGCCAGTACAGCATTGAATTCAATGGTATTTTTCAGGCTGTAAGCCGGCACCATCTTCTTCACATAACGCACCACAAAGTTCACGATTTGACGTTTTGGAGTCGGCATCATGTCGCCGATACCAGTCAAAATAACTTTGTCGAGCGTGACGTCTTTCTCTATTTTCTCAAGCGTGTGAGCGAAGTTCTTCAGAATCACAATCGCCTTGGAACCTGAATCGTTCAGCTGGTGTTTCAATTCACGGGCTGTGTAGAGTGGATTAACATTCACCACCACCATACCAGCACGCAACACACCGAAGAGTGCGACTGGGTACTGCAACAGGTTAGGCATCATAATCGCGACAGGATCGCCCTTCTTCAGCCCTAAGCCCTGCAAGTAAGCAGCAAATTGTGCAGACAGCGTGTCCAGTTCAGCGAATGTGATCGTGCGATCCATGTTCACGAACGCAGGACGATCTCCATAGCTTTTTACGCTTTCTTCGAAAATTTCTACCAGAGAGGCGTAATGATCCGGATTAATCTCGTTCGGCACACCATTTGGATAACGTTTTTGCCAGATTTTCTCCACCGTTTGTGCTCCTGCTTCTTATCTTTTATTAACTGTTTTAATGTTTTATGAGTCTGCGTTAACTTTAGCCAAAAGCTTTACGCAACGCTTACATAGCCAGTCATCTTCGCATATCCGACCAGTGAATCCTAGCACCTATACAACCCTAGCAAATGAATCCTTTTGATTCACGCACTTGGTGCAAAGACATTAGTTCAAACACTTTCTTCAAGCACTTACTTTAAATCGCAATCTGCTCGGCTACCGCGATGGGCTGTTCGAGATGCACATGATGCCCACCCTCAAGCATATATTCCTCCAACTGGGGCACGAGCTCTCGCCAGTGTGTCAGCGCAGTGTCTAAGTCCTTAAACCCCTTAGTGCCTCGAATTAACTTCACCGGCATGGTGAGCCCTGCCAAAATATCGCGAGCTTGACCAGCGGTATATCGAAAGGGTGAACCCAATCGCACGCGAGGGTCAATCCGCCACGCAAAACCACCTTCGGCTGGCATCAAATTACGCAAAACGACAGCCTTGATCTGTTCTGGTCGCAACTGATTTAATTCAGCCCGTACTTTCACTAAACGCTCAATGTCTTGGTACACAGGCGGCTCTTTTGCTGCGAGCGCTTGTCTTGCTGTCATCGCCCCGCGCAATTTTTCAAGCGTTTCATTTTCGTCATAAGTGAGCAGCCCGAATGCTTCAATAAGCGTTACTTTAGCAATGCGCTCTGGGATCACCGCCGCTAAAATCTGACTAATAAAGCCACCCATACTGTGACCCACTAAATGCACTCGTTGAAAGTCATACCGCGTGATCAGTGAAATTAAATCGGCAACCCATTCGGTAAAATAATATGGCGCGCCTGTCGGGCGGTGTTGAGAGTGACCATGCCCTGGCAAATCGAGGGCAATCCAATGAGTCGTTGCAGGCAGATGTTCTAATACGGGGACAAGACTTGCGGCGTTATCTAACCAACCGTGCAGTGCGATAATCGGCGCCTCCATGGCGCCGATATCATGTTCAGACGTTAATGCGCTTAGGGTGAGTGCATCCGTGTCTACCCACTGTTCCCGCATTACTGAATTTGCTGTTGCTGACGTTGACGACGCTCAGACGCAGGCGGTTGACGCTGCTGCTGAACCGGTGACTGTTGAATAACCGGCGCACCTTCGACGTTGCGGCCGCGGACACCATGTGGAAAATAGTACGGGTGATAACGATAAGGTCCCGTGCCATAGAAGCGATGACGATGCCAAATAGAATGTGGGTCATAATACATGACATCAACCCGAGCACGCGGCTCCTCTTCACGCCACAAATGAACACCTTCGGCATGTACCAGTGGGAAATGATAGACGTATTCTCCAATGCTTCCCTCTTCAGTTCCCATGAACGTACCAAGCGTAGTAATGGCTCGGCCACGCGCATAGATTTCAGGATCGACAAATCCGTCTACGCGAACCCGAAAACGGCCTGGCGTGTCATCTGAAATAAAGGGGCGACCCGTGTTACGTAAACGGAAGGCAACAATCTCTAGCACTGACGAATTTTCTTGGTTAGTCACTTCCGCTATCACACCACCCCAGCGCGCAGGTTGCCCAGTCACAAGTTCAGGAGATTGCACAGCTTCTCGAAATTCAACCGTGTCAGCACCATCTCCCCGAATCGCTTCGGGATAGCGTGAGGCGCAGGCGGATAGGAGTACTGTTGCTCCTATGACCAGTAACCATTGTCCGGTTTTTACTAACATACATCACCTCCGGAGACTTATGCGTAAATGTCGATTCCAACCATTTGCTGCAACGAATCTCGTTTCGCAAATGTTGCCACGTCCTGATACTGACTCACCGCACGCCGACTATCACCAGCGGGTTCATCATAGGTCAGAGCAGCACGTTGTTCTGCAGCTGCCGCGAGATCGGCCACTCGCGTACTGCGTCGCGGAAGCGCTTCAGGCTGTCTGTCTTCATTACGCGATTGCGCAGTAATAGGATTCACGTTTCCGCGCGGAACAGTCGTTCCTACAGTCTGACTAGCTAACGCTTGGCTTGCTATCGCTTGAGAAGTATCCAAAGTCATCATTCGCAGCTCTATCCTTATTCGCGCCCTGGCAGTTTCTGCCAAGTCACTTCATTGCGAACATAATGCACTTCAAACTGGTCCGCAGCAACACCCTCGTTCCGAGTAAAAGCCGCGAGCCCAAGCGGTAGCATGTCTAATGCATGCGGTAACCGAATGTCCTTGAGTTGTTGGACAGTCGCTGGTTGCGCCGCGTTCTGTAAAATTTCGGTATAGGTTTCAAAACCCGTGCCAACGCCCTGCCACTCAACGTCCGACGCCAAGCTGACTTGCGTCGGCGGCATCACTTGCTCTGGCATTGTCTTACTCATCAGACCATCAATCACCGAGTAGGTTCCGACGTAGACTTCGCCCATGCGCGCGTCAATCGCGCTCACCACATGGCTTGCCTCGTGCAGTCGCCATGCCGCTTGCGCCATCGCTTGCAAACTCGAAACACCCACCACAGGTAAATCAGCACTAAACGCCAAGCCCTGACCGACCCCAGCGGCAATACGAACACCCGTGAAACTCCCCGGACCACGACCAATAATCAAGCCATCGAGTTGTTGGAGTGAAAGACCCGCCTCGGCAAGCACCGATTGCACAAAAGGCAACAGTAGATCGGCATGGCGACGGGGCGCTTCTTCGCCGCGTATCAAGGTGGCTTGGCCATCGGTCAATGCCACTGAGCAAAATTCTGTTGCCGTATCAATTGCAAGAAGGCGCATATGTCTTGGGTCCTGATTAGCTGTCAGAGGTTTTATTATCCACAGAAAGATCTGAGGATTTGGAGGCGGCAAGTGTATCAGATTTCGTTGTTTCTCGGCGCAAAAATGCGAGTGCTTTCGCCAAGGAACGAGTTCGCTGCATGGGTGGTAAACTCGCGAGAAAAATTTGACCATAAGGTCGCGTTAGCAAACGATTATCGCAAATAATCAGGACACCTTCGTCGTCTACCGAACGCACCAAACGTCCGGCTCCTTGTTTCATTGCGATCACAGCTTGCGGCAGCTGTACTTCACGAAACGGATCCTGCCCACGTCGCTTGCAGTCTTCGACCCGCGCCTGCAACAAAGGCTCATCGGGCGAAGCGAAGGGCAGCTTATCAATAATCACACACCGCAACGCCTCACCTGGCACGTCAACCCCCTCCCAAAAAGAGCTGGTACCGAGTAACACGGCATTTCCTTTCGCAGTGAAAGAGTCCAGCAGCTCACGCTTTGACGTCGAGCCCTGCACTAAAACATCGCGATCAAGTTTATCTTCTAGCCGCTTCGCAACGGCTTGAAGCATACGATGACTGGTAAAGAGAACGAAGGTACCACCATCATTCGCAGCGACCACTTGCTCCACGAGGTCAGACAAAGCGCCCACCATTTCCCGCTGATGTGGCTCAGGAAAATAGCGTGGCAGACACAAGAGTGCTTGCTCTGCAAAGTTAAACGGGCTGCTGAGTTGCACTGTTTTTGGAGCTTTAAGCCCTAAGCGTTCATTAAAGTAGGCAAAGTCATGATTCACAGTGAGTGTGGCAGAGGTAAATACCCAGCGCGCGGATTGTTCTTCCATCACGCGATTGAATGGTTCAGCGACAGACAAAGGTGTGCGATGAAAGCTGGCTTGTCGGGGCGTGGTTTCATACCAAAAACTGTAGCCAATTCGCTCAACCGCAAACACTTCGCGCCAGCGTTTCAGAATCAGCTCGGTGCGTTCCACACACTGGTCGAGGGTTTTATCCCGCCCAAGAAACGTCTTCACCAACGTGTGTAAGCGTTCCAGTTGCTCTTCAAGATGAGTCGCTGCAGTCGCAAATTTATCCTCTTGAATCGCTTGGCGTAAATTCCCTCGTTCCGGATCTAACGGAAAAGTGAGTCGCAAGTCGCGGGCGCTGCGTTCTACTTGTGTCGCCATTTGCGACATCGCGCGCGCGTCACGCACCGCTGTCTGGTAGACCACCTGCAAATCGCGGCATAACTCAACAATTTGTCGGGTCGATACCGAATCGGAAAAATATTGGCTCGCAATCTCTGGGAGCTGATGGGCTTCATCAAAGACCACTAGCTCTGCGTCAGGAATCAATTCACCAAAGCCGGTGTCTTTTAGAACCAAATCTGCACAAAACAGATGATGATTCACCACCACTATATCGGCTTCAAGTGCTGACTTCCGTGCCTTGACCAAATAGCAATCGTCATAATGAGGGCATTCTCGACCCAAACAATTGTCTTGCGTACTTGTGACACGTGGCAAAATCGCGGCGTCCTCAGGTAAGGCAGAAAGTTCGCCAATATCGCCGAGCTTGGTGGCATTCGCCCAGCGGCGAACCACTTGTAATTGTTTGAGCGCGTCATCATTTACATCACCGGGCGCGGCACTAAACTGCTCTAATCGCTGAATGCACAAGTAATTGGACCGTCCTTTCAATAAGGTCACAATTTTGTCAGGTGCAAGAATGTCTCTTAAACGAGGTAAGTCACGGTGATACAGCTGTTCTTGTAGGTTGCGAGTGCCCGTTGACAGAATCACTTTACCGCGGCGTAATAGCGCAGGCGCGAGGTACGCGAATGTCTTCCCGGTGCCGGTCTCAGCTTCAACGACAAGTTGATCACCGCTGGCCTTTAGGCCATGGATAGCTTCCGCCATATCCTGCTGCGCTTGTCGCGGCTGAAAGCCAGGTAGCGCCTGACTTAACTCCCCTTTGGGGCTAAATATTCCTGAAATGCGGCTCATACGTCATTTGTGGTAAGATAAGAGTTACTATTATTTTCATGAACACACAGGGTACACGCATGATGCGAAGCTGCAAGCTGCTTCTTGCCGGTTTTTTGCTGATATTCTCGATCGGCGCAGTCTCTGCAGAGACACCCGCAAACATTACTGATGATGAATTACGTGCCGCTTACTTATCGAGCGTCGTCCGCTACGTGCGGTGGCCTGATGAAACAAATCGCACTGAACTAACCATTGGCATACTCGGTGCGCCCTCTGTTTACGCGTCAATGAACGAAACCCAGTTACCCAATATTCGCGGCATGCAACTGCGTGTGCGCGAAATGCAGCGTGCCACCCAAGCGTCCGAAGTGGACATTGTGTTTGTTGTACCACGCACGAGCACGCAACTTGCGAGTGTGTTCACATCTTTGAGAAATCAACCGATTCTCGTAATTTCTGAAGGTGGCGTAACCCGCGATGACGTAATGATTAATCTCATTCCGTCACGACAAAACCGCCTCGCCTTTCAAGTCAATAACGACCGGATTTCAGCACAAGGTCTGCAGCCTTCCGCCGACTTACTGATGTTGCGTGGCGTCGAATTGGAAATGGTTGTGGCCTATCGCAGCTTGCAGCAGGAACAGCAAGGATATCTAGAGCAACTCGCAGCGTTGGAAGAGCAGATTACACAACAGGAACAGCAAAACCGTCAGCTACGGGAACGTATCTCCATTCTCGAACTAACCGTGCAAGAGCGCGATTCGGTGCTAGCCGCACAAGCCGGTACTCTTGAAGATAAACAGTTGGTCATGGAGTCTCAGCAAGCGACTTTGAATCGTTTATTGCAAGAGCTCGACGAGCAACGCCAACGCCTATTTACCCGAGAAGAACAGCTCGCAATTATTCAGCAGAGCCTGCGCACCTCACAAATAGCTCTTGAGCAACAGCAGCGTCAGCTTGAAGAAAAGGAAGTTCAGCTGCAGCAGAAACAACAAGAGAGTGACGCCCTTGCAGAGCGAATTGCGCGGAATCGTAATGTGCTTGCCGCACAGCAACAGCAATTGCGCGATCAACGAGAAGCGATTGCAGAGCAGCTCGCACTGCTTGAGTCGCGGGAACAAACGATCAGTCGACAGCGGGATTACCTATGGTTCGTAGGCATTGGCTTCTTTATCGCGCTCGTATTCGCACTCCTAAGTATTTCGCTCTATTACTACAAGCGCCGCACCGCTGCCGAACTCATGCGCACACTCCAAGAGCTCAACGACGCGCAAGACAAGCTTGTCGAGTCTGAAAAAATGGCTGCGCTTGGTAATCTCGTTGCCGGAGTGGCCCACGAAGTAAACACACCGCTGGGTGTGGCACTTACTGCCACCTCCATGTTGAATGACCGCCGCGAACAGTTAAAAGAGTTCATCGAAGAAGGTCAGTTGACGCGAGAGCACTTAAATAATTTTGTGGACAAAGCAGAAGAGTCACTCAACCTGACAGAAAAGAACTTAAGTCGCGTGGCCCGCTTGATTAGTAACTTTAAGCAAGTGGCTGTGGATCAGATGGTCGCAGAACGGCGAGAAATCGATCTGCGCGAGTATCTTGAAGAGATTCTCTCAACGCTCTCCATCGAATTACGAAGAGCCAAAGTCAGTTATCGCATTGTGGCCAATAATGACATTCGCATGGTCACCATTCCCGGTGCTATGGCTCAGATTATGACGAACCTGACCACCAATGCGATTCGCCATGCTTTTGAGTCGTCAGAAGGTACCATTACCATCGAAGCAACGGTGGTTGAGGGTGATCAAATCCGCATTCGCTTTAGTGATGACGGTGCTGGCATGGACGCAGACACACTGCAACGTATCTTCGAGCCCTTCTTTACGACGAAGCGCAATGATGGCGGCACTGGGTTGGGAATGCCGATTGTTTACAATCTAGTCCGGCAGAAGTTGCAGGGCGATATTAGTGTGAAGAGTGAACTGGGTGCAGGCACGAGCTTCACCTTGCTGTTGCCCCGTACGCTACGGGGCGGCGTAAATGGTTAAGCGTAGGTATCGAGATTCTGACCTTTAATTTGGGTTTCTGGTACATTCTCTTCCGTTGTAGTTTCGTGCGCAGATTGTGGCTTACTTCGCTGAACCTCATGTTGCTCAGTCGACTCTGTTAGCGCACTCTCGTCCTGCTTAGCGTTTTCTTGCTGAGGATTGTCGTGCTTGGCCCCCTGCTGACGACGCTGACGCTCTTCCACTCGCGCATGCTGAAGCTCGCTGCTCTCGTCCTCTGAGACCACGCTACTTTTCTTCAGTCGCTGGACTTGGTTTACCTTATCCAGCCCACTCTTCAAATCCACACTGGTATTGCGTGGCAGGAGCGGGAAAATAATGTCTTGGCTAACCATAGAGCCTCCCTTCATGTGCTTAATTTTTGCACTACTCACTAGTATATCGGTTAAACCGGTGGAAAATTGAACAATTTAAGAAAGATTTGCACGAGAGGATTGCGCGCACAGGTGCGTTTTGATAGCATTTGGACAACTTGGAAACATCCAAACAGAAATATAAGGCTCGTACAGTGATTTCTCTATACAACTTGCATTCAGTGCATCACCACCATCACGCATTCACGTAGCGGCCTTTCTGTATGCTGAAAGGTCCGCATTGCCGGTACCTTCTCAGGAAAAACTTTTAAACCCCCGGAAGCGTACCTACCGGGGGTTTTTTCATTCTAGAGGTAAACATCATGACAGATAACACGCGGCTCACCATCGCCATTCAAAAATCCGGACGTCTAAGCAAAGAGTCACTCAATTTGCTCGCTGCCTGTGGTATCAAGTTTAATCTGCACGAGCAGCGTTTAATGGCGCACAGCACCAGTCATCCGGTCGATTTACTCCGTGTGCGTGATGATGATATTCCGGGCTTAGTCATGGACGGCGTGGTCGACTTAGGCCTAGTCGGTGAGAATGTGCTGGAAGAAGAGCGCCTCGAACGTGAAATTAAGCGTCAGCCAGCGAGCTTCAAGGCCTTAAGACGACTAGACTTCGGTTTCTGTCGTTTAAGCCTCGCCACCCCGAAAGAGGAAACCTACAAGGGCGTACAAAGCTTAGCGGGCAAAAAAGTGGCGACCACCTATCCGCGACTAACTGAGGCTTATTTAAAGCAACAGGGCGTAGACGCACGCACAGTTATGCTCACTGGCTCTGTGGAAGTTGCCACACGAGCGGGTCTCGCCGATGCGATATGTGACCTTGTTTCGACAGGCGCAACGCTCGAAGCGAACGGTTTAGTCGAGCAAGATGTCATCTTCCGCTCGCAAGTTCAGCTGATTCAACGAGTCGATGAACTGGCAGAGACGAAGCAGGCCCTCGTAGAAAAAATTCTCACCCGTCTCGACGGCGTGCAAATGGCGAAAGAAAGTAAATACATCATGCTGCACGCACCCAAGGATAAACTAGCCGAAGTCGAGGCGATCTTACCCGGTGCTGAACGGCCGACCATCCTGCCACTGAGCCACACCGACGACCAGGTCGCGGTTCACGTTGTCAGTACAGAGAACTTGTTCTGGGAAACCATGGAACAACTCAAAGCACTTGGCTGTAGTTCAATTTTAGTTTTACCCATAGAAAAAATGTTGGGTTAGCGAGAGCGAGCGAAATGATGGAAGTACCAAACACACTAATTATTCCAGAAGCGGTGCGCTGGAGCACGCTGAATCAGGCGGCACAACAAGCCGCCCTCGCCCGTCCGGTGCAAAAGACGAGTGATACCTTGCGTACAAGCGTTGCAGCCATTATTGCAGACGTGCAAGAGCGTGGCGACCAAGCTGTGCTCGACTATACGGCTCGCTTTGATGGTGTCACCTTGGCGACTCCCGAGCTGCCGTTAGCCGATGTTCAACGCCTTGCAGCACAAGCCCCGGCGTCTGTGCAGCAGGCTATTGATGTCGCCTACAACAATATTCGCCGCTTTCATCAAGCGCAGATCCCGCAAGACCAGTATGTGGAAACCATGCCGGGCATTCACTGTGAATTGCGCTTTACTGCGTTAGACAGCGTTGGTTTGTACATTCCCGGAGGTACGGCCAGTCTGCCAAGCACCGTATTGATGCTCGGTATTCCAGCCCAACTTGCTGGCTGCCGTGAGCGCGTACTTATCAGTCCACCAAGCCAGAGCGGCGAATTGACGCCCGCCATTTGCTATGCCGCATTAAAATGTGATGTGACTCGTGTCTTCTTAGCGGGCGGCGCGCAAGCCGTTGCCGCACTTGCAGTGGGTACCGATAGTATTCCTGCAGTAGACAAAATTTTCGGTCCAGGAAACAGCTATGTCACCGAGGCAAAACAACAAGTCAGCCAGATTGCAGGCGGCCCGGCAATTGACCTACCAGCCGGTCCTTCGGAGCTTCTGATCATTGCCGATGACAGTGCAGAGCCTGCGTTTGTTGCCGCTGACCTGCTCTCACAAGCGGAGCACGGCCCAGATTCACAAGTTCTCTTGCTGTCACCCTCAGCTCAGTTCATCACAGCCGTTCGTGCCGCACTGGCAGAACAGCTTGCGGCACTCCCTCGACAAGCTATTGCGCAGCAAGCTCTCGCTTCTTCTAGTTTAATCCTCACGGATTCCTTGGACGAAGCCATTGCCATCAGCGAGCAGTATGCGCCGGAACACTTAAGTGTCCAGTTGTCCGATGCAGAGCCCTTATTACCGCGTTTAACTCGCGCAGGTTCGGTCTTTGTCGGACACTACACGCCAGAGTCCGGTGGTGACTATGCGACAGGTACTAATCACGTCTTGCCAACCTATGGCTTTGCGCGAAACTACAGCAGCCTAGGATTACTCGATTTTTATCGTCGCTATACGGTACAACGTGCCACGGCGGCAGGCTTAGAAGCACTGGGCCCTGCCATCATCGCGTTAGCAGGTGAAGAGCAACTCGACGCACACTTGCGTGCGGTATCACTCCGCCTTGATAGCGCTCGTTTTCGCTCTGATAAAGAGGCTGGTCGATGAATATTGCAAAACAACTTCTGCGTCCGCACTTGCGGGACATGACTCCTTACGCCTCTGCGCGACGGAGTATGAGTGGTGGGAAAATTTGGCTGAATGCCAATGAGTCACCCTACAGCGCTGAATATCAAGTGATTACCGAGCACCTAAACCGCTATCCCAATTTCCAATCGGAGCCGTTGAATCGCGCTTACGCCGACTATGCAGGCGTTCCTATCACCTCAGTGATGAGCCACCGTGGCAGCGACGAAAGCATTGAGCTGCTAATCCGTGCATTCTGCGAACCCGGCCGCGATGCCATTCTGATCTGTCCGCCAACCTATGGCATGTACAGCATTTCTGCGACGCTGAATAACAACGCGACGATACGGGTGCCCTTACTACGCAGCGACAAACCAGCGGACGACTGGCAATTGGATCTCAATGGCATTCGCGCGGCGCTCGACGACGTGAAGGTTGTTTTTCTCTGTAATCCCTCGAATCCGTTGGGGAATCAGTTACGCGCAGACGACATTCGCGCTGTACTCGAAATGACCCGCGAACGCGCCATTGTGGTGGTTGATGAAGCTTACATTGAGTACGCACAAACCGAGTCGGCGACCCGCTTTATGGCGGACTATCCGCACTTGGTGGTAACACGCACGCTCTCCAAGGCCTTTGGCCTTGCTGGTATTCGCGTGGGCTTTACGTTAGCGCACCCGGATGTAGTGCAGGCGCTCGTGCCAGTACTCGCACCTTACCCACTGCCAGACGTGAGTATTCAGATTGCCACCCAGGCTTTGAGTCTCGATAGCCGAATTCAAGTGAACCAGAATGTGATTGAGGCAATTGGTGAACGCGAACGGCTAGTTGAGTTTCTCGCAACTCAACGCTGGGTCACACGCCTTTATCCGAGTGCGACGAACTTCATTCTCTGCGAAGTTCGCTCTGCTACAACTGTCATGCAACACTGTCAGGACGCAGGCATTCTGCTGCGTAATCAATCTAGTCAGCTGGGTTTGGAAGAATGTGTCCGCATTACTGTGGGTAGCCCGGCAGAGAATGATGAACTCATTCGCGTATTAACCTTACTTGAGGAACAGGTGTCATGAGTGCACAAGCAATTCTATTTATCGACCGTGACGGCACCTTAATCGAAGAGCCTGCCGTAGATAAGCAAGTCGATCGCCTCGATAAGCTCGTTTACGAGCCTGGCGTTATTGCCGCCTTGCAAAAGTTGCAAGCCGAAGGCTATCGCCTCGTTATGGTCAGTAACCAAGACGGTTTAAGCACCGACAGCTTTCCGCAAGCCGACTTCGACGCGCCACACCAAGCCATGATGAACCTGTTTAGCAGTCAAGGGATTGAGTTTAGCGACGTCAGAATCTGTCCACACTTTGAGTCTGACAACTGCGCCTGCCGCAAACCTAAACTGGGCTTAGTCGCTGACTTCTTGCAACAAGGCTTGGTCGACTTTACCCGTTCTGCAGTGATAGGCGACCGAGAAACCGACTTACAAATGGCCCAAGCCATGGGAGTCCGCGGGATTCAATATCAACGCGACACGCAAGGCTGGGATGCCATTGTCAGAGATTTAACTGGCGGTGAGCGCACCTCGGAAGTGGTGCGGAAAACCCGTGAAACCGAAATCCGAATTCAGGTGAACCTCGATCAACCTAGGCCATTGAAGTTCGCGACAGGAATCGGCTTTTTCGACCATATGTTAGAGCAAATCGCGACACATGGCGGGTTCTCACTACAGGTGGAAGTAACCGGTGATCTCCACATTGACGACCACCACACGGTAGAAGACACCGCCCTTGCCTTAGGCGAAGCGCTGCGTTTGGCACTGGGTAATAAGCGCGGTATCGGTCGCTTTGGATTTGCCTTGCCTATGGATGAATGCCGGGCGGAATGCTTGATCGATGTTTCAGGCCGCCCATGGCTAGAATTCAATGCAGACTTTACGCAAGCGAATGTCGGCCAACTCAGCACTGAAATGGTTCCGCACTTCTTCCGTTCGCTCGCGGATACCATGAAAATCAGCCTGCACTTAAGCACCACCGATGGCAATAGTCACCACCAAGTGGAGAGCTTATTTAAGGTCTTTGGCCGGGCGTTACGTCAGGCGATTCGCAAAGAAGGCAACGAAATGCCTTCGAGTAAAGGAGTGCTCTAATGCGTATTGCTATCGTCAACACGCGCTGTGCGAATCTTTCGTCGGTGAAGTTCGCTTTTGAACGCTTAGGCGAGCAACCGGTGATCACCGCAAACGCCGACGATTTGAAGCAAGCAGAGCGCGTCGTATTACCTGGGGTTGGCACAGCTGGCGAAGCCATGCGAGCACTCGCAGAGCTGAACCTGATTACAACCCTCAGCGCGCTTGAGCAGCCAGTTCTCGGTATTTGTTTGGGCATGCAGCTGCTTGCAGACTCGTCAACGGAAAGTCGCACAGACCCAGTCCAAGGGCTGGGTGTAATCTCCACCGAGATCAAACGGCTAACGAATCGTGATGACATGCCACTGCCTCATATGGGCTGGAACAAAACCATGGTAAGTGATCACCCACTGTTTCATGGCTTAGTCGATCCTTGGTTCTATTATGTTCACACCTATGCTGCACCGGTGAACGACAAAGCCATTGCACAATGCGAATACAGCCAGCCTTTTGCGGCGGCTATTGCAGAAAACAATTTTATGGGTGTGCAGTTCCACCCAGAGCGTTCCGGTAAAGAAGGTGCGCGCGTTCTTAAGAACTTCATGGAGATGGCATGTTAATCCCAGCACTCGATCTTATTAACGGCGAAGTCGTTCGACTCCTCAAAGGCGACTTCAACCAGCAAACCACCTACCACTCCGATCCTGTGGCTGTCGCCCAAAGCTATCGTGATGCGGGTGCCGAGTATATTCACTTAGTGGACTTAGATGGTGCTCGTGATCCTGCGAAGCGCCAACTCGCATTATTACAACGGATTACCGCAGAGACTGGCTTACCGGTGCAAACCGGTGGCGGCATTCGGACTCGAGACGACGTGCAGCAGTTGCTAAATGCGGGTATTCAACGGGTCGTGATTGGCTCACTCGCGGTGACTGAACCGGAGTTGGTCATGTCGTGGTTTCAAGAGTTTGGTCCCGAAGCCATTGTCTTAGCTCTGGACGTAAACATTGACGAACATGGTCAACGCTGGCTCGCCACTCATGGGTGGCAGAGTCATTCAGAAGTAACCTTAGAACAATGCTTAGAGCGCTTTGTAGCCATTGGCTGTCGTCATGTGCTGTGCACAGACATTAGTCGTGATGGCACTTTGGCGGGTTCACACGTGGCCCTCTACGATGATCTCAAGCAACGTTTTCCAGAAGTAGTTTGGCAAGCTTCAGGTGGCGTCGCTAGCCTTGATGATCTCGTGCAGTTAAAAGCGGCCAACTGTGACAGCGTGATTCTAGGGAAAGCACTACTCACTGGACAATTTAGCTTAGAGGAGGCATTGGCATGCTGGCAAAACGCATAATTCCATGCCTCGATGTTCGTGACGGTCAAGTGGTCAAAGGCGTACAGTTCCGTAACCATGAAATTATTGGGGACATTGTTCCGCTGGCAAAACGATATGCCGAAGAGGGTGCCGATGAACTGGTGTTCTATGACATTACAGCGTCCTCAGATAATCGGGTAGTCGATAAATCTTGGGTCAGCCGCGTCGCGGAAGTGATTGATATTCCATTTGCGGTCGCCGGCGGTATTCAAAGCATTGATCAAGCCAGAGAGATTCTGGCCATGGGCGCGGATAAAATCAGTGTCAATTCTCCAGCGCTGCGCCAGCCCGATTTAATTGATGCACTGGTAGATGCTTTTGGTCAGCAGTGTGTGGTCATTGGTATCGACAGTTTCTTCAATGCCGATACGGGTCGTTATGAAGTCTATCAATTCACTGGCGACGAAACTCGGACTCAAAAAACCGCCTGGGAAACGCAAGACTGGGTACAAGAAGTTGTGCGCCGCGGTGCGGGTGAAATTGTTCTCAATTGCATGAACCAAGATGGGGTTCGCCAAGGTTACGATATTGCGCAGCTCAGTAGTATCCGTCAGCTCTGCCCAGTGCCTTTGATTGCCTCAGGCGGTGCAGGCGAGATTAGCCATTTTCATTCAGTTTTTAAACAGGCTAGAGTCGATGGTGCACTTGCGGCATCGGTGTTTCATAAGGGTGTCATTGGTATCGAAACACTCAAGGAAAGTTTACGACGCGACGGTATTATTATTCGCCCGACGCGTTAAGGAATTGAGATGATTATTGAAAGAGAAGAACAACTGACCGCACTCGCATGGGACAAAATGGACGGCCTACTTCCCTGCATCGTGCAAGACAGCCTCACCGGGCGGGTACTGATGCAAGGTTACATGAATCTTGAGGCTGCCCAGCATACGCTGGCTCAAGGTCAGGTCACATTCTTTAGTCGCAGTAAACAGCGCTTATGGACCAAAGGCGAGTCCTCCGGACACGTGCTGCAGCTAAGCGAGCTCAGTGTCGATTGTGATCAGGATTCGTTGCTAGCTATGGCAGTACCGCACGGCCCTACCTGTCACCTAGGTACTGAGTCATGCTGGCAACATGAACAACTGCCAGCGGTGTACGAACTCGGTCATTTGGAACGTACTATTGCCGAGCGCAAGCAAAGCGGCGCAAGTGATACCAGCTATACGGCCAGCTTACTCGCCAGCGGGATACGACGCTGTGCTCAAAAAGTTGGTGAAGAAGGTGTCGAAGTGGCCCTCGCCGCAGTGGCGCAAGACGATGAAGCATTACTCAATGAGAGTGCGGATTTACTCTACCACTTGCTCGTTGTCCTGCAAGCACGCGATCTGAGTTTGCAGGATGTCACCGACGTTTTGCGCCAGCGCAGAAAGCCTGAATCGGCGAGTACGACAGCTTAAGTCAGACAACGGCAGGCGTTTACATTACCATTCAACCAAGGGCCAGCGAGTTGTCGTTGGCCACTTAAAATCTCCGGTAAGAAACTATCTGCTTCGGCGCAGAATGGACCTGTGGCGTAAGGCCCCGCATAGGCAATACGCCCGTTTTGCACAATCACCACCATTGGGGTTGCAGGCACAATGAAGCCCATTGCACGGGCTTCTTCCACACTGAGCCATGACTCTGCGCCGGCATGTTCAGCGAACACTTGTTCTACGTGACGGTCGGCGTAACGGCTACAGCGGCAACCGCTGGCTCGAATGTGAAATACTTGTTCTTGAGGAATCTGGAATTCACTCGAGAATGAGTACAGCTGTCCTTGTGGGTCAAATTCACCATAGCTAGAGAAGGCCCAGACATAGAGCCCCACAGAACTCACAATGATCCAAGTCAAAAACACCACGACGGGCCAAAGGAGTGATTTAGCCTGCAAAGCGTCCCGTTTCCTTACTTAGTTCATCGGCCACTTGACTCAATTCCCGCGCAATATCCAGCACCGCATCAGCCTGCTGATCTCGCTCATCAGAGAGCTGACTGAGATACTGAGTACTCTTTGTCACTTCTTGGCTTGCCGAATTTTGCTGCATCAAAGCATCCGCGATGGTTTGAATCTCAGCAGTCACGTGAGTCGATTGAACAGCGATTCGCTCCAACACATCGTCACTGATTTCAGCAAAGGCTTTTGTTTCTTCCACCTTGTTTCGACATTGTTCAACGGCATCCACCGCTTCGTGGGTGGTTTTGGTCAGTCGCTCAATCGTACGCTGTACTTGCTCCGTCGAACCGCGAGTCTTACTCGCGAGATTACGTACTTCATCCGCCACCACGGCAAAGCCCCGACCGGCTTCGCCTGCGCGGGCCGCCTCGATGGCCGCATTTAAGGCCAGCAGATTGGTTTGCTCGGCAATACTATCAATCACCACCAACACTGACCGAATCTCTTCCGCTGAAGTCGCCATGCTACTCACTTTATCTTCAGAGCTACTCAACAATGCTGCCAGGTCACTCACTGCATTCCGAGTCTTGGAAACCACCTCTTGCCCTTCACGAGCTGAGGCTCCGGCTTCTTGCACAGCTTGTACCACCTGCTGTGATTGCTCGCCAGTGTGCATGACATTCTGCGTCATTTCTTCACTCGCAGCAGCAATACGACTTACTTCTTTTTGCTGCTCCTTCATTCCCAGACTCAACGCCTGCCCTTCATTTACCAACTCTGAAGCAGCACCTTGCGTCTGTTGACTCGACCCTCGAATCACATCGACACTGTTTTCTAAGGTCGCCAGTACCGAATTGAATCGCGCCAGCGGCACTGACCCATGTTCCGTGGCTCGTTGCGTTAAGTCGATTGAGCCACTGCTATCAACAAGCTTCTCCGTCACATCGAAGAAAGACTGTGTCTCATAAGCCTCCTTCAAGCTTGCTCGGCAAATAATCACCAGTACGATGGCTTCAATCACAACGTAAAGCGCGTGAATCCAGATAATCCCAAGCCGCGCGTCGGCTTCTGGCACCAAGTAAACGCCAGCACCACTGGCTTGCAAATACATAAACAACAAATGATGCACCGCAATAGTGGCTGCAGCCACCACGATCACCCAAGCATCTCTAAATGCGATCAGAATCGCTAAAAGCACGAAAATACCGAAGTGAATCTCGGTAAAGCCCATACTTTGGTGAATGTGCAAGGCGGCAAAGAGCATGAAGCTTACGCCGTAAGAAATGCGCGCTAACGGATGGTCACCCACTGTTTGATAAAACCACCAAGGCACAATCAACGCGGGCAGTCCCACTAGTAATGCGGGCCACCAGGTCCCATACCAAGGAGCTAAAGCTAGGGCAACAACAAAAAGAAAGAGATTTACGATTGCAGCAATACGAAATGCACTACGACGAAAAGCCAAACTGGTAGGTTCAGACATACAGATACTCCGAAGGATGTGGGCGTTACACGCACACCAAAGGTCAATGGTTCACTCTGTGAATATAGCACCGTTATAATTTAGGTGCATATACCTCATTGAGAATTATCTTGATGTTGCGCATGTACTCGAAAGAGTCGAAGTGTCAGCATAATTGCGGCCACTGAAAGACCACTAATGAAGCCAATCCAGAATCCTGCTGCGCCCATAGCGGGCACAATCCAATCCGTCAGCCCCAAGACGATGCCTACCGACAAGCCAAAAGGCCAATAGGCAATGAGCGTAATAATCATCGATGCCCGGGTGTCCTTGTACCCGCGTAACGCGCCGATCGCGATAGCCTGAAACGTATCTGACACGGTAAAAATCGCCGCGAGCCCTAATAAAGTGCCGGCTAAAGCAATGATTTCAGGATTTTCTGTATAAAAACCGGCAAGCCAGCGTCCTCCCAACCACATACCTAGGGCGTTCACCGCAGCGAAACTTACGCCCATCAAAAGCGCAACTTTGTAAGCATTCAGAGCGTCTTCTGGCTGTTTCGCGCCAAGTGCGTACCCAACTCTTAACGTCACCGCCATACTCAAGCTTAAGGGCACCATGTACACCAGCGAGGAGACATTCAAGGCAATTTGATGCCCGGACACCATTACGGCCCCTAATGGCGCAATGAGAATTGCCACAGCCGCGAATAAGCTGGTTTCAAAGAACAAAGCCATAGAAATCGGGAAACCCAAACGCGTAAAGTGCCAAATATCATCCCAGTCGGGCGCAAACCAACGCCGAAATGGAGCGGCTTTCTCAAAACGTTTTGCCAACACCACGTAGGCGAGCAAACTTAATGCCATTCCCCACAGCACAATAGCTGACGCCAAACCCGCACCCGCACCGCCCAATGCAGGCATGCCTAGTTTTCCATAGATGAAGATGTAGTTGGCTGGAATATTGATCAGCAAACCAATGATCCCAATCACCAAAGACGGCATGGTGTGGGACAAGCCTTCGCAGAAATTGCGCAGCACAATATATAAAACGAAGGCAGGCAGGCCCCATAAAATAAAACGCAGGTAATCGTAGGTCATCACCCGAAAGGCTTCTTCCACATCCATAATGGCAAGAAACAACGGTGCAAAGTACAGCAAGATTGCTGTGAGTAATGCGCCGATCGCGCACGTATAAAGAGACTGTTGCACATGTCGAGCGACCTGTGTGCGCTGACCGGCGCCGTCACAATGAGAAATAACTGGCGCCAGCGCCAAACCAAGGCCAAATACTAGCAGCGTCAGTGGCGTCCAGATGGCACCACCTACCGCCACTGCAGCTAGATCAATTGCACCCACACGACCGGCCATGAGTGTGTCTACCACACTCATCATGACTTGCGTCAGCTGTGCAATCAAAATCGGCCCAGTAAGCAATGCCAGCTTACGAGTTTCAGGCCACAAGTGCCGCATGGATATTTCCTTTAACGTAATGCGCAATACCTAAGTATTAGCGTGACTTTGCAATCAGTGCATCGAGTAAGACAGGATTAACTGTGCGAGCATCCGTCAGGGGGCCCATATGCCCCGCCATGACTTCAACTGTTTTAGCGTGACTGATCACACGACTCAGTTCAGCGGCCACCGTGCGGCTCGATAGGGGCGACTGACGGCCAACCACTAACGTGACTGGGCAGGCCAGGGCCGCATAATCTGCTAGTGCATGCGGTTCGTCGAGTAACGCATGAAAATCGGCAGACACTTTGTCCTGTTGGCTGATCATTAACTGTTGAGCCACTTCAGGCAAGGCTGCGAAATAGCCAGGACGGTTCCAATAGTCTACGAAATGCGCACAAGCCTCAGCGGCCGAGAAGGATTCCATGGCAGTAGCCACTGCTTCAATTTCTCGACGCGCGGTACTTTTTGGATCGAGTACATGAAATGCGACTGGTTCGTAGACCACGATTTGCGCCACCTGGCTTGGATGCTCAAGCGCCCATTTCAGTGCGAGTGCCCCACCATAGGAATGTCCAAGTAAGGTTACGGGTTCTCGCGCTGGAAAAACCTCCGCGGCTTGCAGTGCATTCAATTCATCTTGCAGCCGAAAATGCGGAGTAGAAATACCGAGCGACGCATAGGGCATTGCTCGCCCGTAACCGATTAGATCGGGTGACTGAAATGATACTTCGGAAGGAAGTTGGCGTGCTAACGCACGCCATTGGCCCCCATGGCTTTGGGAGCTGTGTAACGCAATTATAGACATCAGAACTTACGCGTTAAATGAAATTCCTACAACGTAACCTAGCAGATAAGCCGCTTGGAAAAACAACACAAAGAAAGTGCCTAGCACACCAATAGTCCGGTAAATGCTCACCCCTGCGCTTTTGGTTAGTCCCGTTGCGTGCATAATGCGAGCGATAAAGAGTAAACCACCCAAAGCATACAAAATCGCCGCACTTGCTCCGCCGAGTTCCATCAACGCCATCAGTACTAGCGCCAGCGGTACGTATTCAGTGAAGTTGCCATGAATGCGAACTGCAGCTTCCAGAGCCTTACTTTCGCCTACGCCGAGCCCAACGCGCTCCTGCCAACGAATACGGATAATGCGAATCGATAAAACAATCAATAATAGGGTCAGTAGCCCTGCAAACAAACTCGTGATTGGCAGAAACATCATTCAATCTCCAGAGAGTAAAAAGGATTATCCCAATAACTTCTTCAGTTCTTGATGAATTGCATCGACTTTCTGCGTTCCATCCACTTTATGATAGGTAAGACTGCTCTGAGCTGCGAGTTGGCGATAATAGTCCACCAACGGCTCTGTCTGCTCATGGTAAATCGACAAGCGCTTACGTACAGTCGCCTCTTTATCGTCTTCACGAATCACAAGGTCGTCACCTGTGACATCGTCCTTACCTTCCACCTTCGGCGGGTTGTGGTGCACATGATAAACACGGCCAGACCCCGGGTGAACGCGACGACCTGCCATACGGTCAACAATCACGTCGTCCGCCACATCAAACTCAAGAACATAATCAATCACGATACCGGCTTCTTGCATGGCATCCGCTTGCGGAATGGTACGAGGGAATCCGTCGAGTAGAAATCCGTTCGCGCAATCTTGCTCTGCAATTCGTTCCTGCACCAGACCAATCATAATGTCGTCTGACACCAATTGCCCTGCATCCATCACGGCTTTCGCTTTCTGCCCCAGTTCGGTTCCCGCTTTAATCGCCGCACGCAGCATGTCGCCGGTGGAGATCTGTGGGATATTATAAGTATTCATAATGAACTGGGCCTGCGTGCCCTTTCCTGCGCCTGGCGCCCCCAGCAGGATAATGCGCATGGTCGTTCCCCTAAGTGTTGTCATAATAATTTAAGATTTACGGGCAACTTTACCCGAAGCTGCCCTGTGTGGCAACGAAATAGGGCGCTAGACCTTGGTCTAACGCCCTATTATTTTGTCTAGCCAACAGGCTTGCGGAAGTTCGACGTTACGCGAGTTTCAGCATCAGATCGTTTAGGCGTCGCACAAAGCTACCTGGATCCTTTAAGCTGCCTCGCTCTGCCAAGGTTGCTTGGTCTAGCAGCACCTGCGCCCACTCTTCGAAGCGGCTTTCATCAGCTTCATCCGCAATGCGTTTTACCAACGGATGTTCTGGGTTCACTTCAAAGATATACTTGGTTTCCGGCACTTTCTGACCCGCAGCTTCCATCAGCTTCGCCATCTGCGTACTCATGTCATGATCATCGGTCACAATACAGGCCGGTGAATCGGTCAAGCGGTGTGTCGCACGTACTTTCTTCACTCGCTCGCCGAGCGCAGTAGTGAATCGCTCAAGCACTGGCTTGAAGTCCTCTTCCACTTTTTCCTGTGCCGCTTTTTCCGCTTCGTCATCGAGGTTCCCGAGATCGAGATCACCACGGGTTACAGACTGGAAAGACTTCGCTTTGTAGTCCGTCAGGTGACTCATGAGCCACTCATCAATACGATCGGACAACAACAGCACTTCCACACCTTTCTTGCGGAAAATCTCAAGCGCAGGGTTATTCTTCGCCGCTTCATAGCTATCAGCAACGATGTAGTAAATCTTCTCCTGCCCTTCTTTCATGCGCTCAATATATGCGTCTAAGCTAACCCGCTGTTCCGCCATATCCTCGTGGGTGGAAGCGAAGCGCAGCAGCTCTGCAACTTTCTCGGTATTGCTCGGGTCGTCCGCTGGACCTTCCTTCAACACGTTACCGAAGGCATCCCAAAACTGGTGATAGGCTTCTGCGTCGTCACGGGCGAGCTTACTCAACATGCTCAATACTTTCTTAGCGCTCGCTGAGCGCATGGCGCGCGTCACTTTGTTGTCCTGCAAAATCTCGCGCGACACGTTCAATGGCAAATCATTGGAATCAATGAGGCCGCGAACAAAGCGCAAGTAGGTGGGCATAAACTGCTCAGCGTCGTCCATAATGAAGACGCGTTGTACATAGAGCTTCATGCCCTTCTGCGCTTCCCGATTATATAAATCCCAAGGTGCGCGTTTCGGGATATAGAGTAAGCTGGTGTACTCATGCTTGCCTTCCACTTTATTGTGGCTCCACAACAGTGGGTCATCGAAGTCATGAGCTAAGGTTTTATAGAAGTCTTTGTATTCTTCCTCAGTAACTTCCGATTTTTCGCGCAACCACAATGCCTTACCAGCATTCACGGTTTCCCACTCGCCCGGCTCTGCAGCAATAGTTTCGCCGTCCTGACCTTCGCGTTCAGGCACTTCGTCCTTCCAAAGTTGCACGGGTAGGCTCAAGTGATCGGAGTAGGTCTTGATAATTTGCTTCAGTTTCCAGCTGTCGAGGAACTCATCCGCGTCGTCGCGCAAATGTAATACAATGTCAGTGCCCCGTGCTTCCTTGGATACGGATGCGATAGTGAACTCACCGTCACCCGCTGAAATCCATTCAACCCCCTCATTCGCAGGCGTCCCCGCCGCACGAGTCCGCACAGTCACTGAGTCCGCGACAATAAATGCAGAGTAGAAGCCCACGCCAAACTGACCGATCAACTGTGAATCTTTCGCTTGATCGCCACTGAGTTGACCGAAAAACTCTTTGGTGTCCGACTTCGCGATGGTTCCTAAGTTGGTCATCACCTCATCGCGCGTCATACCAATGCCGTTATCACTGATGGTAAGTGTTTTGGCCTCTGGGTTGACGCTGATCCGAACTTTGAGCTCGGCATCACCTTCAAACAGTGCGTTGTCTTGAAGTGCTTTAAAGCGCAGCTTGTCTGCTGCATCTGAGGCGTTTGAAATCAGCTCACGTAGGAAGATTTCCTTATTCGAGTACAGCGAGTGAATCATCAGATTCAACAGCTGTTTTACTTCCGTTTGAAATCCATGTTTTTCTGCGTGTTGGGTGTCAGCCATAGCTGAAGATCTCCTGACAAAGTGCAATTAGAACCAATGATGTCAGAGTAATGGGGTCGGGGTTGGGAGATTTCAATACAAAAAAGTGAAGGAATTGATATTCAGCAGGGTTTGCCGGAGTTTATGAGAACTCTTTGCGACCTTGAAAAGCATGACCAAGGGTTCGGTGGTCCACGTATTCAAGTTCGCCTCCCACAGGTACCCCGTGGGCAATGCGCGTGGTTGCAATTTGATAGCGTGCGGCGGTTTCGGCGATGAAGTGTGCCGTTGCATCGCCCTCAACCGTTGGATTGGTGGCAAGAATAACTTCGGTTACGTGCCCTTCTGCCAATCGATGCTCCAACACATCAAGACCAATTTCTCTGGGACCAATACCATCGAGTGGTGACAAGTGCCCCATCAATACAAAATACTGGCCATGAAATTGGCCGGTTTGTTCGACTGCCAGAACATCGGCTGGCGATTCTACGACACAGAGCGAGCCCGCTGTCGCACGTTCTGGGTCATCGCAGATACTGCAGAGGTCGCCCTCGGTTAAGGTGCGACACCGCTGACAGCGACCAACCACTTCTAATGCGTGAGAAATTGCTGAGGAGAGTTTTTCGGCTCCCGGCCGCTGGCGTTCCAACAGTTGAAATGCCATACGCTGCGCTGTTTTTTGCCCAACACCAGGCAACACACGAAGTGCTTGGATAAGAGCAGCGATTGCGGGACTGAAACCGGCCATAATTATTAGAAAGGTAACTTAAAGCCGGGTGGTAAACCCATGCCGCCAGCAATACTGGCCATTTTCTCTTTCGAACCTTCTTCAACCCGACGCACTGCATCGTTGGTTGCTGCGGCGATCAAGTCTTCCAACATCTCACGATCGTCTTCATCACCGAATAGGCTAGGGTCAATAATGACACGCTTCACGTTATGGTTTCCGTACATAGTCACTTTCACCATGCCCGCGCCGGCTTCGCCAGTCACTTCCATCTTCGCGACTTCTTCTTGCATTTGCTGCATCCGCTCTTGCATCTGCTGCGCCTGCTTCATCATGTTACCCATACCGCCTTTAAACATGTTCTATCTCTCTTTGCTAAATGAGGGGAAATTCCCATCGGTCATTGCGTGTCTGCAATGATAACAGGCTCAGTCTTCCGGTTGAATAGTCCCCGGCTTAACCTCGGCACTCAGTTCTTTCATGAGTTGTTGAATACGTGGGTCTGCCATGATCCGCGATTCCGCCCGTTGTAGTCGATAACGATCAATCTGCTGTTGAATCACAAATGGAGTCTGCTCCGGTTGACCAAACTCGACTCGCAGTGGCGCGTCGCCGATGAGAGTCATCAACTCTTGGCGCAAATGACTTTCCGTTTGTTCGGTCGCCAATGTTTGCTGCTGCATATCAATAGTCAGCACATAACCCTCACCCTGTTGGGCTAGCACCGAATGAAGTAACAACTGTCGAGCCAGTCCTTGCACACCGAGCCCTGCAATAGACGCACTCCAGGCGTCTACATCCGCCGCGACTTTTACGTCATCCGAGATTGTCAGTGGCCCACCCTGCTGCAATGCTACAGGCTCCGACGCCCGAACCTCGGGCGCAGGCGTCGGTTCAATCTTTGGGCGCGCAGGTGGTCCTTGGTGTGTTGAAGGCGCTTGAGAAGCTGGGGGCTCTTGCTTGGCCGCAGGCTTTCCAGGCTCACTCGCGGTTTGCTGAATCAGTACGTCTCGCGTTGCCAGTAAACTCGATAGCGGATCATCAGTCGCGGCTGGCATCGGAGCGCTCGGTTGCGGACGCGTTTCTGGCATCGCCGAGGGAGCCGGCGTTGCCGGTGCTTGACGCATGACTTCAGCTTGCGCTAAAACCTGCGCTTGTTCTGCCATTATGGCCTGCGTACTTATTTCGTCATCCGGGCCGTCCGAGTCATCCGCTGATGTTGGATTGGCGCTTGGATTCGGGTGTGTCGCTGGTGCTTCACCTGCATCAGGTACTGCGGCTGTCGGTGCTGATGCTACCGGTGCCGATACTGATGTGGAAGGTACGGAAGTCGACGCAAGCGGACGGAAACTCAGCAAGCGCAAGAGTGTCATCTCAACCCCTGCAAAAGCATCTGTTACGTAAGGCAGTTCACGCCGCCCTTCCAATACAATGCGGTACCACACTTGAACCTGTTCAGGTGCAATTGCTTCAGCCAAGGCTTTAAATGACTCTTGATGAGCCACTAATGCCGAATCCGTATAGTCAGGAGCGACCTGCGCCAATGCAATTTGATGCAAGAGATTCTGAAGTTCGCTCAGCACATCACTAATATCCGTCATTCGATCCGGCAAACCACGCAGGTGCGCTAAGGTGCGGCTGGTATCGCCTTTCACTAAGTAACTCAACAGCGCCATGTTGTCGCGTGGATCAAGGCTGCCAAGCATGCGTGCGACCGACGACTCGCCAACGGCCTGATCACCTTGTGCAATAGCTTGGTCGGTCAGACTCAAGGCATCGCGCATACTGCCGCGCGCGGCGCGAGCCAGCAGTTCAAGTGCGGGCGGTTCGAATGGAATCTGTTCGGCAGTCAGAATCTTGGTGAGCTGACCCGCAATCTCTTCGCGAGTCAACGCCCGCAAATTGAATTGTAAGCAGCGCGAAAGTACCGTCACCGGCAGTTTATCGGGGTCGGTTGTGGCTAACAAGAAAATGGCATGGGGCGGCGGCTCTTCCAACGTCTTCAATAAGGCATTGAAGCTGTGGCGGCTGAGCATGTGAACTTCATCGATGAGGTAAACTTTGTAGCGTCCGGAAGTTGGACGATATTGGACGTTCTCAAGAATTTCCCGCGTGTCCTCAACCTTGGTGCGCGACGCTGCATCGATTTCAAGCAGATCAACAAAACGCCCTTCATCGATTTGCGTACAGGCTTCACAAGTACCACAAGGTTCTGGCGTAATCCCCGTGACGCAGTTTAAGCTGCGCGAAAGAATACGTGCAATGGTGGTTTTTCCGACGCCGCGGGTACCAGAAAGCAAATAAGCGTGGTGAAGGCGCTGATGTCGCAAGGCATTGCTCAGCGCTTCTAAGACATGTTGTTGGCCGACGACGTCGGCGAAGGTCCGCGGTCGCCACTGCCGCGCAAGCACCTGATAACTCATGTTCACTCCTGTGTTCAGCCTCAACCCGAAGCTGGCTGCAGAGAGTTAATCGTACGCGACTATGGCGTAACTTGAAACGCCTTTTTGGGCGAGTGTTTTTCGTCCTGGCAAATACAGTAGTTCCGCCACGAACGCAGCCTCTACGATAGTTGCAGGAGTGCGTTGAATGAGATCGATAGCGGCGCCAATGGTACCACCCGTCGCCAGCATGTCGTCCATCACAACCACACGGTCACGCTTGTTCAGGGCGTCCACATGAAGTTCAAGACAATCAACGCCATACTCGAGTTGATAATTCTCTTTAAAGGTTTCGCGCGGTAACTTGCCCGCTTTACGAATCAGGGTCAGACCCACACCTAAGCGATCTGCAAGTGCTGCAGCGAAAATAAAGCCACGTGCTTCAACTGCCACCACCTGCGTGAGGCCATAGTTTTCATAGCGCTCATGAAACAAATCAATGCTGTAACGTAAAGCCTTCGGGTTCGACAAGGCTGTCGTAATGTCCCGAAACATGACGCCCTCACGGGGGAAGTCTTTTACATTGGTAATGGAGCGAGCAATGTAGTCGCTACGTAGATCCGCACATACATAATGAGTCATCAGGCAACATCACGCTGAGAAAATTCTAGAAGTTCATGCCGCAGAAGCGCAGCATCCATAGGTTTTGCGAAAACTCGGTCTGCGCCCATACGCTCCGCTCGCTCACCAACCTGCACAGTATCGTCAGTGGTCATCAGCAGTAAAGGAGCATCCACATAAGATTCAAGCTCACGAAGGTTCCGAATCAACGTGAGGCCATCCATTAGCGGCATTTTATGATCCGTTAACACCACATCGAATCTGTATTTACGTGCAAGATTGAGTGCCCCAAGTCCATCTTCGGCAACTGCGATCTCGTAACCGCTCGTCGCTAGAATAGCGAGCAGAAGTTCACGAGTTTTGGGGTTATCTTCCACCAGTAACAACGTTGGTGTCATCGAGTTTCCTTTGTTCTAAGCACTAAATACTAAGTACTTAATGCTGAATTCACTAATACCGGTCCTCGGCATCAGGCTCCGGTCACGATTTGTACAACCCGTAGTACGGGTGCCAGCATCGCGATACCGACAAATACAGCGACCGCGTAGCCTAAATGGCGCTTGCTCGCTGCTTCTTTAAATTCATGGTTATCTGCCATAATAAGTACACCTTTATCTTATAAATCAACAGATTAAGCTAAAATCGGGGGATTTCCCCGAACAATCGCGGTGCGGATTATATCTGATCCGCACCGATCTTGAAAGTTCCGGGGAATGCGACAAACGACAGGGTTATTTTAGACGCGCACGTATTTTTGCTGAGGCATAATCCATCAACCAAACAATGGCTGCGATGACAATCACTAAGGTACCCACCTCGTTCCAACGGGCAAGTCCTTGATATTGCATGAGCATAGTTCCAATACCGCCGCCACCGACTAGGCCGATGACCGTCGCCATGCGCACATTAATGTCCCAGCGGTAGATGGTGTACGACAAGTACGGCAAAATAATCTGCGGCACCACGCCATACCAAATGACTTGGATCGGATGCGCGCCGGTCGCTTTCATTGCTTCAATAGGGCCGTCGCTAATGGACTCGATTTGTTCCGAGTAAAGCTTGGTTAAAGACGCCACAGAATGCAGGAATAACGCGAGCATTCCGGAAAAAGGGCCGATACCAACCCAAACGGAAAACACAATCGCCCAAACCAGAGGCTCGATTGACCGCGTTACATTGAGAAAGAAACGTAACACGCTGTATATAGCGAAACTGAGTGGGCTGCCGCTCATGAGATTCCGGGCGGCGAAAAATGCCAGCACGAAGGCTGCGGGAATTGCCAAAGACGTGGCAATAAATGCCATAAAGACCGTTTCAATAGCAGCAAACAAGGCATCTTCGAAAATGGCGAAATTTGGATTCAACAACGCTGTGAAAATTCGCTGCGCGCCTGCCAAACCGCTTTCAGAGAAAAACTCCCGCATAGACACTTGCGTGACCATAATACCGGCGACGAAAGTCAGGGCCAGCACCACAAGAGTCAATACCGCGTGTGATTCGCGGACCCAAGAACGGCCGTCTTGAAAATCGATCAAGCCGTAAAGTGCCTTGCCGATAGAGCAACGCGTGAAGAACATGGCTAACGCAACCACTGCACCAAGCGCCAAACAGGCGAGAGGTTCAGACCAAGAGAAATCGATGAAACGCAAATCAAGAATGATGCGTTGCCAGACAATCTTAAATAGCACTAAGAACGTGTAGCCCCACACCAAGGTGTCAATCATCCAGGCTTTGAGCACCTCGACGTGGCGCTTAGGAGCGAAAGAAATAGTGGTCATGTCAAAGTCCTTAATCGATCGTTACTTCTACAGCATCTTCGCCGTAGATCGCAGTAAACCAGTTCTCATCGATATCTTGAGGAGAGCCTTCATAGACAAGTTCGCCGCCTTTCAAGGCAATGACACGGGTTGCATAAGTGCGCACCAACGAGAGGAAGTGCAAATTACAAATGACCGTAACGCCCATCTCCTGATTCACCTTCTGCAAGTACTTCATCACCGAATGCGAAGTGGCCGGATCGAGGCTAGCAACCGGTTCGTCGGCCAGTAGAATCTTAGGGTTCTGCATCAGTGCTCGCGCAATGGCGACACGTTGCTGCTGACCACCAGAAAGATTATCTGCACGAACATAGGCTTTCTCTCGCAAGCCAACGATATCTAAGTACCGATATGCGAGCTCTCTCTCTGCTTTGGAGTAAATTCCCAGCAGCGACTTGAATATTCCAGTCCGTGCAAGCGCCCCCGACAGCACGTTGGTTAACACTGTTTTTCTAGGGATTAAATTGAACTGTTGGAAGATCATACCGATACGCGAGCGCAGTTGGCGTAGCGAGCGACCTTTCAAATGGGTCACGTCGGCTTGCTCGAAGGTCATCTTGCCTTCACTAATGTCGTGTAGCTGGTTCACACACCGCAGCAGTGTCGATTTTCCCGAGCCGGACAAGCCGATCACCACAAGGAACTCCCCCTGCTCAACGCTGATATTCACTGCCTTCAAAGCACGCGTACCATTCGGGTATACCTTGCCAATATGTTCGAGTACGAGCTGGCTCATTAGCCCTCCTGGCCTGCGAGTTGTTCCACGTTCATATCGATCGCTCGGATCGTGTCGCGGAGTAAAAAGTAGTCTGCGTCAGTGGCATCAACAATGCCCTCAACGCTATAGATATTGCGGAAAATATCGCGACCCCGTTCCGTATCAAGGAACTTCTTAATGGCAGTAATAAAGGCTTCAGCCACATCTTCTGGCAGGTCCTTACGGAATACGAACGGGTCATTTGGAATACGCTCGGTGACAGCAACAATCCGTACCTTGTCTTCCACATCAGGAAACTGAGTGAACACCCGAGTCCTTGCATCACGGATGTTCCCATCTGCATCGGGCGCTGAGTAATAGGTTGCGCCCGCGTCAACTTGGCCTTGATACACCATGGTAATAACACTGTCGTGTTTCATCGCGAAGGTTTCACGACCCAGTCGCACTCCTTCTTCACGAATCATCTTCAATGGAAAGAGATAGCCTGACGTAGAGGCGGGGTCGGTAAATGCAAATCGACGTCCAGCAAGATCCGCGACCGTCTCAATCCCTGAGTCGCTACGTGCGACAATCTGACCTTGATAGTAATCAACACCATGGCGAACTGTTCGCAAGCGTGCCGTAGCACCATAGCGTTCGTGTGCCATCAGATAACCAAAGGAGTTCATCACACCGATGTCTGCCCGCCCAGAGCCAAAGGCCTCAACTACGGCGATGTAGCTAGTGGGAATACCAGTCGTGAAGTAGTACCCTGTTTCCTCTTCCAGAAACTGCAGGAGCTCACGAGAGTTGGACGCGATGGTATCGGCGTCTACTGAAGGAGTGAAATACAAGCGCACAGGGTTTGTGCGGCTACCAAGATCGCCCACAGGCTGACAACCGACTAGTACAACAGACACCAACGCAATCACGAGCGCTGGCAACCGAAAGAAACGTTTAAAATGCATAACGCACTCTCTCACAATGAATTGGGCGCCTGTTATATCAACGAAATATGACAACCCCATGACAGATTGGGGTCAGACCCTCAAATTTAGCGCTAAACCCATGAAAAATAGAGAAAAGCTTAAACAGGGTCAGAGTCAAAAACTAGATATCTCAAAGTATCAATGACTTAGCTGAAAAAATGAGGGTCTGACCCCAAACTAGATGTTGCGAAATATCAGTGGGTTAGCTGAGATTTGTGGGGGGGGATGAAAAAAAAACCCGCCGAGGCGGGTTTTTCTAGAGGCTATTACGGTCTCGCTTAGATACTTGCACCGCGACGCTCAGCTGTATCGCGAATATAATTCGCCCAGCTTTCAGCATTTCGGCGAGTTGCCGAGAAACGCTGTGCATTCTCTGCTGCGGCCAATGCCTGACGGTATTGGTTCGCATAAAAGTGCGCTTCAGCCAAGCTCATGTACAAGCGACCCGATGTATCATTATCCGGGCCTAACTCAATGGCACGGCGGAATGAACGTGAAGCTTCTACATATTTTTCAGCGAGCATCAAAGCATCACCCTGCGAGCGCAGATGAGCAATACGGTTCTCATCGTCTTCTGCAACAGCCACCGCCTGCTCGTAAGCTTCTGCTGAACGAGTGAATTCCCGCGCACTAAAGAAGCTACGCGCAGCACTTGCCCAATTCGCGCGAGTCGGCTCGATGTCCCCGCGACGTAAATGACGCTCCATGACCTCACCAGCATGAAATGGAATGCTATTGTTCGCATACATTTGCACTAAATAACGGAAGTCAGCAGAACGCTCCAAGTAACCCGCATCGTAAGCGATGTTCAAGGTTGCCAAAGATTTATCAAACTCTTCGTTCAGTGCATAGAATGCGCCCAATTGCGACCACCAACGGGTTTCTTCAGGCATCACGACAATGCCCTCTTCCATGACGCTAATAGCGCCAGGAATATTGCCCTGCTGGAAGTACGCACCCACCATCAGCACATACGGATTGCGATTTGGCCGCTCGTAGTTCTCAATCGCCTTGCGAGCGAATGGAATAACGCGCGGATAATTCTCAAGTTCCATGTGTGACGCGGCGATACGGAACAGCACGTCCGGATTCCATTCGCCCGCGAACTGCAAGTAGCGAATGAACATATCAATCGCTTTTTGGTATTGCTCAGTCTGCAAATACATATTGGCTAACAACTGCAGCGACGCGCGTTGGTCGTTAAAGCTCAAAATGTCAAACTCAAGAGCCTTTTCTAACTGCTCAATTACGAACTGAGGACGCGCTTGCTCTTCATCAAGCGCCGCAGCCAGTGAACCTAACATTCGAGCGATGTAAGCACGCTCATAGTTGGTCCGCGGGTTTGAGTCCTCAAGAATACGCATAGCGCCCAGGACATCTTCTTCCTCATAGAGTTCAAAGGCCTGAATAACGCGACGCGACAAGCGTTCATTGAGCGCAAAGGACTGACGTCGGTCACGACGTGCATCGATTTCTTCCTGAGATGGAATGGTAAAACCAACGCCGTCCTCGTTCGCATGCGACTTAGAGGCTAAGCTGGTCGCTCCCAGGAGCATAGCGACCGCAAGTATAGTACTTGAAAAGTGCTTAGTCATGGTTAGCTCCCATCCAGGTTAAAGTCGAGCTGGACTGTCATACCTTCCTGACGAACCGGACGACCATCTATGATTTGCGGAGCATAACGCCAGCGGCGAAGTGCGTTCCGGGCCTCACGGTCGAAGATTCGACGAGGTTCTGCAGCAATGATCTCGATGTCTTCTACACCACCCACTTCATTAATGGTGAAACGTAGTTGAACCCAACCTTCGATACCATCACGGCTCGCTTCCGGCGGATAACGTGGTTCTACACGTACCAGCGGTTGCGCTTCCCCGTCGCGGCCTAAACCAGCGTCAGGACCACTCAAGCCTGTATCAGTACCACCGATATCGTAGTCAAACCCCATATCGAAACCAATCGCATCATCAGATGTTTGTGGTTCCTGAGGCGGACTCTCAGGCGGTTGCTCAGGTGGCTCAGGCGGTGGAGGTGGAGTACGACGACGCGTATCCACATCCTGGTCCGCTTGAGTTTGGACGATATCAATCGTGGTTGGAGCTTCAGGCGGTTCACTCCGCTGCGCTCCGCCACTGATCAGGAATGCCATCAAGACAAACAGTGCGAAGGTAACAGCAGCGCCTAGTAATATTGATACTAATACGCGCACCATATTAATCGTTCTCCGCGGCTATTGAAATTTGAGCAATACCTGCTTCCTTGATTTGGTCCATGACTTGCACAACCACACCGTGGCGTGCGCCTCGGTCTGCCTGAATAACGACCATATCGGTCGGCTGTTCAGCCAGCAATCTTTCCAGGTTTGCAGCTACCCGTTCTACGTCAACCTGACGACGGTCCATCCATACTTCACCATTCTCACGAATGGCAATAAAGATGTTAGCCGAAGGCTGTTGAGTCGCCTGTGACGCTTCAGGACGATTCACATCGATACCTGCTTCCTTAACGAACGAGGTCGTTACGATGAAGAAGATCAACATAATGAACACGATGTCCAGCATCGGAGTCATATCGATTGACGCATCTTCCTCTTCGCGTAAACGTTTACGTGCCATAATTCTACTCTCTTAATGATGCGGCATGCTGTCGATCAGCTGCGCTCTTGCACGACGGACACGAGCGTCCAGACGTTGCACAAAAAACATTCCCGACAGCGCAGCCACCATTCCCGCCATAGTGGGGATAGTAGCCATCGAAATACCGCCAGCCATTAGACGTGGATTACCTGTACCTTGCACGGCCATGATTTCAAATACAGCAATCATCCCCGTTACGGTACCCAGAAGCCCAATTAATGGACAAATGGCAATCATCGTTTTCAGCAGCAGCATTCGCGCTGTAAGCTTTTCGGACGCTTCGGAAATCCATGCTTCACGGATTCTATGTGCGTACCAGGAGGTGGTGTCTTTGCGAGCCTTCCAGTTTTCTATAATGCGTTCCCGTTCCTTCGGGAACACACTAAGTAGAAACCAGTAGCGCTCAACCAAGCAGATCCACATGATTAGTAGCGCTGCAAACACCAGGTAAAGTACGTCACCACCTGTGCCAATAAAATCCCTGACAGTTTCCCATAATCCCATCAGGTACAATTGCATGGCTTACTCTCCTTTCGCCGCAGCTTTCGGAGCTTTGCTTTGCTCAGCATGAGCAGCAATGATTCCCGCAGACTGTTCGTCCAAGATATGGAGAATAGACTTAGCGCGAGCAGCGACAATGCTATGGATAACGATAAGTGGCAATGCTGCAATCAGACCCATGGCGGTTGTAACGAGTGCCATTGAGATGTCACCTGCCATGATACGCGGGTCACCGGTACCGAACAGAGTGATTGATTGGAACGTACCGATCATACCGATAACCGTACCCAATAGACCCATCAGAGGCGCAATCGCCGCAAGGATCTTGATAATGTTCACACCGGCATCAACCTTCGGCGTTTCACGGAGAATTGCTTCGTCCAGTTTCAGCTCAAGGTTTTCAACATCAGAATGCTTGTTGTTCTGGTAAACCTTCAAGATACGACCCAATGGGTTCTTGTCTGAAGGGTTATCTGTGTTCTTCAGCTGCGCACGAATCTGTCCGCCAACCAAAGTTAGAGTAACAAGCTTGTAAATCGCAATGAGGAAACCAAGTACCAGCAATACAGTAATGGCATAACCTACTTCTTGACCTTGGTGATAACGCTCAGACAATGTCGCCTTCTGCGTTAACAAGCTCAAGATTTGACCACGTGAAGGGTCAAGGTAAACGCCGCCGTAACCTGACTGCAGGTTCTCGAAATTCTGAGCAGCGCGCAGGATATAACCTGAAGGCTGACGAGCAATTGGCTGCATTTGGCCAGTGGCGTCACTGTAGAGTAAGTACTCACCGTTCGAAATCAGGTTGAATGAACCGATACGAATGATGTCACGAACTTCTGAACCACCTTCTAGCAAGGTTACTTCGCCTTGGAAGCGAGATACCTTACCTGACTGAGTCATTTCAGTCAGAAGCGCTAACCAGAGTTCTTCCAGTTCAGCGATATTTGGTAGTTGACGCGCTTGTGCCAAGCTTTCCAGAACCTGATGACGGTCCGGATACTGAGCACTTACGATAGAGGTAGAAATACGACCGATGGTGTCAGACGCTGCACCACGGATAACACCGAAGATCTCACCCAAGGTGCCGATCATGTTATCGAGTTCAGTTTCTTTATTGGCTAGGTCGATTTCGTTCTGTGCATATTGCTGCTGCAAACGTGTACTACGCTCGCGCTCTGCATCTAACTGACGCTGAGCTTCGCGAACAAGCGCTTGTTTGTCTGCGCGATCTTGCATGAACGCACGCTCGCGCTCTTGGTTGATACGCTGGGCAGCGGCACGGTTCTGTTGAACCTGCTGAAGCAGCTCTTCAAGTGTACGTGCTTCTTGAGCTGACGCAGAAAATGCAGCACCGGCGACCAAGCTGAGGCCTGCCACTGCACTGATTAATGTTTTAGCTAATTGTTTCATTCGGCATTCTCCGCGGCAGATACTGGCAAGCGAACCACGTCGAACGCTGTCTGACGACGTGACATGCGGATGGCTTGAGTCAGTGGGCTCAGGAAGCTATCTTCCACACGATTCCACTCACGGGCATTGTTATCCCACAACCACGCATTACGCATGTCGAGTGATTGTGCCATTAGCACAACACGACCTAAATGGAAGAAATCAACGGCAACGTCTTGGCCGTCAACACTTAGAGTACCGCTGTAGGAGTTCGGCCCAACACCGTAGTCCATCTCAGTTTGATATGCTTCAACGATCTGGCGGAACTTCTCTGAGTCAGTCACGTTAGAACGCGTCATGATATCGCGAAGGCGCTGAACGCGGCGCTCACGCGATTCACTATGAATCGGAATATCAAGCCCAACGAATTCGTCAAGAGAGTCAATCATCTTGTACATCAAAGGAACAACGCCTTGGCGAGTTTCTTCGATACCATCGATTTGAGCCTGTAAAGAATCAAGTTCGCGTTGCTGATCGTCGATCAGTGCTTGAACGTGATCGTTGTAGACTTTCAGTGCTTCGTATTCAGCAACAATCGCACGATAGTCGGCTAACAAGTCGCGGCTCTGATCGAAAAGAGAATCCACGCGCTCTTGTGACGCAGCTTGGCTACGGTTTGTCTGAGTCTGTTCAGACTGGAGCTGTTGCAAAGAAGGAGGATTCGCAGCTGCTACTCCACTTCCTGCCAGCGCCATCACACCCACCATAGCGGCGGCGATTTTGCTTCGTTTGATAACTGTGGTCATAGTTCCCAACCAATTTGACTTAACTACGCCTTAAACGTAAGACCAACAGCTGAACAGCGAGTTCCAGGAGTGGCAACGTAAAGGTCCCAGTTGTGAGTGATGAAAAAACAGAATTTACACCAAATATAAGCTATCTCGGCGAAATAGCATTGTCTGAATACTCCCACGAAGTCCCAAAGTCTGTCAACCGGGCAAAGTGCGTCGTTCTCTGCTGTTCAGACCACACGACGAGGAATGTTCGAGTTCATGCAAAGTTTCTATAACTTATGTGTTGAATATGAAATAATTACATGAATTTGCTTACAAAAGTTTTACAAAATTGCTCTGGAATCCATGAAAAATTTACAGACCAACGATCAAGCGGAAGCTGTTTTTAAATCTTTACGCGAGCGCGCAGAGACCCTACCAGCTGAACTTCCAGGGCATTGGTTCGATGAGCATTTATTTCAGTGCCGTTCGCCACTTCTCACAGATTATATCGATGAAGCTTTCGCAACTTGGCAGCAGCTCAACCGCATTGCGTCCACCAGTGACCGCTTTCAATGGCTGTCCTTACGCTTGTCTCAGCAGCTTGAAGCATTGGTTCAAGCGCTCTTTCGAGACAAGCCGCCAGAAGCCGTTAAGATTCCTACCCAAGACGATGAGAACCCACTCCCTGGGCTTTACCAACAGCTGCGCACATACAAGGAATATGAAGTTAGGCTGGCCGACCGATTACGCATTGAGCAAGACCAACCTGATTCCGACGAGCAACGGCAGCGCATCCTAGCAGCGCAACAACGTTTAATTCGCTGCCAACGCGCGCTGACCAGTGTCGAACGACAAATCGCCAAACTTGAGGGTTAGTCCGCGCGTCTTCGCAATGCCGCTGAAACAGGTTCAGGCAAAGGCGGCAAGGTAGACTTAGGCAATAGATAAGTTGCCAGATTCATAAAATCGGCAAAGATCCGATTTTTCTCGGTCGTACGGCGCAGGTAGTCATGCCCCGATGAACCTCCAGTACCAATTTTACTTCCCAGCATTCGCTGCACCATCATCACATGACGAAAACGCCACAACGTAATCTGCTCATCGATATCAACCAAACTACTTAGTACTTGCCATGGTAAGTTGAATACGGGCTCTTCCCGATAGAGATAAATAAATAATGCCGCCTGCATGGCTCGCTGGGACAGGCGCACTCGCCCGGCTTCCTGCATTTCTCGGTACTTGTCTGCGTCAAAGAGCGCAGCGAAATTCTCTCGCGTGCTTTGTAATGCTGTCAATTCAGCCACCCGCTCTTCTTCACCAAGTAATTCATTGCCTGTAATAATGGCCTCGTCGGAACGCAACTGCTGCTCAATCGCGTCTTGATAATGGCGCCAGAAACTAAAGTCTTTGGTTTCCAAAAATGGCATCCGCGCGAGCCAAGCGTCCACACAGGAAAACAGATCGGGTTCCTGCTCTAGCGCTTCCAAATAAGCTCGATCTTTGGCGTTAATGCGGTTGTAAAAAGAGGCTTGATCAAAAGCGATACGCGTATCACGCCGCACGCCTAAACTAATCTCAAGCTCTTTGAATTGAATACTTTGGAAACCACTGGCCGGCACCAAATAGTCGCGAAACTCCAAAAAGTCCTGCGGCGTCATAGTTTCGAGTACTTTGATTTGCTGATTTAACAGCTCTTGAATGGCAACCACACGCTGCAGCCGATGCACCACTGTCATTAATTTCTCGTCAGGCAACAGGTCGGCACGAAAGAGAGTGTGGACGGAACGCAGCTCATGCAACATCTGCTTGAACCACAATTCGTAGGCTTGGTGCACAACAATAAACAGCATTTCGTCGTGCGCTTCTGGACCATAGTCACCACTGACGGGCTGTTGAGCACCCAACAGCTTATCGAGTTTTAGATAATCGCTGTAGTAACACGGTTCTTTGTTCTTTTTCATCGCGGGCAACGTTTCATTGTTTGCATGATGCACCGATGGTACGAAACCCGCGCCTGCGTGACAATCGTTATACCAACTAACGCGCCTTCGCTGCGATAATAGCTTGTGTCTCTGGGCTACCCAGAACTTGCAGGAAGTCCTTGAGTTCCCGTGCAATTCGCCCTTGGACTGGCTCGTACGGAACCTTCAACAACTTCTTGCTCAGACGTAACGACTTCACCGGTTTGGCCGCCAAAGCTTGCGCAACCTCGTCAATCTTAGCGGTCAGTGCATCCGCGGCCACCACTTTGTTCACCAAGTTATAGCTCACCGCTTCAGTCGCGTTGACAGACTCACCAAGCAGTAGCAAAGCCGACGCCTTTAAATGACCACAGAGCATGGGCACTAATTGACTTGAGGCGGCTTCTGGCACTAACCCCATATCCACAAACGGCATCACGAAGCGCGCATCATCGGCGCAGTAAACAAGATCGCAATGCAGCAGTAATGTGGTACCAATCCCGACTGCTGCACCTTGCACTCCCGCAACCACAGGTACATCAATACTGGCAATGGTATCGAGAAATTTGAAGACCGGTGAATCCGAGGTGAGTTCACCGTGACGCAGAAAGTCACCTAAATCGTTACCAGCACAAAATACATTGCCCTCACTGGTAATCACGACTGCTGCAACGTTTTCATCGGCCTGCGCCGCCTGCAGTGCATCGGTCATTCTCTGGTACATATCTTGAGTTAACGCGTTCTTCTTTTCAGGGCGGTTTAAATGAATACGGACAATGCGGTCCTCGGTACGGACAATCACTCGTTCAGACATCCATCGACTCCTTGGCTCGACTGGAAAGCTCCAGTGGGTTTACTTCACTATTGAGAATGACCACACCATAGCACTGGTCTGTCCAGCAAGAAAGTCTGAATGCGCATTGCTTATAAAAGCAGCAGGTAAACCAAGGGGAGTTGAGTCTTGAGGGGGTTTCACGCATAATGCGCGGCGGTGGCCCCACGGGTCCCCTCGCAACGCGAACCAGCGAACCCGGTCAGGCCCGGAAGGGAGCAGCCGTAGTTGGGGTAGCGTGTGCCGGGGTGTGGCTGGTGGGGTCACCACTTTCTTTGTAGTAAGACCCCCAGGAACTTTTTACTCTTGCGGTGGACGCTTTTCTTGCTCCGCCTCATCGGCACGACGCTTTTCTAAAAACTTCACGCCTTTTTCTACCGCTTCTTGGACTTGCATGTCCATTTCCATACGCTTCGCGGCTGATAGAAAAAACGCCATATCTACTTCGTAGCGGATATAGCGCGGCGGGAGCTGATTGAGCACTAAACAACACAGGTCCGCAATAAACTCATCATCAAAGCGCTGATGCACACCCAGAGCTTCAATATGATCGACCACTAGATGCTCGTAGTAATTGTGAATGTCGTCGTTCAGTTTCATCGTTGACTCCCGCCTTACCAGCTAATTATTCGCCGCGACGTGCCCAAGCAGCCTTTGAACCTTCGAATAAAGGCAAAATTAACTCTAGTGCACTCTGGCCATGACTTTCCATGGTCATCTGATTATTCTGCAACGGCGTTACGCGATCACCCCAGCGAATCAAGCCAGCGCCACAAGTTAAACCGCCACCGAATACTGCGGACACAATGGTATCACCAGGCTTCACCATGCCGGTTTCAAGAGCTTCCGTGAAAGCAATCGGCAGCGTGGCCGACGAGGTATTGCCATATTTCTCGATATTCACCATGGTCTTGCCGTCCGGCACTTTACACATCTTCGCGAGGAAATCGATGAGGCGCTTATTGGCCTGATGCGGAATCAATGCATCCACATCGTCCATGCTCAAACCTGTTTCTTGGAATACAGCCTCTACCGCAGCACTCATTCCCTTCACCGCCCGCTTGAAAATTTCTTGTCCCTCGAAGTTAAACGGCATCACACCATCGAAGTTATAGCGATCAAAGCTCATTCCGAAGTCAAGCGATAAGACGTCGCGTGCATCGGAATCACAGCTGATTTTCGACGCCAATAAGCCCACTTCTTTATCAGACGCCTCGAGTACCATGGCACCTGCGCCATCACCAAACAACACGGCGCTCTCGCGCTTGGTCCAATCGAGAATCCGAGTCAGACGCTCCGCACCGATGATCAAAACCTTTTTGTGCATCCCCATGCGAATCGTTGAGGTGGCAAAATGCATGGCATAGAAAAAGCTGCTACATGCGGCGTTCAAATCAAATGCCGCAGCACCCGTTGCCCCAATTTCCTTCTGCACCTTCGAGGCAACATTTGGAATAATCTCGTCGGGCGTACAGGTACCCACAATAATGAGATCGATTTCTGCTGGATCGACGTCCGCCGCAGCCAGCGCATTGCGTGCCGCAATCGCCGCCATTGCCGAGGTACCTACCGCACTCACTCGACGTTCTTCAATACCCGTACGCGTACGAATCCACTCATCGGAAGTATCCAAGAAGGTCGCTAAGTCCTGATTCGTTAGAATCGCCGGCGGTACACATTTTCCCCAACCGGTAATTTCTGCATATCTCATTTACATATTCCTTTTAGCGCCCAGTGCCATCTGGGCGTGACTCATATAATCTAATCGTATACCTTAATGGGCAGAACAAAAACCCTGACCAGCTGGGTCTGGGCATCAGCAGTCCGAATAAGAGGCCAATATGTTTTCTAAGCGCCCGAAAAATAAAACTTTTATAAAATTATTATGGTGTTTACCCGTACTTATACTGAGTGGCTGTCAAAGCACTCCAGATGGCCCGTTGACCATCGCGCCCGTGATTGATGGCGTGACAACGCAAGCGCCTATTGCCATTGAAGTCTTGGACAAGCGCCCTCAGCACCACATCTTGCGTATCGAGCGCTCGGGACATCCCGCAGAGTTTGCCACGTCACAACAACCCTTGGCTACTCTGATCAGTGATGCCTATCAGCATTATTATAGCGTCGATGAAGGCAGCCCGCGATTGCTCTCCACCCGCATCCAAACCGGTTTGTGTGTTGCGCAACAAGCGCGAACTCGTCATGAGGTGACCTGCCAAGTGGTAATCGATGCAGTAGTGAACGCGCCAGGTGGACAACTGACCAAGTCTTTTACTGCTCGCCGCACTCGTGAAGGCGCCATGAACCTCAAACCCAATGATGTTGCCGGGGATTTCACGCACCTGTTAAGCCAGGTACTCACAGAAATCAGTCGAGATTCAGCGATTCGAGAATGGCTGAGTGAAACACCACCCTCACAAGGGAGAAATTAATGAATTATCGTCACCTCGTGCGCACGGCACTGCTGTGTTGTGCCCTTTTTATCGGCCAAGCAAGTGCAAGCATTCAGCCAGATAACCTCTTTCCACGAGTGAAATTTGTCACTGACAAAGGTGAGATGGTCGTTGAACTCAACCGTATGCGTGCGCCCATTACGGTCGACAATTTCCTCACTTATGTTGCGGACGGCAGTTACAACAACACCTTGTTCCATCGCGTAATCAATGACTTTGTAGTGCAAGGCGGCGGCTTCACGACTGATTGGGAGGAGTTACCAACAGGTGAATCCATCTTCAATGAATCGGGTAATGGGCTGCAGAACCGCTTCGGCACCATTGCGATGGCGCGCATGTCAGACCCCCACAGTGCGAAACGGCAGTTCTACTTTAACGTAAAAGATAATGATACCTTGAATCCAAGCTCTCGCCGTTGGGGTTATACCGTGTTCGGAGAAGTGATCGAAAATGCAGAATTACTATGGGAATTGATGGCTGTTGAAACTGACACTCATGAAGCGACTGGATATAGTGATGTGCCGGTTGAGCCCCTCATTCTTCGACGCATTGAGATTTTGCCGGCCGAGCAGCCCTAGAGAATACAACCGAGTTTAAGTAGCCTCCTACAATAATAAGAAAAGGACAGACGCGTCATGCAGCAGTCGCATCCAGTGTCACCAGGCACACCCGTTGGCTTTATCGCGATCGTTAAGTACTACACACAGCGACGACTGCTCACTATTTTCTTACTCGGGATAGCCAGTGGCTACCCTTGGATTATGATTGGTTCGTCCATGGCGGCTTGGCTCAATGAATCGGGTCTGAGCCGCACCAGCATCGGCTTCTTTGGTGCTGTCTTTGCCATGTACTCCATCAACTTTCTCTGGTCTCCTCTGGTTGACCGGCTCCGCGTCCCCGTGCTCAGCAAGTGGCTGGGGCATCGCCGCGGCTGGATTTTACTCTGTCAGTTAGGGATTGCCGGCACTTGCTTTGCATTAGCCCAAATTGACCTCGCAACTCACTCGCTGATTACCGCCGGTTTAATTGCACTGGGCATTGCGATTTTCTCAGCAACCCAAGACATCGCCATCGACGCCTACCGGATTGATTCCATCGGCGAACATGAAGGCCTTATGCAATCTGCAGGTGCCGCGATGGCAACATCTGGCTGGTGGACAGGCTTTGCAGGTCTGGGTGCGCTACCGTTTTTCCTGAGCGACCTGCCGGGCTGGGATTGGTCCATGATTTACGAGGGCATGGCAGTCTTTATGCTGGTCCTAACCGCAGGTGTGTGGCTTGCTCGCGAGCCACAAACACAGCGTCAGGCGCGTCAAGCTGCTGCTGAACTTCGCTATCAAACCATTGCTGCGAACGAGCCCCGGCTAACCGCCTTACTTCCGGTGATTGCAGTTATTATGCTGATCTTGGTGGCCTATGCCGTGGGCGGCATGGGTAACGCCACGGTTGGTGATTGGGTGCGCTGGGGCTTAACACAGTTTGCCTTGCTCGCCGCCTTGATTAGCGTGCTTGTGAAACTCCAAGGTTCTGTCAAAGGCAGCGTTGAAACTTACAAACCACCGATTCATCGAGGCCATCGCATCATCGCTTGGCTGATCGTAACCATGATTGAGCCGTTGGCGGAATTCTTCCGCCGCAACGGGGTGCGCTTTGCACTGTCGATTCTCTTATTTGTGTTGTTATTCAAAGTGGGTGAAGCCTTCTTAGGGCGTATGTCCATTGTCTTCTATCAAGAGGTGGGCTTCACCAATACGCAAATCGCCATTTACTCCAAGCTGATGAACTGGTGGGTTACTATTTTGTTTGCCTTGATTGGCAGCTATGTGACCATGCGCGCAGGTATTCTCAAGGGCCTCTTTATTGGTGGTATCGCCATGGCGCTGAGTAACCTCTTGTTCTCGGCCCTTGCCATTATCGGTCCGAATGTCCCCTTGTTTGTAGTCGCAGTGGTGAGTGACGGCTTTACCTCGGCTTGGTCCACCGTCGCCTTTGTCGCCTTAATCAGCTTGATGTGTAACCGTGCGTTTACCGCCGCACAATATGCCCTCATGGCCTCCATTGCCACCTTAGGGCGTACCGTATTAGGAAGTTATAGCGGAGCCTTAGTGGACTTCCTCGATGGTAACTGGGCACTGTTCTTTCTCATCACGACCTTGATGGTTATTCCGAGTTTGCTGTTCCTTTGGACTATTCGAAAACCCATACAGCGTCTTGAGGATGAAAGTCGCCAGCGCGAACGCGATTACCACCATCAACAAGCTGCCAGCGCCGAAGCGGCCGACCAGGCTACGGAGCACCCCAAAGCATGACCTGGGTTGTGGTAGGCACAGGAGCCTTAGGTTCACTGATTGCTAGCCGCCTGCATGCACAAGGCGAAGCAGTTTATCTGTTGACCCGGTACGCCGAAGACGCGCCAGCATTGACGCTTCAAGTTCAGGGCCACACTGAGGCCCTGATGACTCTGCCCGTGTTAACCCATGCCATGGATGCGCCCAACCATGCCCGCTGGATTCTGCCCGTTAAGGCATGGCAACTCGATAAGGTATTAACCACCTGCGCTCCGGCATTACACGAACACAGCGAAGTCATTGTCAGTCATAACGGCATGGGCGCGGGCGAGAACTTCTTCGCCAGTCGTCCTAAACTAACGGTCTACGATTGGGTCACAACCCACGGTGCATGGCGCGAAAGTCGTTGTGTAACCACTCATGCGGGACAAGGACAAAGCTGGCTCGGTGCTCGACCATCGGACTCTTCTCAGTCCAACGCGAGTCCTCCCGACTGGTTGTCTGTCTGGCAAAAAGCACTGCCCCCCTTGATTTGGGAAGAAAATATTCTGGAACGACGCTGGCTGAAACTGGCCGTCAATTGCGTCATTAATCCGCTGGCAACACTCGCTGACGACGTTAATGGTGTATTGCGCCAGCCCAGCTTTCAGGCCGACATTCTTGGTCTCTGCCAAGAGCTCAGCCAAGTGATGAGCGCTGCAATAGCAAAGGAAGTCACAGCGCACAGTCTACACAGCTTAGTACTCGGCGTGATTGAAGCCACCGCGACCAATCACAACTCAATGTTGCAAGATGAGCGCGCCGGTCGCCCGACAGAAATTGACTATCTCAATGGGTACATCCACAAAAAAGGGCAGACATTGAACTTGCCTACCCCTCTAAATACTGCGCTCTACGAGCGACTTAGCTCTTAACCTCAGAGCGCCATCCACTGCGTATTCAACTCAATAATCACCGGATTGTGATCAGAAGCACGGAATTGGCTTTCCCCATACCACAAGTCCACCTGACGCGATGACTTGAACTGTGTTTGGAAGCCAAGCGCTGTGGGCTCATCCGCATTAATGCGCCAATGCACCACACCAGTGACAGCATCCACAATGCGCTCGTCCACAAACACATAATCCAGCGACCCCAGCATGCCTTGGAACGAGTAGCTATAGGCGTCTTTTTCACTGAGATCTGCTGCGTTCACAAAGCCCGCTTCGGTAATTAAGCGTGCGGGATCTTCCAAGCGATAGGAATTAAAGTCGCCAACCAGAACCACGGGGGCATCCGCGACACCCGTTGGGGTGGCTGCAAGCCATGGCAAGGTATCTTCTATCGCTTCTCGGCGCGCCACACTGGCACAATCTTGGCCGTCGCCCTGATCAAGAAAACGGAACGCAGTACCACCACAACGACGTGAGCGAATATGGTTCGACACCACAGTGAAGGTGACTTCACTCGCGGCATGCTGAAAGGTCTGGGCAACCGGTGGCCGATGAGTTTGGAAAGCAAAGGAGTCCGAGTCCAAATAAGCGGCATCCCCGACTTGGGTCACGCGGTCATTACGATAGATTAAACCATTGGTGATGTTCGCAGCGCCAATCGCCCCGTGTTCAGAGAAGGTCACATAGGAGAAAGGTGAGCCAGCCACCGCTTCGTTGAGCGCATCAATTAGATCCGCCACCGCACTATCCGGACCAAAGCCGTCATTCCATAGCTCTTGCACGCCATACACATCAGCGTCGAGCTGCAACATAACCGACACAACTTTAGGCCGTTGCCGCTCAAAATCATCGAGTTCCGAAGGAAAGTAATCCCAGAGGTTCACACTAGCAATCCGTAAGTCCCCCTCACCCGGTAAATTCGGAGTATTGGTGCGCGGATTCTCTACTTGAAACTCAGGGGTTACCGTAGGATGAAGTCGGTAATCACCATGTAGCTGGGTAAAAGCGCCTTCAAGCGCGGCGACGGTATCGCCAAGGCGCAAGGTATTGTCATAAGTGAGTTCGGGTGCTGGATAAGGCACTTCGGTAGGGTTCTGCACCGAGGAACCGTCATCAAGTAAAATGCGTTTCAGCGCATAACGTTCGGCGTAAGTGTTTGCCTCGGCACCAGGCTCAAGAAACTCCGTCGGCTGCCAGAGCATCTGGCTCGCCAGCTGCACTTCGCCAAATCGCGCCAGTGTATGCGTACTCGTTACATACAGCCTTTGCGGAATCCGCACCGCCATATTCTCGAGTCGCTCAAAGTCGAGCGCATCGGCAACTGGTAAGTTAAGTTCAGAATAGACAATGGTGCCGCTATTGGCACAGACTTCAATGTCTTCCACACCAGTCAACCGAGTTTGGTCGTTCACTTCTGCAACACGTCCGCGTACCGCGACCACTTGGCCGACTTCGATAGTATTCGCGCTTGGTGAGTGAATGAACAAACCTTGCGACGCATTTGCGTTGTCATCAAATTCTTCAGCTGTGGCTTGAATAAAGAAACCTCCAAGTCCATTACTACCGGGAAAGTTTGCATGAACGACTCCGCGCACATCCACCATGTCGCCGACTAAGGGGCTACTCAAGCCCTCCCCTTGTACGGCCGTGATTGCCGTCAGTCCCGACGCGCAGCTAAGTACTGCGGGTCCTTGCGTGGGCGGCGGCGCAGAAGCGTTGTCGTCCGAACTTCCACCGCATCCCGACAACACCACAGACGCAGCAACAACGAAAAAGAATCCCTGATTTCTCATACCGATATTCAAAACCTATAACGCTAAAATGAACCCATAAAAAAGGGCGATAGTGAAAGGATCGTATCGCCCTCTTGTGACAACTCTATGTAAATTGCCTACTTGTCTTCGATAAACTCGACTACTTCCAAGCCGAAGCCTGATAAGGCGGAGTACTTCTTCGGTGAACTGAGTAAACGCATTTGATGCACGCCTAAGTCAGCTAGAATTTGCGAGCCCACACCAACATTGCGCGATTGGTTTGACAGGGTTGCGCTTGGTCGCGACTCACCGAGATCTTCCCGTTCAAAGTGGCGTACTTGTTCAATTAAATCCCGCGGTGTTTGCTGGCGACCTAACAAAACGAACACTCCACCTTCTTCGGCAATCTTGCGCATGGCGCGATAGAGCGGCCAACTGCGTCGTGAGGCGCGGCTTGTGGCCAAGAGGTCATTGAAGGTATCTTGCAAATGTACCCGCACCATCACCGGCTCATCGGACTTAATCTCGCCGCTCATCAAGGCAAAGTGAACCTGACCGTCGACCGTATCTTGGTATGTGACACAGTCAAACTCACCGTAAGCAGTGGGCAGCTTGCAATGACCTACCCGCGTGACGGTGTGCTCAGTGAGCGATCGATATTCGATTAAGTCAGCAATAGTCCCAATTTTAATGTCATGCTCTTTGGCGAAGGTCTCGAGATCTGGGCGACGCGCCATGGTACCGTCTTCATTCAAGATCTCAACAATTACCGCTGCCGGCTCAAAGCCAGCCAAACGCGCTAAATCACAGCCCGCTTCCGTATGACCGGCACGATTCAATACGCCACCCTGCCGAGCTTTCAACGGGAAAATATGACCGGGCATCACTAAATCTGTTGGCTTAGCATCTTTAGCCACTGCGGCCAGTACAGTACGGGCGCGATCCGCTGCTGAAATACCGGTGGTGACGCCTTCAGCGGCTTCAATCGACACCGTAAAATTAGTGGCATAAGGTGAATTGTTTTGACCGACCATGAGCGGCAGGCGCAACTGCTGACAGCGCTCTTCAGTGAGCGTTAAACAAATCAGTCCACGGCCATATTTGGCCATAAAGTTAATCGCTTCAGGCGCGGCGCACTCAGCCGCCATAATCAGATCACCTTCGTTCTCGCGATCCTCGTCGTCCATCAGAATCACCATCTTACCGGCTTTAATATCTGCGATGACTTCTGCCGTGGTGTTCAGGGTACTCATAGGGAATTCACTCCTGCTTTCGAAAGTATGTGATGTGCCCGGTAAACGAGCTTAACATCCGAGCCGATCACTTGCGTGTCGCATAATTGTAGTTCGGGTACATCAGAAAGTGCGTCAAAGTCCCCCAGCGTCACTAAGGGTTGCGCATGGTCGCCGAGTAATTTCGGCGCTAAATAAACAATCAGTTCATCGACAAGTTGCAGCTGAATTAAAGCGCCCGCCAAGTTGTGACCCGCCTCACACCAGATGTGCTGAATACCCAACTCGCCGAGCTTCACCAACAGCGCCTGCAAATCCGCATGACCATGTCGGTCGGGCACTACAAGCTCCTGTACATGCTCTGGGAATTTCAATCCAAGTGGTCGGGTGCGGACTAAGTAAACGGGCACACCATCTTGCAAAACTCGATGTTGTGCCGTGACTTCGCCGCGACGATCAATAATTACTCGTGCAGGTTGCCGCACCGGCTCGGGATACGTACTTCGTTCATGAACGGGAAACTCATCCAAGCGCACATTTAACGACGGATTATCCGCAACCACAGTGCCTGCGCCCGTTAAAATGGCACCCGCTTCAGCGCGACCGAGTTGCACGTCTGCTCGAGCCTCCGGGCCGGTAAGCCACTGGCTTTGGCCATTCGCTAATGCTGTGCGGCCATCGAGACTGGCAGCCAGCTTCACAGTAAGCCAAGGGAGTCCCCGCTCACATTGGCTTAGAAATCCTGGATTCAATGCACGCGCTTGTTCGTTAAGCAAACCAACGTCCACCTGAATACCCGCATCACGTAGGCGTTGAATACCTCGTCCTGCCACCGCTGGAAAGGGATCTTCCATCGCCACCACAACCCGCGCTAAACCTGCATTAATCAGCGCATCAGCACAAGGTGGTGTGCGGCCAAAGTGGCTGCAAGGCTCTAACGTCACGTAGGCCGTTGCACCCGCCGCAGCGCTTCCCGCGTCGCGTAACGCATGTACTTCCGCATGGGGTTCACCCGCGCGGGCATGAAAACCTTCGCCCACAATATTGCCCGCTGCATTCGCAATGACGCAACCAACATTCGGGTTCGGGTGGGTAGTAAAACGTCCGCGCGCTGCGAGTTCCAGCGCGCGAAGCATATGGGCGTGGTCGTGCTCGGTGAAGCGACTCATTGGCAGCAAATCACCTAATTCAAGTCATCTAAGCGGGCAATCTCTTCGCCGAAGTCACGAATGTCTTCAAACGAACGATACACTGACGCAAAGCGAATATAGGCGACTTTATCGAGCTGTTTCAGCTGTTCCATCACCAGGCTACCAATAAACTTACTGGTAATTTCGCGTTCGCCTGTGGCGCGCAGCGCACTCTTGACCCGGTTCAAAGTGCTTTCCATGGCTTCCAAGCTGACCGGGCGTTTCTCAAGTGCGCGCAACAAGCCTGCGCGCAGTTTGTCTTCGTTAAAAGGCTCGCGGGCACCATTGGTCTTAATGACCCGCGGCATGACCAGCTCAGCACTTTCAAAGGTGGTGAAGCGCTCCTTGCACGCATTACACTCACGCCGACGACGCACAGACAAACCATCGGCGACCAACCGGGAGTCGATAACCTTGGTATCTTGCGTGTTACAGAACGGGCAATGCAAGGGCAGCTCCTATTTTGCGTAGACTGGGAATTTGGCACACAGTGCTTTGACCTGCTCGCGCACTGACGCTTCCACTGACGCATCACCAAGATTATCCAGTACGTCACAAATCCAACGAGCCACCTGCTCCGCTTCAGGCACTTTGAAACCGCGCCGAGTAATCGCGGGCGTACCTAAACGTAAACCTGAGGTCACAAAGGGTGAACGTGGATCATTTGGCACCGAGTTCTTATTCACTGTGATATAAGACCGACCCAACGCTGCGTCGGCGTCCTTACCGGTAATGTCTTTGTCGATCAGATCCACAAGGAACAAGTGATTTTCCGTGCCGTTCGAAACAATTTTATAGCCGCGCTCTTGCATCACGCGAACCATCGCTTTGGCGTTGTCCAAGACTTGCTGCTGATAAGCTTTGAATTCAGGCGCCAGTGCTTCTTTGAAAGCCACCGCTTTAGCGGCAATCACATGCATTAGCGGGCCGCCTTGGTTACCCGGGAATACCGAGCTGTTTAATTTCTTATGCAGATCTTCGTCGTTCTTGCCCGAAAGAATCAAACCGCTGCGAGGACCAGCGAGTGTTTTGTGTGTGGTGGTCGTAACGACGTCAGCAATTGGCACTGGGTTCGGGTATAAACCTGCCGCCACTAATCCAGCGACGTGAGCCATATCCACTAATAAGTAAGCACCGACTTCGTCCGCAATTTCGCGGAAACGTTGCCAGTCCACAATACCGGAATACGCAGAAAAACCAGCGATAATCAGCTTAGGTTTGTGCTCAACCGCTAACGAATGTACTTCTTCGTAGTCAATCTCACCGGTGGCTTCGCTCAAACCGTATTGCACGGCATTGTAAGTTTTACCCGAGAAGTTTACGTGTGAACCGTGAGTCAAGTGGCCACCGTGGGCGAGGCTCATACCTAACACAGTATCGCCAGCATTTAATAACGCCATAAAGGCTGCAGCGTTGGCTTGTGAACCAGAATGAGGTTGGACGTTAGCGTACACTGCGCCGAAGAGCTCCTTCGCGCGTTCAATAGCGAGGTTTTCAGCAATATCCACGTACTCACAACCACCGTAATAACGCTTACCCGGATAGCCTTCAGCATACTTATTCGTGAGCTGCGAACCCTGAGCTTCGAGAACGCGTGGGCTGGTGTAGTTTTCAGATGCGATGAGCTCAATATGCTCTTCTTGGCGTTTTTCTTCCGCCTGCATTGCATCCCATAATTCTGGATCGAATCCAGCGATTGTCATATCTTGCCCAGCCATGCCAACTCCTCAAATAATCACGATGTGTTTGTATTCTACCGTCTGCACCAAGTCCCGGCAATTAACGCGCCCGGTAATTACCAGAAGTGATGACTGATGCTTAATCGGAACACTCGTCCCGGCTCAGGAAACCCCGGCCGGTACTGATGTTCTGCGCCAAAAAAGTTATCGATACTAATACCAAGAATCCATTTATGAATCAGTGCCTGCTCCCAACGTAAGTTGAGTAACCAAAAGCCTGCGGTTCGGTAAGTTTCTTCCGTCGAGCCCCAACGCCCACCACTACCATATATATCCGCTGACAGAACGCCATCTCGGAAGCCATGACTCACTGTCACTTGGCCACTTCTGACTGCCCTTGCAATCAGCTGGCGGTTCGTTTCCGTATCGCGTGCGCGCACAAATGAGGTATGGGCACGAATGCGCCATTGCTGCCAGTCATGCACCCAACGGAAAGTGGTACCCATAGTGCGTGCTTGGTTAATGTTCTGCGGCCGCCAAAGGAATGGGTCTTCCGTGGGCGCCCACTGAATAAGATCGTCGTACTCGGTGGCGAATGCCTCACCTTCCCAATAGCCAGTTTGCGTGACGAAACGTGCGAAGGTACGTACACTGACTGAGCGCTCAGGATCGAGGTCCGGATTACCGCCGTTCGGCCAATATAAATCATTGAAACTGGGTGCCTTGAAGCCAGTGCTATAACCCACCCCGAACTGCCAGTCTTCAAATGCCTGCCAACTTATGTCGCCGTGAGCGGTGAGCACAGTGCCGAATTCCGAAGCATGTTCGAGACGGCCGCCTGTGCTGGCCTGCCAACCCGGATATTGCCACTGATACTGGGCGAACACTGAGCGCGTGTTGCGATCTGGTAATGCCTCGTCGAACGTTGAGCCTTCAACCTGTTCTTGTTGCCAATCAGCTCCAACCGACAGCCAGTGGCGTCCGCCAGAAAGACGCATATCTTGCTGCCAGCTCCACTGATTTACTCTCGCATCAATGGTATCGCCTAAACCGAGCCACGGGCGGGGTTGCGGTAGGTGATCACCAGTCGTGATCTGCTGACGCAGTGCGCTGTAACGCACTTGCTGAACTAAACCGGGATTCACTTCCCAGCGTCCACTGAGGCTGGTGTTCTGTTGCTTAGTGCGCGTATTCGGTTCACAGCGTACCTGATGAAATTCGAATACATCAAAGCAGCCAGCATCGTAGCTTTGATGATTGGTCATGTAGTTGTAACGCCCCTGCAATGTCACATCGCGACGCGGACGCCAACTGCTGCTCCATGTGGCATTAGTAAGCGAGGCTCCATCGTCATCGCCGGCACCAAATTCGGTTTCGGTCGTCGTGTCGTAGCCGTGGGTTAAGCGTCGTGCAATGTTTAGCTGATGGGTCCATTCAGCATCGCGATAACCAAACGAACCCGCCGCTTCGCGGGTGTTAAATGCACCATGACGAATGCGCAAACGATGTTCCGTGCGCTGCGCTTGACGAGTGAAAATTTGAATGACGCCGGCGAGACTGCCAGAACCATAAAGCGAGGCCCGAGGACCGCGCACTATTTCGATATATTCAATATCGTCGGGATGAAGGGCTTCAAGCGTAGCAATTCCAAGAGTTGGGCTAGTAAGCGGTTGGCCGTCGAGGAGAATAAGTACTTGCCCAGAGGCGCCACCTTGCATGAAGGTCGATAACGGGCCGCCAAGGGCACCCGAGGTGAACACATCGAGTCCCGCAATTTGACGCAGTACCGGCAACATGGACGTGGCCTGCAAACGGGCAATCTCCGCGCGGCTGATCACCTGCGTCGCAACGGGCTGTTGCAACGCAGGGCCGGGCGTCCGGGTTCCCGTCACCACAATGTGTTCAATATCGGCCATGGCGGGTGTCGCGAACAGCAACACCGCGGCGCAACAAAGACTCCTGCGCATAGCTCCCGTTACTTCGTAATACGCTTGTATCTGATACGATGCGGTTCCATCGCATCGGCACCAAAGGTCTTCTTCATGTACTCCTCGTACTCGGAGTAGTTACCCTCGTAGAAGGTAATTTGGCCTTCATCACGGTAATCCAAAATATGAGTCGCAATACGGTCAAGGAACCAACGGTCGTGCGAGATAACCAAGGCGGCGCCGGGGAATTCGAGCAGAGCTTCTTCCAATGCTCGGAGTGTTTCCACGTCGAGATCGTTGGTGGGCTCATCGAGCAGTAACAAGTTACCGCCGGCCTTCAGAAGCTTGGCCAAATGAACACGGTTGCGTTCACCACCGGAAAGCTCGCCAATGCGTTTCTGTTGGTCATTGCCACGGAAATTGAAACGACCCACATAAGCACGGCTGGGAACTTCGTAGTTACCAATTTTCAGGATATCATGACCTTCCGAAATCTCTTCCCACACTGTTTTCTTCGCGTCCATGTCGTCACGGAACTGATCCACCGACGCTAACTGAACCGTTTCGCCCAGCTCCACTGTGCCGGAGTCTGGAGATTCCTTGCCGGAAATCATGCGGAAGAGTGTCGACTTACCGGCACCGTTCGGACCGATAATTCCGACAATCGCGCCTTTCGGCATGCTAAAGCTTAAATCGTCAATGAGAACACGCTCACCATAGCTCTTCTTCAGGTTGTTCACGTCCAGTACCTTGTCACCCAAACGCGGTCCGGGCGGAATGAAGAGTTCATTAGTTTCGTTGCGAGTTTGGTGCTCTGCGCTTTGTAATTCTTCAAAACGAGCCAAACGTGCTTTGCTCTTCGCTTGGCGACCTTTCGGGTTTTGACGTACCCACTCTAATTCTTTCTGAATCGACTTCTGACGCGCAGCTTCAGAGCGCTCTTCTTGCTTCAAACGAGCATCTTTCTGCTCAAGCCAGCTCGAATAGTTGCCTTCCCATGGAATGCCATAGCCGCGGTCAAGTTCCAGAATCCAGCCTGCCACGTTGTCGAGGAAGTAGCGGTCATGGGTAATGGCCACAACAGTGCCTTCATAGTCATGCAGGAAGCGTTCGAGCCAAGCTACCGATTCGGCGTCCAAGTGGTTGGTCGGTTCATCGAGAAGCAACATATCGGGCTTTTCAAGAAGTAAGCGGCAAATCGCGACACGGCGACGCTCCCCCCCGGATAGGTGTTCAATGGTCGCGTCCCATGGTGGCAAGCGCAGCGCGTCGGCGGCACGTTCAAGCACGTTATCAATACTATGACCGTCCTTCGCTTGCAGAATCGCCTCCATTTCGCCTTGCTCTTTCGCTAAGGCATCGAAGTCAGCGCCCTCTTCTGCGTAGGCTGCGTAGATCTCGTCGAGGCGGCGCAATGCATCTTTGACGTCCGATACTGCTTCTTCAACAATTTCACGCACCGTCTTCGAAGGATCGAGTTGTGGTTCCTGCGGTAAGTAACCGATCTTGATCCCTGTTTGTGGGCGGGCTTCACCTTCAAACTCAGTATCAACGCCAGCCATAATACGCAGCAAAGTCGACTTACCCGAGCCATTAAGACCGAGCACACCAATCTTCGCACCAGGGAAAAAGCTTAAGGAAATGTCTTTTAGAATCGTACGTTTCGGAGGAACAACTTTGCTGACACGCAGCATGCTGTAAATGTATTGCGCCATGGGAGTTCAAACCCTATCTAAGAACCAAAACAATAGCGCGAACTATACCACAAACCCCACCCCACAAAACAGAACGGGGTCAGAACAACTCATTTGGCGCTAAACCCATGAAAAATATGCAAAACCCCAGAATGGGGTCAGACCCTAAAATTGAGGGTCAGATGAACCTCATTATCTTTTATCCTATTGAATAATATAGATTATTTAATCAGAACCCGAGTTGTAACCGGTAGAACAATCTGGTTTCTACCGGTTTTCGCCACGAATAAGCGGATTCTGTGGCGATTGTCGTTAAATAACATTGTACGCAATAAGAAATATCGGCAGGTATAAGGCACTTTGTTGATCTGACCCTATTCTCTACAAGCCTTTAAAAACGGAAAATCGGGCTGAAAAAGTTGTTCTGACCCCAACTTAAAGGGGTCTGACCCCGATCTGGGTTTGGAAAACGTGGTTTTGGTTTTGGGGGGTGAGGGTTGTGGGGGTGGGGCCGTGGGCGTAAATCGTGCCTTCGTGAAGGAGAGCGATGTCGTCGCACCAGTCGGAGGCCGCCTGGAGATCGTGCAACACGACGATTACGCAGGCTCCTTGTGCGGCTTGGTTGCGCAAAATTGCCATCGCCTGCTGTTGATGCAGCGGATCCAAGCCAGCCGTTGGTTCATCCACTAACAATAACTTCGGCTGACCAGCCAGCACACGCGCCAATAAAACTCGTTGTAATTCACCAGTAGATAACTCATGTACGGAGCGTGTCGCCAACGACAAAACATCGGTCTGTTTCATAGCCCATTGCATAGCAGTGGCCGCTTCCGCAGAAGAACGATACAACGCACCTAACGCAACTAAGTCACCGGCAGGCAAGCCCCACGCCGGCGTTTCTCGCTGCCCTAAATAGCCAATCAATCGCGCGCGCTCAGCACGAGGCATTAATGCAAGCTCACTTCCCTGCCAACCAATCTGTCCTCGCGTCACCGGCTCAATACCTGCCACCAGTTTCAGTAGCGTGCTCTTCCCGCTACCGTTCACGCCCAACAAACCTGTCACGCGCCCAATCGGAAAGCTCCCGCTCACACCACGCAATACTTGCCGCTGACCATAGCCCCCAACCACATCCGTTAAATCCAATCCGCTCATCGGGGTTCACTCCAACCATGCTTGCCACGCAACAAAATCCATAAAAAGAATGGCCCACCAAACAAGGTCAGCACCACGCCAACGCGCAGTTCCGATGGCGTGGGCAACCACTGCACCAGCATGTCCGCCCACAACAAAAACACGGCGCCAGCTAGGCCTGAACTCAAGAGCAATTTACCGGGGTCAGCTGCAACCCAGCGACGCATTAAATGCGGCACAATCAGTCCGACAAAGCCAATCACACCGGTCATAGCAACACAGCTTCCCACTAACAATGCCGTGCCCAACAACAAAAGTAAGCGCTCACGTCCAACGGCAAACCCAAGCGTCAAAGCCGTATCCTCTCCCAAGGTTAGGGCACGCAAAAACGGCGCTGAACGCCACACCAACACAACACCAGCCAGCAAAAACGGCGCCATAAACACCAGTTGGTCCAAGTCGCGATACGCCACCGATCCCATCAACCAAAAACTCATTTCCTGCATGGCAAACGGATTGGGTGCAACGCTGAGCGCCAACGCAATCAGGCCCGAAAAAAACGCAGAACAGGCAATACCCGCCAAAATCAATGTCGTTGTACTCGCCCGCCGACCGGCTATACCTAAGAGCAGCAACAACGCTGCCAAACTCCCCAACACCGCACTTAACGGCAATAAGAACGAATGCCAGAGCGCCAGCCCAAAATACAACACCAGCACAGACACTACCGCCGCACCACCACTGATCCCCAATATCCCCGGCTCCGCCAATGGATTGCGCAATAGCCCCTGCATGGCAGCACCAGCCATTGCCAAACCAAATCCGGCACACAAGGCCAGCAATACTCTCGGCAAACGCACATCTAATAAAATCTGTCGAGCCAACAGGTCTGCCGGCGATTCCACGTTACCAAACAGAGCACGCCATACCGAGATATCCACCGCTCCCGCATGCAACGCCAGCACAGCGCTCACCGCAATCAATGCCAATAAAGTCCATCGATGATTCATCATTCTTCACGCTCTAACATATCTGCGAGCACCTTCAACATGGCGGGTAATTCCTGCCCAAGACAACCACTTATCTCCGGTGGCAGAAACCCTTTCTGCCAACCACTAAATACGGCATGGCGCTGCGGCACATGGGCAAGTGCAAAGCTATCCGCCCGCCCTTCCAAAAACAACCAATCGGGCTGCTGCCAAACAATCTGCTCCGGCGTCATGCGCACCATCACCCGGCCTGCATCAGCTTCATCCCCTAAACCCACATTCTCCAATCCCAACTTACTCAACACATCATGCAGTAAGTTTCCGGTGCCCCAGCTCCAATTATTCGGCTGATAAGCGATAAAAGTGCCACTCAACATCGATGCAAGGCGCGCCAATTCAGCGTCCCACAACACCACTTCTGCTGCAGCCGCGTCAGCAACATCAAGTGCATCTCCTAAACGCAGTAACTCTGCTTTGGCATCACTGAGTTGGATCGGATGGGAGAGGCGATACAAGGGCACGCCTTGGCGCTCAACAAAACGTACCAAGGTCGGGGAATTAAACGGAGTCACCAGCACGAGGTGTGGCTGGAAAGCGAGTAAACGCTCACCTCGCCGACCAATTTCATGGCTCAATAAACGGGGTTGCTCAGCAGGCAACCAACGCTCAAGCAACGCATCGTGACACAGACTTAATGAAGCGATACGGGCGGTGCTCGCAAATGCGTCGGCACATAACAACGCACCACAGCAAACCGCAAGCACCCTACCCAACCAGCGCATCAGGGTTACCCGCGCAAACTAAAGCGCGTCAACACCTCGGTTGTTACCGGCACCACATCAACCAAGCCCACGACACTCCACATTTCTTCTTCAACTTCCTGCGCACGATGCGGCGCATACTGCGCTAAGTAACGGAACTCGTTCGCAATAAACTCAGTATCTGGCTGACCGGTCCGGCACACGGTAAATCGTAACGCGTACACTTCCCCTTCATCCAAACCTTGCTGCAAGAACTTGCGCGCTTCATCCATATCTGTTGACTCTGACAACCGCATCCGGCGTGTACGCAGTGCCCCTTGCTCAATGCCCCTGCGAATCAACACAGTCGTCGCCCAAGGCCGACTATTCGCATCAAGCGCCGACCAAGTGTCTTCCAACGTTTCCCGAATAAAGCGTTCGGAAATCAACGGCTGCAAATTCAACGTGCCACCCTGCGACAACTCCAAGCAATTAAGCTTCATCGGTTCATTGAGTGGCGATACACCGGCACGATGCAATCGGAACTTCTCGCCCTTTGGCTTCTGCAAGAACAACGGCAAACTCATCAGTGCATTGCAATACAGGTTCCGCAAACACAGTTGCAGGCCATACACAGTTCCAGATTGCATTTGCGTTTTCAGTGCTTTTTGATTCGCACTAATCAAGTACCTAAAGAAACGACGAGCCGGATGTTCTTCGTCTTCATCCACCACTTTAAGATGCAGAATCGACAAGTCTGGGCTCACATTCATCACTTCATAAGCGAGTTTTTTCAGCTCATAGTTCGGGAAATTCTTACTCAGCTGGGGAAAATCAATCTCAACAACGTCGCCTTTGATCACGTCCATCGGCCGCTCTACTTCAATTTGCAGGCCCTTAGTGGAAAAGTCTCGCGTCATACCAAGTTGCACTTGGTCGCCGGCGCGAATGCGCACTTGCGTACGGTAGTTAAAGCGGTGCTCATCACGCACATTCACAAAATCAAACGACGCTCGCTGCAGGGGCACTAACCCTTTGCGGGGGTGTACAAAGTCATTTAATAACGTCAGCTCACTATTCTCATAGGTAAACTCAGTATAAGCGTCCGTCGGCGGCGTAATGTCTGTTAATAGTCCCACGTGGCTGAGCCCTTCGAGCTCTTTCATCACCACAGGCGAGGGCGGCCGCACCACCAAACGTTCCTTCTCGGCGATATCCCGCGGCACGGTTAACGGCATCCACGCTTTACCAATATCTAGCTTCGTTAAAGCGAAGCGGTACACCCGGAAGTGTGCTCGACGACTCGCGTACGCAAGGAATACCCGACGCACTTGCGGATCCGCCAATTCGTCAACAGTCGCTGAGTAGAAATACACTCGCCCCTTGCGTAGCACTTGAAAGCAATAGAAGGTCGTTTCCACCATGCCGTGTTCCAGCGCGCGTAGCTGCTTCAACATGGTACCAAGGCGTTTTCCCGAAAAAAGCCCGCTCACCACACAGTCATTCTGTTCATCGAGCCAGCTGTCCAGCACGGTCGCGTTCATTTGGGTTTCGAGCGCCACTTTGGGAAACATCCGCTTTTCGACCCGCTTAAAGAACAAAGGCACCGAACCCAAACGGGGTAGATACAGCTGCTCATGGGCCTTACTGGTGAGCCCTTCCATCACATTATCCACATTCACTTTGTAGCGATGCTTATATCCGGAAATAAAGCGCGACAAGAATGCGTCGAAGTCGTCTGAGTGAATATCCGTGCGCCGTTTCAAGCGCAGATAAACCCCTTGCTCGCGCTTCTCCACGGCAACCACCACATAGCCAATGCCTTCATTCACATCCAAGGTAAAGTCACGGGCAAAGCCAGTGTAGTACACGGCCACATGCGAGCCCGGCTCAAAGGGATGGCGTTCTGCTTTCGCCTCATCCACTTTCAATCGAATACGAATACCGCTGACAGAAATGTCAGCGGTCACCGCAGGAATGCGCCAGTCATCAATGGCCACTTCAATAGCACCCGCATAGTTCATTCGCTCTTCGCGCCGGGTGGTGTAACGACCAAAGGTAAAATAGGGTACCGCAATCGACTTCTCATGCTTGAGCTGGTTGATTTGTCGGTGCATTTCGTCCGCGTGAGACTGCCCTTCTGAAAGCAATTCGCCACGCTTCTTCGCCGCTAAAGCGAGCTCTTTTGCGCGCAACTCCATCACCCGAAAATTATTCTCGGCTTCAAAGATGCGCTCGAAGGTATCTTGAGTGAAAACGCCCTGATAGCGATCAAGGCCGTCTTCAAAGATGGCTATCGCCACCGGATCCATGTAATGAATCTGACCACGATAGTTATAGGGTTGCACATCACCAGCCACTCGCTTGCGTAAATCGACTTGTCGATTACAAGGTGCAGCCAAGCGCCTCAGTTCTGATTTCAACTGAAAACGTTCAGGACCACTCATGTCCGAGGTGAGCATTGAGAAAATCTTATCGAACTCCGGCTCATTGACTACCGGTTTCAACTGTTCAATCAGCTGCTCGCGGGCCGAATCTTCCATTGTCGGGTTTTCCTGCGATAATGCGTGAATTATTATTGTTTTCGGTCAATTATCGTGACACTGAAGTCTTAAGTCGATTGTACGGTGCTCTTTGTTTTCTTAACGTTGCTTTCTAACATTGTTTTCTAACGTTGCTTTCTAACGTGAGTACTTTAACCTCGACCTCAATCAAATAACAGGATACCTGACTCTTCATGGCTAAAGCCAAACAAAAAACCGCTTATGTATGTACCGAATGTGGCGCCGATTACCCTCGCTGGGCTGGGCAATGCTCTGAATGCGGTAGCTGGAATACCATTAGTGAAGTAAGGCTTGGTAGCCAAACACCCCGTCAGCATACGCGCAGCGGTTTTTCCGGCGTCACTCAAGCCAAAGTTCAAGTGTTAAGCGACGTCGATTTAGAGCAGGTGCCGCGTTTTTCCAGTGGCTTTAGCGAACTCGATCGCGTTTTAGGTGGCGGCATCGTCCCCGGCTCCGCTATTCTCATTGGTGGTTCACCGGGCGCGGGTAAAAGTACCTTGTTACTCCAAACCATGTGCCAACTCGCAGAATCTATGAGTGCGCTCTATGTCACGGGTGAAGAATCACTACAGCAAGTAGCGATGCGGGCGCAGCGCTTAAAGCTGCCCACCAATAAACTCAAAATGCTGGCGGAAACCTCGGTCGAGACCATTTGTGAACTTGCCGACCAAGAAAAGCCCAAGATCATGGTGATCGACTCCATTCAAGTCATGCATTTAGCCGACATTCAGTCCGCACCCGGCAGTGTTTCCCAAGTGCGTGAGGCGGCAGCTTATCTCACGCGCTATGCCAAACAGAATCAAGTGGCCATTATCATGGTCGGCCATGTTACCAAAGACGGTTCACTGGCAGGCCCAAAGGTGCTCGAACATTGTATCGACTGCTCAGTCATGCTCGATGGCGACAGCGACGGCCGTTATCGCACCCTTCGCGGCACCAAGAATCGCTTCGGTGCAGTCAATGAGTTGGGTGTTTTCGCAATGACAGGCGCAGGCCTAAAAGAAGTCAAAAATCCATCAGCCATCTTCCTTTCGCGCGGCGATCAGCAAGGCAATGGCTCTGTAGTGATTGTTATTTGGGAGGGCACTCGCCCGCTGCTGGTAGAGATTCAAGCCTTAGTCGACCATTCTCAGCTATCGAACCCGCGCCGCGTGGCTGTGGGCACCGAACAAAATCGTTTGGCGCTGTTACTTGCAGTACTCCACCGTCACGGTGGTCTCGCGCTCGGTGACCAAGATGTCTTTGTGAATGTGGTTGGTGGCGTGCGAATTAGCGAAACCAGTGCTGATCTCGCACTACTGCTGGCGATTGTTTCAAGCTTCCGCGAAAAAGAACTCCCTCGCGACTTGATTGTGTTCGGTGAAGTGGGTCTGTCTGGAGAAATTCGCCCGGTTCCTAATGGTTCCGAGCGCATTAATGAGGCGGCAAAACATGGCTTTACGCGTGCCATAGTGCCGATTGCAAACCTCCCGAAGAAACCACCGGAAGGTATGCAGGTTCAGGGCGTCCGCACTATCGCAGAAGCCCTGGAACTGGTTTAGAGCTTGCCGTCGTTACCGGCCTCTGGGTCGTTATAAACGCTTTCGTCGAACTTCCCTTCACTCTTGCCAATCACGGTGGTGACCATCGCGTCACCCGTGATGTTCACCGCTGTACGGGTCATATCGAGCAAACGGTCGACACCTAAGATTAAGGCGATACCTTCCACCGGCAAGCCCACCTGTTGCAGCACCATGGCCAGCATAATCAATCCCACACCCGGCACACCGGCGGTGCCGATAGACGCCAAGGTCGCGGTACCGATAACCACCAAATACTGCATAGCTGTTAATTCAATACCGTAAATTTGCGCAATAAACACAGTGGCAACACCCTGCATAATCGCAGTGCCGTCCATGTTAATGGTTGCGCCCAAAGGCACGGTGAAAGACCCCACGCTATTGTCCACGCCCAAACGCTCACGGGTGGTTTTCAAAGTCACTGGAATGGTGGCATTACTGCTTGAAATGGTGAATGCGAACAGCTGCGTGCTGAGCATCTTCTTCAAGAAGATTTTCGGGTTCAAGCGCGTCAATGCGGACAGTATCAACGGGTACATCACGAAGCCATGGAAGATCAACACCGCAAACACGGTGAAGAAGTACATGGCCAAACCTTGTAGTACGTCGCCCCAGCCTAACTCGCCAAACACCCGAGCCATGAGCGCAAACACGCCGTAAGGCGCGACCAACATCAGTAGCATCACCAACTTCATAATGACCGAGTTAATGTCTTCGAAGATGCCTTTCAAACGCTCACCCGGCTTGCCCACTAACGCCATGGCAATACCGAACAATAGCGCGAACACGATAATCTGCAGCATATTGCCTTCAGCCATCGCGTTAATCGGATTACGCGGCACCATATCTAGCAACACATCCACGAAACCGGGGGCTTCACGGGCACTGAATTCGCCAACTTCGGGAGCTTGCAGAGCGGCACTGCTACCTGGTTTGACCATAATCGCCACAGACAAGGCGATGGAAATCGCAATCGCGGTAGTGACTAGGTACAAACCAACGGCTTTACCACCGAGGCGTCCCAAACTGGCGGGATCACTGAGTGAACAGGTACCAACCACCAAAGAGAAGAAAACTAAAGGAACCACCAGCATCATTAAGGTGGAGATGAAAGCGTCTCCCATAATGCGGAAGAGGCCTTCAATGAAGACAACCTGAACAATACTGCCATCCACATTCAATGGATTCAGGATGGCACCAATGACCATCCCGGCGAACATACCGATCAGTATTTTAGCCGTGAGGCTCATTTTCTTATTTGCGCTCATGCAAGCACCTGAGTTGTTATTATTAGAAGAAAAATACAGTGGCTCTAACCAAAGCTAGGTCACAAATTACCATACCTCTGGTCGACTTGCATTGCCACACGTCGCGTGTGTCCTACACTTCACGGGTACGATGGAACTCAATATCCGGGAACCGCTCCTGCGTAAGAGACAAATTCGCATTGGTCGGGGCGATATAAGTCAAATTCTCCCCCCCATCCAGCGCAAGGTTATGCTCTGCTTTACGGCGGAACTCGTCCAGCTTCTTGGCGTCTTTGGAATACACCCAGCGCGCGGTCGCCACCTGAATGTTCTCATAAATGGCTTCGACGCTGTATTCAGAGCGAAGGCGATGCACAACCACATCAAACTGCAGAACACCGACCGCACCCACGATTAAATCGTTGTTTGTGAGTGGACGGAATACCTGGACCGCACCCTCTTCCGCTAACTGCACTAAGCCTTTCAGCAGCTGCTTTTGCTTCAATGGGTCTTTCAAGCGAATACGACGGAACAGTTCTGGGGCGAAGTTCGGAATACCCGAAAACTTCATATCATCACCCCAAGTGAAGGTATCACCGATCTGAATGGTGCCATGGTTGTGCAAACCAATAATGTCACCCGGATAGGCCACTTCCACTGCCTCTCGGTCACCCGCCACGAAGGTTAAGGCATCAGCGATACGGACATCTTTGCCCAATCGCACATGCTTCATCTTCATGCCCTTCTCATATTTACCCGACACGATCCGCAAAAATGCCACACGGTCCCGGTGTTTCGGGTCCATATTGGCCTGAATTTTAAAAACAAAGCCAGAGAAACGCTCATCTGTTGACGAGACTTCCACACCTTTCTCGGTTTCACGCCCTTGCGGGACTGGCGCCCACTCCACCAAACCGTCGAGCATATGGTCAACGCCGAAATTACCCAAAGCGGTACCAAAGAATACTGGCGTTAATTCACCGGCAAGGAACATCTCTAAATCGAATTCGTTCGACGCGCCCTTCACTAGTTCAATCTGTTCGCGTAGTTCATCGGCATAGCTGCCAATACGCTTGTCCAGCTCCGGATTATCCAAGCCTTTAATAATATCTACTTCTTGAATACGGTGGCCTTGGCCGGTTTTATAGAAAATCGTTTCGTCACGAATCAGGTGATACACGCCCTTGAAGCCTTTCCCCATGCCAATAGGCCAAGTAATAGGGGCACACATGATATTCAGTACACTTTCAACTTCATCAAGCAGATCGAGTGGGTCGCGAATATCCCGATCGAGTTTGTTCACAAAAGTCAGAATTGGGGTGTCGCGCAAACGCGTGACTTCCATCAACTTAATGGTCCGTTCCTCAACACCTTTGGCGGCGTCGATTACCATTAAGCAGGAGTCCACTGCGGTCAGTGTGCGGTAAGTATCTTCCGAGAAGTCTTCGTGACCTGGCGTATCGAGCAGATTCACAAGGGCATCATGATACGGGAATTGCATCACCGAGGTGGTGACCGAGATCCCCCGTTCCTTCTCCATTTCCATCCAGTCAGATTTGGCATGCTGGCCCGATTTTTTCCCTTTCACCGTCCCCGCTTTTTGTAGCAGGTGTCCGTGCAACAAGACTTTCTCGGTGATGGTAGTTTTACCCGCATCGGGGTGCGAGATAATGGCAAAGGTGCGGCGCTTCGCCACTTCCTGCTTAATCTGGCTTTTTGACATGAATGAGTTTCTTCTCGGTTTCTCGCAGGAGCGACAGCTCCTACTTCGGCGTATTCAACGGCATATCTAATAATAGGGCGGTATTTTCGCCGATCTGGCGTTCAGACACAATGCGCGTGAGCCCTAACGTAAGCCTTCACGTTAGCCCTCACATTAGCTAGAGAGGGCTCACACGGGCCGTATAGCGCTTAACGCATAAAGCGGCTGTTCTGCCACCACTTCAACACGGTGAGTTCAACTGCGGCTGTCGCATGCTGTGCAAGCTTCTCACCCAGTTTCACTTTAGGCTTGTAATGGACTTTAATCACATCACGCTCGAAGGCGGTCGCTAACAACAGATCATCGCTCGTTGAAATTTCATCCACCAAGCCTATGTCTACAGCCTCTTGACCATACCAAATCTCACCGGTAGCCACTGCATCAATGTCTAAGCTAGGGCGATGCTCTTTCACAAACTTTTTAAATAGCTCATGAACTGACTCAATGTCTTCCTTAAACTTCTCACGACCTTTCTCCGTGTTCTCACCAAACAAGGTCAAGGTGCGCTTGTACTCGCCTGCTGTGATTTGTTCAAAGTCGATATCGTTCTTCTTGAGCAAGCGATGAAAGTTTGGAATTTGTGCCAACACACCAATGGAACCGACAATGGCAAAGGGTGCCGCCACAATCTTATCGGCGATACAGGCCATCATGTAACCGCCGCTTGCGGCGACTTTATCCACGGCAATAGTGAGCTTCACCCCTTTATCCTTCAGACGCTTTAACTGGGCGGCAGCAAGACCATAGCCATGTACTACGCCGCCACCACTCTCCAGCTTCACCAATACTTCATCGCCCGGTTGCGCCACGGCGAGGATCGCTGTCACTTCGCGACGGAGCGACTCCACTTCCCGCGCATCAATTGAGCCCTTAAATTCCACGACAAAAAGGCGCGTATCGCTCGACTTCTCAGCATCGCGAGCCTTTTTAATCTCTTTGCCAAGCTGCTTTCGTGCCTTGCCTTTCGAGAGACTCATCCGCATTTCGTCAGAGTCATCACGTAACTCGTCACTTAAGTTAGTGACCGTTAATTCCCCTTTACTGTCACCACGCTGGCGACTGGCTGCATTGGCGATCATGCCAATCACAAACACTAAGGCGAAGACAATGGTCAGGGTCTTTAACAAAAAGGCGCCATAGTCGGCGACGAGCGCTACCAACGCTTCCCACATAAATAAATCTCCTTGATTAGACTGACACCATTTTATCACAGGGGCCAAAGAAAAAGGCCAGCATAACGCTGGCCTTTGTGTTTCGAATTACTTCAGAAAAGTGCTGCGAAAAATTACTGAACTAGGTCTTCGTTCACGTTCAGCAGCAACATGTTGCTCTGGAAGTAAGCACCAATGGCTTGCTGCATGTCTTGCGTTGAAGCTGCAGACGCTGACGGATCCAGCAGACCTGCGTGACCACCCGCTAAATAACGTGCCGCACCAGAAATTGGGCTGCCATCAGTCGACTGAGTTGGACCAGAAATGCCTGGTAAGCCCAGCAGACGAATCAGTGGCTCAGTGCCTCCCAACGGATGCGCAGTACTATTCGGAATAGTTGCATCGCCCTGTGCCTGAATCAGGAAGGTCGGTGTTTCAGTCGCAACCATCAAGCTCGCGTAGTTCACTGGGTCACCTGAGTCGACTACGGTTTGTGCAGCGAACTGGAACTGCGCTAACAGACCATCGCGCTGTGCCATTTGCGCTGGTGACGCAATACCACCACTGAAGAACTCAACGTACCACACTGGGATGCGAGCCATGAACGCGCTGCTACCTGGAGCGACACCTTCGTTCGCTGCTTGCTCAAGCGCATAGGCTTGGAAGAACTCGAAGCTTTGGAATGACAGTAAACCACCAATCAAAGGACCGAAGCTTTGTGATTCAATCAGGAACGGAGCAATACCGCCACCTGGCATACCAAGGGTTGCTGCACGGACGTTATACAACGGAGTCGCTGGAGCCGCGTCACCCGTTAACGGCGTGTTCGCAACTGCAACAAAGTTGTGACCGGCCATAGCACCGAGTGAATGACCTACGAACTTCACGTCGTTACCGTTAATGTTCGCACCGGTAATGTCTGCTAAGCCATTGCTTAAGCTCAGGCGTAAGCCTAACAGGTCAGAAGTGGACTGACGGAGGTTGTCGCGCGCAGTCAGTAAGCTTGCTAAATTCAGGTAGTCTGTTGGTGAACCGACACCCGAAGTTGCGTTAATCACGACACCTTCGTTAAAGCCACGCTCGCCATGCAAGGGATGATCAATGGCAACAGCCGCATGACCAAAGATTGCTAAAGTACCCGCGATAGCTAGGAAGTTTTCTTTAGTACCCGTAATACCATGTTGGAAAATCACTACTGGCCAGCCATCTGCCGGTTCAACCAACGGGTCGAGACCTTGTGCCGCGCGTACTGCGTTCGCAGTAGCCAAGTTAGGTACCGACATCCACAAAGGCACGTCCATGATGGCACGCGGACGAGGAATTGGGTTGAACTTCGTAAGGTGACGATACTGGTCTAACTGAGCGAGTGCTTCCGGAGCTGCTTCGTAAGGAATCGCTCCTGCAAGTGCAGCTGGGTTACCCAGAATCGAAGGATCTAAACCGAGGGCAACCAAAGTTTCAATCAGCTCTTCCTGAGTCACTGCACCGCTTTGTAAGCCAATGAGAATTGACGCAGGACTAACCGCAGTTGCTTGCCAGCGACCCGTTAATGGCGCAGTTGGATTTTCTTCCGTGGCTACCGGGCTGAAATATGGCAGAGTTACGTCACCGCCATAGATATTCGCTGAACTTGCAACCAAGAAGGTAGGATTCGTTGGGTCGGCTGGAATTTGTAATAAATCCGCCGCAGTTACACCAGCTGGTGCCGCAGTTAAGCGAGGCGCCAATGAGGGTTGTAGCATCAACTGCTTCACTACTTGCAACACGTCATCAATTGATTGCGTGGTGAAGCTATTAGTGAAAATAAACTGGTCTGGGTTTTGACCAAAAGCTGCTAACGCAGCGCGTTGGCTGTTGATCAAACCTTGTAATGCTTGCTCTTGTGCACCACCGATTGGCTGCGTTGCCAACGGCTTGCTCAATAAATAATAAGTCGTTGACGGCTGCACCGCGCGACCGAGGTCATCACGAATATTGTCCGTCAAACCCACTACGTAACCTGTTTTTGGTGCGTAAGGACGAAGAGGAACAACTTGCGCATTACCACTTGCACTGAACACAACAGTGAAATCAACACCCTGCTGCAGCTCTTCAACGATCTGACAGGTTGCGCCTTGAGGTACCGCAGTACACTCTGGCACGTTCATGTCGCCACCCATGATCGCCTTAAATACACGAATACCACCAGAGCCAGTCACGGTGCCTGGGTTAATACCAATTTGGTTACCCTCTTGGTCGAATGCTAAATCGAATTCAAATTCGAAAGGCATTGCCGTTGACCAACCATCCAACGCCGCAATAGCTGCAGTTGGATCAGCGAAGTTGCTTGGGTCAGCCACAGGTAAATTCAGCGTACCGTCAGTGGTACCGCTAAGAAGAATATCACTTGGAATGGGAACCTTGCCCGCGCCCGGATCAAACACGACGCGCGTGGCGGCGATATTAATCTCATCTTCAGTGACAGGAGCTTTAGTGCCGTCTGAAAGACAGCCAGTCAACCCGAGTGCCGAGGTGACTGCCAACGACAGAAACAGTTTTTTCATGAGTTTTCCCCAATCCTTGTTGTTCTAATTCTAAGCCCGTCAAGGGCTTAGATTTGGGCCCGTTCTGGGTATCTGCTAACAAAGTTTATACACCGCTCGCTACCAAGATTAAAGGTTTTTCTCTAACTTGCTAGCCTAACTTTTCAGGTATTTTCGCTTCGCTTGCCCTTGAGTCGCCCTGAAGATGAGACAAGCGTGCTGAGATCGAACGTCATATTAATGTACAATAACGCCCTTACTATTGCACAAGTGTAATCATAAAGTTGGAATTATGCAGCCACATCAACAATTTCAGGCGGCGCCTGACGCATTAAAAGACAAAGTCATCTTAGTGACCGGCGCTGGCGACGGCATTGGCCGCGAAGCCGCACTCACCTATGCCAAACATGGCGCGACCGTGATTCTACTCGGGCGCACCGTGAAAAAACTGGAAGCCGTATATGATGAGATTATCGCTCAAGGCAGTCCAGAACCAGCCATTGTGCCTCTCGACATGAAAGGCGCAACAGAAAATCATTACCGCGACATGGGCGCAACCATCATGGACCAGTTCGGCAAGCTCGACGGTTTACTGCATAACGCAAGTATTCTCGGCGTACTTTCGCCATTTGGCCAAGTTGACCTGCCCACTTGGAATGACGTGATGCACATTAACGTGACGGCTCAGTTTATGATGACCAAAGCGTTATTACCTGCCTTACTTGCCGCACCAACGGCATCTGTCATTTTCACCTCTTCGGGAGTGGGTCGCACCGGCCGTGCGCACTGGGGCCCTTATGCGGTCTCTAAGTTCGCTACCGAAGGCATGGCGCAAGTAATCGCCGACGAATACGAAAACTCTACGCTGCGCGTCAACGTGATTAATCCGGGTGCCACCCGCACCGCCATGCGTTCACGTGCTTATCCTGCCGAAGATGCTGGGTTGTTGAAAACCCCGGCAGATTTGATGCCTACTTATCTCTATCTTATGTCAGACGACAGCCAACAGATCACAGGAGCTAGTCTTGATGCGCAAACTCGTTAGTATTTTTATCATTGCCTTATTCTTTATGCCCGGCAAAAGCATGAGCTGGGGTTTCCAAGGCCACGAGTACATCGGTAACGTTACTTGGGCGTATTTATCACCTGAAGCACGGGCGTGGGTCAGTGCACATCTTGAGCGTGTCGATGAAGAATCACTGGCGACGATGACCACTTGGGCCGACCGTGTCCGTGGTACTGAAGAAGGTCGCTGGATGGGCCCTTTGCATTTCGCCAATATTCCACCGGACGAGACCGAAATGGATATGGAGCGTGACTGTCCAAATCGCCGGTGTGTCGTTGGTGCTGCAAAAGACAGCGTTGCAATCATGATGGACCCGAACGCCACCGAGCAAGAACAAGCCGAGGCATTGCGGGTATTCAGTCATTGGATTACTGACATGCACCAACCTTTGCACTTGGGCTTCGCCCGCGACCGCGGCGGCAACTCCATTCGCATTACCTATCGTGACCGAGAAACGAATCTGCATTCCTTCTGGGATACGGTGATTATTCGTGGCAAGGACTTACCAGAGCCGACCGCGCTAGCGGCGTCAAATCCGTTACCTGAAGGCGCAAGCGACTGGAGTGCTGCAATTGTCTCGTGGGCCAACGACGCGAACATGCTCGCCCGCGAATACGCCTACGACGGTGTTGAGCAAGGTAGTGTGATTGACGAAGAATACGTGCAACGCGCGCGCCCTATCGTGCGGAAACAGCTCCTTCACGCCGCACAACGCATGGCGCTCATTATCGAAGACGCCGCCGCAGTCCACAACGGCAGTTAACACCTTAATCAGGGCATGCAATGCATGCCCTGCCCACATATTCAAACATCACCGTAGGCGATGCACCGCATCGCACACCACCAATCCCAAATTCAACGCGTTCACGCCTTTCCGATGCATTGCATCGCGCACCACCAGACCCGAATCCAACATCGCGGAACGGCATGCAGTGCATGCCCTACCCAAAAATTACAAACATCACGGTAGGCGATGCATTGCATCGCGCACAGCCGAACCCAAATTCAACGCGATCACACCTTTCCGATGCATTGCATCGCGCACAGCCAAGCCCAAATCCAACGCGATCACACCTTTCCGATGCATTGCATCGCGCACCACCAGACCCGAATCCAACATCGCGGAACGGCATGCAATGCATGCCCTACGCAAAAATTACAAACATCACCGTAGGCGATGCACCGCATCGCGCACCACAAAATCCGAATCCAACATCGCGGAACGGCATGCAGTGCATGCCCTACGCAAAAATTACAAACATCACCGTAGGCGATGCACCGCATCGCGCACAGCCGAACCCAAATTCAACGCGATCACGCCTTTCCGATGCACCGCATCGCGCACAGCCAAGCCCAAATCCAATGTCGTTAAAAACTTAGCTGTTTTAGCTCGCCTTGACCGTTGAGTAACCAGCAACGAGAGTCGGACACGCATTGCATCGCCAGTGCGCTTTCGCCTTCTACTTCACGCCAGCTTGCGCCGTAGTCATTACTTACTTTCAAACCGTTCGCATTGCCAACCCAGATATTCGACGCGCGATAATGCAGTACTTGAATGGCGCCAGTTAGCCCCGACACTTCCAAAGCTTCAAAGTCACCGCTGCGGTAACGGTAAAGCTCCGCAACTTCCTCGTCACCGCCGGCGATCAAGAAATCACGACTATCAAGGGGCCAAACAGCACTCACGCCAGCGCCCGCGCCTGCTCGCAAAGGCGTATCCGCCACTTGGAAACGTAGGGCATTGCGTGCCTTATAAATAATCCGCGCCGTACGACCATTCTTAGTGCCCATTAGCCAAGTGTTATTCTCGAAACGCGCACAGCTGTCGCTGACATTGCTCGCTTGCTCGCCGGGCATCGCAGGCCCCGCGAAACCACTCCGTGAACTCAACCAATGGTTACCGTTACTCGTGCGCACCACATGCCAGCTATCGTGCAAGTTATCACCGAGCACCCAGCCTTCGCCATCCGGGATCAAGGCGAAGCAGCGCAGCTCTTCATCACCGTTGCCACGATACAGCCGTCGCCAACTAAAACCACCGTTGCGCGTGACATACAATCGGGAACGCTCACCACGACCACTCGTTAACGCATAAGCGTGGCGGTCATCAATGGCAAACAACTGTCGCACATGCAGATCAGACGCCTGCCCACCCGGAAATGAGGTCTCAAATGACTCACCACCATTAGCTGACATCGCCACTTTACCGCCGTCGCCGCCGAGCCATACTACCCGCTCACTCGGCGCGTGCATCGTATGCCAATTCGCGATATCCGGAGTGGCAACAGCCACACTCGACACAGAGTTTGCACTCACCATGAACGGCGCCAAGGCACCTACCAATAATGTTTGAGTTATCAAGGTTTTCATCGCCGTGTTTTTCTGTCTTTTCGTTAGTACTTTAAGCATTACAGTGGTCAAGGTTTTCACCGACTTCCTAATGAGAAGTATAAATTAACTATGTGATATAGTGCCTGATATTGAATACGCACACAAATGAACACCCGTTCACTTCGGGGCAGAAAACAGGATAGTAGTTTATGATTTTCCAGCAGCGACAAGGATGCATCAGTGCCTTGTTTATTGTGTTAGCAATGAGTATTTCAAGTCTAGCCAACGCCCTAGAAAGTGAGCCACCTTCCGAGCAAGAGCTCCAAAGAACCCAGCTAATCGAATGGCTCAGTGGTGATTTTTCGAACTTCTACCCACTGACCCGCGACCCCGAAGAACTCGGTAATTTTCCACCCGTGTTACAACGTGGCAAGGTGCATACACTGGCCAATGGCGAAACCGTACTCGTGGTTAAACAGTCCATGCTGAATCAGCCCGATCAGGCCTACCGTCGTCACCTCTACCGCTTCGTCGCAATGCCCCGTCAAGAAAGGCTGGTGCAGATTACCTACCCACTCAACGACGACAGCGTTCCAGATTCTGTTGAAGATCTTGCGCGATTGCCCGGCTGCGAAATTCATTGGCAAGCTCATGAGGATGCGTTCGAGGGCTATCGTTCGCCCGAACGTTGTTACTTCCGCAACAGCGAAGGCCAGCGCATTCATATGGAAAGTACCTTGCGAGCAACCGCGAATAGCCTCGTGATTAGCGACGCCGTCGTCGACTCTGAAGGTGAAATTTTCGAAGACATTGGCCCCGGAGCGACTTTCCAAGCCGAACGCATTCGCTTCCTGAACTTAACCGGCGCATTCTTACCACCCGGCGCGAACAGCGATGCCGACGACGCTTGGATCGACATGACACTCAACGGTCGCCTGCATGATCATGGCCAACGCATGAATCTCAAAACTCGCGCCGACGAGCGCACTTTGCCTTTTCAGCTCTCTATCACTCGAGACGATGAAGACAGCGAACGAATTCACCTACGCATCTACTCAGTAGGTCAAGAACGCGCTATGACCCATGTAGAAATCACCCGCGAAAACGGCACCTGGGAATATCACAACGACAGCCTACGAATTAGTATCCAGCACTAGAACCAAATTCAACGCCATGCAAAACACAGGATAGGTTCACGGCGGCCAGGGTAGAGCAGCGTGAAGAACGCGAAGCACGCGAACTTGCTCCCTAATCACGTCATAGACTAAAACATAATTTTGATGAGCGACCAGCTCGCGCGTATCAGCCACGCGGCCAAGACGTCCGAGATTAGGATGTTCGGCTAAGCGCGAAGCCTTTTCTGATAACAGCTCATCGAGAGCCAAGGCTGCTGCGGGGTTATCGGCTTCTATGTAATCATAAATAGCTTCGCGGTCTTGTATAGCCTCTGGCGTCCAAAACAACTCCATCATTCAGATGTTTTGAGCCGACGACGTGTTGAAGCCCGACGAGCCGCAAATTTAGCTTCTACCTCAGCAGCAGGCACCAAGTTACCAGCGTCGGCCGAATTCAGGCCGCTCTGTACTTGGCGGCGGAACCAAGCATCATGCTCTGCGGCTTCTTCCTGTTGTTGCACGAATTCGCGCATGAAATCCCGAAGAAGTTGCGCCCCGCTGCGGTCGCGGGATTTGGCGGCTTGGGCAAACTTGCTTTTCAAAGCTTCATCGACCCGAAAGGTAAAAGTTGCTTCATTCATGGCTGCACCCTCATGTGTTACAAATTAAATACAATGTAGCACATTGGCTTTTTTCTCTCCATTACGTAAGGAAAAAGAGCACAACCATAAACGCCAAACGAAGGGCCTCGATGGCCCGTAGTTTGGCTTTGATCATAAAAGAGTGAGGACCGTGGCACTCCATCGGTGTGGACGGGATCACCCATTCCAGGGTCTCGGAGACATGGATGTCGACGAGAAGCCCCCAGGGACCGGGTTTACGGCGTCCCTGGGAGGGGTGATCCCCTTCACGCCGCTTGCGCAAGAAAAAAAAGCAAAACCTAAACGTCCGCTAACCCCGCAACACCACCTTGCAAATAGTGCGCAGCAGCAACACCCGCCTGCGATAACAGCTCACAGCAGGCCTTACTCCGCCCCTGTGTACGGCAAACCACGTGGCACACCTCAGACTCCACCCGCAACGCATAATCCCACCACAGCGCTAAGGGCAGGTTCTTGGACAAGGTTGGCAATGGTGTTAACTCACACTCCACCGGATGTCGCACATCCAACCACTGATCCGCCACATGCAATTCATGACAAGGCGCAACTTCACCCACGGCACTCGCCGCAAAGTTCGGAATCGAACCTTCGCATAACTCCAAGGCGCGTCCCGTCGACTCGTTGAGAATTCGCAATCCACAGGCTGCATCCACAACACGCAGACCGCACAAAGTTTCGTCCATTGTTACCGAGCGCTGCGGTAATGCCGCGAAACGTGTATCGCGTCGCAGCCATACCTGAAGCTCCGGAGAATCATGCACAATCACCGCTTCACCATCAGCCAAAATAAAACAGGCCGAAGATTCCGGCACTGGTACATACAAACCGTCCACTAAAGGCGCCGATTGTACTTTTTCAATGGCCGCCGCTAGCCGTTCTAGCGCAGCAAACACCGCGACTTGCCATGCAGGCGTAAGCAGGGGTCCAAAGGAAACACGTACCGCGCCTTCCGACGCCCAACCCGGTCGGCCCATGGCATCTAATACAAAAGAACGCGGCCGCCCAGTAGAACACGCAGACCCCGCACTCACACGAATACCTGCCGCATCAAACATGGAAACTAGTTCCGCAGAGCGATAGCCTGGCACCGAAATATTCAAGGTCGTCGGTACCGATTTATGCAAGGGATGATTCACTTCCAAATTCGGGAAAATGGCTCGTAAACGTGACAACAATGAGTCGCGGAATCCGACTAAAGCTTCACGGTCAGAAAAAACTTTGCCTGCATTCAATTGCTCCGCAATCCATCCAAGCGCCACCGCACCCGCCACATTCTCTGTACCGCCGCGTTGCCCAGACTCTTGTCCGCCGCCAGCCTGCAGGGCCGCAAAAGCGGCACCTTGGCGCACAAAGAGCAAGCCCGCGCCTTTCGGTCCATAAAGCTTATGGGCAGAGAAACAGGCGTAATCAATGCTGATATCTGAGAACTGTATCGGAAGTTTGCCCAACACCTGCACACAGTCCACGAGCCACGGCAGGTCAGGTCGGTCAGCACGAATCAGTGACTCGATCGCGCGCAAGTCAGTGAGTAAACCTGTCTCGTTATTTACGGCCATAGTGCAGAGCATACGGGTGGTGGGTAGGTGGTCGCGGATAAACTGAAGGTCCACTTGCCCTTCTGGCGACACTGGAATCGCTTTGACTTCAAAACCCATACCAAGCACACGCACCCAATGGCCAAGCGCCTCGGGCACTGCTTTGTGTTCAGTCGCGCTGTAAAGGAGGTAACCGGTCTCGATACCACGGCGGCGAAGATCAGTTAACACCGACAGCACCGAGGTATTAATTCCCTCGGTTGCACCGCTAGTGAAAATAAGTTGTCCAGTTTCTGCGCTAAGTAGTTTTCGAAGCTGCGCCCTGGCTTGATCGAGTTGAAGTTTGGCGTCTAAGCCAAGCACATGACCGCTACTAGGATTCCCGTAGCGGTTCAGCATTAAATCATGGAGTCGATTGGCCAACGCGGCATGAACCGGAGTGGTTGCGTTGGCGTCGAGTGATATGGTCTTAAATTCAGAATCTTGCGTTTTCAAGGCGGCCCCATGCTAGCAACGGAACTTAATGGATGCGCCGCTCCTGCCATGCTTTTTCGCGATCTTGACGCACTTTTTCTTCAGCAGGGATATGTTCAGCGGCGAGACGTGCTTTCTTTTTATCACAAGGATTGTCACAGTCACAGGCCTTTTCCATTCCCAAGGCCCCAATTCCGCCGCAACTACCCGCAATTGTCTTACGTTGTACAAGAAACCCAATGGCCATGCCTGCAAAGACAAGCAGCATCAGAATAAAAGCTAAAAATAGGGTTTGCATTGGACACCTCGACTACGACAAATACGACTGAAATGCCCTGCTAGTATACCGCGTTGCCACGCCATTTTCACGTATCTCAATGACGACCGGAATACGCAAGCGTTCGGCTTGCGCTATTGCTTCCTCAGCAGCGAGAGAACTCAGCCAATAGCTTAGCGCATTGGCGGTGGCTGCAGAGCGATGAATCACCAGTACGTCCGTCGAGTCATTCACGGAAATCTGACCGATTGCACGATCACGTACCACAAACTTCTCTACCGAATCGGCGACCAACCAAGGCGTTTTCTTACGCTGTTGCCCGCGCACACGCACTTGTTGGTTCACTGAAATACGATAATGCTGAATACTCATTTGTTCCATCAGGTCCGCAATACGGTCGACAATGTACCCCTCAAGAAGCAGGTTCATATCAACTTTTACATCCGCAGCAGACTTGCGTGCCAAATGATTTTCCACCCGCACCAAAGGTGCCGACTGGGACGTCCCATTGGTAAATACAGGTAAGTGCCCATCTGTCATGTCGTAGGCTTGCAGGCCTATACGCAGGAAGTCTTCGAGTTCGCGGGTGAGTACCAGAGGTTCAGTGCTCTCCCAACGGTTCAAACGGCTGACTTCTGAGTTTTCAAATTCACTCGAAAATTGTTGTTCCAAGTGGTCTACCACACCCTTCACACGTTCACGTAAACGCGCAGGAGTTTGGTTCGGATGCGCAGGCACCCATTCCACTTGAAACCGCAACTCTCGGACTTCACCGTCAATTGCTTCTGGCGGTGGTAGCTCCGAACATGCGGAAACAAAAACGGCCAGCCCCAACGGGGCCAGCCATTTCTTACACTGTGTGAGAACAGTACGCGCGAGACGCACCTTAGCCACCGAAGTCATCAAGCATGATGTTTTCGTCTTCCACACCCAAGTCTTTGAGCATGTTAATCACAGCGGCGTTCATGACGGGTGGTCCACACATGTAGAACTCACAGTCTTCCGGCGCTGGGTGGTCTTTCAGATAGTTCTCAAACAACACGTTATGGATAAAGCCGGTGTAACCGTCCCAGTTATCTTCTGGGAGTGGATCCGACAGGGCCACGTGCCATTCAAAGTTATCGCTCTCTTTCGCCAACATGTCGAAGTCTTCAACGTAGAACATTTCACGCTTCGAACGAGCACCGTACCAGAAGCTCACTTTACGCTTCGTGTTCAGGCGACGCATTTGGTCGAAAATGTGCGAACGCATTGGCGCCATACCCGCACCACCACCTACGAATACCATTTCAGCTTCAGTTTCTTTCGCGAAGAACTCACCGAATGGACCCGAGATAGTCGCTTTATCACCTGGCTTCAGGCTAAAGATGTACGAAGACATTTTGCCTGGTGGCAAACTCATGTCGCTCGGCGGAGGCGTCGCGATACGAACGTTCAGCATGATAATACCGAACTCTTCTGGGTAGTTCGCCATGGAGTATGCGCGAATTACTTCTTCGTCCACTTTCGACTCGAGGTCGAAGATGCCGAATTTCTTCCAGTCACCGTGGTACTCTTCTTCAACGATAAAGTCTTTGAACTTCACGTGATGGGGTGGCGCTTCAATCTGAATGTAACCGCCCGCACGGAAAGGCACCGACTCACCGTCAGGAATTTCCAATACCAGCTCTTTAATGAAGGTTGCCACGTTCTCGTTCGAGCGCACGTTACAGTCCCACTTCTTGATCCCGAAGACTTCTTCTTCGAGCTCAATTTTCATGTTCTGCTTCACGTTCACCTGACACGACAAACGCGCGCCTTTACGCGCTTCACCACGAGTAATGTGGTCACGCTCAGTTGGCAGAATATCTCCGCCACCTTCTTTAATGTGCACGATACACTGGCCACAAGAGCCACCACCGCCACAGGCTGATGATACGAAGATACCTGCATTCGCCAGCGCGCCTAATAGCTTGGTGCCCGGCTGCGTGGTAATCGTTTTATCTGCATCGTCGTTAATGACGATTTGGACGTCACCAGAAGGTACCAACTTTGATTTCGCGAACATAATCACGACCACCAAGGCCAGTACAATAATGGTGAACATGCCTACGCCAAGATATATTTCTTGCATCGACTCGTTCCTTATTTCCCGCTACTTCTAAACACCGAGGGGTTACAGGGATACGCCGGAGAACGACATAAAGCCCAAACCAATCAGACCCGTGCTGATAAAGGTAATTCCGAGGCCACGCAGACCATCAGGAATATCAGCATACTTCAGCTTCTCGCGTACCGCTGCTAGCAAGGTAATTGCGAGGGCCCAGCCCACACCAGAACCTACGCCATAGACCACACTTTCTGTGAAGTTGTAGTCACGCTCAACCATGAACAATACACCACCAAAGATGGCGCAGTTTACGGTGATAAGCGGCAAGAAAATCCCGAGCGCGTTGTACAGCGCTGGCAAGAATTTATCTAACGCCATTTCCAAAATCTGAACCAGTGCTGCAATAACACCGATAAAGGTTAGGAAGCGGAGGAAGCTCAGATCCGCATCTGGGAACCCAGCCCATGCCAACGCACCAGGCGCCAACACGTAAGTATTTACAAGGTTTCCAAGTGGTACAGCTAGACCCAATACCACGATAACTGCAACGCCCAAACCAAAGGCTGTAGTGACTTTCTTAGACACTGCCAAGAAAGTACACATGCCTAGGAAGAAACTCAGTGCCAGGTTCTCAATGAACACTGCACGGACGAACATGCTTAAATAGTGTTCCATGAACCTTACTCCTTCGCTTCAACTTGTTCTGGACGGTAAGTACGAAGTACCCAAATAAAGCCGCCAATGATAAAGAACGCGCTTGGTGGCAATACCAACAAACCAACTGGTGTATACCAACCGCCCTCAGTAATGAGAGGCAGGATTTGGAGACCAAACAAGCTACCCGAGCCGAACAGTTCACGGAAGAAACCAACCGTTAACAGCACCACTGAGTAACCTAAAGCGTTACCAAGACCGTCAAAGAACGACGCCACTGGGCCTTCTTTCATTGCGAAAGCTTCGGCACGTCCCATGACGATACAGTTGGTAATGATGAGGCCAACGAACACCGAGAGCTCTTGCGCGATATCGTACGCGAAGGCTTTCAGTAGCTGGTCTACAACAATTACCAAGCTGGCAATAATAGTCATTTGCACAATAATCCGGACACTCGAAGGAATGTGGTTCCGAATAATTGAGATCGACACGTTCGACAGTACCAGTACGAAGGTCAATGCAAGACACATCACAAATGTGTTTTCCATTTTACCGGTCACCGCGAGAGCCGAACATACCCCCAAAATTTGTAAAGCAATAGGGTTGTTGGCGAAAATCGGGCCAAACAACGTTTGCTTCATTTCTTTTACGCTAGCCATGATTTAGTTCGCTCCTTCTTCGCGGATTTTCGCCAGGAAAGCACCGTAAGCGTCTCTGCTTAACCAGAACTGGAAGGTATTATCCACACCGTTACTGGTAATAGTCGCACCAGATAATGCGTCTACTTCGTTATCGCCTGCGCCTTTACGAACTCGAATTGCCACTTCACCACTGTCATCGACGGCTTTCTTGCCTTCGAAGTTTGAGCGCCAGCGTTGGTTTTGGATTTCTCCACCCAAGCCAGGCGTTTCCATATGGTCGTAGAAGTTCAAACCCATAATAGTTTGTGCATCGGGTGCTACTGCGAAGAACGCGTGCATCATGCCCCACAGACCTGCGCCTGCAACGTCAAGAACGTATGACGAGACACTGCCGTCGTCTGCTTTAATGGCAAACACTGGAATCTCAGCACGGAGCGAACGAATACCTGCTTCGCGGCCTTTCTCTGGAACCGTTAATGAAGAAGCCGTGGCAATGGCTTCGTCTAATTCCAACAGCGAACCGCGCGAAGTAAGTTCATTGGTTTCAAGATTGAACGTGTAAATGGTCACGCGCTCGGCGAACACTTGGTCCGCGGCACGGCCTTCTAAGTCAACACCAGCAGTGCGCAGAATGTTTAACTGCTTGGCCATTGCTGCGTTGGCTTCTTGACGCTCTTTCAAGCCGACTGCCGCGCCCGATACAATGATCGAGCACACCAGACATAGAGTAATAATGACCGTAAAGGTCTTACTCATCGTGTCGTTACTTTTAGACATGACGTAATGCCCTCCGCTTCACGTTTGCCTGTACTACAAAGTGGTCAAACAACGGTGCAAACACGTTCGCAAATAGGATTGCCAACATAATGCCTTCCGGGAACGCCGGGTTGATGACTCGGATCATGACCGTCATAAAACCAATCAAAATACCGTAAGCCCATTTACCGCTGTTGGTGAATGATGCTGAAACCGGGTCGGTTGCCATAAAGAACATACCGAAGGCGAAACCACCGATGACGAGGTGCCAGTACCACGGCATCGCGAACATTGGGTTCGTGTCGCTCCCGATAAGGTTCAGCAAGCCCGAGAACGCAACCATACCGACAAACACACCACCAACGATGCGCCATGAGGCGATACGGAAGTAAATCAGCGCTAAACCACCCAGCATGACCGCAACCGTTGAGACTTCACCCACTGAACCAGGAATGCGACCGATGAACGCGTCCATCCAGCTCCAAGTGCCTTCAACAACACCAGAAATGTTGCTGTAGTCCATTTCGCCGTTGAATGCTTGAGTCAATAAGGTTGCGCCGGAGTGGCCGTCTGCTGCTGTCCATACCTGGTCGCCGGAAATAGCCGCCGGGAATGAAAAGTACAGGAAGGCACGACCGGTTAACGCAGGGTTCAAGAAGTTCCGGCCAGTTCCGCCGAAGATTTCTTTACCAATCACGATACCGAAGGTGATACCCAGTGCGACCTGCCACAGAGGAATAGTCGCTGGCAAAATCAATGCGAATAAGACCGAAGTTACGAAGAAACCTTCGTTGACTTCGTGCTTACGAATTGACGCAAATAAGACTTCCCAGAAACCACCGACCACGAAGGTCACGGCATAAATCGGCAAGAACCAACAGGCGCCGTACCACAATAGGGTACCCCAACCGCCGTTCTCTAAGTCACCGCCGAACAGTTGGAACAGGCTTACCTGCCAAACGTCAGCGAGTTGTGCGCCAGCCATCAGCGCAGACTGCGCCTGGAAGCCCACGTTGTACATACCGTAGAACATTGCCGGGAAGGTCATCATCCAGACAAAGATCATGATACGTTTTAGGTCCACGTTGTCGCGGACATGCGTGGTGCCTTTGTTCGTTTTACCAGGGGTATACAGAACCGTGGCGATCGCTTCATACAACGCGTACCACTTCTCGTGCTTACCGCCTTTCTCAAAATCTGGCTCAATACGCTCAAGGAAATTTTTCAAGCTCATGACATCAGCCCTCTTTCTCAATGGTGGTCAGGCACTTGCGCAAGAGCGGACCGAAGTCGTATTTGCCTGGACACACATAGGTACAGAGCGCCAAGTCTTCTTCGTCCAACTCAAGGCAACCGAGGGCCTGAGCACTCTCGATATCGCCTGCAGCCAAGTCCCGCAACAGCAGGGTTGGCAGAATATCCAAAGGCATTACACGCTCGTAGTTTCCGATTGGAACCATGGCGCGTTCTGAACCGTTGGTAGAAGCATCCATTTTGAACAGCTTGTTTGGCGCTAAGTGGCCTGCGAACGCACGCGTGATCGAGTGCATTTCTTTACCCGGCCAAATCCAACCAAACAGGTACTTTTCATCACCTTCGCCCAGCACAGTCACTTGCTGGTGGAAACGACCGAGGAATGCGTGCGCGCCATGAGCTTTGTTACCGTTTAACACGGAGCCCGACACCACACGTTGATTTTCACCGGTGACTTCGCCTTGAAGGAGGTCATTTAGGTTTGCGCCTAAACGAGTACGTAGCAAACGAGGGTTCTTCACGCCAGGGCCGCTGATAGCGACAACGCGGTCTGTGAACAGCTCACCAGTGGTAAACAGTTTACCAATCGCGATAACGTCTTGCGCGTTCAGGTGCCATACGTGATAGGACATGCTGACACCTTCAAGGAAGTGAATGTGCGTGCCCACGTTACCGGCTGGGTGCACACCCTTGAAGGTTTCATGCGTCACGGGCGCATCACCAAAGTCCAGATCTGCGTCTGGGGCGCTGCACACGTACAGCTTGCCTTCGGTAAGACGACTGACGACTTTCAAACCGTCGATAAAGGCTTCCGGGTTCTCTTTAATGAACAGCGCAGGGTCGCCCGCTAATGGACTGGTGTCCATGGCATTGACGAAAATCGCTTTGGGTTCACTGTCGAGTTTCGGAGAGCGAGAATAAGGGCGAGTACGGAACGCTGTCCAAAGACCTGATTCAACAAGGTTCTTTTGAACGTTGTCGCGGCTGAGCTGGAGCAGCTTGCCGGCATCGTACTTGTCGAACGTGATTTGCTCGTCGCCGTCTATTTCAATAACGACGGATTGCAATACACGTTGCTTTCCTCGGTTAACTTCTTTGACCACACCCGCGGCTGGAGCAGTGAATTTAACACCCGGATTCTTTTTATCTTCAAAAAGAATCTGACCCTTTTTGACCCGGTCATCGACCTGGACATGCATGGTCGGGCGCATTCCCACATACTCTTCACCCAGTGTAGCCACGGATTGGATGGCAGGACCATCTTCGATAATTTGCTGTGGAGCACCCGCAATTGGGATATCCAGACCTTTTTTTATCGTAATCATACGCGTTTGCACTACTCAATTTAGGGAAGATTGAAAGCTCAATTCGTTGTCGCGACAGAATACCGCCATAAAAGCCATGCCCACCCCAAAAGAAGCAAACACAGCCCTATAGAAAAACCCTGCACTTTACAGGGTCAGTATTCTAGCATTTTTCCCACCAATTTAAACGCCGAAATCAGGGTCAGATGAAGAAACGTTAACTTAAATTGGGGTCAGATGAGCTTTTTCGGGATGATTTGTTGTTTTTAAAGGGCTGCAGAGGATGGGGTCAGACCCTCTTGGGTGAGGGTCTGACCCCAAATTTTTTCGGGCGATTGCGTAACTGGCGGGCGTTTAAGGTCAGTTGAGGCTAGCTTTACTGTCCTCACACCCACCAGGACAAGGAGAAAGTCATGCCCCGCCATAAACGCTCTACTCTTCCGGGCATTCCCCAGCACGTAGTTCAGCGAGGGAATAACAAAGGGCCCTGCTTTTTAGACGAACAAGATTTCGCGCTCTACGCACGTTGGCTTGCGGAGTACAAAACTGAGTTCCAAGTTGATATTCATGCTTGGGTATTTATGACCAACCACGTGCATATTCTCTGCACCTCCCATATCCACAAAGGTGTGAGCAAAATGATGCAAGCGCTCGGGAGAAAGTATGTTCCTTACTTCAATAAAAAACATCAGCGCACAGGCACGCTTTGGGAGGGACGGTTTAAGTCCAGCATGGTGGATACAGATGAATACTTGCTCGCGGCCTATCGATACATTGAGCTGAATCCAGTTCGGGCTCGCATGGTGCACCAACCCAACGAGTATCACTGGTCGAGTTTTCGCGCCAATGCTTACGGCTCGCGCTCATCACTGCGCACGCCACACAAAGTCTATTTGGACCTAGGAGACACAGAGGAAGAGCGATTAAGAGCTTACCGCTCTCTCTTTGCAAAGGATGTGGAAGGCGAAGTCTTAGCGCAGATTAGAGAGGCAATACAGAGCAATAAAGCCTTTGGAAGCGACGCGTTTAAGAAGCGGATGGAGCTTGCAACAGGCCAACCACAGGAGCATAAGCGGAAAAAAGAGCCCGCGCATTAAACTGAGGGTCAGACCCCAAACTTTGGGGTCTGACCCTCATCTCTACAGCCCTTTAAAAACGATCAAACGAGCCTAAAAAGTTCATCTGACCCCAATCTGTTAGACCCCAATCTGTTGCCAGGGGGCTTGGGTGGGGGTGTCGGCGGTGTAGTCGACGTTGTCGATGCCGAAGCCGAAGAGGCGGAGGAAGTCGGCGTGGTAGCCTTCATAATCCGCGAGTTGGTGGAAGTTGTCTTGGGTGACTTGGTTCCACAAATCTTCGATCACGGCTTGGGTGGCGTCGTTGGTTTCCTTGCCATCCATCCGCAGGCGCCCTGCTTCGTCAAGCTCTGGCGCGCTCACATACAAGCCTTCCGTGAACAAACGGTACGCCTGCTCAATACAACCCTCGTGCGTACCCGCTTCCTTCATTACTTTGTACATCAACGAGATATACAAAGGCATCACCGGAATAGCTGAGCTCGCCTGAGTCACCACCGCTTTTAACGAAGACACATAGGCTTTCAGGCCCAAATGGTCATAGCCGTTACGCAGCGCCGAAGCAGCCCGGTCTAAATCTTCTTTGGCATGACCAATGGTGGCATGACCATAAATTGGCCAGGTCAACTTCTTACCAATGTAGGTATAAGCTGTGGTTTGAACTCCTTGCGCCAATACGCCAGCTTCGTCTAACGCTTTAATCCAGCGCTCCCAGTCTTCACCACCCATGACTTTCACGGTATTGGCAATCTCTTCATCTGTCGCAGGCTCTAAGCTCACGTCATGCACGAGGTCTTTGTCAGTATCGTAAGTTTTGGTGGTATAAGGACGCCCTACTGGCTTCAACGTAGAGCTATAGACTTCACCCGTTTCAGGGTCACGGCGCTTAGGCGACGCTAAGCTGTAGATCACCAAATCCACTTGCCCAAGATCTTCTTTAATCTTGGCAATAGTCTGGTCTTTAATTTCGTCGGAGAACGCATCACCATTCAAGCTCTCAGCATACAAGCCTGCTGCACGCGCTTTCTCATGAAAGGCTGCCACATTATACCAACCTGCGGTGCCGGTTTTACGATCGGAAGGCTCTTTTTCAAAGCACACACCTAAGGTCTGCGCGCCACTGCCAAATGCGGCCACAATGCGCGAAGCCAACCCATACCCCGTCGAGCACCCAATCACGAGCACGCGCTTCGGGCCATTCACGGCTGGCAAGCTTTTCACATAATCAATTTGTTCTTGAACGTTCGCGGCGCACCCAACCGGGTGGGAATTCGTACAGATAAACCCGCGGATTCTTGGCTGAATAACCATGGTTCCCTTCTCTTGTTGGTTTTATAACTGCCAACATGATACCCGAAGGACTCCGGTTTAACAGGTCTGATCTATTGAAAAGGGCTTACGCGTGGCTGCGCTCGCCCCCTAAACAATGTGGACTTTGGCGAGGACGCCCCTGCAATTCCGCCCACTCCGCCTCGGTATAGGTGTGCAATGCAAGTGCGTGAATGTCGTTGAGAAACTCTTCGGCTAAGCAACTATTCACCGCCCGATGCCGATTAATTAAACGCATGGCTTCGAAGCGATTACTCACTAGCACTACTTTAAAATGAGACTCCGCACCCTTGCCAGAAGCATGCATGTGGCTCTCGTTCTCAATTTCCATAAACACCGGATCGAACTCGGCCAATAATTTACCTTCAATACGCGCATACACCGACATAATAAAACTCCATTTCGTGCGTGTGTTTCATGCTTAAGAATAGTCATTTTATCCTGCTGAGGGATCAACTTTCGTCTCATAATCCTCTAACTATTCAATCTGTAAGCTTATTATTTTTCGATATAACCACCTTCCAATTCTGCCTCTATGACATACGTTAGAGTTACCCCCACTTCTATTGCTAACCACGATAAAAGTGCTAAACCATAGTTAGTATATTGTCGATACACTTTACAAAACCTTCACATAATTAAAGCTCGTCTAGCGTTATAAAAAGGAACACCACATGAAAGCATTCTGGGAACGCCTTGGTTTTCGGGGGCGCCTGACCACCATGATCGTATCGCTCGTGGTTCTATCAGTCGTAATTGTTGCTTCGATTGTGTACGTAGAATATCGGAGAGCTTCAACAGACGCGACCATGAATCGACTCGTCGGCGCCGGTGAAATGGCTTCTGACTCCTTTACAACTTGGCTTATCGCACGCCAAGATGAAGTGCGTTATGCAGCCGCGCTCGAAGTATCTGTGCAACTGGACATGGACGGCCTCCGCGACGTCCTAATGCGCCTCGCCGATGCCCAGGGCTACTATGACAGCATCTACATTGTCAGCCCCCAAGGACTCGGCATGATCGGCGCTTCCTTCGCCAACGGCCGCGCAACCTTTATTCCACCCAGCGAAGCCCCGAGCTTCGATGTAGCGGACCGCGCTTGGTTCCAACGAGCAATGGAAGGCAATGACGTATTTTCTAGCCCATTAGTCTCGCGAGCAACAGGCAATCGCATCAGCAATATCGCAATTCCCATTCGCCAAAACGGCCGGATTGTCGCCGTATTCCGTGCAGCGGTCATGCTCGACAATATTACGGACCGCGTGCAAAACCTTACTATTGAAGGCAACCCCAACGTCTTTCTGATTGACGGGGACCGACAGCTCATTACGCCATCACGCTATCAACGGGACCTCAACGCACGCATTGACTCGCTTGCAGCCCAAGGCATTGCCAACGGGCGCTCAGGTATTACCACCTATAACAACTCCCAAGGCATTCGCGTTATCGGTAACTACAACTATCTGGACCTACTTAACTGGGGCTTAATCGTCGAACAACCAGAAGCCGAAGCATTATCCGACGTGAATCGCATGTTCTGGACCTTAATTTTGATTGTCGCCGTCATCATCGCCATTTCCATCGCTATCTGCTTTTGGATTACCGGCAATGTGCTGAAAATTCTCGGCGGTGACCCACAATTCGCCAACAACGTGGTTAGCACCGTCGCCGAGGGTGACCTCACGCAGGAATTGGATTTAAAGGGCGTCCCAGAAACCAGCCTACTCGCTGCCATTGGTCGCATGCAGCTGCAATTGCGCACCATGCTCTCAGACATCAGCAGCTACTCCGAGCAAGTTGCCTCCGCCTCCACCGAGCTCTCGCAAATCAATGAAGCCACGGAAGCTGGAATTGAGCGCCAGAACGACCAGCTAAATCATGCGGCTACTGCCGTAAATGAAATGAGCAGCACCGCCGAAGAAGTGGCGCGCAACGCGCAAGAAGCCGCTTCATCCGCCACACGTACTAACGAAGAAGCGCAGCATGGCAAAGAAGCCGTGACAGAAACGATACAGAGCGTGCATGAACTCGGCGAAGAAGTGCAGAACACCAGTTCAATCATTGATGAACTGAAAACCGACTCCGACCAAATCGGCCAAGTACTGACGGTCATCGAGAACATCGCTGAGCAAACCAACCTGCTCGCCCTCAACGCCGCTATTGAAGCTGCGCGTGCCGGTGAGAGTGGTCGAGGCTTCTCAGTGGTCGCTGACGAAGTACGCACTCTGGCAAGTCGCACCCAAGAGAGCACCAAGCAGATTCAAGACGTGATCAGTAAACTGCAAAATGCCGCAGAACGGTCTGTCGCCGCTATGGATCGCAGTCGCAAAAAAGTGGATGGCTCTCGCGAAAAAGCGAATCGCGCGGGTTCGTCACTTGAGCAAATCACTGAAGCGGCCACTGTCATCAACGACATGGTGCATCAAATTGCCAGTGCCACTGAGGAACAAACGGCCGCAACCAAAGAAATCACAGAAAACATTCATGCTGTAGCGGATGTTTCAAACACCACCGCAGAGAGTGTGGCGCAGTCTGCCGAAGCGAGTGAATCGCTCGCAGGGCTCGCCGAGAAGTTACAAGAGTTGGTACGCCAATTCAGAGTACGTTAAAAGAGTGCGCTAACAACGCCGGCGCGAAAACACAAAGGGCATGCTCACGCATGCCCTTTTCGTTATAAAAAAATAAAGCCTCAGAAGGTCGCAATAATATGCAAACCTTCTGCTTTCGACGCATCACTAATATAACCAATAGTATTAGCATTGCTGCGAACAAACGAAAGCACATCTTCGTCTGACGCCACTTCACGAAGCGCTACCGCCCGCCCAGTAAAAACTAAGCGCGACCAATGCGCCTGCATTTGTGAAGAAGACCGCCCAATCACTTCTGTTTCAAAGCGAGCGCGGGTTTCATCACCCTCTGGCAAATTCACCGCCACCAAGTCACGCGTCTGACCCAAGAAAATCCGACGCACCAATTCGGCATCGACCTGCGTTTGGCTCACCACCGCTCCCTGCGCATTCACTTCAGCACTGAAGCTCATACCCAAGGCAACGAAAGCCGCGACCGCCGTGCCTAAAATTCCATTCATGAATTTCATGTCACTTACTCCCGTCTGCTGGCTTAAAACACAGTTTGAATAGCGAAAGACACTAAGGTCGCGTCGGTATTCGTGCGTTTGTTGTCTGCTTTGGTCACGTCAAATTTCAACGCCACACCCGCGGTAATGTCATAGCGCAACCCAAGTGATGTGTAATTCACTCGTGAAACCTGGCTTTCCACTAAGCCTTCCACACCCAAGAACAACTCAGGCGGGAATCCAGCCGGAATACCACTTTGTGGCGATGCCGCTTGGTCACGGGTTTGCTCTAGAGTGCCATGCACCGTAATAGCACCAAACCGCTTGCCTGCAGTAATGTACTGAGAGCGCTGACTCGCAATAAACGAGTTATCAACCTCAAGCTCGGTATACTCACCGCCAATAAACCAATCAAAGTTGTCGTACATCACGCCCACACCGGCGAAGCTTCCCCGATCATCCTCCACACGAATATTGTCTGCGACACTGGCAAGGCCCGCACCTTCAAGGGTTGCTAGTAAACCTTGAAACGCTGGGTCGCCTACTTGAATGGTGACACTGTCAGAAATAAAGTACCCCGCCCGCAACGTCAGGTGGTCAAAATACCAAGTCACATTGGCACCCAAGAGATTTTGAATATCGGTGTCCGTGTCTTGGCCACCGAAGCTTATGGTGTCGTCGTAGCGACCGAAAATAAACTGGGTAGACAACGCGCCTCCACCTACAAAGGCATTGTGCGTCAGACTGGCGCCGGTGTAGCTGTCAAATGCCACGCGATAAACACTCGGTGGCGTACGAAGCCAATGGTAGGAATACGCAACGTCTAAAGAGTCTGAATACTGATAGAAAGGCATACGTAACTGCCCAGCGTTCAGAGTTAAACTGTCACTCAACGTATACTGAAGATATGCCCAAGCCAGCTCTAAGTTGTAGCCGTCCTCCGCCCGAGACATCAGTTGTACCGTCGCGCTCAGTCGGTCGGAAATGGACTTGGTTCCCTGGAGTGCAAATAAGGTGTCTGGGTTAAAACCGAAGGTGTCGTCATAACCAAATAGCGTTTCACCACTATTCGTGACAAAGCCACCTCCGACATTTGCGAATCCACTCCATTGGATATCTGCATGCGCTGGAGCCGTCGCAATCATTGCTGAGCCGAGAGCAAGCGCACAAGCCAAAGTTAAGGGGGATTTTTTCATAGGATGTCCTTTTTTGAATACACGCAGGAGACAAAATCTGCCAAGCCCTTGTGTTAGCTAGGTAATACATCCAATAAGTGTAGTCTCTTTTCGAAAAACCGCCTTCAATTAGTAACATTTTATAACAAATATATAACCCCTTTCGCTGCGCCTTACTTCGTCCGCATATAACGCGCATACGCCATCAGTGAGCTAATGCTGTGCTGCACATAATCAATGCGAATATGCCAGTTCTGCAAATTCGAGTGAAAACCGCCGCGTGCGCGCTCTGGCGCCGCCAAATACATGCATTGCTCGTCCCAAATTTGATTCTGCAGCTGAAACTTCAAGCCCGCTTCCACCGCTTTCAGCAGCGGCGGGATCTCTTCCGGCTCACCATGCTCGGTCAACAGCTCAATGGCCGCCATGAGCCCCTCTGTGCGACATGCAGCAGGCGTGGTGCGTGGCGGTGTATACCAGCCCCCGCGCCAATCAGCTTGTGTTGCCGCAGGCCCCTCAGCGCTTCCCACCTGAGTTTTCAGAATGGCAGTCACCAACTTCCGCGCATGGGCTAAAAATAATGGCTCCGGTACATCCGCATACACAGCACGCAAGCCATAGAGCAGCCAATGATCATGGTCGATGGTATCGATAGTTTTCTCGGCATCGCGCACATTAATGAGCCAACGCGCGCCTTGTGCCGCTGCTTCCTTCCATCGATCATCCGGGTCAATGCTGTACAAACGCATTAAGCCCAAAATAGCTTCGCCCGGATAATAGTCCGACAAAAAGCGACTCACTTCCCCAGTAGACAACTCGAGCTTGTGACACAAGAACTCACCCTCTGGGCTCTGATTGTCCACAATCCAATTGGCTAACTTGCGCAGCTCTTGTATCACCGACTCATCTTGGGTGTGTTTGTAATACTCCACCAAAGCCACCAGCGCCAAGCCATTACCGCCCAGCTTCGCGGTGCCGTCTTCACGCATAACATAATGGTCGGGCCGAGAATCCAATGGATGTACTTGGCTACGCAGGAATTTCACCGCGCGCAACAGGTTCTCAAACACTTGATCTCGCTCTGGGCCGGCCGGCAACTCCGCAAACAGGTCTAACAATGCCCAGGTTGTGCCCGCATGGCGCACCATGTTGTAGTCGTCAGGCTCCCGATTCGGGCCGCTCTGATACACATACACATAACTGCCGTCCTCACGCACCGCACCGGCAAGATAACGCAACCCTGCCAATGCCCGCTCATGAGCCACCGCACCAGACATAGGAATATATTCGGCGTGCCCACGCACCAACCGATGATTCGTTACAGGAGAGATATAGCGCGACTCACAGGTAAACAGCCAGCCTTGGTCCGGCTTTTGCGCAATTACCCTATGGTTTAGATGTTCAGCAAGCACTGCGTAGTCAATACCGAGATCTTGGCGCACTAACCGATACCGCAAGGACTCTTCAGGCAACCACGCCTGTGACATAGACCCCAATGCCACGCCTAAGACAGACGGCTCGGCTACCACCTTTTTGTTCTTCGCCAGAGCTCTCGCGTCAATCGGTACGCTTTCTGCCACCACGTCGAGCTTCCAACAGGCCACTGCCCCCTTGAAATACTCGCGCGCAGCCGACAGTGCTTTAGTGGCTGCAGCGGCTAACCCCAACGCCATACCGGAACCTACAGCATGATGCCCTGCTGCATCGCTCAAAGTCACAAATACCATGCGAACGGCTTGGTCGGTGGCGATGCTGGCTGGAACCTCCGGTGCTGCTGCACTCTCAAGCGCCTGCGGCGTCTGATCAAAAGCCTGCGGCGTGAGCCATTGAGAAAGTTCACGTACATGTTCCGGGGTCAATCCTTGTCCAAAGCTCATGGTTAATCCTTCTGCATGAAAATGCGTTACGGCGTTGAATTCAACATCCCGCGGCGGCATGCGTGAAAATGCGTAACAGCGTTTAATTCAACATCGCGCGGCGGCATGCGGTGCATGCCCTACCCAAATATTCAAACATCTGCGTAGGTGATGCATTGCATCACGCACCGCGAAAGCCAAATTCAACGCGATCCCGCCCCACCGATGCATTGCATCACGCACCGCGAAAACCCAAATTCACCTCAATCCCGACCCACCCGGTAAAAATCCCGATACCAGGCCACGAAACGGTTAATCCCTTCTTGCAGCGGTGTCGCGGGTTTGTAACCCATGTCGGCAACCAGTTCGTCCACATCCGCAAAGGTCGCGGGCACGTCGCCCGGCTGAATTGGCAAAAATTGCTTTGGAATTTCCCGCCCAGCGGCGTTTTCAATGGCTTGAATAAAGTCCATCAAGGCTTCCGGTTGGTTATTGCCAATATTATAAATCTTGTATGCAGCTGAACTGGAAGAGGGATCGGGCGAAGCGCCGCGCCAAGAAGCATTGGGCTGCGCCGGCTTGTCGATAACCCGCACCACACCCTCAACAATGTCGTCAATATAAGTGAAGTCACGCTTCATTTTGCCGTGATTAAACACTTTGATTTCGCGCCCTTCGAACGCAGCACTCGTAAACAGGAAGGGCGCCATATCCGGACGGCCCCAAGGCCCATACACGGTAAAGAACCGCAGTCCCGTCACCTGTAAGCCATACAAATGCGCGTAAGTGTGCGCCATCAGTTCGTTGGATTTCTTAGTCGCCGCATACAAGCTAATGGGGTGGTCCACGTTATGACTAGTGGAAAACGGCATGCTTTCATTCAAGCCATACACCGAAGAACTCGAAGCAAAACTTAAATTCTTCACATCAAAATAGCGACAGCACTCCAAAATATTCATAAACCCGCTGATATTCGCGTCGATATAGGCCCGCGGGTTCTCCAGCGAATAGCGCACTCCGGCCTGCGCCGCTAAGTTACACACGGCATCAAACTGCTCTGCCGCAAACAGTGCTTCTAAACCTTCTCTGTCTTCCAGCTTCATTTGCACGAAGCGGTATCCCTGCTGGGTTGTCGACTGCACCAAAGCGCCTTCGCGGATCTCGCCCCGCGCTATACCCGCCGCGTCTAACCGCCCATACTTCAGGTTCACGTCGTAGTAATCATTAATGCTGTCGAGGCCTACTACCTCGTCACCGCGCGCCAGCAGATAGTTCGCGACATGAAACCCAATAAATCCGGCGGTACCGGTAACCAACACTTTCATAAACATTAAATCCATTTGATGGGCGCAAGGCCCGAAAAACACTTGGCTATGGTAGCCAATCTTCCAGCAATGCGCGATATTTTCTACAGTTGAGCTCAACCTCGAACAACTTACCATAAGTGACCGCTCAAGAATCTAGTGAACTATGACACTAAGTGCTACACTTGATGCGTACTTTCAAGGATGAAAAATGCGTATTTTCAAAACCAAAGCATTCTGCCGATGGGCAGATGGAGAAGGTCTTAGTGACGATCTGCTCGTCAATGCTGTTCGAGAAATCGAGTGCGGATTAATTGATGCAAAGCTAGGTGGTCATGTAGTTAAAAAACGAGCTCTATCGACGGTCGCGGAAAAAGCCGCGGAGTCAGGACGCTGTTAGCCTATAAATTAGGCGACAAAGCTTTTTTTATCTATGGCTTCGCAAAAAGCGCTAGAGCAAATATAACAGGAAAAGATTTAAGAGCTTTACAACAACTAGCATCAGAACTATTCAGGTATAGCGATCGTCAATTAACTGAATCCCTGAAACATGGTGCATTAATTGAGGTTAAGAGCGATGGATAAGTCAATCTTAGAAGTAGTTCATACAACAGCTCAGGAGTTACACTCAGCGGGCGTAATGAAGGAAACCACATTGCGAGAATTTGATGCACTTTGTCTGCCGGCAGTAATAGATTATTCCCCCGTTGAAATTAAACGTATTCGTACCATAAACAAAGCCAGCCAAGGTGTGTTTGCCGCTTATCTAAATACCAGTGTATCTACTATCCAGAAGTGGGAGCAGGGAGTTAAGAAGCCTAATGGCCCGTCCATGAAACTCATTAACTTAGTGGCCGAAAAGGGGCTAAATGTGCTCGCTTAGCGCGCAATACAGACACGCATAAAAAAACCGCTCCCGAAGGAGCGGCTTCTTAAAACTACTCAACTAACCCATTAACCGCCGTTCGTGACAGTTACTGTAGTCGTTGTCGTTGGTGGCGTTGTCGCCGTGACGGTGGTGGTGGTTGTATCATCATCATCGTCGTCATCATCATCGTCATCGTCGTCATCATCATCGTCATCACCTGAAGGCTCTGATGAGCTAGTCGCCAGAATTGCGAGGAGACCAACGCCTCCGGCCGCTATCCCGCCCAATGTAGGCCCAGACAACGCGCCAATGGCATTACCAATGCCACCCAAGCCACTGGGACCAGGAGGGGTTCCACGCATGGCAGGAGCTACATCGGTCTGGAACGCAGCTTCCGACGAAACAGTCTGAGCAGCAACTGGCGACATGGCCAATCCCAGCGCAGCTGTTACCGCAATTGCAATTTTACTCTTCATATGAATTCCTTTGTTTCGAAACACTACTACTTACAATTTCAAGGTGACAGCCCGCTAAAGCTGTCTTGAGCTCAATCATTGTTGTTGCCTGAAATCCAAATCAGGTCTGTATAAATATCCGCCAATTCTAGGATTTTGCAAGTTATTTTTTGTGAAAAATACGAAAAGCAGGCAAAAAAAATGCCCCAGCAATGGGGCATTTTTTCAACAGTGCAGAACTATTAGTTAGTCGTAGTAATAGTTGTGGTTACTGTTGAAGTTACTGTAACAGTCACGGTGCCGTCTGGCGTCGTAGTAGTCACAGTAGTAGTTGGATCTTCTTCTTCCTCTTCCTCGTCGTCATCTTCGTCTTGGTCAACTGGAGCAGCAGAAGTTTGAGCTGCTACTGAAAGCAAACCAACGAGGCCAGCGGTCAAGCCGCCAAGAGTTGGACCAGACAATGAACCAATAGCTTGGCCAACTGTCGGGTTAGCACCCGCTGAACCCAACTCAGAATCTTGTGCTACCGCTGGGGTAGCTAACGCGGCAACACCCAGTGCTGCGGCAACTGCTAATGCGATTTTCTTCATAATGTATACCTTCCGTTTCGAAACTGCTTCCTAAGAACTTTTGCTGAATAACTCAAATCCAGGAAAACAATGTGACTACCCGCTAAAGTAGTCTTGAGCTCAAATTAAATAGGCACCTTGTTCCTTGGTGCCTATTTTGTACTTTCTGCGAAAATACCTGCGTACTATCGCTTATTACCGAGTCACACACAAGCAAATTCCGCCTAAACCGGGGAAAAATGCTCGAATTTACTTAATGTTAGCATTCAGTATTCTATCTAATTCAGCTAACTTTTCCAGCCTTTCACAGCACTTATCTCATATAAAATGGTGAACGTGGATCCGTTACGCCGTATAGCTCAACCCGTCTGTGCAGCGGTTGTCCGCCATCGCGGCTTAGTGGTACCCAACCAAATCCTATACGTTGACGGCTCGGCAATACACTCAGTAAATCGAATGGAATATTTACAAATAGTCCCTTCGTGAAGCTGCCCTCGCCATAATCCTCCGAAGACACGTTAGTTAAGTGCGCATAAGCGCCTACTACAATGCCACTGTCGAAACGGCGCTGGAATTGAATGCGCGCACCACGGTCACCCGCAAGGAATTGGCCAAAACCTACTTGCAATAAGCTGTCCTTTAACCAAGGCATTTGATAATAGGCCGTCACAAAACCCGTAGTCACTTCGTAGTCACGGAAGCCTAGCCCCCCCGAGAAGTCCCGTTGCCGCACGCGGTTAATGTCCACGCCTAAAGCGAAACTGGAATCCAGCGGTCGCCATAGTACTTCTGCACCGGCACCACCATACATACGCTCCAGAATACCCGCGTAGCCCATGGCATACACCGACTTCGACAAGCGCTCGAAGCGGGTCACAATCAAGTTATCGAGCCACACGTCATTCAGCATGTATTCGCGCGAGAAGGTTCGCACACGCTCGAGCGGTAAGTCGTCAAAGGCGTCTACAGTGAAGTTAAAGCGGTCATAGTTATTTGAAATGTTCAGTCCTACTTCACCAAACAACCAGGTTTTGTCGTTAAACCAGTGATGTCCGAAGCCATATACTCCCAGCTGATAGAAGTGGAAGGTCTCTGGTGCACCAAAGTCTTGTTGGAAGAAGGGACGCATACCCCAGCTTGGCGCAAATCGATAAGCACCGCCTAGCACCCAGCCCTCGTCGTCCCATTCTGGACGCTCTTCAGTGTCTGCGCGCTCAAATAAGCGGGCCACGTTCTCGACGGGTTCACCTGGAATTTCATTGCTAATTTGTGCCCGGAATTCTGCCGCTGGCACTCGCGTGGTCAGAATCGGCATAAAGGCTGCCTGCTCGACAAACTCATAGGTGTGGACAGATTCAGGTAACTCTGCGGCCAACACACGAGCGGCCCGCTCTACTTGTTCGTCCGGGTCACGGAAGCGCCGCGGATTCACAAAAGCAGTTACGGTGTAGCCTTCTTCGTCTTCCGTCATATGAAAGCGCGTCGAATCATAGGCGTATTGACGACGAATACGACGATTCATGGCATTCCAATGCACGTCATCCAAGCTGTCAGCGCGCGGTGCCTGCGGCTCAATTTTCGCTGGCTGCACTTTGATCTGGTTCATGGTGTTGAAATTGGTACGCAGGGTAAAGCCAAGGGTAAAAATATCGCCGCGCTCAACTCCGAATTGAATATCCAGATTCGGCACAGGGCGATACATCATACCGAAGTTCCAAGGTGAGCTTGGTGTCATATCCACACCAGAGCGATCACGTGAATAGTCATTGCCTTCATACTCAGCCTTGAAGCGCAGGCCGGGAATCGGCGTTTGATATTCAATGCCACCAAACAAAGACGCGTCGCCGCGGAACCATTGTCCTATTTCCGGGACGCCACCGCGCCCACTAAAGCCCCCGGGGCGATCACAAAAACCATCGGCTACTTCACAGAAAGGGTTCGAAATATTACCGCGGGTGCCTAAGCGACCAAAACCGATACCCAGGCTGACATCGAGTGGGCCAAAACGCTTACTGGCAATAATGGACTCGTCGCTAAACAAGCCAGTGCCGGCGAAATCACGCAGGGCTACGGAAATCTCTGGAATATAATAGCTTTCCTGCCATAGCCGAATCTTCAGGTCGAAGCCCTTATCCGCATACATATTGTCGCCACTAAAACCAGGCGAAGAACTAAAAAGCCTATTTGGTAAACGCGCATAGAAGCCACCCGCCTCCAGCCAAGGCAGTACCTGTAAGTTAATGTTGTAGCGGCGGTATTCTTTCATGTCTGTGTAGTTAAAGGTGAACTCACCCTCAGGTGCCATGCGCGCCGTTGGCGTTTGTAGCAGGCCAACACCACCGTAATTACTCGAAGACGGCGACAAATCTAAACGTTCCCAATGGAAAATATCCGGAATGCGTTGTTCCGCCGCCGTGCTTACTGAATTGTCCATCCATTGGGCTGCAGGGTCTTCAAACCAATGCTGTAACACATAGGCGGCTTCGTCGTTTACATGGCGATAAGGGCGCGGCAACTCGCTGCGCTTGAAAGGGATATACAGAATCTGGCCTGGCATCAAATGCTCAGCACGGGCGTTATAGTAAGCCCAAGGTAATTCTTCTGCTGCTGTCGCATTATCAAAACGCAACGCGTGGTTGCGGTCGGCACTTGGCCAGAACAGCTCGTTGGCTAAATGCGCATGCAAATAACCCCGCACAGTTTGCTGCGACAACACCGGCTGTTTACCTGCACTCTTGGTTAAGCCATACACATAAAAATGAGCTTCCCGATTTGGCAAGGTGAGGTGATACACACCCGGTTGCAATAAGGGGTTGTCCTGCAAGAATAAGCGACTACCTGCTAGCTCCGGTTGACCAAATGGCTGCCATGCCACAAGCATTCCCGCTAACTGCCGCACCAAGTCGATGGCTTGAGCTGCTTTCTCGCGCTCGCCTTTGGCGAGCCAATACTCACTCAGACTCTGCAAGTCCTCGATCAGCTGTTCGCGCCGCGCTTCAAGCTCTGCTTGCTCGCTATAAGGGCCGCTTACCATGGCTAAGCGGGCATTTGGCCAATATACGTCCAGAGCAGGTAAGCCGTTCGCTCGATTCGCCTGCCATTGTTGTAAGGCGGTGTTCAGAACCGTGTCTAACCGAGCGGCGCCACTGAAGTTCATGGTCAACTGATCATTAACGATCACTATCACTTCATTGTTGTCGTCAGCTGCCGCAGGCTCAGAACTCGCCTGTGCGGCTGGTACAAAAAGTGGCGCAAATACCATACTGAGTAACAAGGCAAATTGGGCGAGTACCACAGATAACTTATTCATATTAGTCATTTCGACCCACCCATTTTACTTGTGTCATTTCCAGTGGCTCCGCCCCTGGCATCAGGGTTTGTCGGCTTTTCACAATATGGCCATCGGCTTCGGCCCAAAACTCATTCACGAAAGGCTCGCGGGCAAATACAAAGCGACCACTTTCAGTAATGCGAAACACTTCTTTAGTGCCGGTAGGTAACTCCAGCATTTCCGGACCACTGACTTCAAACTGTGAGATCAGTGTTTCGGTACCGGCCCCGTGCTCACCCAGAATGTCAATTTGGCGCACCCACTGCTGCTCGCAGCGCTCCGGTTGAGTCAAAATACAGCGTAAAGGATCATCCTTGGTATCAGACACCGCGCCAATGTTGCGTGGCAAACCCGACGTCGCTACCACGCGGGCGTACTCGGTGGACACCGACTCTCGGCTACCCGTAACCCAATTCAACTGTTGTACATCGCTGGTGCGATCTACAAAACCTAATACCACCAGAATCTGGCCGCCGTCACCGGCGCGGGCATAGAGTGCGGTATAGGGGAATTCAGAAATTTGCTCCGGCGTCAGCACCACGTCTTGCGTGCGCGTTGTCGCATATTTCCAGGTTTCGACTGCGTCATAGGTAACTGCCGAGCACCCCGTCAGGGCACTTCCCAAAAATACTGTACCTAAAGTCACTGCGCAGAGATTTAAAATGATTTTTTTCAAAGGAAGAAGCCTACCTGCTTGTGAAACGCCTCAAAGGAAGCGATATATTATTCATTTGTGCATAACTTGATTGCTGGCGAGAGCTGCAGCCCTACCAGCGACGCTCCCAGCTCGCGCGAACTATCGACTCGCTATCGCCGTTGGAGCCTGAATCTGCCCAATACTGTACGCCGACTCGCAGCACGCTATTACCGAACGGCTGTTGATAGGTGGCGTCGAAGACATGGCGACTCACTGAGTCGCTCTCTACTGGCGACAGGTCGAGGCTACGCACGCGCGCTTCAACACCACGGCCTTGTGCATCATAACTGGCATAACCTAAAGTCACACCGGTCACGTTCTCGTCTACACTGGCGCCCATAGAGCGCCCCCACCGGCGGTAACCGGCGGGATCGCGACTGTCTGTGTAAATTTCTTCAATGTCATAAAATTCAGCAAATAGGGTATGGGTGCGCTCAAATGCATAAAAGCGATAGTCCGCCCCCAAAGTTCGCCCCGAAGGGTTCACACTGCGTTGCGACACCACATACTCGCCATACAAGCCAACAGCAGGTGCAATACGTACACGAATATCGGCGCCAAGTAATCGGTTGCGACCTTCGTCGGTAGACTGCAAGCTCAGAATATTGAACATGCCATCGGTGCTACTGGGCGCTTCGCGACCACCCCACTGGCCGGTGTAACTCAAACCCAGTTCCACACCACGTATTGGTACTGCTCCCAAGCGGGCACCAAACATGCGCGCACCCTCGATGTCACCGGCATCCTGATTACGCCCGACAAAGGCGGTCGCATGCCAAGGGCCAAGCAATGACAGCACAGGAATTTGCGAGTCTTCATTAAACAAACGGCTCACGCGCACCGCTTGTATCGCTCGGGCATTGTTCGACATGACTAACGCCTGATCATGAGCAGGCCCCCACCAATAAGGTATTTGCTCAGCGCTGACCGACCAGTTTCCGAAGGTGCCTGCAATATAGCTGCCTACCATACCGTAATTGCGACCGTCTTCGGGAGTGCCGCGATACTGGGTTGAAATACGAAATGCCACATGGTCACTTTGAAACTCGCGCACAAAGCCAAGCTGAGCTTCTTCGTGAGCTACATCTGCTGGCCCGTGAATGGTGTTATTCGAAGAGCGCGCCGCCAATGTGAGCGCCGAGTAACCGCCTTGAGCGTTATAGTCGAGCGCCGCGGCTACGCGCATGTAAGCTTCTCGCTCTACGGTGCTCATGCCCTGCATATTCACGCGACGCAAATCACGCACAATAGAGGACCAATTGAGCGGATAGGTATTCACCGGCGTACGCAAATAGCCGGCGTCTGCAAGCACTTGCACGCTATTACGCAAATGGGTGTCGCCTGGCTCCAACCAAGGGGTTGCCGCTGCGGGCGGTGCGTAGAGTACAGAGAGTGCGGAGAGTGCGCAGAGTGCGCTACCCACAAGCAGGCTCAGTGCTGTCAGATTCGACATGCGCCCCATAATTATTAAATCCGGCTGATGGCTGCTGCGGCCACCGCGAGTTGATAGATAATTTGCGTACTGGTAGCCCACACTTGGGTGGTGTCACGGTAGGTGGTGTCAAGCGGCACCACAATAGTGTCACCGGGCCGCAGCTCCACCCGGCTCGCGCTGCTAAACCAACCACGGCGTTGGCTGTAAGACTCTACTTCGCCATTGGCCCGCACTACGAACATGCGTTTAGTGTCGGCCCGTTGCTTAGTGCCACCGCTGCGCTCAATGTAGTCACGAATACTCAAGCTGTCGTCGTAGCGGTAGGTGGTAGGCACGTTCACTTCACCAATAATGGAAATGGTGCTGCGCATACTCGGTACAATCAACCGGTCACCGTCTCTTAATTCGATGTCTCGACCACGATTCCCTTCCAAAATGCTGGCTAAATCCACAACCATACGGCCCACGGGCTCTGCACCTAGTAAGTCGTTTAACAATAAATTGAGCTGTTCGTAGTTAGCTACGCGGCTACTGTCGGTAAGCGAAATAGCAGCGATGTCTTGGCGCAACGTGCGTACTAAGGCTTCTAAGCGCTCCGCTTCTTGCTCTTTAATTTCTTCGCGAGTAAACACTGCGCCTTTAGTGAAAGCGTAACTGGTTAAGCCACCCGCGCGCTCTACTACGTCTAAAATGGTTTCACCACGGCGTACTGCGTAGGTGCCAGGGAAACGCACTTCGCCTTCTAGGGTCACGTCTACTGTGTCTTGCCATTCTGGAATACGAAATATGTTCAAACGGTCGCGGGCGATAATGTCTACGTTTGCGTTGCCCATAATCACGTCATAGAGGTTAAACGGAATATAGTCCGTTTCCGCCATACCCTCGTCGATTACGGTCCGGGTGATTTCGGCGCGAGCTAAGTAAGCGGATTCACGTAAGCCGCCCGCCGCGGCCACTAAACCTGCCACACTGGCGTTCGTTGCTAACGGATAGGTGCCGGGGTAGCGCACTTCACCGGTAATTCTGACGGTGCGGGCATTGGCATCAGTACTGCCTTGGCTTTCTAAACGGGCAATCACGCTTTCGAGGAGCTTTTCACGGGAGTTATCCGCGAGCATTTCTGGGTTAATTTCCAACACTCGCTCAGCATTTGAGCCAAAGCCGGCGCGGGCACGCTCTTTTTCATATTGGAAGCGACTAAAGAATAGAATTTGATCCCGCTCTTGCAAGGTATGGTCATGGGTACGGTCACCACGAATGGCCGAAGCCACGTCGAACTGCACCACACTCAAGCGGCGAGTCGTCGGGTTTTCCCGTAAAATCACGCCATAACTTAAGTCTGCGTCTGGCAATAAATCTTGGGTGACACTGCGAACAAAACTGCTAATCCGCAACCCGGTGCGGTATTCATAGTAGCCAGAACGGGTGACTGCGCCGCGAATGGCAATGGAGTTGTCGATAACTTCCGAAATACGAGGTACCCGCACTTCGTCGCCGCCCTGCATCACTAAGGAGCGCCCGGCTGCTGCGGTAGCGTCAACAGTTTGTAGCCGGCGTTGACCGTCTTTCGCGCGGTGTACTTGCAATGCCGCAGGGAAGCCCGAGGGCAGCAACCCACCTGCTAGAGCTATTACTTCGTCTAGTCGCTCTCCGCCTTTCAGTTCATAAATAGCGGGGCGTACCACCTCCCCGGAAATTTTCACCATGTCGCCACGGCTAGGAATAAATACAGCGTCGCCCGGCTGGAGGATCCGGTCATTACTGGCGTCACCACGTAGCAATAGGTCGTACAAGTCAAAAGTGACAATGGTTTCGCCGGCGCGGCGTAACTGGACATTCCGCAACGAGGCAATGTCGGTTAAACCACCACTGGCAAACAATGCTTGGCTAATAGTAGTGAGTGAACTGACCGTATAAGCGCCAGGTTGATGGGCTTCACCTAGCACGAAAATCTGCATAGAGCGCAGTTCACCCATGGACACGGCCACATTCATGCCTATCATGCGGGTGCGCACTTGATGGGCAATTAAGTCTTTCATTTCGTCGTAGGTTAAACCCGCCACGGTTAATGGCCCTAAGCGCGGAATGCTGATTCGCCCCTCGCGATCTACGGTTAAACTATGAGAAATGGACTCCTGGCCATAGAGCTGCACTAAAATACTGTCGCCCGCGCCAATGCGGTAATTACCCGGCACTGGCACGTTGTTCATTTGTGCAAAGGTACTGGGCTCACCGGCAAATAGGTTATAACCAAAAGGTTTTACCTCACGTTCAGTAAGCCGCTCAGCCTCGCGGTCGCGATCATGACGAGTATCCGTGCGCTCACCGTCACGCCGCTCTTCATCCTGTTGCGCGGCGCCACGGCGACGCACGAGCTCCTCTTCGCCTTCAGCTCCGCGTTCAGTGGTGGCTTGACGTTCAAGCAAGCTTAAATCGAAGCCATACTGGCGCGCCAAGGCCTCTTGCTGGGCGCGAGGTAAGCGGCGGAATTGCTCAATCTGCTCTTGGCTCAGCTGTTGTGCTTGAGCATGCGAGATTGTCAGGGGAGCCGATATGATTGCAACAACTACTATTGATATAAAACCAAAGGCTGACAGGCACTTCAACTTTGCATGTCCCGTCAGGAGAACTTTGCCTATCATAGAAAAGAAATTTACTTTCACCGCTCACTCACTCCCCAATATTTTCACATCACCAAAGCAACTGGCTTGATGTGGTGTCGTTCGAACCGCCAAGGTTACACGCCAAAGAGTAGCTTAGGCTATTCCGGAGCGAATATTTCTTTACCTGTTCCACTACGAATGAAGTCCTCGTAGAATTTTAAATCATCCACGGTATCAATTTCTAACCAACCATTTACCACTGGAACAGCACGAACGAACCAATTATCATCAATGAGATACTGAATGAAGCTAGTTAAATACATATTGTCGAAGTCTTGTCCATCATAGAGAGCAGTCCTATCCATTTGCTCCCAAGTTCTCACGAAGTCACAAGCTTTCTCGGCACTGACCTTGATCAATCCCATGTACTGGCCCTCAATTTCCTCGTAATTCTTGGGGCGCTTACCTAACTCTAGAACTTGATCGCCGCTTAAACGCAACGTCTCAGCATCTTTTAGAGGATTATCCATTCTCAATGCCCATAGACGCCGCCATTCACGATCAATTGTGATAGCTACTGGGCCAGAGGCACTGAGAATGGCGTCAAGAATTCGTTGTTCGTAAACAATATCACCGTAAGTAATTAGTACATCATCCGAGCCGTCAAAAAGCTCTTTCGCACACATTAAAGTGCTTACCATGTTGGTCGATGCATACTTCTCATTGATGACCTTCTTGACACCAGCTTGATTGATTTTATCCTGTTGATAGCCTGCGATTACAGTAATATCGGAGACTCCTGCCTTCCTAAAAGCATCGAGTTGATATTCCAGCAAAGGTTTCTCACAGAGTTCTACCATGCACTTAGGCTTTTCATTAGTGTATGGGCGAAGTCTAGTCCCTTGTCCCGCAGCTAAAATCACTACTTTCATGTTTATAGTCCAAAATGTTTTTTAATTAATTGAATGTCTGACTGACTAAATGGCTTTTCTCGCTCTGGGTGCCACATGACCCCTAACCAAGGATAACTAATGTGCTCAAAGGCCTCGACAACATCATCTCTTGTCTTGGCTAAGGCTTTAAACGCAGGCGCAAGACCATCGGGAGTAATTGCTAGATTATGAAAACTGTTCACTTCAGTGAAGCCATGTTCTTCAGCCCAATCCCCTGACAACCGATGTCTTTCTCCAACATGATCGTTGCAAGCACTAAGCGCTCCGCCCTCGGCATGATTCATATACTGCATACCCCGGCAGACACCAAGTACAGGTGTCGTTTGTACTTTTGCAAATTCAAGCAACTTCGCTTCCGTTTGATCACGGAATGGCGCACTTCCGATATCATTTCCACCACTCAAGATGATGCCATCTGGCCGAACTTCCTCTAGAAAACATATGATATTAGCGAGTTTATTTGGTACTAGAATAGGGCATGCGCCGATGCTCTCCACTAGCACCGCCCATTCGGCGTCAAGAGAGTCTCTCCATTCACTTCTACTGGCAACCTGGTCATAGCGCTGGCTAATGATTATTTTCTTTCGCATTATCGTAAAGGTCTCATCACATTGTTTGCTGGATCTAACTCTAATTCTTGTGCCTGCGATAATTGCTTGAAGAGTTGTTCACCGATGCCAATCGCTGCAGGCAATCCAAATTCTGCTGCGCGAATCGCCATATGTGAATTGGCGCCGCCGTACATGGTGATGAGCCCCGCGATGCCCTGTCCGAACAGCCAATCGTAACCAGGGTCAGCTTGCGGAATCAGAACAATCGCCCCCTTTACACTGATCTCTCCCGGCTCTGCACCTTCTAGATGAATACATTTCGCCATAACTCGGGTGGATCCAATGAAGTTTGGAACACCAGCCGTCAGCTCAAATGAGTAGAAATCATTAATATGAGTAAGTAATGCGGGCAACTCACAAAGCTGTGAGGCCTCTCTTTGTTGGGCATTCTTCAAAGCTTCGAGCTTCAAAAATTGCACCTGTTCGTCCTTAGGTAATACCGATTCCGCCAGATTGAATATGTCAAACAGTGTTAAATTTGACCACTCTTCGACAGAGAGGTCGTAGTCTTTGGCCAGAAGTCGCATCATGTCAAGCGCCTCCGACAAGTTCCTCGTAAAGATAAACTTAGCCTTCTCTCGACCCTCTATTGCATCCCGCAAAAACTGTTCAAACTCCGTATCGGCAAAGTCAAGCCCAAGAGTACGAAGATTCTCAAAAAACTTTGACTTTTCTGACTCCCAAGCACCGCTAGATAGTTCAATATGAGACGCGCTCATTGCCGATTCAACTATGGGTCTTAGGAACTTTTCAGGGTCATCGAAATACGCAGGGGATGTAATATCGTACGTACCTGGACGTAAATGGCCATAACGACGAACAAAAGCATCCCACGCAAACTCACCCGTCGCTGTTCGTTTTGCGTCATCAGTTAACTCGTGCGACACCGTGCGCACACTAGCCATAAAGTCGTCCATTGCATTTTTTGTCAACCATTGTTCCCGAACTCCCTCTTTCAAGAAAGTTGCCGCCACAAACCCACTTCGCGCCAAATGTGCAAACGGTAAAGTGCCATACAATCGGCACTCGTCAAGTAACATCCGGACATTGCGAACACTGGCAGCGATTGGAACATCACTGTCACGACGCTGGTTTATTCGGGCTTGCAGCACTTCCACATTCTTTAAATACTGCTTTGTAGCTTTCACAGCGTAAGACGTGACCTCCAATAACCCTAATCTAACCTTCTCTATAAGCTCCTTAGCGAAGCGCCCCTCGGTGGCGAGTCGCTCCTCCCAAAGACCAAAGCCAGGCCCAACACACGTGGGAATAACCTCAAACTCAACCTTATCATGAAGCTCCGGCTTTGCTATTAAGTACTCTAGGTAAAAATCAGCAAGCTCAGCCGCTTCACTGTTGTCTAAGTTACGCGGCAAAAAGGAATTAAAGCTTGCACGAACGTCAACATAGGGTTTGCCTGCAAATGACACGAGCAATGGCTGTGGCCTTACATCGCGATAACCATACTCCGCCCTTTGCGTTGCCCATGTTTCATCCATAATAAGGTACTTGTACAATGACTCAGCAAGCTTACTAGGGTTAGTACCGATAATTTCAGCTGGATTCCAGTCTGGCATGACACCGAAAACTGGGCGTTTGCCCACATTATGTCTCTCTGGACTTTGCAACTCCTGCCAGCGACTCTCAGCTTGACTGAGAAGAACACCACAATCAGGAATGTCGAGTAATGTTTTTCCTTGGTGAACTGTGATGGGGCGAACTTGCAAGATATGTACTGTGTCCTTGCCGGTCATAGCGAACTCGACATCCAAAGAGTCGAAACTTAATAAACTTTCAATTTCCTTCAATGCATTTAGTAAAGGAATTAATTCCTGACGGGCTACTTGTTCGTCATTGGCATCCCGCCTAACAACTAACGTTCGATGGTCATTGTTATTACCCGCTGTAATTCCATCAGTTTGCCCGGTTTCGTCGTAATTGATTACATAATAAGGCGCCCCATGTTCTAGCGTGCGAGTAAAGACGACCCCACTCCGAACCACGTTGCTCAACATAGGCTGAACTAGCACCTGATCGTTCAACTGCAAATTATGATAACTCGCTATCACCTCTTCGATAGCTAATTCAAGACCATTGTTTGGATCAATATTCAATAAGCTTGTGTACGCACCTGCGTTAGAATGCGTAAATGAGTCCTCACTTCTAGCACTAGAGCGAACAATAACATTCTGTCCTGAAAACTTAGCTCGGATCATTTCAACTACATCGGAGCCCCTTTTCTTCCATGTTTCCACATCGAATGAAACCTGATCTTCTATACGACATTTGGAGACAATTTTTCTCATGCGCGCAAGAGTTTCAGCTTTTGTACCTAGGACAAAACGGACAATATCTCGCTCAGAACCTATTTGCGCCCAGTTTTCTCTCGCATCAACAGCAGAAACCTCAATACCATGTGCGCGGATATACTCTACTAAATCAGCTAATGTCGCTTTTCTAAACCGAGAAGTCTGTTGTGTCGCTACGTTCGCAAGTAAACTCAGCGCTTCTCCTGTGAAACGCGCGACGCCAACGAAGAAGCCATTCGCTAGGCAGTCAGGTAAATGACCAATCGCTTGAGTTCCAACCGAACTTACGAAGACGCGTTCATAAGTTTTATTAGCCTTTTCCATTTGACCAATAACGGTAGAGCTATCCCAAACAATCGAGCAAGGCGCTGTTTCCTCTCTTAACTTTGCTACTACACTTTCACGGAATAGAACGTCTCCATAGGCGACCACTAACTCTGAAACTGAACCCTCGAGTACACCAGCGAAAATCTCTGTTGCCGAAAGCAAAGAGTAAGCACTTCCCGTTTCTCGCCAATCTGAATTCACAACTAACGTGCCAGGAAAGTCACGTGCACGAACAGAATCGGCATCATATCCTGTTATGAGGTAAGTATTCTTGGCCGCCCCCAAGGAACGCAAAGACCAATTGATCGCTGTATCGTTGAGGCCGACTTGAGTAATAGTGGTTGATTCACGCCCTGTATGAGGCAATCCAGCAGCGAGAATGACGTTATATCGTTCCATAACAACTTTATCCAAATAGTAATAGATGAGTATTCCGAGAGGGGTTCGCGAGTAGGGTTATTTAATATCAGTAACACTTCGAAATTTTAGAGGCGACGTAGAGCACCAAAGAATATCACTGACACCCGTGACTGGCGAGAAACCCAAGGGCGCTTCTTGTAAGATGGCATGTAAAGCTTGGATATCTCGGGCACTGAGCAGTACTTTAATCTGCTCCAGATATTCAGTCACTTCCTGCCAGCTGAGTGCTAATTCCCGGGCGCCCATAATGCGGGGGTGTTCCGTTTCCACCACGTCTTCGCCAATCAGTAGTTCTTCATAAAGCTTTTCGCCGGGGCGCAGGCCACTGTATTCAATAGCAATGTCGCCATGAGGATTGTTCGCGTCTTTAATTTCTAGCCCCATCAAGCGAATGAGTTTGCGGGCCAAGCTATCTATTTTGACCGGTTCCCCCATGTCTAATACAAATACCTGACCACCGGCGGTGTTCGACTGTTCCGCTTGCAATGCCCCCATAGCTCCGGCTTGAATCACTAGCTGGGCCGCTTCGGGAATGGTCATGAAGTAGCGGGTAATCTCTGGGTCCGTCACCGTGACTGGGCCGCCCGCTTCTATTTGCTTACGAAATAGGGGCACAACAGAGCCAGAAGAGCCCAACACATTACCAAAGCGCACCATAGACACCGTCATCTCGTTCTGGCGCGCAGCAATGCCTTGCAAGACTAACTCGGCAAAACGCTTGGTCGCGCCCATCACGTTGGTGGGGCGCACCGCTTTGTCCGTAGAAATCAGCACAAAGTTCCGCACGCCTGCCGCCAAGGCTGCTTCTGCCGTGTGCCAGGTACCAAAAATATTATTACGAATGCCTTCGGCGACATTAAACTCCACCAAAGGCACATGCTTATAAGCTGCGGCGTGATACACCGTATCCACGTTTAATTGGGACATTACGTCGTGCATTAGTTCTTCGTTAAGTACAGAACCCAGCACTGGCTTTATATCAATTTGTAGGCCTTCATTTTGTGCTATCCCAAGCAGCTCATTTTCAATGGCGTACAAATTAAATTCGGCCATTTCGAACAGCACGAGCATTTTGGGTTCATAACGCAGAATTTGGCGACAGAGTTCTGCACCAATGGAGCCGCCCGCACCTGTGACCATAACCACTTTATTACGAATATTCGCGTCCATCAGGCGACGATTCGGTGCTACCGGATCACGACCTAGTAGGTCTTCAATACGCACGTCTTGCAGTTCGTCAATGCGCATGCTGCCGTTCACCATATCTGCCATGCCCGGAATGGTTTGCACAGATACGCGCAAAGGCTCTAACTGCTCTAGGATTTCCTTGCGCTCGGACCGACTCGCACTCGGGATAGCCAATAACACCATTTTGGGTGCATGTTGCTCTATCAATTCAGGTATGTGACTTGGCTCATAGACTTGCAGCCCCAGCATGGTAGAGCCTTGCAAGGTTTCGTCATCGTCCACAAAGCAAACCGGGTGATACTCGGCACCGTTAATGAGCGCTTGTGCGAGCTGACGCCCTGCGGCTCCGGCACCATAAATAACAACTCGTGCCTTACGGCGACTAATACGTTGTTCGTAGAGGGCCCGCATAAGTAAGCGTAGGCCGCCCACTAGAATCAAGGACATTAAGGCGTAGGTAATCACCACACTTAAAGGCACTGGCGCTTGTAGCACCCAGATAGCAGCCGCCAACACGACGGCAGAACTTAAAACCCCCGAACTAATGACCAATAAGGCCGACAGCGCCATATAGCGCACGACGGCACGATAGAGGCCAAAGCGCACAAACAACAACAAAGACACAGGAAGCGAGGCTAGAAACGCAAAAATAACATCGGGATCTTGCGGAATGTAAAATTGCTCATATCTGACGCTCAACGCAAAGGCATAGGAAAACAACAACGCCCAAATATCAATCGCCACAGCGATTGCGCGCTTGGTGTTCCGAGGTAAGGTGGTGAGTTGTCGAATCATTGAATTATTTGATTAACCACGACTAATTGTCTTTGTTGGAGTTGGAGCGAACACGGTCGCCGCTTCCTTTCCCAAGGGCTGTTAACAGTATAAATCGAAAGTAATTTTTCAAAGACATTTCTGCAATCATCTTTGCATCGGTTTCCGCGAGCAGCTTCGGGGTCGACATGTCGATATCGTTAATTTGCGCTAAACCGGTAATGCCCGGTCGTACCGCAAAAACTCCCCTCTCCCGCCTCTCAGCAATTAACTCTTCTTGACTGAATAAACATGGACGCGGACCGACAAAACTCATCTCGCCTTTCAGCACGTTCCAAAGCTGAGGTAGCTCATCGAGCTTTGTTTTACGCAGGAAACTTCCAAACTTAGTGATCGCCGAGGCATCCGCAAGATGGCTTGCTACTGAGGCTGTATCTGGACGCATAGTTCTGAATTTAACCAGAGTAAACGGTAACTCATGATGACCAATCCGCACCTGCCGAAATATTGGAGACCTAGTATCAATAAAACCCAAAATTAGCAGCAGCAACAATATAGGCAGGCCCACGAGCAAGCCTAAAAAAGCAAAAATCACATCAAATATTCGAAGCACTAACGCTTTCCTTAAATTAACAACTCAACTTGGGAACCGGTATTTTCGCCCCATCTCTTTTAAAGCCAGAGCGCTAGAGATTGGAGGTGTCCAACACAACTTAGTCTTTGCAAACGTGTTGTCTACCACCAAGTCGCAAAACAACTGTTCATAGAGTTGACTTCTGCCGATAAGGCCTAAAAAATAGCGCCAAAAAACTCGAGGAAACGAAAAAATGAAACGTTTTCTATTCATTCCTGTTGCTATGGCCAATAACAATTCCTTTGTAGAAACCGGTTCACCATCCGAAATGTTATATAGCCCACCACCTGCTTCAGGCGATTCTAAGCATAAAATCAGAAAATCAACCAAGTTCTCTACGGCAACAAAAGACCGTCGATTGTCGCTTACACCTATCGGCAATATCGGTAGTGTGTATACCATTCGCAGCACGCGAGCAATATTCCCTGGCGCGTCAACGCCATAGACTAATGCAGGTCTGACGATCACCAATTCAAAACCTAACTCGGAACTCAGCTTCCTAAGTTCCGTTTCTGCCAAAAGCTTCGACTTAGAGTAAGCGTCTTTTGGAGCTACATTACTGTTCTCAGTAATAACAGACGAAGACGAGCGCTGTCCGTAAACGCCGATTGTACTAACGTAAACAAATCGTCTCATACCCAAGGAAAAAGCTTGCTTCGCAACGCCTACTGCATAGTCTACATTCGCCTTTTTGAACTCTGAATAATTCACTTTAGCTTCGTTTCTATGCGCCATTCCCGCCAAGTGAACAACAGCATGAACCTGTGTAGTATTAGATAGCTCCTCGCGATGCGAAACCGTTCGAAAGACAACACCTAAAGATGACAACTTGCTTGTTAGGTGCTTTCCTACAAAGCCACTGGCGCCGGTTACTAAGACCATTAACTCTCATCCATCCTTTAAAACAAAATTTAAACCTTAACTAACCATGGAAATAAACAGCTTTCGCTGAACGACTAAACTCTTAAAATTCGCATCAATTAGAAAATTGAATACATCAAATTGGAAGTCCATTAAAATAGAAAGAGAGGCAAATCCCTATAATGCAACACATAATCTAATCAGGGATTGACCGCTACGAATTGTAACCATTTGGATTCTTTGATTGCCAGTTCCATGTATCCTTAATCATCGCCGCCAAGTCTCTTTTTGCTTCCCAGCCTAGTAATTCTTTGGCCTTCGACGCATCGGCCCAAAAAGCTGGCAAGTCACCATCTCTTCGCTTACCAAACTCATACTTAAGCTCCACTTTTGCCACTCGCTGAAACGCCAAAACCATTTCTAGAACAGAAATTGGCTTTCCAGTGCCCAAGTTAAAAGTATAAAGTCCAGGCGTCTTCAGCATTGACAGCGAAAGAACGTGACCTTCAGCCAAATCAGAGACATGAAGATAATCTCTCTCACAAGTACCATCCCTCGTTGGATAATCGTTCCCAAATATCGTAAGTTTTTCTCTGATTCCGACTGCAACCTGACTAATGTAGGGCATCAAATTATTGGGCACTCCTTTAGGGTCTTCACCAATATCTCCAGATTCATGCGCCCCAATAGGATTAAAATACCTAAGTAAAACAATGGACCAGCGCTCATCAGCTCGAGCTAGATCTGTAAATATTTGTTCAACCATTCCTTTGGAGGCTCCATACGGATTAGCGGACTGTCCTCTTGGCATCGATTCAACATAAGGAACCGTTGCCGCTTCACCATAGACCGTTGCCGACGAGCTAAACACAATTTTGTTAATTCCTGCAGTTGACATAGCCTTAATTAATTCAAGCGTTCCCGTCACGTTAACATCATAGTACTGTAATGGACTTGACACACTCTCGCTGACTGCTTTCAGGCCTGCAAAGTGCATAACAGATAAAATTGCGTATTTCGAGAATATATACTTCAAAAATGCTGAGTCACGAATATCACCATGCTCAAAAATGACTTTTTTATTAGTGATGCGTTCAACTCGCTCTATGGATTCCAGCGCGCCATTAGATAAGTTATCTATAACCACGACTTCATAGCCACTATTAAGCAATTCCAGTACCGCATGAGAGCCAATATATCCAGCACCACCTGTTACTAAAATCATGTTACCCCCATGCTAACGACAAAGCTTATAAAAAATAGATTTCAACCAACCAGGTCCTAAACGTAAAATGGAAAATAAGAGAACCATATAATAATAGTGAAAATGGGATATAAAACCTGTATCACGCATATGTTTAAAGGTTTCTATCTGCCCTTTCAGAAAACGTAATCCTCGGCGATTAAAAAACTCGCGCCCAGTTCTCATTCTAAGCAAAGGTTCCTTAGAGTTGGCAAAAATCGTACCTGCTTGGATCAACTTGATCCATAACAAATGATCCTCTGGATAGATGTCTGAATAACCCCCAACAGATAAAACAAGGTTCCTCCTATAGATACATGCGGGATGACTAATAGGGCACCTAGATTTCGAAAATTGAACGATATCGTGATGCGATGTTGGAAGTCGTCTCACTGACAACTTCCTACTAAAACCCTCATCCCATTCTTCCACTACGCCACTTGAGACACCAACATTTTCATCTAACATAAGCTCGGTCTGATATTTAAAGCGTTCAGGTAGAGCGATATCGTCAGAATCCATTCTAGCAACAAGATCAAAACTACAATGCTTAAGACCTTCGTTTAGTGCAGTTGCGAGGCCAACGTTATACTGAAGAACTACTGATTTTATATTTAGTTTCAAGCGATATTCATCAATAACATCGTGCAGGTCCTGCGATAAGGGCCCATCCTCCACTAAAACTAATTCGGAACCTTTAACACTTTGGTGTTCGAGGCTATCAAAGCATTCCTTTAGGTAACATGCTCTCTCTTTAGAATATACCGACATTAATATCGAAAATTTCACTACTTCCACCTTTAATTAGTGAGTCTTTGATCTGCAACATATTGAGTTGAAAAGTTTGCGAAATTGAAAGTCAAAATAGAATCAAAGAATCATTCTAAAAGCCCAGACAGAAACAATAGGCATAAAGGCACATAGAGACGCCGCATGCCACTTTTTAATTCTCAAACTTTCTTTGAAAAAGGAGCCTAGCTTAGGAAACACAAGCATACAAGAGAGCAAAATAGTAAGTGTAATTAAATAGCGCCCTGAGATAATTGCAAACTCCGAGCTAAAGGCAGCCAACCCCGCAACCGCTAGCAGAATGCTTTGGTTTCTATTAGCATATGGCAATCCACTTCTGTTTATAAACTGAAATCCAACCAGCACTGCAAAAGCACAATATAGAATAAATACCAAACCAAAATTCGATATTACTTCAGAGTGTACCGTTCCCTCATATTGATAACCCAACTGACCGCCTATCCATAAAATGGCAATCTTTACAACGGGACTCATCATAAAACAGGCGAAAATTAACAATACCTTCCAAATCAGCGACATTTTATGTATAACACTATATAAAATCCCCACTGCCGAAATCATTAACGAGCCAGCTGGGTGAATAACAAAAGTCAGTAGAGTTAACCACGCACTATATCTTACGAGCAGATATAGTGCGAGAAGCGCTGCAGAAAAGTAGCGAGTTTGCTCATTAAGTATACTGCCCAAAATAATAAAAACTAAAATAGGAGATATCAGATTCTCAGAGAGTCTAGAAACAGAAAAAGAAAGAATTACACAATAGAATATATGCAAAAACCAGTAATCAAGACCTAGTGAATAAAACAGCCTTGAAAGCAGAATGAATACCGTACCGAAGCTCTCCTGCTGTATATTGTAAGCATGCTTTAGAGTAAGGTAATCATTCCCAAATTGATTTGTAGAAATCAATGCAATAAGTAAGAGAATAAATAGTGAATTTCTATGTCTCATCAGATAAATTCAATCTGAGCTCGGCTCTGAATTTGATGCCAAAAATCAACTATACTCGAATTAGGCGAGCTGTAGAAACTAAATGGCCCGACAACACACTCTGATACAATTAGCCTAGGGTACTGCTGAACGTCTTTAAAAAATGTTGAGTGCATTGACACTATCACCCATTTGCCGGCATTGATGGCCTCAGCTATAACTCGTGGGAAACCTTCATAATATTCAAGACTAATACACGCTAAAGCGGCATACGTATCCATTACATCCGCAACATTACTCGGTTTGACTGCACCACAATATTGTAAACCACCCCCATGATTAAACGTGCTGCTGTCGCCAGGTCCGTAGATATCAATCACTGCTCCAGACACCTCAATAAACCTTTGAAGCTCACTATTATTGTTAAATTTGGATAATCTTCCGAGTGCAATGCATTTTATTTCTGAATTAGTTCCACTATTTACAACAACAGGAGGATGACTAAATTTTGGCAAAAAATCTATAATATAGGACGACGAATCAGGCAGTCTGAAGTTATGCTTTACCTGACTTCCCGTATAACAAAACCTAGCGCCAGTAAGAGCTAGATACTTCATCAAGAGGATAAGCGTCAATCCATATAGAAACCTCAATAGATTACCAACCGAAAAGTTGCCAACCAAATAGTGAAACGTCAGCCGGTTGGCACACAAGTGAATGATAGACTTCTTTGACACCTTAGGCCTAAAACAACTGGAGAAGATAATTGGTAGCAAGCCTGGACCTCTCACCCATATGAGGTCGCTTTTAAGGGCCATCTCTATGGATTGAGAAAATATCCCCTTTACCTCCATAAAGCTTGCTCTTGACGTAATGATTTTTTTTATCAGCCCCAAAGTAGAGGCTGAATCCGGCAGGGATAGAACCGCCTGACTTTTCTTTGTTCCCCTCATTAAAGTCACAACTTCACCTGGGGCATTTCTCAGCATCCAGGAAACACTGGGATTATCCGAGAAGTCACTACCCAAAAAAGGCTTTTCACAAATTACTGAAAAAATCTTCAATTTACTCTCCGAAGCATCACTATGTACTGATAACTTTTACAATATGTCCCTTTCTATCCTTGACGTCTGGTATTTTCATATAGTCACCATATCTTTGCGTAAGGTAGCGTTCAGGACGATTTGGCCCAAAAAATTTGTAGCCGTTGATCTCAAATTTCCTAGATAGGGGAAACAAATCATCATGATTTAACATTACACAATCAAAAGGCGTCTCAAATCCATAGCCGTAGAAAAATTGGAAATCTTTATATTGAGAGCGCGCCATCCAGGCGCTAATATTATTCTTAACAAAGGTAATAAAAGAAGTCGGTAGAAGAGTGCTGAACTTAATAGCTATACGCTTAACAAACCGGGTGTTACGCATGTGAAACTGCGATAGTGATTTAGCTAAAATTAGCTTACCTACGTACTTATGTATCAATTTACCCATGAGACTTTTTGGATAGCGATCAATAGGAAAAATATCAACAAAAACTCCATAATTATTGTACTCGGGCATTCCATTAGCTTTCTCACCAACTTCCTCTACTCGGTAACAGGCATTATGTACCTTAGCCGGTGTAGATAACTTGATATAATTTGGATCTCCGATCTTTATAAGCGAAAGCTCTGGATGGTTCCATGAGCTAATAAATCTATCAAAATTAGATCTTTCCATCATGATATCAAAATCGTCATCCCAAGGTATAAATCCTTTATGCCTTACTGCGCCAAGTAAGCTACCAGCGCATATCGAATACTCAATCCCATTAGCGCTGCAGAATTTATCTACCTCAACTGCAATTCTGTGCATTTCTTCTTGTATTTCATCAAGATTTAAGACTGAGTCACTTCTTAACACAATAGCTTCTCCAAAGTAGGTTTATCGAGCCAGAGATCATAAAGATAAGTAGGACTGTATCAACATCCATGTTCATTATAGAAACTACAAGAACTGATGAACACTGAAGGATAGTCCCGTAATTGAATTTTGAGTTTGGCTTTAGAAGTTGCTGTAACAGATGTCCATAAACAGTTATGAAAACGCTCAGCAGGAAAACTCCTTCTAGCTCGCCAACCTGCATATAAGCAAGAAATGAGATAAATACGAATAGGTAGGCTATCGAGTTTCGATGGTTTAAGAGGGGGTCCAGACGCCGCCTTCCGTGTTTGGTAAAACCAAATCTGAATATAAGCGATGACATAACTGCTGTAATACGCTCTAATATTCTCAAGGTTCGTTCTAGAAAAACAGCTAAATGAGACTTGCTGTCACTAGTTAAGATCCCATTCATAAGGCTTAGCCACATACCTGAAAACAAGACTCCGCCCACACTAAATGGAAGGTATCCCCTTGCAAATCTCAACATATCTTCGCAACGGAACTTTACTTTCTTTAATTCAAAATACGATATACTTGTATTTAGGAGAGCGCTTACTATTAAGAAGTTAATTAATTCCAAATCAAGAATAATGCAGACATATAATATAGATAACTTACATAGCATTTCACACCATGCCATCACAATAGCTATTAACGTTTTACCGTGATGATATAGCAAGGTCCAAGTGGGAAGGGACGCAAGTATTATTAGTGCTATCGCAATGTAATTATATTTATATCCAGCAAAACTTAGAGATTGTATTTGCGTTCCAAAGATAATAGATACTATTAAAAGTAGAATAATCTTTAAATATATATATGCTGCAACTTGATACCCTAAATTATCTTTCTCAATTCCTTTCTGAGTCTCGTATTGGACCCAGAAAATAAATCCACTAGTGAGCATGCCGACAGTGAATGTTGCCGCATAGAATGAAACCATATTTTCATACGCATCCTCGTATTGAAATATAATCCATGGGCCGAGAATACCAAATATTAGTTGAGGCAAGTATAAGAATATTGGCGACAATTTTCTCATCCTAAATGCTCATCTAATTGTAAAAATAAGATCATATATGGCAATCAAGATAGTTTATGTAAAAAACCAAAGAGGTTAGCAAGGAAGATTAACGCTAAGGAAAACAACACACCTAAAGCAATACCTATCAAAACAATTATTGTTCTCGCTGGCTTTGAATGCTCCTCCGGTACTACAGGGGGGTCTATGATGCGGAATATATACTCCGGTCTAACATTAGCTAGCATTATGGTCTGTGTTTGCTGCTCTAGTAATGAGGAATAAACTTCTAATGTCGTGGTCAACTTTGCGTGCTCTATCTCTCGTTCAATGTAAGCGATGCTATTCTTTGCTTCTTCTATGTCTCTTCGACGCATTTCGTCGTTAATGTCGCGTAATAGCCAATCTACCCACTGCTTTGCCACAAATGGTGATTGATGTTCGATTGCGAGCGTCACAATCCCGGTATTTGGATCATCTGACACACGCAATACCTTACGAAGCTCATCGACCACTTCCCAACTTGAGGGTGTTTTCTGTCTTGGAGGAGTGACCTCCCTAATCCACTCTTGCGTGTTACTATTGAATATTGATGAGTCATACCTCACTTTTCCCGTAGTCGAGTCCCAGCCTTCAATCGCAATTAAGTCTGGGGCGATATTTCTCCGCTCAGCAAAATCCGCGAGAAATGCTCTAGAACGCAGTATCTCTTGTGCAATCCTTGCGTTGTCAACCTGTCCACGCGGCAAACTCACGCCTGCAAGTGATGCGAGCCCACCAAGCTGCCCTAGATTACCCATACCGCCCCCTTGACTCTCTTTGGTAGGGGCTAACTTAGCTTCCGCTTGATAGATATTTGGCAAACTGATCGCATAGAGCACAGAGCCAACGGTAAACACAAAGCTAACCGCAATAATAATCCACTTGCCTTGCCAAAGAATTCGAAACAGTTCGCGGAGGTCAATCTCATCATCCGCCAATTGGGGATGTCGCGGGGGATTGGGTGTAGAGTGTTGTTCTGTCATTGGGAATTCCTGTGAATAATGCAGTTTAAGCTTGAGTTCCAACTTAGCTGTGCGTGATGCGGTGCATCACCTACCCTGTTCTTAGGCTTTAGTCACTTCCAAACAAATCCCGCGTATACACCTTGTCTTTCACGTCAAACAAGTCTTGCGCGAGTCGGTTAGACACTATTAAACATGAGCTATTCTTAAACTCTTCCAAATCACGAATTACTCGTGAGTTGTAGAAGTGCTCTTCCTTCAATGCGGGTTCGTACACTATTACTTCAATGCCTTTGGCCTTAATACGTTTCATTACGCCTTGAATGGCCGAATTGCGGAAGTTGTCGCTGCCCTCTTTCATAACCAAACGGAAAATACCTACTACTTTAGGCTTCTTAGCAATAATGGCGTCGGCTACGAAGTCTTTTCGAGTGCGGTTGGCGTCCACAATCGCCTTCATCAGGTTTTGGGGTACGTTGTCGTAGTTGGCCAGTAGCTGCTTGGTGTCTTTCGGCAGGCAGTACCCGCCGTAGCCAAAGCTTGGGTTGTTATAGTGCGTACCAATGCGCGGGTCTAAGCAAACACCGTCGATGATTTGCCGCGTGTCTAAGCCATGCACTTCTGCGTAGGTGTCGAGTTCGTTGAAGTAGGCCACACGCAATGCCAGGTAGGTGTTGGCGAACAGCTTAATGGCTTCTGCTTCGGTGCTATCGGTGAACAACCTTGCTATGTCTTGCTTAATGGCACCTTCGGCGAGCAGATTCGCAAACACTTCTGCGCGCTCTGAGCGCTCACCCACAATAATACGGCTTGGGTACAGGTTGTCGTATAACGCTTTGCCTTCCCGCAAGAACTCTGGCGAGAAAATAATGTTCTCGGTATTGTACTTGGCTTTCAGTTCCTTGGTATACCCCACAGGAATGGTGCTTTTAATCACCATGACGGCGTTCGGGTTAATGGCTAGAACGGTTTCAATCACTTTTTCCACGGAACTGGTATTGAAGTAGTTCGTTTGCGGGTCATAATCCGTCGGTGTGGCGATAATCACAAATTCGGCGTTTTTGTACGCTTCAGTCGCGTCGGTGGTGGCGTTAAGGTACAAGGGCTTGGTGGCGAGGAACTTCTCTATTTCCGCGTCTTGAATAGGTGATTGTTTGCTATTAATCAGCTTCACCTTTTCTTCCACGATATCCACAGCGGTCACTTGATGATGCTGTGCGAGGAGAACGGCATTGGAAAGACCTACGTAACCTGTACCTGCGACTGCAATGTTCTTCATTTGTGCATTATTTCCATTTATTTGTGCAGTTTATTATTCATTTGTGCACTTTATTATTCTTTTGTGCATTGGTTGTTGTTTTGTATAGGGTTGCGCGGTGTTGAATTTGAGACCGAGCGGCGTGATGCGGTGCCGCTTAGTGTTGAATTTGAAATCCAGGAACGGCATGCAATGCCGTTTGGTGTTGAATTCGAGACCGAGCGGCGTGATGCAATGCCGCTTAGTGTTGAATTTGAAATCCAGGAACGGCATGCAATGCATGCCCTACGGTTCATTTCTCCGGCGCCTGTACGGGTTTTAGACACGCTTCCGCCCGTGGGTTGCGGCTCCCAATATGCCCATTTCCGTTTTGTAAACACTGATTAAACAACCACTTACGAGGCGCGTAACGCCCCTTCTTCTATTTCAATGCGCTGCTGCTTGCCCAGCATGTCGAGCAATACTAAGCAGCGGTCTTCGCCTTTCGGTAGCTGATACACGGCCTGTAATCCGGCAAAGGGCCCTTCCGTTACTTCCACGGCCATGCCTTGCTTGAACGAGGATTCGACCGCTTGTTGGGCGTTATGTTCTTCAAGCGCCTGAATTTCTTCGATAACGCGGGAGGGCACCTTAGTGGGCACGCCTCCGAAACGGACAAAACCGTTCACGCCGCGCGTGCTGCGCAGCGCGTTAAAATTTGCTTGCTCTGGATTGAGTTGAATAAAGAGGTAATTCGGAAACAGCGGTTCAATGACCGTAGTACGCTGACCGCGACGGTGTTTTTGCAACTTCACCTGCGGCATACACGTGGTGTATCCCTGATTTTCAATGTTCACACGAGCACGGGCTTCCTGCCGGGGCTTGCAGTGAAGTAAATACCAGGCTGGCATACTGCGTTAATCCCTCTAGATACGAGCATAATTTGCGGGAATTATTATATGGGTAGCCCGCTCAATTCAGCCTACCGATTCTACGCCATAGCCCTTAATTTTTGAAGCCTTGCCTAAGCTTTCACTACAGAATTTTTACAATTATCTGCGTTCCGTGCGTTTCAGGTTTTTTCTTGCGCTAAATTTGCGTTGTACAAAAAACCTGCTAAATCTATTTAGCAACACAATTTCTAACCACAAATCAAGGAACTACACACATGGAAGTTATCTCCCACGGTGCCCGTGAAGGAGTGACCGGCTCCTGCCACGAACTTCTTTTACGTAATGGTCAATCTCTGCTTGTTGATATCGGTTTATTTCAAGGTTCCGAAGTGTCTGGCGACGGAGCCGACGCCGATCATCAGGACATTGAATTTCCCATAGAGCATGTGCAAGCGGTAATTATTACCCACTGCCATATCGACCACGTAGGCCGTTTGCCTTGGCTACTGATTGCCGGGTATCGCGGGCCCATTTACTGCACCGCCGCCACCGCACATTTGCTGCCCATGGTGATTGAAGACGCACTAAAAGTAGGGCTAACCCGCGATGCGCGGCTGATCAGTGCGGTAATTAACTTGCTACGCACTTTGCTAGTGCCCGTGCCCTACGACACCTGGACAGCAGTCGCCGAAATGCCGCTGCAGGCGCGGTTTCGGCAAGCCGGACATATTTTGGGCTCTGCCTATGTTGAAGTGGAAGAAGTCATTGATGGTAAGGCGTTTCGCGCGGTGTTTTCCGGTGATCTTGGCTGCAAGAACTCGCCGCTGTTGCCCGACCCGACGCCACTAGAACGAGCTGATTTACTGGTACTGGAAAGCACCTATGGTAACCGCAACCACGAGAACCGATTAGAGCGCCAGCAGCGTTTGCAAAAAGTCATTGAGCATTGTGTGTCAGACCGCGGTGCCGTGCTTATTCCCGCGTTTAGTATTGGCCGTACGCAAGAACTGCTCTATGAATTGGAAGACATTATTCACCAGTGCAAAGCACGCGGCGTTCCGGGCTGCACTTGGCAGGATATGGTGGTGATTGTGGACTCGCCCATGGCGGCCGAGTTTACTAAGCAGTATCGGGTGATGCGTGATCTTTGGGACTGTGAGGCCAAAGCGAAACTCGCCGATAATCGACACCCGCTGAACTTTGCGCGTATGCATATTGTGGAAAGCCATGCGGACCACGAGCGCATAGTGAACTACCTACGGCACACTGGCGATCCCTGCATCGTCATTGCGGCCAGCGGCATGTGTACCGGTGGGCGCATGGTGAATTACCTGAAGGCGCTCTTGCCCGATCCGCGCACCGACGTACTCTTTGTGGGCTATCAAGCCCAAGGCACGCCAGGACATGCGATTCAACGCTTCGGGCCGCGCGGCGGCTATGTGGACATTGAACGCGAGCGCATTTGGATAAAAGCAGAAATTCATACCTTGGGGGGATACTCCGCCCACGCCGATCAGCGCGAGCTCTTGGAGTTTATGGACAGCCCAGAACCGGTAAAGCATGTGCGACTCGTTCATGGCGACGCACCGGCGAAGAAAGCCCTCGCCCGCGCCATACAGGCGCGGTTTCAATGCGAGGTGAGTGGGTATTAGCTGGGTTTAAGCTGGGATTTAGCTGGGATTCATCTTGGCATAAATGACTGATATAAGAGTCATTTAATAGCTATATGACTCATGTAACGGTCATTTTGTGGCATTCCTGTTTGATTGGTCATATAATAACCTGCTTATCTAATAGCTCATGTACGAGTAGCCAAAGAACAGGAGCAAATTATGGCTGTGCAGCAACGCACCTATACCCGATACACACTCGACAGCATCTCTGTGCTCGGGAAGTTAATTCGCGAGGGGCGCAAAACTCGACGCATGACTGAAACGGAGCTGGCTGAACGTTTGGGTATTGCCAGAAGTACGGTGCAACGGGTGGAAAAAGGCGACCCAAAAGTAGAAATAGGCATTATGTTTGAAGCCGCCGCACTTGTCGGGGTTCCTCTGTTCGATGCAAACCAGCGCGAGGTGCAGGCGCATTCAGCCAGATTAGATGATCGCCTTGCGGTATTGCCCAAGCATGTCCGTAAAGTCACAGCGAAAATAATCGATGACTTCTAAGAGCTCACTGTACTCAAAGTACAACGAAGCCTTCGTTTGGGTTTGGCTGCCCGACGCCACCGAGCCAGTGGTTGCGGGTCGTCTGAGCGCACAAGGTTCACTTGTGGTGTTCAACTACGGTAAGAGCTACCTCAACCTTGCAACTGCTGTTCCTCTCTATCTACCCGAGCTCCCTTTGCAACCCGGAGAGTTGCCGCTGTTAAACGGCCTAACAATGCCCAATAGCATACGAGACGCGGCTCCAGATGCATGGGGCCGACGTGTCATTTTGAATCGCAAATTCGGCGCAAAGGCCAACAATCTCGATAACAACGAGTTGTCCGAACTTACTTTCCTGCTTGAGTCTGGGTCTGATCGTATCGGTGCATTAGACTTTCAAGAGTCGCCAACGGGCTACAGTCCGCGCCTCGCCTCAAGAGCGACGCTGGAGGAATTACTCACCTCTGCAGAACGGGTAGAAAGTGGAGTCCCCCTTACGCCAGAACTGGACCAAGCATTACATCATGGCAGTTCAATTGGTGGCGCGCGCCCGAAAGCCCTGATTGAAGATAACTCGCGCAAATACGTTGCTAAGTTCTCTTCCTCAACGGACGTTTTTAATGTGGTGAAAGCAGAATTCATCGCCATGCGACTCGCTCGATACTGCGGCATTGACGCCGCACCGGTGCGATTAGAGCAAGCTTCAGGTAAAGACGTGCTGCTAATCGAGCGTTTTGATCGTCAACGTTCTGCGTCAGGTTGGACGCGGAAAATGATGGTGTCTGCATTGACTCTATTGCAGCTCGACGAGATGATGGCTCGATATGCGAGTTATGTTGATTTAGCACACATAATTCGACACCGCTTTTCACAGCCGAGCGATACCTTAAAAGAGCTGTTTTCTCGCGTTGTGTTCAACATTCTGTGTGGCAATACTGACGATCACGCACGCAACCATGCTGCATTCTGGGATGGGACAAGCCTGAGTTTGACGCCAGCCTACGACATTTGTCCACAAGGCCGAGCAGGTCAAGAAGCAAGCCAAGCAATGCTGATTACCGAGCAAGACCGTTTGAGCCGCTTGTCGACCTGTATACAGTCCAGTCACAATTTTCTGCTTTCCGAAGCCGAAGCCATCGAAGTGATCGAAGCCCAGCTTCGAGATATTGAACAGCACTGGGCGCAGGTTTGCGACGAAGCGCGCTTAGGTACAGCAGACAGAAACCTGCTGATGGGCAGACAGTTTCTGAACCCTTTTGCGTTTACTTCACTTGAAGGTAAGGCAACAGGGCTCGAGAAACTTGCTCGGGATCTGTTCCGAGCTTAAGGCACCTGAATCTGCACAGGTGCCTTTTGTGCTTCGGGCAACACGCGGCCGTCACGCGCACGAATTTCGCCGTGAAAGCGCAGCTGATATTCATGACCAGACTGCAATGGCCCTTCAACATACTCGTTAATGTCGACAGTGTTTGGAATCAGATGCAAGGTATTGCGCACCCAGAACCGCACGTAATCCACTTCCAGGCCAGTCGCATAGTCAATCAACGACACCGCCGCGTCTACCGAGTCGCGGTCGACTGGTACGCTGAAGATCACACTGACTGAACGCCCCTCGGTGCCCTCTGCTTCAACCGCTACAGTGAAATCTGGCGTTGCTTGTTCTGAGCGAACGAAGGAGTGGATGCGCCGGACGGTGTTATTCGTTGTCTCTCGCGTTTGTGGAACGGGGCTCACGGTGATGACATCTTCGTACGCTGCCCCCTCTAACAGACGCAGCACATCAATGGTTTTGAAAAAACTCTCATCCCGTTGTGCCCCCTCATAATAGGCCACGGAAATGATGCCGTTGCTGTATTCCCATCCAAAGAGGCGCCAAGCACGTCCCTCGAAACCGCTGAGTCTCCGCTCTCTTTCGCCAGTCTGCATGTTATGCAAATCGATTTGTGAGCTTTCTAGCCAGCTATAAGCTAAGTAACTGAATTCCTCATTACTCACAATAAATTGCCGCAGCTCCGGCGAACCAGAAGCCGTTATTTTTGTAGTCCGACCGGTAGCGGGCAGCACTTCATACAGTTCCCCACTACCAAGATGAAAGACCCGACCTGCATGGTCGCGAAGTGCTGTGATAGTACGAGACGATGGCACGTTAATACTAGCGCGTTTCTCGTTGTCGGCTTGACGCTCGGTGAGCCATAAATCGCCGTTTGATTCGGAGGCATGAGCAAAATTATCAGCTCTGTAGAACTTCGAACTACTGTCGCGAAAGTGCCTAGAAATCAAGCCTTCAGGCCCCTGAACATCGAACGCATAAGCAGCATACAAGTCGTCGTAATATCTCAACGCCATCCGATCTTGGCTCAACGCCTTGGGCTCTATTAAAAGCTTATCTATTTCCGTTAAGTTTTGAATGGGAGTGCGTGTCAGGCCAGTGATGGAGTCAGCAAATACCACGCCTGAGCGTTGCCAAAGACAAGGCGTGCTGGGTGAAGTGCAACTTTCTACCTTGAAACTCTCAGTCCGTAACATAAGACTGCCATCCCATGTGTCGCCCGTCATGTCAGGCGACATACTGGTTGTGCTCACCATATCGGTGAACTCATTGCGAATATGGTCTTGATAGTCCGAGCGATAAAGTCGCCCTGGTGCCGCGCATTCATGGCTTCCGTCCGCAAGATCCACTCGGAAAATGCTGCAGTCCATGGCCGCGATCAGGTTGTGATCATTCTGCCTGAAACTTATATATTGTGGCCCGAAGAACACGTACATAAAGCGTTCGTCTGGCGTAATAGAGAAGCTTTTCACATGGTGAGTGAAGTAGCTTTCTACGACGGGGCGTACTTCACCGGCCAGGTTTCGCTTCATAAAATTGGTGGCCTGAGCCGGATAGATAGGTGGCGTGTCGCGATGGTGTCCGTCGCTCGGTATGACCTCCATCATTTCTCTGATGTACAAAATGAAGCTGTCAGCGTCGGTTACATGGAATGTTAGGGTATAAGGACTGCGGAAGACCACTTTAAGCGAACATGCGTCTTTTAGTGCTGCGGTGGTAAAAGTTAACCCGTCCAGAGTACCGTCGCAGCCGGTTACCGAAGCAATGCTATAACCTTCGTTTGGAGTGAGGGTAAAGGTCGCAGACTCATCGAAAGGCACAGTCTGGCTTGCTGGTGAGATAGCACCACCCCACTTGACCGACGTCTCGACGGTTATTTTGGTGCTGGTGCTTTCGCTGCCACAGGCCGAAAGAAAAACCAAAGCACCAATAAGAGTTAAAAGCTTCGATGCACGCGCCACCACATGCCCTCCATAGCAAGACACAAGTGGCAGATTCTATGACAGCCTGACTGAAATCACTACGCTTTTGTTAGTTTTTTGTGAGTTTCAGGCAGGCTAGCGCCGGTTAGCGCCGAGCTAGCGCCGAATTATCGCCGGGCGGCGATAGCCGCTTTTGATCATAGTGAAAGCCACGCCGAGGCGCACGCTAGGGCGAACCGCGTCGATCGGGGTCACAACTGAAAGGGTGAGGCCAGCGTATTCGAGGCCCACGTGGGTGCTCCATTCGAGGAATTGGTAGCGATTGGAAAGGCTGCCGTCCATGGGGATGCGGCCAATGTCGTTGTCGGGAGTGGTGAAAGACAAGGGTATGTCGCTGTCCCAACTCGCGTTTTCAATCGCTTGATTGGCTGTGAGTGAGGTTAATACCATGTCACCCCAAAGGCTCATCCAGAAGCCCGCACCAATACTCGCGTGTGTGCTCATGAGCTGAATACGTTGTTCAGGCAGGCCAAGGCGCACCACGTTTAATTCATTGTGTTGAATGCCCACACTCCCCTGCACTGTGAAATTTAAGGCATTGAAATAGCGCTGAATACTTAGTACGACATCGTCACTGGTGGCGCCAACGTAGGAGGTTGTTGGGCCTAAGTCTCGGCGCACCTGACCCCAGGTTTGTTGGTAGTCGTCGGAGAACGCGCGCTCATATGGGACGCGGTAGCCGGGGCGCGGTTGCCCGCCCATGCGCAAGGTATAAAGTCCAACGCGCCAGCCGCGGCGATACGGATGACGATAGCGCGGTGCCGGGTAGTCCACCGCATAGACTTGCTCGCTCTCGAGTTCGAATAAGTCTTGAGTAATTTGATAGTTGGGGTCGAAGTCACCGTTCTTCAGACGGCCAACCCGCACTGCGTAGGAGCCCGCTTCCGCGACTTCGCGGCGGAAGGTGTTGCCGGTGGAGCGTTCGATGGGATCGAGATCGCGGCGCACTTGAATGACCGCTTGGCGATCTGCAACTGAAAGTTCGAGCGAGCCATATTGACGCGCTTCCAGTTCGACACGACGGAAGCCAAAGGCAGCACCTTCAGGAATACGTAGCGTTTCATCGCGCGGACGATGACGTTCAGAGCGGACGCTCAAGTCATAAGTGCGGCCGCTTTGTAATGCATGACGAGTGGGCGAACCGAGTGACTGGTGGTCGATGCGAACGTTGGCGTCGCTGGGATCAACATAGAAATAAACCAAAGCTTCGCGGCTGTTGAGAAACGAGCTGACCGTGTAGCGGTCGAGCTCGCGGAAGCGCTCCACCCGTGAGTTTTCTTCAGTGAAATCGGCAGTGCGCACCAGCACACGGAATTCAGAGCCCAAAGAATCAATAGGAAGCCACTCAGTGTAACCGCGACTGTCGGTTTGCACTTCTAACTCTTCATAGCCGACGCGCAGAATGAGAGGCATATTGGCTTGAGGGCGCGAGCTGGTTTGGTGAAGTAGCACAAAGCTGATGCGATCTCGGTTTTCATGGAGTAAAGGCACGGCCTTCATAGCGCGGGCGCTGGCGTCCATCACATCGGCAAAGTAGGTTTCGAAGGTGGCCTGCGACCCGCTTTCTTGAATGAACGTTTGGGCGTGAACGCCGTCCCGTTCCGCTATGGCTAAGCCCGCGACGGCGCGTTGTAAGCGCAATGCGGGTTCAAGGCGAGAGGTTTGTTCAATTTGGTAGACCGCGTTCAGTGCGGGTGCTTTGCGCCTTGCTTGATCAGTGAGGCGTTGCATGGTGGCGCGGTCGATGCGTAAGCGAACGTACCACTCTTGCGTACCACGAACGCGTTCTTCGAAATCAATACGGACATTTTCCAGTTCTACGTTGGACCACGAGAAGGAGCTGGAAACAAATTCACGGGTGATTTCTTGGTCCGAGGCTTCGCGAAGTTCTTGGCGGGTGTCGGTGCGTACGTTCACCAGCACCATCTCGGCCAGTTCGTCGCGGGCGCCTTGAACGGCTTGCTCGCGAGTATTACCGAAACCTTGACCGTAAACGTAGCGACTGTCCGCGATAAAGGTCCGGCGATCCGTCTCTGGCGGTTCGCGTTCCTGGCGGTCTGAACGCGAGGAAGGCAGCGACGAGCACGCCGCCAACACACACGCTAAACCAATGGCTGTGACAAACCGCCAGGTCATGGCGTATTAGCCGCGCGTCGGTTGCGTTGGCCGTGAGGTGCGCATGCGCTCGTCAAACTCGTCGAGAATTTGGCGACCAGTGCGAGCACCTTGGTTGCGAGGCATCCGCATACGAACAAAGACGCGAACTGAACCGTCTGGCAGGCGCACCCGCTCAACTTGGTCCGTTTCGACTGCTTCGACCGTGGTTTGCACCCGAGCCTGAATGGCGTCGATAAAAGTACCGGCAGTTTCAGGATCATCTAAATTCACCTGACCGGCTTGCCGTGCCTCACTTTCCACATAAATACTGAAGGCTTCCGCCAACTGTGCTTGCGCGTTCAAACGCGCCTGCCGTGCTGCGAGGTTGCTGTTCGCGCTCACGCCTTCACCGAAACCATAGAAATACTGATCCGGATCAGCCTGCACATCAAACCACGACGGCCACTCCGACTCCGGCTTCGACGAACACCCCACCGCCAACACCACCACGGCAAAAAACATACCCAACCGCTTCAACATCCCTACCTCCAGATTGGGGTCAGACCCCAATTATTGCGTACATTTGCTGATTTTATTGGCCTGCAAAGGATGGGGTCAGAACAACATCCATAGGTTTTGTAAAGACCAAGGCCTGATCCCCTCAAAGTTGATCTGACCCTATTCTCTGCAGCCCTTTAAAAACGTTAAAACGTGCCTAAAAAGTTCATCTGACCCCAATTTGGCAGCTTTGGATGAGGGCGTCGGTGCTTGGATCGAAGCTTTCGCTGCTGCGGCCTTGGATGGCGTCGAGGGTTTTTTCGGCGATTTTCTTGCCGAGTTCGACGCCGGGTTGGTCGAAGCTGTTCAATCCCCAAATAAGTCCTTGGGTAAACACTTTATGCTCATACGCGGCGATAATTGCGCCAAAACTTTCAGGCGTCAGTTCCTTTAAGGCAATCAAATTGTTCGGATTGTTCCCCGGATAGTAATTTCGTGCAGTGCCGTCGTCTGATCCGTAGGCCATTAATTTACGGTGGGCCAAGCAATTCGCGACAGACAGCTCTTGTTGGTCGGCTAAACTTTCTTGTACTTCTGGTAAAAATCGCTTCGCTGCACGATGCAAAACGAGCAAAAAGTCGGCGGCAAAGCTGTCATATCCTTGATGCAAGTGCTGAAAGAACGCATGCTGGCCGTTCGGCCCAAAGCCACCCCAAATCAGCGGCCCTGTGGGGTAGTCAATCTTCTCACCTGTAGCAGTGCACTGCTTCCCATTACTTTCCATATCAAGCTGTTGCAAATAAGACGGCATATGTCGAAAACGCCCGTCGTAAGGCAGCACGGCAAGATTATTGATGTTCCGCTCTTCGCGGTTATACACACCACACAACGCCATGAGCATTGGAATGTTTTCGGTCACTGGCGCACTGGCAAAATGCTCGTCCATTAACCGCGCACCTTCCTGCAAGCGTCGAAATACTTCCACGCCACAGGTTGTCGCAATGGCTAGGCCTATTGCAGACCACATGGAGAATCGGCCACCGACCGACTGATCAAAGGTCAGTTGGTGCGCAGGCGGAATACCATACTCTGTCATTTTCTTCGGCGTCGCCGAGACACCAATCACATGATGTTCCAACCAATCCTGCTCAGTTTTGCCAACCCGTTTGAAATGCTCATTCATCCACACCTTCACGGTGTCCACATTGGCAAAAGTATCCAACGTGCCAAAGGACTTCGAAGCAATAATAAAGACGGTAGTCTCCGGGTTCACAATAGGCAGTACCGCATACAACTGGCCACCGTCCATTGAGGAAACAAAATGGGTATTCAAATGATGTTGTTGAATATCACTGGCAAACTCGCGTAGCGCGAAACTGGTCATCAAAGGCCCAAGATCCGAACCACCCACGCCAATATTCACCACATCGGTAATCGGCTTCCCTGTGGCACCGAGCCAGTTGCCGCTGCGGAGCTTTTTCACAATGCGAACAAAACGCGCATCATGGCCATCACGCAGCACTGATTGGTCGCCACGACTCAACACATGGCTCACTGTGCGGTTCTCACTGATATTTACAAAGGTGCCATTCATGAGTGCGGCCCGCTGCTCATTAAAATTTTCAGGCAAACGTTTCGCGGCGAAGGCTTCAATGGCTTCGGGCGTGAGGAATTGGTAACTCCAGTCAAATACAACACCGTCGACGGTCACTTGCCGCAACGGAGGCTGGCTGTCCATAGGCATGGCTCTATCCCTTCTAATACTTACTTCTTACACTCGTTTACTCGGCGTCTTCCGGGTTCTTCAAATTCAGTGACGCCACATAATCATTAAAGCGCTCCCAAGAACCCGTTTTGATGCTCTCGGGAAACTCAGCATTCCCGCGACGCGAGCTGTTCAACTCGGCTAAGGTCACGGCACAAATAAGCGCTTCACAGGTGGTGAAGCTAATGATCAACTTCCGCTCGATATCCGACCCGTCAGTGAAATTCACATTTGCTACACCATAGTGACCGTCGTAACTGGCGATTTCTCTGTCTTCGGCAACGACCACTTCCACTTTACCGCCGTGGCGTTTCATTTCCGTGACCCACACGTCATACAAATTCGAAAACAGCATCCAGGGCTCAATTTGTGGCACCACTTCGTACTGATACACGATAGTGCTGTAATAGCTCATGTCATAAGGCAGCTCGAAGATCACCGAATTCATTAGAATGTTTTCAGCTGTGTCCGTGGCTTCATGGACTTTGGTGTACAACCACTCCGACGAGGACTCCACCGGCGCCACAACACTAAAGGTTTCATTTGGCGCGGTGTAGCGCATGCCATCCAACGAGCCATTCAAGATCTTCGGCGCAGGAATTAAGCCACCAATGGTTCCACCGGCGCAACCGCCGAGCAGAGTAAGCAGTACTACTACCGTAACTAATCGCTTCATGATTTGATTAACCCAAAATGTTGATAGGCCCGCGCAGAGGCAATGCGCCCACGCGGAGTACGCTGAATGAAGCCTTGCTGAATCAGAAATGGCTCAAGCACATCTTCAATCGTATCTTTCTCTTCACCAATAGCCGCAGCAAGGTTTTCCAACCCTACCGGTCCGCCATCGAACTTCTCAATAATCGCTTTCATGAGCTTGCGATCCATATAATCGAAGCCCGCTTTGTCCACGTCCACCATGTCCAGCGCCGCTGAAGCCACATCGGCAGTAATCCGCCCGTCGGAACGTACTTCCGCAAAGTCGCGAACCCGACGCAATAAGCGATTGGCAATCCGTGGCGTGCCCCGCGAGCGGGCTGCGATTTCGCGCGCACCTTGCGGGTCCATATGCAACTCAAGATAATGCGCCGAGCGCGTCACAATAGTTGTGAGATCTTCGACGTTATAAAACTCCAACCGCTGCACAATGCCAAACCGATCTCGCAGTGGTGACGTTAATGCACCCGCACGCGTTGTTGCGCCCACTAGCGTGAAGGGCGGCAAGTCGAGTTTGATTGAACGCGCAGCCGGACCTTCGCCAATCATGATGTCCAACTGATAATCTTCCATCGCCGGATACAAAACTTCTTCCACCACAGGGCTTAACCGATGAATTTCGTCAATAAACAGCACGTCGTGTGCTTCCAGGTTGGTGAGCAATGCTGCCAAATCACCCGCTTTTTCTAGCACGGGGCCCGAGGTGGTCTTAATGCTGACACCCATTTCATTGGCAATAATATTGGCAAGGGTGGTTTTCCCAAGGCCCGGTGGCCCGAAAATCAATACATGATCGAGCGCGTCTTTTCGTGCGCGCGCCGCTTCAATATAAATTCCCAGCTGTTCCACCACGTGTGCTTGGCCCGTGTAGTCGGCCAGCGTTTTCGGCCGAATCGCGCGGTCAATCACTTCGTCTTCTGGCGTGGCTTGCGCCTGAACCATGCGGTCCGCTTCAATCATGGGTTACACCATTGCCTTTAATGCCTGACGGATCATGTCTTCTGCAGACATATCGTCGGTGGTTACTTTGCGCAGCACTGTCTCTGCTTGATTCGGTTTATAGCCGAGCGCTAACAATGCACTCAAGGCTTCGTCTTTTGCTGTGGTTTCCGGGCTGGTAATCAACGCGGGTTTCTCGCCCGGTAAGCCAGTGTCGTAATTCGCACCCGTAAAGTCTTTCAAGCGATCACGCATTTCTACCACGAGGCGCTCAGCAGTTTTCTTCCCCACTCCTGGGATTTTGACCAAGGTGGTTACGTCATTCAACTGGACGGAACGAATAAATTGGCCGGCACTCATACTCGACAAAATGGTAAGTGCTAACTTCGGCCCAATCCCTTGCGCTTTAATTAACAAACGGAATAATGCGCGCTCGTCGGCAGTATTGAAGCCGAACAGAAGTTGGGCGTCTTCACGCACCACGAAATGGGTCCACAAAGTCACTTGTTCACCGAGCCCTGGCAGCTCGTAATAACAGGTCATGGGCACCTGCACTTCGTAACCGACGCCGTTGACGTCTATCAGCAGTTCCGGCGGCTGTTTTGCCACCAAAATTCCCTGCAATCGTCCTATCATTGCGCGTTCTCATTGTTAATTATTGTCGCTTCGCTCCATGTTACCCCAAGATGAAGTACAGAGGAATGGAATGAAGGCTGGGACTTCCCCGTCATAACGAGATGTTAAGCCGATTGCGTAAATTGCTTTTCAACACGGCAGCTAACACTAAACTTCTCGCAAAAGCATTTCCGACACAGGAGCGCCCGTGAACTATGACCTTAGGACATCTTGTACACCAAAAGATGCACAATGTGTTACTATGTATAACATGGTTACACATATTGGAGTGCCTATCATGAAAACCGAAATGTTAAGTACACGCATCGATCACGATACTAAGGTTGCCTTCACCACAATCTGTGATGAGGTAGGATTAAGTCCTTCTCAGGCAATTAAGCTTTTTGCCCGCGCAGTCATTAACCATGGCGGTATTCCATTTGAATTGCGAACACGTCAACCAAATCATCTTACTGCTGCTGCAATGAGAGAATTAGCTGAGGGACAAGGACACTCAGCTCGATCCGTTGACTCAATGATACAAGAGCTCTCTGAAGGCAATCCAAAAGACGCTTAGCCTCACCCGCGAGCTTTGCGGATGAGCGTTTGGTAGGTGTGGGCGTGGCAGATAGCGACGGCGAGCGCGTCGGCGGCGTCGGCTTGGGGTTTGTGAGGGAGCTTGAGCACCTGCATGACCATATGTTGAACCTGATCTTTATTCGCCGCCCCCGTGCCCACTACGGCTTGTTTGATCTGCCGTGCCGAGTACTCGTGCACGGCGAGCTCTTGGTGTGCAGCAGCGACCATGGCAACGCCCCGCGCTTGGCCGAGCTTGAGCGCTGAATCCGGATTGCGCGCCATGAACACTTGTTCAATCGCAAATTCGTTGGGCTTGAACTGAGTAATTAACTCAGACACGCCATCGAAAATGATTTTGAGACGTTCGGCCATAGTGGGCTCGCCGTCGGTTTTGGTAGACGCACTGGTGGACGCGGCGCGAATACAGCCGCTGCCCAAATAAGTTAAGCGGCTACCTTGTTGCTCAATCACCCCGTAACCGGTAATGCGAGAGCCGGGATCGATGCCGAGAATTATTGCCATGCTGAGTCCTTTAGTTGGCCCTTAGCCCCAAGCTTCGTCTGGGATTTCGGCGTTATGATATACGGCTTGCACATCGTCGAGTTCGTCCAGCATATCGATAAGCTTCAGCACACTTTGTGCGGTTTCGAGATCGAGTTCTACTTTAGTTGCGGGGACCTGTGTCACTTCTGCATTGTCAGCAACATAGTCAGCGCCGTCCATAAAATCCTTCACCCGACCGAAGGTATCCGGCGTCGTGAAGACGTCGATGGCACCGTCGTCATAGGTCACCACATCTTCGGCTCCCGCTTCGAGGGCAGCTTCCATGATGCTGTCTTCGTGGGCTCCTGGCGCATAGCTAAGGACACCGCGTTTTTCGAACAAATAAGACACCGAGCCGTCAGTACCCAAATTGCCGCCATTTTTTGAGAACGCATGACGCACTTCGGAAACCGTGCGATTCCGATTGTCGCTCATGCACTCGACCATGACGGCTACTCCACCCGCGCCGTAGCCTTCATAGCGAATTTCTTCCATGTTATCGCCGTCTAGCTCGCCAGCTCCGCGCGCAATCGCGTTATCAATGGTGTCGCGCTTCATGTTGTTCGACAAGGCCTTGTCGATAGCAGCTCGTAGCCGAGGATTAGTTTCGGGGTCAGAGCCACCCTCGCGCGCTGCAACGACTAACTCGCGAATCAGCTTGGTAAAAATCTTCCCGCGCTTAGCGTCTTGCGCAGCCTTGCGGTGCTTAATATTCGCCCATTTGGAGTGACCTGCCATGTGTCCTCTTGCTCTTTTCTTTTGCTGATAAACGACCCGCCTATGATAACGCAGCGTCAGCAAAGGGCAATTCGCAGGTTAGAAAATTCACTGGGCAATCAGCGAAGACTCTTGTCCTTCGGAGGTAAGCGCCTAAGCTGTAAATTTATCTCAAGGATGAGGCGGACTTCATGGATAAAAAGAAGCGCCAATCGATCGATGCAAGTTACAAGCTTCTATTTAGCGAGCCCAAAATGATGATCGATTTACTGCAGGGTTTCGTGAAGCAAGCTTGGGTAGAGAAACTTGATTTCTCAACGCTTGAGTTTGTTGCGAACGACTTTATTAGTGACGAACTTCATAAACGTCAAAATGACTGCATTTGGCGTGTGAAGTGGCAAGATTCGGAGCGCTGGCTGTATGTCTATGTTGTGTTGGAGTTTCAATCCACGCCCGACCGCTTCATGCCGTTAAGGCTTATGACTTATCTGGGACTTCTGTATGAGCGACTGGTCAAACAAAATAACCTCACATCTGAGGGCTTGCTTCCTCCCGTGCTGCCTATTGTGCTCTATAATGGAATAAGAAACTGGCATTACACGACGAAGATCCATGAGCTCATCGCACCAATTCCCGGCGGACTCGAGCGTTTTATGCCGCAGTTTCAATTTTTCTTGTTGCAAGAACACCGTTTTAAAGATCATCCATTACTTGCCACTCGAAATCTTGTCTCTGCACTGTTCGCTCTGGAAACTAGCACAGAGACCGTCGACCTGATTGCGGCTTTCGATGCACTGAAGGAATGGCTTGACGATGAGGCTCAGAAATCGCTAAATAAAGCCTTTTTAGCCTGGATCAAGGGCGTACTACTGCCGTCAAGATGGCAGCATATTGATGCTGGTACTGTCGACGATTTAGAAGGAGTTCGCAGCATGTTAGAGCATACAGTCAAACGCTGGCAACGCGAGTGGAAACGAGACGGCTTGGCTGAGGGCCGAGCTGAAGGCCGAGCTGAAGGCCGAGCTGAAGGCCAACGCATGCTATTACTCCGTTTACTTACCGCCAAATTTAACGAGTTACCGGAAGAGGTAGTCACTCGTATTAACAATGCTTCAGTTGCAGACTTAGAAACTTGGTCATTACGAATGCTTGAAGCTACATCACTCACCGATATTTTCGGCGGTGAGTAATCACTTACACACTTACATCGCGGGCAATTGGATTCTGAAGTGAAATGAGCGTCTCAGTGGACTGAATTTCGTCGATAACCTGAATGCGTTCAATCAATAATTTCTGCAAATCATCGATGCTTCTTACCATAACTTTGATAAACACACTGTACTGCCCCGTTGTATAGAATGCCTCGGTAACCTCGGGTAAGGCTTCAAGCTTAGCTAACGCTTTGGGATAGTCGCCCGCCTGCTTTAAAATAATACCAATGAAACAGGTGACATCGTAACCAAGGCGACGCGGATCAACCTTCAGTTTCGCCCCGCGAATAATTCCCGCTTTACGCATTTTCTCCACACGCACATGAATAGTCGCCGGACTGACCTTATTTTCCTTTGCAATTTCAGCGTAGGAAATACGGGCATTGGCCATCAAGGTGCGCAGGATGATTCTATCTAGATTATCGATCATTTAACTCGCTCCATCTTCTGACGCCTAAAATTAGAAACCATTTAATAAAAATACACTTTTAATAGACAAAAATATCTAATGAATCACTTTATCTAAACGAGTGTTGAAATAGAAGCTCCTTTGGTTAACTTTACTATGAATCTACTTCACATTTAAAAAGGTACTTGCCATGAAAAGCAGCTATGTCCAACGCCAACAAAAAATCCGTTTTATCAAAGACACTTTCACCCAGCTGCTGTGCGACAACCTGAATCTTGTTGAAGTACAAGCACCGCTCCTGACCGACCCTCTTGATGGCGTGCAAGACACCTTGGCGGGTCATGAGAAAGCGGTGGAAGTGCGGGTAAGCTCCATTGGAAAACGCTATGAAGTAGTGCATTCGCTGGCAAAATGGAAACGCCAAACTCTGGGTAAGTATGGGTTCGAAGCTGGCGAAGGAATCGTCACACAAATGAAAGCTCTGCGTCCCGATGAAGAGCGCTTAAGCCCAGTGCATTCGGTGTTTGTTGATCAATGGGATTGGGAGCAAGTGGTCGCTTCTGAACAAAGAACTCAGGCGCAATTGAGAACCGCGGCGACCGCCGTGTACGACACGTTAAGAAGCACTCTTGAGGAAGTGCGCAGTCGATTTGGCAGCTCCCTCCAGTTACCCAAAGAGTTGACCTTTATCAGTTCCGAGCAACTTCTTCGACAGTTTCCGGGTTTGTCTGCCAAGGAGCGTGAGCGCGCGATTACCCGCTTACATGGAGCAGTGTTTATTACCGGGATTGGAGCGGCTTTGAGTGATGGCCGACAGCATGACGCGCGAGCGCCGGATTATGATGACTGGACGACCATCGACGAGCATGGAGACCAAGGGCTCAACGGCGATCTATTAGTCTGGAGCGATACACTGGACGATGCTATTGAGCTTTCAAGTATGGGGATCCGGGTGGATGCAATGAGCTTGGTGCGGCAACTACAGATTGCCGGGCGCGAGAGTGCTGTCGACCTACCCTGGCATCAGTCACTTCTAGCCGGTGCGTTACCTCAATCTGTGGGTGGTGGTATTGGTCAGTCGCGGGTGTGTATGTTCTTAATGGAACAAGCGCATATTGGATTAGTACAACCTAGCGTTTGGTGCCCACAAACTCGCGCCGAGCATGCGGAACTGTTGTAGTACGGATGATGTTTACCCCCGGAACCTTGCGGTTCCGGGGGGCTACGTTACTTCTCTTTCTTCTTCACCTGAATGCCGAGTTCATCGAGGGCTTCTGGGTTGGCGTAACCTGGAGCGTCGGTGAGCACACAAGCTGCAGTCGTGGTTTTCGGGAACGCAATGACGTCGCGGATACTGCTCGCGCCAACCATTAACATCACCAAGCGGTCCAAACCAAAGGCCAAGCCCGCATGAGGTGGCGTGCCGTACTTTAAGGCTTCGAGTAGGAAGCCAAATTTTTCTTTCGCCTCTTCTGCACCGATGCCGAGAATTTCAAATACTGCCGACTGCATTTCCGCGTTGAAAATACGCACCGAGCCACCACCAACTTCAGTCCCGTTTAACACCATGTCGTAGGCGTCCGAAATTGCATCTGCTGGGTTCGCTTTCAGTTCATCCGCCGTCAAACCTACAGGTGAGGTGAACGGGTGGTGTAAAGCTGCATAGCCGCCTTCGTATTCTTCAAACATTGGGAAGTCCACAACCCACAAAGGTTTCCAACCCTTTTCCACCAAGTCAAAGTCTTGACCTAGCTTCAAACGCAGCGCGCCTAAGGCCTCACTGACCACAGTGTTCTTATCGGCACCGAACAACAGGATGTCGCCATCGGCCGCGCCAGTGCGCTCTAAAATACCATTCACGGCTGTTTCAGGCAGAAACTTCAAAACCGGTGACTGCAAGCCATCCATGCCAGCCGCTTTGTCATTCACTTTCAACCAGGCCAAACCTTTCGCCCCGTAAATACCGACAAAATTGGTGTAGTCGTCAATTTGCTTACGGCTCAGACTCGCACCACCTGGCACACGAATCACCGCAACACGACCTTTGGCGTCGTTCGCCGGGCCGGCAAACACTTTAAATTCAATATCTTTCACCAAGTCTGCAACGTCCACCAACTCGAGTGGGTTACGTAAATCAGGCTTGTCGCTACCGAAACGGCGCATGGCTTCCGCATAGCTCATCACCGGGAAAGAACCGAGCTCCACCTGCATCAGGTCATGGAACAAGGTCCGCACCAAACGCTCAGTGATATCGCGCACTTCCTGCGCACTCATAAAGGTGGTTTCGATATCGATTTGGGTAAATTCTGGTTGGCGATCCGCGCGCAAGTCTTCGTCGCGGAAGCATTTAACGATTTGATAGTAGCGGTCGAAACCCGACATCATCAGCAATTGCTTAAACAGCTGCGGCGACTGCGGCAACGCGAAAAATTTGCCGTCGTGGGTACGGCTTGGCACCAAGTAATCACGCGCGCCTTCAGGCGTTGCACGGGTAAGCATGGGTGTTTCGATATCTAGGAAACCTTCGGCGTCCATAAAGCGACGCACGGCACTGCTGACTTTCGCTCGGAAAATCAGCTTTTCGTTCATTTCAGGGCGACGCAAGTCTAGGTAGCGGAAGCGCAGACGCTGCTCTTCACTCACATCGGTATTAAAGTCGATAGGTAATGGCGCAGATTTATTCAAGATCGTGAGCTCTGAGGCAAGCACTTCCACCCGCCCAGTCGCCATGCGCTCATTTACCTGCCCTTCAGGGCGCGCGCGCACTTCACCACGGATCTGCACACAGAATTCCTGACGCAAGCTATTAGCCGTGTCGAAAATCGCTTTTTGATCCGGATCGAACACCACTTGCACGATGCCGCTGCGATCACGCATGTCGACGAAAATCAGACCGCCAAGATCGCGGCGACGATGCACCCATCCCGCCAGAGTAACTTGCTGCCCGAGGGCGTTTTCGGTGACTTGTCCACAATAATGACTGCGCATCGTGTTGCCTGTTCCTATTCCTGAAGTGAGTAATTGCGCGGTTGTCCGGCCGAGCGGCCAGAAACCAAGGTTCAAAGCGGCGTGTAGTATACGATACAGGGCCGTTCAGGTACAATTCGCCCGTGTTTTAAGAAAGGACTTATCGCCATGGCCCCGAAGCGCGATGCAATATACGCCCAACCACTCGGACAATTGTCGGATTTTCGCTTTGACGATCGCGTCGCGGAAGTCTTCCCCGACATGATTAGCCGTTCTGTGCCCGGTTATAGCACCATGATTTCCACCATAGGTTTGCTGGCCGGTAAATATGCGCAGAACAACTCACGTTTATACGATCTTGGGTGTTCACTTGGCGCGGCCTGTATTGCGATGAAGCAGCATGTGCAGGCAACAGGTGCAGAAATTATTGGTGTGGATAACTCCGAAGCAATGGTGCGGCGCTGTCAGTCTCACGTGGATGCGTGGCGTGGCGACCTGCCAGTGAACATTTTGTGTGCCGATATTTTAGACGTGGAGCTCAAGCCCTGCTCCGTGGTCGTACTTAATTTCACCCTGCAGTTTGTGGAGCCAGAGCTTCGCGCGGCCCTGATTCAAAAGATATACGACGCCTTGTTACCGGGCGGTATTCTGATTTTGTCGGAGAAAGTGCGTCACGATGATCCCACAGCGGACGCGCTCCTAGTGGATCTGCACCACGAATTTAAACGCCAGAACGGTTACAGTGAATTAGAGATCAGCCAGAAACGCGCAGCACTAGAAAATGTCATGCGCATTGATACGAGTGAAATTCATGCAGAGCGCTTAAGCGCCGCCGGTTTCAGCACAGTGCAAAACTGGTATCGATGCTTCAATTTCACGTCTTGGTTTGCAATTAAGTAAGGACATGAGTGTATATGCTCGACTTTAATCACTTTTACGCACGTTTGACCGAAGCCGGCCTCGGCCATTGGCTGGAAACCTTGCCTGCGAATGTGCGCGCCTGGAATGAAACGTCGCGCCATGGTGAACTGAAAAAGTGGTTACGCATTGTCGAGCAACTTCCTGATTTAACCCCCTCTTCCTTTGATTTACGTGACGCCGTGCGAGTTGGTGTGGCCGAAGACGCAGCCCCAGGTGACCGGGCGCGCATTGAGGGCTTGCTGAAACAACTCACACCTTGGCGCAAAGGGCCCTTTGAGCTGTTCGGTGTACGCATTGATACGGAGTGGCGCTCAGATTGGAAGTGGGATCGCGTGGCTCCGCATATTTCCGACCTCACTGGTCGGCGCGTTTTGGATATTGGCTGTGGCAGTGGTTACCACCTGTGGCGCATGAAAGGTGCGGGGGCAGATTTAGTGGTGGGCGTCGATCCTGGCCAACTATTTATGATGCAGTTTCGCGCGATACAGCGTTATTTACCGCAAGCAATCGCCCGGGATGTCGAACTCTTGCCCTTAGGCGTTGAGCACTTACAAAAGGTGGAAGCCTTCGACACGGTATTTACCATGGGCGTGCTGTACCACCGCCGTTCGCCGATTGATTTCTTGCAGCAATGTATCGACCAATTGCGCCCGGGGGGCGAGCTGGTACTAGAAACCTTAGTGATCGACGGCGACGTGCAACAGGTATTAGTGCCGGGCGACCGCTATGCGCAAATGCCTAACGTGTGGTTTATCCCCAGTTCAGCGGCCTTGTGCCATTGGCTGGAGCGGTTAGGTATGCAGAATATTCGAGTCGTAGACGAGAACGTCACCTCGTTAGACGAGCAGCGCAGCACTGATTGGATGCAAGGGCAATCCTTAGCAGACTTCCTAAACCCTGACGATCGTAGCCTCACGAACGAAGGCTACCCCGCGCCAAAACGCGCAGTGGTTATCGCCAATAAGGGATAACGCACTGCCATTGTGCGTTGAACTGTTACAAAGCGTCTTTAATTTCCGGATGACGCTTGGCGTAGGCAATAAAAGCTTTCACATAACCAATTTTATTTCCGCAGTCGTGGCTATGGCCTTTCATGTAGTAAGCGTTCACCGTTTGTCGCTCGAGCAGCATATCCATTGCGTCGGTCAACTGAATCTCATCACCCGCGCCCGGAGGCGTTATCGCCAATAACGGCCACAGTTCACTAGTAAATACATAACGGCCAACCACAGCGAGATCCGACGGTGCGTCTTCCACATCTGGTTTTTCAACCAAGGCTTTAATCGCTGCCTGCTCGCCTGCAGCTAACTCAACACCACCGATATCTGCAACACCGTATTTGTTCACGTCTTCCTTCGGCACTTTCTCCACCATAACCTGAGAAACGCCAGAATTATTGAAGTTGGCAACCATTTCCGCCAAGTTGTCTTGGGTTAAGTCAGCACTTACTTCGTCCATAAGCACGTCTGGTAGCACCACAGCGAAAGGCTCATCGCCCACCAATGGTTTGGCACATAAAATTGCATGACCTAGGCCTTTTGCGACGCCTTGGCGCACATGCATGATAGTCACGCCCTTCGGACAGATGGATTGAACTTCATCCAACAACGACCGCTTCACCCGTTTTTCAAGCGTCGCTTCCAGCTCGAAACTGGTGTCGAAATGGTTTTCGATAGAGTTCTTCGAAGAGTGAGTTACCAGAATAATATCGGTCAAACCCGCCGCAGCACATTCGTCGACAATAAACTGAATCAAAGGCTTGTCAACCAACGGCAACATTTCCTTTGGAATCGCCTTCGTGGCGGGCAGCATCCGCGTCCCCAGCCCTGCGACTGGAATAATGACCTTACGAACTTGTGCTTGCATGCGTAATCCTTGTGCTTTCCGAAAATTTCAAAGGCCTGAGTTTACCAGATGTTTCATTGCCATTGAATGACGGCCACTGACTGAATTCAACATCGCAGAACGGCATGCGGTGCATGGAAATGCGGTATGGTGTTGAATTGGAAATCGCGGAACGGCATGCCGTGCATGCCCTACGCAAAACCATGAACACCGCGGTAGGCGATGCACTGCATCGCGCACAGCCAAACCCGAATTCAACACCGATCATGCATTTCCGATGCACTGCATCGCGCACAGCCAAACCCCAAATTCAACGCCGATCATGCATTTCCGATGCACTGCATCGCGCATAGCCAAACCCGAATTCAACACCGATCATGCATTTCCGATGCACCGCATCGCGCACAGCCAAACCCCAAAACCACAAACACCGCGGAACGGCATGCAGTGCATGCCCTACCCAAATATTCAAACATCACCGTAGGCGATGCACTGCATCGCGCACAGCCAAACCCAAATTCAACGCCGATCATGCATTTCCGATGCACCGCATCACGCAAAACCAAGCCGCACCAAAGCGCCAAGCGCAGGGCCTCGAAGGCCTGGAGCTTGGCTATGATCCTAGAAGAGTTTCGGTGCATGGCGCGTCATCGGTGTGGACTGGGCCTTTAGGCCTGGGGTGTCGGAGGCATGGATGCCGACGCCAAGCCTATAGGGATATATTTACGGCGTCCCCAGGAATGAAGGCCCAGTTCATACCGCTTGCACTAGAAAAGAGAACCCAGAGGATACGCAAGCAAAGACACAAAGCGCCATTCAGCACCGCCCTCCCCCCGTGGTATGATGACCCCATCACCACCAAAAGAGAGATCACTATGCTTTGGTTTTCGTCTAAAAACATTGAAGAGTTACAAGAATTTAGCCCGAACGAGCGTATTTTCATTATTCATCAAGCCGCAAAGGACATGCCCTTTGGTCGTCGTGCCGTCGCTACTGTCCTTAAGCTGATTCTGTTGATTGCGCTCTTTTGGTCGCTGCTCTATGTACCCGGCATGATCTGGAAGATTCTGAGTTTACTCGCAGTAGGCTTGCTCTATCCGTTGGTATTATTTCCGGTCACCTTAACGCTGGCACGCCCTTACCTGAAGGTTCATGCCCAGCGGTTTAAAGCAAATCGTGAATACGCTCGGAACGAGCCAGGAAGTGACAATAATTCTAGCGATGAGGAGTCACAGTAATTCGGGTAGTATCTGCCTGAATTACAAAATCCGCAGAGTTAAGTTTGCCTTTGTGCTCGGTAAATTGTGCCTGTGCCCAAATACCGAGCGCCAAATCGGGTCGACTGTCCACACTCAGTTGAATGCGATCGCCGCCATGGCCCCACTCCATATCGCCTGTGTTGCCATTTACCCACACTGCCACCACGTCAAAGGCCGAGCGAATACGTGAATGGCATAGTTCCGAATTAAGGCGCTCCAATAGGCGGTGTGGCGTGCGCATCATCGCGTCGTTACCGGCCATGGCAATACGCACTAATGGGTTCAACAAGCTTTTCAACACCAACAAGGAAATAACCCCTTGGCTTCCCGAGCTTTGCGCATTCGCCATAAAGATTAGCGCGTTGTTGTCAGGAAAGCGGAAGTAATCCAACAAGAAACGGTCACCTGCGCCTTCTCCCAATCGGTGCGAAATGACACCACAGGGTAATTCCAAGGTTTCATGAGACACTAGATCCGCCGTAAGGTGAGCGATCATGTCGTCATTTTCAAAAAGCACGTCAATATGGTCGTCTAACTCCCAGCGTTCCCGTTCCCATGCATCTTCAAGCCCCGAACGCGTCAAACAATTCTGAATGGCGGTATCGAGCACGTCGAGTTCACGCAGCGGCTTCACTAAGTAATCCCATGCACCGAGACGCAACGCTTCACGAATATCAGCCATGCGTTCAGACGCGGAAATAACAATGACGGGTGTGGCAGCCATAGACAAGATCAGACGTTCCAGCACTTCCAGGCCGGAAAGCTTAGGTAACATGAGGTCACAAAGCACCACATCAGGCTGCTCTGAGGTGCAAAGGGCAAGACCAGTTTCGCCGTCTTCTGCTGAAACAACCTGGTAGCCGCGTTGGGTTAAAAAGCGTCCAAGAATGTTGCTGAATACGGCATCGTCTTCGATGACAAGAACCTTACTACCTGACACTCGTGTGTTTCGCCTCGCTAAACTCTCTGTCGTCTATTGAGCATTGACTACAGTAGGCGATTCGTCAACGTGCAGCGCGATATTCCCGCTTCACAAGATGCCAAGAAACGAGGTCAAAGTTCACTCGAGTTGACAGTCCGGGGTCATTCCATTCGGAATCGTCTTCCCATTCACTGTCCCATTCGCTGTCCCATTCGCTATCCCATTCATCCCACTGACTCGACTCGGGCGGATTACCGTCATGCACTTTATCGAGCCAATAAGCAAAATAAGCTTCACGCACGAAGGCATATTCATCAATGGCGTTTTCGAGCATGGGTTCAATCTGCTTTAACTCGATACGCTGCTCTAACCCACGCAAAATATAGCGACCCAAAGAGACTTTCCAGTCGAACAGCACGTAGGGCCAGTAATAGCCGTCGACGAAATCACCACCACGGTCTATCACGACCGTTGGCCCGGCGCCCGGTAACATAATATAGGGTCCGGTTGGAACGCCATAGACCGCCAGACTTTCACCAAAGGTTTCGCGTCGAAGCGGAAGGCCCATACTGGTTGCGACATCGAAATAACCAAGTAAGCCCACCGTACTGTTGATCACAAATCGGCCCGCACTGATAAACATACCCGCAAACTTCAGCTGTAGCGCATTGTTTACCACACTCGCCGGCTCGGTGAGGTTCTCCGTAATATTGTAAATGCCACGACGGAAGCCTGTGGGTAGGCGCTCATAGGTATTCGCCACGGGCATCACTAAATAGGGATCGAGCGTGTCGCGGTTGAAGTCCCACATAACGCGGTTGAAATTTTCAAAGGGATCTCGCGGATCGCTAAAATCAAAGTCATCTTCCACCGAACTGCGAGACGACACCGACTCAGCCTGCTTTTCAAAACGCTCAACTTCCGGCACCGGTTTTTGCTCTTCCGGTGGGGTAGAGGAACAGGCCGCCAGCAACAGTGTCGCAGCAGCAAAGCAAACTAAGCGCAAAGCCTTCACTATAGAATCATCTCCGTAATCCGCAGCTCGATTTGTTGACGGTTTTCACGTTCAATCAAACGAGGCCGCGCTTCCATGTCGCCTTGACGTAACTCGATGGTACCTGACGCAGTCACACGAGCGCCCACTAGCCAGTTACGAACACTCGAAAGCGTGCGGTCTGGTGTCATCGCATCATCGTCAGTTAACGTGACGGTAATTGGAAAGTCAGTAATTCGCTGGCGAGTAACTGCGATAGGCGCACGCTCCCCATCCGGGTCCCGCACAAAGACAAATAACGTCGCATTGAATGGTAACTCATTGCGCATGGTTTCACTGATATCAACTGTAACAGTTAATGTCAGCACAGAGCCGTCTGCACGACCGCGTGCGTCTTCTAAGGACCCTTGAATTACCGCATAACGGGGATCTTGCTCGTCCATAATTTGGAGCGTCAATTCCCAAGCTTGAACCGCTTGATTGAAGTCACCCCGCTCATAAGCCACGACGCCTAATAAACCGAGCGCTTCGGAGTTGGTGCGATCGCTTTCTAAAATTTGCCGAATAAAGCGTGCCGCACGAGCCAAATCTGGGTCACTGCCTGACATAATTAACGCCTGTGAATAGGCTAGCAAATTCCCCACATTGGTACTGTTGAGTTGACGTGAGCGCTCGAAAGCTTCGATGGCTTGGTCGGTTTGGCGTAATTGCATCATCAAACGACCATACAAGCTCCAAGCGCCCGCGTCGGGTTGCTCTTGTAAGCGTTGGCGTAGGCCTAAAGCGAACATCACGATCTCTTGCGTCTCGGCAGCTTCTCCACTGTTACTCAAAAGCCGACGACTGCGCTCTTCGAGTTCAGCACGGGCTTGGTCTGCTTGGCGTTGTTGTTGCCAAGAACCATCGGCAATATAGATCCCGCCCGCCGCAACCACCAGCACCACGGCAATCCACCAAACGTTGGCAGGCTTCATTTCCACCTTTTCGTCGGGATCATGCACGTCGGTAACAAAGCTTTTCTGTAATTCGCGCTGCGCGTTAGCAAGGTCTTTCTGACTCAACAAACCTTGCGCTAAGTCTTCTTCAATTTCCTCAAGACGCGACTCATAAACTTCTTTGTTGGCCTGTAGAGTCGACCAAGTGGACAACTGCTGCCGCCTCGCTACGAAAAGTAACGCCACAGCTACCAGCATTAGAACCACTAAAATCACATACCACATTCGCTTGTCTACTCCTTACGGTCGCTGTTGAGCACTTCGGCCAAACGCGCCGCTTCTTCTTCCGAGAGCTCAGATTCTTCGTCTTTCTGCGTGCGCACTTGCACTAACACCACAATGACACCTAAGACAATGACCAGTGCTGGCCCCACCCACAGCACAATGGTGCTGGCATTAACAGGCGGACGATAATGCACAAAGTCGCCGTAGCGCACCTTCATAAAGTCGATGATTTCTGCTTGGCTCTGGCCTTCCATAATCATTTGATACACGCGCTGACGCATGTCCATTGCCAGCGGCGCGTCCGAGTCGGCAATGGACTGGTTCTGACATTTCGGACAACGCAGTTCACGCGTGAGCTGGTTAAACTTACGCTCTTGCTCAGCCGTTTCGAATTCATAAAACTCGGCAGCGGGACTGGCGGCGAGCGGGGATAAAGCGCCCCACAACAAGGCGGCAGCAAGCGCATAAGCACAAAGCATGAAGTAACGCATTAACGCTCTCCTTGCTCATAAAGGCTGTAATACACCGGCCCAACTTCGTCGCGCCAGACACGCTCGTTCAAGTCGCCTACATGGCGATAGCGAATGATGCCTTCAGCGTCGATCACAAAGGTTTCCGGTGCGCCATAAACACCTAAATCCAAAGCAAGTAAGCCGGTTTGGTCAAACAAATTGATTTCATAAGGGTCGCCCAAGTCCTGCAGCCAATTGACTGCCGCAGCCCGCGAGTCGTCCTTGTAATTCAGACCAATAATGTACACGTTCTCTTCGGCACGCAGCTTATTGAGAAAAGTATGTTCCGCGTAGCAGGTCGGGCACCATGTGGCCCAGACATTGAGCAACATGGGCTTGCCGCCGACAATGCTTTGATTGTGGGAGCGGTCTGGGCTGTAGAGATCCGGTAGTTCAAAGTTGGGAACATGCCGACCTACGAGCGCAGAGTCCAAACGCGTCGGATCCGAAAACAAACCAGTAAATAAGAACACACCCATGCCTAAAAACAGGAACAGGGGCGTTAAAAACGCGAGTAAGCGAAGTTTTGGATTCATGCACTTCCCTCCCCAGTTACATTCCCTGTTACATTCCCTGTTACTTTTGGACGCTTTTTCTTCAACCGATAGCGTTTATCTGACGCGGACAAAATACCACCGAACGCCATAATAATCGCCCCCATCCAAATCCATCGAACGAAGGGTTTAATGTGAATCCGCACAGCCCAACTGCCGTCGCCAAGTTCTTCACCCATGGCAACATAAAGGTCTCGCCACGGATTCACCTGCAAGCCTGTTTGCGTCATGATTTGACGTTGAATGGTATAGAAACGTTTCTCGCTCACCACTTCACCAATCCGGCGATTGTCGCGAGTGATTTCAAACACCGCAGCGTCACTGACCCAGTTCGGGCCGATCCGATCTTCCAAGGTCTTAAACTCGAAGCTGTATTTACCTTCGGTGAAAGTGTCGCCTGGTGCCATGCGCACGGTGCGCTCTACTTCGTAGTTCTGCACCAGCGCAACGCCAATAATCATGACCGCAAAGCCAACGTGACCCAGCACCATACCCCAGTGACTACGACCGAGTTTTACCATAGCCGGCAGCTTGTGCTCCCGCTGTGCCACGCGCATCCGGAGCTCTTCCACTGTGCCCCAAAGCACCCAGAAGGCTAGGATCAGACCGAGCACTGCCAAGCCTGACACGACTTCGGCAAAAATCAGCGGCAGCACAAAGGCGAGAATGACAGCCACGCCCAGCATTTGTAGCATAGGCACTTTCAGCTCGCCGATTTTCTGACGACGCCAACGCACCAAGGGTGCAATCCCAAGCATTAAGGCAAATGGGATGGTGAGCCACATAAAGACCATGTCGAAGAAGGGTTCGCCCACCGAGATAGAACCTAATCCGAGTTCCTGATGGACCAACGGCAATAAGGTACCGATGAGCACCACCACAGTGGCCGTAACCAGCAAAATATTATTCCCAAGCAACATAACTTCGCGAGACATTAAGTCATAACGCGTGTGGCTGACGACTTTCGATGCCCGTAGCGCGTAAAGCAGTAATGAGCAGGTAATCAAGACACCAAGGAAACTTAATAGGAATAAGCCTCGTGTGGGGTCACTGGCAAACGCATGCACGGAAACTAGTACTCCGGAGCGCACCAAGAAGGTACCGAGCAAACTTAAACTAAAGCCGGCAATGGCTAATAAGACGGTCCAGCTTTTGAACGTGCCGCGTTTTTCTGTAACTGCCAACGAGTGAATTAGTGCTGTGGCAATCAGCCACGGCATGAAGCTGGCGTTTTCAACAGGATCCCAGAACCACCAACCGCCCCAACCAAGCTCGTAGTATGCCCACCAGCTACCGACCATGATGCCGAGAGTTAGGAACACCCACGCGGCTAAGGTCCACGGACGCGACCAGCGCGCCCAGGCAGAATCTAAACGACCACCCATCAGCGCCGCTATTGCGAAGGCAAAGGCCACCGACAAGCCCACATAGCCAAAATACAGCAAGGGTGGGTGAATAATCATGCCTGGATCTTGCAGCAAGGGGTTCATGTCGGCGCCGTCCACCGGAATCAATGGCAGGGTGCGATCGAAAGGGTTAGAGGTCATCAACATGAACAAATAGAAGCCGACACCAATCATCCCCATCACCGCCAAAACTCGCGCGGCGAAGGTAAGTGGTAAGCGCTGCGAGAATACGGCTAACGCAGCAGCCCAAGCGGCTTGCACGAGCATCCACAGCAGGAACGAACCTTCGTGCGAGCTCCATACTGCAGTAATACGGTAGTACCAAGGCAATAAGGTACTGGAGTTGTTGGCGACATAAGCGATAGAGAAGTCACCAACTAAAAAGCCCCACGTGAGTGCAATGTAGGAAATGAGCGTGAAGCCGAACATGCCATAGGTTAACGGCCGCGCTAACGACATTTGCCCACCGTGACCACGATGCACGCCAATCAGCGGGACAATGGCCAAGAGTAATGAGAACGCAAAGGCGATCGCGAGGGTGAGGTGTCCAATCTCAGAGATCATAGTTATACCCCGTTGAGTTATAGCCGTTGTTTTCTTGCTCTTCTTCTTGCTCTTCGTCGCGACTGTCTTTGTCACGATTGTAATCAGCGTTCTGCCACTGCGAAGGCGGCACGTGCTCAATACCTTTCAAGATGCGCGCAAGCTCTGCCGGCATATATTCTTCGTCATGGCGTGCAAGCACTTCACTGGCCAAGATGCGGTCTGGCGCAACTAAAACGCCCTGCGCCACGATGCCCTGCCCTTCGCGGAATAAGTCCGGCAAGATGCCTTCATACTCAACGGTGATTTCTGCCGGACCTAAATCGATCAGGTTGAAAGACACTCGTAAGGTGTCGCCATGGCGCTGAACCGAGCCGGGTACTACAAGACCGCCGACGCGCATGCGTTGACCGACTTCGGGCAACACTTTAGCGTCGCCTCGACCTTCCACGATCTCGGTTGGGGTGTAGAACAGGTTAATCTGATTCGACAGTGCGTATAAAACCAACCCGGTTACCATGGCCGCGGCCAATACAATCACGCTGGTCAGCGCGAGTCTTTTCTTACGTCTAGGGTTCATGATTCACTACTACTTCTCTGCTTTGCCCGTTGAATTCGTTCCGCACGTGCTTGTTGTGCACGAGCCTCTTTAATTAATTTTTGGCGCACCATGACTGCTTCGAGCGCGAGTAAACCGAGCGCGAAAAAGGTGACGAAGAAGGCGCTCCAAACATAGAGGCCATAGCCTCCCATGTCGATAAATGCACTGAAACTGTCAAACTGCATAGTGGCTCTCCGTTAAGTCTTCGAGCTGTTTTTCAACAGCAACGCTTGGGCCCAAGGGCGACGTACTTCGCGCTTCAGAATCTCATTGTTCAAGCGCATGACCACCAAAGCGCTTGAGACCAAGAGGAAGGCGAGCAAGCTGATGTAGAGCGGCCATGCCATCTCTGGCGCAATGCTCGGCTTCTCGAGACGAGTGACGGCGCGAGTAATAGTGGATTGCTGGTGCAAGGTGTTCCACCAGTACACGGAAAAATGAATGATCGGAATGTTCACCACGCCGATGAGTGCAAGAACACTGGCCGCCTTGGCACCGGCGCGCTCGTCTTCAAATGCGGCGTACAGCGCTAATACGCCGAGGTATAAGAATAAGAGAATTAGCTGAGCGGTGAGGCGCGCGTCCCAAATCCACCATGTGCCCCACATGGGCTGACCCCAAACGGCACCGGTAAATAATGAAATAAAAGTGAGTACCGCGCCTACCGGGGCAATGGCGAGCAAGGCCCACTCCGCGGTGCGAATTTGCCATACCAGCACAATCAAGCCAGCGATGGCCATGCCCATGTAGAAGCCCATGGACCACAACGCAGAAGGAACATGGACGAAGATAATGCGGTAGCTGTCGAACTGTTGGTAGTCAGGCGGCGCGAAAGCCAAGCCCCAAACAGCACCAATCACCAACAGGATCAGGCCTGGTACAGCTAGCCACGGCAGAATGCGCTGATTCAGCTGATAGGTTGCTTCTGGTTTTGCATAAGGGTGTAACCAACGCCACATATTAATTTACACTCACTCGTAAGGCTGCATGTACAGCAAAGGGTGACAACGCCACGGTCATAACTAAAATGGCCGCCATAAAGGCCAACGGCGCCACCGGTGAAAGTCCGGTCGCTGCTGCTTCAATGGCCGCTGTTGCAAAAATAAGCAGCGGAATCAGCAGTGGCAGCAGCAACAAACTCAACAACGCACCGCCCTTATTCAGGCTTACGGTCAGTGCCACACCAATAGCACCAACGCTACTTAATACGGGCGTTCCGAGCAAAAGGGTCAACCATAATGTTGCCCATGCCTCGAAAGGCAAATTCAACAAAAGTGCCAAAAATGGCGCCAAAATGAGTAGCGGCAACGCGGTAACCAGCCAATGCACCGCCATTTTTGCCAATACGGCCCATTCGACCGCCATAGGCATCAGCAACATCTGCTCGAGCGTACCGTCCCGGAAGTCGTCGCGGAACAAGCGTTCAAGCCCCAGCAGCGCCGATAAGAGCGCCGACACCCAAATAACGCCTGGCGCTATCCGGCTCAGAATTTCTGGCCCCGGCCCCACACCGAGTGGAAACAAGGTGATAACCACCAACAAGAACAATACCGGGTTGAGTAAGTCACTGCGTTGGCGCAGTGCTACTCGCAGATCCCGGCGAATGACCGCGCGCATTTGCGCGCCTACCGATACACCGGCCATTAGTGCTGATACCTCAACATCAGGCTATGTACCTGCACGGGCTGGTCATTGAGTGGCTGATGTGACGTTAAAATGACCGCACCTTGGCTCGCTAAATGTTCGCCAATGCGCTGGTGTAACAGCGCTATACCGTCGACATCGAGTGAGGTGAAGGGTTCATCGAGAATCCAGATTGTGGCATTCGTTAGCCATAGGCGGGCGAGCGCAATACGACGCTGCTGACCAGCTGAAAGCCGCTGCGCAGGAATGTCCTCAAGCCCGACCAAGCCGACCTTTTCGAGTAACTCATAAGGCGGCGCTGTGAGCGGTTGACCTTGCACGGCGGCGTAGTATTCAAGATTTTCGATAGCGGTTAGTTCAGGTTTAACGGCCGCTTTGTGACCAATGAAGAGTAAGTCTTGGTGGAAAGCTTCGCGGCAGTCTTCAATTCGCTCGCCTTGAAAACACACAGTGCCGGACTCTGCGGGCAAGAGACCTGCAAGGATCCGCAGAAAGCTCGATTTACCCGCACCATTCGGGCCTTGGATTTGCCAGAGTTCGCCTGCGTTCAGGGTCAGGGCTAGATCGCTAAATAGCGTGCGCTCGCCACGGACTGAAACCACCCCTTTCGCTTCCAACAATAGGCTCATAAGCTCCCTTGGACTACGGACAGTGTTGCTCGAATAAACGGCGGATATCTTAACATAAATTGGCCGAAATCCGCGACTGAAACCGTGCCACTTTACAGCGAAAAGCCGGACGGGCATGATGCCTTGTATGGACAAATTATCCGCCGCCGAAACCAGAACCCTGTTACGTCAGCTATTACAGCTGCCGCCGGCGCAATTGACCGCGGCACAGCCGACGGCTCGTGCAGCAAGCGAAGTCATACAAATCCAAGTTCCACCTGCACTAAGGCAAATCTTGGCGCAAGCCACACCGCCCTCTCAAGCCTTACAAAGTTTAATGCAACTGCGAGAACAAGCTGATTTGCCGGCGCCGCTGCGCAGCTTAATTGAGCGGGTGATTGACCGCGCACAAGGCCCCTCCGTAAACGCAGTAACGCCGGCACTGGTGAGCCAATGGTTCGGCATGAATCCCGCCGCCGCATTGACAAGCGGGCGTGTGAGCATGGATGCAGGATGGCTGCAGCAGGCTCTCCCTATGCTCTTGCTATTGTTGCGGCCGAGTACCGCAAATGGTCGCGCGCCCTCTACGCCCTTGGCACAGGCGATTGGGCAATTGCTCGGTAATCCCACCATGAATGCAAGTTTGCTCCAGACCCTGCGGGACTTGCAGGGAGCGCTACAAAATGTCCGATTGAGCCAGATTGTCTTTGCCGATAGTGCGGGGCGCCAAGAACCCGACTATTACCTGACCTTGCCCTGGCGCTTAGGTGACGACATACATCCACTTGAGTTGCTGCTAAAGCGGCGCCGTCGCGATGCAGAGAATGAAGAGTCCGAAGAGCTTTGGGTACTGACCATGCGCTTAATGATTGAGCGCATTGGGCCCGTGCTAGCCCGTGTGCGCTGGGACGGCAGCGAAGCCCAAGTCATGATTTACACCGACAACGATGCTGCGAGTCGCTGGCTCAGTGGCCATGTGAATCGGTTGGAGCAGCAATTGCGCGACCAAGGGGTCGTGATCTCAGAGCTTGAAGTGCAAACTGGACGCATTCCCGCCTCTTTAGCCCCCGATCCTAATCAACTTATTCGGGTGCGCGTATGAAAGAGAAGAAAGCCATAGGGCTGCGCTACGACGGCAAAGACGCCCCCACCGTTGTTTCCCGTGGCTTCGGCCCCCTTGCTGAGGAAATTATTGAGCTTGCCCGCGAAGCCGGCGTCCTCGTACACGAAGATCCCGAACTCGCCAACTTCCTCGCCAAACTTGAAGTCGGCGACGAAATCCCCAAAGAAATCTACACCATCATCGCCGAACTCATCGCCTTCGCCACCTGGCTCAACCTCAAAGCCTAGATTGGGGTCAGATGAACATTTTAGGCACTAAAAACCGTTTTTAAAGGCCTGCAGAGATGGGGGTCAGACCCTCTCACTTGGGGTCAGATGCATCTTTAATATGGCGATTTGTTATTTTTAAAGAGCTGCGGCGCTGTTGTTCTGACCCTCAACTTGCGAAGAATGCGGGTTTCAAGAGGGTCTGACCCCGATTTCAGTTGTTCTGACCCTGTTTTAGGTGGCGTATTTGCGGGTTTATTGGGGTGTAGAGGAAGGGGTCTGACCCCAAATTTTGGGGTCAGATGCATCTTTAACACGGAGATTTGTTATTTTTAAAGGGCTGCGGCGCTGTTGTTCTGACCCTCAACTTGCGAAGAATGCGGGTTTCAAGAGGGTCTGACCCCGATTTCAGTTGTTCTGACCCTGTTTTAGACCCTGTTTTATGGACGCTGTTTTGTGGGGAGGGTGTTGGTTAATTTTGGTTTTTTACGATTTGCCGTAGAGGCTGACGACGAGTTCGGCTTCGGCGCGGGGGAGTTCGCAGGCTTCCATGATTTCTTCAATGGAGGCACCTTGCTGGACAAGTTTGGCGGCACGTTGATAGAAGCGGCTTTCCGGGTCCTGATCTGCAACTTCCTGCACTGCACCTTGCAGACCAGCGAGTTGCTTCTCGAACTCTTCGCAGCGCTCAGTCAGAAAGTGAATGCGTTGTAACGCTGCATCGAAGCGGCTTTGCCAAGTTTCCTCTAGGGCTTCGAGTTGCTCCACAGTGACCGTATCCAAGGCAACAGTTTCGTCTTTGAGCGTGGGTTCCGCTCGACTCTGCTTCAGGATTTCTAATAATTTCAATTGCTCGCGATTATTCCGAACTTGCGCCAAAATAACGACAATGACGCCAGCAATGGCTGCTAGCGCCAGACTTAGACTGATGTAGTTCGAGAGCAGAATTCCCATAATTAGATTTGTGAAATCTCGTCCCACTCTTCGTCAGTGAGTAATTTGTTCAAATCAACCAAGATAAGGAGCTCACCTTCGCGGTGACTCACTCCCTGGATAAAGCGCGCGCTTTCCTCGGTACCCAAATTCGGAGCGCTATCGATTTCCGAGCTCCGCAAGTAAACAACTTCTGCAACACTGTCCACTAAGATACCAATGACCTGCTGGTCGGCTTCAATAATCACGATACGCGTGCTGTCAGTCACTTCCGCCGACTCAAGACCAAAACGAATGCGCGTATCAATGACCGTCACCACATTGCCACGCAAATTGATAATGCCCAGCACGTAATCAGGCGCACCCGGCACCGGCGCTATTTCGCTATGACGCAATACTTCCTGCACTTGCATTACATTAATGCCATAGGTTTCTTCAGACAGCTGGAAGGTCACCCACTGCAGGACGGGATCGTCCCCATCGGAGGTAATAGCTTTCTGCTTCAGACTAGGATTATCTTGAGTCATAGTGCGGTTCTCCCTGGAACTGACACGCCGCACCTGCGGCATTTACTCTGCATGAATATAACAATAGCTTATCGTCACGAAACCGGATCTTCTTCAGTTCCTTTTTCGCTGTTGTCGAGCCCTTGCTCTAATAACGTAATGAGCGCATCAACATTAATCAGCGCACACATCTTTTCTTTCACAATACCTGCGAGCCAAGGTCGTTTTCCACCCGCAGTTCGCCATTGCACTTCTTCTGGATCGAGCGTGTCCGTGTTAACGAGCTCTTCACAAGCGAGCCCCCACGAACTCTCATTTAACATCACAAGATACTGATAATCCAGAGATTCCGCCAACTCTTTTGTGTATTTATCGGGCATCACCCAACGTGCGGAGTCTACGGCATTTAGTTGTTCTTCCCGGTGCGGCATGATCCCTAAGTACCATTTCGGCTTACCAAACAAAGGCTTAGGCTTCGCCCACTTGTGAATTCCACCCAGACTTTTCAACGGAACCGCGAGGTTCAAACCGGCCACTCGAAAGAATAATGCTTGAAATGGCTCTTCGCGATACTCTGCCATGGCGTCTGGAAAATCTGGCGGCGCTGGCGGCAAGTCTTTCTTCAATTCGGGTGGCGCCACGTCCGGTTCAGGTTTTACTGACGCACGCACAACAGGTTCACGCGTCACCGATGGCGCCGCTACAACCTTGTCCTCAGGGACATTGATACCTTGGGACTTCTCGGTAACTAACTCTTCTTCAACGGGAGCATTCTCGAGCAGTTTCTCTACGGGCCCTTTCGCAAGGGGAGAGAGATCCGCTGGCGCTTCCTCCTCCAGCAGTGCGGTAAGATACTCGCGCATTGCGCGATCGCTTGACGAATTCTGACTCATGTACCGTTATCTGTCCTGTTGCAGCAGCGAGTTTAATAACTGCGTATATGCTAACACACCGCGCGCACGGGGTGCGTGCATCGACGGTGGCGTATGTGCCGCGCTAGCGTCTCTAAATTTAGTATCGACCGGAATCATCCCCGTCCACACTTTATTTCCATGTTGGCGCACTAATTGTTGATAAGCTTCCAGCGACGCCCGCGTGCGTTTGTCGTACATGGTGGGCACAATAGTCACCCGATGATCTTGTCGCAACGAGGCCTGCACTAAGGTTAGAGTCTGTAACATCCGCTCGAGCCCTTTCAATGCCAAGGTTTCGGTTTGCACTGGCACAATGACCCGACGACATCCCGCGAGCGCATTGATCATCAACACACCCAATACCGGGGGCACATCAATCAACACGTAGTCATAGTCCATCCGTAACTTACGTAAGGCCTTACGCAACACGAGCCCCATACCGCTGCGCGTGCCGAGCTTGCGATCTAACGTCGCCAACGCCATGGTGGCGGGCATCACATCTATCGAAGAAAATTCAGTTTTATGAATACAGGCATCAATCACATCACGTTCAACGTCCGGTCCGGCTAGCAATAAGTCGAAGCTACTGCGTTCCAGCTCTTCCGAATCAATTCCGAAGTAATAAGTGAGAGACGCATGTGGGTCGAGGTCGATTAACAAGACGCGCTCGCCTCGTTCCGCCAAGAGGCCGCCTAATGCTATCGTGGTTGTCGTCTTGCCGACTCCACCCTTTTGATTCGCGACCGTCCAAATAATCACAGCACGCCTTAGCCTTTATCGAAGGCACGAAGGATATGCCGAGCAACGTCCTGAATAGGGATATCGCGGTCGGAGATTCCGGCTGCGGCAACCGCTTGTGGCATGCCATACACCACGCAGGTGTCGCGATCTTGCGCCCAAATAGTTGCGCCTTTGTCTTTCAACATGCGACAGCCTTCACGGCCATCCGCACCCATACCTGTCAAAATCACACCCAATACTTCGCCGCCATACGTACGGGCTACCGACGCAAAAGTTAGATCCACACTTGGCTTATAGGTGAGTTTGTCACTGTCGTCCGCACGAATACGCAAGCGCGCCGAGCCCGGGCGACCGTCCACTAGCATTTGCTTACCGCCTGGCGCTAAATATGCGTGACCGGCTTGTAAGGTATCACCGTCTTCGGCTTCTTTAACTTCAATCTTGCACAGGCCGTTCAAACGCTGCGCAAAAGCCTTGGTGAATGCAGCTGGCATGTGTTGTACCAACACGATAGGCACCGGGAAATCAGCAGGTAAACTGGTAAGCACCGTTTGCAGAGCTACCGGTCCGCCGGTTGAGGTACCAATTGCCAATAATTTGATCGGTGCCGAACGAGCGAGTGCTGGCACTGGCCCTGTTGATGGAGCCGGTGTCTCGCGGCGCGGCGGTGGACTGGTGCGTGAAGGCGGTGGTGTGCGTAATGACGAAGGACGTGATGTGGTAGTACTGACACTAGTACTGACACTAGCACTGGTCGAGAACGAACTCGGAGCCGGACGACGAATCCCACGCTTCCGTCCAATTTCAGCGACACGCTGCTGTAAAACTTTCACTGCATCGCCGCGATTCCGCGCAATGTCCTCAAACTTCTTCGGCAGGAAATCAACAGCACCCGCATCTAATGCATCAAGCGTCGCTTGCGCACCTTCATGGGTGAGCGAGCTAAACATCAATATCGGTGTTGGATTGTCCGCCATGATATGACGGACGGCGGTAATGCCGTCCATCACAGGCATTTCGATGTCCATCGTGATCACATCGGGGCGCAGCTCTTTCACTTTGGCAATAGCTTCCTGCCCATCCGCAGCGGCACCGACAACCTCTAATTCAGAGGAGTCATTTAAAATTTCCGTCACTCTACGACGGAAAAAATTCGAGTCATCTACAACCAGTACTCGGATTGTCATGTCGTCCTTCAGCGTTTCGAATAGCGTTTAGCGTAGCGTTTTAATAGGCTTGGAATATCTAAGATTAAGGCAATGCCACCGTCACTCGTGATCGTTGCGCCAGCCATTCCCGGTGTACCTTGCAGCATGCGGTCTAGCGGTTTAATAACCACCTCTTCCTGGCCAATCAATGCATCCACCACGAAGCCCACTTGTTGGGTACCTAATTGCACCACAACCACGTGACCTTCGTCTTTCTTGAAGTTGGGATCTTGTGTCTTATTCAACCATTTGTTGAGGTAAAACAATGGAATGGCCTTGTCGCGCACAATCATTGTCAGCTGGCCATCGACCGTATTGGTCAATTCCAAGTCGAGATTAATAATTTCACTTACGGTGGCTAGGGGCAGCGCGAAGGCTTGCTGACCAACCCGAACCATCAAGGTTGGTAAGATAGCGAGAGTCAGCGGCACTTTAATTTCTAAGCGTGTCCCACGACCTAGCTCAGAGGAAATGCGCACAGAGCCATTCAGCTGGTTAATTTTGGTTTTCACCACGTCCATGCCGACGCCACGCCCAGAAATATCTGAGATCTCTTGCTTGGTCGAGAAACCGGCAGCGAAAATCAGATTATAAGCTTCTTCATCCGACATCCGCGCAGCTGCATCTTGGTCCAAAATGCCTTTATTGATGGCAATTTGTTTCAAGCGCTCCGCATCCATCCCAGCACCGTCGTCTTCGATGGCTAAGAGGATATGATCCCCTTCCTGCGACGCACTCAACTGCACTGTACCTAAGCGCGGCTTACCATTCTGTTCCCGAATGTCTGGCATTTCGATACCGTGATCGACCGCATTGCGCACCAAGTGAACCAATGGATCGGCCAAGGCTTCCACCAAGTTTTTATCTAAATCGGTTTCTTCACCTGACAGCTCGAGGTTAATTTCTTTCTTGAGGCTTCTTGCCAAATCACGGACGACGCGCGGGAAGCGTCCAAAAACTTTCTTGATTGGCTGCATGCGAGTTTGCATGACCGCGCCCTGCAAATCACCCGTCACCACATCTAAATTGGCAATGGCTTTGCCGAGTTCTTCGTCTTCAGAGCTACTATTTAGCAGCAACAGGCGGTTACGAACCAAGACCAGTTCGCCCACCATATTCATAATTTCGTCGAGTCGACGCGTATCCACACGCACTGTGGTATCGGCGGCGGCCGGTGCAGATTTCGGTGCTTCTTTTTTAGCGGCAGCAACAGGTGCTGGCTCGGCAGCAGGCTTAGCTGCTGCGGGCTTCGCTGGCGCTGGTGTTGCTTTAGGGGCCGCTGGCTTCGCAGGAGCTGGGCCACCCTTACCATGCAACTCGTCCAGCAGTGCTTCAAATTCATCGTCGGTGATATCGGCATCACCAGCTGCACTTGCAGGCTGTTTCGGTGCTGGCTTGGGTGCTTCTTGCTGGGGTGCTTTGGGTGCCGCAGACTCAGCTTTCTGACCACCGCCATGCAACTCATCCAGTAATGCTTCGAATTCATCATCAGTCATTTCATCGCCGCTACCACTGCTAGCACTCGCTGGTGCTGCAGGCTTGGCTGGGGCTTTGGCTGCTGGCTTCGCTGGCGGTGCTTTGGCACTGACATCAGCACTAGCACTTGCACCACCACCATGCAGTTCATCAAGCAGTGCTTCAAATTCGTCTTCGGAAATTTCGTCAACGCCGCCATCACCCGAAAGTGCAGTAATCTTGTCTTCTGCGGCAGGTGTATCATCCGTTGTCGGCGCTTCTGTATCCTCACCAGCATCCTCACCAGCTAGGTCACCCGGCATATGGTCGCCAGGTTCGCTTAACACATGCAGTGCGTGGAGTAATTCTTCACTGGCTGGCACAGGCTCTTCACGCGCTTGCACGGCCGCAAACTGCGCATTGATAGTATCGAGGGATTGGAGAATGACATCCATGAGCTCGGCGGATAACTTACGGCCGCCATTACGCATAGTATCAAAGACGTTTTCAGCACCATGACAGGTGCCGACTAGCGCATTCAGTGCCAAGAAGCCCGCACCACCTTTTACGGTGTGGAAGCCACGGAATATTGCATTGAGCAGGTCACGGTTATCTGGATCATTCTCAAGCTCGACTAATTGCTCAGAGAGCAGTTCGAGAATCTCGCCCGCTTCAATTAAAAAATCCTGCAGAATATCTTCGTCGACATCAAAACTCATCGGCACCGGCTCCTAGAATCCAAGACTGGAAAGCAAGTCGTCTACATCATTCTGACCTTTCACTACGTCGTCGCGCGAGTCAGGGTCGATGACCGGGCCTTCCGGGCCTGAACTATCCTTAGACATTTTATCGGCTCGTTTCTTCATGGCTTTATTATAATCTTCGCCGAAGATAGTGAGCAGCGAGATTAATTGGTCTTCCACTTCCTGCACGAGTTGAATTACACGGCGAATAACCTGCCCTGTTAAATCTTGGAAGTCTTGTGCCATGAGGACTTCAGTCAACAACGAATGAAGTTGTTCACTACGCTCACCACAGCGTTGCATAAATGAGTCGACTTGGTGACACAACTCTTTGAACTCACTCAGTTCAATGTCGCGGCTCATTAATCGCTGCCACACCGGCATGATTTGACTCACTTCACTGCCAATCTCTTCAGCCATAGGCAGTGACGCCTCGACCGCGTCCATCGTGCGGTTTGCCGCGTCTTCTGTGCGTTGCATTACGTACTGAAGACGATTCTGCGCATCTGGCAAATCGTCTTCAGTCAGCGATGACAAACGTGGATCTTGAAGAAAGTCTTGTAACGAGTCGTGTAATTGGCGAGTCAGTTTACCGATCGAGTCAAACAGCTCATCCTGACCAAGGTCATAGATCTCCGTAATGAGTCGATCCGCCGATTCCTGTTCGCCCGCCTCAAGCAAACGCACAAGTTCACGCGCTTGCTCCAGGTTGATCGTTCCGGCCGGTGGCACCATGTCAGATCTCCTTGCCGGCTTAGCCGAGTCGCTCGAATACTTTGTCGAGTTTCTCTTTCAATGTCGCCGCAGTGAAAGGCTTCACAATGTAGCCGTTCACACCTGCCTGGGCAGCTTCAATAATCTGTTCACGCTTTGCTTCAGCGGTCACCATCAACACGGGGATATGACTCAAACGTTCGTCTGCGCGAATCGCTCGAAGCAAATCAATTCCCTGCATACCCGGCATATTCCAGTCGGTCACAACAAAATCATAGTCGCCGTTTTGGAGCATAGGTAAGGCAGTGCTGCCGTCATCTGCTTCAGAAACATTCTGAAAGCCAAGATCACGGAGCAAGTTTTTGATGATCCGTCTCATCGTCGAAAAATCGTCCACGACGAGAATTTTCATGTTTTTATTCAAAGTACCCTCCACTGAGGCAAAACAGAATTGAGCTAAGTATAGCGAATCACTCGGTCCATGTGCGCATACGAGATTTTAGTCGCATCATCGCTTGGCTATGGATTTGACTGACCCGAGATTCACTGACGCTCAAAATCTGGCCTATCTCCTTAAGATTCAGTTCTTCATCGTAGTACAGCGATAGTACCAATGCTTCGCGCTCTGGCAAGGTCCGGATGGACTCTGCGAGAGAACGTTGAAATGCGTCGTGTTCGATATCTGCGAAAGGCTCGTCATGGGTACTGTCATTACTTCCCGAAACGAGCACATCTTCGGACACGCCGAGGTCCTCTATGCCGATCATACGTCCTGAGCTTACATCATTCAAAATAGAATGATACTCATCAATAGGCATACCGAGCTTTTCTGCTACTTCACTGTCGCGAGCATCCCGCCCTGTTTCGTTCTCTACCCGACGAATTGCATCAGCAATCATGCGGCTATTTTTATGAACAGAGCGCGGTGCCCAGTCGCCACGCCGGATTTCATCTAGCATAGCGCCACGAATACGAATACCAGCAAAGGTCTCAAAACTTGCCCCTTTACCGTGATCAAAATTTCTTGCAGCTTCTAACAGACCAATCATGCCTGCCTGAATTAAGTCATCTACTTGTACACTTGCAGGAAGTCGCGCCACCATGTGGTGAGCGATACGTTTCACCAGGTTGGTATGCTGTTCAACCACCTGCTGTTGCTGGCGAGCTTCTGAAGTGTACGCAGCGACTTTACTCATTGGCAGCGTCCTTCACTGGATCTTTCTTCGCAACAAGTTGTTCAATAAAGAACTCTAAATGACCGCCGGCTTGCATTGGAATCGGCCAATTGGCAGCCCGCTGCGCGAGTGCCTTGAATGCTAAAGACGCTGGTGAGCGAGGGAAAGCTTCCACCATAAGCTGTTGCTTACGCACTGCTTTTCTTAAATTCTCATCGAAAGGAACGATGGCCGCAAGCTCGAGCGCCACATCGAGGAATCGATCGGTGACCTTCGTGAGCTTGCTAAATAATACTTGTCCTTCGCGCATGGTTCGCACCATATTGGCGACCACTTTGAAACGAAATACGCCGTGTTCACGGCTGAGGACTTTAATTAATGCATAGGCATCGGTAATAGAGGTTGGCTCGTCACATACCACGACAAGCACATCTTGAGCGGCACGAGCGAAGCTCAGAACCATGTTACTAATCCCGGCGGCCGTGTCGACAATGAGAACATCAAATTCAGTGCGCATGGTACTAAAGGCGCGAATCAGGCCGGCGTGTTCCTGCGCGGACAATTCCACCATGGACTTGGTACCAGAAGTGGCAGGCACGATCTGCATTCCACCTGGGCCTTTTACCAAAATATCGTCGAGTTCACATTCACCGGCAAGGACATGCGATAAGTTTTTCTCAACGCGTAGACCTAAGACCACATCGACATTACCAAGGCCTAAGTCAGCGTCCAAAACCAATACACGCTTGCCCTGGTTGGCCATGGCCACAGCCATATTGAGAGAGACGTTCGTCTTACCGACGCCCCCTTTGCCACCTGTCACCGCGATGACTTTTACTTGGTTTCGTTTCATCATCCGCCTTAAACCGCTCGCTTGATCGTTCACTACCGGACTTCCTACACCTACTGTCTACTTAGTTTACGTCATCCTGCCGCAAACTGCGCGACGGGCGCTTCTGTCGTAAACTGATATTCTTGCGACTGGCGTTCGGACGCCAATTTCTCAGCGCGCGCGATCAAATCACCTGCATCTGCCACTTTAATATCTTCCGGCACTCGCTGTCCATCCGTAAGATAACTTATTGGCAGCGCATTTTGAATGCTCACACTCAGGGATTCGCCGATGCTCAAACACTCGTCAAGCTTCGTCAAAATACAACCACTCAATGGCAACTTCTTAAAGCGACGCACAATCTCGTCTTGAACCGTCCCTTGTGCGGTTGCGGACAATACCAGATATGGCCGGATACGCAACCGCGTATTGCGCATTAAGGTTTGTAATTGCTCACTTAAACGCATGTCGCGTTGGCTCATTCCGGCTGTATCGATCAGAATGAGTTTGCGCTGACGTAACTGCGCCAGTACCGCATTCAATTCTTCAGCGTCTTTTGCCACTTTCACTGGGCACCCAATAATGCGGCCGTAAGTCTGCAATTGCTCGGCGGCGGCAATACGGTAGGAGTCTGTAGTCACCATAGCGACGCTGTCTGGACCATGACGACGGGCAAAACGAGCGGCCAACTTGGCAACTGTTGTGGTTTTACCCACCCCCGTAGGACCGACAAGCGCGACAATGCCGCCTTTCTGGAGAATGTCGTTACGCGTGGTATGAATCTGGCCCTGCATAAGATCCATGGTTTGTTCCCATGCTTCGTCTTCGGCCAAACCCTCAGGAATAAAGCAGGACACTTGGTCTGCAACTTCAGCGGTGAAACCAAGCTTTTGTAATCTGCGAATTAGCAACGCACGCGTTGGCTCGCGACGCTCAACTTCTTGCCACATTAAACCAGAAACTTGATGTTCAAGTAACGCACGAATGGCAGCCATGTCTGTGCGCATGGTTTGTAACTCATGCTCTTGGCTGCTGAGGCGGTTAAATACTTCGCTCTCATTAAGAATGTGAGATTCGGGAACTTGCTTACCTGCAACTTGCGCTACCGGTTCTACCAGTTCTTGAGCCGCTGGGGCAGACTTCGCTGCTTCGACAGGTGCTGCTGCTTGTTCAGGCTGCGCTGGCTCGCTTGCTGGCTGCTGGCGTTCTAATAGCGCCTGCAGTGAATCTGCAATGGCTTGTTGCTTGTCAGGGCCACCTGTTAAGTCTGCCACATCAGTGACAGAATTCTGGCGCTTGGGTGCGGTGACCATAGGTGCAGGGGCCGTCTCCGGATCAAAGGCTGCCACCAACTCAACACCGCCAGTCACGGTTTTACTACTCATAATCACAGCTTCTGGGCCCAAAGTGCGTTTCACTTCGGCGAGTGCTGCGCGCATATCTTTTGCAAAAAAACGTTTAATTTTCATAATTTCTTACTCCACCCAGCGTGAACGCCGCCCCTTTACTGTCCGATCGAACTCACGATGCGAATCTGTTTGTCGTCAGGAATTTCCTGGTATGACAAGACATGTAGCCCCGACAGGCTGTTACGAACAAAGCGCGACAGCGTGTTGCGTAACATTCCAGAGGTCAGTAGCACCGACGGTTGCCCGTTCATTTCTTGCTGCTGATGCGCTTCACGTAATGATTGCTGAAGCCGCTCTGCGAGGCCTGGCTCAATGCCAGCACCCTCATTTCCTGCCATCTGAAGTGACTGATGCAACATCTGTTCCAGTTCTGGCGCCAATGTTATGACAGGCAATTCGTCCATACCGCCCGCGGCCTCTTGCACGATTAACCGGCGTAATGAAATTCGAACCGCCGCCGTGAGCACATCGGCGTCTTGGCTCTTCGGACCGTACTCGGCCAAGGTCTGAACTATGGTGCGGAAGTCACGCACGGGTACCCCTTCGGTCAGCAGGTTCTGTAGAATCTTCGCGACCATCGACAGCGGTAACACATCCGGTACTAAGCCTTCCACCAACTTGGGCTGTTGCTTCGCTAATAAGTCGAGCAGCTGTTGTGTTTCTTCGTGACCCATCAGTTGTGACGCGTTGTTGGTAAGAATCTGACTTAGGTGAGTTGCGACCACAGTCGCCGCGTCGACCACTGTGTAGCCGAGCGTCTGCGCATGTTCGCGATCGTCTTTCTTAATCCAAACGGCATCAAGGCCAAACGCGGGATCTTTCGTCGCTTCACCTTTCAGTTTGCCAAAGACTTGGCCTGGGTTAATTGCTAACTCCCAGTCCGGACGAATTTCAGCTTCACCGAAAGTCACCCCTAACAGGGTAATGCGGTACTGATTCGGCCCAAGATCAAGGTTATCACGAATGTGGACAGCGGGCACCAAGAAGCCAAGCTCTTGCGAGAGCTTCTTACGCACACCCTTAATTCGCGCCAGCAGCTCGCCACCTTGGTTTTTGTCCACCATAGGGATCAAGCGATAACCGACTTCAAGGCCAATGGTATCAACCTGATGTACATCGTCCCAACTGATCTCTTTCATACCTCGCGGTTCATTTTGGGCCGCAAGTTCACGCCGTTCTTCTACCAGCACGCCTTCTTTCTCAGCGTTTTGGGTACGAATGCGCAGGTACGCCATGCCTAAGCAAAGCAGCGCCATACTCAGGAAGGCTACATGGGGCATCCCCGGCACAATACCCATAGCGAATAGGATAGAGCCGACAATAATCAAAATCCGTGGGTTACCCGCCAACTGCAAGTTAAGGTCTTCACCCATGTCTTTGTCGGCGTTCTCACGGGTGATAACGATAGCGGTCGCGACCGACAGCAACAGTGAAGGGATTTGAGCGACTAGGCCGTCACCAATGGTTAACAAGGCGTAGACTTCAACCGCATCGCCAAAACCAAGGCCATGCTGCAGAGTACCAATGAGAATACCGCCAATCAGGTTGATGGCGAGAATAAGGATACCGGCGATGGCATCCCCTTTAACGAATTTACTGGCACCGTCCATTGAACCGTAGAAGTCTGCTTCTCGAGTTACGTCGTGACGGCGAGTTTTCGCTTCTTCCTGGGTGATCAAACCAGCATTCAAGTCAGCGTCGATCGACATTTGCTTCCCTGGCATGGCGTCCAAGGTAAAGCGTGCCGTTACTTCTGATATTCGGCCGGCACCTTTGGTGATAACCACGAAGTTGATAATGATAAGGATCGCGAAGACCACGATACCAACCGTATAGTTACCGCCAATAACTACCGAACCAAATGCCTCAATGACGTTACCTGCAGCATCGCCACCTTCTTGACCATTCAGCAACACCACGCGCGTTGACGCAATATTCAAACTCAATCGCAATACAGTGGCGATCAACAGTACCGTTGGGAAAGCAGCAAACTCGAGTGGACGACGCGTATAGACCGCAACCAGCAACACCATCATGGAGAGGGTGATATTGAAGGAGAACAAGATATCCAAAATGAACGGCGGGATCGGCAAAATCACCATCGCAAGAATAGCGACAACCGCGATGGGCGTGCCAATTCCTTTGATTAAATGCTGGTGCTTTCCAACAAAACCCTTCATTGCGGTGAGTTGCTGCATGCTGAGAAATTCCTGTATGTACGTCTGTCTGCCATGTTCCTCCGCGGTGTCAGGATCCCGTCACACGCGGCCTACACAGGGGTACATTCAAGAATCACGCCAACCCGCTAGTCGCAAGCAAATGGAGCTTCAGGCCCCGTGGGCAGCGCATAAATTAGGCCTTGTTGCTGCATTGGCGGACCGACTTCTGCAAGATTCAGCAAGAACGAATAGCCTCCCTGCTCCACCGGACTCACCGTAAACAGAGGCTGGTGGCCTTGCTCTGGCGCGGCGACTAAAGCTGCGTACTGTCGCTCAAGCATTGCAACAGCTTTACCATTGGCTCGTGCTTGTTGATAGAGATATGCCACATGGCTTTGCGCCTGCAGTAACGCCATACCGCCGATGACACTTAATGCCAGCGCTAGCGCCACTTCTATCAGAGTAAAGCCCTTGTTTAGAGCGCCGTTTGCCATTGCGCACCACATCCTCGATTGGGCCAATAACGACGCTCGCCTTCGAGTCGCAAGCCCGCAGGTCCAGTAACAGTAACGACCACCCGCATGCAATGGCCCTCATCCTCCTCACTTCCCTCATAACCCGCAGGACTCTCATAACCAGCAGGGCAGTCTTCTTCATATGCAATGGCTTGCACGACGAACTGATGTCCAAGATTCTGAGTATGTCCCTGATAACTCCCCTGCTCCAAACTCAAGGCGGCAGTGGCAAATGCACTTTCTCGCGCTATTCCAGCCCAATGGAGCCAGAGGATCTCCCGTTGCCCCTGCCACTGAGATTCAGCGCGTTGCAAAGCATGTCCAAGACTCAGGGAACTCATAGCCAGCAGTGAAAGTACGAGTAACAATGCTCCTCCATATTGAGCATGCATGCACTTGCTGCCGCCTAGGTTGACCATGGCAAGCACACCTCCAGATCGGGAGTCGCACTCAAACACCACTGACCATCATCGACGCGCATCCCCGCAATGCGCACTTGGCTTGCGTCACTCAAGCCATGCCAGCCGACACTCTCACAAGTGCCGCTTTGAGGACGCCACTGCAACGTTTGAGATCGCACGCGCACGCCGGCGTCACCGTACAGCAAGCATTGGGAAACAGCAGCAAAGGACCAGTTGTTCGGACCGTGCTGTTCAAAGTGTCGCTGCGCATCCCGCCACACCCAAGTTGCTAATCGATGAAGTTGGTAGTCAGCCTGAGCGCGGTCCTCAAATGCTCGTAATCCCGACTGCGTGCTCAAATGCCAGTGCACCACGGCAGTCATTAAGCCAGCGGCTAAGGCAAGTGCTAGCAGCACTTCGACAAGGCTGAATCCTAAGTCCGGCTCGGTCATGCGCATCGTGGGTAGCCATGCAGCAGACGTTCGGTCTGGCACACCCGAACACGCCCCAAGGTACTGACAATCACATGGGTTTGGTGCGTTGGGAATCGTTGGTGTTGTAGGATAAGTCGACCGGCACTAAAGCCCGCCATGCCACGGGGCGCTGAAAAACGGAGCACCCCTTGGTCATTAAATTGGGCACTCAAAGTCAACGCGGAGGATGGCTGAAAGACAGCCGCAGCGCAATCTGTCGCCACTTCATACCCAAGCCATACACAATCAGGCCGCACACCCACAAGGGTATCTTGTTGCGTTCGCTGCGCCTGTCGTTGCGCTTGTAAGAAGGTATGTAGTACGCGGTCCAAGCCGTGTTGATAATCAACGCGTGCTTGCCAGTGATGTAAAGAATGCACACCCACTCCAGCCATAAGGCTGAGCATGCCGGTTACCAACATGAGTTCGAGTAAGGAGAATCCCTGAATCCGCACAACCGCTCCTGGTTGATCTAATGAGTGATTCAGAGAGTGTGGGAAGAAACCGGGCACAGTGCTACCCGGTTCCGCCATTACCTACAAGAGTGGCTTACAAGAGTTGCTTACGAGACTTGCACCACGCGTAACTCAGGAGGAATAGAGAAGGTCACATTTTCTTTACGGCCCGAGCGTTCTTCAACCACAAACTCGGCGCCATGCCACGAGCGTAAGCGCGACACCACGGCTTGCACTAAGACTTCCGGCGCAGAAGCGCCAGCGGTAACGCCCACTTGGTTCACACCCTCAAGCCAGGAGTCTTCAATACAATCTGCATTATCAATTAAGTAGGCTCGCGTCCCCATTTTCTCTGCCAGCTCACGCAAACGATTACTATTTGAGCTATTGCGAGCACCCACCACAAGCAGCATATCCACTTCATCCGCAAGCTCGCGCACGGCGTCTTGGCGATTTTGGGTGGCGTAACAAATGTCGTCCTTACGTGGACCTTGAATTGCAGGGAAGCACTCACGCAAGGCTTCAATGATTTCAGCGGTATCGTCAACCGATAAGGTGGTTTGACTCATATAATGAAGTTGCGCTGGGTCTTTCACTGTGAGGCGTGATACATCTTCCACCGATTCCACTAAGTAAATGCCGCCTTCTTCGCTAAAGTATTGGCCCATCGTGCCTTCCACTTCAGGGTGACCCGAGTGCCCAATCAACACACATTCTTGATCACGACGACTGGCTCGCGTTACTTCCATATGGACCTTGGTCACCAATGGACAGGTGGCATCAAATACTTTCAGACCACGCTTATCGGCGGCTTCGCGCACGGCGCGGGAAACGCCATGCGCACTAAAAATTACAATACTGTCGTCTGGCACTTGGTCTAGTTCTTCCACAAACACCGCGCCACGGTCGCGTAAACCGTCAACGACATGCTTGTTATGCACCACTTCATGACGCACATAAATTGGTGGCTCGAACAACGCCAAAGCCTGTTCAACAATAGTGATTGCCCGGTCTACACCGGCACAAAAACCTCTCGGGTTGGCAAGAATAATCTTCATGCGCTCTCCACACTGAGGATTTCCACAGCAAAGGTCACTGTCTGCCCTGCTAATGGATGATTAAAGTCGACTGTTACCATCTGACCCTCGACCGCTCGAATAATTCCCGGTACATCTCGGCCGTCGGGCTGCGTAAACGCGATAATAGCTCCCACTTCAGGTGGCGTATCTGCAGAAAAACGCACCCGCTCCACATGATAAATATTCTGTGGATTCGGTTGCCCAAAGGCATCTTCTGGCGCCAGCGTAAATTCCCGGTTATCGCCCGCTTTGAGGCCAATCAGGCAATTTTCAAAATTTGGCGTAAGGTTGCCGTCACCAATAGTCAAACGCGCGGGTTTACCGTTGACACGTGTGCTGTCAGCCGCTGAACCATCAGCCAGTTTAATCGCAAAATGCATAACGACCTGACTACCGGGACCAATAGTATGCAGTTCACTCATTTCGACTTTCCTTCTTGCTTCGCCTGCGTGCGCTCTTTGCGACTGACTAAAATACTGTCCAAGATCATAAGTAATGCGCCGCCCACTATGGCCATATCCGCTACGTTAAATGCGGGCCAGTGCCAACCTTGCCAATAGAAGTCGAGGAAATCCACCACCGAACCGAGCCGTATACGATCTGTGACATTACCCAGCGCACCACCAATAATGAGCGCAAAGGCCGCATTCGAGCGCCACTCTGCGCGTGGCTGTTGTCGGAGCATGTATGCAAGACCGGCACTAATCACTAATGCAAGCACTGTGAAAAACCAGCGCTGCCAGCCACCTTGATTACTCAAGAAGCTAAATGCAGCGCCTTCATTACGTACATGAATAATATCGAAAAACGGTAATACATCAATTCGCTGGAACAAATGCAGGTTATTCACGATCCACAGTTTGGTAACCTGATCGAGCACGAGCACAATCAAGCTTAACCACAACAGCGTTAACCCACTTTGTTTCCAGTGTGCCGGTTTCACCATTACGCGTACACCCGTGTTTCGCCGTCGCCTGCGACGTTCGTAACGCAACGACCACAAAGCTCAGGATGTTCGGCATGTTGCCCGACATCTTCACGGTGGTGCCAGCAGCGGGTACATTTATTATGCTCCGTGCGCGCAACGACTACTTTTAGTCCTTCAAGCTCGGTGGCCTGAGCACTCGCTGGGGCATCACTTAACGGTTGCACTCGTGCTGCGGAGGTCAACAGAATAAAGCGTAATTCGTCTTCCGGCTGCGCCAAAATTTTCGCAAGTTCCGGTGAGGCATAGAGCGTCACCTCGGCTTGCAGGGAGCCGCCAATAATTTCATCGCGACGCGCTTGCTCTAACGCACGGTTCACTTCACTGCGCACTTCAAGCAGCTGGAACCATGACTCGCCACCAATACGATCGGCCTGCTCTAAACCAGCCGGCCACCCCGTATACCACTCGGCGGTAAATACATATTCTTCCCGCTCGCCCACTGCCGGCATTGCTTCCCAAATTTCTTGGGCAGTGAAACTCATAATCGGCGTCATCCAACGCACTAGAGCTTCCACAATGTGCCACATGGCCGTCTGACAAGAGCGTTGTGCAACACTGTTCTCTTTTGCCGTGTATTGGCGATCCTTAATGATATCCAGATAGAAGCTACCCAGTTCGATAGAGCAGAAGTGCATGAGCTTTTGCACCACTGACAAGAATTGGTAGTCGTCATAGGCCGTCACAATTTCTTCTTGCAGTTCACGCGCGCGATTCACGATCCAGTGATCGACCGCTACCATATCGGCCACTGCGACCTGGTGTTGCGCAGGATCAAAGCCATTAAGGTTCGAGAGTAGGAAGCGCGCGGTGTTGCGAATACGACGATACGCATCCGCTGAGCGCTTCAAGATTTCGTCCGACACCGTCATTTCGGCCGTGTAATCGGTAGAAGCCACCCACAAACGCAGAATATCCGCACCGAGTTTGTTCCATACCTCCTGCGGTGCTACCACATTGCCTAACGACTTAGACATTTTGCGGCCTTGCCCGTCGACAGTGAAGCCGTGCGTTAGAACTTGACGATACGGAGCTTCACCACGCGTTGCCACACCAGTTAACAAGGACGACTGGAACCACCCACGATGCTGGTCCGAACCTTCCAGATACAAGTCGGCTGGCCATGCGAGATGGTCGTCTTGATTCAGTATGGCGTAATGCGTGACCCCTGAATCGAACCACACGTCCAAAGTGTCGCTGAGTTTGCGATAGTTTTTTGCTTCATCACCCAACAATGTTTCAGGCTCTAAATCAAACCATGCCTGAATACCGTCAACTTCGATTAATTTCGCCACCTGCTCCAACAGCTCCGCTGAACGCGGGTGCAGTTGTTCAGTTTCACGATGCACAAACAGGGTGAGTGGTACGCCCCAAGTGCGTTGACGTGAAATACACCAGTCTGGACGCCCGTCGACCATGCCCGCAATGCGTTGTTCGCCCCACTCGGGCACCCAACGCACCTTGCCAATCTCTTTCACCGCTTGCTCGCGCAGGCCTTGCTTATTCATGCTCACAAACCATTGAGGTGTGGCACGGAAAATAATTGGCGTTTTGTGGCGCCAGCAATGTGGATAAGAGTGCAAATAGCTTTCGTGATGAATCAAGCGACCCGCTTCCGTGAGCGCGTCGACAATTGGCTGATTCGCTTTGAAGACATGCATGCCAGCAAAGTCAGGCGTTTCCGATTTATACACACCATTGTCATTTACCGGGTTATACACTTCGAGACCATATTTCTGGCCTACCACGAAATCGTCAACCCCATGACCAGGAGCGGTATGCACACAGCCGGTGCCTGAGTCGGTGGTCACGTGCTCGCCCAAGATCACTGGCACCTGACGGTCCTGCAGTGGGTGATGCAACATGGCATGCTCAAGATCGGCGCCATTACAAAAGCCGAGCTTGTGATAATTTGTGATGCCATAGCGTTCCATGGCTGAAGTCACGAGATCCGACGCAAGGATTAAGCGCTCTGGACGGTCGCCTTCCACTTGTACCAAGGCATATTCAAGGCCCGCGGCTAAAGTAACCGCTTGGTTCGCCGGAATGGTCCAAGGCGTTGTGGTCCAGATCAACACACTTACCTGCCCTTCGCCTCGATGTCCTTCTGGGTGAGAAAAACGCCCCACCATCTCTTCGCCATCGACCGCAAAGAAACGCACATCAATCGCAGGCGAGTTCTTGTCTTTGTACTCAACTTCCGCTTCTGCAAGTGCCGAACCACAATCAGTACACCAATGCACCGGCTTAAAGCCTTGCTGCAAGTGTCCGCGATCCATGATGGCGCCAAGCGCGCGCACGATGTTCGCTTCTTGCATGAAGTTCATCGTTTTGTAGGGTTTATCCCACTGACCGAGCACACCGAGGCGTTTGAAGTCTTCACATTGTCCGTCGATTTGCGTTTGTGCGTATTCGCGGCATTTCGCGCGAAACTCAGAAGGAGTCAGTTTCTTACCTGGCTTGCCGTATTTCTTCTCTACGACTAATTCAATTGGTAGACCATGACAGTCCCAACCCGGCACATAAGGCGCATCGAAACCGCTGAGGGTTTTCGATTTCACCACCATGTCTTTCAGAATTTTGTTCACCGCGTGACCGATATGAATCGAGCCGTTCGCATAGGGAGGGCCGTCATGCAGAATAAACTTATCGCGACCGCTGCGCGCCTGACGAATTTTTCCGTAGACGTCGTCCTTATACCAGCGCTGAAGCATTTCCGGCTCACGCTGTGCAAGGTTCCCACGCATCGGGAAGGCTGTGTCCGGAAGATTGAGTGTTGCTTTATAGTCGCTCATACATGCTGCCCGTTCGTCGTGTTAGTTCCGAATTCTGATTTCACCGCCGCGAAATATGCTCGCGCCGTGTGGACGTCTTTTTCAATTTGTTGCTGTAAGTCCGCGAAAGATGCGAACTGATGTTCATCGCGTAAATGCATGTGAGGTATCACATGCAAATGGCGCCCGTAGAGGTCACCTTGATAATCGAACAGATGAACCTCTAACTGTACTTTGTTCCCGCCGAGGGTTGGGCGACGGCCAATGTTGGCAACTCCCAACCATTCGTGCTCGTCATCGCTGACGGTCACTGCATAAACCCCATGCAATGGACAATGGGTGCGGCGTAACGGAATATTCGCTGTTGGGAAACCGATGGTGCGACCTTTCTTTTCACCATGGACCACTCGCCCAGACAAATAGAAGGGATGTCCTAACATCGCTTCCGCTTGCTCAAACTGACCGCGAGCCAAGGCTTCACGAATCAGGGTACTCGACACACGCGTTGCCGACTGCCGAAAGCTTGCCGTATCCGACACCGCGAAACCTAATTCGTCACCCGCGGCCTGTAACAGTGCAAAATCACCTTCACGGTTGCGACCAAAACGAAAGTCGTCGCCAACCACTAAATGCCGAACGCCAAGTTTATCCACCAATACATCTTCAATAAACTGACGCGCAGGCTGTTGCGAGAACTGTGCGTTAAACCGCGCACAAATGAGGTATTCCAAACCGAGTTGGCTCATGACCTCATACTTCTCGCGCCATTGACTGATACGCGCTGGCGCTTGATCAGGCCGAAATAGCTCAAGCGGCTGCGGTTCAAAAATCATCACCGCCGCCGGCACGTTTAGGGCCGCTGCACTTTCCTTCACTCGCTGCAAGACCGCTTGGTGACCTAAGTGCACACCGTCGAAGTTACCGATAGTGAGAACACAGTCACGATGTCTTGGCCGAATGTTATGTAAACCACGAATTAATTCCATAAGCGCGCGATTATAGCGAAAGCCCCGCTTCGATTCAGCAACTTCACACAGACTTTAGTGCGTTTTCAACTGGCGCATGCGGCCACCAAGTACAAACCATGCAATTACAAACACCAGAGCACCTACCCCAATCAAGCCGCTAAGCCAGAGCACACGGGTTAGGAACTCCGCCGCCAACCATTCAGGTTGGGCCGGAATGCTGAACCAAAGTAGCGCCGCCATAGCGAGTGCAGCAATCACGGTTCGCAGCACAAAAAGCCGCGTTTCCCTTGCTAACAGCAATACTTGCTCACGATACAGCACAAAACCAAGTAAGAAGGCATTGAGCGTACCTGAAAGAGCGGTTGCTAAGGCAAGGCCCACATAACCATATGGAATGGCAAGAATTATATTGAGGACCATGTTGGCGACCATCGCGATGATGCCAAATTTAACCGGGCGCTTCGTGTCTTGACGTGAGAAGAAGCCCGTCGCCAGTACTTTCACCAGCATAAAGCTCAACAGTCCGGTCGCGTATGCGATCAATGCCCATGAGGCCATCATGGCATCGGTTGCGCTGAACTCGCCACGCATAAACAACACCATGAGCATGGGCTCGGATAACATGATTAAGCCCACCATCGCAGGTACACCGAGCATCACCACCATGCGGACGCCCCAGTCGAGGGTCTTTTGAAATTGCGCGAGCGATTGGTCCACATGACGCGCAGAGAGTGCGGGCAAAATTACCGTGGCTATCGCGATACCAAATAATCCAAGAGGAAACTCGAGCAGGCGGTCAGCATAGTAAAGCCAACTAATTGAACCCGTTTTTAAGAAGCTGGCAATCAGAGTATCGAATAGAAGATTAATCTGACTGACTGACACACCGAACAATGCAGGGATCATCAACGTGCGAATTCGTACCACGCCAGGGTCACGCCATCCCCACTTGGGCATAACCAAGACACCCGCTTGCTTTAAGAATGGCAACTGAAAGAGAAACTGGATCAGGCCACCGAAGAACACGCCGAGCGCCAAGCCAATTTCTGGTTGGGCCATCATGGGCGCAATAAACAGCGCCGCCGTAATCACCGATGCGTTTAACAATACGGGGGTAAAGGAAGCGACCGCAAAGCGCCCCATAGTGTTAAGTACCGCTCCCGCTAATGCAGTGAGGGTAATAAAGAATAAATACGGGAAGGTGATGCGCAGCAACAAACTCGCCAACTCGAATTTCTCGCCATTTGGTTCACCACGATACCAGTCAAGGAACCACCCCATACCAAATAAGGCTGCGACAACCGGCGAGGCAATCATGGCCACTAGGGTCACAATGCCCACTATTGTGCCGAGCGTACCAGCGGCGCGGGCAATCAGCAGACGCGTGTCGTCGAGCGCTTTACCTCGATGATACTCGGTAAGCACGGGGACAAAGGCTTGAGCAAAGGCGCCTTCGGCAAATAAACGGCGCAAGAAGTTCGGGATTTTATTCGCGAAGAAAAAAACATCCGCGGCAGCGCCGGCACCCATGAGCCCTGCAATCACCACGTCTCGGACTAGCCCGAGGATACGAGACAAGAATGTCATCACACTGACCAAAATACCGGAGCGCACCAAGCGAGGCTGTGGTGGTTTCGGTTTCGTATTCTCTGTTGGGTGCTCGGTCGAGTCCACGGTAGCTGTTGTTCCCAGCGTCGGAAGTGTCAATGAAGTGAGATTAGCACGGTGGTAAAAACGCGAAAAGACTCAAGTTTTTGTCTATCTGGCAATTGGTCACGGAATCGGCTTGATTATGCACCCCGCTTCACGCGATAATACGCGGACTTATTTAAGGATTCGATTGACTTTAAGGTCGAAAACGGGCATAGTCCACGGCCTTAAATTCCCGGTACAGTAATACGATTTATTTCAGGAGCTAACCTTGGCTAACATCAAGTCTGCGAAAAAGCGCGCGGTTCAGGCGGAAAACAACCGTCGCCACAATGCCGGCCGTCGCTCAATGATGCGCACGTACATCAAGAAAGTAAAAGCAGCTTTGGCTGCTGGTGAGAAAGATCAGGCGCAAAAAGCGCTTACGGAACTGACCCCAATTCTGGATCGCTATGCGACCAAAGGTCTGATCCACAAAAATAAAGCTTCGCGCCATAAGAGCCGCCTAGCTGCACAAGTGAAGGCACTGTCTGCTTAATCGCAGTCGTCCATCACCGCATGAAAAGCACCCTCGGGTGCTTTTTTTGTACCCCCAGTTTGGGGTCAGACCCTCATTATTTGGGGTCAGACCCTCAAATTCCAGCGCCTAAACCCATGAATTTAAAGAATTATTTCAAGAAGCGCGCCGGAAACAGCCGTTCTGCATCTGACCCTCAAAAATTTAATTGTTAATTTTCAATTGGTTAATGTTTTTTAGGGGCTATTTTGTTCATCTGACCCTCATCGGGGTTGTTCATCTGACCCTCATCGGGGTTATGACCCTCATCGGGGTTAGATTTCGTCGTCGGCGTGGCGGTAGAGCAGGATGAGTTCGGAGAGGGTTCCGGGGATTTGGGTTTCGATGCCTTCGCGAAATGGCGAATAACCGAGTCGCTCGTCTAAACGGGCGAGCACCATTGCTAAGCCGAGGGAATCTAACCCTGACTCATGCAGTGCGGTATGGCGATTGAGGTCAGCAACCAGGTCTGAGCCGGTTTGTGCTGCCACTTCTTCCATACATTTCAATAATGTATGCTCTATGTGATGTTCTCGTGTCGTCACGGACTCACTCTTTATTGGACTACTAACAACTGCAAAACCATAACACGTCCGCGAACCGACTAAAAACAGAATTTTTCCTGCAAATGTGCACGCTTTATGCATAACTTAACCATTAAAGCAGGACATTTAGTACTAAAACACCGTGAATTTGGCGAATTATCAATCGCATTGACAGAAATTCGACGCTTCGTTGCTGGTTGTCCTGCGACGGAGCTGTTATAAAAGATGAACCGGACAGAGTGGGTTAAAAGCATGTTTGATAATAAAACGATCCTCATTACAGGCGGCACCGGTTCCTTCGGACGCAAATACACCGAAACTTTGCTGCGCCTATACAAGCCTAAGAAAATCATCATCTACAGTCGCGATGAACTGAAACAGTTCGAAATGCAGCAAACCTTCGATCAACCTTGCATGCGTTACTTCATCGGTGATGTGCGTGACCGTGAACGACTCAGTCGCGCCATGTATGGCGTCGACTATGTTATTCATGCGGCAGCTTTGAAGCAGGTACCGGCGGCTGAATATAACCCGATTGAGTGTATTCGCACGAACGTCGATGGCGCTGAAAATGTCGTGTTGGCAGCCATAGACAATCGGGTAAAACGCGTCATTGCGCTGTCTACTGATAAAGCCGCCAACCCCGTGAACCTTTATGGTGCGACTAAGCTCTGCTCGGATAAACTCTTTGTTGCAGGGAATAACATGACGGGTGACCGGCCGACGCGTTTTGCGGTCGTGCGCTATGGTAACGTAGTGGGATCACGCGGTTCCGTGGTGCCGTTCTTCGAGCAACTTATCGCTCGCGGAGAAAAGCAGCTTCCCATTACTCACAAGGACATGACGCGGTTCTGGATTACGCTGCAGCAAGGCGTGGACTTCGTATTAAAGAATTTTGAGCGGATGCATGGTGGCGAAATTTTCGTACCCAAAATCCCCTCCGTACGCATTGTTGATTTAGCCAAGGCCATGGCGCCTTTCGCGACCCATAAGTTTGTCGGTATTCGCCCAGGCGAAAAACTTCATGAGGTGATGTGTCCGGCTGATGATTCTTACCACACCTTCGAGTTCGATGATCATTACGTTATTGCACCGACCATTAAGATGTTCTCTGGTCACATCAACTATGCGCACAATGCATTAGAGGAGCGCGGTAAACAGGCGGAAGTAGGCTTCGAGTACAACTCTGAAGCGAATCCACATTTCCTTACCGACTCTGAAATTCGTGACTTTAACCTCCTAGCGAACTCATGATTGCATACGGCCGCCAAGACATTACCCAAGCCGACATCGACGCGGTCGTTGCGGTGCTAAAGAGTGACTTTCTTACTCAAGGCCCCGTGGTACCGCAGTTCGAGCAAGCTATTGCCGACTATTGCCAAGTTCCTTTTGGCATTGCGGTCCACTCCGCGACCGCTGGCCTGCATTTGGCATGCTTGGCCCTTGATGTAGGTCCCGGCGACTTGGTCTGGACGGTACCTAACACCTTTGTTGCCTCAGCAAATTGTGCGCGCTACTGCGGAGCCAAGGTCGACTTTGTGGATATTGACCCCGCCACCGGCAACCTTTGTGTCAGCACACTGGCAGGTAAACTCAATGAGGCCAAACAGGCGGGCACCTTACCAAAAGTTTTAATTCCAGTTCACTTTGGTGGCGCCAGCTGTGACATGGCGGCCATTGCCAAGCTCACTCAACCCTTGGGTATTCGGATTATTGAGGATGCCAGCCATGCCATTGGTGGTCGCTATCAAGATGCCCCCGTTGGCGACTGCCGCTATTCAGATATCACGGTATTTAGCTTCCATCCGGTGAAGATCATTACCACGGCTGAAGGCGGTTTATTGACTACTCGTGATGCACAACTTGCCGAGCGCCTGCGTGATCTGCGAAGTCATGGCATTACCCGTGACGCGAGTCGTCTGCAGTTTGCTCACGAAGGTCCTTGGTATTACGAGCAGCACGCGTTGGGATTCAACTACCGAATGACTGAGCTGCAAGCAGCATTAGGATTGAGCCAGTTTGAACGCTTGGATCAATATGTGGCTACCCGCAATGAGATTGCCGCGCGCTATGAAGACGCATTCGTGGACGCGCCGTTGTTGACGCTGTTCGTTGAGAACGAGGTCTACTCGTCCTATCACCTTTTCGTGATCCAAGTGGACCCCGATATTCGCCGCGCCGTCTTTGAAACATTGCGTGAACACGGCATTGGTGTAAACGTGCACTATATTCCCGTCCATTTGCAGCCTGACTATCAGCAGCTCGGTTTCCACGCGGGGGATTTCCCCGGTGCCGAAGGTTATTATGCGGGAGCCATTACCGTACCACTGCATCCAGGACTGTCTGACGCTGACCAGCAACAGGTCATTGCCTGTGTTTTGGAGGCCGTCGCTCAGCACGGTAAAGTCTGATGCAATTTCGTGATTTCCGGCATCAGCTCGAACCCGATGATGCTCGCTTGTCACTTTGGTTGGAGAGCGCCCGCGAGCGCTTCTTCACCAATTTGGCTTTGCTACAAACGCAAGTTCCGCCACTCGCGACACAACTCCGCCAACATCAAGACACCGAGGGATCACTGTGCTGTGACCAACAAGGTCATGGTAACTTACTGCTTGGCAGCACCATGCAAATGGCCTGGCCGCCACTGCACCTACGCCGCAGCTATCCCAGTATCGCTCCTGGTGCCACCCTGATCGCGGTGGAGCTCGAAGACGATGGTGGCAGGCTACTGCATTGTCTGCGTGACGCTGCGGCTCCTTTTGTATTGCTCTATGTACCGAATCTCGAACATCTGTATGCCAGTTTTCACTGCATTGATTGGACACCTTTACTGCGCAATACCACGGTCATTTTTCAATTAGCCGGCGATTTGTCTCAGCTTGAGCAAGACTCACAAGCATTGCGAGAGCATGGCATACCCATTGAGCCCTGCACGGTGATTCACCCGCAATACGAACCGTCTGCTGAAGAAGAAATATGGCATTTTCAACAAGCACTGACGCTGAATCATGATTGCGATCCGGTGCTACGTCGCCACACCCACAAGTTCCGCCAGCAACCTGAATTTGTTTTACAGAATGAGCTGATTGACCGTCTTCGCGAGCAGCCCATGACGCTCTCGGACATTGAACATCTTCTACTCTGTGATACGACCCCTGCTGTGCTCGATGCCGTGTTGGCACTCCCACAGTTGAAGACGCTCGTGTTTTTGAGTGTCGATACGCAAATCACCGAAGACACCGTGCGTCAGTTCGGTCGCCGCGGCGTACAAGTGGTCCAACTGCGCAATGCTTTAGAACATCTGCCGGCACAGCTCGCGCAGGAATTGAATCGACTGCCCGTCGAGATTCCGTGGCAACTCCGGCTATTTCAGGGGGCGGATACCTCGAGTGCGCGGCAATTGCGGCAGCTGGTTGAGTTAGAACTCCGATATCGAGTGCAGCCGGCAATGGGATTACAACGGGCTGTTCACGCGGCAGTACAAGCAGTGTTGCCCGAGCATGTGTGCCTCACCCGCCGCACACGCTGGCCCGAAGTCCAAGGTAAACGACTCCCGGCACTGATTCTCGGTAATGGGCCATCACTCACAACAACCCTCGCCGCCATTCAAGCAGGCCATGCCGAGGGGTATTTGATTATTTCCTGTGGTACCACACTGCACACATTAGCTCACCATGGCGTGACACCACATTTTCATTTAGAACTGGAACTCAACGCCAGTCATGTTAAAAAACTGCCAACCAAGTACCTGGAGTCGGTAACCTTAATTGCGCCGGTCGGATTCAATCGCCATCAACGCGCGCTATTTGGCGACTCTGCTACGTTTCTTCTGGAGGGGCATCCCGTCGATGAATTGTTACCGGGCTTTCCAGCGGACGTGATTCGGATTACGCAGGCCTTTCCAACTGTTCTAAACCTCGCGATTCCGCTCATTGCCGAGCTCGGCGCGCAGGAGATATGGCTGGCAGGCGTTGACTTTGGCTTTCCCTCAATCGCGCAGCATCATGCAGAGGGCGGGATTTACGAGCAGCAAGATCCGGCTCGCTATGTGGAACATAGTGGTGAGTTGATTGAAGTCACGGGCATTGATGAACAACCTTTGCTGACGAAACGGGAGTTTCAACTCGCTGCGTTTGAAGCCCAACAAGCCATTGCCCGATATCCGAACGTTCGCGTGTATCAATTGAGCCGTGGCTTAGATGTGGGTGGTGAAGTGATTTCAGCGCTCAAACCAGCGCATGTGCATCTCCCAGAAAAGCTGTTGCAGCCTCGCTCATCCTGCCAGTTAGGCTGGAAACAAACACCTCACAATCTTGATTTGTGGGCGCCTTTTGCACCCTGGCTCAATAGCCTAAAGCCACCCGCAGCGAGTGCATTGCAAACGATTCTCGCAACCCCGCTCGCCGACCTGCAGAGCATTCGCATGAAACGCGCGCCTGTAACCCTATGGGCGGAGGGCTTACAACGCAACCTCGCAGCCCTCATGCTTCGCTTAGATGAGCAACAGCGCCTTGATCAGGCGCAGTTTGATACCATTAAGTCGGCTTTACAGGTGTTTCTTCAGCAGCTGGATCTGGCGGTAGCAAAGATTTAATCACCGTCTGATCCAATGCATCGCCATTATCCAACCACTCGTCACGCGCCACGGCCAAATACTCTCGCCAAATCTCTGTTCCCCGTTGGAAGTTCTCGAGAGACTGCGCTTCGTCGTTTGATAAGTACAGTAGGCGAACTAAAGCCGCACTGACAAAATGTGCGCTGCTAAAAATCAAATAGAACCACAAGCTTTGTTCTTGGCGGTACATGTCGAGTAAGAATTCTTTCTCCCGTCCTAACCTGTCCATTGCTTCCTGCCGGGTTGTGACGGGCTCGTCGAGGATTGCCAACATCGCATCCACCTCGGCGCTCACATGCTCTCGCTGATTTCGTGACTGCACGCGCTGAAGCATGGCATCGACTCCCTCGCGAGTGAAGAGATGCTCCTGCAAATAGCCCAACACTTCGCTGCGGTTCTGTGCTGAAAACTCGGGTAACTCGGCAAAACGACAAGACTGCGTACCTTCAATATACGCACCATCACTGGTGTTCACGACTCGTACATCCGGATGCAAACGCAATAACTGCGACATGATTCGGCTCGAGAGCTGAAACTCATACTTGGTGAACACCATGGGATCGAAATTACCCCGCACGGGAATTCCCTCACCGGCAACCTTCTTGTAGTCATGCCAACTTTTGCTGTCTTTCGACTGGTAATAAGCCGAGTTCTTCGAGTGATGATGGTCATGACTCTTGAAACCTAAATCGACCCCAGTTAAATAGATGTTTTTGAAGCCTAAGGACACCACTAACGCAATCGCCATATTGGTCACTGTGGGATAGCAGTAATCCAGTTTAAAAAACGCGTTATTGTATTTTTCAGGTCTTAGGAATGCGGCCGTACCGGCCTCACCGTACTTAAATACCACCCAGTGGTCTTTGAACAACGCCACAGTATCCGGATGATATGAAGTCAGTGTTAACGCGGTAATCTGCTTCAACCAGTCACGATCGGGTACTTGCGTAACCCACTGGTAGGTCACTCGATTCTGTTCAACGTCCGTGTGGAAGTCTGGCGTGATCCCCGCTTCATACAAAGGCTTTAATGCAGTGCCGCAAGACACCACCACAAACTCATCTCGACGGGCTTGTAGTTGTGCAATCGTGTCGTCCAAGGACGGGCCATTCCCTACTAACATGACCGGCCGATCCGCCATCTCTGGCGGCAAACTTGGGTTATTCCGTAAAACCATAGCACCACGTTCCAAGTTGGTTTCACTATGGCGGAGGAAATAACGCACATGATCGTAGTACTCGCAGAGCATCAAGTAGCTCTTAAAGTCACGGCGAAGCTGCTGAATATTGGCCTGCATGCCTGGGTAATGCATGGGCACATAAAAGAATGCACTTGCCGTTAAGTAGCCCCCGTCAGAGTGGAATTGCTCAAACATGTCTTCAGCAAGGTAAGTGCCATCGTCACCAATGTTCAGATACCAATGCATTCCAGCTTCGCGCTGACGTGGCAAAATTTCATGCCAAGGCACAGTAAACAGTGACCAGTAGAAGAAATCAGGGTTGGGCTCATAAATGTACATAGACTTGATGTCGTAAGACTGCACGAATGACTCGAGTTGATAACCTAAACCCAAACCAAACCAAATTAAGCTGCTCAAAACATCTGGCACAAACTGTCCATCATCCTCGAGTTCATCGAATAACTTCCCGAACTTGCGGGCATGACGGAAGTGCACGTAACGACGCAACTTCCCGCCCGTATAGCCGGCAAACATATCGTTTCGGTTTGGCTCTTCAGAGAACAGCTGCTGAGTTTGTGCGGCCAGCTCAGAGGGGCGCGCGTGGTAAAGCGCGCCTAGCCGCGTCTCATGATAGACGTTCAATTCACCATCATCACCAATAAATGCTTGCCACTGCTGCGGCTGATATTCGGCGAATTGTTCATAAATATCGGGAAACTGCTCAGCAAATGCAGCTAAATTCTTTAACTTCAGAGCGCGCGCGGCAGTAACTTTCTCAGCAGCCTCTTCCCGTTCCAAGTGACTTTCAATGCGCCCCGCACGCGGCGGCAAATATTGTGTCAGACGAAAAGTCGGCTGCACTTCCACATTACCATTCACGAGCTGGTCCAGACTGAAGTCAGGGCTCACGAGATAATCAAAAATCGCGTCCATGAGCGGATGATGATAGTGGCGTAGCGCAAAGACCTGATCCACTTGGAAGGCTTGACGGAGCTCTGTCAGGTCACTACTAATTCCCGAGGCATCTTGACCAATCTGCAAAAATAGTCGAACCCCACGCTCTTGCGCACCCATGAGAATGGCCTGCCAATTTGCAGCCTGTAAACTACCTCGGAAGAAGTCAAGCGTAGGCTCGTAAACGACAATATTCTTCGGTGTACAAACCTTAAGCAGCTCTTCGAGTACATGACCTAAACCCAACCCCAGCAGAATAATGGTGTCTGGATGCTCGGGGAGCGGTTGCAAAGGCAATGCGGGCACATAGCCCTGGCTCTCTGGCATTTGGTACGCGCGCAGCAATGGCGTGTACTTAATCTTCTGCCCACTTAACGAAAATACCGGCGCGGCTTTCTGGAAATGCGCAATGTCCGCGGCACACTCAGCTTTCGGCTCGAGGCCATAAATCACTTGGCCGTTGGTCTTGCCTGCCAAATTCAATTGACCATTTTTATTACAGAACAAGCCATACTCATCCACCGATTCATCATCGAAAAAAGGTAATAAGTTGGGCATCATCGCTGCGAAAACAGCGCGATTAGTCTGCCACTGCGAACGAATCGCGACGGCATGGTCTTCTTCAAGTTGAGTTTGTTGTTCAGGCGTTGGTGCAAGGTGGTATTGAATTGTTTTTATCATGCAGACGCTTTTCAAGTTGCGGAATAGTTTACGAAAGCGCGGGATGCTTAGTACTGTCGCTTTGCCTTTCGCCCTTGTGCCAAATTCAGTAACTGCTTACGTGTCTCTTCGCGCTCACGTTCGGCTTGCTTCGTCCACTCTGTGAGTTTCGCTTGAGTTGCTTGCAAGAAAGCCAACAGCTCCCCTTCGGGTTTCTGCGAACCTAGATCAGCAAAGAGGCTTTCCAGCCTCTTCTGATGTTCTGCGACTAACGCGGCCGCTTCTTCCCTTGTATCTTCGGAGTCCGCCATAAATGCATCTATTGCGGACTCCAAACGACGCAGCTCTGCGACGTGTTCCTTCATCGAGCCACAGCCTCTCGCTGTTCTTGCATGCGCAGACCTTCATCACGGGCAGCGGGAGGAATTGCATCCCAGCCCTCTTTGATTTGACGAATCACGTACATCGCGCGCTCAATCTTCTCCACGTCGTTGTCTAAGCTTACGTCAGTTAATTGGTCCATGACGAAGCCATATAAGTCATAGAGATTATTCGTAACATCGGCCTTAATGTCCATATTTAACGACCCTTGCAGAGCCGACACAATGGCCACAGACTTGGTTAAATTCTTAGACTTCCCTTCATGGTCCTTACGCTCGATGGCACCTCGAGCATAAGCCATTTTTTCCAAAGCACCCTGCAGGAGCATTTGTATCACGCGGTATGGGTCGGCCGTTGCAGCTTGGTTGGTTACACCAACCGTCTGATACGCCTTAAGACCTTTGTTATACATAGGGCACCTCTTTTATTCTAGTGTCTTACATGAAGCCCATTTGGGCAAACATCATGTTCGAGCTGTTATTCAGATTCGCAATCATTTTATCAAGACCGGCGAACCGCTTACGCTGCGTGTCTTCGAACGACTGAATATAACGGTCGAAGGCTTCACGCTCATTCCGAATTTGTTGTTGTTGGCTCTCAACCGCTTGAGTACGCGCTTGAATCAATCCACCTGACTGACCGTATTGCGTCACCAGCTTATCGAGGCGACTGGCAATACCGTTGTCACCAGAAAAGAGCTCGCTTACTTGGTCAAAGTTCTCTTCCAATGCGCGGTTCAAACGCTGACGTCCGGTACCTTGGTCACCGATAGAGTCGGAGCTAAACCGCAGCTTGCCTTCATTGTCGAAGGTCAAACCGATCTGGAATAAGGTGTTCACGCCACCTGGCTGACCCGCACTACCTGAAACAATCGAAGAGAAACTGGATTGAATCGAACGCACCAGTGAGTCGCCAATCAATGGACCACTGCGGCTCTCGCCTTCCTCTGTAGCTGGACGATAGCGCGTCGCGCTATTAATTTGGTCAATCAAGCCATTGTATGCGCTGACGAAACTATTAATCGCAGAACGCACGCCGGCTTTATCAAAGTCGACACTGGCTTTAATTGGTTTATCTTCTTCAGTTAAGCGTTCAACGATGATCGCAGTGTTCTGAATCACGTTTTCAAACCGATTGGTGTCGCTATACGCCATGATGCCGTCAATACTAATACGTGCATCACGCGAACGATCTTCCGCTCGGATTTCCATCCCCGCAGGATCAGGCCCCGTGGCTTGCGTAGACACACGATCTAGTTCCGCGTTGTCATTGGTTACGCTCAGCTCTTTGGCCTCGCCGGTTACGGTTGAGGTAAACACCAGACGAGTCTCAGGATTAGCGCCCCCAGTGTTAATAATACTTGCGGCCACCCCAAAGTTTTCCTTGGAGTTGTTAATCGCACTAGCGATATCAGAAAGCTTGGCCCCCGCTTTCACTTCAACATTGAAGGTCTTCTCACCATCTGCTGTGGCAAAAGTTAGATTACCCGCACTTTCGTTTACTTTTTCGTCGGCATTAACAAAAGCGCCGGACTGGGCGCGAGTTCCGCGCGCCAGTTCCAGCACTTCAATATTGTAGTTGCCGCGTGCGGCAGAGCGAGAAGATTCCATGGTGAAAAATGGATTGTCTTCGTCCGGGTTTTCAACTTTCGCCGCACGACCTTGCATCCGTTCTGGATCAGACAAAGTACGTAACGGGTCTCGGAGCGCGTTCATGGACGAACGCAAACTACCGAGTGCAGAAATTTGCACACGCGCTTGTTCCTGGCGTTTCTCTATCGCCTGGAGCCGCGGAGCGCGCTCAGCCTGCACCAGCTGAAACACGAGGTCATCCAGAGCTAAGCCTGAACCAATACCTAATGACGAAATACCCATGTTCCACCTCTACTTAGATCTGACTGTCGATTAATACGCCGACAGCACTATCGATCCCACTTCCCATCTCTTGCATCCGAGCAATTAAACGCAACACATCTTCGCTTGGAATTTGGCGAATGGTTTCGCCCGATTCACTGTCCAAGACCGAAATGACTGTCCGATTCGCATCTTCGTCGATAGTGAACTGTAACTGGCGATTATTCATCACCAGCACTTCATTCATATTATCGACCGCAGAAGCAATTTCTTGAGCCTCAACTTCGGTTTGCTCCACCGACAACCGGACAGCTTCCTCGGTTTGTGACAGGGCATCTCTTGGTGATTCAACGTTACGTACACGATCGGTCTGATTTTCCGCCAGCACAGGACGCTCACGAACATCATTCCCCGGTTGATCCACACGTGGACCAGAGTTCACGAGGTTCGTGTCTACTCTATTGGTGGTTTCAATACTCATATTGTCCTCCCAACCTCAGCTTGTGCTGGCAGCACACTAGGTTTAAATGTGAGTTTAAACCTTAGTGTAGCTGCTTCGCGTGCTTTAGCCCAGTAGCGACAACGCTGCCTGAGTCCGCTGATTCGCCTGACTCAAGATAGCTGTTGAAGCCTGCTGGATAATCTGACCACGGGTAAGCTCTGCAGTTTCCGCTGCAAAGTCTGTATCCATGATACGCGAACGTGCGCCCGATACGTTCTCAACGATGTTCGAGAGGTTACGGATCGTAGACTGGAAGCGGTTTTGAATCGCACCCAAGTCAGCACGCTGTGCGCCAATCAATGAAATTGCGTCATCGATTTTCTGCAATGCAGCAGCAGCACCAGTGCTCGTAGAAACACTGACGTCATTCACACCCAGACCCGCTGCGTCGAAAGTTTGCTTCGACAAGTTGATTGAGATGTTTTGTGACGTACCCGCGTTTGCACCGACTAAGAACAGCTCGTTAAATTTGCCGTTTAGCAAATCTTTACCCGCAAACTGAGTTGTCGACGCGATGCGCGTAATCTCAGTTTTAAGTGCAGATACTTCCTTCTGCAAAGCGATTCGATCATTCGTTGAGTTGATACCGTTTTGAGACTGCACCGCTAACTGACGAATACGTTGCAATGCAGTGGTAACTTCCTGCAAGGCACCTTCGGCAACCTGGGCAACTGAAATACCATCTTGTGCGTTACGCACCGCTTGGTTCAGACCCATGATCTGTGAAGTCATACGGTTACTGATTTGCAGGCCAGCGGCATCGTCAGACGCGCTGTTAATGCGGAAACCAGAAGAAAGACGCTCAAACGAGGTTCCCAACTGATTGCTTACATTGCCTAAGTTACGTTGTGCATTCAAAGATGACACGTTCGTATTTACAAAAAGTGACATAATTGTCTCCTTTAGCAAGACTCGCTTGCTGCCGTTTTAAAACTACCTAAGCCTGAACCATTCAGAACTTAAGCTTCCCCTACATCTGAAGGTATCGGCAGCGGCAAAGGAGACTTGAGGAATTTTTTTGCCGTTTCGGCAATTTTTTTCCTCTTTTTTACGTAACACCAAGAAATACGAGGCCCGCACGGGTGAAAAAATAAGTTAAAATAGGTGTGAATTAGGGGGCTTTAGAAGAATTTTAAGATTTTTTTGTTGTCGATAAGAGTTGGCACAGTACCTGCTTAGTATCTGTGTAAGACAACGAACATGAACATTTTTTTGACACGTCTGTCTGCTGGCTGGCCCGGGTGCCCCCCTACAACCTCCTTTCTCGGGTCAGTCAGTTCTTTTCTTTGGTCGGTCGACCGTGTTGAGTACTAAACCCCAAGTAAACGTAATACCATCTGCGGCATACGCTGCGCTTGAGCCATCATGGCGATGGTTGCTTGCTGAAGGATTTGTTGACGGGCATAGTCGGCAACTTCGCGCGCATAATCGGTATCACGAATCCGTGACCGCGCGCCTGAAAGCTGCTCTGTGGTATTGGACAAAGAGCGAATTCTTGACTGAAACTGGTTTTGTAACGCGCCAAGTTCTGCTCGAGACTCGCCAACAGTCGCAATCGCCTTGTCTAAACGTGCAAGGGCTGAGGCTGCGCCTGCAGTTTGTGAGACCGATAGATTGTCTAGTTTTAAACCATCGACATCAAAAGCGCGCTTAGTCAGGTCGATCTTAATATTCTGACCACCGTTTGCCCCAACTAGGAAGTTGGCACTGAACTTCCCATCCAAAAGTTTCTTACCCGCAAACTCTGAAGTTTCGGAGATACGGTTCAGCTCAGTAGTGAGTTGCGTCACTTCCTTTTGAATGGCGATACGGTCACGCGTGGAATACACACCATTTTGCGCTTGCACCGCTAATTGGCGAATGCGTTGGAGAATGGTAGTGGTCTCTTGCAATGCGCCCTCAGCAACCTGGGCCACAGAAATGCCGTCTTGCGCATTGCGTGAACCTTGCTGAAGACCTTGAATTTGGTTTGTGAGACGGGTACTGATCTGCAGCCCAGCTGCATCGTCTGCAGCCGAGTTAATCCGGAATCCGCTCGATAGGCGTTGCATGCTGGCGTCGAGACTCATGTTCGACATACCCAGCAAACGCACGCCCCGCAATGCGGCGATGTTCGTATTAATATACAGTGACATACCCCTGCCCCGCTGTGAGCGGAAACATGATAGCCGCAACGCTGTCTTCGCTTTGGCTATCCCCTACAGACACTATATCGGCTTAGCGATGGAATTCTGTACAGGCATTTTGCGAGAAAGCGGCAAGTACTTGCCGTATAAAGAAAAATGCCAGGCCCGAGGGCCTGGCGAAAAGGTCTCTGACGAGAGAGAGCTTTGAGAGCTTTAAAAATTTGGTCTGCCGGTCACCCGGGGCGCCCCATGGAGTTTCCTCCTTTCCCCGAGCAACCGACTCTTGGCAGGGGTCCATCCCCAAATACTGCTGTCCTCGGAGTGCGCCGGGTCTAACCGGCGCGCTGCGCTATTAACCCAACAGTGAAAGTGCTGCTGTTGGACGCTGGTTCGCCTGACTTAAGATAGTCGTGCTTGCCTGCTGAACGATCTGGTTCCGGGTCAACTCTGCAGTTTCTGCAGCGAAGTCGGTATCCATGATGCGTGAACGTGCACCAGAGACGTTTTCAACGATGTTCGAAAGGTTACGAATCGTTGACTGGAAGCGGTTTTGAATCGCACCCAAGTCAGCACGCTGTGCGCCGATGATAGAGATAGCGTCATCGATCTTCTGCAATGCTGCAGCAGCGCCTGCCGTTGTCGAAACGCTTACATCGTTTACACCTAAACCTGTAGCGTCGAAAGTTTGCTTCGACAAGTTGATTGAGATGTTTTGTGAAGTACCGGCGTTTGCACCGACTAAGAACAACTCGTTGAACTTACCGTTCAGCAAGTCTTTACCTGCGAACTGAGTCGTTGACGCAATACGCGTAATCTCAGTTTTGAGTGCAGATACTTCCTTCTGCAAAGCGATTCGATCATTCGTTGAGTTAATACCGTTTTGAGACTGCACAGCCAGCTGACGAATACGCTGAAGCGCAGTCGTAACTTCTTGCAATGCACCTTCAGCAACCTGGGCAACTGAGATACCGTCTTGTGCGTTACGCACCGCTTGGTTCAGACCCATGATTTGTGAAGTCATACGGTTAGTGATCTGGAGGCCAGCCGCATCGTCGGCCGCACTGTTAATGCGGAAACCTGATGACAGGCGCTCAAATGATGTTCCCAAAGCGTTTGATGAGTTCATCAGCTGACGTTGGCCGTTCAGTGAAGAGACGTTGGTGTTTACATAAAGAGACATAAGTCCCCCTCTAATTTATCCGGTTCCCGCAATGGGAATATGCATTCAGTGTGTTTTTCTTCGGCATCGTTGTGATGCTCACACTAGTTATCGGAGGGGGGCGGCAACTCTTTAGGAAAAAGCGGCAATTTTTTGCCGCTTTTTGCCACTTCGTTTCTAGCTCGTACAAAAAAGCCTCGTCTGGCGCGGCTTTGAGGATATATTGAGAATATTACTTAGTGAGCTTGCGCTGCGTTTTTGACAGCTTCTTCGTAATACAAACGGGTACTCAACGTCTGATCATTCACTAAACGCTGGTACACAATACCGGCAAACGCGAAGGTATATTCGCCAATGGCAAGGAAGACCGCCGGGGCATCTTTGTCGCCATCGTCATATACCCAAGTACCGCCATAACGCGTGCGGAATACTTCACCAATGTAGGCCCCGAACAAGTTACAGAGCGTAAAAATCACTTTGCTGTCATGTACATCGTTTTGATAACGCTCGCGCACCGCAAGAATTAAGTCGTCAACCGCCGCAATACTCTCAGGCGATTGATCCAGAGGAACCGAAAACTCCTCTTGTGCAAATTTCACAGCGTCAGCCGCTGACTCGAGCATCAATTGCTGTAACTCTGGACCCGAAATTGACATGATGCTGCCCTCACTCGCGAGAAAAAAATGATAATTTCAGACTCAACACGCTTGAACGACGCGCCCCAAAAATGTGATATAGATTACCACTAAACGCCGCTTTAAATCGTATTGGGTCAATCGTTTAGATACTACCCGCTGCCCCTGCTGCAATCAACCGAAGAATAGAAACAAAGACGTGCAGAAACAAAAATGCCGGGCCGCGAGGGCCCGGCAATCTTGCCGTGACAAGAGAGCAATCCTTACTCTTCGTACGAATTCTCGTACTAATTGTCCGATTAACCCAACAGTGACAACGCCGCCTGTGGTCTCTGGTTCGCCTGACCCAAAATGGTCGTGCTCGCCTGCTGGATGATCTGGTTACGGGTTAGCTCTGCTGTTTCCATCGCAAAGTCTGTATCCATGATCCGTGAGCGTGCTGCCGCGACGTTCTCTGAGATATTGCTCAGGTTACGAATGGTTGACTGGAAGCGGTTTTGAATCGCACCCAAATCTGCACGTGCTGCACCAATGGTTGAGATTGCATTGTCTAAAAACTCAAGAGCACTAGCAGCGCCAGCGTTTGTGGAGATACTTAAATCCGCAATCGCGAGTCCTTCTGCAGTGTATGATTGACGTGACAAATTAATCGAAATTAGCTGGCCAGCGTTCGCTCCCACCAGAAATACTTCATTATAGCCGCCATCTAGCAGATTTTTACCCGCGAATTGGGTGGTTGAGGCGATACGAGTTATCTCTGTTTTCAGAGCTGATACTTCTTTCTGCAATGCAACACGGTCGTTTGTGGTATTTATACCATTCTGCGCCTGGATTGCCAGCTGGCGAATCCGCTGCAATGCGTTAGTTACTTCTTGCAATGCACCTTCTGCAACTTGCGAGACTGAAATACCGTCTTGCGCGTTACGTACCGCTTGGTTCAGACCCATGATCTGAGACGTCATACGGTTAGTGATTTGCAAACCTGCAGCATCATCTGCTGCGCTGTTGATACGAAAACCTGATGATAAACGTTGGAATGAAGTATCCAAGGCATTACCAGAGGTAATCAATTGACGCTGAGCATTCAGCGACGATACGTTTGTATTTACATATAAAGACATAGCTGCTCTCTCCAGTTTTCGTCAGAGTGAAGGCTCTTGGTGGCCTTTTAATCATTCTGTTTATCGTTCAATTTATGTATCGGAAAAGCAGTGGAAATCTTTAATCTTTTTAATGAAGAAAAGTGAATAAAATGAGCATTTGTTCGATGAATTAGCCTCAACATACAAAAAAGGCCCAAACGGGCCTTTTTAAGTGACTATTTCAAGATGCACATTAACGAATGAAGTCGAATAAACTCAGCCGTGTAATCCGAGTGAAGGTCGCCTGCGCAGCCTGCAGCGAAACGTCTTGCTTAGTTAACTCAGTCATCGCTTCGGCATAATCCACATCACTAATGCGCGCTCGCGTTTCTTTATTCGAAATCGCCAAATCCATGTTGGTCATAATGGAATTCTGTAACACGTTGATACGCCCACCTACTTGAGCACGGGTTGCCGCTAATTGGGCTTGGCCAGCATCCATGTTTTCCAGAGCATTTTTAAGTTCTGATTGATAATACTCAGACGGCAAGCCACCACGAGTCAGCGCGTCGATAAAAGTATCTAGGGTAGTCAGCACATTCTGCGATGGCTCACTCAATCGCACTTCCACCGAGTCGCCGGGTTGCAAGTCTGCATTCAGTTGCAACTCGATTCCCTCAAAGCGAATCGGCTCGCCAGGCGTATAAGGGAAAGGGCCGGATACAACAGGGGTGCCGGCTTCATTCAACCGCACGATCTCAATATTCGCGCCATCAAAGTTAATGCCAAGCGCATTATCTGCCGGGTCTTGGGTCTTGTTGTACTGCGCGCGATGGAAAGCATCGAAGGCAGCTTCGTCAACCACTCGCGCGTTGAACCCACTCACATCACCCGTGCTATCGGCAAATCGAACCGTTCGGTTGGCGGAAACATTTTGAAATGTTGCGCTACCCGGCTCTAGACTCGTGACTCGTAATGCGGGCGACAATTGAATCTGATTCCGACCGTCGTCGCCATTGTAGTCATAGACGCCAGTCACTGGGTTCTTACTAAAAGGTTCGGTCCGCTTCTGAAAGCCCGCAAATAGGTAATCGCCGTTTTCGTCTTGTGAATTCATGAGTCCTAAAACTTCGTCACGAATTCCTTTAATTTCTTCAGCCAAAGCACGACGATCTTGGTCATCAAAAATACCATTACCCGCTTGCACCATGAGTACTCGTGCACGGTCGAGACTTTGCGTAATATTGCCATAAACGGAATCCGAACGTTGCAGCCGGTTCAACAGTAAGTTGGCATTTCGTTGGAACTGTTCGTTCTGACCAATCTTGTCGTCCAAACCCAAAGTCTGCGCTTTACCCACGGGATCGTCTGCTGGCGTCAAAATTTTGGTTTCGCGCGCGAGCTGATTTTGTACATTTACAAGTTTACGCTGGGCATTTAGCACCGCGCTTAAACCTTGGTTATACAGCTGATTTGTTGGAATACGCATCCCTTATTACCTCGCTGCATTCAAGATGGTGTCGAAGATCGACTGGGCCACAGTAATAATTCGAGCCGCTGCATTATAGGCCTGCTCGTACTGAATGAGGTTCGCCGCTTCTTCGTCTAGACTAACGCCCGACACCGCCTCATAGAACTTTTGGGACTGCTCAAGCATCGACTTGGAAACTTGCTCCGCGGTGCGCGCTTGCGACACTTTGTTACCCACGTCCGAAACCATTCGCCCGTATGACTCATTGAGCGTCATGGTGTTGGCTTGCGAGACACTTTCTGGATTGCGACGAATCAAGTTTTCACGTTGTAATGCGGCAATCTCTAGTCCATTACTATTATCGTTGATCGCCCCGGTGTTGTACTCAATGGTAAATACATCACCCGCTTCCGGGCGGCCTAGCAAGCTGACTTCGTAGTCCACATCACCCAGTGCTGGGATCTGCGCGAAGACATTGTTCATGTTTGCCGTATTCAGCGTCTCAATCGAGCCATCATTCAGTACAATTTCTAGCTGATGCTGACCACCTGCGAAGCCGAGATAGTTGATTTGCACCGGCGCATTATCACTTAATTCATTCCCGTCGAAGAAATTGTCGCGCCCGTTAATGCCTTGCAACTGCAGAGTGCCCTGCCCTTCGTTGGCACCATTGTCACGCACGCGAACCGGCGACGCTAAGGCGATATCTTCGGCTCGCGTAATCGCCAGCTGAATGTTATCCGCGGCATTTTTAGTGGGCTTGATAATGAAGCGGTCGCCGGCCACATAAGTGCCGGTCACAAAATCGATATCCAAACCAAAGTCTTCGCCACCACCGTTTGGCGGGGTGATATCAAATACGTCGTAGTCCGCTGGATTACCTATCACCTGCCCTGATGAATCTAATGGCATGACGCGATAGGTATTCGCAGACAGGATTTCAATTTCAAAATTGTTCGCGACAATCGCACTCATGGAGCCTTCGAGTGGCCGCACTTCAATACGTTGGTCCGTGCCCTGGTTTGTCGACGCAGGGTTCCCCGTTACCATGGCACCATTAAAGGTGAACATGGCTTGTCCCAATTCATCGTCAAGATCCAAACCAAACGCCTGCTGACTATTGATTGCGTCTGCGAAACCTAGGGCTAATTGCCCCAATTTCATTTGCGTCGGTTCAAGCACTTCTGCGCGGTAAGCCAACAAACCACCGAGCGTCCCGCCCACCTGCATCTCATTGATACTTTGCGTGACATCATTGCCACCCGCGCGAATCATCGCCACGAGTTCAGGGCGATCCGGGTCTGGGTCGCCCTTTAAAGCCATTAAGTTGTAAGTACCGTCCTCCAGCACTAATGCTTGGCCGGTAGCGAGATTCACGCGCAAGCGTCCGTTCGGATCTTCCAGTACCGAGACGTTGAGGTACTGAGAAAGCTCACGGATTTTTTCGTCACGCTGATTCAAGAGCGTATGACGCTCACCGCCCGTCGCATTCTTCGGAATCAGGTCCAGCTGCTTATTAATTTCACTAATACTGACCAGCAAGCTATTCGTCTTCTCGACAGTTAACTCAAGCTGCTGATTAAACTGGCGTTCCTGATTTTGCAGATAGTTGTTCATGTCCTTCGTCTGCGAAATCGTGGCATTTGCTTGGCCTAAAACCAGCTGACGCTGCGCAATTGAGGAAGGATCATCGTTAAGATCCTGCAACATATTAAAGAATTTGGTGATCGCTGCGCTCACGCTGGTATCTGAATTCCCCAACATGGAATCAATCTTCGAGGATTCATTCAAAAACGCCGACGTATAGCCATAACGCGAGGTATCAGCCCAGTATTGGCGCTGCGTAAACTTATCGAGCATGCGCTCCATTTCAACCCGGCTAATGCCCGGGCCAACCGGCGCTTCCTTGTAAATAGTGCGTTCGCGCACATACCCAGGCGTGTTCACGTTGGCAATATTGTTACCTGTCACCAACAATGACTGTTGGTGACCTTGAGCCGCGTTCGAACCGACTTTCAACAAATCGAATGACATTGCCTAGGCCCTCACTTAGAAGCCAAACCGTTCACGCACCGCGCGCATCGCATCGCTGTTCATGATTCGTTTAAGTTTATCCGCATAATCCGGATCCGTCGCATACCCGGCCTCTTGCAGTGACTCTGCAAAACGCACTGCGTCGCGACCCACCGACAATGCTTCTTGGTAGCGCGGATTCCGCTGCAAGAAATTCACATAATCTCGGAAGCTTTCGTCCACCGAATCATACGCCCGGAAACGCGCATTCTCCGTGTGGGCCACCGTGCCATCAAACTCTACCGTGCGCGCAGCAGCTGTGGGGCCGTCCCAACGACGGTCTGCTTTGATGTTAAAGATATTGTTACTCGATTCACCATCCGCCGTTGGAATGACATGCTGTCCCCAACCGGTTTCAAGCGCCGCTTGCGCTAGCATTGTCATGGGCGAAATATCCGCCTCATCCGCCGCCCGCTGGGCATAAGGCGCTAAGCGTTCTAAGAATTCCACTGGACTTTGCGGCTGCCATACTTGTTCTTGGCCGCGCAGCATCAGTGCGTGAATACGGGTCGGACGCGCCTCTTCGGCGGGCTCAGCTTGCAAAGGCGGTCGCGGTGCACGCTGCGCCATAGTATGAGCGAGCGATTCCTGCGGTAACAATGAGGCTGGCGTAAAATTCTCTGCCGTCTGCGGCGCCAACTGCTGCACAATCAAGTCCGCCAAGCCTAAGCTACCGGTTTGCGCTAATTCCATACTCAACTGCTGATCATGCATATCACGATAGAAATTGGTGTAGTTACTGTTGAGCGGATTATCTTCTTCAAAGATCGCATTGGCACTACGCATACTCTGCAGGAGTTGCCCCATAAAGATCGATTCAAAGTGACGCGCCGCTTCTCGCAACGCTTCATGATCATCTTTATTTTGTAAACCGGCACGCCGCAAGTTATCGAGCCCTTGCAGATCATGGACGTAATGGGAGCGTGCTTGCTCCATCATGTTTTGTCCTAACGTGCGATCCATAGTTACCTCTCTCGCAGCTTATTTCGCTGCCAGCCTCTAAATTATGACCAGTTCACCGTCAATGGCGCCAGCTTGCTTCAACGCTTCCAGCACGGCAATGATGTCACCTGGAGCTGCACCAATCTGGTTAATCGCGTTAATCAAATCGTTCATCGACACACCCGGATCAAAACGGAACATCCGTGCATCTTCTTGTTCGATAATAATTTCTGAATCGGGTGTCACGACTGTTTCTCCTTGAGCAAAAGGCCCAGGCTGTGAGACACGCCAGTTCTCTGAAATCGTCACTTGCAAGTTACCGTGCGCCACCGCTGCAGGGTGCAGACGGACATTCTGGCCAACCACTATGGTGCCGGTACGACTATTCACAATAATTCGTGCAGGTGCTTCGCCTTGGCGAATATTAATATTCTCAAGTGTCGAGAGATAAGCCACGCGCTGGCCGGGGTCCCTCGGCGCGATAACACGCACTGCAGCCGCGTCCATAGGCACTGCACTACCGGGGCCGATCAATTCGTTAATTGCTTCTGCCATAAAGCGCGCGGTCGTGAAGTCCGGACGGTTCAGTAAGAAGGTAATGTATTCAGAGTGGGCAAAACCGGTTTCAACTTCGCGTTCAACCATGGCACCATTCGGAATCCGGCCCACAGTGGGTGTGTTAATGACAATGCTTGAGCCATCAAGCCCCTGAGCACCTAAACCACCCACCACTAAGTTACCTTGCGCCACGGCGTAAATTTGACCGTCTGCGCCTTTCAGGAAGGTTTGTAACAACGTCCCCCCCACCAGGCTGTCGGCATCGCCAACCGAAGATACAGTCACGTCGATGGTTTGCCCTGGCCGCGAGAATGCAGGCAGTTCCGCATGGACAGCGACGGCCGCTACGTTGTTAATTTGCGGTCGCTGATTTTCCGGCAGATTAATCCCAAAATTCCCGAGCATGGTCCGGAAGGTTTGGTCGGTAAATGGCGTCCGCTCGCCGGTACCCGGCAAGCCGACCACTAAACCGTAGCCCATCAGTTGGTTCGAGCGAATCCCTTGCACTGTCGCCACGTCTTTGATCCGCTGCGCCTGCGCAATCGGCATCCACAGTCCACTGAATAACATCAGCGAACAGAGAAAGGACACCGAGAGTAAGCGGTTCGTACTGCGTGAAATAATTGTCTTCATGATCCGCTCCATCATTCCGATTACAACGGCCACAGTGGGCCATTGAAGAATCGTGTTAACCAACCCTGGCGTTGTGTATCTGCCAAGCTTCCCGTACCTGAATATTCGATACGTGCATTCGCAACCCGTGTTGACGCCACCATGTTGCCAGAGCTGACATCTTGCGGCCGAATAATCCCGGTCAATCGCACATACTCTTGGCCATTATTTAAGGTGAGCCACTTTTCGCCGCGCACAATCAAATTGCCGTTCGGTAATACCCGAATCACTGTCACGGTGATCTCGCCAGTCAACTGATTACGTTGGTCCGCTTGCGCGTCACCACTGAAATTTGTGCCACCGTTAAGGTCCGCTGACAGCGAATAGCCACGAAAACTCAAGTCCCTACCCAGTACCTGCGGTGTTGGCAAATTTACGTTCGTGTTCCGCGACAAATCCGTTGACGAAGACTTCGATGCAGACGTCGACTCTTGCAGCACCACGGTAATAATGTCCCCCAGACTCCGCGCACGAATGTCTGAATAGAGGCCATTCACCTGACCATTAAACAATGAACCATTCGGTACCGCAGGTGGCGCGATTTCCTCCGGATACGCCGGAGCGTAAAAGGGGTCATCTGGCATTGGTCGTGGCTGCGGCTGCGCTGCGCACGCCGTTAACACCAGACCAAGAGCCACTGTGACAACGAGTTTAATGATTCCCATGAGTGCTCTCCGCATTAAAGTTGCTGAATTGCGAAGCCCAGCATTTGATCCACGGTCGAGATGACTTTTGAGTTCATTTCGTACACGCGCTGAGATTCAATCAAATTCACAAGCTCTTCTGTCACATTCACATTCGACGTTTCCAGGGAGCCCTGCATAATTCCGCCCATACCATCAATGCCTGGAACACCCTGCAGTGGTGCGCCGCTGGAGGCGGTTTCCTTGAATAAGTTTTCGCCCACAGGCTCAAGACCTGCCGGATTAATGAATGATGCCAAGTTGACTTGACCAATAACCTGGTTACCGGCTTGGCCTGGCAGCGTCACGGAGATTTCACCATCACGTGAGACCGTCAGCGATAGCGCTTCGTCCGGTACGTTGATAGCTGGCTGCAGGGGATAACCTGCGCCTGGCGTCACGATCTGACCTTCCGCATCAAGCGTGAACTGACCATTTCGAGTATAGGAGATCGTGCCATCCGGCATCAGAATCTCAAAAAAGCCCTTCCCGTTAATCATCAGATCCAACGAATTTTCTGTCGTAATCATGTTGCCTTGGGAGAAGTTCTTTTGCGTTGCCACAACGCGCGTACCCGCACCCAGCATCAGACCCGAAGGAAGCTCAGTATCCTGGGTTGACTGTCCACCCGGTTGATTGATGTTTTGATAGAGCAAATCCTCAAAGATCGCCCGGCTCTTTTTGAAACCAACGGTACTGGCGTTTGCCAGGTTGTTTGACGTCACTGCAATGTCTTTTTGCTGCGCATCAAGACCGGTTTTACTAATCCATAAGGCGGGATGCATAAATCACCTCCATCCACATCAGTCGGCGGACCGACATTAGAAAATTCGCATTAACTGTTCAGAGCGCTGGTCGTTGTCCTGCGCCGTTTTCATCATTTTCACGTTAATCTCAAAATTTCGTTGTAACGCGATCATGTGAGTCATTTCTTCCACTGGATTAACGTTACTGCTTTCCAGCGCGCCCTGTTCAATGCGAACAAAAGCATCGACAGGTGCCAGATCACCGTCTTTCATGCGAAAGAGGCCATCCTCACGTTTTTCCATGTCACGATTGACCGGATTCACTAACTTAATCCGATCCACCGCTTCGATAATGTTTTCTGGTGCTCCCTCTGGGCGCACCGAAATCGTGCCATCGTTACCGATGAACAGGCTTGCAATCGGCACCGGTACAAAAATCGGACCGTTATCTCCGAGTACCGGTTGGCCGCTACTGTTTTGCACCATTCCCGTCGTGGAAATCTGCAAGTTACCGTTGCGGGTATAGGCTTCATTGCCATTCTCATCAGCAACTGCTATCCAGCCAGGGCCTTTCACAGCCACATCAAGATCACGCCCCGTCGTGCGGAAGGCACCATCGGCAAAGTTTTGCCCCGGCCGTTCCGTTAAGGCAAAGACCCGCGTTGGCAGACCTTCGTTATAGGCCTGCATGGCTCGAGCATTTTGCAAATCAGCCTTGAAGCCCGTGGTATTTGCGTTTGCCAGGTTATTCGCACGCAGCGAGATACCATTCATGGTCTCTTTCGCGCCGCTCATTGCGATATATAACAAGTTATCCATTGCGTGCTCCTCGACAAAAAACTGTCATCAGCATGGTCACCTTTTAAGAATGCAAAAAAGGTGCCAGACATAAGTAAATTGCGTTGAAAAACGAGTCGAACGAAGAATCAACAGTGGAAATAAAAAACGCGCGGCAAATGCCGCGCGTTGCAGTGGCTGGCTAGAAGCCAGTTGGCTGCTAAAGCTTATCGAATCTGCAGGATTGTTTGCTGCAGGGTCGAGTTCACTTCGAGGGAACGCGAGTTCGCCTGGAAGTTCTTCTGTGCAACGATCAAGTCCACCAGTTCTTTCGTCAGGTTAACGTTTGAGTTCTCCAATGCAGACGACTCAATGGCACCGAAGACGCCTGTATTGGGCTCACCCGCAAGCGCTTCACCCGAGTCAATCGTTTGGCGCCACTTGGTGCTTCCTATTTGCTCAAGCCCCTGCTCGTTTGCAAAATTAACCAAAGAAACACGACCAAGGAATTGTGTATCGCCGTTCGAGTACGATGCAGCGACCAAACCAGCCGCGTCGATTTCTACACTAGTCAGACGCCCTACTGTCGTACCGTCCTGTTGCAAACTCGTAATTTCAAAGTTTGATGCAAACTGCGTAGGAACACTGGTCCCAGTCTCATTCTGGAAGTTCACCTGAATGTTTTGGTTCGTATCAGCACCATTTGTCAGCAAAGTCGCATCTAGATCAAAGTTCACTTGAGGGAACGAGATATCCGGTGGCGTTACTGCGGGGTTACCACTCGCATCAAACTCAATTCGAGTTCCCGTAAAACCGGCTGCCGACTCGGCGCTCGGATTAGGTGTGTTTAGGTTCACCTCTTGGCCATCAAAAGTCGCATACACGTCCCACACATTCGGCTCACGTTTTACGAAATAAAGATTTACGATGTGAGGTTCGCCCAACGAGTCAAATACGGTCGTTGAAGTTGACGAGTGATAGGTCGACGGTGCGGCAGCATCAAAGTTCGACTGACCTGGCGCCGTTTCTATAATTGGGGTAACTCGTGCATCCACGTTAAATGCTGTGAAGATATTACTCGTCTGGCTTGGTGCTCCAGCTACGTCTGGAATCCGAATCGGCTGCATTGTACTGACTGCAACTGAAGAGGTGCTGCCGGAACGACGGTCCACTGGGAAGGTCTGTAAGAAGTTTCCTTCGTTATCCACAATGAAGTTGTCACGGTTCAGTTTGAATGTTCCTGAACGCGTATAAGACAGGTCCTGAGATGTAATACTCGGTGACGTCGCAAAGAAACCGTTTCCTTTGATCGCCATGTCTAACGCGTTTTCAGTGAAGTCCAATGTACCTTGTGAAAACTGCTGCGCAACGCGCTGCGTTAACACACCATCACCAGACTTGGTGCGGTTGTTTGAGAAGATCGACGACGCATAAACGTCTGCGAACTCAACGCGTGAACGCTTAAAACCTGTGGTCTTCACGTTCGCAATGTTGTTCGCGGTAACGTCGAGATCTTTCTGAGAAGCCGAAAGGCCGCTTAGTGCAATATTAAATGACATAAATCACCTCTTCCTAGACTCAGCAGTTCGACTTACGCGCTGCCATTCGTAATTTGGATAACATCTTTCAGGTCAATACGACCAATCGATTCAAGATTCAGTACGACGCCACGTTGACCGCCCATGCTGACTGACTCTACGAAAGCGTAGGTCAATGCAGGAATGGATTCGCTTTGGTCGCCGACGCGTCCATTTGCCTCAACGATGTAGTCGCCAGGTGGAACCTTCTCGCCATTGGCTAAGGTGCCATCCCACGTAAACTTATGTTGGCCTTGTGGTAAGGTGCCCATATTCATGCTGTGCACCACTTCACCGCGCTCATTCTTAATGCGCACCGTCACGTCTTGACCGGTTTGCGGCAATGACACCATGCCTTCAATTGGGCGTGAGCCATTGAAATAAGCGGTATCCGATGGAATCAATACCTGCCGTCCAACCAACGAAGATGCCTGCAGAGCCTGATTCGAAGTCATGCTTTGGGCAAAGCCCTTAAACTCTTCGGTCAGGTTGGTGATCCCTTCTGCCATCGTAAAGTTGGTCATCTGAGCGATCATTTGCTCATTCTCAACCGGCTTGGTGGGATCCTGCATACTGAGCTGTTGCGTGAGGAGCTTAAAGAAGTCCTCCTGCGTCAGCCGCGTATCATCCGGGTTTTCCTTAGCTACTCCGCCTTTATCCGGCCAATAAAGGCCTTCAAGCGCTGCGTTCGTAATGTTATCCATCGGGTTATGCTCCGCTTAAGCCATTACATCTGTTGACCCATACGTAACGTCCGGCTGAGCAACTGCTTTGTGGTATCCGCTAGTTGCACATTCGTTTGATAAGACCGAGAGGCAGAAATCATGTTTGCCATCTCTTCCATCACGTTCACGTTGGGCTTATAGATGTAACCATTCTCATCAGCCATTGGATGATTCGGTGCGTACTCCATCACCAACGGCTTATCGCTTTCCACAATCCCAAGCACCTGCACTGAGACGCCGCTATCCTTGCGGATACTATTGCGCCCTGGGCCGCCATCAAGCGCTTGCTGCATTTGCGCTGCAAACACTGGATGTCGAGCACGATACGTCTCACCTGCCGAGCTACTCACTGAATTTGCATTAGCCAAGTTACTGGCCGTGGTGTTCAAGCGCACGTTCTGTGCACTCATTGCGGTACCTGCAATATCCATTACTGTGTATAAACTCATGACTATCGTCCTCCACTGCCGCCAAGCGCTTTGTTTAATCCTTGAATCCGATCCGTCAGGAAGCGCAGGCTTGCTTGGTATTCCATTGCGTTTCTCAGATACAAGTTCCGTTCCACTTGTACATCAACGGTATTGCCATCACCCGTATCTGGTTGATTTGGAACACGAAATTTTTCATCACCACCCCCTCTGAGCGTCACGGTGAAGTGTCGTTCATTGGTTCGTTGCATGGTGAAACCTTGCCGCTTTTGGGCATTTTGTAGGGCACTTTGGAAATCCAAGTCCCGCGCTTTATAACCTGGGGTGTCCGCATTGGCTAAGTTACTCGCCAATACTTCCGCCCGTTGCTCGCGTACAAGCAAGGCGTGAGGGTGGATGCCAAGGCCTTTTTCTAAACTGAGCGCCATAAATACGTCTCCGGTTAAAGTCCAACCAGAAAACGAGCAAGTTTCGTGCCACGATTGTGCGAAAGAGGAGTAATCAGTAAAGCGGCAAAAGTTGCCGCATAGCGGGCATGTGGCGATTCATGCGGCAACTCATGTGGCAGTGAGCGAGGGAGAAAAGAGTCTAGTTCTTACGCTGGTAAAGAATACCGGGGTTACAACGAATCATCTCAAAGTCTTCGCTAAGGCCCGAGATCGACTCGGAGGCACCAAGCATCAGATACCCCTGTGGCTGCAAACAGCCGCGCATCTGAGTGAGGATTTTACGCTTGTTCTCTGCAGAGAAGTAAATCAGTACGTTTCGACAGAAGATAATGTCGAACTTACCGAGTAAGGTGTAGCTATCGAGCAGGTTGAGGTGACGAAAAGAAACAAAGTCACGCACTTCTTTCTTCACGCGCATGCGTTTGTTCTCAACTGGCTCAAAAAATTTACTTTGCCGCTCCGGGCTCAAGCCGCGTGCCAATGCCAAGCCGTCGAATTCAGCCTGCTTGGCTTGTTCCAGCACTTTGTTTGAAATATCCGTGCCAATCACTTCGATACCGCGGGGCAATGCACCGGGGTTCTTCGCACGAAATTCGAGCAAGCTCATGGCAATGGAATACGCTTCTTGCCCCGACGAGGAAGCTGCCGACCAAATACGTAATGGCCTCTGCATGCTTCGAAATTCAGGGAATAGCTTAGTTTTTAGTAATTCGAAGGGATAGATATCACGGAACCATAGGGTTTCGTTCGTTGTCATGGCATCAAGCACAGCCGATCGCAAGGCTCGTTCACTAAATTGCATCGAGCGCTTCACCAGCTCCGACAGGGAATCAATATTGAATTGACTCATCAGCGGCGCGAGACGACTTTTGACCAGGTAAAGTTTGTTCTCACCCAGCACGATACCGCACTGATGCTCGAGAAACTCCCTGAACTGATTGTACTCAGTATTTCCTAACTCGCGATTCGACACGAACTACAAACCAACCTTGTTGTTATGATTAACCTGGACCGTGCTCGGCAAGAACGTCGGCACCCAACCATTTACGCACCGCACCAGCGAGTTCGTCCGGATGAAATTTGGCAATAAAATCATCAGCACCCACTTTCTTAATCATGGCCTGATTAAATACGCCGCTCAACGATGTATGCAAAATAATGTGCATGTTCTTGAGGTCTGGGTCTGCTTTTACTTCTGCTGTAAGAGTGTACCCGTCCATCTCGGGCATTTCTATATCGGAAATCATGAGCGGTACCACCTGACTAATGTCACCGCCGAGTTCTTTGGCTTTTGCCCGCAACCAATCGAGCGCTTCTTTGCCGTTCTTCATGGTTTCCATCGGGATTCCTAGCGGCTCAAGCGCACGCTTGATCTGATTTCTGGCCACCGCCGAGTCGTCAGCAATCAGCAAAATAGTTTGGGAATAATCTTTGTTTGTGGGTTTCTTGAGTTCTTCGCTAATGTCCGTACTGGCGGGAGAGATCTCTTCCAGAATTTTCTCGACGTCAATAATTTCGACCAGCTCATTGTCAATTTCAGTCACCGCGGTAAGGTAACTGGTTTTCCCAGCTCCTTTGGGCGGAGGCATTACGTCTTCCCACTTAATGTTCACAATCCGCTCAACCCCATCGACTAAGAACCCTTGGACAGAGCGATTGTATTCGGCAATCACAATAAAGCGATTTTGAATGTCTTCAATGCGCTTACCACTCGTGGCTAAACTCAAGTCAATCACGGAGATCGCTTGGCCACGAATATGAGCGACACCACGAACAAATTTATTGCTATGCGGCATGGCGGTCAGGCGCGGGCATTGCAACACTTCGCGAACTTTAAACACGTTAATCCCGAAACGCTGACGCCCATGTAGCCGAAAGAGAAGAAGTTCGAGACGATTCTGACCAACGAGCTGTGTACGTTGGTTCACTGTATCCATGATTCCGGCCATGACGCACTCCGTGAGCTGCAATTACTGAGAAGATTTAGTTGGACAAGACGGCACGCGCCTTGCATCGACCCTTCCGGTACCTTCATGTTTCGGCGATCGCGTCGAAAACTTGACGGTCTTATTAAGTTATAACTTTTTTTTCCTTAAGCGCCTAGTCTCGCGGGAAAAAATGCACCGGAACTATGAGGTATAGCATGAAAATCACAGGTCTGTTGGCTGCATTAGTAGTAATTCTCCCTGGGAGTGTACTTCTGGCAGTCGCATCTGAGTACAAGGCAACCTATACGAACGCCGAGCTGGCTGAACAGGCTGAGCGCTACGTGCGGGACTCACTGGTAGTCGACGAGGACGGTGAAATTCGTGTGCAAGCAACTCAACTCGATCCACGAATGCCCGCGCGGCATTGTGGTCAGCCCTTAGTGATTTCGATCGCGGGTAATCAAATCCCTGAACGCCAGGCTACAGTTCAGATTGAATGTGCCGATACACATGAACCATGGCGGTTATTTCTGCCGGTGCGGATTCAACAAGTTCGACCGGTCGTAGTGGCACGGCGTAATTTGAATCCGGGTCAGGTGATTAGCATGGCGGATTTAATGGTCAGTCAGGTGGACACGCATCAGATTCGAGATTCCGTTTTTACCGACCCAGAACTCTTGGTCGGTGCGCGCGTGAAACGGCGCGTCGCAGCAAATCAACCAGTGCAATCTCGGCAAACCTGCTTCGTCTGCCGAGGCGAGGATGTTACTATTCTCACTGTGTACGGTAATTTAGAAATTCGCGCAACAGGTGTCGCGCGCGCCGATGGTTTACTCGGAGAACGCATTGTCGTTAGAAACTCCAGAAGTAACAAAGACATACAAGCAGTTGTCACCAGCACCGGCGAAGTCACCATAGGGCGTTAGGTATCTTTTGCAAAAAAGTACAAAAAACACCTAAAAAAAGTTAAAGTATTTATTCCCTATGCCGATAGGTGGGGTGTAGAGGAATAATTGTAGGGGCAAAAAAATGGCTATTGATAAGTTAAATAACAACTCAGTCAGCAACCAGGCATTGAACAATGCACGCGCCGAGCAGCAAGCTCGAGCAACGCAAAGCACAGTTCAAGGCGCCACCACGGCACCACGCCAGGACGCTGTATCTTTGACTCAGCAAGCGCAACAGCTGACCCAGCTGCAGCGTCGCGCTGAAACCAATTCTGGTGTCGACCAAGAGAAAATCGACCGCATCAAGAAAGCGATTGCGGACGGTAGCTACACGGTTGACCCTGAGCGTTTGGCTGCCAAAATTGCGCTGTTTGAAAGCGACATGTTTGGCACAGAAAAAACCGAGCGCCGGTAATTTATGACCGCGACCTTGTCTGAGCTACTTGAGCAACAGCTCCAGTGCTTGCAAGAACTCAGTACGCTGCAAGACGATGAGCGTGCCGCACTTGAACAGCGCGATGCCCCCGCGCTGGAACAGTTGACGGTGCGCAAAACTGAATTATTGCAGCAGCTCGAGTTGAACGACAAGGCCGTTGCCGAACATCCCCAGCGTGGCGTTGTTGCCACTCACCCCGACTTGCAGAAGAAGCGTGCTGAAATTCAGCAGGCACTTGAGCATGTGCAGCAGCAAAACGAAGTGAATGGTCAACTGGTGCGTCTCACGCTAGGCCGCATTCAAAATCTTCGCCAAACACTGCAAGCCATGCACAGCGATGGCAACGTAACATACAATGAAAAGGGTCGTACCCGCGCCGGTGGCAGTGGTAAAGGCATCAAAGCCTAGTGTGCAACGACTTCAGAAACTAAAAACCTCGCATAGCGAGGTTTTTTAATGGCTGGTGTTCGGGTGAACTCTTTAGTAGTAAATCACCCGACGAACTTGCTGTGGCCTTACTGTACTCACGTAAAGATTGTGCACACGCTCAAAATCGATTTTCAGTTCAGTAGCGTAGTATTCGCCCACAGGGTAACTGCGAACGACTTGCGCACCGCGAATAATGCCACTGACTTCGGTACGAAATGCATCACTTTGGATAATCATGTCAGCGACACGGGTCTCACCATTCAGATAGATACCCTGCACTTGTTCTGCAAGTTCGCGATAAGCCTCAAGCCGGGATGCACGCATGGCAAGTAGAATTCGCTCTTCTTCAGTTTCCGCCTGCTGGCGTGCCACTGGAGCAAAGCCGGTCGCGGTCACCACAGGAAAGCTCTCTGGCGTGACCGTTTGATATTCAATATGGCGGTCCATATAAGAAGTACAGCCGGTGAGCCACAGCGTGGCAGTCAGTGCACCGGCCCAGCATAATTTCATTTTGTTACGGCGAAATGTGGTTGTCATCGCACTCATACCTTTCGTCAGTTCCCGAATATCTTCTTTATCGGCACAGATTCTGCATAGTTAAGCCCGTAATCATGATTTAAGGTAAAGGTGTCAAATATGTGGCGAATCTGGATGCTATTAGGGTTCTTCCTGATCCCAGTCAGCGCGCTCGCAAGCGGCGATTGGTACGAAACCCGTGGTTGGGCGCCCGTTATTAACGGCGACGTGGAGCGAGCGAGAGCTCGCGCCATCGAAAATGCATTACGCCAAGGTCTCGATTTGGCGGGCGGTAGCGTACATAGCGTCGAAGAAGTTGTCGACGGTGTCCTCACCGGCCAACGCATGCAATGGCGCACAACCGGCGCAATTGAACATGCGGAACTTGTGCGTGAACGTACTAGCGGACAACGCCACGAAGTCACCTTACGCACCTTAATCAGACCAAATGTCAGCAGCTGTGCCGGCGCTGATTTTAAGCCGTCGGTGGTCATTGCACCTTTTGAAGTGAAGTATCGAGAGCACACGACTACCGGTGATATTCACAAAATCGACGAAGCCAGTGCGTTTCGTTTCAGTCGTTTAGTCGGTCAACATAGCCGCAACCTATTTGTGCAACACCTTCTCACAGGGCCACAAGGTTTTGAGCGCTTGGTTCGTGCTAATGACTCTAGCCAGATCAGTCAGTTTGCTCGCCGGGTAGCGCATGAACACAATGGGCAATTTGTAGTCGCGGGCATTTTTCATGACCTGAGTGCGGAACCGCGTTATCGCAATAACGTGCTGTTCTGGCGCCATCCCCCACTCGATCGTCAGTTCGAGTTGAGTCTTTACTTAATGGATGGCTACAGCGGCGACTTACTCACTACAGCCAGCGTCCGTGAGCATGCTCGTTGGGATTTTCGCTTTAATGAGAACGTGGACGTAAATAGCGAAAGATTCTGGCGCAGCGAGTTCGGTTTGCAGCTGCAAGAACGGATGCGCGACCTAGTGTATGGCCTCGACGAGCGTCTGCAATGCCAGCAACTGAAAGGTTCAGTGGTACGCGCAGACGGTCAAAGCATTCATATCAACATCGGTGAACGCAATCGGCTAGAGGCCGGTGCGCGACTGCAAGTATTGCATCGCGGAGGTTTCTTCGATGCGATGGGACATTACCGAGAGCAATGGGTTGTAAACCCCGTTGAATTGGAAGTACAGGATGTCTTTGCGACCACAGCGGTAGCGCGTCCCATGCAAGGTGAGTTGCTCAACGGTGTTCAAGAACGTGATGTGGTGATTGTTCTCTAACGTACGAGCAGCCTTGCTTCATTTCTGCCACGGCGTAGCACAGTATTGAGCTGCGCCTTTTCTTTGCCATTCGCCGCATAGGTTTGTGCCAAAAACAGTTCCCCACAAGCGATGGCGTCGCGCAAGGCGTGATGCCCTTGAAAAGGCGGCAAGTGATAACGTGCCCGGCACGCCGCGAGGGTCAACGAATCTCCCTTCAGGTTAACTTGGCGCTGTGCCAGTCTTTTCTGTTCTGCCGTTAACGTGCAATACCAACCAGCCACCCGTAAGGTTAATCCCTCGCGCTGACACGCTGCCTGTAAGACTGCACGATCAAAAGCCACATGGTGAGCCACAACGATACTGCCAGCGGTCGCTTCAATGAAATCTGTCAGCACTTCTTTTGCACGGCGACCTTGCGCCAGCGTGGCTGGCATTAATTGATGCACTACCGCACTCTGGCTCAAAGGTTGGGCGCTTTGAATGACATCGTAACCGGCGCGACACAAATCAATAAAAGGCGGTTCTATAGGCACATAAGCCAAACTTAAGAGTGCGTCTTCGGGATTTAAGCCATTGGTTTCGCAATCAATAGCAACCCATCTCACGCCCGGCCAAGGTGCTCGCCCACGGCGCCAGCGCCGCCATACTTCAACCATTACAGGTTCCGCCCGAACTTAAAGGCCACACCCTGCTGTGCTTCTTTAATAATGCGAAACGCTGCTTTTAATTGACGCCGTTGCAGCGTGCTCAGGCGTTCTGGATCAATGGCATTGGCCGGCATTTTATCTGACGCTTGATAAAGCTGCGCGTTGAGTCGCAAATCTGTGAGGAATTGCCATGCCTCCAGCAAATTCTGATTATCTTTGGGTGTCAGTTGCGACTGATCTTTCAAGCGTGCCAGTCGCTCGGGAATGGCCGGCTCAGTGATACCTGCAACCAAGCTGTACAAACGCACGATGTCGTTAAGTATGGCGATCCCTTGTTTCTTTACGTCCAAATAATCGCCGGCGTCATCCGTTGTGGTTTGTAGCCGATTGAATAGTCCGAGCGGCACGCTGAGAGTGCCAATGTGGCGCGCAATTAAACCGAGGAACATGTCGCGTTGCGCGAGCTTAGCGATTTCCTCGCGATGCTTGCGGAACAGCTCCGGCTGCCCTGCAATGGCACGACTGTCGAAGAAGATCATGCTGTGTAAGATGGCTTCAGGCGTGGGCGAACGGGTCCACTTCTGAAACTGTTCCCGCCACTCTAACTGAGTCATTTGCCATTTCGGGTTCATCGCCATGACATCGCCGGGACACAGTCGAATACCGCACGCGGCAAGTCCTTCACACACATAGGTAGCTAACCCCGCAAACCATTGCCGTTGACTGTTGGTGACATCATCGGCCAATAGCAAGCCATTGTCTTGATCTGAACCAGGCGTTTGGTCTTGCCGAGCTTGGGAGCCGAATGCCAACCAAACATAATGGGTGGGTGCCCGACCGTGGCTTTGCTCGTACAGACTAATTAATTTCCGGGTCAGTCCGTCTGTAAGCGATGCGAGTAGACGTCCAATAGTGCCTATATCTCTGACTCGCTCCGCAAAAGCGCGGAGATAATCAGGAATCAGCTGCGCTTCTCGAACAAGGCCCTCTAAATCTTCAGCCTTAAATAACGCATTAATCAACAACACCGGTTCGCTGCGTTGCTGCTGCATCAAATCCGTGGTGGTAATCACGCCCACAGGCTCGTCTTGGATATTGAGCACGGGCAGGTGATGAATGTTTGCTTGCCCCATCATGGTTAACGCGTCAAATAAGCTTTGATAGTCATGAACAACCGCGGGCATAGGGGTCATCACCGCCGCAACTGACACTTGATAATCAAGTCCTGCAGCAACCACTCGATTACGAATATCGCGATCCGTAAGAATGCCGCGAAGTGCGCCGCCTTCCGTAATCAAAAGACTCGACACACGCTCCTTCGACATACGCTGCGCGGCCTCTCTTATAGATGCTTCTGCATGCAAGGTCACCGGCGTGCGCCCAATGACGTCGCGGATCGGCCGTTCAGTCCAATCCGCCCCCTCACTCTGACGATGTTCCGTCAACAAGCGACGACTATGGGCATTCATAAAGTAATGCTCGAAGGCTTGGCTGCGCTGCCGTAACTGATGAAAGGCGGCATCAGACCAGGTCCAGACAATCCCGTCCGCAACGACTTCGATGCGGTTGGTGACTTTGCGACCACTCAGGAGTGACGGAAAGCCGAACAAGTCGCCCTGCTCAAGCCGTTCTAAACGGCGACCTTCTTGCGTCACCAGATCATAAGTTCCCGACCGCACTAAATACAGCAGCAGCTTACCTTCTCGCACAATCTCGTCACGACTTTCTTGGCACAGGTACAACGCACGAAGATGATCCATGGCATAGGCAAGGTCGGCATCACTGAGCCGATCAAATGGTGGCGTTTGGCGTAGGAACTCCCACTCATCGCGCTGTTCTGTTTTCATCTGTCTCGCCCTCGTTACATGGTGCTATGGCACTGCAAGTAAAAAGAACCCCGGACTTGCCGGGGTTCCTTGTCTTAGTGGTGAGTTGCTTCCCCTGCTCCTCGCGGATAACGGATGGACTCCACCAGTTCCTGTATTTCCTTAGGCGCTTCCTTCGTGAACTGCAAGACCACAATGGCCACAATGAAGTTCAGCAGCATGCCAACGGTACCGATACCTTCTGGTGATATGCCAAACAGCCAGTTGTCTGCATTATCTGCCGCTGGGTTAATAAAGCGGAAATAGATAATGTAGGCCAAGGTAAAGACAATACCCACGATCATCCCGGCAATCGCACCATGGCTATTCATACGTTTGTAGAAAATACCCATGATAATCGCTGGGAAGAAGGAGGCAGCCGCCAATCCGAACGCGAAGGCGACCACCTGCGCCACGAACCCGGGCGGATTTATCCCGAAGTAGGCTCCAATCAAGACTGCGAAGCCTGCAGCTATCCGAGCGTACAAGAGTTCTTGTCGATCGGATATATGCGGCATGAGCGTTCGCTTCATTAAGTCGTGAGAAATGGAACTAGAAATCACTAGCAACAGACCCGCGGACGTTGACAAGGCTGCCGCCACGCCACCTGCGGCAACGAGAGCCACCACCCAGTTCGGTAAGTTAGCAATCTCTGGGCTCGCCAAGACAATAATATCTGCGTCGACGTTCATCTCATTGCGTTCGTCATTGGAGAAGAACATGCGCCCATCTTCATTGTGATCTTCCCAGCTAATCAAGCCAGTACGTTCCCAGTTTGTCACCCAACTCGGGGCTTCTTCATACAAGACACCTTGCTGATCTTCACCATTGAGCGTATTGAGTATGTTCACTTTCGTGATAGAAGCAATCGCCGGTGCTGTCGTATAGACCACGGCAATAAAGAGCAGAGCCCAGCCGCCTGAACGGCGCGCGTCAGAGACTTTCGGTACGGTGAAGAACCGAATGATCACGTGAGGCAAACCAGCCGTACCCACCATCAGCGCCATAGTAATGGCGAAGACATCGAGTTTAGACTTGGTTCCTTCGGTATAGGCGGCAAAGCCAAGCTCCTGCGACAAGCCGTCCAGTCGCTCAAGCAAGTACTGACCAGAACCGTCCGCTAAGGTTGCGCCGAAACCTGTTTGTGGGAAAACGTGACCGGTCATCTGGAAGGTAATGAAGACCGCTGGCACCGTATAAGCAAAGGCCAGCACACAGTACTGTGCAACCTGCGTATAGGTAATGCCTTTCATGCCACCCAGTAAGGTGTAGAAGTACACCATGGCCATACCGATCAGTACCCCTGTAGTGATATCCACTTCAAGGAAGCGGCTAAACACCACACCTACGCCGCGCATTTGCCCCGCAATGTAGGTAAAGGACACCACGATGGCACAAATTACCGCGACCACACGTGCAGTCTGGGAGTAATAGCGATCTCCGACAAAATCCGGCACCGTAAACTTACCGAACTTACGCAGGTAAGGCGCAAGGCACAGGGCTAACAGCACGTAGCCGCCCGTCCAGCCCATCAGGTATACGCTACCGTCGTACCCTAAGAACGAGATTAGGCCTGCCATTGAGATAAAAGATGCGGCAGACATCCAGTCCGCAGCAGTTGCCATACCATTAGCAACAGGTGGTACACCACCACCGGCAACGTAGAAGTCAGTAGTTGAACCGGCACGTGCCCAAATCGCAATCCCGATATAGAGTGCGAAGGTTAACCCGACAACGATAAACGTCAGTGTTTTGATATCCATGGGCCCTACTCCTCGTCTACGCTGTATTTCTTATCCAGCAGATTCATTTGCCGGATATAGATGAAAATCAGGACGATAAAGGTGTAAATGGAGCCCTGTTGCGCAAACCAGAAACCTAATTTGAAGCCAAAAAAGGAAATCTGGTTGAGCACGTCCACCAGGATAATGCCGAAGCCAAAAGATACGATGAACCACACACTCAGCAGTTTTAGCATGAGCGCGAGGTTCTCTTTCCAATAGGCTTTGGCATGATCTTCTGATTCAAATGCCATGGTTAACCCCTCCAGGTTGAACTTTTATTATGGTGATGCCGTTTTGACTGATTCAGCATCTACCAGTCCACTGCATTAAGAAATTGGACTTTGGTCGAATGAGGCTCGATCGGAGGGTGGCGACAGAAAAACTTGTGATAAGGTGAATACTTCAGCGCCTTAGGTAGACAACACCATGATTCCAACACTGATTATCAGCGCGCTCGGTTATATTGCGCTGCTATTTTTGATTGCGCTTTGGGGTGAGCGAAAGCGTACGCTTGGTTACAAAATCAGCCTACATCCATGGGTTTATGGGCTGTCCTTAGCGATTTATTGCACTTCATGGACCTATTATGGCGCGATCGGCAATGCGGTGCATGGCGGCTGGAGTTTTCTACCGATTTTGTTGGGGCCGGCGCTTCTCTTCTTGTTCGGCTTACCCATTATCGAGAAGTTAGTCTCAGTAAGTAAGCAACAAAACATTACCTCCATTGCTGACTTTATTGCTTCTCGCTACGGCAAAAGTCATCGTATGGCGCTGGTGATCACGCTGATTGCAATGGCTTCGATCATTCCTTATATCGCCCTGCAACTGAAAGCCGTCGGGCTCAGTTTCAACGTGCTCGCCGGTACGCCAGACGACTTCATGGGCGGCTCACTGAAAGAGCTTGCCGTCGCCATTCTGATGGCGTTATTTGCCATAGTGTTCGGCACGCGCAGCATTGATGTTACTAAGTATCGCAGCGGCATGATGTTAGCTATTGCCTTTGAATCGACGGTCAAACTTGTGGCGCTCTGCGCCGCTGGCCTGTTTGCTTGGTATGCCATGAACAGCACTGATGTACTGGGTGCGGTGTATTCGGTTGTAGTGAATCCGCTGCGCGCCGACGGCTGGCAAGTTCGCAACGCACTGACGCCGGAGTTTGTGATTCAGCTCTTTATGGCCGCGGGTGCCATCATATGTCTGCCACGGCAATTCCATGTCACTGTGGTAGATAACGTGCGTCTGTCCCATTTAAAGACCGCTCGGTGGCTATTTCCCCTCTACCTTTTGCTGACAGCTGTAGCCATTGCTATGACCGCATGGGGTGGGCAAGCGGCTTTGGCAACGTCTGTGCCCGGCGACGTGTATTCGCTCGTGCTCCCGATGGCAGCAGGCGAAGTCTGGCTTGCCATTCTTATCTACATTGGCGGAATTTCAGCAGCGACCGCCATGGTGATTATCGCCACTTTGACCTTAAGTACCATGATCAGTAACGACGTGGTAATGCCCGTCTGGCTTGCCCGCGACGGCCAACGCATTCCTAAGGCTCATCGCTTCTATCGCCGACTGCTAACTGTGCGACGCCTCGCCATTGTGACAGTGCTCTTGCTCGGTTGGGCCTGTTATCACCTTTGGGTGGCTCAACTGAACTTGGTAAGCATCGGGCTACTCGCTTTCTCGGTCGTGCTGCAACTGATTCCTGCGCTCATTGGTGGATTGTTTTGGCGTCGCGGTCATGCCAACGGTGTTTACATGGGGCTCTTGTTCGGCACCATGACCTGGCTCTTCTTCCTATTGCTTCCCTTAATCCAGTCCGATGTGGGCCAAAGCGAAAGCATTATTACCTTTGGGACACTTTATAGTGTGGCGGCGAATGCGCTCGGCTACGTCGCCTTTAGTCTTCTTGCGGTGCCTTCGTTGCTGGATAAAATTCAAGCCACTGCCTTTGTGAAGCCCCGCTCGCAAGTGCGGAGCGCCAGTAGAAATGAGCAAACCCAAGCCCATGTGAACGACCTTTACCTGTTACTTGAAACCTTCTTAGGAGTTCCGCGGGCCGAACAGCTCTTCGAGCAGTTCCGACGCCACAAGCCCGTGACCAAGCAAGATCTTGCGCCATCTGAATTCATTGATTACACCGAGCGAGCGATTGCCGGCGTGTTGGGTGCCGCTAGCGCGCGCTCGCTTGTTTCTGCAGCGTTAGCAAATCGTCAGCTCAACCTTGAGGAGGTTGTACATTTCTTTGACGACACCACTCAAGCCCTGCAAACCCAGCAGTCCATCATGTACAGCTCACTGGAGAACTTGGCGCAAGGCATCTCAGTGGTGGATAAAGATTTGCGATTAGTCGTTTGGAATAAACGTTACCTCGAACTTTTCGATTACCCTGCAGGCATGGTGCAGCCTGGACGCCCTATTGCCGATCTGATTCGCTACAACGCCGAGCGTGGCGAATGTGGTGTGGGGGACATTGAAGACTTGGTGGCCAAACGTTTGCGCCATATGCAGGAAGGTTCACCCCATCGGTTTATTCGACGTCGCTCCGACGGCCGCGTCATTGAAATGGTGGGTAATCCATTGCCCGACGGCGGCTTCGTCACTAGCTTTATGGACGTGACTGGACACATTGAAACCCAGCAGGCCCTTGAAGACGCCAACATTAACCTCGAAGCACGCATAGAAATTCGCGGCAACGAAGTACGAGAAATCAACCGGGAGCTAACCGAAGAAATTGAACGACGCCGGCTGATTGAGCAAGAGCTTCAAGCGGCAAAAGCCGAAGCCGAAGCTGCAAATGCTAGCAAGACTCGCTTTCTGGCCCTCGCGAGTCATGACATTTTGCAACCACTCAATGCCGCGCGGTTATACGTGTCTGCGGTCGACACCGAACACCTCGATAGCAAGACCCGCGAGCTGATTGGCAAAGTGGACAACGCCCTCGACAGCACCGAAACCTTGTTGTCTTCCTTATTGGCCATCGCCAAAATGGAACAAGGAGCTATGCAGCCGCAGAAGAAACACATCAACCTCGACGATATTTTGCGGCCCCTAGTGGAGGAATATTGCGCATTGGCGACAGACAGCGACATACGACTACGCACGCACCTTCGCAGTGCTGTTGTAGAAACTGATCCCATGTACCTGCGTCGTATTGTGCAGAATTTTCTCTCCAATGCCCTGAAATACAGCGAAGGTGGTCAAGCATTACTGGCCGTGCGCGTGCACAAGAACTATGTGGATATTGATGTGCGCGACACCGGCCCCGGCATTCCTGAGCAGCAATTCCAGAATATTTTTGAAGCTTTTGTGCGTTTGCACAAAGGCTCAGTCAGCGGTGTGGGGTTAGGACTCAGCGTGGCAAAGCGAATGGCCGAGCAGCTTGATTACCCGATTTCGGTGCGCTCAACTCTGGATCGTGGTAGCTGTTTTTCAGTGCGTGTTCCACTAGGGAGTGCAGCCTTGGTCATGCCGCGCCGACAGAGTCGTGACCATCAGCCGCTGCACACTGCCATGACCTTACTCTGTGTTGATGATGTCACCGATAATTTGGATGCACTTGAGGCCTTACTGACTCGTTGGGGCGTGGCCTGTGTGCGTTTTACTCAAGCTGAGCAGGCGCTCGACTATGCACGAACGCATCCGGCGGTAGACGGGATTTTGTTGGACTATCAATTAGGCGAGCAAGAGCCCAATGGACTTGAGCTTGCAGCACAACTGCGGGCGATTTGGCAGCGTGAAGTACCCGGAGCATTGGTCACTGCGGTGCGCGAAGCGGAGCTCAAACAACAAGCACGTGCCATGCACCTGCAGTTTTTAGCGAAGCCCATCAAGCCGGCGCAACTGAAGTCAATGTTACAGCTACTCCAACGGGCCAAAAATAAGAGCTAGCGAGTACGCTGCTCGTCTGGTGGCGCGAGTTGCAGCTTTTCTGCGAGTAAGACCGCTTGCGTGCGACTGTACACGTCGAGCTTACGGAAGATTGCGGTCATGTGCGCTTTCACAGTGGCTTCGGTAATACCGAGCTGCCAGGCAATTTGCTTATTCAGTAGACCTTCATGCACGTGGAAGAGCACACGATATTGCTGTGGTGTGAGTGCCGCCACTTTCTCTGCCAATTCAATATCTTCAGTGGAAACGTCGGCCAATTGCTCCCGCACGCCATCCGGCACCCACTCGTCGCCCCCCAGAATCACCGAAATTGCGTTGGCAATCTCTGCCGAGGCAAGTGACTTGGGAATAAAGCCTAGGGCGCCGAAGCCGAGGCAACGACCAATCACTTGCACGTCTTCCGTGCCTGAAATCACGGCGATGGGCAATAAGGGATAATCGGTACGAATGCGAATCAGACCATATAGGTCTCCGGCACCCGGCATGTGTAAGTCTAGGAGCAGCAAATCGAAGTCGTCGTCGGCTTCTAGTACTTGTAAGGTGGCCTCGAGTGTATCGGCTTCGCGAATATCGAGATCAGAAAAGTGATTCGCGAGTGCCCCTTGCAGGGCCTCGCGAAATAAGGGGTGGTCATCTGCAATTAGCAGTCGTGTCATGACGTTCCATTACCGATTTTGTCGATTCTCTATCAAAGAATCTACCACACCCGGATCGGCGAGCGTAGAGGTATCACCGAGATTCTCGAACTCATTACAGGCTATTTTGCGCAAGATCCGCCGCATAATTTTCCCAGAACGTGTTTTCGGTAACCCAGGCGCCCATTGCATATGATCTGGGGTCGCAATGGGACTCAACTCGCTGCGCACCCATTTCACCAACTCGGCCTTCAGTTCATCATGCCCCTCAACACCATCAACCAATGTGACATAGACATAGATCCCTTGACCTTTGATGTCGTGGGGGTAACCCACCACCGCTGCCTCGGCAACGTGCTGATGTGCCACCAGTGCGCTTTCAATCTCCGCGGTGCCTAAGCGATGCCCTGACACGTTCAATACGTCGTCAACGCGCCCCGTAATCCAGAAATGGCCATCTGCGTCGCGACGCGCGCCATCACCCGTAAAATAGCGGTTTTTGTAGGTACTAAAGTAAGTTTGTTCAAAGCGCTCGTGATCACCCCAAAGCGTGCGTGCCTGCCCCGGCCAACTGTCGTTGATGACCAGGTTGCCTTCTGTCGCGCCTTCGAGCTCATTCCCTTCGTTATCCACAAGTGCGGGTTGAATCCCAAAGAAGGGGGCCATGGCTGAACCCGGTTTGAGTGCGTCCACCGCACCGGGAAACGGCGCAATCATGATGCCGCCGGTTTCTGTTTGCCACCAGGTATCGACAATGGGGCACTGACTATTACCAATCTGTTCGTGGTACCACTCCCAGGCTTCTGGGTTAATGGGTTCACCGACACTTCCCAGCAATCGCAACGAAGCGCGGGTGCTGCCTCGTGCTGCCGCATTGCCTTTCGCCATCAATGCTCGCACCGCCGTCGGCGCAGTGTACAGCAAAGTGACCTGATGTTTATCCACGACCTTCCCAATCCGTGACACATCTGGGTAAGTGGGCACACCTTCAAACATTAAGGTCGTCGTACCGTTCGCTAAGGGGCCATAAACAATGTAGCTATGCCCGGTAATCCAACCCACATCTGCGGCACACCAATACACGTCGTCTTCACGCAAGTCGAATGTATATTGGTGCGTCATCGCGGCATACACCATATAGCCACCGGTTGTATGCAGCACACCCTTAGGTTTCCCAGTGGAGCCCGAGGTATACAAAATGAAGAGCGGATCTTCGGCCTGCATAACTTCCGCTGGACAGTCGGCGTCAACGCTGCCAATCAATTCATGCCACCAGACATCACGGGGAGTCTGCATTATGGTGTCTGAGTCCGTATGGCGCATAACCACGACATGGCTTACGCTCGGACAGCGGTTATTCTCAAGTGCTGCATCTACGTTTGGTTTTACCGCGACTTTGCGACCACCGCGGCGACCCTCATTGGCAGTAATTACCACTTTGGCACCACAGTCGTTCACCCGGTCCGCGATTGCATTGGGAGAAAAGCCCGCAAATATAACCGAGTGCACGGCGCCGATGCGCGCACACGCCAACATTGCATATGCAGCTTCTGGCACCATCGGCATATAAATTGCGACCCGGTCGCCTTTCTTTACACCCAGCTTCTTTAGGCCATTGGCGAATAAACTGACTTGCTCATGGAGTTCCTTGTAGGTGATGTGCTTCTGCTCATGCACCTCGTCGCCTTCCCAGATAATCGCTGTTTTATCCGCACGCTCACCCAAGTGGCGATCCACGCAGTTATAACAAGCGTTTAGAGTACCGTCATGGAACCAGCGAATATCGAGTTTGCCCGGCGCGTAGCTGGTATCTTTTACCTGCGTATAAGGGGTAAACCAAGTAATGCGCTTGCCGTGCTCACGCCAAAAGGCTTCAGGATCCTGCACTGAGGCCTGATACAACTTCTGGTAGTCAGCGGGGTTCAAATGTTCACCCTCGCGTTGAGAAGCTGACAATGGATATGTTTTAGCAGACATCATTTCCCTCCCGAAAATAGTATGTCCTCATTTGTACGGACTTTGCGCAATTAAACCTATTAGACCATAGTCTAGATTGATTCCAACTTTGAACTTCGCAAAGCTAATCAGCACATGTAACCGAAGTATTCACTTACGTCCAGCGGGTCATAAGCGGAACAACCGAAGAGGCTACGATGATGATTGCAAAGCGAATCAAAACACTTCCTGCATTAAGTAGCGGCGCGCTCCTGCTAAGCACTTTAGCGTTCAGCGGCACTGCGACAGCCAACACCGAGTTTACTGTTGGTGGTTATCTAAAAGTAGACGCTCTAACCACGAGAACCACCGGTGGCTCCATTCCTTCTGGCAGCATTGGTCGCGATTTCTATATTCCAGGTTTAACACCGGTGGGCGGTGCCAGCAATACCTACACGGATATTCACGCGCGGGAAAGCCGCTTCTGGTTTAACGCCAGTCAAACCACCGCAACCGGCGACACCATTGAAGGCTACGTTGAATTCGACTTTCTCGGCACTGCAAGTGGTGATAAACGAGTAACCAATTCCTACGCACCGAGAATGCGCCGTGCCTTTATTCGCTATGGGAATTGGTTAGCGGGCCAGGAGTGGAGTAACTTTCAGGATCTCGCCATCATTCCAGAAGCGCCCGACTTTATTGGCGTAGCCGATGGTACCGTATTTGCTCGACAACCCCAGATTCGTTATACCTCCGGCAGCTGGTCCTTTGCTGTAGAGCAACCGGAAACAACCGTCACACCATTGCAAGGTGGCAGTCAACGGATCACCACCGGCGACACCGCCATGCCCGATTTAACTGCGCGGTACCAAAACCGGATCAATAATGTGCATTACAGTGTCGCGGGTATTGTTCGCCGACTTGAATATCGCGACGAGGCGGCTGGCATTAGTGCGACCGAGAATGCTTACGGTATTAACCTCACGACCCGTATCGATATAGGTCGTCACGACATCCGCGCGGGCTTAGTGTCGGGCACGGGACTCGGTCGTTATGTGGCAGTTAACCTCACCAATGGTGCAGTAGTCACTCCAGATCTTAACCTCGATACCATCGATATCACTGCGGCAAGTGTGGCTTACCGCCACGTCTGGAGCGACCAAATCAGTACCAACCTGATGTACTCCTACGCGAACATTGAACGCAAGGAGGACCTTACCGGACCGAGCGCCACCCGCAGTACCCAGCGCGTGGCTGCTAACTTGATGTATCGCATTCATCCGCAATTGGCGGTCGGCGGAGAGATCAGCCGCGCAACACGCGAACTCTTGAGTGGCGCTGAAGGACACCTCGACCGTGTCCAATTCAGCGCCATTTATAATTTTTAGTTTAAGCGAAGCCACATGTCGTGCACTGCACGCCATGTGGCAATTTCAACCTGATATTCCCGAAGCTCTACCAATAAAGCCCAGCTCACGTCATCCAAAACCCACATTATTTCTGATAAACTGATTCCATTGACGCTGGAGGTGAGCATGAACAACGACGACACCACGATATTTCGGGAGCTCATGCAAGACGTCAAACCATTGCAAGCGGACACTATTGTACCGCCCAGTCATGGTGTTGAGCCGACTGTTGCTCACGAGCTCAGACGTCAGGCTGCAACCGCAATAGAGCGACGTGATCCCGGCCATGGGCTCACCGATGAAGTCCGTGAATGGGTCGACCCCGATGGCATCATCGGTTGGCGTCGAGACGGTGTACAAGATGGCGTTTTTCGCCAGTTAAAACGCGGCAATTATGAGCCTCAGGCCAGTTTGAATATGCACCAAATGCGCGTCAAAGAAGCGCGCACCGAAGTCGCGCGGTTCATCGAAGATTGTCATCGTTATGGCATACGCTGTGCAACACTGATTCATGGAAAAGGTAAGCGTACCCCCGAACGACCCGCGTTATTGAAGAGTTTATGCAACCAATGGCTGCCCGAATTAGAGCCCGTACTTGCGTTCCACACAGCGCAACGAGGCCACGGTGGCGCCGGCGCGACTTATGTACTGATTCGTAAGAATCAAGAACAGAAGTTACTGAGTCGCGAACAAAACCGAAAACGATTATAGGAAGTGACTATGTTTAAACGGATTCTCTTACTCTCTCTACTCCTCAGCCTCTCATTGAGCGCCAGAGCAGACGAGGCGCCACGCAATATGATTATGGTGATTGGCGATGGCATGGGTTTCCCTTACCTCACGGCCTATCGCTATTTTAAGGATGCACGCGGCTCGACCGACCAAGCCGATATGACACCGACCATTTTTGATCGTTACCTGATTGGCGCTGCCAGCACGTATCCTGCCGACGATACGTTGGTGACCGACTCCGCCGCTAGCGGCACCGCCTTAGCGACCGGCTATAAAACCTATAATGGCGCGATTGCCGTGGACGCCGACGGCAACCCGCTCAAAAGCATGATGCAGTACGCCAAAGACCGAGACTTTATTACCGGAACCGTTGTGACCACTCGCGTCACTCATGCCACGCCCGCCGTCTTCTTTTCCCATGTACCACAACGCCGCATGGAACAGGAGATAGCGCGCCAGTATGCCGAGCAACGCGACGATGGCCAGTGGAAGTTCGACATCATGGTGGGTAGTGGTAGCCGTAACTTTATTCAAGAAAATGATGAGGGTGAAACCTTAGATTTACTCGCCGATATGCGCCGTCGTGGCATGCATGTGGTGCAAAGCTTTGACGACTTGCAAGCCCAGCAGCGCTTGCCGGTGTTGGCTTTCATGCACGAATACAATTTCCCCAAAGTCATTGACGATCAGCCCCGCCTAACAGCACTAACGCAAGAAGCGCTACGCCTGATTGAAGCCGATGGTCGCCCGTTCGTAATTATGATTGAAGCCGCCATGATCGACTGGTGCGGTCACTCCAATGATATTGCCTGCGCCATGCACGAAATGCGCGAGCTCGAAGAGCTCATGGAATTCTTGGTTGAATACACGGAAGAACGTGGCGACACCGCACTCATGCTCACCGCCGACCATAGCACTGGCGGTTTAACCCTCGGAGCCGATCGCAATTATCAATGGCGCGCCGCACAGGTGAATCGTATTGGCCGTAGTTTCCGCATGATGTCCACAGAACTTGCCGAGATGCCACGGATTGATTGGGACGAGTACATTGAACGCTACCTCCCGTTCCCACTCAGTTCGGAGCACCAAAGCACACTCGCGCGCCTCGCTTCCATGTCTGGGGACGGACAACGCCGCGCGATACATAACTTCCTCATCGAAGTGGTGCGATACCACACCAGCACCGGTTGGACCACCGGCGGACATACCGGCGAAGACGTTCCGGTCATCGCCACCGGCCCTTGGGCCGACGCATTCCGCGGCCATCAAGACCAAACCGACATCGCCCGCCAATTTATCGAGTGGATCAAAACCCGTCCAGTCGCTGAATAACAGCGACTGGGACGTGTTCAAGACCTAAAACCTAAGGTCTCAGTGGCGTTAGAACCTTGCAGGTTGTGGCGTCCATTGAAAATTAAACAGCTCAATTCATGCTTCGAGTGGTTTTAAAAATGGGGGCCTGTCAAAGAAACTGAAATCTCCTCGATGTCATGGTTCTATTCTTGGGGGAGAGGCCTGCATGAATCGCCCCAGTACCGGGTTGTATGTCCGCCCATGGACACCATACTCGAGCCACCATCGCAAGATTTTGGTGGGCCCGCGGCGTTCACGACTCTTTATTTTCTCAGTATGCTTCTTCCGGCGGCGGCATTGGTTCATCCAAGCCCTCAACCTCGGCATGGAAAACATACCCAACGTTCACTAAGCAACCCAAAGGTTTTCGCCTCATGTAAAACTTCAAAATGGGGGGGCAATCCTCACCAACATGAAAAGTGCCCCGAATGCCAATATAGCGATAGTGCAGATGTACTGGTGGGACCTTTGTCGTGACACAGAACCTTACCATTTCATAAACTCGAATCGCACGCATTGTTGATTCGTCATGCATAATGACACCACAAAACTCATAAGAGGACTCTGATTGTTCTACACCATCAAGGTCAATTCTCGCATACCCTTTTAGTCGCAACTCTCTGCCGGAATAGTCCTCCGGGCTAATATTTAGCTTAAGAAACGAAAGATATTCCACAGCTAAGGCCGGACTAGTAGCGCTTATCAGCAGCATGGCGAAAAAACCGATTAAATAGAGGCGCATTAGCAATCTCCTTCTCTTCTTAAGTTGCACATGTGTGCACGGGTTGTATCCCAGTTGATAGGAGCCTTTGAGGCATTGAAGCCATGAACATCAAAACGCCAAAGTGCATGGCCATTATGGGTCGTGGATGTATATCCCCAGCGCAGTTCTTGGCCTATGTCTAACTCGACATCTTGCAACGTAGGCCGCCAATAAAGCCCTTTATGAGTCCCATGAGAATGCCACGACGCGTGTGCCTGATCTGTCATATTAAGGTTGACGCTATTTGTCATAGAGTCGGTCTGAAGTTCTCCAATATAGAATTCCTCTCCTGATTGGTAGATAAAGGCACCCACCTCAACATCAACATCAACCTTTAATTTTGAATGAACATTTTCATGCAACCAGTTAGCCGCGTTATCGCTGCTTGCACGAGAAAAATAGCTCAACCAATCCCTGCAAAACTCCGACTTATCCCAATTCAACCCGAGTGTTACGGAGCAGACGCATCCAAGCGCCATCTTCACCCCACGACTCTTCCGGGCTGGGATAAACGGGACAACACCACTAATTAACGCAAGGGAGTACATACTCTTTTTTCAATTGAATCGCATCTCCGCGCTGCCAAAGAGGATCTTCCAGCCAGCTTATATGGTCATTTGAAAAACAAAGAGGAATGAATACTTCTCTGCCAGAAGTTTCAGTGCTGTTCACTTTCACTACGGCTTGAGGGCAAAATCCAGCGCTACCCCATTGCTGTTGCCTTATGTCAAAGAGCCTAATCTGAATCCCTTGTTCTACATCACTTACATTTTCTTTGAAACAGTAACTCTCATCTGGTGATAAAATTAAACCACCAAGGCTCCAGCATCCATTCTCACGGATTTTCATATCTTGCTGTAATACATAGCACTGCCCAATCAAATCAGAATAAGGCTCTTCTCCAGATAAAGTAATCACGCCGGTACAGGCCGTCAGGCCAAGCGGCATTGCGAGCAACAGCGCCCGCCCTTTGTTTAGTGTCTTCGCTGTTGCCATTGTCGTACATACTCATCAAAATTGTGGGAAGCCCAAATACTGTTAGGCTTGTTGAAATGCATGGTACCTACTTAGCCTTACTAGTCAGTCTCAACTAAAAAGTTGCTACTCTTGATTTTGCAGTTGTCTTTGCATATCAGAAGTAAGGAAAAGCTTATTCGATATAAGTCCCATATCATGCAACTCCGAAATCAATCTAAAGTACTCATTGAGTTCCAAACCATGGATAGGTCCCAGCTGTTCAAGCAAATCACTAATAGTCGATCCCCAGATGGTTTCAACTGTCGGATCAGCGCCCTCCCCCAAGAGATAGGCGGCAATAGTATAATTACCCATGCTAACAGCAATTCGAATTGGGGTTTGCCCTCGACTATCTGCATGATTTAAATCTGCTCCTGCTTTATGCAGCAACTTCACGGCTTTTAGATTATTTGCTCTAATTGCGGAAAAAATAATTGGCTGTTCACGCGTGTCATGGACAATCAGATTCGGATCACCTCCATGCGCCAACATAAGTTCAAGATATCGCGTGTCATCTTCTATCACAGCGAGCTCAAGTAGCGTCAGCGATGGCTTTAAAAAAGAGCTCGGTGTTCTGATACTTTCATTAACGTCCGCACCAAGTTTCAATAACAACTCCACGCCTCGTGTATCTTTTCGCTGAAAACTCCACAACAAGGGCGTCATGTTATCTCGTCCAATCGCATTTACGTCTGCTCCTCGTTGAATCTCGACCAAAGCGACATCATACATTCCATCATCGACAGCTCTTATAAGTTCCAGCTGATGACCTGCAAAGTAATCTTCAGGAGCAAACTGAGGCAGCTCTGCCTTAGGCGAGCTGACGCATGCACTCAGCACCATTGATAAACTTAAAATAATAAGGAATGAACACAAAATCCTACTCACGCGTTCGATCCTCTTCAAAGTTGCATTGTGCTGTGGAAATAAAATCCTCGTGGAATTGAACCCCTGAAGCATCATAAATACCGCTACTTAAGATCCATTGAGGATATGGATGCATACCCCAACAAACCGGCAAATCAGCTACTTCTCCTTGATGAGCTTCCGATACTATTTGCACGGTAACTCGCAGACAATTGCCTGTTGTCCCTCGGCCTTGATTAAAAACATTCGTAATTTTTAACTGGCTCCCGGCTTCTAAAAACAAAATTGGTGGAGTTGTGGTGCAGCGCCCCCTCCCTGGTTCAGCCCTAGTTGCTATAAGGTATTTACCTGTAGCCGCCGTACAGGCACTTTCATAAAGAAATGAGTCCGCTTCTGTTTGCAAACAAGTACCAATTAATTCGGGGTAGATGGGTTTGGTCGCAACATTACACCCGAGGACCAACATTACCCATCCAACAGACAGGCACCATCTCGCAACTGCTTTTATCAGCATTTTGAACTTCCTCGCCATCCACTTCGGTAGCCCGACACACTACAAATACCATGATTTCTACCAAAGATACCCCACCAAGAAGAGGTTGTAGTCGTCCCAATATTAGGTCTTACTGAGCTCAAGAATGCACCACCACAAATCGCATCACGAACACCGCACACACCTGTTGTTCCATATGATGGATGCGTAAAGCCCGGCAAAGAGAAAAGTTCAGCTGATTCAATAAACCCATGACGAACCAAATTATTCACCCTCCAAGCACCAAGGCTATGGCCTTGCAATGTACCATTTAAAAAAGGGTCTGCAGTTACAGATAGTGAAATCGCATCTAGCAGACCTTGTAAGTTTAAAAGTGTGTCGTTTATATCCCACAACCCGCCTAAATATCTGTGTCTGCTACGGCTAAAGAAACCTTCTACAGTTCCAAGCTCCTCATCATACGTCGTCCCCGCAACAGCGAGTCCTAACCGAGAATTCAATGCTAGAAGCAGGTTAAACTCTTCCAGACTGAGGCCATATTTAGCAGCAAACCGAGTCAGCTCCCCTTGCACTTTATACTGCATATAGCCGCCCACGGCATTCTGCACCCAGCCGTCGAATCCATGACCTGTACTGCCCGAAAGTAGCATCATCGCTTGTCCTAGCTTCGGGTTTTGTGCAGCAAGTACATTGACCCCCGCTTGAAATGACGCTCTTCCGAATGACGGTCTAGCAGGGCCTCCTGCTGGCGAAAATGCCCACTGCGATGCACCCGCAACTGCAGCGGCTCGTAGCGCTCCTGAACTCGACATTCCATGGGCCCGTCTAACCTCATAAGTGCCCGCTGCAGCACAAGCTGGTGCATACGGCCCGCAAAATGCCGAACCGACAGCAACAATAGCTTGGCTTATTTCAGGGCCAGCCCTACGAGAGATTGAGCGCCATACCGACGAAGCCATTGGTTTAAAAAAGTACCCACTCGGGTCGGTATAGCTCATCGGGTTGTTCAACACGTAACTATAACGATTGTAGTTCTGAAGGTTCGCTCCCGCCTGAATAAAGGGGTCGGCTTGCATGAATCGCCCCAGTACCGGGTTGTATGTCCGCCCGCCCATGTGAATGAGCTCCAGCTCGTTCACATGGGTATGCCCCGTATACCCCTGATAGTCGCCGATGCGCCGCGCAAGGTTAAAGCTACTGTGCTGGTACGCACTTGTTTGTTTCCCCCACGGGTCATAACGTAGTTGTTGGCGCAACACTGTATTGTCTGGCGCAAGAGTGCTGGTAATCGCAATGGTAGAGCCTTGCGCATCACCATGGAGCCATTGGAGCTGCTCAGTGGCACTGCCGCTCGCCGGCTGTGTCCGCGTAATCAGCGTGCTACCCACTTGGTAACGGTGTTCTATCGTACCATCGGGCAACTGAACTCGTTCATAACCACCAAACAACCAGCGCGTCGTCACCTGCCCTTGCCGCGTATCTCGCTGCCACACCAGTTCTCGAGCGGGGCCATATTTGAATTCAGAACGCAGCTGTGCGCTGCGACTCACCAATGTTGGTTTATCAAAATGCGTATATGCAAACGTCTGTTTCGAGTCTGAGAGAACATTCCCGTTGGCATCGTAAGTGAATTGATACAATACCGCACCATGAGTGCTGCCGTTACGCACCGACACTAAACGTGTTGGGTTATTGCCAGCATACAGGTAGTAACCCCCCTGTGTGCCCACATCGCTTTTAAATGTAATATTCCCATACACATCATATTGATACGTCTGCGTAAAAGTACTCGACAGCGTCCCTACATCCCCTCCCATTGAAGAAATTCCAATCGGACCACCTGGATCGCCAGGGTCACCGGGGCCTGGATCTCCACCGCCGCCACTACTCGCGCCAGTAACCGACCACTGCGTGAGTCGGTCTAACGTGTCGTAACTGAATGTCTCCGTGGTGTTCGCTCCAATCAAACCGTGGAATGACTGTGTACGATGAGTTAAATGCCCCGCATGGTTGTAACCGTAGCTCATTTGTCGGTATGCGGTAGACCCACGCTGAATCGACTGCTGTTCCAACCAGCCATTAGCAAGATTATAGCTAAAATGCCCTTGGACTCCGTTCGCAAAGTTTACTTGAGTCACCTGCCCTCTGGCATTGAGCGCGCTAATTTGCTCCCAAAATGACGTCGTCCCACCGCGTCGATAACCTCTTACATGACCATTTTGATACACCGTGTCGATGTCCAACGCAGGCAATCCACCGACAGCTGGATGTCTCACTCGTGTTTGTCGACCATAACCATCATAGGTGTAGGTTGTGGTATGCGATTGACCATTATTCGTTACCGTTCGTGCGGTGACCAAACCACTCCCATTGTAAGTCGGGACCTCACGATAAATACGTCCCGTTGAGGTTCCACAGGTCCGATCCCCCGTGAATTGCTCAACACTTTGAAGACGACCTGCTCTAAATTGTGTTGCATCAAACGCGCCGTAATTCCAGCATACCGTTCCGTCGGGCGAATGCTCTCGGATTTTTCGGCCAAGTGAATCGTATGTCATGACCGCTGTTTGTCCTCGTGCCGTCGTTTGCGACACCAATTCATCAAAGGCGTTATATTGGTACGTCCAGCTGCCCTTATCGGCATCATTCATCGCTATTTTGCGTCCGGCATTGTCATAGGTGTTTTGCACGCGAATACCATGCGGAGCGGTCACGCGTATAAGCTGCCCTGTGGCATTATAAGCATAAGTCAACGCGTTGTTTTGATGGTCTCGAACACTTACAACCTCACCCACTGCATTTCGCGTGGTTCTCGTTGTGCGACCAAGCGCATTGATTTGCGTCGTCTCAAAACCATTCAGGGTTGTGACAGTATTGCCACCTCCGGGTAAATCAACCCGATACACTTGACCTAAGGCGTCATAATGCATTTGGCTGTATGCGCCAGGCGATGTGTTAAAGGGCTCAAACACACGCCATGGGCGACCTTGCGTATCGTAATTTGTCTGTGTTCGCACCCAGCCCGAAAGTGGTCGCTGTGCGCGCGTACCCATAGCTTGGCCAAAACGGTTATAGAACCTTTCTTGGGTGGGAATACCACCGCCTGAGACCGTATGGCGAACATGTGCTCCGGCCATCACACAACTACTCGACTGACAACGCACCCACGACTCAGTGGATTGCGTCACCCAACTTCCGCCCCCTGGACGAAATTGTGACGAAGTTCGACGCCCAAAAGTATCTAGGTAAGTACGGGTCTGCTCTCCTGTCGGAGCGGTCACCACAATATTTGATATCGGGCCACTTGCGGGGGAATAGCTCGTTTGCGTTAACAGCGCCCCCGAGCCATCGTGAACACTTTCAGACACGAGTCGCCCAGCTTCCCGCCCACTGGCGTTCGTGCTGTACACCCATTCTTGTTCACGATCGTCGACGCCCGTTCCTGTAAGTTTCTTCTTTATTAACGCGCCGTAACTGTTGTAAGTGTATTCCGTTGTACGGGTTTCAGCAGCACTAGCAAGTTCAAGCGTTTCACTTTTCAATAACAACGTATCGGGGTGATAGGTAAAGTGGGCTCGTCGAACCACCGAGGGCACACCAGGACGCGAATGCGTCACGGTACTTTGTGCTAAGCGGCCAAAACGTTGGTGCTGTGTAGTCGTACCATAGGTGTTCACAGTCTCAACGCGCGTAACCTCAGTACCTTGAGCATCTAAAGTGCGAATTTGTGAGCGCAACACGTTACCGTATGCATCATAAGCCGGTTCACTCTGTGTCCCGAACGTACTTATTGTGCTTGCAGTATGCTCGGTGCCAGTCACCAAACCTGACGCACTGCGAATAAGCGCATATGCGTGTTCTGTGCTGGAATCGAGGTACACAAATATACCTCCCGATGCGGTCGTCCGGGTTGCGTAAGAATTTACCGCTTCGCTTAGCACATACCCTTGACTGCCCAGTACTGATTGCGTTCGAGCCGGCATACCGGTATACGGCCATTGCTGATGATAGAGTGTTCGCGTGCGTACACCAGAATTTACATGTTCGGTTTCTATCTGCTCAAAACCCAATATACCCCGCCCAATACGATTAATCAGTAACCCTCGGTAACGATAACGCGTCGTCTCAAAACCCGTGTCACTCACTTGTTGTTCGGTCTGCGTTACCACAACCATGCCACGGCGAGTCGCAAAATCAAATTCCTTAAATTGGGTCGACATACTATTCGGATAGACTGTACGGCGACTCAGTTGACGATAGCGGATATGTGTTCGGACCTGCTCATGGGTTCGAATGCCCGTAACTAACCCGTCTAAATTTCCATCACGTTCATTTTGGCGAAACCGGTGGCTATCAGACGACGAAGGTCGATAGAGTAAGTCTGGTAAGCCGTTTCCTGACGCGTCAAACACTCGAACGTCTGTACCGATCCCCCAGCGACTCATAAAACCAGCGAGTGAAAACGTCACTGTATCTGCATTGGCGCCAAGGTTATTAAGCCTCACCTCCCATTCATTCCCGCCTGTCGGATACAGAATATCTGTTGCACCATTTCCAGTAAGATCAACGAAAATGGTATGCGGAATCGTTGACGCTGAAGCGCTCAGATTCAAGAGCTTGCTTGGTTCATAGTCTACGCCATTGGACAAAAAATAACGCCATTGACCACCCGCGGTATACAGTAAGTCAGTTAAACCGTCCCCATTCAAATCAACAAGCCTCAGGTTTTCCAACTGTCCAAACTCTCGGAAGAAAACAAGTTGATCTGAGTCGACGTCGTGAACCAGTAAATGATAATTCGAGCTCACCAACCACAAACCGCCGTTGGCTGAGCAATGCGTTTCGGTATGATATTGACTCAAAGAGCATTGTTGCGTCTGCAGCTTGATCAAGAGATCGGTGCGCCCGTTACCATTCATATCGAAGAACACTGCACTTTGTTCGTTAACATTGAAGGTACTGGTCGGATACATTCCAAAATCCCACGTTTCACCGTTCAAAGGGTCCCCTTGAGGCGGAGACCCAGGCCGTGTCGTCAAATCAAGGATGGTTTGAGCAGCGGAAAAACCCAAATGGCTTCCGTGCAGGTTTATGCCATTATTGCGGTACATTTTAATCTTGCGATCTTGAATGAATACAATGTCTTCGTATCCATCGCCGTCAATATCCGCGATCATAGCCGATGTACCCAAGCCAATCGCCTGACGATTAATAGAGAATATAAGTGGTGAATTTACTCCGGGATGAGGACCGCAAAGAGGTTCTAAACCTGTGTAATCACATACGTTAGTGTCCTCTGTTGAACGAAAAGGTTTCACAATATGCCAGTTGTCCGACGAATTATTTGCCACCAAAAGCGCACGCCGGCCCGAACCGTTATAATCAATGGACAGCGAATCTGACGGACGATTCCGCGGTGAGGAGCCTAAACTGACTTCCTGGTCATAGGTGGCTACAGCCTTCACGTTCAGACATCCATCAGTACCACCCGGCGTTGGAAAGTTACATTGCGCGGTTCCGGGTAACTCGCCTCGCCGGACTCGCCACTGGCTCCCACTCAAATAAACCAAGTCATCGATGCCATTCCCGGTGAAGTCCCCGGTGAATAAGGTTGCCGATGACGGGATCTGTGGATTGCGAACTGTCGAAGAGAAAGGAATAAACTGTTGTGCGACTTCTTCAAAATAGCACCCCGGAGGCAGTGGGATACTAATCGGTTGATCACACACGAAATTCTCAGTGACTCCTCGCACTGCATGACGCTTCCAATCAAAATAAACAGGGCCTTTACACTGATTGCCCGTTGCTCCGCCACATTCTTGGATCGCATTTAAATAATCACGATCTTCTTGATTAACGCCCAAAGTATAGTCCAGCACATACTCACGAATTTGTGTGTTATTGTGGAAAACACGCACTGACTCAATCATTTGCGTTGAACGGTAACGCACGCCAGCGATGAAACCCGCACGGGCGCGGGGACGAGGCATGTATTCAATAGATACACGGTAGGGTGCGTTATACAATCCCGATGGCGCATTCAAATAAGCATAACGGATTTCAGTAAGGTAATGCTCTCCATTGATCGGATCATTATGATATCTGTATGCAACGACGTTTCCCGAGGCATCCCTAGAGAACTTGAGCGACCAATGCCGAGGCACATCGTCGGGGGTTAAGAAAAGTGCATCTTTTTTGTCATCCGGTCCGTTTTCATTTGAATGAATTTTCAACGGACCAAAATCGGAGACATGAGAGTCAGCAATGCCGAAGTAATGCGTGTCACCGCTCTTCTCCTGAACCGCAAAACCCGTTGTGACAAACTCATTTGGTTGAGTCCCAGGTACTCGAATCGGCGTAATAACAGCAAAGCTATCGATCTCAGTTCTGTATGTTTGCGCGCTCCAATAGGACGTACTTCCGTCGGCAGGCACAAGCCGTTGCCCATTCCAGCACAACCGATCATGTTCTGTGTAGGTGACTCCCAACTGCTGACCGTCCATTGCTATATTTTGTGGACATCGCGTAATACCGCTACCCGCGGCTAAACTCCAGCCCACACCCAGTTGCCCATCACCAGATTGACTATCATAAACAAACGACACATCTGGCGAAATGCCTTGTACGGGCGGTAAATCAATAGGTACTGAGATGCTCGCACTCCCTGACTCAGATACCCGAAAGCTGTGCGCTGTTTGTCCTATGTCATTTACTGGACGAAGCATTGAAGACATACTCATGGGCGCCATCATCGGAGAAAACCCGCGTTGTTGGTCACGCCCGAAGCGATCCTGCAGAACCGTTTCCACTTCAATCTGGCGGCCCGCTTGAGCAAAACTGACCATATGAAGCTCAACACCATCGTCATACCAAAATCTACTGCGGCGTTGCCCTGAAGTATCCGTCCAATACTGGAACGTCATAAGGCGTTCATGGCCACGACTTAAGTTTTTATGTCGCCATTGACGGGGGGAGATTGGATGGGCGATCCACTGACCATGAATAAACTCCATAAAAAGTAGAGAGCCCGTTGGCTGAAATTCTTGAACCTGTCCTTCATCATCGACAACCACAACGGGACTTTGCCTTAGATATAATCCTCCCTCACGATCCGTATACGCATGCCAAGGGCGCGCGTGGGACGGTGTGACAAAAACAAGAGCAACGAGAGTGATAAGGCAAAGCAGGACGAGTCGCATCATTGAAGCATTCCCTGGCAATAGGTTCCGTTTGTACGAAGTTCTAATGTTGACTAGAGCTGTTCTGGTGTAATGAACTCAACCGATTCAATCGTGCACTGCGACTGGGTTTGGTCGAACTGCAAACGCAAGTTCGCATAACTCGCAATTGCCGAGAGGACGAGAGCCCGCTGGGCTTGGTATTCTTTTGATTTATCGTCAAGTCGCGCATAAGCGCCATCAATGAGCTGGCAATGCAGCGATTGACGATGTCCAGGGTTAATTTGAATGACAAAACTACGATCGGAAGCGCGAACTGAAGGTGCTAAATGTTCAGCATGCCCCTCACAGGAATATGAAGAACATGCTGATTCCGCAAAAACACTCACAGGAAGTAAGCACGCACAAAAAAGTAACTTTTTCATTAACAAAGGCTCCATCTTTGGTAGGAAACGTGATTATAATTAGGTATTTATTTCCTATAAAATAAGTTAAGTCAACAAAAAAGTAACGCGGACATTATCTTCAGCTCGTCGTTGATAGTAAGTGCATATCGAAAAGAGCTCGCAAGGATTCCACCGGCATGCGGTGCATGAAAGTGCGGTATGGCGTTGAATTTAAAACCGAGCCGCGGCATGCAGTGCATGCCCTTCCTGAAAGTCACGAACATCACGATAGGTGATGCACCGCATCGCGCATAGCAAAACTCGAATTCACAGCCACACTAAAAACGCCAAACGCAGGGCCTCGATGGCCCACAGTTTGGCTATGATCAAAAAAGAGAGGATATGCTGGGCACTCCATCGGTGTGGACGGGATCACCCATTCCAGGGTCTCGGAGACAGGGATGTCGACGAGAAGCCTACATGGAAGTATCCACGGCGTCCCTGGGAGGGGTGATCCCGTTCACGCCGTTTGCACAAGAAAAAAGAGCAAAACCAAAAACGCCAAACGCAGGGCCTCGACGGCCCGCAGTTTGGCTATGAACGAGTATCTAGCTTATCCCAATTCAACCCGAGCGTTACGGAACAGACGCATCCAAGCGCCATCTTCACCCCACGACTCTGGATACCACGAATTCGCCACCGCTCGGAACACACGCTCCGGATGCGGCATCATAATCGCCACTCGGCCATCCGCATTCGTGATCCCCGTCACACCCTCAGCAGAGCCATTCGGATTCAGCGGATATTGCTCCGTCACCCGACCATAGTTGTCCACGTAACGCAACGCTACGCCACCGCGAGCCTTCAATGCTTGCGCATCAGCAGGGTTCGCAAAGGCCACTTGCCCTTCACCATGAGACACCGCAATAGGCATGCGAGAACCGGCCATACCGTTAAACCAAGGCGAAGCCGATTGCTGTACCTCTACCATGGCCACGCGCGCTTCAAAGCGCTCAGAGCGGTTGGTAACAAACCGAGGCCAATCGTCAGTCCCTGGAATCAGTTCTTGCAAGGTTGAAAGCATTTGGCAACCATTACACACGCCTAGCGCTAAGGTATCCGCACGGTTGAAGAACGCCGCAAACGCATCGCGTGCACGACCATTGAAAAGGATGGAGCGCGCCCAACCACCACCAGCACCTAACACGTCACCGTAAGAGAAACCGCCGCAAACCGCGAGTACTTGCATGTCGCTTAGGTCTTGGCGACCACTCAAGATGTCGCTCATATGAACATCGACTGCGGCAAAGCCGGCACGGTCAAAGGCCGCAGCCATTTCGTAGTGAGAGTTCACCCCTTGCTCACGCAGAATAGCAACGCGCGGCGCACTGTTGGTGTGAATGAAAGGTGCGGCGACATCTTCACGCGTGTCAAAAGACAGCGCAGCGTGCAAACCTGGATCTTGCGTATCCGTTTTGTGCGCCCACTCTTCCGCCACACACTCTGGGTTATCCCGCAGACGCTGCATACGGTCTGTGGTTTCTGCCCAAATGGCCCGCAACGCAGAGCGTTGAGCGCGGAACAGCTCCGCGTTACCTTGGCGCACGACCAACGCATTTTCATGCGAAATACTGCCCAAATCGACCAGCATGTCGCCATAGCCTGCCGCTGCAAAGGTGTCTTTCAAACCCTCTGCTACTTCGTCATGCACTTGCACCACGGCACCAAGCTCTTCGCTAAACAGCGCTGCCACGGGGTCCATACCTTGAGGTAGTTCAACATCTACGCCCAAGTGCCCCGCAAAAGCCATTTCCGCGAGTGTGACAAAAAGTCCACCATCCGAGCGATCGTGATAAGCCAACAAGGCGTCATTGTCGAGCAAGCTTTGCATTTGCTCGAAGAAGAAAGCTAATAATTCAGGTTGGTCTAAGTCCGCAGGGGTGCGACCTAATTTGCGGTAAACCTGCGCCAATGCCGACCCACCGAGACGATTTTGCCCACGTCCTAAATCAATCAATACCAAACGAGTGTTCGCTTCATCACGCAGTTGTGGTGTTACGGTTTGGCGAATATCTGTGACGCGCGCGAAGGCCGAGATCACCAAAGATAATGGTGCCGTCACCGCTTTCTGCTCACCCTGCTCCTGCCATTGGGTCTTCATCGACATCGAGTCTTTACCCACAGGAATCGTTAAGCCAAGCGCTGGGCAGAGTTCTTCACCGACTGCTTTGACTGCGGCATACAGACCCGCGTCTTCACCCGCATGACCGGCAGCGGCCATCCAGTTCGCAGACAACTTAATACGTTTTAAATCACCAATTGCGGTCGCCGCGATATTAGTAATGGCCTCACCCACGGCCAAACGTGCAGATGCCGCATGGTTCAATAACGCCACAGGTGTGCGCTCACCCATCGACATAGCTTCACCCGCATAGCTGTCGAAAGACGCAGCAGTCACGGCGCAGTCAGCCACCGGAATCTGCCACGGCCCCACCATTTGATCCCGCGCTACTAAGCCAGTCACCGAACGATCGCCAATGGTGATCAAGAAGGTTTTCTCAGCGATAGCGGGCAAACGTAAAAGACGCTCTACCGCGTCGGACAACTCGATACCTTGGGTTGTAAAATCATCACCCGCAGCAGGCAGCGTTGTGGCTTCGCGATGCATTTTCGGCGGTTTACCAAGCAACACGTTCAGTGGCATATCCACCGGGTAGTTATCAAATACTTCGTCGAATAGCTTCAAGTGCCGTTCTTCGGTGGCTTCGCCAACCACTGCAAATGGAGCACGTTCCCGCGCACAGAGCGCTTCAAAAGTTGCTAAACGCTCTGGCGCTACCGCCAAAACATAGCGTTCTTGAGATTCATTACACCAGACGGCGACTGGCGGCATGCCCGGCTCGTCGTTGGGTACCGCGCGCAACTGGAATACACCACCGCGCTCACCATCATTCACTAACTCTGGAAGTGCGTTGGAAATACCGCCTGCACCCACGTCGTGAATAAACACAATTGGGTTGTCGTCGCCTAACTGCCAGCAGCGATCAATCACTTCTTGGCAGCGTCGCTCCATCTCGGGGTTTTCCCGCTGTACTGAGGCGAAATCTAAGTCTTCTGCAGACTGGCCTGAAGCCATAGACGAAGCAGCACCGCCGCCAAGTCCAATATTCATCGCCGGGCCACCCAAGACAATTAACGGCGCACCCACAGGGATTTCTTTCTTCTGCACATGATCTTCGCGGATGTTGCCAAGACCACCGGCAATCATAATAGGCTTGTGATAACCCCGAACTTCTTCCCCGTTAAAACTCACCACTTGCTCTTCGTAAGTACGGAAGTAGCCCAACAAGTTTGGACGACCAAATTCATTGTTGAAGGCAGCACCACCGAGTGGACCCTCAATCATAATGTCGAGTGCGCTAACAATGCGGCCTGGGCGACCAAAATCTTGCTCCCACGCTTGTTCGAAACCAGGAATACGCAAGTTCGACACAGTAAAGCCAGTCAAGCCAGCCTTGGGCTTGGCGCCAATACCGGTAGCGCCCTCGTCACGAATTTCACCGCCTGAGCCCGTCGCGGCGCCCGGATATGGCGAAATTGCCGTGGGGTGGTTATGGGTTTCCACTTTCATCAAAATGTGAACCGGCTCGCCGTGATAACGGTATTCATGGTCGCTATCAGGGAAGAAACGCCCAGCTTCACTGCCTTCCATCACCGCCGCGTTATCTTTGTAGGCCGATAATACATAGTCAGGCGTGACTTCAAAGGTGCGCTTAATCATCTTGAACAGCGAATTGTCTTGTTCTTGACCGTCGATGGTCCAAGACGCATTAAAGATTTTATGGCGACAATGCTCTGAGTTTGCTTGCGCAAACATATAAAGCTCGACGTCCGTCGGATTACGGCCCATCCGGGTAAAGTTCTCAACGAGGTAATCAATTTCGTCGTCTGCCAGCGCCAGTCCCATCTCAACATTGGCGGTTGCTAACGCGTCACGCCCACCGGCAATGACGTCTACTGTAGCCAAGGGCGCAGGCGCTTGATCGCGGAACAATATGCTGCCTGAGGCTAAGCTTGGTAGGACGCTTTCCGTCATTCGATCATGCAGTAATGCTGCCGCTGCATTCAGTTCCGTTGGAGTAACATCGCCCCGTAACTGCCACACAATCCCACGCTCAATACGGCGTACCGAAGGTAAATCACAGTTGTGGGCAATGTCCGTCGCTTTCGACGACCATGGCGAGATTGTGCCCACTCGCGGCACTACGACGAATTCGTGTTCATGCTCTGCAATTTCGCTGCGCTGCGCGCCGCCCAAGAGCGCTTCTAAGCGCGCCTGTTCAGCCTCGCCTAGCGGCGCCAATAAATCGACAAAATGAACGTATTCGGCATACACTCCGCTGATGGTCAGACCCGCGTCACGCAGACGCTGTAAGGTTTTTTCTGCACGAAAATCAGAGAGTACGGCGGCACCTTGAATGATTATCACAGGCTCGGCTCCGGCTATAGTTGAGAGGGCTTTGAATGGCGCAATAGTATACTGACTTAGGCAACAATTTGCGACACTTATGACCATGCACTTAGCAGTTCCTCATGGTATAAATAGACAAGATAAAGCCAAAACCAGACAAAATATGAGAAACCCGACACCCGCAAGCCAACAGCACCAACATAGACTAGCCCTTCGTGGCCGCTGGTTTGGGCTTATGGCGTGGGTGTTGTTACTCAGTGCCTGTGCCCCTGAGCCGATTGACTCAACCACTTTGGTCCGCATTCAAGAACGTGGTGAATTGCGAATTGGCACGCTCATGAATCCGACCAACTTCATGGAGCGCAATAATATTCGCTCGGGGTTCGAGTATGAGCTCGCCGCAGGTCTCGCCGATGAACTCGGTGTGCGATTAGAAGTGCGCACTGCACTGGACATGCCAGAACTATGGGCATTACTCGATAACGGTGAAGTAGACTTCCTTGCAGCAGGCCTCGACGTCACTGACGAACGACTAAAAACACGACGCTTTACGCCGGCCTACCACACCGTTGAACAAAAATTAGTATTCCGCCAAGGTGTTCGTGAGCGCCCACGAGATTGGAGCCAAGTCCACGGCACCATTCGGGTGCTCGGTGGTAGCAGCCATGAAGAGTTGTTACAGCGGGTCAGTCGCTTGTATCCGCACCTCGATTGGCATTCTAGCCATGAATTTGACGCCGATGAGCTACTTGAGCAAGTGATGCGCGAAGAAATTGATTTCGCCTTAGTGGATTCCCATCACTTAGACATTAAACGTCGTTACTACCCTGATTTGTCGATTGCTTTTACCGTACGTGACCGAGTGCCCCTCGCATGGGCATTTCCATCAGGACATGTAGACGACAGCTTATATGCTACTGCCGTGGAATACTTAGGGCATCAGTATGATAGTGGGCAGTTATACAAATTAGTCGACCGTTACTTCGGCCATGTGGAACAATTTAATTATGTCGATACCCGCATGTTTATTGAAGCTGTGGAAACTCGGCTGATCGACCATATCGAGACCTTTCAACAATATGCCGGAGATCTCGACTGGCGCTTACTGGCCGCGGTGAGTTATCAAGAATCCCATTGGAACCCCTGGGCGCGTTCGCCAACAGGTGTGCGCGGCATGATGATGCTCACCCTTCCGACGGCGCGTTCACTCGGCGTACGAAATCGTCTGGATGCTGAACAAAGCATTCGTGGCGGCGCCCAGTATTTAAGTCGTCTGCGTGAACGCTTACCCGCGCGTATTCAAGAACCGGATCGCACCTGGTTTGCCCTTGCCGCATACAATGTTGGCATGGGCCACCTCAACGATGCGCGCATGCTTACGGAACGCCAAGGCGGCAATCCCGACTATTGGATAGATGTGCGTGCCCGCCTTCCATTGTTGCGACAAAAGCAGTATTACCGCACGACACGTTTTGGCTATGCACGCGGCGACGAGCCAGTCGTGTATGTAGGAAATATTCGCCGGTACTACGACACTCTATTGTGGTTGGACGAACAGGGCCGAATTCCGTATCCTGAAGGAAATCGCGTCGCAGAGTCCGCACCATGAAAAGACTAAAACCTATTCGTAATGAACGTCGTCGTCAGTTGTGTCGGGCTCATGGACGGCGCCACCATGAACGGCGGCAAAAGTGGTTTCATGTGGTAGAGCAGCAAGGGCGAGGGCGTGGCGCGACACCTGTCTGCCTAGACCCCGATTATCAAGATTTTGGCGATAGCTGACGTAAGCGTTTCTTGGCGTCTCGCCGCACTTTGAAGAACGTACTCAACATCTCACTTGCAGCGTCCTGCAGCACTCCCGCGGTGACTTCAATCTGATGATTTAACCCTGCATGCTGGACGAGGTTCAGCAAACTACCTGCGGCTCCAGTTTTCGGGTCTGCGGCACCATACACCAAGCGCGTAATCCGACTGTGTACCAACATCCCTGCACACATGGGGCAAGGCTCTAAGGTGACGTAGAGGGTCGCGTCATTCAGTCGATAATTCCCTATGGCTTTTGCGGCCTCTCGAATGGCCAGCATTTCGGCATGCGCTGAAGGGTCGAGATCAGTGATGACCCGATTACGCCCACGACCTACAATTTGATCCTGCCACACTACGACCGCTCCGACAGGGACCTCTCCGTCCGCTTCGGCCTCAGCGGCCAAGCGCAACGCTTCTTCCATGTAGGTAATGTCGCTGTTCATGGCTGACATGCTGACTACCGACTCTTGGATAGGCTACGACAAGGTGACATAGAGACCTGCCACAAGGTAGAACACAATGGTAAATCCAGCGGCAAGCAGCGCATAAGGAAGCTGAGTGCGAACGTGATCAATGTGATCAGAGCCGGACGCGAGCGATGCGATAATGGTGGTATCGCTAATGGGCGACGCATGATCCCCAAAGATACCGCCCGCCAATGCCGCACCAATCATCAAGGGTACCGGAATACCAAGACTTAACCCGAGAGGGATGGCAAGCGGTAACATGAGCGCAAAAGTGCCCCAACTCGAGCCAATGGCAAAGGCCGTGAGTGCCGCCAAAATAAAGACCAACGCAGGCAACACGTAGAGTGGTAGGGCTTCATTCAGAACGCCCGCCAAGTACTCCCCTGAACCCAAGGTCCGAGTCACATCGCCTAAGGCAATCGCCAACCAAAGAATCAGTGCCAATGGCAGAATTTTCCACGCGCCCGTGACAATACCGCGCCCAAGACGCGCCCAAGACGTGCCCAACGACCACCAGCTTCCAATTAATGCCAAGCCAAGCGCAACGTAGATGGCCACGAAAACACTTTGCATACCGCGACCGCGAATAATGCTGCCGTCACCGGTGATATAAAGCATCACGGGCACCATCGCCACCATAGTGATGAGGGTCACTAATACGGTGGTTACTGCACCTTTGTGCGCGGGCTGCTGCTCTGGGGTTGCGTCGTCCTGTTCCGCCGCTTGGGCTTGAGCCGCTAACTCGAAGCGTTTCATTGGCCCAATACTCCAACCACTCCAAGCTACCCAAAGGGCGAGAAAGAGTGCAAAGACAGCATAAGCATTTAACACCACTGAACCCGCCAACACCATGAGCGGATCGGCGATATCTTGCTGACTAATCAGGCCTAAATTGAAGGCGCCCCACGCGTTTAATGGGATCAAAATACAGACCGGCGCGCAGGTAGAGTCAATGATATAAGCGAGTTTCTGACGAGAAATACCGAGCTTGTCGTAGACCGGGCGCGACGTGGTTCCTGAAGTCATGATCGAGACATTCGACTCGATAAACACCACTACACCAAGCATCCACGTAAATAGCCTTGCGCGACGACGATTCGGAACAAACTGTTTATTTTCCAAAGCCCGAACAAAATGGCGAAAGGTACCGCCTTGCTCAAGTACCCCGAACAAGGCACCTATACCGAGGGTAAAGCCCCAAATGAGAAGGTTATTCGGGGCTGTCAGCGTTTCGTAAAGCCCGGTCGCCGCCGACATGCCGGCGTCGGTCCAGGCCGGCATGAATAACAACCCGTGGGCGAGAATTACGCCTCCGAGCAAGGCCCATATCACTCTGCGTGTCGCGATGGCGACTAGAATTGCCAACAACGACGGCAGTAGGCTTAACCAGCCAAGCTCGGTATTCATCCCTTATTCCCATTCAATTGTGGCGGGCGGCTTTCCTGATATATCGTAAACAACTCGTGAAATCCCATCGATCTCATTGATAATCCGGTTCGACACACGCTCCATTAAGTCATAGGGTAAGTGTGCCCAACGTGCCGTCATAAAATCAATGGTTTCTACTGCTCGTACTGCAATCACCCAATCATATTTGCGCGCATCGCCCATGACACCGACCGAACGGACGGGCAAGAACACGGCAAATGCTTGGCTGACTTTGTGATACCAATCGGCTTTGTGCAATTCTTCAATGAAAATAGCGTCGGCGCGACGCAGTAAATCACAGTATTCTTTCTTCACTTCGCCAAGCACCCGCACGCCCAAACCAGGGCCCGGGAATGGGTGGCGATAAAGCATGTTGTAAGGGAGGCCGAGCTCCAAACCAATCTTGCGCACTTCGTCTTTAAACAACTCGCGTAGCGGCTCCACCAACTTCATTTTCATGTCGGCAGGCAAGCCACCCACATTGTGATGCGACTTGATCACATGCGCTTTGCCTGTTTTCGAACCCGCAGACTCAATGACATCTGGGTAAATGGTCCCCTGCGCCAGCCAGTCGACTTCTGTCAACTTACTCGCCTCTTCGTCAAAGACTTCGATAAAGACGCGACCAATGGCCTTACGCTTCGCCTCAGGCTCATCGATACCGGCAAGTGCTGAAAGGAATCGTTCCTCGGCGTCGACGCGAATAATATTCAAGCCAAAATGGTCGCCGAACATTTCCATCACCTGCTCGCCCTCGTGCAGACGCAGCAAGCCGTTGTCCACAAACACACAGGTCAACTGTGAGCCAATAGCACGATGCAGTAACATGGCTGTCACCGACGAATCTACGCCACCAGACAGACCCAAAATCACTTTACCTGTGCCAACTTGCTCACGAATTCGCTCAATAGCGTCATCAATAATAGTCGCGGGAGTCCACAGCTTTTCACATTGGCAAATGTCCACGACGAAATGCTCTAGCATGCGCAAGCCTTGGCGCGTGTGTGTTACCTCTGGGTGAAATTGCACCCCATAGAAACGACGCGCTTCGTCTGCCATTGCCGCATGTGGGCAGGTATCTGTTTTCGCAACTGTGACGAAACCTTCGGGAATATCGATCACCTTATCGCCGTGGCTCATCCACACGTCGAGCAAGGCTTCGCCCTGTGCACCGATAGCGTCTTCAATATTCGAGAACAGGGGGCACTCGGCGATTCGTTCCACTTTGGCATAACCAAACTCACGTTCCGTCGAGCCTTGCACGGCGCCACCAAGCTGCGCTGCCATCGTTTGCATGCCATAACACACGCCCAATACCGGCACGCCCGCAGTAAATACATATTCCGGCGCACGTGGCGAATTGGCTTCAGTGACGCTTTCTGGGCCACCTGACAAAATAATGCCGTCTGGATTAAACTCGCGAATGTCCGCTTCACTTACGTCCCAAGCCCACAGTTCACAGTAAACGCCCACTTCCCGCACGCGACGTGCAATCAATTGCGTGTACTGCGACCCGAAGTCGAGAATAAGAATACGATGTTGATGAATATCCTGGGTCATGATGCTCTCTTTTGTCGGTCGCGTGATTAACCTAAACGGTAGTTCGGGGCTTCTTTCGTGATTTGCACGTCGTGAACATGAGACTCACCCATACCCGCTGCAGTGACTTTCACGAACTGTGGCTTAGTGCGCAGCGTTTCAATATCAATAGAACCGGTCAGTCCCATTGCTGAACGTAAACCGCCCATCTGTTGGTGAACAATATTCGAAATTGGACCTTTATAGGCCACTCGTCCTTCAATGCCTTCTGGCACCAGCTTGTCCGCTTGGTTCGAGCTTTGGAAGTAACGGTCCGATGATCCATGGCTCTGATTCATGGCGCCTAAGCTACCCATGCCACGGTAAGATTTGTAATAACGACCTTGGTAAAGCTCCACCTCACCCGGTGACTCTTCGGTACCGGCCAACATACTGCCAACCATCACACAGCTTGCGCCGGCAGCAATCGCTTTCGCGATATCACCAGAGAAGCGCACACCACCGTCGGCAATCACTGGAATGTTGCGGCCTTCAAGCGCTGCTACAGCATTTGAAATCGCAGTGATTTGCGGTACACCGCAGCCTGTGACAATGCGCGTGGTACAAATTGAGCCAGGACCAATGCCCACTTTCACGCCATCAGCACCCGCATCGGCCAAGGCTAATGCGCCTTCGCCTGTCGCCACGTTCCCGCCAATAATTTGGATGTCTGGGAAGTTCTTACGTACCCAACGCACGCGTTCTAATACGCCTTCGGAATGACCATGAGAGGTATCGACCAAGATGACATCGACGCCTGCTTCAATCAGGGCGGCGACACGCTCTTCGGTGCCCGCGCCAACACCAACAGCGGCACCTACGCGCAGGCGACCTTGATCGTCTTTACAGGCATTAGGTTTGTTTGCCGCTTTTTCGAAGTCTTTAAGGGTAATCATGCCCTTCAGTGCATGATCTTTATCGACCACCAAGATCTTCTCGATCCGATGCTTATGCATTAACGCGAGAATCTCTTCACTACTGGCTTTCTCGGTAACCGTAATTAAACGCTCTTCCGGCGTCATCACGTCAGCCACAGTGCGATGGGTTTTATCTTCTGAGCGAGTATCACGGCCTGTGATAATACCAACCAAGCGCCCGCCTTTAACAACTGGGAAGCCATAGAATCCATGTTCACGGGCAAGGGCTTTGATTTCTTGAAGTGTGGTGTCTGGGGTAACAGTGACCGGATCGGAAACGGTACCCGTTTCATATTTTTTGACACGACGAACATGAGCGGCTTGTTCAGCAATACTCATATTCTTGTGAATGAACCCCATGCCGCCTTCTTGCGCGAGCGCAATTGCGAGATCAGCTTCGGTTACCGTGTCCATGGCCGCAGAAACAAGAGGGATATTCAGTTCAATTGAGCGGGTCAAACGCGTATTTAACTTGGCCGTATGGGGCAGCACTGTTGAGTGCGCAGGCAGAAGTAAAACGTCGTCGAAAGTCAGGGCTTCTTGGGCAAGTCTTAGCATGGCAACATCTCTCACGTTGTGATCGGCGGGTACATCAATGTTGCGGCGGTATTTTACTCACGCAGCCCCCTCCAGTAAACTAAAATCTGTATTTCTTTGCGCGGTACAACCGCCTCAAACATCAGGAATCCCATGCAGGACAACGGCTCACGCGATATTTTTACCGTTTCTCGGCTCAATCAAGAAGTTCGCCGGTTATTAGAGTCTCATTGGGCCCATGTTTGGCTGATTGGAGAGATCAGTAATTTGTCTCGCCCTGGTTCGGGTCATTGGTACTTTACGCTGAAGGATGATCAGGCACAGATTCGCTGCGCCATGTTCCGAGGCAACAATCAACGCGTCACTATTCCAGTTGCCCAAGGACTGCAAGTGATGGTGCGCGCTCGCTTAAGTTTGTATGAACCGCGTGGCGACTACCAACTTATCGTCGAACATATGGAGGCAGCCGGCGACGGTTTGCTGCAACAACAGTTTGAGCAGCTCAAGCGGCTCCTCGCCCAAGAAGGCCTATTTGCGATGGAGCGCAAACAGCCCTTACCCACAGTTCGTGCTTTGGGTGTCATTACGTCACCCACAGGAGCCGCCCTGCGTGACGTATTGGCGGTATTGCAACGCCGTGACCCGGGCATGCGCGTCATTGTCTACCCCGCTCAAGTGCAAGGTGCAGACTCCGCGGCTCAGTTACGCGCTGCCCTCGCAACCGCGATTCGCCGCAATGAAGTGGATGCCTTATTGATTACTCGCGGTGGCGGTTCGCTGGAAGACTTGTGGAGTTTTAATGACGAGGCACTCGCTCGAGATATCGCAAACTGCCCCTTGCCGACCGTGAGTGCAGTCGGACACGAAGTAGATTTCACTATTAGCGACTTTGTCGCTGACCTCAGAGCCCCAACACCTTCCGCGGCAGCCGAAGTGTTAAGCCAAGACCGGAGTGTAATGGTGCGCCACTTATTGCAACTGCGAGAGCGATTTTGGCGCAGTTGGAAGCACTATGCCCAGCGCCAACAGGCACAAGTATCTCATTTACAAGCCCGCCTCTCGCCCTTGAGTCCGCGCCAGAAGCTCGAAGCCAAAGCGCAACTGTTAGATGACTTACAGGCACGACTAGAACGCGCGATGCAAACGCAACAGCAAAGTCGTTCACAACAACTCACACAATTTGCACATCGGCTTGCTCAGCGGCACCCAACCCGTTGGTTACCGAATCTGCAAAAGGCACAGCAAGAGAATACCCAAGATTTACAACGCGCCATGTTGCGCTTCCTCAATCAGCAGCGCCAACGCTTTATGCAGAGCCAGCAATCACTTCAGATCGTGAGTCCGCTCAATACATTGGCACGGGGTTACAGTTTAAGTTTGGACGAAAACGGACAGGTGATTCGCAGTACCGAGCAGCTTACCGAGGGAGCGCTAATCAAAACGCGATTGCATGAAGGTGAGGTGGAAAGCCGAGTGACGAAGCTACTGCCCCGCCACTCGAACGACTAATAGAAATCTATTGTTTCGGTGTTTGTGGATTCGAGTCGTCGATTCTGGCGACTTGCATCACACCCGCTTCGCCTTTTGGATGATGTAAGTGCACATCCATTTGCGGGAACGGAATGCCAACACCATTGGCGTCTAACGCGAGCTTAATCTTTTCCATGCTATCCCAATACATAGGCCAGTAATCTTCGCTTTTCACCCACGGGCGCACGATAAAGTTCACCGACGAATCCGCCAACTCAGACACTGCGACACGGGGGGCAGGATCTTGCAGCGTCCGTTCGTCTGCCAAAATCACATCCGTCAGCACTTGTTTGGCTTTCTGTAAGTCCGCTGCGTAAGACACACCAATAACCATATCCACGCGACGGATAGGCTCTTCTGAGAAGTTGGTAATAGCGGCACCTGTAATGCGCGAGTTCGGCACGACGACAATCTTATTGTCGGGCGTTTTCATAACTGTGGTGAACAACTCGATGCGCTGCACTGTACCCATAGTTCCGCCTGCATCAATGTAATCGCCAGACTTAAACGGGCGATAAATCATAATCAGCACACCTGATGCAAAGTTTGACAAGGAGCCCTGCAACGCCAAACCTACAGCTAAACCGGCAGCACCCAAGATGGCAATGAAGGAGGTAGTTTGAATGCCCACATGGGACAACGCCATCAGCAATGCCGCAATAATGATAATAGTGCGGACAATACCCGCCATAAATGACACAACCGCATTGTCGACCGACGATTTGTCTAAACGATTGATCAACGTACGCGAGACCGTGCGGGCAACGATCACACCACCCACCACGATAAACAGTGCCACAGCGATCTTCGCGGACATCAGTAAAATGGCGTCTTGATTCTGCGTAATCCAATCGATGAATTCGTTCATAAACTGTGGTTCCTTGTATTCTAAAACGTCAATTATAGGCGAAAGCGCCAGCTATAACGTCCGCTGGCATCCGGCTCGCCGACTAGCCGGAGTAAATCATGAATCGGCGCAGGAGCTTCAGCGCGAGGTTGCAAGTCGACGCCTAAGTCGACCTGCGCCGGAATAAACCGGCCGTTAACATTCAGCCCAAGCAAGTTGTCTGGGTCCGTAGTGACATCAATCCACCCGTCGGCACAACTAAAAGACATGACATAGTCGCCAAGATCATGCCATTGCCGACCAATGCGGGTACTGACGTCAAAGACAGCAAGTCGGGCGGCGAGGCTATGGCAGACAGGCTCACCCATAGCAAAGTTATTCACGCCAAAAATCAGATCCCCTCGCAGTGGCACCAAATCAGGGATTTTAAGCCACTGACCAATCACCCCAATATCACCACGCACTTGCAAGTCACTCACTTCCAACTGATTACGCCGCACGTAAACATGACCACTACCTTGGAATGGGTTTGCGGGCATATCTCTCACACTCAGGTCGAGCCCTAACCCCCCCGCGAGCATACTCAAGGGGTAGATGCGCCAAGACAGATCCTGCAACACATGCTCGCCTACTTGTAGCCGGCCGAGCTCACCACGCCAGATCGTGCCTTGCACCCGCTGTATCGTGACGTCAGCGGGCAGCGGTGCGAATTGCGTTAGGGATTGCGTTACTACGCGAGCAGGCAAGTGAACCAACAGGCCCACCACATACACCGTGACAATGAGAGCAATGACCCAGCCGCGCTTCATCCCGCAGCCCTCACTTGCAAGCGACGAACCCGCACAATGCCGGGTTCGTTGGTTTCTGATACGTCAAGATTCTCAATAACGACGCCTCGGGCAGTCAGGTTTTCCACAAGCTGAAGTAGCGCGTCAAAGCTGGCTTCATTAAATACCACGACCCGGGATTCATTCTGTGGTTGGGTCCGCGTGATCTCAAGATTCAGTTCACCACTGACTTGGTTAATATAGGCACCGAGCTCACCGGTACGCACGGGCGTCACTGTTTGTCGAGAAGTATTCTGGCGCGCATAGGTGACAATGCCCGCCTGCTCTTCCACAAATCGAAGCATCGATTGCTGATTCATCAGTCGCTGCTCAGCATTACCGACGCCGTCGACTATAGGTTGCCAAACGAGCAGCCAAAAGCTGGTCATCGCGACGAGGACGGCCATGATACTGACTAGCACACGTTCACGTGGCTGCAGTGCTGTCCAACGCAATTTGGCTTGACGCAGCAGCTCATCTGTACGTTGTTTAAAAGCACTCATGAGCCTCTCCGAATCACTAAATTCCCAGCAACCTGCCCACCGCGGCTGACTATTTGGCCTTGCTCAACTTCTAACTGTTGGTTACGCGCAGCATTCTGAAAGCGTTCAAATACTTGGAAGTCACTACCATTCGCCTGAATGCGCAACTCGCCACGCCCATGGTCATACTGCATCACAGTCAATTGCAATTCACCGGCTTGAAACGCCGGGGCTAAGTCCTGCAGTAACAGCAATAACCCACCTTGCTGACCACCAGTGAGTCGCGCCACTTCTCGCTCAAGGCGAACGCGCGCATCAGGGGGAAGGCGGCTCTCATTAGGAAATACCTGTAAATACGTGGCGGTAATGCTCGCTTGTAAATGATTCGCTTCGCGATTGAGCTGATAGGTATAAGCCGCTTTATCAAGCAAAAATAGCGTCAGTAGCAAAGTTGCTGCGATGGCGGGCCACTTCATCAGTGCCAGATTGAACTGCGAGCCTTCCTTGAGTTGATATGAACCTTGACGCAAATTAATCGCTACCCGAGTGTCTAGGCGAGCAGCCATTTGTAACGGCAAATCTACTTCACTTTCTAACACTGGCACCGGTGACTCTGGCCATTCGACCGCGCCAAAAGCTTGAATCGCTTCTGGTTGTGTGTCGGTGTCCACGGCGCTGAAGCGCAACCAGTCACGATGAATAGAGAGTCCCTGCCACGTGCTCTCTCGCACCACAATATCGTCACCGAATGCCGCGGCACTCCAATGACCTGGGATCTCTGGTAATGCGAAAAAATCTGGATATAAGGCCTTCACCTGCAGTTGTGCACTATTTAGAGCATCCAACCACAGCGCCATTTGCTGATGGGCGACGACAGCAACGGGCAGCATTTCGCCAGCCGGTGGTAATTCAGGCCAGCAGAAATGGAGTGCTTCGATCTCTTGTGCAAGCTCGTCTTCAAGCGCATAAGGAACCACTTGCTGCAAATGCCGGCGCGACTTCGCAGGCAATTCGAGTAAGTGCATACTCACGGCGCTACTCGCCACTAACACACGCAGATCGCGGCCAACCGCATGCTCGCGTATTTCAGACAGTGCCGCCAGCGAGCTTAAGGTGCCACTCGCGATCACTTCGCCCTGCCCTTCAGCTGCACTTAGCACTAACCAAGGGACATCACTTTCCGCGTCTGCGGGCAACCGAATGATCAGTTGTTCACTCATCCTGCTCATATCCTCCGCGCGAGCGGTGAAGCACGTATGCACGGCCTTCACTGATTCGGATTTGCGAGTTTCCGTAGAACTCCAAATCACCATACTGCACTTGCGCATTCAACTCAAAAAACTCACTGTTGACGGTCAATTGATTCACGTCACTCACTTGTTCGCCGGCTTCCGCTAGCGACTGTAATTCTGATGTTTCCCGAACTTCTTGAACCGATTCGTATCCCTCTTCTGGGCGATTCTGCAGCAGTCGTTCGGCGGTTCCTATGTCCATGGCGCCGCGAAAAAACGCCACCAGTAACTGCGGCTGGTCAACGCGCACCGTGTTCACATTTAGTTGCCATTCTGTATGTCCTGGAATCACACACACATAAGGCCGCAAACGTTCATACACTTCAGCGGTATAGCCTACCACTTGCCGCAACTCACTGAGATGTGAAAGCAGGGTATTGGCAGTCTGATAAGGCTGCGGTAAGGATTCATAATCCGCGTCTTCCGCCCCCATGGAATCATGTAGTTCACCGTCAGCATCGAGCCAATCAATTAAGGTTGAGGTTAAACGGCGCGCCGTAAATTCATCAAACTCCAACTCCGTCAATAACTGCTGGTAACGTTCAACAGCCAACGCGAACGATGCGGTGTCTTCAGGATTGCGATACACACTATTCAAGTTAAAACAGGCATGTAAATCGCGCACGCGACCACCAATGAGCCCACCACGTACAGGGAAAGGCCCTTGTTGCGTTGCCCAACCTTGGCCTAAATGACTACGTCCTTCCGATTCCTGATGTTCCGTAAGCAGAACCTGTCGCACTAGCGCCTCCGCGCTTAACCAATGCCAATAAGCCTGTTCTGCGTGGTCACTTGCACTCACGCGACCAATCTGCACCTGCAAGTGTCCAGTCATGCGTGCCGCCAAATAGGCAATCACCGCGATGACCAGAAGTACCGTGATTAATGCGACGCCTCTTTCTTTAATACGGCGGACTGTCACAGCTTGAGTTTTAATTCGCTGAAGCTTCATGGCACTGGCCCCGGCTTTTCACCACTGGTCAGCAGCACCCGATCAATCACACCAAAGTATTCGTGCTCAATCTGTATATGCACTCGTTGAGGCAGATCATCAGGGCGCTCCCACCGCTCGAGCTCTTCACCATTGTGATAGAACGTCACAGTAAATTCGGTCACACCAGTCAATAAATCCTGAATCGCTGGGTCTTGGGTCGCGTCGTCCACGAAGGGTGTATAGAGCCGCTGCAGCACATTGTCCCGCGCGCGATACACCACAGGCTGTAGCTCAGCTCGAGGCAGAATCCCTTGTGGGTTTGTCCAACCCGCACGCACAAAAGCGAGTCCCCCGCTGTCACTGTCGGTCAAATCACCCGAGTTCGTAACATAGATACGGCGGCGTTCTTCTGGGACTTGGCGGACAGGCCGCACCACCATTTGCCGAACATCACGATCGAGCATTAAAAGGGCGAATTGTAGTTCCGCTAACTGTTTGTGATGCTCCGCGCTGTTACGTTCTGATGCCGTCATCTGGCTCAGCACTAGAGCACTGGCAAGCCCGATTAGCGCGATAATCATGATGGCTATCAGTACTTCGATAAGGGTTAAGCCCTGCTGGCGTTTCATTAGCGTCGCCCCACGAAACCACTGACTTCCGCCAGAATTGGGCCATCTTCACGCAAACGCACGCGCACTGTTACTTCACGCAGATCTGCAGTAACTGTTTCTAACACTTGCTGGTCCCAATACCACTGGCGTCCGACCATCTCCGCTTCGCCCGTTTCTTCATGGCGCGGCGGCCAGTCTGCATCAGGTGCGCCCGCTTGCACCTCGGCTAAACGATTGCTCGCCACTATTTGTGCGAAGTAGCGTTCCTCCAGATAAGAGGTACTGGCAATTTGCTCGGTCGCAACGACTAACGCAGCAAGGGCTCCGAGTGCAAAAATCATCAAGGCGGCCATCACTTCAATCAGCGTGAAGCCTTTAGTGCGCCTTACCATAGTACGCCTTACCACAGCTCACCTTCCGCAAGGCGCAATTGGATACCGTCACGCCCATCTACCTGCCAGCTGATGTCGCTACGACGATAGGAAATAAGTTGCATGCGAAATGGGATAAATTCGGTGCTCTCAAAGATAAAAACATCAGGACGCGGTGGAGCATCATCACCCCGTTGGCGATCGCGATCGTCCTCGCGGAATACATCTCCGCGTCCCTCAGTGATGTTGTCGAGTAAACGAAAATCGCCAGGAATAAAGTCAAGTTGCAACTCGCTATGGAGCGTAACTTCTCGCAGAGGACCTTCATCAATGATTGTCCAGCGGTCCCCTTGCCAACGCATAAAACGATAACCATCGTCTTTGAATTCAACCCCCAGCACCCAATTGCGCAGTAAGGCTTGCTCACGCGCATGCTGGAATTTGAGATAGAAGGTGCGTGCAGTTTCTTCAGCAGAGTCGGATTCGCGGCGTTCCGGGCTATTAATCACCACTAACAGCCCCATGATGCCCACAATTAAGACGACCATGAGGACTTCAATCAGTGTAAAGCCACCCTGCTGTTTCCTCATGCCGACTGCTGCTGGACTCATAAGTGGGCTTCGTTACTGGTTCTCGTCTAGGTCATGCATGTTCCAGTTGCCAATATCCTCTTGAGTGCCGGGCTGACCGTCCGGTCCCATAGTGAAAATGTCGAAACGACTATACTGACCTGGGCTTTGCAACTGATAGGGGTTGTTCCATGGATCGCGCGGCAGACGGCGAATATAGCCCCCCTCACGGAAGTTACGTGGGCGCGGGTCGATATTTGCTTCTTGCACCAGAGCCTCGAGGCCTTGCTCTGTAGTCGGGTAGACGCCGTTGTCGAGTCGATACATCTCCATGGCATTTTCTAGAGAGGTCAAGTCAGAAATCACTTTCTGGCGTTCGGCTCGCTCGCGATCACCAAAAACGTTCGGAATGACCAAAGTGGCGAGGATACCAAGAATGACGATCACCACCATCAGTTCGATCAACGAGAAACCCTGCTGTCGTTTCACTTGCATGTCTACAATCCTATCTGTTGATTTAATTCCAAAATCGGCATGATGATTGCCAATACGATAAAGAGCACGATGGTCGCCATGGTGAGTATAAGTACAGGCTCAAAGATCTTTAAGCTCACACTCACCACGTTTTTAAATTCATTGTCCTGATTATCTGCACAGCGGCGCAACATTTGTTCAATTTCGCCGCTACGTTCGCCCGATGCAATCATATGCAACATCATGGGTGGAAACAATTTACTGTGCGCTAATGCGGCACGTAAACTTGAGCCTTCACGCACCCGATCTGCCGCTTCTTCGACCACTTCTCGCATGCGTAAGTTTCCTAACACTGACGAGGTAATGCGCAGGCCTTCTAGCAACGGTACCGCTGACGCACTTAAAATACTCAACGTCCGCGCAAAGCGTGCCGTATTTACACCACGAATCAATTTCCCAATAAAAGGAATGCGCAACATCTTACAATGTACCTTGTAGCGGAACTCTTGTTTGCGCATGAGCTGCGCCCAACCTACAAGGCTGAGTAAAATTGCCAACACTAAAAAGATACCATAGGACTGCAGCCAATCACTGATTGCGATTAATAACCGAGTTACCCAAGGTAAGGTTGCCCCCATATCCGTAAACTGCTCCACAATTTGCGGTACAACGACTGCGAGCAGGAACGCCACCACACCAATGGCGACGACGGTAAGCACGATAGGATAAACAGCTGCTTGCATGATTTGGCTCTTCATCGCTTGCTGCTGTTCGGTGTAATCTGCAAGTCGCTCAAGCACTTCATCCAGGTGCCCTGACTTTTCACCTGCCGCCACCATGGCACAAAACAAGTCGTCAAATACCCCCGGAAAATCCCGCATACCCTCAGCCAAAGAGTACCCTTCGACCACTCGGCTCCGTACCGACATCAGCATTTTCTGAAGGCGTGGCTTTTCAGTTTGGTCAGCAACCGCTTGCAAAGCTTGTTCAATCGGCAATGCGGCATTGATCAGGGTTGCCAACTGGCGGGTGATCAGCGCGAGATCATCGGTGCTAATGCGCCGCTGGAAGAGTGAACGTTTACGCTGCTCGGCTTGCTCTTGCTGCGCTGCAGGCTCAACCGCCACAGGCAATAACCCCTGTTCGCGCAGCTGTTGGCGAATCTGCCGTTCTGTGTCCGCCTCGAGTACACCTGAAGTGCGACGGCCCCGACTGTCGAGTGCCTGATAAGCATACGCCGGCATTATTCCTCCCGCGTCACACGCATAACTTCTTCTAGCGTCGTGACCCCTGCAATAATTTTATCGCGCCCGTCTTGGCGGATGCTCGGGTATTTGGTACGTGCGTAGCGCTCAATGGCTTGCTCGCCATGACCGTTATGAACCAGTTCACGAATACGTTCATCTACTGTCAATAACTCATGAATACCTGTCCGCCCACGATAGCCCGTGTGATTACACTTCGAGCAACCTACAGCACGATAAATAGTTGGCACTTCATCAGTGTCTGACAACCCGAGCAGCTCACGCTCCTCGGCACTCGGCTCGTGAGCCTCGCGACAATGATTACAAAGCGTACGCACCAAACGTTGTGATACTACCGCTAGCAGGCTCGACGAGAGCAGAAAAGGCTCGATACCCATGTCTTCCAAACGCGTCAAGGCGCCCGAAGCAGTGTTGGTGTGCAGAGTCGATAACACTAAGTGCCCGGTCAAACTGGCTTGTACCGCAATCTGAGCGGTCTCAGCGTCGCGAATTTCCCCAACCATGACGACATCGGGATCTTGTCGCAAAATTGCTCGCAGTCCCCGCGCGAAGGTCATATCCACCCGCGGGTTCACCTGCATTTGCCCAACACCCTCAAGCGCATATTCAATCGGGTCTTCAACGGTCAGAATATTACGGTCCTTAGAGTTGATCTCCGAGAGTCCCGCATACAAAGTCGTACTCTTACCAGAACCGGTGGGCCCTGTTACCAAAATAATTCCATGGGGCTTGCGAATCAGCACGGAGAACAGCTTCCGGTTCGCCGCCGTCATCCCAAGTTCAGTCAAATTTAGACGGGCATTATTCTTGTCGAGAAGACGAAGTACTACCCGCTCACCATGATTTGACGGCATGGTCGATACCCGCACATCCACTGCGCGACCAGCAATCAAAAGTGAAATACGGCCATCTTGGGGGACTCGCTTTTCTGCGATATCGAGCTGCGCCATAACCTTGATCCGGCTGACCAAGAGTGACGCCAATTTACGATGGGGACGCAGAATTTCGCGAAGCACACCGTCAATCCGGAAACGAATGATCAGGTCTTTCTCGAAGGTTTCGATATGAATATCCGACGCACCTTCTTTAATGGCTTCACTCAACATGGCGTTGATCAGCTTGATAATCGGCGCGTCATCTTCACTGTCGAGTAAGTCTTCAGTTTTCGGTAGCTCTTCGGCAAGCGAGAAAAGGTTTACTTCGTTGCCAATGTCTTCCATGAGCTGCTTTGCTTCGGAGGAATCACGCTGGTAGGCCTGACCTAAAATCGCATCAAACTCAGCATCGGAATGAGGTTGCACACGGAACTCAACGCCAGCCATACGGCGAATTTCATGCAATACCTTCAAGCCGACTTGCGGACGGGTATGCAATACAGGCTCATCTTGCTCCCACACCAACACCACGCCGTAGCGCTTGGCGAAAGTAAAAGGTATGCGCACCCGCTGTCCCGGCATTGCAACACTATTTAGAGCTTCTTCGCTCGGAATCTCTGGGCGTGCAGAGTCACCCAAAACATCCTGATGGGTCTGCGATTCCAATTGTGCATCGCGATCCTGCGTCTCGTGCTCGTTCATGATTACTCGTCTTCCTGCTCAATCCGTGGCTGGCTACGCGGGTCAGTACGTGGCTCATCCCTTGGCTCAAAGTACTCACGGAAACCTTCAGGAATTGGGCTATCCGCTGGCCATTCTGGCAGTACAGGTACCACATCACGGCGGCGCAACGACACACCCCGGTCTTGTTGCATCAATTGCTGCGCCCGGATATAGCTGTACTTACGTTGGCTCAAAGCGCCCATACGCGCGTCATCACGAACAATAGTTGGGCGAATGAAGATCATGAGGTTACGCTTGCGCGTACTCACACTCGTAGACTTAAACAGATGCCCTAAAATTGGAATATCTCCCAGCAAAGGCACCTTGGATAAGCTTTCTTGCACGTCTTCGTCGATCAAACCACCCAGCACAATAGTCTCGCCATCCGCAGCCATCACAGTGGTACGTAACTCGCGCTTATTAAAGGTTACATCCACCTGCGTAGCACCAGCAATGCTGGAAACTTCCTGCTCAATCAGGAGTTGTACTGAGTCGCCTTCGTTAATCTGTGGAGTCACCCGCAAGCGGATACCAATCTCACGACGTTCTACTGTTTGAAACGGGTTGGTATTGTTCGCGCCAGCCGTCGAACCAGTCAAAATCGGTACTTCCTGCCCCACCAAAAACACGGCTTCCTGATTGTCTAAAGTAGTAATACTCGGTGCAGACAAAATATTTGAATTGGTATTGGTCGCTACCGCTTGAACCACCGCGGCCCAACCATCTTGAATCGTACCGAACAACAAGCCATTGGCCGAACCCAGCAGGTTTGCCAGCAACGTCAGGTCACCGCGTTGATCAGGCTCTCGCGTAGTAAACTCGTTACCCGCATTGTCCACCCGCGTGACTTCCGAGCCCGGACGAGTCCGCGCTGCTTCTGCGGCGACACCGAGCTGCCCCAAGGGAACAATATTGCCGTTGGTATGCTGCATTAAGCCAAAGTCTTCACTCGCCCATTGAATGCCGAAAGTCGTGCCGTCACCTTCAAATACTTCAACAATAATGGCTTCTACCAATACCTGAGCACGACGGATATCCAGTTGTTGAACAACATTCTCAATAGCTCGCAGCATATCTGGCTGCGCCGTAACTACCAGCGCATTCGTCGCCTCATGCGCCTCAATACTAACTTCCGCACCGCGACGCACTGTCCGTTGTTGAGTTCCTGAACCACTGCCACTGCCGGAAGCTGCCCGTTGCTCTTCGGCAATCAGGGTTTCCGTCATACCGCGAAGCAGGCTTACCATTTCTTCCGCTTTGGCATAACGCAAATAGAAAACTCGGGTATTACCGCTTGTTTGCATTTCTTCGTCGAGTTGGCGGATCAAGCGCACCACACGTTCACGCGCGCGACCTTCTCCACTGACTAACACTCGGTTGGTACGCTCGTCGGCAACGAGTCGCGGCACCAACATTTCCGGCGTGCCACTCCCCTGTTGCGCAAATACACTCTGTGCAATACGCACCATTTCCGACGCCGATGCATAGTTAAGTTGCACGATATCAACGTCTTGGTCGCCGACGCGGTCAATACGCTGGATAATCTGTACTAAACGGTTCACGTTAGCCGCTCGGCCGGTGATCATCACCACATTGGACGGATCATAGGGAAATACCTGTCCACCGGCAGGTTGGTCATTCAATGTGCGCAGCAGAGGCGCCAGTTCCCGAACCGACACATTTTGTAAGGGCACGACACGGCTCACCCACTCGTCTCCGCGCAGAACTTCATCATCCACAACAGGGCTAGCCAAGTTACGCGCATCGCGATCTCGGACGATTTTCAGAATCCCATTTTCAGACTCGATCGCCGCATAGCCATGCACCGCCAGAACATTAAGGAAGAATTGATAGTACATCTCGCGGTTCATCACGTCGTAGCTACGCACGTTCACTCGGCCCCGTACTTCAGGGTCGACAATGATCGTTTTCTCGAGGTTTCGGCTTACCGCCTGAATAAACTCATTCATTTCCGTGTTGCGGAAACTCGCAGAAAATTCCTCCTCCGCGACAGCTACAGGTGTAATGACCAAAGACGCGGCCAGCGTTAACCACGCAACATGTTTCATGATCTGCATTTCAGCTACCTACTCGTTTGGCATGCGGATCTCAATGTCCACATACTCATCACCGCGACGGACACGAATTTGCGCATCCGTCATTGTCTGTATTTCTTCCATCACCACCATGGCATCGGCCGGATTCGTGAGGTCAAAACCGTTGATCGCGACAGCAACATCGCCATCTTGTAATCCTGCTTCTCTAAATAACTGTCCATCTCCTCGCGGACTCAGGCGGAAACCAGTGATGCCGTTGTCACCCTGTTCAGGAGTAATGGAGATGTGTTGTAAGAGTTCTTGCTGGCGAGCCGTCGCGGGCGCAGCGCTTTGCTGTCGCGCTGGAGTCGCAGGGCGTGCGGCTTCGGTTTGTACATTGAGACCCGACTCGGAACCGTCGCGGCCCTCAAGCCATAAAGTTTCTAAGCGATTGTTGTTGTTCAATAACACCCGGTCGCTGAGAATTTCATCGACTACCGCACGACTACTGGCGATGGTGTCCCCTGCAATATACACCGCCTGACTCGCACCCTGTTGAATAATTGCCGCCGATAGATTTGGATTATTGCTAGCTGTGACACCTACCAATCGAATATTCAGTGTCGTCTCAGGCGCTTCGGTAACCCGACGCGCTTCGGGCTGGCGACCTTCCTCGCCAAAAAGAAATAGGCGTTGTACTCGGTCAAGCTGAACCGTTCTCGTGGCTGCACTTCCGCCGCTCATAGGGCCAACACTCACTGTCACAGGCTCCGTTGGAGTCAGAATGCGCCAGGTCACTTGAGCGGCCCACCACGCAGCCATCGCAAGCATTGCCACACTTATCAAAGTGAGCAGCCGGGCTAAAAATTCTGGCGTTATATAACGCTGAAGGGCGTGTTTAATTTGCAGCACTATTATCTTAATTCTTATCGTACGTTGTGAGTCATTCTATACTGCTCCATACCTGTCAACAACAGCACAGACCTAATCTTCTTCAGTTCCCATTGCGTATCCACACGGGCCCTGTTTTGTTCGTGTTACACTAAGCCTAACCTTTACATTGCTGCTGTATCCGTGGGCCAAAACACGAGGGCCTACAACGAAGTAAAAATACGCTCCAATAACATGACGCCGGGAGATTGCCATGCCTGACACCTCAGATGCGGTCCGTTTAGACAAATGGCTGTGGGCTGCTCGCTTCTTCAAAACTCGCGCCCTTGCTCGTCAGACCATCCAAGCCGGGAAAGTTCACTACAACGGCCAACGAACCAAGCCGGCCAAAGCAGTCGAACTTAACGCGGTTATTGAACTGCCGCGAGGGCATGACCGCATGATCGTCGTCGTAAAAGGCCTCAGTGAGCATCGCGGTAAGGCGCCACAAGCCGAATTACTTTATGAGGAAACGCCTGAAAGTATTGCCAAACGTGAAGCAAACGCAGCAGCACGAAAAGCAAATGCACTGTATAATCCGCACCCAGATCAACGGCCTGATAAAAAACAGCGCCGTGAGCTCCTGAGAATGAAAAACCAGTAGGATGTAGCATGCAGCTTCAAAACGAAATCCATCGCTTTACCTTTGCGGAGTACGATGTCCGTGGCGAGTTGGTTCAACTCAATGATACTTATCGTGATCTTTGTTTCGGGCATGACTATCCCCAGCCCGTGGTGCGCTTGCTTGGCGAGCTACTCGCAATAACGAGTCTGCTGACTGCCACCTTGAAGTTCGAAGGTCATATTAACGTGCAAGTGCAAGGCAATGGTCCGATTAACTTTGCCACGGTCAACGGCTCGCATGACCAATCACTCCGTGGTGTTGCTCGCATGCGTAGCGAGCTTAGTGGTGAGACTCTGCCGGAAATGGTTGGCGAAGATGCACTTTTAATTATTACTCTGACGCCACACAAAGGCGAACGTTATCAAGGGATGGTAAAGATCGAGCATGACACCCTTGCGCACGCGGTTGAGAGCTACTTTGCTCAATCAGAGCAGTTGCCTACGCGCATCTGGCTCCATGCGGATCCGCTCAACTTAAAAACCGGTGGGTTAATGCTGCAGGCAATGCCCGGCACTGGTAAGGAAGATTCCGGCTACGAGCACACAGTAGCCTTGGCAGATACGATTACGGCCGACGAACTGCATAACCTGCCGGTGAAGGATATTTTGCATCGTCTGTATCATGAGGACGACATTCATTTGTATCCGGCACAGAAGGTGCGCTTTTTCTGTGGATGTTCGCGGGAACGCACCGCGGATGCGTTGCGCAGTATCAGTCGCGAAGAATTACGGCAAATCCTAGAAGAGGAGGGTGAACTCACGCTCACCTGTGATTACTGTTTAACGACGTATCGCTATGACGCTATCGACATTGAAAGCCTTGATGCGCATCAGCAACCAGAACAACCGCAGTAGCGGTTGTTCTGGCTTCAGATTACTTTTTGACGAACCGCATCATCCGCTTGCGTTTGCGCATTTGCGACATGGAAAGTTTGTTCTTACGCCCTGCAAAGGGATTACTGCCTTCGCGGAACTCTATTTTCACTGGCGTTCCCATTAGCTTGAGTGACTTACGGAAGTAGTTCATCAAGAAGCGCTTATAGCTTTCTGGCAGATCTTTCACCTGATTACCATGCACGACGATCCGGGGCGGATTATAACCGCCGGCGTGCGCGTACTTCAGTTTAACCCGACGTCCACGTACTAACGGCGGCTGATGTTCTTCCTGCGCTGATTCCATGATTCGCGTCAGTTGCGCTGTGCTGACCCGATGGGTTGCGCTTGCATAAGCCTCTTTCACCGAAGTAAACAGATGGCCCACATTGGTACCATGTAGCGCTGAGATAAAATGCGTCCGCGCGAAGTCGACAAAGCCCAGGCGTCGATCTAGCTCGTCTTTGACCCACTGCTTCGCGTCTGACTCAAGACCATCCCACTTATTCACTGCAATAACGACAGAACGGCCGGCATTCAGGACAAAACCGAGTAAGTTGAGATCTTGATCACCAATGCTCTCGCGCGCATCAATCACCAAAATCACGACATTGGCGTCTTCGATGGCCTGCAAGGTCTTCACAACTGAAAACTTCTCAACTGCCTCGCCTATTTTGCCTCGGCGGCGGACGCCCGCAGTGTCGATTAACGTATATGCTTGGCCGTCACGTTCCATTGGAATGTACACGCTATCACGGGTTGTGCCTGGCATATCAAACACGACGACCCGCTCTTCACCAAGGATGCGGTTAGTGAGTGTTGATTTACCCACATTTGGACGACCCACAATAGCCAACTTGATGGGCGTTGCAGGATCGGGTGCAACATAGGGCGAGTCTTCATCTTCTGGATCAATGCTAGGCTCAGGTGTTTGGTGTAAATCTGGAAAGTCTTCGGCGAGCGGTGCCAATGCATGTTGGAGCATCTTGGATACGCCACGCCCGTGAGCTGCGGCGATCTGCCACAATTCACCTAAGCCAAGTTTGAAGAAGTCCGCACTTGCAGAATCGCCATCAAGGCCATCGACTTTGTTCACCACAACCATGACGGGCTTTTCTTGCCGCCGCAGATAGTCGGCTAAGTGTTCGTCTGAGGCGGTAATACCATCGCGGGCATCCACCAAAAACAATACCAAATCCGCTTCGTGAACCGCTTGCAACGACTGCTCAGCCATTAATCGGTCGAGCCCTTCCTCGTCGCCTTGGATGCCGCCAGTATCGACAACAATAAATTGAAACCTTTCGTAGCGCGCTTGACCGTACTGACGATCACGCGTCAACCCTGGAAAGTCCGCGACAAGTGCATCGCGACTGTTCGTCAGACGGTTGAATAAGGTCGATTTCCCCACATTGGGGCGGCCCACTAGGGCCACAACTGGCAACATGCAGTTTCCTTTCCTAACAGCCTTCGCTTAGTCGCGAATCGACTGCTCAATCATATAGAAGCGACCTGAACCCGATTGTACGAGAACCCGATCACCGACGCGAACTGGCGCAGTTTGTAGTGACTCAAAACGGCCAAGATATTTACGACCAGCAATGTCACCCGTATCGCGATTAAACCAATGCACATAACCGAAGCGATCGCCTGAGACTAAGTAGCCCTGCACCGACGTTGGTTCAGTGAGGGAACGCTGAAACAACGACCCATTCCGCCACCGTTCATTGCCAGAGGCACGATCAAGCGTGACTAAATGGCTGCGGCTATCAACAAACACTAACCGGTTCTGAATATTTTGAATGGAGCGACTGACGGAATAATCTTGCTTCCAGATGACTTCGCCACTCATCAATTCCATTGCCACGATCTCACCATTCTGAGCGCCCACATAGAGCGTGGAGCCCACAACTAAGGGTGTTCCGTCGAGGTCGACAATACGCTCAAGGTCAGAGGAACCTGAAGGCACCGCAATGCGCTCGTCCCAAGCTAACTGCCCCGTATCAGCGATAAGCACCACAACCTTACCCGTTGCGGTACCAAACACGATACCACCACCAACAATCGCAGGTGTCGATGTACCACGTAATGACAATAAGCCGGTTTCATCTTCGTATAGCCAACGCTCCGCACCCGTGCGCTGGTCAAGGGCGACAACAATGCCGTTCCCCAACTGTACTGCAACTATCCCGTCACCAACTGCAGGTGCGGACAGCACCTCACCTGGAACTCGACTCTGCCAACGCAACTCGCCGTTTTCACGGTTCACTGCAAATACAAAACCGTTTTCGCTACTGAAATAGAGGGTGTCGTCCACCAGAATCGGTCCGGCTGACAAACGCATGGTTTCACCACGCGGAAACCGCTCAATCCAAGCGTCAGTTTCTGCGAGCGAAACTGTCCAAAGTCGACGACCATTTTCTGGATTCAAGGCTGCCACTAAACCGTGACGATCAGCCGCATAAATCACGTCATCGTGAAAAGCGGGGCGTAACCGCGAATAATGCTCACCGCTGCCAGTACCTACGCGCGTCACCCAGACTAAACGTGAATCAACCTGTGGCGTAAAGTTTTCGAGTCCGGCATAAGTTGGAACATCACGTGACGAACAACCGGCTACGATCAGAACGCTTGCTATGGCTGCAAGCCAAGCTTTCACACTCTGTCTCATTCTACTGCCGCCAAGTTATCAAGTTTCATTTGAAGGAATGGGTTCGCACCTTCTTCCGCTAAGGTCACCGCACTTTGATACGCGGCGCGAGCACCGGCGTAATCGCCTTGCGCATGCAACAAATCACCACGAACTTCCGCTTTTAACGCGCTATAGCCAGTATCCGGCACACGATTTAACGCTGCTTCTGCAGCACTGTAGTCGCCACGCGCAATTTCAACCCGCGCAAGACGCAATGCAATCATGCCGGTCAATTCGTTACGGCCCATTTCCCGTAATGCTTGAGACAATAACTCCGCTGCCTGATCAAGGTCACCCGCTTCAACCGCTTTGCGAGCTAGCTGCAAGCGTGTGAGCGCGGCGTATGGTGTGCCATCAAGTTCAGCGAGTAAATCATCCGCAAAAGCTGTGTCATCCAAACCTTCTGAACGTTGTAGCTGTTCCATAACCTGTTGGTATGCAGCAGTTCGGTTCTCCTGCCCCATCACTTGGTTACCTTGATAAGTACGCCAGCTAAATAAAGAACCAAAACCAATGACTAGCCCGGCAAGAACCCAAGGACCGTATTCTTTGATAAACGTTTTGACCTGTTCGACTTGCTGATCTTCGTGTTCCACAACCTAGTCCTCTTTCTCACTTTGCAAAATTAACACGCGTTCAAGTAACGTAGTCCAATCCACTGTCTCTTGGTCTCGTGCTTCGCGTAAATATTTTAAGGTATAAGTTCCAGCTTGCACTTCCGCTTCACCCAAGATGATTGCGAGTGCAGCTCCTGACTTATCCGCTCGTTTTAATTGCTTACCAAAATTGCCGCCACCGCAATGTTGCATAACGCGCAGGTGCGGCACATGGTCACGAAGCTTTTCGGCAACTTGTAGCGCCGGAAGTTCCGCGCTGTCGCCCATTGCTGCGATGTAAATATCAACGGGATCCGGAACCTTCAAACTCTGCGTATGTTCCAACATCAACACAAGGCGTTCTAAGCCCATGGCGAAGCCGACCGCTGGCGTGTGTTTGCCGCCCAACTGACCGACCAAGCCATCATAACGACCGCCGGCGCAAACGGTTCCTTGCGCGCCGAGGCTCTCAGTCACCCATTCAAATACAGTACGGTTGTAATAATCTAATCCACGTACCAAACGCTCGTTGTGTACATAAGTAATGCCGACGGCATCCAATCGTTCACATAGCGCTGTAAAGTGACTACGTGATTCCTCATCCCAATACTCAGAAAGTTTGGGAGCGCGACTCAACATGTCGGCCATCGCTGGATTCTTCGAATCAAGCACTCGCAATGGGTTTGATGCTAGCCGCCGCACACTGTCTTCGTCTAGCTCTGCTTCATGAGCTTGCAAATAGTCCGTTAAAGCCGCTCGGTAATTCGCTCGCGCTTCATTGGATGCCAGCGAGTTAATCTCTAAGGTTAAATACTCGGACAAGCCCAAGGCTTTCCATAACCGTGCCGTCATGACAATGAGTTCAGCGTCGATGTCTGGACCGCCTAAACCAAAGGCCTCAACACCTACCTGATGGAATTGACGGTAACGCCCTTTTTGCGGACGTTCATGTCGAAACATCGGCCCCATGTACCACAACCGTTGTTGCTGGTTATACAGCAGGCCATGCTCATTGCCAGCGCGAACGCAGCTCGCAGTACCCTCTGGACGCAGCGTCAAACTGTCACCATTCCGGTCGTCAAAGGTGTACATTTCCTTTTCGACAATATCGGTCACTTCACCGATCGACCGCTTGAACAACTCGGTTTGCTCAACGATAGGCATGCGTATTTCGCTATAGCCATAGCTTGCTACGAGTTGTCGAATCACCTGCTCGAGCGCCTGCCAACGACCACTCTGGTCGGGCAGGATATCATTCATTCCGCGAATAGCCTGGATTTGCTTAGACACTTACCGCATTCCTGTCTGTAAAATGTGGGCATTATAGGGTGTTTGGCGGGTGAGGTAAAACGCACTCAGCGTCTAATCTGTGTCGCCGACCTGTTGTACATCGATCCGTTGCTTGGCATCGGCACGACTCACATAGGCACGAATTCGTGTTTCGAGATCATCTACGAGAGTTTTGTTATCAAGACGCTCACGTTGGCGTTCACCATCAATATAGAAACCGCTACGGTTTTTTGCACCCGCAAGTCCGATATGTGACACGTGCGCCTCACCGGGACCATTCACCACACAGCCAATAATGGAAACATCGACTGACGTCGTGATGTCCTCTAGACGCTGTTCCAAGGCATTGACCGTTGAAATCACGTCAAACTCCTGACGTGAACAACTCGGGCAAGCAATAAAGTTTATGCCGCGCGAGCGAATGCGCAGAGACTTCAGAATGTCGAAGCCGACCTTCACTTCTTCCACTGGATCGGCAGCGAGAGACACCCGTATCGTGTCGCCAATGCCATCAGCAAGCAACATACCTAGTCCGATTGCCGACTTCACCGCACCACTCCGCGCACCGCCAGCTTCAGTAATACCTAGGTGAAGGGGCTGATCAATTTCTTTGGCCAACAAGCGATACGCTTCGACGGCAAGGAACACATCGGAAGCCTTCACACTCACTTTAAAATCGAGAAAGTCGAGTCGCCGGAGAATTTCCACATGGCGCATCGCAGACTCGACCAAGGCAGCGCCCGTCGGTTCGCCATACTTTTCCTGCAAGTCCCGCTCAAGCGAACCTGCATTCACACCAATGCGAATGGGAATGTTACGCTCGCGCGCCGCATCGACCACCGCACGAATTCGTTCTTCATTGCCGATATTACCCGGATTGATTCGCAAGCAATCGACGCCATACTCAGCCACTTTTAAAGCGATACGGTAATCAAAATGAATATCTGCTACGAGCGGCACAGGGCTTTGTTTCTTAATTTCACGAAATGCTTCTGCCGCTTCCATAGTCGGCACAGAAACTCGCACAATATCTGCACCTGCGGCGGCAATCGCATTGATCTGTGCCACGGTCGCATCCACATCAGTGGTCAATGTATTGGTCATGGATTGCACCGCAATCGGAGCGCCATCACCAATGGGGACATTGCCTACGTAGATACGACGGCTTTTACGACGAGGAATAACAGGAGCAGTGTTCATAGTTGTGGACGACTCAGATGTTTAACTACGCGGAACAGTCAGACGGGCAACACGCCCTTCACGAAAGCCAGTCATATCGACTGCTTCGCCTTGAAAATAGATATCAACTAAATGAGGTGCACCCAAAGTGATGGCATAAGGCGCATCACCCGATAAGGGCATGGTGTAGCCCTCTGGCTTCACACCATAGGCTAAAGCGTTACCGGCGGCATCATCGATACGGATCCAGCAGTCACCACGAAAATACAACACAAGTTCCGCCACCGTTGGATCGACGCCAGTGCGCTCTGCATCAGAGCTTACTGTAGGCGCTGGCACGGCGGCTGTTTGCGTGGTCGGCGTACTGCTCGTTCGAGTTGCCGGAGTTTGTGTTTGGCTTTCCGTTCGGACAACTGGCGCCGGTTCGTTCGACACGGGTTCAGTTGGCTCAGTTAATTCTTGCCGCGCTGCGGCTTCGGAAACATTCTGGGACGCTGTTGAGCGTTCCGTCGGGGCTTCAATCGGGGTTAACGTCGCTTCCGCCTCGTCACCATAAGCTTCCGCTGGGTCGATTTCGATCACCGCCTCGGGCGAAGGCCCCTCGGCTGCATCGTCGTCACCCGACTGCTGCCAGACCGTAAGAGCCACTGAGGCGACCAACAGTGCAATAATGATGTAGGTGATAATCATCAAGCGATTGTCTTGAGATTCATGCTTGGTACGCTGAGAGAAGCTTTGCATCGAATTATCGCGAACTGGCTTCTCAATCCCCAGCTCATAATAAGCAGCAATGACCGCGTCCTCATCAATTTGGAGGAACTTGGCATAAGAGCGGAGGTAGCCACGGGTAAAGGTGCCAGCAACTTTGGGATCGAATTTATTCTCTTCTAGCTCTTCGATAAGTTGCTTTCGCAGGCGCAAACGTGCAGCCACGTCTGCAATGGTCAATTTTTGCTGTTCGCGAGCTTCGCGCAGCATGTCGCCTGGCAGCGGTAATTCAACTTCAGGCGTTTCGTCTGTTACTTGTGTTTCGTCTTCTTGAGTCATGAGAGCCTAATCGTGTTGCGCGTTGCCATCCTTGGTGCGTCAGCTCACTCCCTGCGGGCTATTGCGTCGCTTTGATCGCAATCGCCTGACCGCCTTTTTGTTTTTGTTGTTTTTTGAGTAAGCGTTTGGTGCGATCGACGACATCACCGACTAATTGACCACATGCGGCATCAATGTCATCACCACGTGTCTTTCTTACGATAACGGTATATCCATATTCCATCAACACTTTTGAAAAGCGATCGATTCTCGAATTACTCGAGCGTCCGTAGCCAGAGCCCGGAAACGGGTTAAATGGAATTAGATTAATTTTACTCGGTGTATCTTTCAGTACCTTCGCTAATTGGTGTGCTTGGTCAGTCGAATCATTAATATGATCCAACATGACATACTCCACCGTCACTTTCGACTGTGCTTTCGAGTTCTCAATATAACGCCGCGATGCTGCCAGAAATTCCTCAATCGGATACTTCTTATTAATTGGCACTATTTCATCACGCAATGCGTTGTCTGGCGCATGCAATGAAATAGCCAGCGCCACATCAATTTGCTCGCGCAACAAGTCTAGCGCCGGAACCACGCCTGAGGTACTCAAGGTAACGCGCCGTTTTGACAAGCCAAACCCAAAGTCTTCCAACATGAGTTCCATTGCAGGCACGACGTTCTTGACGTTAAGAAGAGGTTCCCCCATTCCCATCATCACCACGTTAGTGACCGCCTTCACACCGGTTTCACCAAAAGGTCCAAGTAACTTATTTACTCGCCAGACTTGGCCGATGATTTCAGATACTTTTAAGTTTCGGTTAAATCCTTGCTGCCCCGTAGAACAGAAAGTGCACTCGAGCGCACAGCCGACTTGCGATGATACACATAAGGTGGCGCGGTCGTCTTCTGGAATCCAGACACTTTCGATTTCTTGACCATCTTGGAGCACCATGACGAATTTAATCGTACCGTCACTCGACTGCTGTTGAACCTTCACTTCTGGAGCACGCACTTCCGCGATTTCCTTTAGCTTAGTACGCAACGGCTTGTTCAAGTTCGTCATTTGCTCGAAATCATCAATACAATAGTGATATAGCCACTTCATGACTTGATCAGCGCGGAAGGGTTTTTCACCGAGTTCGGCGAAAAATTCACGCAGTCCTTCGCGGTTCAAGTCGAGCAAGTTAACTTTTGTGATCGGAGTGACCATATCTACCTCGTATTCTTTCATTCAGTTCCTGCGTCTCTGCAGGGACAAAAAAGGGGCGACAAGCCCCTTTTTACTCACACGCTGTCGTGCATTAACCGGCCCCATAGGAACGGTAATGACAGACCTTTAGCGAGTGCGTGAGCAAACTTCTTCGTCGCTGAAGAAGTAGGCGATTTCACGTGCAGCAGACGTGGTTGCGTCTGAACCATGAACCGCATTCTCATCAATTGTTTCTGCATAATCAGCGCGCAAGGTACCTGCGGCTGCTTCTGCTGGGTTCGTTGCACCCATGATTTCACGGTTTTTACGCACGGCGTCTTCGCCTTCAAGCGCCATCACAACGATCGGGCCCGAAGTCATGAACTCAACCAACGCGCCGAAAAACGGGCGCTCTTTGTGTTCTGCGTAGAAGCCTTCTGCTTGCTCTTTGCTTAAGTGCATCATTTTCTGACCCACAATGCGTAAACCTGCAGATTCAAAGCGATTGACGATAGCGCCGATGACGTTCTTAGCGACTGCGTCAGGCTTGATAATGGACAAAGTGCGTTCCAAAGCCATGTTATTACTCCAGTTCGGTACTGTTTCGGTGCAGTCTTTGCACCCGGAAACAAGATTGATAAAAATTCGCGCGGATTATACGTGATCTGGCAATTTTTTCCCAATAAAAGTTTTTTGACGCTTAGGTCTTAATGTGCTTGTTTTTCGCCCCTACGTCGATCTAATATGGACGTCTATACTTCTATTTGGGTTTATCCACCCTTTTGTCATGCAGTGAGGTTCGAAATGACACAGCAAACTGAATTGGCAACGCTAGGCGGCGGCTGTTTTTGGTGCTTAGAGAGCGCATTCCAACAGCTTCAAGGCGTACTGTCTGTGCGCTCAGGATATGCGGGTGGGCATGTGGCCAATCCAACTTATGAACAAGTCTGCTCCGGTGAAACTGGCCATGCAGAAGTTATTCAGGTGCTGTTCGACCCTTCAGTGATACGCTTTCGCGAACTGCTCGAAGTGTTTTTTTCTATTCACGATCCAACCCAGTTGAACCGCCAAGGTAATGATGTTGGAACACAATACCGCTCCGTCATTTTCGCGCATAATGATGCACAAGCAGAATGCGCCGAAGCAACGCTTGCAGAAATTGCTGCTGAGGATTTATTTGACGCGCCCGTCGTTACCCAACTTGAGCGCTTTACAGAGTGGTTCCCGGCTGAGGCTTATCACGACGACTACTTTAATCGTAACCCGCAGCAGCCTTACTGTGCCGCCGTTGTGGCACCGAAGCTGGCGAAGTTTCGTAAAACCTTCGCAGCAAAGTTAAAACCCGCAGGCGCTGACGCTGCCGCGTCTTAGCGCCATTATACGAGAGCGCGCCGCGACTTAACGCCTCGATTTAACGTATGGCGGCGCGCTGACGTAGCGCTGTCACCACATCAGTAATATGTTGTGCGGCGTGTGCCACATCCACGTCGGTCGTGAAACGCCCAACGCTTAAACGAATTGAACTGTGCGCAAGCTCCGTGCTCACGCCGAGGGCGCGAAGCACATAGGAGGGAGCGACAGTCGCTGAGTTACAGGCTGAACCGGAAGACACCGCAATCTGATTCAAGCTCATTAACAGCAGTTCACCTTCCACCTCGTCAAAACTTAGGTTCAAGATGCCCGGAGCCCGATCTTGGTCACTGCCATTTAGAGTGACGCCGCCAAGACTCTTCAGCGCCTGCCAAAGGTTGTCGCGCAGCTTCGTCAGGCGTTCTGCTTCAGCTTCAAGCTCGCGTACCGCATAACGAGCCGCTTCGCCTAAACCGACAATTTGATGGGTCGCTAGTGTACCTGAACGCATGCCTCGCTCATGACCGCCACCGTGAATTTGTGCGGCTAAATGCACCCTTGGTGTGCGCCGCACGTAGAGTGCACCAACACCTTTGGGGCCATACATTTTATGGGCAGAGATAGAGAGTAAATCAGCACCCAACGCATTCACATTCACGGGAATTTTGCCAACACTCTGTGCGGCATCCACATGTAGAAGCACATTCTGGGCATGACAAATTTTGGCAATGGCCGGAATATCTTGAACCACTCCAGTCTCGTTGTTCACATGCATGACACTGACCAGAATAGTATCGACTTGAATAGCCTGTTTGAGTGTCTCCAAATCCAAACGACCATCAGACTTTACCGCCAGATAGGTTACGTCAAAGCCCTGCTGTTCGAGGGCTTCACAGGCATCTAACACGGCTTTATGTTCAGTCGCGAGCGTGATTATGTGCCGTCCGCGTTCTTGATGAAACTGTGCCACCCCTTTTAACGCTAAGTTATTCGACTCTGTGGCGCCTGAGGTAAACACAATTTCACGTGGATCCGCATGAATAAGTTCGGCTACGCAGTGACGCGCTTCATCCACCGCTTCTTCGGCTTGCCAGCCATACCGATGGGAACGAGATGCGGGATTGCCAAACACACCATCAAGGGTTAAATACTTCATCATGGTCGAAGCAACTCTCGGATCCACCGGAGTTGTTGCGGCATAATCAAGATAAATCGGCTGACTCATAACAAATTCACTTCGGCTCTGGCTTATCAAAGTGTCGTTCAAAAGAAGCCAATACGCCACGCAGAATATTGAGTTCGTTCTTGTCTGGGCGCGCTCGCGTGAAAAGTCGGCGTAGCTTGCTCATAATTTGGCCCGGATGCTTGCGAATAATAAAGCCAGACCCCAACAGGCAACGATCCAAGTGACCATAGAAACCCTCAAGGTCATCGCCATTCGGATACTCTGTTAGTTCTTCAGTATCTTGTTGTGGCGCATGTTGTGCCGCTTGCTGAGCAAGCCAAGCCATGCGCACCTCATAGGAAATCGTTTGCACCGCCATGGCTAAATTCAGTGAACTGTAGTCTGGATTAGCCGGAATATGGATATGGAATTGGCTTAACTGCAATTCTTCGTTGGTTAAACCACTCGCTTCGCGCCCGAAAATCAACGCAACTCTTCCCTGCCCACCTTCACGGACAGTGCGCTCACCGGCTTCACGAGGGGTCTGCTGTGGCCAATCTAAGGTACGGTTACGCGCACTTGTCGCCATCACGAGCTGACAGTCTGCAATGGCCTCTTCTAAAGTGGCCACGATACGTGCTTTCGCAAGCACGTCGGTCGCTCCTGCGGCGAGTGCTTGTGCTTTACCCTCAGGCATTTCCTCAGGTGACACGAGCACGAGATCCGACAAGCCCATCGTCTTCATGGCCCGCGCTGCGGAGCCAATGTTACGTTGATCGGAAGTGTTTACTAAAACGATACGGACGTTGTCGAGCATGTTGAATTCCTCAGCCAAAAAGCGCCGCGATCCTAACACAGAGATAGGCTAGGGATCATCTTGATCCCTAGTTTCGATTGCGAATAGGTACATGCTTTTGTATAATCGCCGGCCGTAACACGTTCTTTGCCAGTACAGGAAATCAGCATGCACGCAATGTTAAATATTGCCGTGCGCGCAGCGCGCGCCGCCGGCCGGGTCATCTCAAAAGCATCTGAGAACCCGCAACACATTGAAGTAACTACGAAATCTTTGAATGATTTTGTCACCAACGTGGACAAAGCAGCAGAAGATGCGATTATTTCAACCATCCATAAGTCCTACCCTCGCCACGGTATTTTGGCTGAAGAGTCGGGCGCTAAAGTGGGTGACGATGCTGATTACCAGTGGATCATTGATCCTCTCGACGGCACCACGAACTTCATGCGCGGTATCCCCCATTTCTGTGTTTCTATTGCTCTCGCTGTGAAAGGCGTAGTGCAGCACGCTGTCGTGTACGATCCGATGCGTGATGAGCTGTTTACCGCGAGCCGCGGTGGTGGAGCGCAATTAAACGGTTACCGAATTCGCGTAAGCAACGCAAAAAGCCTTGAAGGCACTCTGATTGCGACTGGCTTTCCATTCCGCATGAAACATATCCTGCCTGACTACCTGAAAGTAGTCAGCAGCCTCTGTGAAGAAGCCGCTGATATTCGTCGGGCTGGCTCTGCAGCGCTAGATTTGGTTTACGTTGCTTGTGGGCGCCTTGACGGCTACTTCGAAGCAGGCCTTCACCAATGGGACACGGCAGCAGGTGACCTTATTGTCCGCGAAGCCGGTGGCATGGTGACAGACTTTGGCGGTGGTACCAACCAAGCCAAGTCGGGCAACATCGTTGCAGGTAACCAAAAAGTAATTCAAGGCATGCTCAACCGTATGCGCAAAGAACTCCCTAAAAGCCTGCAAAACTAATTGCCAGGCTTTGGCTGTTCAGTTACTGCATAGCGCCTAAAGGCGAAACTCAAAAAAAATGCCGACCCTAGGGTCGGCATTTTTCTATAATTCGAGTTCGTCGAGCTCGTAATCGAGGCAATAGTCGATGTCAGCTAGCTCTTTCTTGAGACGATGACGTTCCTTCAACGCCTCAATCTCCCGCCATTTACGTTTGGAGCCGCGGCCTTTGCCCGATTTCTCCGCCACATTATTTAGTTCTTCAGAATGGTCCATAGGATCCTCCTGTTATCATGGCTGTTATTTTAGTGTTAGCGCATTGATGTTTTACCATAAACACAGGAATTGTAAAACATAAATGTTACAAAAATATTAACATTTACGGTCAAAATCCGACTAGATTGCCATCAAGGCGGCACCAGTCAACAGGCTTTCTCCCTTTGCTCAAAAGAAACTCATTTGCTTGTTGAAAGTGCCCTTGCGTAAAAAAACCACGGTGCGCAGATAAGGGGGATGGATGAACGCCCACGAGCACCCTATGACCGGCCAAGTCGATTCCCGCAATAGCGCGCTCCGCATGTTTTCCCCAGATCAAAAATGCACAGGGCTTGCCCTTACTCACAACTTCAAGGATACGTTGAGTCAGCACTTCCCAACCACGCTTCTGGTGAGCACCAGGCGTACCCTCTCGCACCGTAAGCACGGTATTAAGCAAAAGTACGCCCTGCTCTGCCCATGAACTTAAATCGCCAGACTGTGGTGGCTGGAACTCAGGATATTCAATTGCTAGGGCTTTAAAAATATTCACCAGAGACGGTGGCGGCTTGATTCCTTGAGGTACCGAAAAGGAGAGCCCATGAGCTTGCGCGGGTTGATGATAAGGATCCTGCCCGAGAATGACCGCACGAACATTGTTGGGTGCAACGAGACTTAGCGCCCGAAACACATTCTCCCGCCGCGGATACACGGACTCTCCCGCTTGACGCTCCGATTCGGCAGCTTGCCACGCTGAAGTTGCAGCTTCGCGAACGTGAGGAACCAGCAACGCGTCACGCCATGTACTTGGAATCGCGTCTTCTACACCCACTATTCTCGCTCCTTCTGCTTAATCTCAAGGCACAAAAAAGCCAGCTAACGCTGGCTTTTTCAGTTCTATCGCAACTTAGAATGCAATCGAGAAGTTGGCAGATACAAAGTCACGGTCTTGCGCTGGATCATAGCGAGCGCCGTCGAAACGGTTGTACGCCAGTGATAAGCGATAACGGCTCGTGTATGAAGCATCCAACAAGAAGCCTAGGTTACGGCGACCTTCGATGAAGTTCGTGTTCGGTGAATAACCAGATACGTCATGACCGAATACAAGTGTTGGGTTCAGGTTCCAACCCATGAATGCGTTCGCAAAGTCGAACACGAAGCGGGTACGATAGCCCCAAGAGGTGCTCGTTACGAAGCCTTCACAGTTGCCGACCGGAACTGCCCCACCCGTAGCGGTAGAGTCCGCCTGTGTGAAGCATTTACCGTATACTGGGCTACGGCCATAGCGTTGAACGTCTAAGCTTGGTAAGTCAGCAACATGGTTCATCCCAACTTCAGCGATGAAGGTCATGCGGTCAGAGCCCCACAGACGGTCAAAGAACTGCACGAAAGTAGTTTGGGCTTGCCATACTTCTAGCTCATCATAACCAGCAGCACGGTTGCCAACTGCGAGGCCATCTGGACGCGCTTCAACAATGCGGCCTGCAAACGAACTTGGAATCGTTGGCTGCAAACCTGCAGTCAAGATTTCAGTGGTGTTAATCTGTACCGCTTGATTCGGACGGTAGCTTACTTCACCACTCCACGACCAAGTACCAAGCGTTGTACTAAAACTTACACCATAGATCTTGTTATCTTCTGGCCATTCAACAAAGTATTGCGGCCCCAAAGTAGATACCACGTTGTTGCTAAATTCATTGGTACGCCAATCATAGGCAGAAATGAATGGAGCCGTGTTATGGACATTCAGATAATAGAAACCAAATTCAGTATCTGCTGCTTGAGAGTAATAACGCAGTGACACACCGAACTGACCACTGTCGCTGGCTTCCACATCTTCTGCACGCAGAACATACAGACCGGCTTCCACTGATTCACGATCGCTCAGCGCAAAACCAGGTCCCACTTCAGGGTTCAAAGTTACTTTGTTACAGCCTGGACCGCCGAGAATATCGACCGCAGAGAAGTAAGTACCACAACCATCAATCTTCGTGTTGTCCCACTCATACTGAACGAAGGTGTCTAAGCTTAAATTCTCGGTTAAGCCGACTGAGAAGCTCACCATGCCCACTGGGAGCAGAGCTTCACGCAGTTCAGCGCCTGGGCGACGCAATGCGTTTACGTCAGCTGGGTTAATCGCGTTGATACCGTTCACGATAAAGGTACTCTCACCCCAGCTCAGTACCTGACGACCGACCCGCAGGTCAGCTGGCATATTGCCAAGGTCAAAACTGCTGTAAACAAACGCATCGAGCAGTTTCACGCCGCTACCGCGAGCGTAAGGGTCGAATGCGTCTGTGTTTAATCGCGTATTTGGTATGTAGTTATTCGCCGTGTGGCCATGATTGACGTTCGCGTTCTCAAGAACATCGTCATACCAATAATTAAAGCGCACAAATGCACCGTAACTGCCACCGTCGATTGCGATATCGTGAATACCGCGGAATACGAAAGAAGTTAAATCGCCACGGTCAAAGTTGAGGTTACCGTCGTCGGCTACACCTGAAAGACCGAGACCACCGTCAAAGTTACTTGGGTGCAGCACGCGCGTATCACGAGAACCAACACGCCAAACTGCTCCAAGCGAGAACGTTGAATCAATTTGAACGTTGAGTGGGCCTATGTCGAAATCGGCTGCGTTGGCTGCAGGCATGGCAATAGCAAATGCCACGGCCGAAGCGAGAGGAAGTTTTTTAAACATAGATGTAGTTCTTTTCATTGTTGTTGCCACCTATCCTGCGTACCCCGGAACGGGAGTCCCTGGCGAATATTATTCAAAAATCATGTCCCATCGCCTGCATTTCCGCAAGTCTTTACAACCAAAGAACATAATTTTTTTCTTTTTAGGATTTTAAGTTGCTGTCATCAAGCAGGTTAGCAGAGGACTAACCTGCTTGTCACGCGCTCTTATTCGAGAGTTAAGAGATCGCTTTTTCGAGTTCAGGAAGAACCTCGAATAAATCACCAACCAAGCCATAATCTGCGACCTGGAAAATTGGTGCCTCTTCATCTTTATTAATTGCAACAATGACTTTGGAGTCTTTCATCCCCGCAAGGTGCTGAATGGCTCCACTGATACCGACCGCAATGTACAAGTCTGGTGCTACAATTTTACCCGTTTGCCCAACCTGCATGTCATTGGGTACAAAACCTGCGTCAACCGCTGCACGTGATGCACCAATCGCTGCACCCAATTTATCCGCAATTCCTTCAAGCAGTTTGAAGTTGTCACCGTTTTGCATACCACGGCCACCTGAAATGACGACGCGCGCGGCGGTTAAATCTGGACGCTCTGATTTCGCCAACTCCTCACCAACAAAGCGAACATTGTCAGCAGAAAACACACTATCGAGTGCTTCCACGGCTGCACTTCCACCTTCTGCCGCAACGGCATCAAATGCTGTCGCGCGGACGGTAATCACTTTAATGCTTTCATCACAACGCACGGTCGCAATAGCATTGCCTGCATAGATAGGGCGCTTGAACGTGTCAGCACTTTCGACCGCTACAATGTCAGACACTTGAGCAACATCGAGTAGCGCTGCCACGCGCGGCATAAAGTTCTTACCCGTTGTGGTCGCAGGCGCAACAATATGGCTGTAGTTTTTGCCCAAGTCTGCCACCAATGCCGACAGATTTTCTGCCAAGAAGTGGCCATAAGCCGCATTATCAGCAACCAAAACCTTCGCTACGCCAGCAGCCTTAGCCGCTGCTTCTGCAACAGCACCACAATTTTCACCGGCGACCAGTACATGCATTTCGCCGCCCATTTGCTCGGCTGCCGTCAGTGTCTTTAACGTGGCTGGGGTGAGCGTTTGGTTATCATGCTCAGCAACAATTAAGATACTCATAATACTTTGGCCTCATTCTTTAACTTCTCAACCAACTCAGCAACGTCGGCAACCTTCACACCGGCACTTCGCTCGGCCGGCGGCTCTGCCTTTAACAGAGTGACTTTGCTCGTCAGTTCTACACCGAGATCCGCAGCACTTTTAACGTCGAGCGGCTTCCGTTTTGCCTTCATAATATTTGGCAGTGAAGCGTAACGTGGCTCATTGAGGCGTAAATCCGTAGTCACAATTGCAGGTAAGGTCAGCTCAACTGTTTGCAGCCCGCCATCCACCTCGCGGGTGACTTGAACCTTGTCACCGTCAACCACCACCTCAGAGGCAAAGGTGCCCTGTGGCATATTAGTCAACGCACCAAGCATTTGGCCCGTTTGGTTATTGTCTGAGTCAATCGACTGCTTACCCAAAATAACGAGTTGCGGCGCTTCTTCTTCAACAACCTTTTTCAGCAGTTTAGCTACCACCAAAGAGTCCGGCTGGATATCACTTTCAATATGAATGCCTCGGTCGGCACCCAGAGCTAACGCGGTGCGTATTTGCTCTTGGCAGGCTTTCGGGCCAATGGATACCACCACAACTTCTTCTGCAACGCCTTTTTCTTTCAAGCGCACAGCTTCTTCAACTGCGATTTCACAAAACGGATTCAGCGCCATTTTGACGTTGCTGAGGTCAACATCGGATTGATCGGCTTTTACACGCACTTTTACGTTGTAATCAATCACACGTTTGACCGCGACCAAAATTTTCATAACTACTTTCCTTATCCTGTTGGTCTTGGAACGGAACTTATTTCGCCCGACATTATGTAAAAGCCACCTGCATCACACAAGTCATGTGGCTATAATAGCGGGAATTTTCGTCGGCGCGGAGCTTAGCCCAAGCTGGCAACTAATCACAACACTTCTCAAAAAAAGCGATGAAATCAGAGACATGGAACTTAATTCAACGGCTACACAGCTGCTCAACCAACTTTCGGGCTTACATCGCTGGGAAGACCGTTATCGCGCTCTTTTGCAGCTTGATAAAGATTTACCGCGCCAATCTGTGCCTCATGACGAGGCTCATGCCGTTGCAGGCTGTCAATCGCCTGTCTGGCTCGCACTCAGTGGAACACCACAAGCAATGCATATTAGTACGGACAGTGATGCCCGATTGGTTCGATCATTGCTGTATCTCATGACTGCCCCCGTGCAAGGTGCGAGTCAGCAACAACTCAGCGAGTTCGATTTTCAGGGCTGGCTTACCGCATGCGGACTAGCCGACCACTTGAGCGCGTCTCGAGTGAATGGCTTATATCAGGTTATTCTGGCGCTGCAGCAGCGCGCGTTGAAGAACTGGGCGTAACCGCAGGCAATAACCGTTTCAATAATTGCGCGGCAGCGAAAAACCCAAAACTCCCCGTCACCATAACTGAAGCACCAAACCCTGTCGCGCAGTCGAGGCGCACAGCCTCATGGCCGGGTTTAGCGTAAGAAACCGCGCCATCCGCTAGGGGATAACGCAGCTGCTCTTCAGAATACACACAGTCAATCCCAAACTTGCGTTTTGGGTTACGTGGGAAGCCATGTTCTCGGCGCAGCGTATTGCGTACCTTCGCCATTAAAGGGTCTTGTTGCACTCGCGCAATGTCCGCTACGCGGATGGCGCTTGGATCAATTTGGCCGCCTGCTCCACCAGTAGTCACTACCGGCAATTTGCGGCGTTTGCACCACGCCAACAGCGCCACTTTTGCATTCAAACTGTCGATTGCATCTAACACGCCATGCACATCAGCAGGCAGATCAGCGCCAGGTTCCTCCGCGCGAATAAAATCATCCACGATAGTAATTTTAAGTTCTGGGTTGATACCACGCAGGCGTTCAGCAATCACTTCAGTTTTCAACCGACCGATAGTATCAGTTAAGGCGTGAGATTGACGGTTCACATTACTGAGACAAACGTCGTCCATATCAATTAAAGTAAGCGCTCCCACGCCGCTGCGAGCCAACGCTTCCGCTGCCCAGGAACCAACGCCGCCGAGGCCAGCCACCGCCACATGGAGCCGTTGAATCGATTGTGCCTGCTCACGCCCGTACAACCGCTCTATACCACCAAAGCGTCGCGCGTAATCACTCATTCAAGTTCCTTCCATGACTTTCGCGCCGCTTGCAATGCTGCGCTATGTTGTTGATGTTCCTGTTTTTCTGCCTTCTTGCGACTTTCAACCTGATCCGTCACGTCGTAGACAATAATGCACAGCCGTTCCACCTCTCCGCGCGCATTTTGAAGCGGCAGTAAGGTCACGTTCTGATACATAAAGGGTGCCGTGCCTGTCACAGGACGATATTGCGGGAAGCGGAATAAGTACGGACGTTGTTCCCAAATAATAAATGCCCGACTCACTAATTCAAAAGCGCGATCGGCTTTGCGGCGAAACCACGCTTCGTCAATTTCAGCGGCAACTGAAAACAAGCTCCGTCCGCGCACCTGACTCGCCCGTTGACCGCTGTGGTTGACCATAAAATCATTCCACAGAGATATATTAAATTGTCTATCCACCACCACAATGCCCACGTCGATCGCGCCAAGAATACTCAGCTTCATATGCAATTCATTGATGTCGTCGGTATTGAGCGCGCTCATACGTCCTCCAATAAATGGGCAAGCTGTTGCTCAAGGAGCGGAAGTGAGGTTCCAGGGAAGAGTAGGAGTAAATCGAACTCAATGGCGAAACCCTCGAGGCGGTAACCAATTTCGATTGCCAGCACCTGTTCCCAGCGATTATGCGCATTTTCTAGGAGCTGCTTCACCGGCACTTGACGACCTAAAATAACCGGGTGAGCTTGATTGAACCGCACGTGCAGCTGCTCTCCCAGCCCTTGCAAGCACGCACCATTCAGCAGGTTACTTACATCTAAGAGGGCTTCCAGTTCGTAGCGCTCATCCTTCGGATCATTCCCGAGGAGTCGACCCATATCGCGGAAACTCGCATCGTTAAAGATCACCATGGCCTCGCCGTGAATACCATCACCGGAAAAGCCTTGGGTCACTGCTGACACAGATTTAGCTTGGTCGAGTGCTGACAAGACCATGTGGAGTTCAGATGCCGCAATTTGATTCACAGTGGGAATAGGAAGCTCAACGAATACATTCAACGCACGAGCCAGCAGTTCGCCTGCGCGCCCCATAGCCACGTTCGCGACTTCTTGATACATATCACGTTGATTAACTTCGATATCCGTATCGCGGTCGCCACGGGCCTCGCGACTCTCTGACGCGCTGAAGAAACCAAAGTTACTAAGCACTAAGGTCACTGTATCGGCGTCGGTGGGCTTGCGAATAAAGTCGAGAGCACCCAGCTTTAATACTCGCGCTTTGGCTTCAGGTTGCACGTCACCCGACACCACAATAACGAGCGCCTGCAGATCATCGCGCCGAATAGCTTCGAGCGTTTCATAGCCGTCCATGACAGGCATATTAAGATCCAGAAAGGTCAGCGCCCCCTTGCCGGCGCGAATCAGTTCAAGAGCCTCCTGACCGTGCTCCGCAAAATGCAGCTCGATGTCCCAATCGGCGGGCAGAATACGCGCCAATTGCTTACGAGCAAGAGACGAATCATCGCAAATCAGCACAGGCAGTGTCATAGCACTCCTAATAAACTTAGGTTCTCGCTCGGTATTCTAGATGGCAACCGGCGCTTTAATGTGAGGATGAGACTGATAGTTTAGCAGTTCAAAATCATCATAGGTGAACGCGAAAATATCTTTTACTGCTGGATTCAAGCGCATTTGCGGCAATGGATGAGGCTCGCGACTGAGCTGCAGTTCCGCTTGCTCCATGTGATTGCTGTACAAGTGCGCATCGCCCAAGGTATGCACAAAGTCTCCTGGCTCGAGTCCTGTCACCTGAGCCACCATCAGCGTGAGTAGCGCATAACTTGCGATATTAAAGGGCACCCCCAAGAAAATATCGGCGCTACGCTGATAAAGCTGACAAGACAACTTGCCATCGGCGACATAAAACTGGAACAACGTATGACATGGCGGTAATGCTTGGCGCCCCAACTCAGCATTTTCCTGAGGGGACTTTCCACTTACGGGTAATACCGCAGGGTTCCAAGCACTGACGAGGAGTCGGCGTGAATCTGGATTTGTTTTAATCTGCTCAATGACTTCGCTAATTTGATCAATCACTTCCCCAGACGGTGCAGCCCAACTGCGCCATTGCGCGCCGTAAACTGGGCCCAAGTCACCCTCTGGCGTTGCCCACTCGTCCCAAATACTCACGCCATTCTCTTTGAGATAGGCAATGTTTGTGTCCCCTGCCAAAAACCATAAGAGTTCGTGAATAATAGAGCGCAGGTGGCATTTCTTAGTGGTCACCAAGGGAAAGCCCTCGGCAAGGTTAAAGCGCATTTGATATCCGAACACACTGCGTGTGCCGGTACCTGTACGATCCGTTTTCACTGTGCCATGCGCTTTCACATGGGCCATTAATTCAAGATATTGCTTCATTGCTCCATGCCCCTACGCTTTCGCTTTTTTCTTTTTCGTTTTGTTTTTTGTTTCGTCTTTAGGTGCCACGTAAAACTTGCCCTGATAGGCCCACCAAATAATTAGGGCACCAGCAATAATCATTGGCAACGAGAGCCACTGTCCCATGCTAAAGACACCGAGAATACCTAAGTGCGCATCGGGCTCTCTAAAGTACTCCACGATAAACCGTGCAACGCCATAGCCAAGGAGGAAGAGTCCACCAATCGCTCCCGTTGGTCGCGGCTTACGGCTAAACCACCACAATACCAAAAACAGCAGTAAACCTTCACCTGCCGCTTGATATAGTTGGGAAGGATGACGTGGCTCCACACCAGCACCATAAAACACCATCCCCCAAGGAACATCCGTCACTCTGCCCCAGAGTTCGCCATTAATGAAGTTACCAACGCGCCCCGCACCGAGCCCAATCGGTACGAGAGGCGCGACAAAATCGCCTACTTGCCAGATGGTACGGCCCGTTTTCTTGGCAAAAATGAAGAGCGCCAGCAAGACACCGAGCAAACCTCCGTGGAACGACATGCCGCCTTGCGTAACGGAAAACAGTATGAGTGGGTTATCAAGAAATGCAGGAAACTGATAGAACAGAATGTAGCCAATACGCCCACCGAATACGAGTGCTAGGAAGCCCCAAAACAGTAGATCTTGCCATGCATCCCGATTCCAATTGGGGTCGCGATCAGCCTGCCGATTCCCCCACCAGTAAGCAAATGCCGCACCGATAAGATACATCAAGCCATACCAACGCAAATCGAAAATGCCCACGCTAAAAATAATGGGGTCAAACTGTGGGTGATAAAGCGGTGTTGAACTCATGAATTACCCTGAAATTAATAAATGGATGGAAACAACCACCAAAAACACGGCGAAGCCCCGCTGTAAATAACGCACCGGCACGCGGTTTGCGATCAATGCCCCGACCGGCGCAAAAAGTACAGAAGTCACCACAATGGCCAGCCACGCTGGGACATAAATAAAGCCAATCAAACCAAAAAACGCGACATCGTGTGCTGCGGCTCCGAGGCTGGCGTACAGCACTGTGCTTAAGCTTGCCAAGATAACGCTGCACACTGCGGCAACAGCAACCGCGCGATTCATCAACACTTGATAGTAGTTAAGCAAAGGGACGATAAGTGCGCCCCCGCCAATTCCCACCAAAGCCGAAATAGTGCCGATCACGCCACCGAATATTCTGATTTTCCAACGCTTAATTGCGCTTTCACGATTGCGTGGCTGGCGTTTGCGAATCATGCGATAAGCCAGCAGTAAAAGCATGACCGCAAATACACGCTGCAATATTTCAGGCGGTAAACGCGTGCCCAAATAAGCACCCAACACTCCACCTACGATCAACATGGGCGTGATCAACTTGACCCATCGCCACTCAATCGCGCCGTGTCGATGATGCGCATAAGCGCTCGACAAGGTCGTTACCGCAATAGTCGCTAAGCTGGTTCCAATCGCAGTCGGCACGACAATTTCAGGCGGCAAACCCATCACTGGCAACAGGTAAATCAGCAATGGTACAACCAAAATCCCACCGCCAATGCCGAGCATGCCGGACAACAGCCCAGCAAATACGCCTGCCACCACGCACAACAAAAATGCCGTCATGTAATCTACTTACCTGCCCGAACGAAACCACCTAAGCCTAAACTTTCCAATTTCATATTTACGACCCGCCGGACTTGATCCGGATGGCGCGCATTGAGCGCCTGACTGAGCAGAACCTGCAACATCGGCGCCTCTACATTACGAACGATCCAACGAATTTTATCCAAATTGTGGCCACCCATACTCAGGGTGCGATACCCCATGGCAAGTAATAGCAATGCGCCACCGGGGTCTCCGGCAAGCTCACCACAAACACTGACCGGTTTTCCTAGCGCCTGACACTCTTCGATAATGCCTTTCAACGCCATCAATAGCGCTGGGTGATAGACCTCATACAAACTCGCGACGCGCGCATTGTTACGATCAACGGCGAGCAAATACTGCGTCAAATCATTGGTTCCAACGGAAAAGAAGTCGACCCGTCGCGCCACCGCTTCGAGCTGATAGAGAATCGCCGGAACTTCAATCATGACACCTAACTGCGGGCGTTTCATATCGAGCCCCGGGTGTTTCTGCACCAGTTCATTGCGCACTTCGAAATAAGCCTGATTAATTAAGCGTGCAGACTCATCGATTTCATCCACCGAAGTGATCATGGGAAGCAAAATCTTCAGCGTATCGTGACCGACATTTGCCCGCAGCATCGCCCGTACTTGCACCAGAAAGATCTCTGGATGGTCGAGCGTCATCCGAATACCGCGCCAGCCCAAGAAAGGATTGTCTTCTTGAATCGGAAAGTAAGGTAAGGGTTTATCTCCGCCCACATCAAGCGTGCGCATGACCACTGGAGCACCCGCATAACTGTCGAGTACCTGGCGATAAAGCTGGAACTGCTCTTCTTCCGTCGGAAAACGATCGCGCATCATAAACGGAATCTCAGTGCGATACAGGCCAATGCCGTTGTGCTGACCTCGCGTCTCCCCATGCTCCACATTCAAGCCCGCATTAATTTGTAGCTCAACTTGAATTCCATCCTTGGTTTCTGCGGGAAGATCGCGATGTTGGCGAACAATGTCCGCCAATTCCTGTTCTTCCAACAATAACGCTTCATATTCATGCAAGACTTGCGCAGGCGGGTTAACGAACACGTCGCCGCTGTAGCCGTCCACCACCAAAAATTGATCTTCAAGGTAGTTTAGCGGCACATCTTGAATACCGAATACCGCAGGAATTCCCATACTCCGCGCCATAATGGCCGCATGGGAGTTTGCCGAACCTTTCAGAGAGATAATGCCTTGGAGTTTGTCTCGAGGGATTGCAGCGAGCATACTCGCCGTCACTTCTTCAGCCACGAGAATACATTCTTCCGGAACTTCTAATTCGATTTTACGATGATCTTGCAAGTGAGACAGTACTCGCTGTCCAAGATCACGCACATCGACGGCACGCTCTCGCAAGTAAGAGTCTTCAATTTCTTCAAACTGTGCCACAAAGCCTTCAACCACGACTTTTACCGCAGTTTGCGCCATCCAGCCTTCCTGAATTTTCGCTTCGACTGAATTTCCAAGGCTAGTCGCGTCTAGCATCCCTTGATAGACATCAAAAATTGCGAGTGTGTCTTCGGCCACATGCTCTGCTACTTGGGCTGCCAAGGCTTTCAGCTCTTGGCGAGTTTCTATGACTGCCTTGCGAAACTTATGAATTTCACGCCAAGGATGTTCAGTTCGCCTTGGAACCACAGCACTGAGTCGCGCCGCAGGCTTGCCGATAAACGCGTGGCCGATGGCAACACCTGGAGCACCCGGTACCGCGGTGAGATTCCGCAACCAAGGCGAATGATGGCCCGCAACGAGGCCTTTCGCTTCAGCATGCGCAATGACGGCCGCAAGCTGGGCCGCCAAGGTTACAACAAAGGATTCTTCTTCACCTGAAAAAGCGCGGGCACTGCGTTGTTGCACTGCCAACACACCCAACACCTGACGTTGATGAATAATTGGTGCTACCAGCATGGCCCGGAAGGACTCTTCCTGAACGGCCTCAACCAGCTTGAAATTGGGATGTTTGGTGGCGTCGGCAACATTGAGGGGCTCCTCACGCTGCGCCGCCAAACTAATTAAGCCTTCGCCAAACGCCAGGGTGATGCGCTCGCCATCAGGCACATGCAAACCGTCGCTCGCCATCAGCACGAACTCTTTCGCATCGTGATCGGCGAGATAAACTGAGCACACTTCGCTGCCTAGCGCTTCTTTGACACGGGTCACCATGAGCTTGAGTGCGACCTCAAACTCGGGTGCCTGATTCACCGCTTCGACAATTCGCTGGAGCGTGCTTAACATGGTCGTTAGCGCCTACGTTTACGTTTGTTCCGTTTATGCCGGAACGGCATCGCCACGGGAGCGAACTCTTTCATGACTCGGCGGTACACGTCGCGTTTGAACGCAACAACCTGCCGGACTGGGTACCAATAACTAACCCAGCGCCAACCGTCGAACTCTGGGTGGCCGGATTGCAACACGTCAACTTCTGACTCTGGACAGGTTAACTTCAGCAGAAACCATTTTTGTTTCTGCCCGATGCACAGAGGCTTTTGGCCCTTGCGCACCATGCGTTTTGGCAAACGATAACGAAACCAGTTGCGACTGGTATAAATCAGCTCAACTTGCTCGGGCCGCAGCCCCACTTCCTCGAACAGCTCACGATACATTGCCTGTTCGGGCGTCTCGCCCTCATCAATTCCACCTTGAGGAAATTGCCAACTCTGCTGCCCAAATCTGCGGGCCCAGAACACCTGACCATGCTCGTTGCAAATCACTATGCCGACATTTGACCGATATCCTTCGGCATCTATCACGCGAGCATCCTCACTAAATTTCTTCTATGCTTTGATTCTTCCACAAAGGCGGCCTATGGGCAAACGAAGTTAGTTACTTGAATGACAAATCGGAGGTCGCTACCATGGCGAGTCAAGCATCGCAGCGAACCCAACCATGAGCTTTTTCGAACAGTATCCCGTGCCAGCCAAATCACAGCCTGAAAGCGAGCAGGAACTGATGCGTCGCGCTCATGCGCTAGCCGGTTTCACGCTGGGTCAACTCGCTGGATTTGCCGGTTGGCAGGCGCCGAAAAACTTGCGTAAAGCCAAGGGGTGGGCCGGTCAACTTATCGAGTATTACTTGGGCGCTAGTGCGGGCTCGAAGCAAGAACAAGACTTCGCGCATTTAGGGATTGAACTCAAAACGATTCCACTCAACGAACACGGCCAACCTGCAGAAACAACTTATGTTTGTATTGCACCCTTAACTCAACTCAATGGCGTCACCTGGGAACAGAGTAATGTTCGCAATAAGCTGCAGCGAGTACTCTGGATTCCAGTCGATGGCCGCAGAGAAATTGCGCCAGCCGAGCGTACCGTAGGGCATCCCGTGCTATGGTCGCCTAATCAAGTGGAAGACCGTCTTTTGCGCGCTGATTGGGAAGAGCTCACGGAAATGATCATTTTGGGTGCAGTCGACCAAATCACGGCACGCCACGGCGTCGCCATGCAGCTTCGACCAAAAGCCGCGAATAGCCATGCCCTCACGAACGCAATTGGCCCTGAGGGTGAACTGATCCAAACGCTACCGAGAGGCTATTATTTAAAGAAAGAGTTTACTCACGCAGTGTTACAGCGCGCTTTGGAGGATCCTAATGCGTTCAACCGATGACTGCCCGTTCTGTCGCCGCATGCGTCGTATCGTTATATGGGCACTCATTATGCTAGTGTTTTATCTTTGGTATACCGCGTGAGTAGACCTGAGCTCGCTATTCGCCCCAGTGCGAAGCGAAATGGTCTCGCACTGACGGCTATCGGAGCAACGCTTCTTCTTTTTTGTCTATTCCTAAATGCCACCGATGCCCCCATACCTGGCCCAGTGCTGCTGCTCTTGTCGGTGATTGCACTCGTTATCTTGGCACTGGGAATTGCCAAGCTGTTAGAGCCTGAGTCTTCCTTCAGTATCACACCTGAGCATATTTGCTTCCGTCACCGCAAAGGTACTTGGGTACTGCCATGGGAGACTATTCAACGATTTGATGTGCCGCGGGTGCAACGCGGATTACACCTCCAAGACATGCCCTTTCTGGGAATCCGATTACGCGAGTATGATACCTTTCTCGAGCATTTGTCGCCTCGCTTAGCGGTGTATTTAATGATGGAGCAACGCCAAATTTTGCTCACTGCCCTGCGCTCGGAAAAACCCGAGCACCGCGATTATCAGGAGTATTTTGACGTGCCCTTCCGTTGGAAGAGTGAGACTGGTGTCGTCTATGAAGGCGTACTCGCCTCCTTCGCGCTGCGCATGACACATTTGAGAGAATTGCTGGGTTACGACTTATTTATCTCAGAGAATGCACTTGACCGACCGGCGCATGAGTTTCGCGCTTTTCTCCAAGAGCTAGAATCCACGCGAAGTCAGCATCAATAATCCGTGTCCTAGTCGAGGTGACGAGCCACCGGTACTTTCTCTATTTCCGGTTTTGCAAAGTAGTAACCTTGCATGAGCGTCACGCCCATATCACGCAGCACTTTATATTCTTCCTCGGTTTCAATCCCTTCGGCAATTGGAATGATATCGAGTTCTCGGGATACGGTAAGTACGCCACGTACAATGGCTTGTTTCACACGATCCGTATGGATATTGCGAATCAAGTTCATATCGATTTTAAGCAGATCCGGCTGAAAGTCTGACAATAAGTTTAAGCCAGCGTAGCCCTCACCAAAGTCATCAATAGCCGTCAGGAAACCGTTCTTTTTGTACGTTGCGAACACGTCTTTCAACAATGCATGATTCTCAATCTTTTCGTGTTCAGTCACTTCGAAAATAATGTTTTCCCGCGGAAAACCGACCCGTTGCGCTGTATCGAGTGCACGAGCAAGACAAGTTTCCGGCTCGTAGATCGCATTCGGTAGGAAGTTAATACTTACTTTGCCGGGTAGACCTATTTTGGCGGCAGTTTCAATAGCCGTCATGCGGCAACACTGATCAAAAGAATAGATGTTTTCGTCCGTAACCCAAGAGAGCACTTCACCGGCTCCCTGTCCTTGCTCGCCTCGGACCAATGCTTCATACGCAAAGATATTTTTGTTCTCAATATCAACGATCGGTTGATAAGCCATTCGAATACCGAAATCCAGTTTCCGATAGCAACCGCATTGACCGCATGCTGACATCTTGTTCTCCTTTTAGTGATTTTGCGCTAAGGTTAGCAACGTCTCACTTGTTAACCCCAGTTTCAGGCTCACGCATGCTTTACCCCATATATGAAATACAATTACTCCCGAAGCAAGGGGTTCAGATCATCTCAGCGCTTCAGGAACTGCATGTTTTTCGTCTTGAACATGAGTGGCGGGTTTTTATCTGTGCGGCGGGAACCACCGCAGATAAAGTCCCAGCAGCTGGCGAAGCCCCATTATTTTTCCCAACCGAACAGATTCCAGAGCATTACACAAAGAGTGTCGTCTGGCTCACTGGCGAGCAGGAAAGCACGTTACGCTGTTATGTTACCATGCCTGATCGGCCAGTCATTGTGAAGCCGACAGAGCCGCTGTTCATCCCAAAAGACTGTAAACCTCACGTATATTGCAATTTACCGCTGCAACTAGCGCTGCATGTGGGTAATAGCAAAGAGGCGATGCATACTAGCTTCTGCGAGCCCGTGGCAAAAGCATGGTTCGGTAAGAACACCCGTTCGGGTGAGCTATGTTACGCATTCGAGGAGAGAATTGTTCTCGAACAACCCGAACCGGTGGCAAACTCTTTTCGCGTGCATGCCGAATTGCGTATCCAGAATCGAGACAATGTCACCATTAAGCTGGAGCGTATTAATATTCCTACTCCTTATTTACCGGTGTACCGACTGGATCAACGGGAGTACTGGACGGTGCCCATTACCATTAGCAAGGAACGGGTGCCCGACGAGTTAAGAGTGCACTATGGCAAGTTAGTGAATCGCAAACATGAACTCATTGAGAAGGTTGGCGAGGCGCATCATTCCCTCGAGTCTCGTACCTTTATGCGTGCGCTGGAGGCGATCATCGGATGAACCCTATCGAGTTATTACAACAGCTTATGCAACCGCTCACTGGCGCAGACGGCTGGGCTTGGATGCGAGCTGCCGGCTACCTAGTGGTCGGCTTCTTATTACGTAATCTGATTATGAGTGGCATGCGCAAGTACGTGGATTCGCATACGCACCCACATAAAGCCATTTTATTTAAGCGAGCGGCATCTTACACCGTACTGTTTCTATTTGTGATGGCCGCCTTAAGTGAGTTGGGCTTCCGCAGTGGCGTGCTGCTCGCGGCAGCGGGTGTGCTCTCTGTGGCAATCGGCTTCGCCTCACAAACATCTACCTCTAACTTTATCAGTGGTTTGTTCCTGTTAGGCGAGAAAAGCTTTAAAGTAGGAGATAATATAAGTGTCAATGCAACCCGAGGCGAAGTTGTTAGCGTCGATTGGCTAGCAATTAAATTGCGTACCTTCGACAATCTTTACGTACGCGTGCCAAACGATGACTTAATAAAAAGCCATGTCATCAACTTTTCGAAATTTCCGATTCGACGCGTCGACGTCAGTATGCACTTAACCCACGATACCGATGTTCCAGAAGTAGAAAAGCTGCTTCTCGCACTTGTTCGGGAACATGAACGCTTTCTTGTGGAGCCGGAGCCCAAGCTGTTCAGAAACCAAATTAATCACCTCGGCGTTTCTGTGCAGTTTTCTGTGTGGGTTGAACAAAGCGAGTTTTTTGACAGCCGCTCGCTCTTAATTGACATGATGTTGTTCACCTTCAAGACGCATGGCATTAAACTCAGCGCCCCAGCAATAGTGGCGCCTGGATTAGACAGCGGCTATAACATGCCGTACCCCTGAATACGTTCGGGTGCAAACTGATTTAAATACTTAAGGAAGGCGTTCATGAGTAAGACTTATGACACGACAGGATGGCGCGAATGGATTGCGTTACCCGAGTTGGGTATTAAGGCAATTAAGGCAAAAGTCGACACGGGTGCGAAAACTTCGTGCTTGCATGCTTTCCAACTTGAGCCTTTTGAAAAAGATGGTGCGCCATGGTTACGCATTTGGGTGCATCCGCAACAAGACAGCGATGTAGAACATATTTGTGAAGCCCCCATTCTCGAACAGCGCCAAGTAACAGATTCCGGAGGCCATCGCGAAATTCGTTATGTCATCATCACAACAGTGGTCGCCGGAACTAAGACCTTTCGTGCTGAGTTCACCCTGACGAATCGAGATACCATGAAATTTAGAATGCTCTTGGGTCGTCAAGCACTCAACGGCCGCTTCATCGTTAACCCAGAGGCATCATACCTCCTTGGAGATCCCCAATGAAAATTGCAATTCTGTCACGCAATAAGAACCTCTACTCAACGCGACGCTTAATTGAGGCTGGTGAGGAGCGTGGTCATGAAGTGTCTGTACTCGACCCACTGCGCTGTTACATGAATATAAACGCCAAGGAGCCGAGCATTCATATGAAGGGGAAAGAGCTTCCTGAATATGATGCGATCATTCCTCGAATTGGCGCATCTATTACTTTCTATGGCACAGCTGTACTGCGTCAGTTTGAAATGATGGGGGTTTATCCTCTGAACGAGTCTGTTGCCATTAGCCGTAGCCGCGATAAGCTGCGCTCGCTGCAACTTTTGTCGCGCAAAGGCATTGGCTTACCTATCACGGGCTTTGCATCAAAGCCCAGCGATATTCCCGATCTCATCGACATGGTAGGTGGCTCACCCCTGGTAATTAAGTTACTCGAAGGCACTCAGGGCATTGGCGTAGTGCTCGCTGAAACACGTAAAGCTGCAGAAAGTGTTATCGAAGCATTTATGGGGCTTAACGCGCACTTTATGGTTCAGGAGTACATCAAGGAAGCAGGTGGTGCCGATATCCGCTGTTTCGTCATCGGTGATCGCGTGATTGCCGCCATGAAGCGTCAAGCTAAACCGGGCGAGTTCCGCTCGAACCTCCATCGCGGTGGCAGTGCTACCTTAGTGAAACTTACCTCTGCAGAACGGGCTACCGCAGTCAAAGCTGCGAAAACGATGGGATTGAATGTTGCAGGGGTTGACCTACTGCGCTCGAACCACGGCCCACTAGTAATGGAAGTGAACTCATCTCCCGGCCTCGAGGGTATTGAAAACGCAACAGAAAAAGATGTCGCGTCACAGATTATTACCTTTATCGAGAAGAACGCACGTGCTCATAAAACTCGGACGAAAGGAAAAGGTTAATTATGGCTCGTCGTCGTCCCCAACCTTTCGTTATGGGGGATGTCACCATCGCCCCAGGTGAGAGTGCAACGGTGCAATTGCCCGCTGCACGCTTATACAACGACACGCCCCTCGATCTCCATGTGGAAGTTTTCCATGGCGCGCGTCGCGGCCCTGTACTGTTAGTTTGTGCGGCCATTCATGGTGATGAGTTGAATGGCATTGAGATTTGTCGACGCTTAATTACCAGCGTCAATCCTGCAGAACTTTCAGGTACTTTGCTCGTTGTACCGGTCGTCAACATGTTTGGATTTATCCAACAGTCTCGCTACTTACCCGATCGGCGCGATTTGAATCGTTGTTTCCCCGGTTCGGAGCGCGGCGCCCTTGGCAGTCGTTTAGCTTATTTGTTCCATCACGTGTTAGTGCAGCGCGCGACCCACATTATCGATCTGCACACAGGTGCGATTCACCGCAGTAACCTGCCACAGATCCGCGTGAATCTCGATAATGAGCAAGCAACTGCAATGGCTGAGGCCTTTAACTGCCCGGTCATTATGAATGCAAAAGATCGCGATGGCTCACTACGTTCGCTCGCCAGTGAGCTCGGGATCCCACTAATTCTTTATGAAGCCGGCGAAGCGCTGCGATTCGATTATTCGGCCATTCGCGCTGGTTTCAACGGCGTCACCAATGTCATGAAAATGCTAAGAATGATGAAAGGCCGACGCACTCGCAAGAAAGTAGTGCCGGTGTTCGCCCAAAAGTCACTCTGGGTTCGCAGTGAACGTGATGGATTAATTCTAGGCAAAGTCGACTTGGGTCAAACCGTCACTCGGGGTCAATTGTTGGCGGAAATTGTCTCACCTCATGGGGGTGAAACCATTACCATTCACTCGCCTGTCCACGGGATTATTATCGGGCTATCGAACATTCCGGTCACTAATGAGGGGGAAGCACTCTTTCATATCGCCTGTTTTGACAAAGAAGAAATCCCGACTGCTACCGAAATGGTTGATACCTTTGTTGAGGCGTATCCCGACCGACCGATTTGAGTATCAAGACTTTGACATTCACGCCGATAAGGAGAGACATCCATTCAGATCGGCGTGAGGTTTATTGTGCGACATCTTCATTTCAACAGCCTATTGGCTCTCTTCTGTGTTTTGCAGATTACCGCCTGCAGTTCCACACAGATTGCGGAGCCTCAGACCCGTGTGCCAATTCAGCACCACACGCAAGCGCTCGCTGAACAGCTTTTCACCAACATGCCAGCCGCCACTCGCTTGGCCATTGGCAGCTTGCTGCCTGCTGAGACACTTACGCCGTCTACGAGTGCCTCTTACCGAGCTACTATGCAACAAGTTCAAGAGGGACTTTTTAGCGAAGCCTTACGCCATCAGTTTCAAGTGCAAGAGTATCGCTTAACCACTCAAATCCATCTTGCTGAACATTCCGAAGGCATGCTAAGTCGGAACCCTGAATACTTGCGTAATCGACTCGCCATGGACTACTTCCTGACTGGCACATACACTGAGGTGGAAGGTGGACTGTTGGTCAACGCGCGGGTCATTCGCCTGGCGGACCAAACTGTAACTCATGCAGCAACGCACTTTTTCCCACATTATGCGGATGCCTCATTGGCACCAGGAACTGCATGGCGTCATGGTGGGTTATGGCGTGACGGAACAACAGGAGAACAACCATGAAACGTGGACTGCAATTCATAGCAACGCTCAGTCTCGCTGCAGCGCTGAGTGCTTGTGCTTATGGTCCGAATTTAGCGGGTCAAGAATACGATTCACGCGAGCGGCGCACTGAGGTCACTCGGCATGAAGTCAACGGCCTGAACGCCAGCACGGCTGAGTTCTCACGTTTGATTGCCCAATCACTGTATGACAGCGCCCGCGGCATTGAATCGGGTCAGCGTGTCGCCATTACAAGCTTGACGTGGCTCGACTCGGGGTTAAATCAAACTTCCATTCTTGGCCATCAATTGCAAGAAGAACTCGCGGTCGAATTGCATCGGCTCGACCTCACGGTCGTGGAATATAAATTGACTGGCGCCATTCGAGTCACACCAGACGGTGATTTTGCCCTGTCTCGCAACTACTTAGAGCTACCGGAGCTTCAGCATGTGGACTTCATTCTCGCCGGAACTTTGCTGCAACACGACGATGGTGTCGTCGTTAACGCACGGCTGATTGACACCCAAAGCCGAGCAATAGCGGCAACGGCTCGCATTCATGTGCCTGCGGATGTGGCCGGACGATATCGCGGTGCAACCGGTGTTGAATTGGTGCGTGGAGCGCGTTAAATGCCTCCCATAGAGCAACGCCTGAAGGCGTTCTATTGGCAGCATAAGGACTCTCCTAAAACGCTCGAGAGCGCTCTTGCACAATCTGATCAAGCTGCCTTATTTGCTCTTTTGCACGCACTAAAGGGGGCGGCAGCTATCTTGCCTCACCCGCGTTTGCATGAGGCGTGCAGTAAAGCCATTGAAAGCATCGACTGCATAGAGTTAGAAAACGTGCCAGATGTCATAGTGACACTGAGGCTGCTTTTAGAGGATACTCGCCGCCAATATGCTGAGCTCAATGAAGAACAGCTGCTCAGCCGCCTCGCTCGGCTTATCCAACAACACAATTTAGAAGCTTTGCAGCTTTCCGCGACCATGATGAAACAAGACCAAAGCCCACTATCGGCGAACGAGGCCGAAACAATACATAGTTGTCTGAAACGTTTCGACTTTAGTCAAGCGGCACGATATCTTGAGGAAGTAATGACCTCTTCAAGCCGCAAGAGAACCTGAGGTTGCAATGATTCGATTTTCTCTCGACAAAAACACGCTCTATTTGCACATTCGTGCGGACGTGCATTCGTCGCGCCTTACTGCAAGTGCGTTAGAGAAAGCTTTTCGTGCCTCAGAATTCAACCAATGTAAGCTCGACGACGATGTGTGGGCTGGTGTGCCTCAGCGGTTCGACCAAGAAGCAGGTAACAACCCCCCGGATGAGTTCGTTGCCATTTCAGTTGGCCAAAAGAAAGATGCGGAGCTCGAGTTCCGCATTAGTGACGACAAAATGGAAGCCGATGTGACCGTGCATGCTCCATGCGGCGGACAAACGCTGTCAACTGAACAAGTGCTCAATAAACTCCGAAATGCAGGCATTACCAATGGCATTAAGAAAGAGGCCATACAGCAAATCGTAGCGCACTCGCGAGAAGCGCCACCCGGTTCTGATTTCACCACAGTAATCGCGAGGGGTCGTCAACCTCGAAATGGTAAGAACACCTCATTCAAGCCTTTAGTGGAAGACGCACGGACTCGGATTCTGAGACCGCAAGCCAAAGACGAACACCGCGTCGATATGCGTGATCTGGGTCAGGTGATTTCCGTCGGCATTGGTACGCCAGTACTAAAGCGTGTACCACTCACCATGGGGCGCCCAGGTTTCAACGTCTTAGGTGAAGAAATCCCAGCGCAAGACGGCGAAGATAAAGAGCTAAAAGTCGGCGACGGTACCGAAATTTCACCATCTGATAGCAACATCCTGATTGCGACTCGCACGGGTTTACCGTCCTTTACTGATAACTCTGCCACCATTGATGAAGTCCTCACTATGCAGGGAGTCGACGTAAGCACAGGTCATGTGGATTTCGATGGCTCTGTGATTGTCGAAGGTAATGTGACTCCGGGCATGCGCGTGACCGCGCGCGGCGATATCACTATAAACGGTTACGTGGACTCCGCTACAGTCCGTGCTGGCGGGAATATTACAGTGACCAAAGGAGTTATCGGTCAACAACGCGATCCCGAAGAATTGGAAGCGGACGGTGCGTATCCGGGCCACTCCACACGAATCATTGCAGATAGCACCATCTGGGTTGCCTATTGCCAGTACGCTACTCTCATTGCCCGAGACAGCGTGTTCGTTGAGAAGCAAATTACTCACTGCCAAATCATTACCCCAGGCACTTCGCACATCGGTGGTGAAGCTAAAGCAGCCATGGGCAAGGTCATTGGTGGCGAGCTTGAACTCGGTGGCGATCTCTTTGTTGGTCAGCTTGGAGCGCCGGCAGGAACGCGAACTCGGATTATTTTTAGCGTGCCTGCGACCAGTGATGAGCAAGAAGAAGAGATTCGCAAGCAAACCAGTATTTTGTCCGAACTAGTCATTGTGAAACGCAAACTCATGAAGGCAAAAGAGCGCTTTTTAGAAAACCCGAAGAATTTCAAAGCGGGCTATCGTCAGGCATTACAGCGTGAAATTCAGCGCATCCAACATGAAATGATTATTGCGCGTAACAAGGTCGTTATGGTGCGAGAGCAGAAGCCACAGCAAAAACCGATTCGAATACACGTAAACAAAGTAATTCATTCTGGGGCGGAGTTCCGTTTTCATGATAAAATCCGCCGCATGACTGAAAACAGAGGGCCCACTGTGGTAGCCCTCATTGATGGGCAAATTGTATTTGAAACCTAACAATCTCTCAGCGCTGATTGAGCGCTTCGATTTATTCTCTGAACATTCTTCATTTCTTTGTGTGAACCCACCCGCTGGCACAGTACTTCCCGAGCACTGTGCCGCATGGTCGATCTATGCCCATCATGATCACCCTCGAGGTGAGTTAGATCAGTTGAGTGCCACCTTAGAGCTTGCCAAAAACTCGACCAACAAGCCCGAAGCCGTCGTCGTTTTTCTCACGAAAGAAAAGGCACTTCTGCTGTTCCTTTTTGCACAGCTCGCGGCCACTCTAGAGGTTGGCACACCCATTTATTTGGTCGGTGAGAACGACGCCGGAATTAAATCTTGGGTGAAGAAAGCCATACCGCAATTTGCGCCTTTCGTGAAACTCACAAGTGGTAATCACTGCCAACTACTCAGCACGTCACTTGAAGCGCCAGCGACCTTTAGCATTGAAGACTATCTGACTCGGGAAACCCTTGTATGCCCAGAGGGTGACATTGAGAGCCAGTTCCTACCCGGTGTTTTTGGGCATGGGCGGCTAGACAAGGGCACTGAGCTGCTATTGGCGCACATGCCTGCATCGGTTCGAGGTGACATTCTAGATTTCGGTTGTGGCAGTGGTGTCATTTCCCATTGGCTGAGCCGTCATCGCCAGCCACGCTCCCTGACCGCGGTCGATATTAGTACATTGGCGAAAATCGCGACCGAGCGCAGCCTTGCTGAACTCACGGTGCCCCATAAAGTTGTACTTAGCGACGGTTTACAGCAAGTGACTGGAAGTTACGATTGGCTCATTACTAATCCACCCTTTCATCAGGGTAAACAACACAACTATGAAATGACCCGCCGCTTTATTGTTGAAGCAAAAGGTTATTTAAAGCCAAGAGGGCGCTTGCTAATGGTTGCCAACTCTTTCTTGCCATGGCCAGAGTTTTTAAAGGAGCACTTTCGAAATACCGAAGTGCTTGTTGAAACCCGTCAATACCGGGTCACGCTATCAAGCGTTTGACATGAAAGAGAGTACTTGAGCCTTTACAGTATTCCGCATACCATAAACATTCTATTAACAGGCATATAACATAACCTGGGTACTGAGTGGCTATTCTTCGGGCGTCATCGATCAAGCACAGCCTTTTACTTGTCATATTGATTGTGACGGGGCTTGCTTTGGTATTATCGTTCACGCTCAATACCTACTCGCAAGTCCGCTCGTATCAAAGTGCGCTCATTGAGCGTACCGAAATGAATGCCGACTTAGTTGCTTCCTCGATACAGCCGCAATTGCGTGACCAGCGCCTTGAGCAGATCACCGAGACACTTGCTGAGCTCAAGCATTCCTCGTTTATTACCCATGTGCACATTTATCGCTATGAACCAATCAGCGATCAAATCGTCTTTTACACCAGTTACAACCGCACTGATTTGCCACCATTACCAGCTCGAATTGGTCGCCTGAATCACTACATGCTGCCGCAAGTGTCTGATGACAGTATTGAGTTAGTGCGCACCATTCGCTCAGCAGAAGGCGCTACTCTCGGATATGTCTATGTGCGCACCACCTTACATGAGTTAACTGTCTACACATGGCGAACGATTGGGCTCGCTGCAATCAGTATTTTAGTGAGCTTACTCGTTGCTGCTTTATTAGCGAACTGGATGCGCTCACGCATTACTCGCCCACTCCGCGATATTAATGACACTGTGCGCACCATCGCTCGCAATAAAAATTACGACTTACGCCTACCACCGTCTGAACTCGCGGAAATCGATGAATTCAGTACCAGCATGAACAGTATGTTAGATAAGTTGCAGCGGCAGATGCAGCAGAGTGAGCGTGCGCGCGCACAGCATGCTCAGATCACCGATGAACTAGAACAGCAGATAGCCCAACGTACGAAATCATTGAAAGAAGCTAACGAAGAGCTGATTCGGGTGGTTGAAGAACTGCATACGCATCAGCACCGACGCCTTGAGAATGAGCGACTCGCTTCCATGACGGATTTAGTTGCAGGTATCGCTCACGAACTCAACACACCAATCGGCTTGAGCATTACGGCAGCGAGTTTACTTGAGCAAAAATGTAGCCTGTTATTTCCAGAACTTGCCAAGAGCGAACTGGTCAGCACACAGCAATTGAGCGAACTGAAAGAAAACGTTGATATTGTGCAACGCAACCTCAGACGCGCCGGGGAGCTGGTGGGAAGCTTCCGACGGGTTGCTTTTGAACATGCCAAAGACGCTCCAAAATCCGTGAATCTGAATGACTTAGCGGATAATGTCATCAATCGCTTAAGCCCCATGCTAGCCAATCGTGAGCACTACCAGATTCTCGTAGAAGCGCCAGAAGAAGTACTCAATATACGTGTGCGCCCGTTAGAATCCATTTTAACTGAGTTGCTGGAGAATGCGGTTTATCACGGCTTCCATGGCCGCGATGAAGGCATCGTCAATCTTCACTTGCACCTAAAGAACAATGCGCTTGAAATTCGCTGTGCAGATAATGGTGTTGGTATGTCTGAGGAAATGACCCAACGCATTTTTGAACCCTTTATGACCAGTTGCCGCGGTAGTGGGCATCCTGGGCTCGGAATGCACTTCGTCTATAATCTAGTTACCCATGTTTTTGATGGAACTATTGAGTGCCAAAGTTACTCGGAACAAGGAACGACAATTGTGATAAATCTCCCCATTCGGGACTAAAAACATAAAAAACGCCTGTTTTCCTTGCATTATTCAGGCCTAAAATCATATTCTTATAGGTTAAATAACTCTGAATAACAGAGCCCCCGCTAGCGAGCTGAAATGATGGAACCGACTATGAAAGTGAAACTTCTAATTGTTGAAGATGAGGTTGTTACCCGCCATACACTCTCACGCCTGTTTCAGCAGGAAGGCTACGAGGTTTTCGATGCAGCCGACGGGCGCCAAATGGAACACATTATGGCGCAGCAGGAAATTGACATCATTATTATGGATGTGAATTTACCTGGGCAAAGCGGTTTAGAATTGGCCGAGTCGCTACGCGAGCAAAAGAATATTGGTTTAGTGTTCCTGACCGGTCGTGATAGCGAAGACGATCGTCTACTCGCCCTAGAACTCGGTGCGGATGATTATTTAATTAAGCCTTACAATCCGCGAGAGTTGACCATTCGCGTGCGCAACCTCGCACGCCGGATTGAGCAAATTAAAGTGCCTCAAGATTTTGCTGTTGAAGGGAGTCGTCAATATCACTTCAGCAAATGGGTACTCGATTGCGACAGCCGTTGCTTGTATTCACCAGACAGCAAGGTATTTCGTCTACCGAAAAGTGAGTTCCGAGCATTGGAGTTGTTTCTCACACAGCCAGGCAAAATTCATGACCGCGAAACGCTCGTTCGGAAAATGCTTGATCGCGAGCTGCGCCCGAATGACCGAACGGTGGATGTTGCGATTCGTCGGATCCGCAGACATTTTGAATCACATCCAGACACACCGAACTTGATTACGACCATTCATGGTGAAGGCTATCGCTTTATCGGTGACGTAGAAATTAAAGTTGCGTCTTAAGATTTAAGCCACGCTTCAACATCTTCTAGATCGGCCGCCAACTGAGGCGGCCATTCTTTAAGCACCTGCTCAGCATCGCCCCAAACCCAATCACTCTTTTCCAGCATTTCCATGGTATTTGCGAGTCGGATAAAACCCAGGGAACGGCAGGCGCCTTTCATCTTGTGACCTTGACGCCGAACACCGGTCTCATCTCGAGCAGCAATCAAAGTCTCTAATTCAGCCACATAACTTGGTACAAGTTCGCGAAACGTCAGCACACTTTCCTCAAGTCCATTCGGGCCGAGCATTTCCTTATATTGGTCCAATAATGACGTATCGATGTGTTTCATGAATTGCGCACTCTATCTATTTTCTCGATTGGGTGAATCCAAAGGGCCATACTACCCGTAACAGGGCTAGTTATGATACTCTGTCTGGCCTAAATTGATACCAGACTGGGAAAATATACGCGGTTTTATTGAACCGCCAAACCAGGGGTGATAGAGGTTATGTTTAAAGATCCCGATAACCACGGTGGAGTAGCGCAACGCATGCCGACCACAATGCCGGACATTGCTAGCAATGTGAAGAACCAGAACCATGGCACCCTTGACTGGGTTGGCATGAGTGAAATCGAAATGCCACTTGTGCTTGTCGATGAGCAGGGTCAACAACATACCGTTGGTGCGCGCATTGACGCGTTCGTGAACCTGACCGATGCGCAAGCGAAAGGCATTCATATGTCTCGTTTGTACTTAGCTATTGAAGAACTTTCCGCTGCGGGCGAAATTACCGTGGCCGCATTGCGAGGATTACTCGACCGCTTCGTGGAAACTCACGAAGATCTGAGTACCGCAGCAAAGATTAGTCTACGCTTCGACTATCATGTGCGTCGCCCCTCATTGATTTCCGGTAAGTTAGGCTGGAAGGCCTATCCGATCACTATCGATGCGGAACTCAACGAAGGTCACTTCAATTGCGACCTAAAAGTCGATGTAACCTACTCTTCAACCTGCCCGTGTTCAGCCGCACTGGCTCGGCAATTGATTCAAGAAGCTTTCCGCGCGCGCTTTAATGGCGGTGAAATCTCCAGCCAAGAAGTTGCAGAATGGCTTGGCACGACTGACGGTATTGTAGCAACACCACACAGCCAACGGTCTATTGCAGAAGTGCAAGTTCGGCTTGGTGGGAGCGACGACACCCTGCCGATTCTGGGCCTCATCAATGCGATTGAGGGCAGCCTGAAAACTCCGGTACAGGCAGCAGTAAAGCGCGAAGACGAGCAAGAGTTTGCCCGTTTAAATGGCCAGAATCTCATGTTCTGCGAAGACGCTGCGCGCATTCTGCAACAAGAGCTCAATAGTCACGAACACATTGTCGACTATCGAATTCGAATCAATCATTATGAATCACTGCATGCTCACGATGCCGTTTCCATTACGACCAAAGGCATTCCAAACGGATTTCGAGCCTAACCCATAAAACTGGCAAGAACATTGCATCAGTTAGAAAGCTTGGCGCATTCACGGTGAATGCGCCGAAATTTCGACACTGAGGTATCTATTATGGAATTCTTGCTGATTCTTTTTGTCATTGCCCTGATTGCGGTTGCCATTCTGGCGGCACGCGTGTCTGAGAGCTATGCGCCCTACCCTTACAAGAAGCGTCAGGAAAGCTTTTTCTCCGCCACTGAGGATTCCTTCCTGAATTTACTTGAGCGTGCATGCGGCAGCGACTATCGCATTTTCACCAAGGTCCGCCTCGGTGACGTAGTTTCCGTCCGCGAGCAAGGCTTATCTATGAATGCGCGTCGCGATGCACAGCAGAAGATTAACACCCGCTTACTCGATTTCGTGCTGTGTGACCGGAATACAATGCGTGTTGTTGCTGTCGTCGAGCTCGAGCCAGAACAACCCAATAACGGTCAGACTAAACGCAACTGGTTCCTCAAGAACTCATTGTCGGCTGCCGGTATTCCGTTCTTGCGCTTCAAAGCACGACCAGGCTACCGCGCTGAAGAGCTTGGCGACTTTATCCAAGCCAAGATCCGTCAAGCAGACTACGTTCGTGCCGCCGGACCCAAAGTGCGCCCAACAAGCAGTGACGCGCCAATTTTGACCTGATATGCTGCGTTCAGTTGTGGCTGAACGGGTCAACCTGTGATCGATACCTTCGGGCCCGCACTAGCGGGCCTTTTGCCTTTCTTACTTTTTGTCTTCGTGCTGCTTGGCGAGCGTTTCTTGCCTATACCACAGCGCATGCATCCGCTATGGATTTTCCGCCGCACGGCGGCGCAACTTGCGCGGAAAGTCCATCCCACAACCATGCGCGCCCGCTCCCAACAGCGCATTTCTGGACTCATGGCAACACTGTTGCTGCTGTTTCTCTGGGTGGGTATTCCGGCGATCTTCTATGCGCTCGCAGAGCTTAAAGAGTGGTTTGCAGCAGTTTTATTATGGCTCGCTCTTGGTTCTCAACCGTTTTTGCGCGAGTCCTCATGGGTTGATATGGCCATCACAAAAGGCCATAAACGTTTAGCACGCAGTCGCCTGGCGCGCTGGTTAAGTCGCGACTGCGGGGCGTTATCTCCGTTGGGATTACGGAAAGCAACTATTGAGTACTTAGGCCGTTTGCAAACGCAGGCCTGGGTCGGGGTTATTTTTTGGTTTATTCTTGCCGGTCCGATAGCGGCAATGATTTACCGCCTGCTCTTCGAATTGAGTCGCTGTTGGAATCCACTCGCGCCACACTGGCGAGATTTTGGCGCAGTCCCCGATGCTTTCTTTCGACTTCTGCATTGGCCTCCACACTTTATTTCACTCTTACTTATACATGCATGGAGTATTGTGCTGAAGTGCAAACCGGCCAACATCCCTACGCAGCTGTCGCAATCAACAACTCTTTCACGCCAAGAACAACAATGGTTTAAGGCCATTGCTCACCTCACTCAAACTCATCAGGGTGGCCCAGTCATGTACAGTGGAGTCAAAGTTCAGCGCCCGAGATATAGCGAGGGCCATGAACCCAATGAAGGCAGTATTCGACAAGCGCGACTCACATTTTCTCTACACCAACTTACTGTGGGCATTCTAGCGGCTGCCATAGTGTTCGGCTTAATGCGTTTCTAAACCACGATCCAGTTCGATCCTGTGGGGTGGTTAGGGTATAATCGCCCTCTTGTCTTTAGCTATTTTAAGAATGCATTTCATGAAAAAGTACCATGTTGTGGGCTTGGGTAACGCGCTCGTGGATCGCGAATTCCAAGTAACCGATGAGTTTTTGGCGACTCATCAAATTGAAAAAAGCATTATGACTTTACTCGACGAAGCTCAGCAGCAGTTACTGCTCACTGAGCTTGGAAAGCAATTTAAGCTCGAGAAAATGGTGGGCGGAGGCTCGGCCGCCAACAGTCTCGTCGGCTTAAGTCAATTTGGTGGTAAAGCATTTTACTGCTGTAAAGTCGCCAATGACGAAGATGGTGCATTCTACCGCCAAGATCTTGAGCGCGCAGGCGTTGCAACTCGCTTACATACGCAAGACAACGATGGTCATACTGGCAAATGCGTCGTAATGGTTACGCCTGATGCAGAACGCACCATGGCGACTTTTTTGGGCATTACCATCGACTTTTCCACCGAGGAATTGCAGGCCGACGCCGTTCGTGACAGCGAGTACCTGTACATTGAAGGGTACCTCGCAACTTCTGAAATTGCTCGCCATGCCGTACAAGAAGCTCGAGCGATTGCTGAAGAAGCCAAGACTAAAATTGCACTGACCTTCTCAGACTCTTCGATGGTGAAATATTTTAAAGAAGGGCTAGATGAGTTCCTTACACCGGGTGTTGATATTCTCTTCTGCAATCGTGAAGAAGCAGAACTGTATACCGGCACCAACTCACTCGAAGCGGCAATGGATAAACTTTTGAACTATGCTCGGGAAGTTGTCGTGACTCGTGGAAAAGAAGGTGCAGTGATCGGCACGCGTGAAAAACGCGTACAAGTGCCAGGCTTTAAAGTAAAAGCTATCGATACCAACGGTGCCGGTGACATGTTTGCCGGAGCATATTTATATGGTGTCACTCAAGGCTGGCCCACCGCAGCGGCGGGAACGCTCGCAAGTCGTGCAGCGGCAGAAGTGGTTAGCCATTATGGTCCCCGCTTACCGGCAGAAACACAACGTGAGCTGCTTGCAGCCCATGAAGCCGAATTTGTCGCCGAAACGTCCGACCTATAATCAACGCATTAAAGAGAACCGAAATTATGAGTACACAACCTGAAATGAACGTAGTCAGCGCTTTCGACGACTTCAAAGTCGCCGATATTTCACTTGCCGATTACGGCCGCAAAGAAATCAATATCGCTGAATCTGAAATGCCCGCGTTGATGGCTATTCGTAACAAGTACAAAGCCAGCCAGCCGCTCAAAGGTGCACGCATCATTGGTTGTATCCACATGACCATTCAAACCGCCGTGTTGATCGAAACACTGATCGATCTGGGTGCGGAAGTACGTTGGTCATCGTGCAATATTTTCTCAACTCAAGACCACGCTGCCGCCGCTATTGCTGCTGCAGGCATTCCTGTTTTCGCATGGAAAGGTGAAACCGAAGAAGAATACGAGTGGTGTTTAGAGCAAACTTGTTTGAAAGACGGTCAACCGTGGAATGCCAACATGATTCTTGACGATGGTGGTGATGTCACCATTCTGATTCATGAAAAATATCCGCAGATGCTTGAGAGTATTCATGGCATCACGGAAGAAACCACGACCGGTGTTCACCGTTTGCTTGAGATGTTGAAGAAAGGCACCCTGAAAGTTCCTGCGATCAACGTGAACGACTCAGTAACCAAGTCGAAGAACGACAACAAATACGGCTGCCGCCATTCATTGAATGATGCGATTAAGCGCGCTACCGATCACCTGTTATCAGGTAAGAAAGCTCTGGTTGTGGGTTATGGCGACGTGGGTAAAGGTTCTGCTGCCTCTTTACGCCAAGAAGGCATGATTGTGAAGGTCACTGAAGTCGATCCAATCTGTGCGATGCAAGCTTGTATGGACGGTTACGAAGTCGTTTCTCCGTATATTAACGGCATTAATACTGGCGACGAAAAAGGCATCGATACCGACCTACTCGGCCAAACAGACTTAATTGTAACCACCACAGGTAACGTGAATGTCTGTGATAGCTACATGCTCGCAGCACTGAAGAAAGGCGCCGTTGTCTGTAATATCGGTCACTTCGACAATGAGATCGATACCGCATACATGCGTAAGAACTGGCGCTGGGAGCAAGTGAAGCCGCAGGTTCACACTGTGTTCCGTTCAGACTCAACTGACGATTACCTGATTCTATTGTCAGAGGGTCGCTTAGTGAACTTGGGCAATGCCACGGGCCACCCAAGCCGGATTATGGATGGTTCATTTGCGAACCAGGTACTCGCGCAAATCCACTTGTTCGAACAGAAGTTCGCTGCCATGTCTGACGCGGACAAGCAGAAGCATCTCAATGTTCAAGTGCTGCCGAAGCAACTCGACGAAGAAGTGGCGCGTTACATGGTGGAAGGTTTTGGTGGTGTGATTACGCAAATGACTGGCCAACAAGCCGACTACATCGGCGTGACTGTTGAAGGGCCATTCAAGCCTGACAGCTACCGCTACTAAGCAACACCTGCGAGGAACGCAACTTTGAGTTCACTCCTCTTTAGACCCATGACGGCAGCCGATGAGGCTGCCGTCATTGCATTAGCAAACCGCGTGCATGGGGACAACTATCTTAATTCTGAAAGCTTCCATGACTATTTAGAGCGTGGCATCACAGCAGATGGTCGCAATCTAAATTGGCTAGCTCAAGCAGATGACAAAGTCGTCGGTTTAAGACTCACCTTTGCGGCTGGTCAGTGGCCCATCGACACTTGGTGCACCCCTTCAGCTTGGCCCACTCAACCTGAGCAAATGTGTTATTTCAAATGCGCTGCTGTTGATGCTGATTTTCAAGGTGGCGGCGTAGGCAAAGGCCTGTTATTTCATTCGATTATTGAAGCGCTGGGATCTGGGTGTGTCGCCGGGCTTGCACATATTTGGCGACAGAGCCCAAACAATAGCGCCTTTGAATATTTCACCCGCTGTGGTGGTGAACTGGTGGCTGACCATCCCGATCGTTGGTATGAGGCCTCTATCAATGACGGGTACTACTGCCCTGTGTGCGATGGTGTCTGTCATTGCACTGCCGCAGAAATGGTTTTACCCTTTTCAAATATTCGCCTTCTCAGCGAACTATGAGCTACTACGATCCCCTTCGAGCGCAGACCATTCCGCGTTTCCATGAGCGGGACATCCGCAGTTATTGGGCTGCAATCACACCTCCCGCAACAAGCCTCAACGCGCCGCTACCGCAACGTGCTGACTATGTAGTGATAGGCGCTGGTTATACCGGGTTAAATGCCGCCACGGCGCTGGCAGAGCGAGGAAAGGACGTGGTTGTCCTCGACGCCGGCGCAATTGGTGCTGGATGCTCAAGCCGTAACGCCGGATTCGTACTGCCCGGCACCGGTCGTCTTGGCTTTCAGGATTACGAGCAGCGATTCGGTGAAGACGTTGCTGTCGCGGTCCAAAATGAATTTGCAGCGAGTATTCACCACCTACAAAACATTGCGAAAGGCGTGGAAGCTGAGCTTCAGTTTCATCCTGCTCAGTATTTACGCTTAGCCCATACTCGCCAACATGTTGCTGCATTAGCCGCACAGCAACCTCTTTATGAGCCAACACTTCTTAATCCCGAATGGCTTGATCGTGATGCATTAATCGCTCGTCATCCGGGCTTGGCCTATGCCCACGGAGGGCTCTCTGTCACTCCCGCCTATTCGGTGAACCCTGCCGCACTAGTTCAGCACACGGCGAACTTGGCGGAGCAAGCCGGTGTTGTCATTCACTCAGGCGTGGCCGTCATCGGGTGCACTCAAGTTGGCGCGCACTGGAATTTGTCCACCAGTGCGGGGGACGTTATCGCGGACCATGTGCTCTTCTGTACCAACGGTTACTTACCGAAGCCACTGTTTCCAGAACTCAGCCAACGGCATCTGCCGGTTCTATCATCGGTGATGGTCACCGCTCCCTTGTCATCGACACAACGCCAAGCACTAGGCTTGAGCGCGCAGCAATTGGTCATGGATACGCGGATATTGAAGTACTACTACCGATTACTACCCGATGGGCGTTTACTCTTTGGTGGGAGAGGTGCGATTCAAGGAAAAAATGCGCAGCACCCGCGCTATCAACGCGACTTGTATCATGCGCTGACAACCACGCTGCCGATGCTCGCTGGGATTCAAATAGAGTTCTACTGGCAGGGCTGGATCAGCGTGGCCCTCGACTCCATGCCACGAGTCTTTAGCCCAGCACCGAACACTTATGCCGCACTCGGTTATTGTGGTGCAGGCGTCGCCTTTTCAGCTTTGGCCGGTCGGCGACTCGCAAGCTTAGCGCTGAACGAACCGCTACCGCCCTTACCCTTCTATCAAAGCGAACTGCCACGCTTCCCTTTCGCGCAGTTCCGCCGGCTTGGTCAATGGGGTTTCTATCAATACGGTCGCTTGCGCGACCGCATGTGATCAGAGTCCAAACACCGCTTTTTCACTCCGTAACTTGTAACTCACGCCCAGCATTAATAGTCCCGCTAACACAAGCGTTGTGACCGCGCCCACTGCCACAGCTAGGACACTAATAGTCTCGCCTGACAGTGAGGACAGCAACACTTGGTGTTGCGAGGTAATGGGCAAATAAGCTAGCGCCGGATGAGAATAGCGCGTGAATTCAAGCACGAACACCACTGTCATCGGGACAAACATGACGAAGGTAATGTAGGTTTGCGCCTCTTTGAAACTCTTTGCCATGAAAGATACGAGCAACTGCAAGAAGCTCGCTAACAAGGCGACTGGGATCAGTACAAGAGCCATAGCGGCTTGTGTCCACATGCTAAATGACGCATCAACACCTAACTTCTCAAGTGGCACAAAAGTGAACACGAAGGGAATCATGATGAGGGTCAGAACCGCTCCAAGTACGGCAAAGGTCGCCGCTGCAAAGCCTTTACCTGCAACCAATGCCACCCGTGAAATCGGTTGCGATAAGAGAAACTCGAGAGAATTCCGCTCACGCTCACCGGCACTGGTATCAATAGCGACGTTCATGCCAGCAAAAAACACTGACATCAGCACGAACACCATGACAGTACCTAAGATAAGCACTGCACGAGACTCGCGGGTGGCGGTATCTTGGCGCTCTGCAATCACCGCTTGCATAACTTCTGGACTGATACCGCGCATCATCAAGCGTGCACTTGCCACCGCCTGATTGTATTCCGTGAGCGCCCGTTCAACCCGCTGACGCTGGCTACTTCCGCTTCGTTCAGAATAGTCCGCACGCACAATCACACGAATGCTCTGCGCAGACTCTAGCCGCGACTGATAATCCTCAGGAATGGTCATCACGATAGAACGTGCTTCATCTTCATCGCTTTTTACAATGCCCCGTTGATTGAGGAAGCTCACCAGCTCTGGCGCATAATCAGCGCCATGAATGGTAACCGATACATCACGTTCAGATGTAGCTTCGGTTACTAACGCAAAGAAAGCCACGGCCATAATCATTGGCCCAAAAAACGCATAAGACATAGCAGCCATGAGTGAACGACGATCACGAATGGCATCTTTAAGCTCTTTTAACCACACAATCATGAATGGGTATTTCATGCCATGATCCCCTCGTCGGTTCCAATCAATTGCACAAAGGCATCCTCAAAGCTGGCTTGTTGTGTGAGTTCACACAATGCCTGTGGTGTATCGTCAGCAACCACTTGGCCTTTCACCATAATCACCACACGGTCACAGAGTGCTGCCACTTCTTGCATGACATGGCTAGAAAATAAAATGCATCGTCCTTGCTCGCGCAATCCGAACATAAGTTCACGCAGAATCCGTGTACTCATCACGTCGAGCCCGCGACTCGGTTCGTCAAGAATCAAGTTCTTCGGTTGATGCACAATGGCCTGCGCCAAAGCAACTTTCATCCGTTGCCCCTGAGAAAAGCCTTGAGTGCGACGATCGGCAATGTCTGCCATTCCCAAGTCTTGAATGGTTTTCTCAACCGCTTCGTCACGGGTTGCGCCCTTGAAACCGTGCAGCTCTGCAATATAGGCGATATGCTCACGCGGAGTTAAGCGTTCATACAAGCCAAACTTATCGGGAAAAATGCCAATATGACGACGCACATTCAAAGGATCGTCCGTCGCTGAGGTGCCATCAATGGTGGCTTCACCACTATCTGGCTTAATGAGGCCATAGAGGCTTCGCAAGCAGGTGGTTTTGCCTGCACCGTTTGGCCCCAAAAGGCCAGTAATTTGGCCATTTTCCGCATGAAATGAAAGCCCATTGAGCGCTTGCACGTCGTTGTAGGACTTCTTTAAGTCATTCACAATAATCATGATCAGCTCCTACATGCCGCGAGCGTTGACGTTCAATAAAAACGGCAACACTTTAGTTTGTTCCAAACAACTTCCGTCCACTTCGGCCGAAGGCTGATCAATAAAGCGCGACGCAATGCGGTTCGCGCAAGTATGGCCAATAATTGTATGACCGCCGTGCTCGGCGACCAAATGGGTCGACTGTGACAGTGTTTCAGCCGCAAGGTCAGCCCATGCCGCCGGAGTGACCGGGTCTTGGCCACCCGATAGTAGTAAGGTTGGGATATCGCTACGTACCGGCTCTCGCCAGCTTGCTTGGCCCTGCTCAACAGGCCAACCCGCACAGAAGTTTTGGAAATTCTGCAGCATGTTGATACCCATATACTGCAACTGGGATTCCGCAGCTTCATTCTCTGCCGTCACGTAAGGCAAGTCCTCTTGGCACAGCACCGACAGCATCAAACCCATATAAAGTGGCGAGCGCCCCTCAAAGGTACCGTTCAAACCAATCAGCGGTGCATAGTTGCCTTGTGCAGCTTCATGAATCACATAGGGCATCATCTGGCGCGTGCGCGGAGTATAGAGCGGTGCAAACAGCATTTGCTGCAGACGCGTGTCTGTCAGTAAAAAGTCCGTTTGGCGATGGCTCCGTGGGTCTGGTTGACGCAGCAACTGCGGTTCTGCACGAAGTTGCTCGCGAAGGCTCAGATAATCATTCGCCAAATCAGGGAAGGCTGCCGCACAGGCTTCTTGCGCCTGACAGTCACTCAACATACGGCTGAAAGCAACCTCAGAAGTTTGACCAAATAGCCCAACAGTCACTTGCGGTGGCGCTAAACCATCGAGCACTGCAGCACGAATACGCTCGGGAAATTCCCGCATATATGCGAGCCCTGAACGCGTACCGTAAGAACCACCGTAGAGGTTTACTTGGTTGTAGCCTAGCGCTGCTCGCACCGCATCAAAATCCCGGACGGCATTCAAGGTATGGTAGTGCTGAAATTCAGCGTCATACTGCGCTGCGCATTTGCGTGTTTCCGCCGTCAGGTCGATGTCACGGTCGTGCACAATCAGTGCTTCAAACACCTCTTCCAGATCGTCACTCTCACATTGCAGTGGATTTGACTTGCCAGTACCCCGTTGGTCGATAAACAGTAGGTCACGCTGCTGCCGAGCGTCTCGCAATATCTGCGCGACACCAGCAACGAGCTCAGTCGCCGCTTGCCCAGGGCCACCCGCAAGAAACAATAGCGGATCAGGCTGGCTTGTACTGGCGACAGCCCGCAAACGCACAACATGGATGTCGATGGTACGGCCATTCGGTTGGTCATAGTTTTCGGGGACGGTAAGAAAACCACATTCTACCTGCTCAGCAAAACCACGCACATGGCAGGGCTCGAGTTCTAATGAGGCCGCAGCTTGCGCATTCGACGCGAAAAAAGCGCCCACAACACAAGCCGCAGCAAGAAAATAAGTCTGCATAAATGAGATTCCAAGGAAAACGTCTGCAATTTGTATCCATTTGGTTTACAAATAGCAAGGGCAGCACATGTTCTGTAACAATTTCGTTAATTAGCTAAACGCTTGTATGAAGGCGTTCAAAGAGAAACGGCGGGCACAAAAAAGCCGCTCGAAAGCGGCTTTTGATATTCTTTGATACTGAACTTAGCTGCCGATACGCTCGCGAATTGCTTGTGCAATTGCTGAGTCACCGTGACCGTTCGCTTCTGCCCACTCAAGGTCACCCGCGCGGGTGATAATTGAGCCAGGCAACTGGCTGACGATGAACTCGCCGATATCATCTGAGCCACTATCCATTGCAAACTGTAGCATTGTCATGCCGTTGCAGAGAATGCCTTCGTACAATTGACGCAATTGACGGCGGTCTTGGCGGAGCTGTTGACGCATCCGTAACCGATCATCACCAGCAACGTAAGTGCACAAGTTTTGTGCGAGCTCCATGCCCTGTGCCGAACCACTCACTGAAAGGTTCGCCACGCCGGCGCCTACAGTGATCATTCCGGCACTCAACGCGGAAATTACCAACTTCTTCATACCTGCCCCCTTTCGGTACGTATGTGTTCAAAATAACACCACTATTTTACCGTTTCGAATCCACCAAAACAATTAAGACAAATGTCAGTAATTCGATGTTTTGTATATTTTATGTTGATTTTTCATAAAGATAGGCTGCGTATGCTGGGCTTTGTGTACTCTTTTCAGGTACTTCGCGCAATAACTTACGCTGCCAAACAACTCCACTCCAATCTGGGAAAGTTGTATCACCGTCAACGCTTAACTCGATATGCGTCAGATACATACGAGTCGCTAACGGCAAAAACTCCCGATAGATCTGCCCACCGCCAATCACCATGACTTCCTCCGCATCTTGGCACAATGCCAAAGCTGCGGCAGGACTCTCTGCATGCTCAACGCCCTCGGGCAAGTTAGCTGCGGAGCGACTCACAACAATGTTGCGGCGCCCCGGTAATGGTCGACCAATGGATTCAAAGGTTGTTCGGCCCATAATCATGGGCTTTCCCATGGTGATTTCTTTGAAATACTGCAACTCATCTGGCAAATGCCAAGGCATTCCACCCTCGCGACCAATCACGCGATCATTTGCCATCGCGGCAACCAGAGAAATATGCTGCATAAGGAATCCTAAGGCTTATAAATCACATGTCCGTCGTCAGGCTCGTCTTCATCCCAATCGTCGTCATCGTCTTCGTCGTCTTCGAACTCGTCATGCTGCAATTGCTCTGCATGATAAGTAGACCATTTGAACTCCACTGGCTTTTCTTCCTCGGGAACTTCTGCCGGTTTCTCCGCCGCTAGTTTCTCGAGGTAGTTCATAATCTCTTGCATGAGCTCTTTACAGGCTTGTCCGGTCAACGCCGAAAGCTCAAATACCGGGCCTTCCCAGTTCAATGCCGCAGTCACTTCCGCGCGTTTCGCCGCGAGAGTTTCTTCATCAACGAGATCCGTTTTGTTGAGGACTAACCAACGTGGTTTCGCAGCAAGTTCTGGACTATAGCGCTCAAGTTCTTGCAATATCATGACAGCGCTTTCTGCCGGGTCAGTATTGTCATAAGGCGCAATATCAACCAGATGTAGTAATAGACCACAACGCTCCAGATGCTTCAGAAACTGAATGCCTAGCCCTGCACCCTCGGCGGCACCTTCAATCAGGCCCGGAATATCGGCAATCACGAAGCTCTGATGCGAGCTCACGCGCACCACACCAAGATTTGGCGTTAAGGTAGTAAATGGATAGTCTGCAACTTTAGGCCGTGCAGCAGATACTGAGCGAATCAGAGTTGATTTGCCAGCGTTCGGCATGCCCAGTAAACCTACGTCTGCAAGCAACAAGAGTTCGAGAAATAGAATGCGATGCTCACCTGGTGTGCCCATAGTTTTCTGACGGGGCGCACGGTTGGTGCTACTTTTAAAGCGCGTATTGCCCAATCCGTGAAAGCCACCTTTAGCCACCAAGATACGCTGACCTGCGGTAACCAAGTCACCCAAAACTTCATCGGTGTCTTTGTCACGAATACGCGTGCCTACCGGTACCGGTAATACGATGTCTTGGCCACGCTTACCTGTACAGTTACGACTTTGCCCATTCTGACCGCGCTCGGCACGATGAGTGCGCTCAAAACGATAATCAATCAATGTATTTAGGCTTTCTTCAGCTTGTAAATATACATCGCCGCCGTCCCCACCATCACCACCATCGGGGCCACCTTTGGGAACGTATTTTTCGCGACGGAAACTGACGCAGCCATTGCCACCGTCCCCTGCTTCTACGCGAATCTCAACTTCATCGACGAATTTCATGTGCTTATGATTACCTAAAACAAAACCTACAAAAAGATACTTACCAGCGAGAAAACTCGCTCATGTGCTGCAACCTGCAAACAAGGCTAACAGAATACTACAAAAAAACCCCGCGCGAAGGCGGGGTTTTTCAAAAGCGTGAAGCTCTTATTCAGCGACGATGCTGATGAACTTACGATTTTGTGGTCCACGCTGGCTGAAGGTCACTTTACCATCAACTTTTGCGAACAAGGTGTGGTCACGACCAACACCAACGTTATCCCCGGCGTGGAAACGAGTACCACGCTGACGAACTAAGATATTACCAGCAAGGACTGACTCGCCGCCGTAGCGCTTTACACCAAGGCGTTTGGATTCTGAGTCACGACCGTTACGGGTAGAACCACCAGCTTTTTTATGTGCCATTTGTCGTTACTCCTCTAATTACGCGCCGATACCAGTGATTTTCACTTCAGTGAACCACTGACGGTGACCCATTTGCTTACGTGAGTGCTTCCGACGACGGAATTTCACGACCTTGATTTTATCACCACGGCCATGACCCACGATCTCAGCGGTAATTTTACCGCCAGAAACGAAAGGGGTACCAATAGTTACTTTATCACCATCAGAGAGCATGAGCACGTGCTCAAACTCAACGGTATCACCGGTAGCTGCTTCTAGCTTTTCCAGGCGAACGGTCTGGCCCTCGGTGACACGGTGTTGCTTACCGCCACTTTGAAATACCGCGTACATAGTTATTCTCCAAATTGCCCAAGCAGGGCGCTTCAAACATAATTCAGGCCGCGCATTTTACGCAAAAGCCACCTTTAAGGCAAGGAGGATGTACGAAAAAAACACGAATTCATGACTTAAGGAGACATTATACGCTAAGTCGGGCTGAAGGGCTGGAACAAATTCATGATTCGGGTAAAATCACCGCTCAATGTAAGGAACCTGAAAAGGCAAGCATTCGTTATGGACTTACCGGCGATCCGGTCACTCACTGCTGACGACATGGCCGCAGTTGATTCGCTTATCAGTGAGCAGTTGCGCTCTGATGTGGTGCTCATTAATCAACTCGGGTTCTACATCATTAATAGTGGTGGCAAGCGCTTGCGTCCGCTACTCGCCGTGCTGGCTGCCCGTGCGCTTGGCTATGAAGGCACCAAACACCATACCCTCGCAGCGATTGTCGAGTTTATTCACACAGCAACCTTGTTGCATGACGATGTTGTGGATGACTCCCATCTACGGCGCGGCCGGGAAACAGCCAATGCACGCTTTGGCAACGAAGCCAGCGTGCTAGTCGGCGACTTTCTCTACACCCGAGCGTTTCAGCTGATGGTCACTATGGAGTCCATGCGGGTCATGGAAATCATGGCTGACTCCACCAATGTCATCGCCGAGGGTGAAGTGATGCAGTTGATGAACTGCAATGATCCCAACACAACCGAAGCGAGCTACTTCGACGTTATTTACAGCAAAACAGCGCGCTTATTCGAGGCCGCAACCCAGCTCGGCGCAGTGATGACCAAGCAGTCTCCAGCCATTGAACAAGCGGCTGCCGATTATGGTCGGTATTTGGGTACCGCGTTCCAGTTGGTAGATGACTTACTCGATTACACCGCCGATAGCGAAACCATGGGCAAAGATGCGGGCGATGATTTGGCTGAAGGAAAGCCCACCTTGCCGCTGCTGTACGCTATGTGGCAAAGCGAAGGTGAGGATGCTGAGTTGATTCGCTCGGCGATAGAGCAAGGTGGTGAGCGCGACAAGCTCGAAGCCATTCTCAGAATTATGGAGCGCACTCAGGCGCTGGACTACACTCGCAACAAAGCTCTAGAACAGCGGGATTTAGCGATTGCTGCGTTAGCCCCGTTTCCTGAGTCTGACTTTAAAGAAGCCTTGAAAACTCTCGCTCATCTTGCTGTCGAACGCGTTGCTTAATCTCTTTGTCGTGCCACCGCTAACCTTCATTTGAGGGTTTGCGGCGAGCCGACTTCACATCGGCTCGCTTCTTCTTACTAGCAACGCGACGTAATTGACTGGCGCGCGTCGGGCGTGTTGCGATACGGCGCTTGCGAACAATATTCACGCTGCTCACCAAGGCAATAAAATCCGCCAAAGCTTTCTCGCGATTGGCTAACTGGCTGCGACTGTCTTGGCATTTAATAATAATTTTGCCGCTTTGCGTAATCCGGTGATCTGCCTTCTGCAGCAACCGTTCTTTATAGAAATCTGGCAGCGACGACGCGCCAATGTCGAAAATCAGCTGTGCCGCTGTGGCGACTTTATTCACATTCTGCCCACCCGCTCCACTCGAACGGATGAACTGCCACTCCACTTCACTTTCAGGAATGCTTACGCGTGCTGAGATTTGGATGTCCGCCATACATTCCTCCGATTCATAAAGTGAAGACTCAAAGCCCTAACAAAAAACGCCAAGCAAGCTTGGCGTTTTCATTGGGTAGTTCGAGTCGGCTTAGCCGTGTACGAAGTCTACACCCATTTGAATGTCTTTCTTCAAGCCATCCAACATATCCGCTTTTGACTTTGCTTCGTACGCGCTGAGTTCACCGTAAGACAGAATTTCTTTCACGCCGTCTTTACCGATACGAACCGCTTGTGCAAAGTAGTCTGCATCGCCACCGTCATTCTCAACGTAGGCGTATTCAACAACGTCTTCGCCCTGCACCGCTTTCGCCAGTGAGAAACAGAAACGTGCAGCTGCTTGCCCCATAGACAGGGTTGCAGAACCGCCGCCAGCCTTAGCTTCTACCACCTCAGTACCTGCATTCTGGATGCGGTGCGTCAGTGACTCGATTTCGTCTTGGCTAAACTGTACGCCTTCAACCTGAGACAACAAAGGCAGAATAGTAGTGCCGCTATGGCCGCCGATCACTGGAACATGCAGGTCCGCTGGGTTTAAACCTTTCAGCTCAGCCACAAAAGTTTCTGCGCGAATAACGTCGAGGGTGGTTACACCGAACAAACGATTCTTGTCGTACACACCTTTTTTCTTCAGCACTTCAGCGGCAATTGCCACAGTGGTGTTGACTGGGTTCGTGATGATACCCACCAGCGCTTTCGGACAGTTATCCGCAATGGCTTCAACCAAGTTGCGGATGATGCCAGCATTCATGTTGAACAAGTCAGAGCGGTCCATACCAGGTTTGCGTGGAACACCTGCTGGGATTAACACAATATCTGCACCGATTAGTGCGTCATTCAAGCCGTCCTGGCCATAGCCTTTCACAGTTACAGCGGTCGGGATGTGGCTTAGGTCAACGGCAACACCCGGAGTAACCGGCGCGATATCAAATAACGCGAGGTCCGATCCAGCCGGAAGTTGAGTTTTCAAAAGAAGGGATAACGCCTGACCAATACCACCAGCGGCGCCTAAAACTGCTACTTTCATATCGCACTCCATTCAGTCAGTTGCGGGGGCTAAACATTAATGGATCGGGGCCAAAAATACAACTTCATCACCCTTGGGAGGCTAGGTGAACGCCATGTATTCCGCTACAATAACCCGACAATCATAATGAAGATTCGTAAACCTTATGAGCACATCCCATCAAGACGCACTGACAGAAGCATTTCGCGCGCTCCTCAAAGAGGAACGTTACGCCTCACAAGCTGAAATTGTAGAGGCATTACAAGACCAAGGCTTCGCGACGATGAATCAGTCGAAAGCATCGCGCATGCTGGGCAAGCTCGGTGCCGTACGCGCACGTAATGGTAAAGAGGAAATGGTGTATTGTCTGCCGCCAGAACTCGCCATGCCCTCGGCCCGTAGCTCGTTAAAACAGCTCGTTTTGGACGTTGAACACAACGATGTCATGGTGATTATTCGCACTACTCCCGGCGCTGCTCAGCTGATCGCGCGGCTGCTGGATTCGGTGGGTAAGAAAGAAGGCGTACTAGGAACTATTGCCGGTGACGACACGATTTTTATCGCCCCTGTGGATATAACCAAGATTGACTATACGTTGGATAAAGTACGGGAGCTGTTCGACAACAACTAATCTATGTGCAATTGCTCCAGCCAGGTTCGAGATGGCGCAAAAAACACGCCATTGCGGCTGACTGTCGCGTAATCGAGGAGCGGATCAGCAAAGCCATCCTCGTCAGCAACGAAGCGCTGTGTCATAAAGCGCGTTAAATCCTGTAACGAACGACTCCAGTGCAAGCCAAGCTCACCGCTATGCTGCATGCTTGCTTCCGGCATTTGCACTCGCCAGAGCGCGAGTGCGTCATCTGAGAATAACGGAATACTTGTTTTATCCGCGTGAGTTGGGCGATCGACAGGCCAACGCTTACCGCTGACTTTCTCACGCCCCATAATGTCCCGCTGCGCCTCAACAGAAAGCTTCTCCCAACGGCGAAGATCCACCTGATAGCGCTGCAACCACAGGTAGCTGCCACCGGCAAAATCTGTGTCGTCCCCCGCATCGATCCAAGCCATTTCGCGACGTTTCGTGCCATGCGGCATTTCTGGGTCCAAACGAAAACCAAATAGATCGCGACCATCTAAATAACGAAAACCATGAATCTCTTCGTTTAAGCTGACCAACTCGCCAAGCCATTCGAGCATCACCCGGCCAGCAAAGTAATTTGCATCCATGCGATCGGCTCGGAAAATCAGAGCAATGTCTGCTGGCTTATCGGGGAAGCTGTATTCAGAGTGCGGCAGCGAAGGCATCGGCTGCAACTCACGCGGACGTTGACTGGCAAGAATATCCCAGTAAGGCTCGCCAATAGCGACCACACAGCTCAGTTGTGACTCGGAAAAACGACCGGCAAGCCCATCGGTAAACTGGGGAAAACGGCTGAGCCGCTCGCGGAGCGTCTCAACATCGTCAGACACCACATCCAAGAGTAGCACCCATGCGTGAATGCTGGGCTCGGCGCAAATGCCTTCTTGTGGGCGCTGTGGGCGATTCATGTTAACGGTCCCGCCACCAAGTTTGTACGCGGCGAATGACGCTACGCAATTGATTACTGGTTTCAGAGCCGGTGTAACGGCCTTTAAAAATGTGGCGAATTCGATAGACGCCGGGCACGTTGAGCGGTTGCCCAGGCGTCTTCAATAGCCAGCGAAAGGCACGATCTTCCATGCACTTCTGCCATGTTGGAGCAGGCGTAAGATAAACAGGTAATGCGTCACAATACCCCATCTCGCGAGCCGTTTCGCCATGCGTAATCTGCATAGGGCCAGTGGCTTTGCTGAGCTCTTTCACGATGAAGTCGGTGCCATCGAGGGACACAACTTGTGGCTTCGCAGCGTGCTGTAATAAAGGATCGTCTTCTGCGAGTAGCGAAGTGACACGCTCTTCGCTTGGGAAAACCAAGGTGTCTGTGCGACCTTGCAGAGCCTGAGCCAAGGTATCGAGGCAGCCTTCATGAAACACTACGTCGCAATCTGTAAACCAGACCCAGTCAGCTGTGGTATTCAGTGCCGCGTGATTACGGCCGATGCCCCGGCGGAACAATTGTTCCTTGGGTAGAGCACGCCAATTCCAAGTTACTCCAGATACCGATTGCTCAGCAAAGAAGTTAAGGAGCTCGACCGTGGCGGTGTCTTCTTCACAATAATAAACCGTCATGATTACATCGAGCGCTTGCGGCGCATGAGTAACCAACGAGCTGAGTTGATAGGCTTGAAGATGAGCGTAGTTCCAGCAATGGCTAACAATTTCCAGCGTTAAACGCCCAGTTTTCGCCGTGCTGGGTTGACTGGGTGTTGGGTAGAGAAAACGTGTGGGAATCAAGCCACTGACGGCATGACGTACAAGTTGACCTTCCAACGCACGATACCAGCGAGCCGGTGCAGTCTTCACCGGCGCGCTTTCCGCCGGCGCATCAACCAAAGAAATAGTCATAGAATTCATATTCAAAGTAGCAATAGCCCATCATACCCCAAGCCACAACCCGAATGCATCCCCACCCCCAGGTGAACGCCCAGATTGGGGTCAGATGAATAAATAAGGCACTAAACCTATGAAAAATATAGAAATGCCTAGTTTGGGGTCAGACCCTAAACTTTGGGGTCAGATCAACTAAATTTAGTAACCCGTTGATTTAACGTGATTTCGAAAATTGGCAGTACGCTCTAGGCCGCATTTCTCCGTTTGTTCTGACCCCTGTGGATAACTTGAAATTCGACTCTGACCCCAGTTTATTGAGCTTCATTAGAAGTGCTTTTGAATTACGATTGATGTTGGATAAAGTTATATTTGAGTGAAATTAGATGTAAAACATAATTGCTGAAGAGCTCTGGATTACGTATAGCTGAAGTGATCTTTCAGTCATTAATAGCTGGCGGTTTAGGTAAAGTTGAAATGCGATATACGTGTTAATTAACTCAACCGCGAGTCACTTAATTGCGTAAATTTCGCGCCTAAGTGACTCGTTCGAGTATGGTTAGCAAGTCAGAGCATCAGTAACCCGCAGCATATCCGTCCTTACGGCTCTCTGAGGCTCCATAGTAAACGCCCTGCTCTGCATCTAACCAGATTGCTTGATAACCGCCATAAGGCCCTACCGCTTCTTGTAAGCGGTGCCCCATTTTGATCAGCTCACGACGCGTGTAATCTGAGAAGCCATTCTCAAGACTCAGAATGCCACCGTCCGTCATAGTCTCGCCTGTAGGCTGACTCGAACCTGAATGTAAAATGCGCGGCGCATCGCCGGCTTCTTGTAGGTTCATACCAAAGTCGATCATGTTAATTAGAATCTGGGCATGCATTTGTGGCTGAGTGCCACCGCCCATGACGCCATAGCTCATCAGTGGCTTTCCGTCTTTGGTCACAAATGCGGGAATGATGGTATTGAAAGGACGTTTACCCGGTTCAAATACATTCATATGGTTTGGATCCAAGGCAAATAGCTCACCACGATTCTGCATCACAAACCCCAGGCCCGTCGGCGTGATGCCTGATCCCATGCCGCGATAATTACTTTGAATTAAAGACACCATATTGCCGTACTTATCAGCAGTGGTCAGATAGATGGTGTCTCCGGTCATGGGCGGGTTGCCGGGCTCATAAGAGCGTCCCGCGCGCTCCGAGTTAATTAACTGCGCACGTTCACGTGCATATTCCTTAGAAATCAGCCAATCGACAGGAATATCGTTAAAGTCCGTATCTGAATAGAACTTTGCGCGGTCTTCAAAGGCTAACTTCTTCGCTTCGACAAAGTGATGAATGTATTCGGGACTGTCAAAACCCATACCCGCAATATCATACTGCTCAAGAATATTGAGAATCTGAAGTGCGGCAATCCCTTGTGTATTCGGCGGCAATTCCCACAAGTCATAACCACGATAATTCGTAGAGACCGGTTGTACCCATTCTGACTGATGCGCAGCCATGTCGTCATAGCTCAAGAAGCCGCCATGCTCCTGCACAAAAGCACCGATCGTGCGTGCAATTGCACCACGATAGAATACGTCACGCCCCTCTTCGCCGAGTTGACGATAGGTGTTCGCTAGATCGGGGTTACGAAACATTTCTCCTTTTCGTGGTGTCCGTCCTTCTTTCATAAAAACTTCTCGGAAACCAGGAAAGCCTTGCAGCACTTCTGCGTTGCGCTCGAAGTAGTAAGCGATTACTTCCGTGACTGGAAAGCCGTTTTCAGCATAGTGAATTGAAGGCGCGAGAATGTCCTTCATAGGCATCTGGCCAAACCGCTCATGCATTTCGAACCAGCCATCGACTGCTCCGGGCACCGAGATCGGTAATACACCGCGCTGCGGAATGCTTTCGTAGCCATTCTCAACAAACCACTCCCGCGACAAACTTTGCGGCGAACGACCTGACGCATTTAAACCATACAACTGTCCCGATTCTGCGTGCCAAATAATGGCGTAGAGGTCTCCACCGATGCCGTTGCCCGTAGGCTCCACTAGGCCCAGCATCGCATTCGCTGCAATTGCGGCATCAATCGCGTTACCGCCAGCCCGCATAATTTCAAGCGCCGCTTGAGTTGCCAAACCCTGACTGGTCGCTGCCATTGCTTCCGGCGCCATCACCTCTGAGCGAGATGCAAAATGATGTCCCGTAATGCGGTCATACGCTTGCGCCACTCCCATCAGAGCGAGAGCACCAGCCACCGCAAGTATGATCGTTCTTGTCGCTGTCATTCGAAGAGTCCTGTTTTGATTGAAGTTATGACTATAAGCAACTTACGCCCCCTGCACAAAAATCGACCACCCCATTCACCCCAGAATGGGGTCAGATGAACTTAAATTGACCTAACCCCATGAAATGTAAAGAAATGCCAAATTAGGGTCAGAACAACATTTATGGGGTCAGATCAACTTAACAAAATTAAATCACTGATAAATAAAAACTTTAGTAATTGCGTAGCGCTGGAGGCCACGTAAAAAATGTTCATCTGACCCCAATCTGGGTTCCTATCTTGGGGAATAGTTGTGGGGGGTGGGGCGTTGTCCTTATGTCCCGTGGGACAGATGTTTACAACCAGATGAAGGAGGCTATGATGAGCCTATTCAAGAAAACTACAGTTGCTGCGATTGCAGGCATGTTTAGCTTAAGCTCTTTTGCGCTCTTGGCGGACACCAATGAAGCTGATACGGAGGCAAATGCCAACGCGCGTGTTGGATTGAATGTATCTAGTGCTGTCCGAGAAGCTCGTGAAAATGGTGAGTCGGTAAGCGAAGCCGCATTATCCATCACCAGCGATCTTGCAGCGGAAGCACGTGAACAAGGAGAAGCACGCGGTGAAGATGCTCGCGCTGCAGCACGGGAGTTGCGTGAAACCATTCGTGATCTTACACGCAGTGAAGCACGTGCCGAAGCTAACGCATCCGTTGGTCGCGAGATCTCTGCTGAGGCCAGTGCATCAGCTCGCCTTGATGTTCGCCAATCGGTAAGAGATCGCGTTCGCCGTCCAGGCCGTGGTGACTAATCCAGTGCTATCATTGAGCACCAGTAAGAAAGATAGGAGCGGCAACGCCGCTCCTTTTTCCATACATTCGCAATAGCATCACTTTCCTTGGAGCACGTTATGGCAACGCTACATCGACTTCCTTCGGCCCCCACCTTGGGCCTCTCACTTGCCGCGCTCGCTGTCCACACCCTGTTTATCGCTCCCGTGGCGGCTGATGAAATCAAATCTAACTGGCAAGGCGACTTCGCGGCTGGTATCGAACACAACAGTAATGTCAGCATTGAAGATCTCGACACGGCTACGGAACAAAGCGACTCGGCTTTTAGTTATGAATTGAATCTATCAGCGGACTGGCTATTCCCTTCTGGCTGGCGACTTGAGGCGGGTTACCACCTCAGCGCACTCAAGTATCAAGAGCTTGATGCCTTTGACCTGCAACTACAACTTATACACGGTGATCTAAGTTATGCATGGGATGATTGGACGTTAGGACTCAACACCTTTCTCGGCGACGTCAAACTCGCCAACGAGAAATTCATGGATCTACAACATGTGATGCTATATGCCGGGCGCTTATTTCTGGAGCGCGGCTACGCTAACTTTTGGGTTCGAAGCGTAGATAAAGACTTCGCGATATTCTCAGGACGTTCTGGTAAGCAGGATGGGCTTGGTGTCGACGTTTACTGGTTCTCTCCCAGTACACAACAAAATCTTATGGTTGGTCTGAGTCAACTTAAAGAATCCACGGATGATCCGCAATTTAGTTACGATGCTACCACTATTCGTGTGCGCTACAGCGCGACATCTGAACGTGTCGACTGGCGCATTGGCGTAAGATGGCAGTCGCGCGACTACCAATTCACGAATCGAGATGACCGTCTGCTCAATGCTGAACTGGGCGCAGACTGGCACTTAACATCGCGTTTAAGCCTGCTGACTCAACTGGAATGGGGCGACTTTGACTCTACTTTTGCGCCAGCAGATTACCAAGAAACACGCGGCTCGATTCTGCTCAGAGTGAATTTCTAAGCAAAGGAGTCACTAAACCAAACCCAAACACAGGATCGACACCGGGCGCGCCCAAATCATAAGCATTTTCCCGTAAATAGGAACGAGCCGAGGCGATGGAATGCCCTTGCGCAAGCTGACATGCAAGTAATGCAGCCACTACCGGTGCAGCCATTGAAGTGCCGCTCTCAAGGCCGACCCGGCCCCCGGCTATGGCCGTCGGTACATCCACACCCCAAGCACTAAACTCAATATAGTCACCATGGTTAGCCCATCGGTAGCTTTCACCATGACGATCGGTCGCAGTCACCGCGATCACTGCAGGATAGGCCGCAGGAAAAGCGGGTGCCGCACTCGGTCCACCATTTCCAGCCGCAGCGATAATTAACACCTCTTGTTCCGCAAGCTGATTAACTGCCCGCGCGAGCACGCGATTGTCAGGCCCGGTAAGGCTCATATTGATTACTTGCACACCCTCTGCCGCCATCCAATTTAACGCGGACAATAGCTGATTTAACGCAGCTCCCTCTAAGCCCTCATCTTGCGCATAAAAGACAGACGCATTAAGCAGCTGCCCCACAGGTAAAAGGGGAGAAACATTAGGTCCCTCTCCCAGTAATACCCCTGCAACTGCAGTGCCGTGACGCAATGGCTCGGCCAGGTTAGCGGTTGTAAAACTCCGTTGCACAATGCGAGCAGCGCTCGATTCTAGCAACGGGTGTTGTGTATCAATAGCTGTATCAATCACTCCCATAACCACGGGCTCCGAACACACAGCGCTATGACGCAAGGGAAAAGGCGACGCTAGCCTAGCATCGCCACCCAGCTGTGTTGAGTACACATAATTAGGCTCTAATACTTCCCACAATGCCTCTGGCAAAACCTGTTGCAACGCATCACGGGAGTTGAGCTGCGCTGGCACACGAAGCCGCACAAGCTCCAAGTCAAGTGCGCCGAGCGTCTCGGTCTCTTGCACATATTCGAGCACAGCTCTTAATTGAGAACGTTCGGCGGGGCTAATCATTAGCACCCACTCGCGCTCAATCACCCGCACCCCTGGGCGCACCTCGATGTCGCGAAATAGCTCCCTGCCCGCTTGGTCACGCACAATGATTTCAGCTGGCAACTCTCGGAAACCGGCAGGTCCCAAGTTAGGGATTCGTTCTAGTCGCTGGTTCGCAATAGCAGCCGGACCACCACGTAGCAATGCCGCCATTGCGGCTCGCTCAGCCGCTTGTTCTGCTCGATCTTGCGCGCGCTCAACTTGACGAGTCGCGCGTTCTGCCTGGCGTTCAATCACATGTTCAGGAATCCGATCGACAGGTCGAGGAAGAGGAGGGACGCGCGGGCCTTCTTGACTCAGAGCCACAGGCGCAACGCTGCACAGCAAAGTACAGAGTATCAAGGTGCTACAAAACGTTTTTCCTGTCATAGTCGCAAAGCTGCCCTGAGTGGTACAAAGTTATAGAATGGAAGTTATAAAATAATAACGGATCAGCGTTAAAAAAATTCCGCGGTGTGGGAATAAAGTCCAAATCCAGTCGTTGTCATATTAAAACACATAGGAATGCCTCGATGCATGAGCAATTGACTGAATTGATTTCGCCCTTGCGGCGCTTCGCCTACTCGCTAACAAGTTCAATGGCAGACGCCGATGATCTTGTGCAGATGACTGTAGAGCGGCTATTGACTCGGGATATTCCTGATGATGCCACCTTGTCTCAATGGGCCTTTCGTATTTGTCGCAACCTCTGGATTGACGAGCATCGCGCTCGTCAGGTGCGCCTTCGCGCCGCACAAAACCCCGATTTACAAGGTAACAGCACCGTCACTCAAAGCACTGAGCATGAAATCGAGCTCACGCAAACGCAAGCGGCGATGGCTGAACTGCCACCCGCCTACCGAATGGTTCTATCAATGGTGGCTATCCAAGGGCTTTCCTATCAGGAAGTCGCAGACGCATTAGATATTCCTGCAGGAACCGTGATGAGTCGTGTGGCCCGAGCACGAATAAAACTTGTCGAACTACTGAACCCACCTCAACGAGGAGCCCAAGCATGAATATTTCCGATCAAGATCTCAGCGCCTTCCTCGATGGTGAACTTAAACCAGCAGACATGACGCGTGTGCGCGATGCCATTGCCGAAGACGAAAGCCTAGCCGATCGACTCGCAGCCATTGCGATGGCTGACCAAGCGTTTCGTTCAAGTGCTGCCAACATTGACGATGCCCCGCTTTCACCGAGACTGGAAGCACTCGTCGCAAGTGCTCAGCAAGCACAAAGCTCACCGCAGGATAATCTTGTCCAGTTTAAGCCGAAACAGCGCAGGTCTTCGTGGCAGGTCATGCAAGTGGCTCAAGCAGCAAGTTTCGCCGCTATCATGCTCATTGCAGGTTTCTCTCTGGGCAATCTGTCGGGCACTTCCGACACTCAGTCCTGGCATGAAGTAGCACAGATTCTCGAAACTCGCGCAAGTGGCCGTGAGTACTCACTGAGCCAAGGCAGCATCCGCCCACAACTTACATTTCAAACGCAAGAAGGTGTTCTGTGTCGGCAATTTCAACAGACCACACAGTATCAAACCGAGAACCGCATTGCCTGTCGCCAAGCAGATGAGTGGACTCTGATGGCCAGCGTACCAACCGCACGAACTTCGGACGCAGTCTATCAAGTGGCCTCTGGCAATCAATTGTTGGATACACTGATTGATCGCATCATTGTTGGCGCCCCACTGACCCATCAGGACGAGGCGCAACTCTTGCGCCAACAATGGCAGCCATAAAAATGGCAGCCATAAAAAAGCCCCGCTCGAGAGCGGGGCTTCTACTTTCATCTCAAACCTCAATCAAACAAACGCTTACGCCACGTTGATTGTAGGAATGATGGTGTCTTTCGCTTTCTGCTCTGCAGCACGGAAGTCCGCCATTTGGTCGAAGTTCAAGTACTTGTAGACTTCGCCAGCCATCGCATCGATGTTCTGCGCATATTCCATGTACTCAGCACGCGTCGGGATTCTGCCCAAAATCGCACCAACCGCAGACAGCTCCGCAGAAGCCAAGTATACATTCGCGCCATCACCCAAGCGGTTCGGGAAGTTACGCGTTGAAGTCGACAATACAGTCGCACCTGCTTTCACCCGTGCTTGGTTACCCATACACAGTGAACAGCCAGGCATTTCAGTACGCACACCATTGCGGCCGTAGATGTTGTAGTAACCTTCTTCCATCAACTGCGCTTCGTCCATTTTGGTCGGTGGCGCAATCCACAGTTGTGTATTCAACGGCTTGGTATTTTGCTCGAGCAATTTACCCGCTGCACGGAAGTGACCAATGTTGGTCATGCACGAACCGATGAAGACTTCGTCAACTTTGTCGCCGGCCACGTCAGACAGCGTTTTGGCATCGTCTGGGTCGTTCGGGCAACACAAGATTGGCTCGACGATTTCATTCAAGTCGATTTCAACAACTTCCGCGTACTCCGCGTCTTTGTCAGCTTCCATCAGCTCTGGGTTTGCCAACCACTCTTCCATCTTCTGTGCACGACGCTCAAGGGTACGCACATCGCCATAACCTTCCGCGATCATCCAACGCAACATGGTCACGTTCGAACGCAAGTACTCAGCAATCGACTCTTCAGACAGCTTGATGGTACAACCCGCAGCAGAACGCTCCGCTGACGCGTCAGACAATTCGAAGGCTTGCTCAACAGTCAGGTTGTCCAGACCTTCAATTTCCAAGATCCGGCCAGAGAAGGCATTCTTCTTGCCGCGTTTCTCAACAGTCAGCAGACCTTGCTTAATCGCGTACAAAGGAATTGCGTGTACTAAGTCACGTAAGGTCACACCAGGCTGCATTTTGCCTTTAAAGCGCACCAATACTGACTCGGGCATATCCAACGGCATAACACCTGTGGCGGCCGCGAAGGCTACCAGGCCAGAGCCTGCTGGGAACGAAATACCCAGCGGGAATCGGGTGTGCGAGTCACCGCCAGTACCGACCGTGTCAGGCATTAGCATACGGTTCAACCAGCTATGGATAATACCGTCGCCCGGGCGCAAAGAAACGCCACCACGGTTCATAATGAAGTCAGGCAGGGTATGCTGGGTGTCGATATCGACAGGCTTCGGATAAGCAGCCGTGTGACAGAACGACTGCATCACGAGATCCGCATTAAAGCCCAAACAGGCCAAGTCTTTCAGTTCATCACGGGTCATTGGGCCAGTCGTGTCTTGTGACCCGACAGTCGTCATACGCGGCTCACAGTATGTACCCGGACGGACACCGTCGACACCACAAGCTTTACCCACCATTTTCTGAGCAAGCGTAAAACCTTTACCGCTATCAGAAGGCTGCACTGGCGAACGGAATAAATCAGAATGCCCTAAGCCTAATGATTCACGCGCTTTAGTGGTTAAGCCACGGCCGATAATCAAGTTAATCCGGCCACCCGCACGCACTTCATCAATGATCACGTCAGACGCATACTGATACTCAGCAATAACTTCGCCCGCTTCATTCTCAATCTTACCCGCCAACGGATAAATATGAATCACGTCGCCCATGTTCATCTTGTCGACGTCAGCTTCAAAGACCAAGGTTCCAGTGTCTTTCATGGTGTTAAAGAAGATTGGCGCAACTTTACCGCCAATACAGATCCCGCCAGAACGTTTGTTCGGGGTACCTGGCATATCGTCACCAATAAACCACAAGACCGAGTTAGTCGCAGATTTACGTGAAGAGCCGGTACCAACAACATCACCCACGAACGCAACTGGATTGCCTTTTTCTTTCAATTCAGCAATTTGCTCTGCCGCATTGGTGATGCCTTCACGGGGCATTTTGTACATGGCCTTCGCGTGCAAAGGAATATCAGGACGTGACCACGCGTCTGGTGCAGGCGACAAGTCATCCGTATTCGTTTCGCCCGTGACTTTAAAGACAGTGGCAATGATTTTTTCTGGCATTTCCGGACGGCTTGTAAACCACTCCGCATTCGCCCACGACTCCACCACAGCTTTTGCCACGGCGTTGCCTTTCTTCATGCGCTCTTCCACGTCGTGGAACGCATCGAACATAAGAATAGTGTGCTTGAGTTCTTCACCCGCAGCTTCTGCTAATTCAGCATCATCCAACAGCGAGACCAAGGTTTCGATGTTGTATCCGCCATGCATGTTACCCAGCATTTTCACAGCAAGTTTCTTATCAATCACAGGCGAGCTCACTTCACCCTTCGTGATTGCAGCAAGAAAACCGGCTTTTACATAGGCAGCTTCGTCCACACCCGGTGGTACGCGCTCGCTAATCAAATCAAGAAGAAAAGCCTCTTCCCCTGCTGGTGGGTTCTTCAATAACTCAACCAGTTCTGAGACTTGCTCTGGGTTCAATGGCTTCGGTGGAATTCCTTCGGCGGCCCGCTCGGCCACATGTGCGCGATACTGTTCTAACACAAATGATTCCTCTTGGTTACGGCCCCATGCAGTGCTCTGCTTGGCAGGGGCAATAGGGTATTGGAAAAACGGGCGAATTATACGTGATTTTGGAGGGAAATTGAATTGAGACAGACCATCGCAATAACATCACCACTATTCATGGCGCTTATACCTATATACAGATTCATAGCCTGAACACTCAGACCCGAATCCAACATCGTGGAACGGCATGCCGTGCATGCCCTGCGCAAATTCTACAAACATCGCGGTAGGCGATGCACCGCATCGCGCACAGCCAAACCCCGAATCACCACAACCAGTGACGCATCCTCAACAGCAAGCGTTCCGTTGGTGTTAATGCCTGACGCTCCGCTAGAACCTCACTCAGCACTGCAGGGACGTCTGTGATAATGCCATCAACCCCCATATCCAGATAACGATGCATCGCACGGGCATCGTTCACTGTCCAAACATGTAGGTCATAATCGTTGCGATGGGCACGTCGCAATTCGCCTGGCGTTAAAGTCGCAGCCCGTAACGCCAAATAATCATAGCGATGCAAATCCGTGCGTCCAATGGAGGTATGCACCAACAAGCTGGTTCGCACATTGGGCTCGAGGTCACGAACTTCATCTAACACCGAAGGAGATAATGCCGCAATCACAGTGGGTTCAATAAAATCCAAACGCTGCAGCTCTCGGATTGTGTCCGCCACCAAGGTGGGCATAGTCGCCGCAGTTTTAATCTCGAGATACAAGTTCGCACGCCCGCGAATCAACTCCACGGCCTCTGCCAAGGTCGGAACACGTTCACCGGCAAACTCAGGAGCAAACCAACTACCTGCGTCCAGCGCACGTAATTCGTCAAATGTAATGCTCCATATAGCTCGGTGCTCTCCGGCTACGCGCAATAGGTCTCGGTCATGCAGCAATACCAGCGCACCGTCTGCTGTTTGTTGCACATCGAGTTCAATATAATCGGCGCCCTGCTGAATCGCTGCTTCGATGGCTGCTAGGCTGTTCTCTGGCGCGTCCCAAGACGCCCCGCGATGAGCAATATTGAGCGCTTCATCACGACTGTCAAAACTCTGTGCTACATAAGTCAGCTGCGCAATCGCAAACACCACGAGCAGCGCCTCAAAAGTCCACGCAAAAGCCGCCGTATGTCGAGGCTCAAGCTCTTTGAAACATTGTGGTTCGCGGCCTATACAACGCTGATAAAGCTTCAATAGCAAAAGACTGTTAGATGTCACCGCAATAAATGACAAGGTAATCACCAACACCAGATAGGTTAAAATTAGGATCGCCATAGTCGCGACTTGCAAAGCCGCGGGCCCTGGCAAGCCATACCAAACAGCCGCCCCAAGCGCGTCGAAAAGCCAATGAAAGAGGATGGGCAATACCGAAACTGTCAAGGCTACGAAGACAATCACTCGCCCTAAGGAAATGTCGGATTGTTTCACCAGCTGCCAGCTACGTTTAAGCGCCGCGTGCGGCCGCAGCCCTTCCACTAACATAACCGGAAGCGCCAGGGACCAGGCCACATACAAGCTGCCATTCAGCAGGAGTACCACCCCAGCTAACACCGCGACAATCGCAACAAAGTAATAAAACTCTAGCGGATAGGCGTTAATCACAAAGTAGATATCGTATCCGCCAAGTAACCACTGAAAACTAAAGGCGAGAATCGCCAACACCGGCGCCAGCAACAGGATATGACAAGCCACTTGAACTGCCGCGAGCTTAAATAAGAGTGGGAACCGACGAAGCACGCTCCACAGTGCATTATTCGCGGTATGGAATTCATCATCTTCTTTGCGCGCAGCAATAAGAATATTGCCAGCGGCTTGGAAAAATACCACAAAAGCAAACAGCGAAGCGGACACGAGAAGCCAAAGCACACCTAAGGGAGACAAGATAAAACTTACAAGATCGTCGTTACCGATCATCGGCACGCCACTCAAGCGCACCAGGCCAGCCAATAGCCAACCCACCAAAGGGCTTAGCGCGAATAATGCCAGTAACGAGAAGTACAGGTGATACGCCACTAAGGGGCGTTTATGATAAGCAACGGCGCGCCAGACCTGACTCACCATTTCACGTGTTCGTAGCATGGTGCCAATGCTCCTATTGACCGGATATAAGCCTTTACTGAGCAGTTATTCGCTGCTGCGTAGTAACTGTTCTAGCACAAAGGTTTCGCGATAGATCGATTGCCCCATAGTCGCCGGCTTACGATCCAACACGCGTTGGTTGTGGGTCAGCGCTTCTTCGAGCCCCACCCAACAGACTCGCATGCCATTGGCATCCTCATAATGCTCGAGTTGTTGCTGTCCGAGCTCTTCAGCGATATCACAGTGATACCACGCCGAGGTTTGGAACATCAGTTCGTACCCTTGCTTCCAAGTCGGTACATACTCTGTGACTTTACCAAAAGGCGACAATACCTGAATAGCTTGCGCGCCAGTTTCCTCGGTGAGTTCACGCACCAAAGCCACCTCGGGCGCTTCCCCCGGGTCCACACCACCGCCCGGAAAGCTAAAGTCGTCGTAACGCTCGGTATAAAGCAAGAGCAGTTTGTCTTCACGACGCACAATGCCACGCGCACCCATGCGTTCAAGAACCTTGGTGAAGGAATGATTGCCAGGTTGCTGTAACTTCGGGTCGGAGAGCGTTGGAAATACTAAATGGCCTAAATGCTTCATGAGGCAGCCAATACCTCGCGTACTGCCTGAACAATCGCGTCTTGAGACGCCGATTCAGCCAAACGATGACCATCTTCCACAGTCATCAGAGGTAAGTCAAAGCGACGACAGAACGCGGCAACGCGCTCATGCGGCACGACATCGTCTGCCTGCCCTTGAATCACTCGCACATACTGAGCATCGGGCATCCGCGCGATGCGATCGCCTTCTTCGGTGTGAACCGCCGGTGCTAATAACACCAAGCCTTTAAAGCGTTCGGGATAAGCAGAATAGAGCCGCGCGGCAACAAGCCCGCCAAAAGACGAACCAATGACCACCAGATTCTGTGTGCCACGTGTATTGGCCTCTGCGTGCAGTAATCGTGTTTCGAGATCCATGCCTTGAAAGTCAGGTGACCGCAGCTGGGCATACTCTGCTTTTAAAAGCTGATACTTTTGGCCGTGAGGCCCGCTTTCTAAGCCATGAAAGAAATACAACACAGGGTTACCCAACGTCCTTCATTAACTCATCCACGATGTCGTTCATGGTAATAAAGCCAACAAGGTTGTTGTCATTCAACACCAATAAGCGTTTCACGTGATGATTCACCATAATGTTTGCCACATGGCGCACGGCAAGACCTTCGCCGACGCCCAAGGCTGGCTTGATGCAAACATCGAAGACGTTCAGCAGGTCAATGTCACCGTCTTCCGCAATCACCGTCTTGAGAATATTGGTGTAAGTAATCAGGCCGTAGGCGTCGTGCTCGCTCTGCTTTTCTACCACGAGTGACTTCACACCCTTGTCGCGCATCACGGACAACGCTTCTCGTAGTTTCGCGAAAGGTGAAATACAGACCACGTCTGCTTTCATCACGTCTTTTGCCAATTTCATGGCGAACTCCTTATAGTGAGTCTTTTAAATGCTGTTCAAATTTCTCTAACTGCGACATATCAATGCCGCCCAGATGTTCGAGTCCGAACGTGAAAACCAACCCTTTCGAGTCGTTGCCGTCCGGGTTTAGAATTTCTTGAATCGCCTTGAGCACTTGTAATGACAGCCCCTTTTCCAGCACCATCATCAGCACATTCTGACAACCGTCATAGGACAAACCAAAGAACGACTTTTTTGCCTCATTGGCAATACCGCGCCCAGAGAGCACGGTAATTCCACCCGCACCACACTCCCGCGCGGCATCGATGGAAGCTTGCTCAAGCTCCTCAGGAACTATGGCAACCAAAACGGAAAACTTCATGCGAATGACCTCTCTCTCATGCGTTTGATCATCTCAATTAAAATGGCGTAGGACAACACAGTGACAATGGGGAAAATTGATGCAAAGGCGATCAAGCCGAAGCCATCAATCATGACATTTCGTCCCTCAATTTGTGTTGCTAAACCAATACCCAATGCAGTGACGAGGGGAACTGTGACTTCCGATGTAGTGACGCCCCCTAAATCATACGCCAAAGCGACAATATATTTCGGTGCGAGGAAGGTGAGGAAAATCACCACGGCATAACCACCCATCACATAATAATGCATGGAATCACCCACAATGATGCGGTGTACGCCGATGGTGATGCCAATGGCCACGCCGAAGGCAACCAGTAAACGAATCACACTGCCATTTAACTGGCCTTGCGCAGCCTCTTCCGCTTGTTTGCCCACGGCAATTAATGCTGGCTCAGCCATAGTCGTCGCGAAACCAATACAGAATGCAAACAGATAAACATAGACAAAAGTGTCCATGCCAATCAGCTGCTCGGCCATGCTCGTTCCAATGGGGAATAAACCCATTTTTAAGCCCACGACAAAGGCATAAAGCCCTAAAATTACCAGCAAAAACCCAAAGGCCACTTTGCGTGGATTGCTGAGCGGTCGTTTGAGAATGAGGTATTGGAAGAACAGCACCGTCAGAATAATCGGCAACACATCGCGGAACATAGTGAACAGTTCCAAGACCATCGTCAGCCAACCACTGGGTAGCGCTTCGTCGCCACTGGCAAGAGCAATATCACTCGGGTCCGCAGGGTTGGCAAACACCACAATACCGTAAAGCTGGACGCTGATCATCGGCACCATGACAGCTAACGCCACGAGGCCAAAGCCATCCATCAGTGGGCTGCGGCCACGAATCGATGCCGCAAGTCCAATACCCAATGCAGCAATCAACGGGACGGTGACAATGTTGGTGGTCACTCCCCCTGAGTCATAGGCTAAACCAACAATTTCTTCTGGTGCAAAATAGGTCACCAGCACCACCAAAATATAGCCGACAATCATGAACCACTTCAGCGCGTAGCCCATGATGGTGCGGAATACCCCAAGGGCAACCACGAAGCCGACCGAAGTTGCAACGAGCAAGCGCAAGGTCAAGGCCTCAATCTGGCCTTCACTGATCGCTTCAGCCTGTTCGGCAACGGCAATAAGTGCCGGCTCTGCCACAACAGCTGAGAAACCGATGGCAAAACCAAAAGTAACCAAGATGGGAATGGAACCACGCTTAGCAAACTGATTCGAGAGGCTCTTGCCAACCGGGAAAATACTTAAATCGAGACCTTGCAAGAAAAGCGCAACACCAATAGCAACAATACCCAAACCGACGATCATCGCCACACTGTCATCGGGTATTTGTTGTAAGAGTCCTAGCTGGAATACCAACACCACCACAACAATCGGCATGAGATTGCGTAGTGCATGCATAAGTTGACTGGCGAACTCGCGAAAAAATGCCACCTGAAATCCGTTTACCTTTGGGGAATTGTGAAGAACTTATGTTAAGCCGTTCGGAGTTTTAGAACAACTGAATCAGCACGCCACCGAGCGCCATCACTCCCAGTAATCGAAACACGCCCCACTTAAAAACCAAAGTAATCAACAGGGCCAGTGCCGTGAGCAGCACCGCCAACCAAGAAACACTGGTGATATCCGGCAGTAACAGTGAGATTGCTGGTAATTCGATACGCTGCTGTTCCACAAACAGATAATTCAACGCGAACCACAGCGCAAGATTTGCGATTACTCCGACCACTGCAGCTGTAACAGCACTTAAAGCTGCGGCGAGACGACGCTGCCCCCGCAGTTTTTCTACATAAGGTGCGCCCGCGAAGATCCATACGAAACAAGGCAGAAACGTAATCCAAGTGGTCAGCAACGCCGCGAATGTCGCCGTCAACAGGGGAGATAAGGCTCCCGCTTCTCGGAAACCAGCGAGGAAACCAACAAATTGCGTCACCAGAATCAAAGGACCCGGCGTTGTTTCAGCGAGGCCAAGCCCGTCTAACATTTCTCCCGGTTGCATCCAGCCATAAACTTCTACCGCTTGCTGCGCCACATAGGCCAACACGGCATATGCGCCACCGAAGGTCACCACAGCCAACTTCGAAAAGAATAAGGAGATTTGCGTCCACACCGAGTCGCCACCAAAGAGCATGAACAACACCGCAATAGTCCCAAGCCAGAGACCTGCACAGATCAAGGCGGCGCGTTTGGTGCCGGGGCGAACCACCACTTCTGGGATAACTTCGTTCGCATTGTGCTTCGCGTTAAACACGTCAGCAAACAGCCAACCAATGAGTCCCGCACCCAGCACGACCAAAGGAAAAGGCACCGAGAACACGAAGAGCGCAAGAAAGCCGCCGAGCGCAAGTAACCCCGCAGCCACCGACTTGAGTGCCTTTTGACTGAGTCGCACCAAAGCTTGGGCAACGATAGCCAGTACTGCGGCCTTTAAACCAAAGAGTAAACCTTCAACGAGCGTCACATCACCGAGCAGCACATAGGCGTAGGACAAGGCCAGAATCATTGCCGCGCCGGGCAGGATAAAAAGAACTCCCGCTACGAGTCCGCCTTTCACACCGTGTAGTAGCCAGCCCACATAAGTGGCAAGTTGCTGGGCTTCGGGACCGGGCAGCAACATACAATAATTGAGGGCATGCAGAAATCGCGACTCGTCGAGCCACTTTTTCTCTTCCACAATAAGTCGGTGCATCAAGGCAATTTGACCGGCGGGACCACCGAAACTCAGCACGCCAATTCGCCACCAAATGGCGAGTGCTTCACGAAAGGGAATAGCGGAAGTGGACATGTCGCACCTTCAACTGGAGTGAAGGTCAGAGCCTATCAATTTGCTGGTATAAAGTCATGGCTCTTTGAAGTTGGGTGTAGCCATTCACTTGCGCACTGAGTTGAGACCAGTTTGGCGCACGACTCTCACTATTTCTGCGAGTTGCAGGACTGCTCTCGGCCGACGTGCGAATTTCTGAGGCTTTCATTGTGGCTGACGTACTTTTGACGGCTTCGGCTGGATCGCCCGCTTTCTGACGCGACAATTCCGCCAGTAATTTCTCTTCTTTCAGCAACTCTGGCGATTGCGCATCGGCGTTTGACTCTTGCTGACGGTCTTTCAGGAGGCCGCCCCCCGCAGTTGTTAGCGGGCGCGTGAGAGCAACATCTGGCGCAGCAAGGGTTGTATCCATAGTTCGGCGTCATTCCACAACTTCACATGATCGTTGCGTTGATAAAGCAAGTGGCGTGCCAGTTTATGGTTCTTAAGGATGAACTTGCTCGCGCGCGATGAAATGTTGCCATAGCATCATCCCTGCCGGCCCCAGTTGTCGACTCGCCATTTTAACCAGATGAATTTCTGCCTGCATATGATCGAGAAAACCCGGCACGTTTAGCTCCACCAATTTCCCCTTCTTTAAATGGGCGGCAATCAATTGCCGCGGTAGTACGCCCCACCCCATGCCACCCAGCACAAACTCCACCATGCTGCGTACATCATTGACACGAATCTGTGAACGCCCCGGCATGCGGAAGATTTGGTCTGGGTTAATGCCCATATTGAGCTCTTGAGGCATGATATAAGGGAGATTACTAAGCCCTTCACGGTCGGATGGCATACCCACTTTATCCACAAGCAATTGCGCGACCACGGCAACCAGTTCAAAGCGTGACACTCGTAAACTCTCGAAGTCGGCCATTTGCTGAAAAGTCGGCAACCAAGGCGTGATTGCGAAGTCCTCATCACCGTTAATGATGTGTTGCAGTGACGAAAGCTGAGAGTAACTACTCACTCTGATTTGCGTTGCCGGATAGGTGTCTTGCAGCTCAAGAATGATTTCTTGCAACATGAGGCCACTAATTCCAGCGTCGAGACCAATTTTCAATTCAGGTTCCGCCCCCTGCTGAAGTTGCTGCACCACCGACTCTAAGCGCTCATGCTGACGCAAAATCTCGCGCGCATGGCGCATAAAGAGTTTGCCGTGGGGAGTTAGCTGCAATCGGTATCCGGTTCGATCCAACAGGGGAACGCCCACGTCCTGCTCTAGCTTGGTCAAGGTCATACTCAGCGCTGGGGAAGTGCGATGAAGCTGATTCGCCGCAGCTTGTAAGCTACCCGTTTCAATGACGGTATGAAGCACCTGTAAGGCCCAATGATTGGCAATCACTTAAGTATTCCTTAATGAGATTTGAAATTACATTCAATATATCTTTATTTTGATTGGGCGTAAAATCGCCGCATGTTCATTCCCTGGAGTTACTGACATGATCACGCGCCGCTCTATTGCCTTGCTCTCTCTGCTAGGAGCTTTCGGGCTTGCCAGCTGTTCTGGCGAACCCGCCGTAGACGAGTCTTCCGCACTTCGCCCCGTGAAACTGGCCACCGCCCATGTAAGCAACGAAGGCAACGTTCGCCGCTTCCCCGGCACGGTAGAAGCCACTCAGTCGGCTGACTTAACCTTTCGGATTGGCGGCGAACTCACCACCTTAAATGTACGCCCCGGCCATACTGTAGAAAAAGGTCAACTCATCGCCGCGTTGGATGCCACAGATTATGAACTCGCAGTGGAACAAGCCAGTGCGCGTGCAGAACTGGCCGACGCACAATTCTCCCGCGCGGAGCGGCTCTTAGCCGATGGCCTCATTTCACCTGCCGGTTTCGATGAAGCCAAAGCAGAACGGCGCATGGCGCGCGCTAATCTCAACACGGCGCAAGCGAATCTCAGCTACACCCAACTGCATGCACCTTTTGCTGGTATTGTCGCAAGCCTCCATGTGGAGCTCTACGAGAACATTGCACCGCAACGCGCCATTATTACCTTACAAACTGACAGCATGATCGATGTGGCGATACAGGTCCCCGAGCGCCTCTTTGCGCGGGTACGCCGCGAGCTGGGCTACCAACCGGAAGTACGTTTCGATAGCATGCCGGGCGAAGTGTTTCACGCCAGTATTCGGGAATGGGATCGCATCGCCGACCCGGCCACGAATACCTATCGTGTGGTGTTTTCACTTCCCAAGCCGGACCATATCAACCTGCTCCCCGGCATGACTGCGCAAGTTTCTATTGATAGTGGGCGCTTACTCTCTGGTTTGGACGGCGCAGTGCGTGTGCCTGTCGCTGCCGTGTTTACTGCCCCGGATGACGCCTTGGCTGCAGGTCAGCGTTATGTGTGGGTGTATGAACCTCAAGATAATCACCAAGGTAAAGTGATTCGTCGCTCTGTTGTAATTGGTCCCGCTTCGTCGCAAGACGTGGTTATCGTTGAGGGACTCGAGGTCGGTGAGCGCATCGTCATTGCCGGCGTGCACCAGTTGAAAAACAAACAGCAGGTTCGCCCTTGGACTCGTGAGCGAGGTCTATAACTATGGATATCGCTCGTTACAGCATTGAACGCCCCACCTCTAGTTGGTTAGTTCTACTCATTCTATTCATCGGTGGTTTAATCGCATTGAACCAATTGGGCCGGCTTGAAGATCCTGAGTTCACTATTAAGCAAGCCATGGTGATCACCCCTTATCCAGGGGCATCCGCAGAGCAAGTAGAGGAAGAAGTCACCTTCCGGCTTGAAAATGCGATTCAAGAATTGCCTTATGTGCGCCACATTACATCCACGTCTATGCCCGGTTTCTCGCAAATTATGGTGGAGATGAAAGACACCTATCGGGCCGATGATCTTGCGCAGATTTGGGATGAACTTCGTCGCAAGGTGAACGATACGGCACGGGATCTGCCGCCGGGCGCCGGTCCAGTCACAGTAAAAGACGACTTTGCCGACGTGTTCGGCGTGTTACTCGCGCTAACCGGTGACGGCTACAGCCTACCCGCGTTGCGCGATCACGCGAAGTTCTTGCAGCGTGAGCTTTCGCTCATTCCTGGTGTGGCGAAAGTGGTACTCAGCGGTGAGCAGCAAGAACAAGTTACTGTGGAAGTGTCGCGAGCGCGCTTGGCTAATTTGGGCATTCCACCCCACCGTATTTATGACCTACTAGCGACGCAGAATACGGTGTCGCATGCCGGTCGTGTCCGGCTCGGCGACGATGCCGTGCGCTTTGCTACAAGCGGCGAGTTCACCACGGTCGAGCAGCTAGAGTCGCTGATTATTAGTAATCCCGGTGCCCGTGAGCAATTGTTCTTGGGTGATGTCGCCGAGATCCGGCGCCAGCTTGCGCCAATTCCATCACACCTAACTCGCTTCAACGGGGTACCATCCATGTGGATTGGTGTTTCCTTCGCGGCGAACGTGAACGTGGTGGAAGTAGGCGCACAAGTGCAAGAAGCGCTCGATCAATTAACCTATGCCACGCCCATTGGCATGGATTTACACCCGATTTATAACCAACCCGAAGAAGTCGAAAAGTCCGTCAGCGGATTCCTGTGGAATCTGGTTCAGGCTGTGGTGATTGTTATGATTGCCTTGCTGCTGACCATGGGCATGCGCAGCGGCTTTCTGATTGGCTTCGTGTTGCTCCTGACAGTGCTCGGCACCTTTATCTTCATGCTCATTGGCGGTATTAATCTGCACCGCGTATCCCTCGGTGCCTTAATTATTGCCCTCGGCATGCTGGTAGACAACGCCATCGTCATCACCGAAGGTATGCTCGTGGGCGTGCAACGCGGTAAAACTCGCTTGCAAGCCGCGCAAGATGTCTTGAAACAAAACCAGTGGCCGCTTCTGGGCGCCACACTGATTGCCATTATCGCCTTCGCACCCATTGGACTGTCGTCTGATGCCACCGGTGAGTTTGCGGGCTCCTTATTCTGGGTTCTGCTGATTAGTTTAGGACTAAGTTGGGTTACCGCCTTGTTACTGATTCCATTTTTGGGAGATCGGCTATTCCGTCGGGGTGTCACTGTCGCAGCCAGTGAAGACGCGCTTTACGACAAGCCGATTTATCGGGGCTATCAACGGTTATTACAGAAAGCGCTCAGCTATCGGGTCATGACTATCGGGCTGATGGTTGTCTTGCTCCTCGCCGCACTGGCAGGTTTTGGTGCTGTCCGGCAGAGTTTCTTCCCGAGCTCAAATACACCGGTGTACTTCGCTGATTTTTGGTACCCCCAAGGGACTGATATTCGCGCGACAGCGGATGATATGGAGCGAGCCGAGCAGTACTTGCTAGCTCAACCGGAGGTCGTGAGCGTTGCCACCACCATCGGCCAAGGCGCTCCGCGTTTTACCTTGCCCTACTTGGTCGAAATGTCCCACGAGAATTATGGCCAGCTAATTGTCCGGGTTGCCGATCATCATGACTTACCAGAGCTTATGCAACGGACGCGCGACTATCTTGCGATGGACCATCCTACGCCGCGAGTGAAACTCAGCCGGATGGAAATCGGGCCACCAGTGAAAGCCGCAATTGAAGTGCGTTTCTCCGGAGCTGATCCGGATCAGCTCCGTCAACTGTCCTTGCAGGCACAACGTATTCTCACCGCAGATCCTGGCCTCGACAGCATTCACGACAATTGGCGTGAGCGTGCCAAAGTGCTGCGTCCGCAATTTAACGAAGGCAACGCCCGTCGTGCTGGTATTTCCAAGCAAGACGTCGATGACCTCTTGCTCGCGAACTTCCGCGGCCGTCGTGTCGGTGTTTACCGTGATGGCACGGATTTACTACCAATAGTAGTGCGCGCCCCAGACGAAGAGCGTGTGTTCTTGGAGCAGTGGCAAGACATTCTCGTCTTTAGCCCAGCGTTAAACACTTACGTGCCTCTGACCCAAGTGGTGGATGATATGCCGCTAGATTGGGAAGATGCAGTTATTCAACGACGCGATCGTAAACGTACCCTCACGGTGATGGCAGACCCAAGTCCACTGCATCATGAAACCCCGGCACAAATTCTGGCGCGAGTGAAAGCCGATATTGAAGCGATTCCATTACCACCAGGTTATACCCAGTCCTGGGGTGGTGAATACGAAGCCAGCGGCGATGCCAAAGCGGCAGTATTCCAGTCGTTACCTTTGGGCTACTTCGCGATGTTTATTATCACTGTCCTCTTGTTCAGTTCAGCGCGCAAAGCGTTGATTATTTGGACCACCGTGCCCTTGTCGATTATCGGCGTCACGCTAGGCTTAGTGATCACGCAGCAGGCCTTTAGTTTCATGGCACTGCTCGGTATCTTGAGCCTCACGGGAATGCTGATTAAGAACGGTATCGTGTTGCTCGAGCAAATTCGTACCGAGGAAGATTCAGGCAAGCCGGCGCATCAGGCACTCGTCGACGCCGCCGTGTCGCGTGTGCGTCCTGTGTCAATGGCCGCACTGACCACCATACTCGGCATGATTCCGCTGCTATTTGACGCGTTCTTTGCCAGTATGGCGGTCACCATTATGTTCGGTCTCGGCTTTGCGACTCTGCTAACGCTGATCGTCATTCCAGTGATGTACAGCCTTGTAATGCATTCCGGCAACCTAGCCACAGTGAAGTGATTGCTATACTGAATCTATTGGACTGCTGCTTTCGTATGAAAGTAAGATCATAAGGAGAACCTATGGCAACGCGCGATGAGATTCTTGATGCGGCTCTGCGACTTGGAGCCGCATGTGGCTGGGAGAAATTGACTCTCGACGCAGTTGCGCGGGACTTACAAATCTCCTTAGCCGGAATCTATATCCATTTTCCGCAAAAGGATGATCTGGTGGATGCATGGTTTGATCGTGCTGATCAGGCCATGCTTGCGCACTTTCCCAAACCTCTCGACAGTGATGGCAATGCCTCAGGCGCTGAGCGCCTTGAAGTTGTCATACGCACTTGGCTGCATGCACTCGCGCCCTATCATAAGCTTACGGGTGAAATGCTGCTCTACAAGCTGGAGCCCGGTCATGTTCACTTGCAAGCGGCCGGTATTTTACGCATTAGCCGAACGGTGCAGTGGTTTCGTGAAGCTGCCGGTTTAGAGGCTTCTCATCTAAAACGTATAGGGCAGGAACTGGCGCTGACCAGTCTATTTCTCACCATCTTCGTCGCTTGGCTCAATGACCGCTCTGAAGAACAGCACAAGAGCATGGACCGACTTAAACAGCTCCTGCACAAAGGGGAAGGCATTCAACTCTGGCTCTAAGCATTTCCGAAACCATTACTTCTGAAAGACTTAGGCCCGGGACCAGCCTTCGAGTTGCAGTAGTTGCTTCTTAATCGACAACCCACCGCTATAACCTCCGAGTCCGCCGTCTGCTGATATCACTCGGTGACAAGGAATGATAATGGGAATTGGATTACGCCCGTTCGCCTGTCCCACTGCCTGATAACCTTTCTCACACTGCGCAGCCTGCGCCAATTCACGATATGAACACGTGACACCATAAGGTATTTGCACTAACGCATCCCACACCCGGCGCTGAAATTCAGTACCAGAGGGTGCGAGTGGTACCTTAAATTCCTTGAGGTCACCCGCAAAATAGGCGGCCAGTTCTGCTTTGCAGAGGTCACTCACCCGATTCGCCATGGTTACACATTCGTGCCGCAATGCGTCAGCCAACCGTGACGCCTGTGCCAAAGGCTCCACACCACGACCAAATAACAGCATTACAACTGCGTCCTCGTTAGTGACTAGCGTCAAGGGCCCGAGAGGACTCGCCCACTCGTCAATAAATACGCGACTCATAAAAATCTTCCCATAACAGGTTAGGAATTAGTATGGCTCAGCTCCCTATGAGGCTCAACTAAACCCATATAAGGAGCCAACCACAACATCAGTCGCGACCATCAATGGTGATGATCATGCCCTTCACCTGTGACTTCGGGTAACGACTGAACTCCCAAGCCATAGCGGTAAACCAGCTCCGCACCATGCCAACTCGCAAGCAGCAGCAAAATGAATGATGCCAGCATTAAACCATGACAGACAGCGCGCGCCAGCCGCTGACGCTCCTCTGCAAACTGCGGTAACCGCAACCACAACACCACGGCAGTAATAAACACCACACTCAGGTATAGCGCCCAATCACGATGCACCGCCATTGCTACATGGGATGGTCCATCATGAGGAACAGTGAAGTATGCCCAGATGCCCGTCACCAGCGTCAGCAAGACGGCGAGCACAGCGGTACCATAAAGCCACGGCTGGATCCTCACCAGCTCTTCACGCTGTTGCACTCGCGAGGATAATTGAAGCGCGCCATATAGAATGCAACTCAAAAATACCAAAGCCACGGAGAACTTAACGTAAATTGGATGCATATTCGGAATAATTTCAATCATGCTGTCACTCCTTTAGTGTGTTTCTGCAACGCTCGTTCTTCGCGCCAACTCCACAATACTGGAACGATAAACATACTTAGCACCACGAAGGTCAGGCCCCCCACCGTGGGAATTGCCATCGGAATCATCAGATCCGCACCACGCCCCGTCGCCGTCAATACCGGAAACAACGCCAGAATTGTCGTTGCACTTGTCATCAAACAGGGGCGCACACGCTGTAAGCCGGCCTCGACCACACGCTGACGAATCTCGGCAATAGAATTTGTCGCCCCCTCTGCAAAGCGTTGCTTTAAGTAGGTTGCCATAACCACGCCATCGTCCACTGCAATGCCAAAGAGTGCCAAGAAGCCAACCCAAACGGCGATACTCAGATGGGTGACATCAAACTGGAAGATCTCGCGTAGCGTCACACCCTGGGTTAATCCGGGTAGGCTGAAGTTTGCAAACCAAGCTTGGCCATAGAGATACAGCATAATAAAGCCACCGGCCCAAGCGACCGCAATCCCCGAGAAGATCATCAGTGCACTCGATAGCCGCTTAAACTGCATATACAGCAAAGCGAGAATAAGCAACAAAGACAGGGGGATCACCCAACTCAAGGTTTGCATCGCCCGTTGCTGGTGTTGATAGCTGCCAGCAAAGCTGTAGGTCGCCCCAGGGTCTAGCCGCAAACGGCCTGAATCCAGCGCTGCTTGTAAATGTGCTTGTGCCGACTCCACGGCATTCACTTCCGCAACACCGCGCACGGGGCCAAAAGTGACATAGGCCGTAAGAAAGGTATTCTCAGAACGAATCATTTCCGGGCCGCGCACATATTGAATATCGGTGACGTCTCCCAGCAAAATTTGCTGACCCGACGCCCCCGTCACCAATACTCGCTGCATTGCCTCAAGATCATGACGAAGTTCACGCTGATAGCGCACGCGCACTGGATAACGCTCACGCCCCTCCACTGTGCGTGTCACTTCCATACCACCAATAGCCGTGGCGATGGTGTTCTGCACTTGGCTCACCGATAAGCCATATCGTGCCATACGCTCACGATCCAGATGGATCTCTAAGTAGGGTTTACCCACTACACGTTCAGCGTTCACCGACCCACTATTAATCAACGGTGCCTCGCGCAACTCGCGCTCAAAGGCGATGGCCATACGCTCCAAACTCGCCAAATCACGGGCCTGAATTTTCACGCCCATGGCCGCCCGCATTCCGGTTTGTAGCATTAACTGACGAGTTTCAATGGGCTGCAACTTAGGTGCAGAAGTCACGCCTGGAAGCTCTGCTACGGCAATAATCTCATGCCAAATATCGTCCGGGCTGCGAATATGTTCGCGCCAATTTCGATAGGGCTTACCGCGCCGATCGGGAACCAACTCGCCATACTCGTCTCGCACAAACTCGCCCGCACTATCCACTTTGAAGCGCAAACGACGCCCTTGCGCGTCAGACTTATACTCACTGCGATAGGTAATTACTGTTTCAATCATGGACACCGGCGCGGGATCAAGCGCGGTTTCCGCTCGACCTATTTTCCCCACCACTTGCTCAACTTCAGGAATGTTGGCTATCGCACGATCCTGTTCACTTAGCACCGCCAGCGCTTCGCCAATGGAAGCATGGGGCATGGTGGTTGGCATCAACAAGAAAGCGCCTTCGTCTAAACTCGGCATAAACTCTCGTCCCAGCCCAGGAACAATTGCCACACCGAGCATGACTACGAGCGCAGGAATCGCTAAAAAGGTTTTCTTGTAACTTAAACACCAATTCAGAATCCTTGCGTAGTGGTGCAGAAGGAGTGAGAACACACCCAGCACACCCACGAAGAGCAAGGCAACAAACAGGAGATTACGCAGGCTACCGGCACTTGGGCCAAGCGGCTCCCACAGCTGCGCCAAAATAAATACCAAGACGGCCATGACTGCACCATGCGCAATGCGGTAACTACGCGGCTGTGCTTCAGCCCATTGCGTCATTGGCTGGAAGCGTCGATGTCCCGACCATTGCAGCAACGTTTTTAGCACGACAGGCAATACCACGACAGCCAACCCAACGGCTGCGAGCAATACCAACGTTTTCGTGTACGCTAAGGGCGCAAATAACTTACCTTCAGCGCCAGTCAGGGTGAAAACGGGCAAGAATGAAATAATAGTCGTGGCAATGGCAGTCACTACAGCCGGGCCTACTTCTCGAGTTCCCGTCGCTACGATTTGCTGCAGCGGTAAACTCGGATTCCGCCGGAAATGCCGGAGAATGTTGTCTGACACAATAATCGCCATGTCGACAATAGTGCCGATAGCAATCGCGATGCCAGCCAAGGCAACAATATTGGCCTCTACGCCGAGTACGCGCATACCAATAAAGGTGAGCAGAATCGCCAGCGGCAGCATCAGGGCGATAGTGAAGGCGGCTCGGAAGTGCATCAGTAAGAGGAGTACAACCACTGCAGTGACCAACAGCTGCTGGCTCAAGGCTTGATTCAAGGTACCCAATGTTTCCTGAATGAGCTGCGAACGATCGTAGAATGGCACGAGGGTCAATTGGCTCTCATTCAGCCAAGTCGGCCAGTGATCCTGCGGATGCGCACGCAACCAATCGGCCCACGCCTGTACATCCTGATCCGCTGACGGATTCCCTTGTGATGCTACGCGCCAGTTCGGCAATGCCTGCTCCTCGGCAAAGGCATTCACTTGATTAACACTGACTTGCTGCCAATCAATCACAGCGCGGGTTGGCATACCCGGAGCTAACCGAGCCACCTGCTCCCTGACAGATTCGATAGACTGCAAAGCATTTGCGCCTTCGCGAATGGTAACGACACCACCTACCGCCTCGGCACCTGCTACATCGAGTGCGCCTCGACGTTCCGCAGGTCCAAGACCCACAGTCGCCACATCGCTCACCCGAATTGGTACATTGGTGTCACTCATGCGTACCACCGCGGACTCAATATCAGTGAGCGAGCGAATAAAGCCAACGCCTCGCACCAGGTACTCCACTTGATTGATCTCAGTTGTTCGGGCACCGACGTCTAGATTCGCTTCCATCACCGCCTGTGTCACTTGTTCCAGGGTGACGTCGTAATAACGCAGTGCATCTGGATTGATATCGACTTGATACTCGCGGACAAAACCACCCACTGAAGCGACTTCACTCACACCTTCCGCATTGAGTAAGGCGAAACGCACCAACCAATCTTGAACCGAGCGGATTTCATCGAGATCCCAACCACCAATGGGCTGTCCGCTACGATCGCGTCCCTCCAAGGTGTACCAGTAAACTTGTCCCAGCCCCGTGGCATCAGGGCCAAGTGTTGGTTGTACGCCTTCGGGCAAGGTACCGGGCGCCAATGCGCTCAGCTTTTCCAAGAGCCGTGTGCGCGCCCAATAAAACTCAATATTATCTTCGAAAATCACCGCAATGCTGGAGAAGCCGAACATTGACAGCGTGCGCACGTCTCGCACGCCGGGCACGCCCATGAGCGCCACACTCAATGGATAACTCACTTGGTCATCCACATCTTGTGGCGAACGCCCCGGCCATTCAGTGAAAACAATTTGCTGATTTTCCCCGAGGTTCGGTAACGCATCTACCTTGACCGGGTTTTGTGGTAACCCCGTGTCCCACTGGAATGGAGCCACAGAGATTCCCGCACCAATCAACACCAAAGTGAGAATTACCACCACAAAGCGGTGTTCAAGTAACCACTTAATCATGCTGATGCCCTCCGTGCTGACCGCCTTCCATCGCCTCCCGAATGCTACCGCAACGGAGCATGCGCGAACCAAAATACGGATTCAGTAATTGATCATCCGGCTGCAGCCAGTAAGCGCCGTCTCCACCGCGCGCCATCGGACAGAACGCAAGGTACACTAATCCTTCATGCACACCGTCACGCGCTAATGCGATCACCGCCTCGGACTGGTAAAAAAAGTGATCACGTGCCGTTGTAATGTCGCTGACGTGATGACTGTGCCCTGCACCATGGTTGAGTGCAGCTTCCAAAGACGCATAGGCCTCTGGCCACTGCACTGCTGCTACCGCATCGTAGAATGCAGGTGCTGCGTGTTGCCAAGCCACGAGATCATCTTGGTGGAGGGCGGACCACAGATCCATGTAGCGTGGGAAGATATCCGCGACTGCCGCATCAAGTTCAGCCGCTAAGGATAGCCCATGCTCATGCGCACCTGCATGTTGTGACGCCTGCGCATCAGTGTGTTCCTGTGCGTCATGTTCATGCGCACTATGGTCATGTTCGCCATGATGATGAGCATGAGGATCTTGATGCCCCCCCTGCGGCGCCATCATGCTTGGCTGGCCGCGTAACTGTAGTTCGCTATCAATACGAAACGCACCGCGGCTGACCACGAGTTCGCCTGCATTTAGACCATCAAGAATGACGTAATCGTCACCCACGCGAGCCCCAAGTGTGACTTCCTTGGCTTCAAACTGTTCAGGTCGATCAGCCGACTGCACATAAACCAGCGAACGTGGTCCCGTAAATAATACTGCTGTCGCTGGTATTCTTAGTGCCTCAGAATGCTCTATAAAGGCTTGTGCTTGGATAAAGCTACCAGGACGCAAGCTCAGATCTGCGGCTGACATATCCACGCGCACACGCGCCGTCCGCCGACCCGCATCTACTTGCGGTTCAATCAGCGCAATTTCAGCCTCAACAAGCTCTTGCTGCCCTTGAATCTGCAACTGTAACTGTTGCCCCACTGCAAACTTTGGCAGATCCCGCTCGTACACATCAAAAGTCAGCCACAAAGCGCTCGGGTCAATCACTGTCGCAATGGCTCCGCCTTGCGCAACATAATCCCCCTCGTTGACGAATCGCTCAGTCACAATGCCAGCTATGGGGGAAAAAATTCGCACCCGTGCGCTCGACTGATCCGCGAGTCGCGCTATTTCCGCTTCCGGCACCCCCAGCAAACGCAGTCTTTCATGGGCAGCAGCGGCAGTTTCCGCGGCGGACTGTTGCATAAACGCTGGCAGATTAGCTTGGGCAGTTAAGCGTTGTGCTTCACGATACTCGCGCAATGCCACCAATAACTCTGGACTGTACAGTTCGGCAACTTGCGCGTTTTGCTCCAAGCTTGCGCCTGTTTCGTTGAGCCATAAGCGTTCAATCCGACCCGCAGCCCAAGCCGTGAGAGTTCGAGTGCGACGCTCATCCCATTCCACTTGCCCTTGCAATCGAATCACTTCTTGCGCGGCTCCGCGGGTGGCCGGCGTGGTTTGTACCCTGAGCAATGCCAAGCTACGGTCAGTAAAGTCGATCACACGCTCGCTACCCAAGTCGTCAGTACCGGTGGACCCAGTGCGCATCACGGGAATTAACTCCATACCACAAATCGGACAGCGATCCGTCGGGTCTTCCGAACGCACATTCGGGTGCATGGAACAGGTATAGACTTGCGCCCGTTGCTCTGTGCCATGCTCATGGGCATGCTCGTAAGCATGTGAATGGTTGTGTGAGTGACTTACGGAGGTCCCGCCTTGACTATGGATACCAATAAACGCCAGGCCGGCGCCAACCAAGACACCTGTTACAGCAATTGCTAAAGCACTGTATTTGAAGTTTCCTGCGTTCATTGTGATTCTCCTGTGACCGAAGCCCAATCGATAAAACCGAGAAGTTGTTGTACCGCCGCATAGGCATCCACCAGATCGGTTTGTGCGCGCCATGCGGCAAGACGAATCGTGAGTAGTTCATTTTGGGCAGCGATTAGATCTGCGAAAGTCCCCTGCCCGGTGCGATAAGTTTGTAATGTGGATGCGAACGCTTGTTCAGCGCGCGGCTGCAGAATTGAACGATACAAAGCGAGGTTATCTTGCGCTTGTTCCCAGCGATAATAAGCCACTGCCAGATCTGCTGATTGCTCCAACTGCCAAACCTCCCAGTCTGCTTGAACGGAAGCTGTGAGCGCAGCAGAGGCGTCACGCTGTGCTTGGTAGCTATTACGCCAAATGGGCAGGGACAGCCCCAACATGAGTCGAGTGTCTCCAGAGTCCATACCTCCACGCATGTATTCAGCGCCCACCATGACTCGGGGAAGACCGGCGCGACCGGCCAACTGCTCGCCCGTTTCAGCGGCTTTGAGTTGTGCCGCATAAGCGCGGGCTAATGGGGCTTGATTAAGGTATTCCTCGAGCACTGAAAGTGGAGGCAATTCGACTGTTTGTTCTTCCGTGCGAACTTCGTCAATCATGCCCACGGGAACGCCAGCCGCAGTCGCTAACCGCGCGTAAGCAGACCGAAGTAAACGCTGCAGCTGGACCGACTCAGTATTCAGTTGATCACGCGCATTTTGCGCGCGCAAGAAGTCCGCTTGGCCCGTACTTCCTGTCTCATACAATGCGCGAGCGACCGCAACACTTTGTTCGACTAACAGTAACTGTTCCGCCACGACCTGTTGATTCGCTTGTAGATAAGTCAGCTCGTTGTAAGCCCGCCATACCGCACCTTGCACCTCAACCTGCTCCTGCCGCACGCTCTCGCGAGCGGCATCTCGTTGCGCCAAAGCTTGGTCGATACTCAATTGTCGACGCCCGAACACAGGGATGTCCTGACGTAACGCAATCCCTTGACCTCGCGAGTCACTCAGACTTTGCTCCAAGCTCAACTCGGGGTCCATCCATGCGCCAGCTTGGGTCACTTGAGCTTCTGCACCTTGCAAGCGTGCTTTGGCAGCTTGCACACGAGGATGGTGATCTCGTGCGTAGGCCATGAGTTCCGCGCGGGTTGGACGTTCTGACAAGGAATATTGTGTTGTCTCAAGCGCTTGCTGCGCAGGCGCAGCTTGAGGCATCTCAGAACCTGGCCCGGACGCACAACCGCCGAGGCTCACTGACACGAGTCCAAGCAATACACCAAGCACTAAGATTCGGCCAAAAGAGGCGCGACGAGAAACTGTGGTGGCAAACATAACTCACTCCGAAAACTCGCAGCGCGCCCGTGTTTTCAACCAAGCATTGGCAAACGCTGCATAGGAATAGCAAAACGAACACCGAAGTATTCGAACAATTCGCAGATAGGAGTTAAGCGTTAGGTGGAGGTGTCGGAAGACTACCGATAAAACTGAGGTGGTGATGGACAGCTGCGGCCGTTTTCACGGGCTGCGCAGCAGTGAGTTCAACGAACTTGGTTGAGCATATGCCTGAAGAACCACTCGTGGCCTGACAATGAGAGCATTGTGCGCCGCAGTTCATATCTGAACAAGGGCCTAAATGCTCGTCACAACAATCCATGACTTGCGCAGGGACAGTCGCTTCTGCAGGCTCAATGACCTGAGCAGCAGAGGCATGTTGAGGGCATGCCGCGGGATCTGAAGTGGTTGCGGATGAAACGCTGTGAACGTCACTCTCATGCTGAACAAACGCCTCTGTAGTCGTCACTCCAGATGTCACTACAGACGCGCTGCTCGCACCCATAGGTGCAAGCAGAACAAGCAAGATCATGACATAGCTAATAAGCTGTTTCACATGCGCATCCGAATCACTAAACTGACCGTTATTATAAACTGACTCGCATCCGGGTGCAATTCACCTGCGAATTAACAGCGTTTGTCGTGCATTCATCGCATTGTTCACACTTTGTTACGGGTTACATTTTTATATTCAGGTGCGTTCGGGATAGAATCAAAAACGATACTAAAACAAGAGGAAGGATCATGTTCAGACAACTCGCGGTCGTCGGTGCAGTCGCCGTCGCTTTGGGTGTTGCGAGCTATAGCTCCCCAACCCATGCCAATGATGAAAAAACGTATGAGAGTCAAATAGAAGGTTTTGAGGCCCGTGAAGGTCTTTTTAACTTCTATCGCAACGAAAAATCTGGCGAATTAATGATGTCGATCAGCGAAGAACAGCTGAACCGTCCGTTCATTTACTTCGCACAAACGGTGGATGGTGTGTTGGAAGCCGGTCACTTCCGTGGCGGTTACCGGGATACTAAAATTATTGAGTTCCGCCGTTATTACAACCGCATTGACATTGTGCAGCGCCCAGTGCGTTATCAATTCGATGAAAGTAGTGCGTTAAGTCGCGCTGCCGACGCGAATATGAGTACTTCTGTGCTTGCAACCATCAATATTAAACATGAAGAAGACGGACGCATTTTGTTAAATGCTGATGACTTGTTCCTGAGTGAAGCACTGCACAAAGTGTCTCCGTTCACGCGCCCAGGCGCGAATCAACCGGGTCAGTTCTCCGTCGGTAACTTAAACCGCAATTTCTCACGTATTTTGCGCGAGCGCGTTTACGAGAACAACATGGACGTGGTGGTGGACTATGTGTTCGCTAACCCGAATCCAACTAGCCCAGGTAGCCCTGCAGTGCCAGATGCACGTTCAGTGTCAGTGCAGTTACAGCACTCATTTATTGCTGTTCCAGAAAATGATTATCAACCTCGCCGTGCAGACGCACGGGTGGGTTATTTTGGACAGCAGTTCGACGATATGACGTCGGCTGACTGGACCCCATACAACGATGTCATCAACCGTTGGAACCTTGTCAAAAAGGATCCAGACGCTGAATTGTCTGAGCCTGTTGAGCCGATCGTTTGGTGGTTAGAAAACACCACTCCAGAAGAGTGGCGTGACGTGATTCGTGAAGGTGTGCTGGCGTGGAACGTTGCGTTTGAAGCCGCTGGTTTCAAAAACGCAATCGTTGTGAAAGAGCAGCCAGATGACGCCGATTGGGATTCAGGCGACATTAACTACAACGTATTACGTTGGACTTCATCGCCACGTCCTCCGTTCGGCGGCTACGGTCCATCTTTGGCTAACCCGCTTACCGGTGAGATCATCAGCGCAGACATCATGATGGAATATGTCTACATGACGAACCGCTGGATTGAAGACCAAATGTATAGCCAAAGCGGCCATGCGCATGGCGATCACGATCATCAGCACGGTTTGTACTGCAGCCAAGGTCACCTGATTCACGAAAATCTCGTTGCCGGCCAAGTTATGTCAGGTCTGTTGGGGAATGAGTCAATTGAAGACAATGAGCTTCTGCGCCAAGGTATGATTCACGTTATCTTGCACGAAGTTGGTCACACACTTGGTCTGAACCACAACATGAAAGCTTCAATCATGTGGGATCACCGCGAAGTACATGACAGCTCACTGACTCAAGGTGTCCTGACTGGTTCTGTGATGGACTACGCTCCTGTAAACGTTGCACCACCGGGCGTTTCTCAGGGTGACTATTACCAATATGTTGTTGGTCCTTACGACGTTTGGGCTATTGAGTATGGCTACAGCCCAGGTCTAGATGATGCAGACGCAGAAGAAGCACGCCTCGAGTCTATCCTCGGTCGTTCACATGAGCATGGTTTAGCATTTGGTAACGATGCTGACGATATGCGTGCACCAGGCCGTCACATCGATCCACAAGTGATGATTGGCGATATGTCATCTGACCCTGTGGCCTATGCACGTGACCGCTTTGCATTAGTTCATCACACGCTGCGTGATCTGAAGAATCGATCTCTAGAAGAAGGTCGTTCGCACCATCGTCTGTTGAGCTCAGCAAACCGTTTATTCGGTGCATACAATGGCCAGGCGGGTGTTGTGTCACGTCAAATCGGTGGTGTCTACGTAGAGCGTGCAGTTGTTGGTCAAGCGGACGACGTGAAACCATTCACTCCGGTATCACGTGAGAAGCAGAAAGATGCGATGAACACGCTTGCTCGTTACGTCTTTGCGCCAAACGTGCTGGAAGATATGGAGCCAGTACTAGCGTATATGCAGCAACAGCGTCGTTTCTTCAACCACTCAGGGAACAACGAAGATCCGAAGTTCCATGACTTAGTGTTGAACATGCAACGCAACGTGTTTAATCACGTTCTGCATCCAAACGTCACCAAACGGATCACCGACTCAACTCGTTACGGTAATACCTACCCACTGAACGAAGTAATGACCGACTTAACGGACGCTATCTTCCCACGTGGCACGACTATTACCACGACCAGTCGTAACCTTCAGATCGAGTATGTTCATCGTTTGATCAACATGGCGAATCTGGGTAGTGACCGCAACAACAACTACGATCACTTGAGCCGTACTGCAGCCTACGCGCAGTTAGAGCGCATCCGCTCTATGCGTGCGCCGCGTCGCTCAGAGTTCGAGCTTGTTGCACACTATGACTACATCAAACGCATGATCAATCAGGCAATTGATGCATAAGTAAGATGAAACTGGGTCCTGCTACCCTCGTTGCCGCGGCCTTCATTGGCCCCGGCACGGTAGTTACCGCGTCGGTAGCAGGCGCTCAATTTGGTTATGCCCTCGTCTGGGCGCTGGCGTTCGCAATTCTTGCAACGCTGATTCTGCAAGAAATGGCTGCCCGCATTGGCGTGGTTACTCAACAAGGCCTCGGCGAAAACCTCCGTCAAGTCGTTCAATCTCGAATCTTACGTATTCCGTTTTTTGTCCTTGTGATCGCCGCTATTGTGGTGGGCAACGCTGCCTATCAAGGTGGTAATCTCACCGGTGCAAGTATTGGTGCCGAAACCTTATTTGGCGCACCAGAATGGGCTCAACAGTTTCGAGTACAGTATGACCTTAACCCATGGGCCGTGCTGCTCGGTCTTATTGCTTCTGCCGTTTTGTGGCGCGGTAATTACCGAGTCGTGGAACGCACACTCATTGGCCTAGTACTCCTGATGAGCTCAGCGTTTCTGATTACATTTTTGCTCACCAAACCCGACGTCCTCGCACTCTTTCGTGGCTTTGTACCCAGTATTCCCGACGGCGCCACCCTCACGGTGATGGCCCTCATTGGCACCACAGTCGTACCTTATGCACTTTTTCTTCATGCCGACAGCGCTCGAGAGCGTTGGCACGATGTCGAAGTGCCCACCGCTTTGCGTGAGGCACGTCAGGACTTACTGATTTCTATCCCTATTGGCGGCATTATTACGTTGGCTATTCTTTCCACGGCAGCATCCGCATTTTTCGTTCACCAACTCAGTATTCAAGGCCCAGCCGATCTGGCGAGCTCCATCGAGCCAGTGTTCGGCCGTTTTGCTGGTTTTCTAATGGGATTGGGATTATTTGCAGCAGGTATCTCCTCTGCGATCACGGCACCTTTGGCCTCGGCATACGCGTTGACCGGCGTTCTCGGATGGTCTCGACAACTGAATGCTAAGGGTTTTCGAGCGGTCTGGCTGTCGGTAATTGTGGTGGGGGTATTGTTATCGTCACTTAGAATTCAACCTCTCACGTTGATTAGCTTCGCTCAAATCACCAATGGGTTATTGCTTCCCTTAATCGTGCTACTGCTCTTGCTTGCGGTGAACCAATCACGCGTGGGCGTGTATCGTAACTCGGGACGCCAGAATATCCTTGGCGGCGCCGTTCTTATGTTTGCGCTACTACTGAGCGCACGAACACTCTGGTTTGCCTTCAGTTAATTCCTGACTTGGCACAGTCTGTCTTGGTAAAGTCGCGACTCTCCAATAGCAAACACATCGAACCTGTTACTGTGTATCCCTGCATCTGCCAAAGCTATGCGCAAGTCATCTGCGGGCTGCGTTAGTCCTTCAGCCGACAGCGGGAAAGTTCCCCAATGCATCGCAATACTCCGACAAGCCTGAATATCCTGATGCATTTTCACGGCTTCCTGTGGATTCACATGAGAGTCTTTCATGAAGCTTCTGGGCAAGTATGCGCCGATGGGAATCAGCGCGAGGTCGACCGGTCCATAGCGTTCCGCTGTTTCGCGAAAATTCATGTCGTTATACCCCGTGTCACCCGCAAACCAGACACTTCGTGTGTCAATATCCACCCGCCACGCCGCCCACAAAGCATGATTTCGGTCCCATAAGCTGCGTGCCGACCAATGCTGACTTGGCGTGGCTACAACGCGTACCTGCTGCCCTGCAATGGTCTTAGTCACTTCGTCCCACCAATCCATCTCGATGACGCGCTCCGGGTCAATGCCAGCGTCAATGAGTAAGTCACCGTTACCTAAGGGTACGAAATACCAAGGGTGATTTCCCAAAGCGCGGATACTCGGCAAGTCTAAGTGTTCATAGTGATTATGAGAAATCACCACAACATCTATGGGTGGCAAATCGTTCGGGTCAATGGCAGGCGGAAAGTGCCGTGCCGGTCCCGCGAACCGCACCGGCGAAGCACGATGAGAGAACATGGGATCAGTAATCACATTCACTTCGCCATATTGTACCAGCAGTGTCGCATGCCCAATCCAAGTCGCTCGCAACGCATCTGTAGGCTGAGTGAGTAGGCTTGGGTCGAGGGATTGCACAGGCATTTCATCGAGCTGCTCCGTTTGATCTGCCCACTCATAACCACCGAATAGGCGCATTCTAAAGAACGCGAGGGAGTCTTTGTCGTGTGGCGGCATATGTGGGTTACGAAAACCGTCGTCCGTATGGTGCGCTGGCCGTGCCGCGTCAGTGCGAGAGGCAGGTGACGAGCAACCGGGTAATCCAAGAAGAAGTGCGATACCTAAAATAATTAAAAAACTTATCAGAACTCTCATCCGCTCTCCCTGTTCTCGACTCATAAACATTTCGATTTAATAAGCATACGATATATGGGTGAATGCAGACCAATCGAAAGCACGCTAAGTTTAATTCGTTACTCTACACAAAGGAGTCGAGTGAATGAGCCGCTATGTTGATAGTTTTGTTGTACCCGTACCAAAAGATAAGCTTGATGCCTATCGCAAAATTGCAAATACCGCCGGGCAAGTATGGATGGAATATGGCGCATTAGAATACGTCGAAGCCGTCGCTGACGACGTTCAACCCGGAAAACGAACATCCTTTCCGCAAGCCGTCCAACTGCAAGAGGGTGAAGTTGTTGTGTTCTCGTGGATTTCTTATCGCTCGCGAGAGCATCGTGATGAAGTAAACGCCAAGGTAATGGACGATCCACGAATTAAAAGCATGGGTTCAGATACGATGCCATTTGACGGCAAGCGCATGTTTTGGGGCGGTTTTTCGGAGATTGTACGTTACTAAACTCGAGCGAGAGGTGTTCTGGACAGGCGAGCGCCGCAGTTAAGAACATTCTGCCTCCCCTGTATGGAGAGGCAGAATGCAATTTAGCTTACCAAAGTGTTACACGTTCTTCCGGCGGTAAGTACATGCCGTCACCTTCCTGTACTCCGAAAGCTTCATAGAAACCCGGTACATTACGCGGTGCGCCAAGTGCACGATATTTGCCTGGAGCATGCGGACCACGAGCTAGCTGCTCACGCATGGCGTCTTCACGGAATTTAATCTTCCAGATTTGTGCCCAGCTCAAGAACAAACGCTGTTCGCCAGTGAAGCCGTCCATGACTGGCGAAGGCTCACCACCCAGCGAGCGTTGATAGGCGCGATAGGCACTCACTAAGCCCACGAGGTCACCAATGTTCTCACCAAGCGACACACGGCCATCAACGTTTAAGCCAGGTAGTGGCTCAAACTGGCTATATTGCTCGACCAACATGTTCGCACGGGCTTCGAACTGCTCGCGATCCGTGTCAGTCCACCAGTTCCGCAGATTGCCGTCACCATCATAACGCGAACCTTGGTCGTCAAAACCGTGGCCAATTTCGTGACCAATAACGGCACCAATACCGCCATAGTTCACCGCATCTTCCGCTTCTAAATTAAAGAATGGAGGCTGCAGAATCCCGGCTGGGAATACGATTTCATTCGCTGTTGGGCTGTAGTAAGCGTTCACTGTTTGCGGTGTCATACCCCAACGCTCACGATCCACTGGCTGACCTAAATCAGCAATGTTCCGGTTGTACCCAAACTCTGCGGCGCGAAGGGTGTTTCCAATTAAATCACCTGGACGCACTTCAAGGTCTGAGTAGTCAATCCATTCGTTTGGATAACCAATCTTCGGCGTGAACTTGCTCAGTTTGTCTAAGGCCTTGGTTTTGGTCTCATCGGTCATCCACTCAAGCTCAACGATCGACTCTTCCATGGCCACAAGCAGGTTGTCAATCAGGTCGCTCATGCGCTCTTTGGCTTCTGGTGGGAAGTAACGTGCCACATACTCTTGGCCTAATACTTCACCCAATGCGCCATTGGTTGCTTGCACAGCGCGCTTCCAACGCTCTTGCTGCTCAGGCACACCGCTGAGCGTGCGCGAGTAGAAGTCGAAATGGATGTCAGCAAAATTGCTTGATAAACGTGGTGCTGCAGAAGAGATTAAACGCAGTTGCATGTAATCCTTCCACGTTTGCACGTCCACGTCGCTGTAGAGCTGACCGAAAGCTTCAAAATATGAAGGCATGCGGACAATCACATCGTCAGCATGAGCAATTCCAGCAGTGTCTGCGAACGCGCGATAGTTGAAGGTCGCAAGCAGTGATTCGAGCTCTTCCTTCGACATTTTGTTGTATGTCGCTTCGGCGTCACGCGTTTCTGCACGGGTCCAGTGATGCTCTGCTAACTGGGTTTCGAGCGCAAAAATACGCTCCGCCGCCGCGGCTGGATCCGCATGGTTCATCGCTGACAAAATATTGGTGATAAAGCTGACATAGGCTTCGCGGATTTGCACAAAGGCTTCGATGTCACGGAAGTAGTAATCACGGTCAGGCAAGCCTAAGCCGCCTTGTCCCATATAGAGTGCGTAATACTCTGGATTACGAGCATCGGCAAAGACCGAGAAGCCAAAAGGTCCACCCACGCCGAAACGACGCAGATCGGCCATGAGCACAGCCATTTCATCATGGGTTTCAACCCCATTGATTTGCTCAACAAAGTGGCGAATCGGCTCCATACCCAATGCTTCAATGCGTGCTTCGTCCATAAAGCTGCTGTAGAAATCACCCAGCTTTTGCTCATTGCTACCCGCAGGCGCATTCATGGCTGCAGCATCTTGAATAATACCGTGCATGCGCTGCTCGTTTTGCTCAGCAAGCATATTGAACGCACCGTAGGTGGCGCGATCAGACGGAATTTCAACGTTGTTATACCAAGTGCCGTTCACGAACATGAATAGGTCGTCTTGCGGGCGTACTGAAGTATCAAAATCTTCGAGGTAGAGACCTGAAGTCAGCTCACCCACACCTTCGTGAGTCACTGTATCGGGGCCACTACATGCTGCGAGGCCAAGAGCCATAATGACACCTGCTGCAGCTAATTTAATCTTTAACATGGGAGTTCCTGCCTTACTTGTTATAGGAAGCGCGTTAAGTGACGTTAACCGTAACGTAACCAAAGCTAAGTCAATCAAACACTATAGTGATTTTCGGGAACAGTGCAAAGCGCCGAACCGCTTGTCAGACATGAAAATATGTAAACAAATACGACCAATCAGTCTAAAGCTCAGGGGCTCAGAATAACGAGCTTAAAACAGATGACCGAATTTCTTACCTTTAGTCGCGAGATACTCTTTGTTGTGAGGCGTACCTGAGGTTTTGTGCGGAACTCGCTCAATGACTTCAATGCCACAGTCGAGCAAGGCTCTGAGTTTCTTAGGATTATTGGTCATCAGCCGAACTTTGGTTACACCCAGCGCTGCAAACATCGCTGCCGCTATATCGTACTCACGCGCATCCGCTTGGAAACCCAAGATCTCATTCGCTTCGACGGTGTCCATGCCCTTGTCTTGCTCGGCATAAGCCCGCAGTTTATTGATCAGACCAATGCCTCGGCCCTCTTGGCGCAGATACAAAATCACGCCTCGGCCTGCGTCAGCAACTTTCTGCAATGCCGCTTCCAATTGAGGACCGCAATCGCAACGCTGGCTAAATAATGCGTCACCAGTCAGACACTCCGAATGCACTCGAGACAATACCGGCTCGCCATCATCAACCTGCCCCAATACGAGTGCAACATGCTCTTTCCCAAAGCGATCCTCAAAACCGATAAGGTCAAATTCAGCAAACTGAGTGGGAAGGCGCGTGCGCGCAGCAATAGTGACGATAGGATCAAAGGTGGACATGGACGACAACATTCTCTCTAGCCAACGATTCGGCTGCTTATGATACCAGAAATTACCTGCGCTAAGGAGAGATTCAGACGAAAACAACGGCCGCCTGTGGTTGCTAACTGGGCGCGCTGATCTCGCTGCGTTCAAGAAAGCGCACCAGCTCTTCCAAAGGCATGGGTCGAGCGAAATAGAATCCCTGCATTGAGCTCGCACCCGCACCTTCGACAAAACTTGCCTGCACTTCGGTTTCCACACCTTCCGCAACCACATGAATGCCAAGCTCAGAAGCCATCGCAATAATGCTGCGAGTAATAGTGCCTCGAATAATAGTCCCGTCTTGCCCGTCAGAAACGATATCACTAATGAAACTGCGGTCAATTTTCAGTTGATCAGCAGGTAAGTTCTTTAAATAGGACAGACTCGAGAAGCCCGTACCGAAATCATCAATGGACACCCCAATCGACTTTTCCCGTAAGCGTTGTAATACATTAACGGCTTCACCTTGGTCATCCAGTAGAATGCTCTCCGTCAGCTCTAACCGCAGCCGTTCAGGTGGAAAAGTCGTAAAGTTGAGTATGCGCTCAACCGACTCGACAAAATTTGAACGGCGAAAGTGCACCGCTGATAAATTGACGGCCACACTTAAATTTCCAAACCGCGATAACTTTAAGCCATCCATACAGGCACGCTGTAATACCCAATGGCTAATGGGAATGATCTGCCCGCTATCTTCGGCCAAAGGAATAAATTCAGCAGGCGAGATAAAGTGGCCCGGACTCAATTCCCAGCGCAATAGTGCTTCCACCCCTACAACAGCCCGACTACCGCAGGCGAAGATAGGTTGGTAATAGAGTTCGAGCGCATCCCGGTCGATGGCATGTTGAAGCTGGTTGCGCAGAGTCACAGCCTCATGAAAGCGGTGAATAATATCTTTGCTAAACAACTGGAAGTGGTTTCGCCCCAGTCGCTTCGCTTTGTACATGGCCATATCCGCATGCTGAATCAGCAACTTGGGATCATAAGGGCTTTCGTGAGTCGTGGTCACCCCAATACTCGCGGTTAAATACAGTCGGTAATCATCAATGTGATAGGGTTTGGCAATAGCCGCGAGGATCGCATCCACTGTAGTGCGTAGCTTCCCATCATCCACTTCGCCTGGCACCACCACAACAAATTCGTCCCCACCGAAGCGCGCTACCAACATGGGCTCTGGACAACAAGCTTGCAGTCGCTTGGCGGTTTCTTGCAACAGTTTGTCACCAATCACGAGACCAAGGCTGTCGTTCACTGGTTTAAAGCCATCCAAATCAATAAACAGCACCGCAAGACGATCATGGCTGCGATGATTCACATGACACCAGTGCGCAAGCTGCTGCTCCAATACCGCACGATTCGCTAAATTTGTGAGCTCATCCCGAGTTGCTTGATGTCTTAACATGCCGCGCTGACGACGCAAAATCTGACCGTTCTCCATGCTAATCACTAAGAACACTGCCAACAGATAACCACCGAGCAGCACAAGCGCATGAAGGTTTGCCATCCGGCGCAGCGGCGTACGATCAGCTAAGTAAATAGACAAGGTTAACTCTGGTGAATAGGGAATCTGCATGGGCACGTCGTGAAAGAACAAGTTTCCGGGTTGAATTTCGTCGGTCCGGATTACTTCCGTGCTGTCACCACGACTATGCAAAAGCCGATCCCCTACTAGGGCGTAGGTTCGAAAAGCAGAACTCAACTCTGTCGGGGTCGGGTTCACCAACGCCGCAAAATCAAACACCGTAATCAAATGAGCAAACAAAGCATTATCACGATAAATTGGGATTTTCACCAAGATAATCGGGGCGTCGTCTTCAACTATGGCATAGCGCGGTATTAACACGGACCGCTCATTCCCCATCTCGTTGAGCCATTGCCGAACTTGTGGATCACTTATCACTTGCTCAGCGAACTGCTGCGTGAGGGAACGCGTGCGCTCCCAAGTGAGTTCCCAGTCGGCAGCGAAGTATAAGAAGCTCAGTATCTGCGGCTCATCATTTAAGTAATCGGCAACGTCAACTCGCTGAAGTTCTGCTAGGTCTGCTTCAGAAATACTTTCCCAGCGTCCGACTAATCGTTCGAGCAGATTAATGTTTTGCTGAGACACTGCCACCCGTTGGCGAGCGGCCTCTTCGTTGAGCGCAATGCCCTGCTTCACAGTGCTATGGGCTTCATTCAACGAAAGCATAAACCAGATCAGGGTGGGCACTGCCACACTCGCAATCCCAACAGTGATTCCAACTCGACTCGGCAGGCGCTGAAGCTTCTTCCCGTGCTCGCCAGCAAACCACATTGCGACACCGAGCATGGAGGTGTAAAGCATCGCGATACTCACCACCATCGGGTGAGGACCAAACCACATAAAACTGTGGTCATGCCATGTAATACCAAGATAGGTCAGCCCGATGAGGACAATCAGTGCGCCACATACCCGCCAAATATACTGACGAATCACTCCACCCACACCCAAGATAATCACTGAGCCAATAGCAATGTAGAGTATCGCCACAGGCCAATGCATGCTGGTACTAATGAAGCCATCTTGATTGGCCATAATCGCGTCGCCGATGGTCAGGCTACGATAGAAAGACAAACTGGCAGCAAATACCACTAATCCGCCGGTCAACACCCGCAACCAAGGACTGCCACGCATCACCATGTAGAGCCCGAGCCCAGTGCATAGACTCGTTAAAGCCGCGGCTGTTGAAATCACACGCATGACCGGCTGTGGCGAACTGATAGCATAATTCAAAATCAATCCGAACAATCCGATCATAACGCCCGTAAGAAGCACCGTGTAATAGGTAGCTCCTGCGGGAGATGGGTGTGTTTTTAAGTAACGAATCAACAACTTGCTCCCTAATGGGTAGGACACTTGAGTCTACGACTTTCGGTCCGAGAGTTCAAAGTCTTAGCCTTGCGCCTGATGGGGCATCTCATATAGGTGTAGACGGTTCTTCCCGCTCCGCTTTGCCTGATACATCGCATCATCAGCTCTATGAATCAATTCACTCAAATTGTCCGTGTGGTCTGGGTAAATCGCGACCCCAACACTCACACCTGTGGTCACTTCATGCTCATCCACTTGGACGGGCTGGTTAATCGCTGCAATCAGTTTCTGCGCTACCTCAATAACTTGGGACTCATTCTGAACGGGGCTCAAGGTGATGATAAATTCGTCCCCTCCCAGCCGTGCCGCGTAATCCGTGCTGCGTAATGACGCTCGAATGCGCTGCGCCACCTCAACCAAGAGAGCGTCCCCAACCCGATGTCCGAAACGATCATTCACGGTTTTTAAATCATCCAAGTCAATGAATAACATGGCGAGCTTGTCGGTAGAGAGTACCCCTCCACGTTGCCGCAAACGGTTGTCGAGCAAACGTCGCGACGGAAGCTCTGTCAGAGGATCCAATTGCGCTTGTTCGGCCAGCACTTTCGCCCGCTGCAAATCAGACTCCGCCTTTAAGCGCCCTTGATGCACTAAGCCCACGCGATAACTCATCACCTGTGCGAGGAGTAATACCTCAACCAACACAGCAATCATGCCCACATGCTCAATCCACCACACGCTCGAGGTGGTAATTTGCGAAGCATTGATAGCAAACATCGCGGGCACCAAGAAAGCCACATTCGCGATCAGGTAAAAGCGCGCCACGCGGTCCCCCTGAATAGCCCGCACAATGCCAGCCAAGAAACCGTACAGTGCAAAAACAAACACGCCCTGACGCGCCAGTTCCATCGACCATTCCGGGCGCAGCAGCGCGATGGGCCAAAACACCACCAGCACAATCATTAACCCACGACCCAGCAGATACAGCCAACGACAGGTATCCGCACGAATATGAAGCAACCGGAACACGAAGAAGAGATAGAGCAGATTCGAAATCAGAATGGGAGCGGTAGACCAGTAGTACCAATGCACACCAAAGTAGGAATTCAGTACCAATAGTGCGGCAGAGTTATAGACAAGGTTACCGACAATAAACCCCGCATAGAGCAAATCCGTGGGCGATTGTCGCCAAAGCCCCATCACGAGATAATAGAAGCCTAGCCCTAAAAATATCCCCAAACCGATGAGTACAATCCCGTTGGCCAACTCCACATCCGGCCGATACTGAGCAAGTAGAATCGTCATAGGCTGAGGACTGGCAATAAAGAAGGGGGTATCAATGCGGGTAATGACTTGGTAGTGACCCGGCGCTAAATCCAGGTCGACACCATGACGAAGAAACCAGGTTTGGTTTGCCGGATGACTCATGCCCCCTTCAAACTCAGCGACTAGCTGTCCGTCGGCATCAAAGATAGCATGATGAAAGTAAGCCATGACCGAGGAATTGGCAAAGTCCAATACCAATGGCTCGTCCCCCTGCTCAAAACTCAAAGCATGCCAATACTCGCCACCACGCCGATTCGGAGCCGCTACAGGTGTTCTTTCGAGACGCTGCCACGCAGCCGGTTCAGGAGTTAACGCAGGCGCAGCAAACCACACCGACCCAGCGTCTGGCGACTCATCGTTACCAATAGCCTGAGCGCTAGTCGCAACTAGAAGAAGTAAAGAAATGACAATCGCGTAGCAATAGCGCATGACGTGAGTTCAGTACTTAATTTTTGCCACTATACGTCAGCATTCCGCCACGCCGCAACCTTCATCCCCCATACCGAACCAATCAAAACAGCGCAGTTGAATGACCTCATCCACCCCGCCATTGCGATCATCATAGATCCCGAAACGACATGCAGTGCATGAAAGTGCGGTACGGCGTTGAATTGAAAATCGAGCGGCGGCATGCGGTGCATGCCCTACGCAAAACCACAAACACCGCGGTAGGTGATGCACCGCATCACGCACAGCCAAACCCGAATTCAACGCCGATCATGCATTTCCGATGCACTGCATCGCGCACACCAAAACCAAAAACGCCAAACACAAAAAAACCCGCCGCAGCGGGTTTTTCAGTAGAGCAGAAATTACTTCTTCTTCGCCTTTTTGTTCGGCAAATCAGTAATCGAGCCCTCGTAGATTTCAGCAGCCAAGCCCACCGACTCATGCAAGGTTGGGTGAGCGTGAACCGTCAGCGCGATATCTTCCGCGTCACTACCCATCTCGATAGCCAAGCAGACTTCGCCCAACAATTCACCCGCATGTGAACCCACCATAGCACCACCAATAATGCGATGGCTGTCCTTGTCGAAGATAAGCTTCGTCAGACCGTCAGTTGCGCCCGAGGCAATGGCACGACCCGAAGCAGACCATGGGAAAGTGACCGCTTCATAGTTCAGGCCTTGCTCTTTCGCTTCTTTCTCAGTGACACCCGCCCAAGCAACTTCCGGATCAGTGTATGCAATGGAAGGAATGACTTTCGGGTCGAAGAAGTGCTTCTTGCCAGAGATAACTTCCGCAGCCACATGACCTTCATGCACCGCTTTGTGCGCCAGCATCGGTTGACCAATGATGTCACCAATCGCGAAGATATGGTTCACATTGGTACGCAATTGCTTGTCGACTTCAATGAAACCGCGGTCCGTCACATTCACGCCCGCTTTCTCAGCGCCCAACTTCTTACCGTTTGGTGTGCGGCCTACAGCAACCAACACCGCGTCATATTTAACCGGTTTCTCAGGCGCATTTTTACCTTCGAAAGTCACATGAATGCCATCTTTCTTGGCTTCAACTTTAGTGACTTTGGTTTCCAGCATGATGTTGTCGAACTTCTTCGACATGGCTTTGGTGAAGACCTTAATTAAGTCTTTGTCCGCAGCTGGAATCAGTTGGTCCATGAACTCAACAACGTCAAGGTTAGAGCCTAATGCTTTGTAGACACAGCCCATTTCCAAACCGATGATACCACCACCAAGAATCAACATTTTCTTCGGCACGAATGGCAGTTCGAGTGCGTCTGTTGAGTCCCAGATCCGCTCGTCATCATGTGGAATGAACGGCAATTCCACCGGCTGAGACCCTGCCGCGATAATGGCATGCTCAAATTTAATTGTGGTTTCTTTGTCGCCTGAAACTTTTAGTTCATTAGCGCCAGTGAACTCACCTTTACCCGTAACCACTTGGACTTTACGCATTTTCGACATTTGTGAAAGGCCACCGGTCAGCTGGCCGATAACCTTGTCTTTGTGCTCACGGATTTTGTCGAGGTCGATCTTCGGCTTGCCAAAGTCAACGCCTGCATCACCCAAGTGAGCCGCATCGTCAATGTGCTTTGCCAAGTGCAACAAGGCTTTCGAAGGGATACACCCGACGTTCAGACACACACCGCCGAGGGTGCTGTAGCGTTCAACAAGAACGACATCCAGACCTAAATCAGCAGCACGGAATGCAGCAGAATAGCCTCCTGGCCCTGCACCCAATACAACAACCTGTGTTTTAACTTCGTTGCTCATGATGACCCCTATCGTTTAATTCAATGTCTGGCCGTTACGTCGGAACGCCCCATCCCAAAATTCTGGGCGCTATTGTAACGGGAAATTGCGCAAACGTCTGCCTTTTGGCAGACGTTCACCGCTCTTACAGAATGATTTTTCGGATATCTGACAGTACGGAACTCAAATAGACTGAGAAGCGCGCTGCCGCTGCCCCATCAATGACGCGATGGTCGTATGACAAACTGAGTGGCAGCATGAGTCGTGCTTCAAACTCTTTGCCATTCCATACAGGCTTCATATCACTCTTCGAAACACCCAAAATAGCCACTTCGGGTGCATTTACGATCGGCGTAAAGGCCGTTCCGCCAATGCCGCCCAAGCTTGAGATTGAGAAACAACCACCTTGCATATCGGCCGCTTTCAACTTGCCATCCCGAGCACGCAGACTGACGTCGGTCAGTTCCCGTGATAACTCGACAATACCTTTCTTGTCCACATCACGAATCACCGGCACGACCAAGCCATTCGGAGTGTCCACGGCAATCCCAATATTGACGTATTTCTTCATGATCAGATGCTCGCCGTCTTCGGCTAGCGATGAATTGAAGACTGGGAATTCCCGTAACGCCTTGGCAGCCGCCTTCATGATAAACACGAGTGGCGTAAACTTCACATCGGCTTTTTGCTTCGCCAACTGTTCATTCTCAGCCTTACGGAAGGCTTCGAGTTCCGTAATGTCTGCTTCGTCAAACTGTGTCACATGGGGGATGGTAACCCAATTGCGATGAAGATTCGGGCCCGAGATCCGTTGAATACGGGTGAGTTCAACTTCTTCGATCTCGCCAAACTTGCTGAAATCTACTTTCGGCTGAGCAATCACCTGTAAGCCACCTTGACCACCGGTGGCAGCCGCGGCAGATGCTTTCGGCCGCGATAGTTCATACTTCACATAGGACTGCACATCTTCTTTCAGAATCCGATTTTTCGGCCCCGATCCATTCACTTTCGTGAGGTCGACGCCAAACTCACGAGCCAGTCTGCGCACCGCAGGCGACGCATGAGGAATCGAGTCGCTTTGACCTTTACGCCCCAGCGGATGATCAGGCACTGGCGGTTCACGCCGCTCTGATTCACGTCCACTGTCCTGATTGGTGCTGGCTTGGCTGTCAGTGACGTTGCTCTCACTAGCCGCAGAAGCTTGCGTTTCAGTTTCCGTATCATCGTCTGCGTCGTCGCCAGCTACTTCCAGTTCGATAACTAATGAGCCTTGGCTCACCTTATCGCCCACTTTGACCTTCACGCTCTTCACAGTACCGGCCTGTGGACTCGGCACGTCCATGGTGGCTTTGTCAGTTTCCAGAGTGATTAAACCGTCTTCAGCAGCAATGCTATCGCCTTCACTGATCAAGACTTCAATCACTTCAACTTCACCGTCTTCACCAATATCTGGGACGGACACTTCAATGACTTGCGAGCTAGCACTTTTCTTTGCCGGCTTTTTCTCTGGCTGAGCTTCTGCTTTCGTTTCTTCCTTCGCGCTCGCAGGCTCTTCTTTCGCTTCGGCCTTCGGTGCTTCCTTCGCTTCGTCGGAAGACTCTTTCGCAGCGTCGCCACTGCTCGCTTCAATCAACGCTAACAAGTCACCTTCACTAATTTTGTCGCCCACTTTCACTTTCAACGACTTCACGACACCGTCAAATGGCACAGGAATATCCATTGAGGCCTTATCGCTCTCGACGGTGACTAGCGAATCTTCTGCGCTTACTTGATCGCCTTCACTCACTAAGATTTCGATAACTTCAACGCCTTCCCCACCCACGTCGGGAACAAGTACTTCTTTTGCATCTGCCATGATCTGCTCCTTATGCGTAGAGTGGGTTGAGTTTGTCGACGTCGATGCCAAAGTCTTTAATGGCTTGCGTCACAACTTTCTTGTCGATATCGCCCGCTTTCGCCAACTCAGCAAGTGCAGCCAAAGCGATATACTCGGCATTCACCTCAAAGTGACGACGCAACTTCTCGCGGCTGTCCGAGCGGCCAAAGCCGTCTGTACCAAGCACACGGAATGGCGCAGGTACCCAGGCACGAACTTGATCAGCATAGAGCTTCATATAGTCCGTTGCAGCTATCACTGGCGCCTTCGAACCTTCTAGCACGCTCGTAATATAGGCCTTCTTCTCTTTCTTGGTTGGATTGAGCATGTTGTAACGCTCTACATCCAAACCATCGCGTGCCAGTTCGTTAAACGAAGTTGCACTGTATACCGTTGAGCTCACGCCATACTTGTCTTTCAGTAGCTCAGCGGCAGCGCGAACTTGCTGCAGAATCGTGCCTGAACCTAACAAGCGGACTTCAGCTTTTGCCTTGGTCGCCTTCACTTCGTCTAGCTTATAAATACCTTTTAGGATGCCTTCTTCCACACCTTCGGGTATTTCTGGCTGCTTGTAGTTTTCGTTCATGACCGTGATGTAATAGAACACATTCTCTTGCTCACCAAACATCCGGCGCATGCCGTCCTGCACAATAACGGCAACCTCGTAACCATAGGTTGGATCATAGGTCACACAGTTTGGCACGGTGCCAAAGTGCAGGTGACTATGACCGTCTTGGTGCTGCAGTCCTTCACCATTCAGCGTGGTGCGACCGGCAGTTCCACCAATCAAGAAACCACGGGCTTGGCTGTCGCCTGCTGCCCACACTAAATCACCGACCCGTTGGAAACCAAACATGGAGTAGTAGATGTAGACCGGGATCATCGGCTCGTTATTCGTCGAGTAACTTGTACCCGCCGCAACCCAAGACGCCATCGCACCGAGTTCGTTAATCCCTTCCTGTAACACCTGACCTTTGGTGTCTTCACGATAGTAAGCCACTTGATCGGCGTCTTGCGGGGTGTACTTCTGCCCTTGGCTTGAATAGATACCTACTTGCCGGAACAAGCCTTCCATCCCGAAGGTACGTGCTTCGTCGGGAATAATAGGAACAACGCGCTGGCCAATCTTTTTGTCTTTCAGCATGGCGGTCAGCACTCGCACGAAAGCCATGGTTGTGGAGATTTCACGATCTCCCGAGCCTTTTAACACGGCTTCAAAGGCTTTCAACGAAGGTACGTCGAGCTCTTTGTCCGTTTCAGGAAGACGCACTGGCATAAAGCCACCAAGCTTCTCGCGGCGCTCGCGCAGATATTTCGCTTCTTCGCTGTCCTCTGGGAAGCGGAAGTATGGGATATCTTCCAACTCACTGTCTTTCACTGGAATATTGAAACGGTCACGGAAATGCTTAATAGCTTCCACGTCCATTTTCTTCACCTGGTGAGCCACGTTCTTCCCTTCGCCCGCCGAGCCCATGCCATAACCTTTTACGGTTTTCGCCAGGATCACCTGAGGACGACCTTTGGTATTTACCGCTTTATGGTATGCCGCGTAAACTTTCACCGGATCGTGACCACCCCGATTCAGGCGCCAGATATCTTCATCTGATAAGTTCGCAACCATAGCTTTGGTTTCTTCAGTTTTGCCGAAGAAATGCTCGCGGGTATACGCACCACCTTTCGCTTTGTAGTTTTGGTATTCGCCGTCCACGCTCGTTTGCATGATTTCGGCTAACTTGCCTTCAGTGTCACGGTACAACAGTGGATCCCAGTAGCGACCCCAAATAACCTTGATCACTTCCCAGCCTGCGCCACGGAAAGTACCTTCAAGTTCTTGAATAATCTTGCCGTTCCCACGCACCGGACCGTCAAGCCGCTGCAGGTTACAGTTCACCACGAAGGTTAAGTTGTCGAGGCCTTCACGCGTGGCAAGACCGATGGCGCCTAAGCTCTCTGGCTCATCCACTTCGCCGTCACCCAAGAAGCAGTACACCCGCTGCTTGGAGCAGTCTTTAATGCCACGGTCGGTTAAGTACTTGAGGAAACGCGCCGCATAAATTGCCTGCATAGGTCCCAAGCCCATTGAGACCGTAGGGAACTGCCAGAAGTCTGGCATTAGCTTCGGATGCGGGTAACTCGACAAACCATCACCGTCTACTTCCTGACGGAATTTATCGAGCTGTTCTTCAGTCACGCGGCCCTCGAGGAACGCACGCGCATAAATACCGGGTGATACGTGACCCTGGATAAAGAGGAAATCGCCACCGTCTTCGCCCGGAGCACGGAAGAAGTGATTAAAGCCCACGTCGTACAGCATGGCCGACGAGGCGAAGCTGGAAATATGGCCGCCGAGCTCAAGCTCTTTCTTCGAGGCACGCAATACCATCGCCAATGCATTCCAACGAATCGCAGCGCGAATCCGTGCTTCCAGGGTGTGGTCACCCGGCATCACTGGCTCTTGGCTCACAGGAATAGTATTTAAATAGGCGGTGGTCGGCTGATAAGGCAGATACGCACCACTGCGGCGCGCCTTGTCGACCAATTGCTCAAGAATAAAATGCGCACGCTCTGGACCTTCAGCGTCGAGCACGGCTTCTAGTGATTCGACCCACTCAAGCGTTTCTTGGGGATCAATATCGTGACGATCATGTTCTGCCATAATGGTTCCTTTCACTTCCAATTCTGTTCTACCCAAGGAGATTAATTATCACCACGCCGTAATGCTCGTTGGACGCGAGTGTGCTCCCGATTTAATTGCAATAAAACTTGTTCGATATAAGCCAAATGATCATGACATGCGGTGCGCGCCTGTTCTGGCTGCCGAGCGATAATGGCTTGTACCATCGCTTCTCGGTGAATTTGTAACTGTGCTAACACATCGCTACGTCCTTGCAACTGTTCCAGATTCCGCCGAATGTTATCTTGCAGTAGCTCAGCCATGCCACGCACAAGATGCAACAGCACCACGTTGTGCGAGCCTTCGGCCACGGCAATGTAAAAAGCCATCAATGCCTGTGCACGGGCCGGGCTGGTAGGCTCGGTTTCCGTTGCTTTGGCAAAGGTTGCTTCGATACGGGCCATATCCATGTCGGTGCCCCGTAGCGCAGCAAAATACGCCGACACACTTTCCAGTGCATGGCGAAATTCAAGTAAATCAAATTGTGATTCAGGATGGCGCGCCAGCAAGTCAAACAACGGATCCGCGACATGCTGGTCGAGAGCTCCGGCAATATAAGTACCACCGCCTTGACGTCGCGACACCAGGCCCCTTGCTTCTAGCTTCTGTATCGCTTCTCGCAATGAGGGACGTGACACCTGAAACTGCCGAGCAAGTTCGCGCTCCGAAGGCAATCGCTCGCCCGCCGACCAGGTACCGTCGACGATCAACGACTCAATCTGACTGACAATAACGTCAGACAGTTTTGTCTGTTGAATGCGCTGCAATTCACTCATATGACCCACCGGTTATTTGGTCAGACCAATTTATACGATAGCAGTAGTATAACGCTTTCGTTAACTCCTTCCTAGTCTCTGGAGTCGAATCATTGGTATTACCACTTGTCAGTTATTACACAATCCAGCCAAATATGGTCGCCAACGCGATCGCCGCAAGCAGTAAAATGGTACTGCGGCGCGCAAGGGCCATCATGGCTTGCGGCTCTTCGGCTACATCTTCTGCGTTCTCAGGGACTTCCTCGGCGTCGCGCGCAATAGCGGTCAATTCCTCTTGGGCCGGCGTGTGGAAGGATGACAAACTGCGAACCCAGGCTGGCATGCCACGAGAAAAGTGGCCCACCAACAAATAAGCAAAGCCCGCCACTCGCACTGGTAACCAATCCACACAATGCATTAAGCGCGGCTCACGTTCAGCACAGGCACGTAATAGGCCATAGCCCAGAACTCCCGGCGCACCAAAAAGTACAAACCAGAACGCCACCGAGAAATAGAAACGGAAGTTCAGCCATAACAGCTGTTGCCCCAAGGTAATGCCATTGTCAGACTCAGGCAGTAAGGTGGCTTCCGCATCGAGTTGCGCTTGTTGATCTTCCCGTTGGACTGCCAACAACCACTCGCGCAACGCTTCACGCTGTGGGCGACAACCTAGCACTAAGGTCAGCACCACCACATTAATTAAAAAATCCGACAACGAGCCGGTGCCAAACAACAGTACAATGGCTAATAACACCGCTGGGGTCAGCAGCATCAGCGGCCCAAGGAGATCATGCTCGCGATAACTTTTAATCGCGTCTTGGGTGTGTAGCCAGTCATCGTAATTGCGAGCCGACTGATCGAGCTGCCAACCGGCAGGGGTAATTCGGAGTCGTTCCAAAACCAGTGCAACAAATAACGAAAGTACAATCATGTCTTCATCCTGTGATGGTGTCGTGCTTCATGCACGATTGATACAGTTGCCAATCAAATGCCGGGCCCGGATCTGTTTTCCGGCCAGGCGCAATATGTTCATGCCCAACAATGCGGTCTGCAGTTATTTGCGGGTAGTTTTCTTGAATCGCCCGCGTCACCGCCGCTAAAGTTTTGTACTGTGCTTCAGTGTAGGGGGCTGTGTCGGTTCCCTCAAGTTCAATGCCAATAGAGAAGTCATTACACCCCGTGCGACCTTGCCACTCAGAGACACCTGCATGCCAAGCCCGCTGATCAAAAGGCACATATTGAATCACCTCACCATTTCGACGAATCAGGCAATGCGCGGATACACGAAGGCCCTCAAGCGGTTTAAAGCTCTCATGTGCAGCACAATCTAAGCAGCCTAAGAATAAATCGGTGATATGTGGACCACCAAATTCACCTGCGGGTAAACTAATTCCATGAATCACCAGTAGATCAATAGACTCCCCTTCAGGGCGTTCATCCTGATGAGGTGATGGATAAAACGGGGCGTCCACCAAGCGGTGATTGGAAATCGTAAAATGCATACCCTCGCCTCGACTAATTTGCTAACGTCTTGATAGAGAAGCCAGTATCGGAGGATTTGCCGTTGAGGTAAAGAGGATGAACGGCAATCAATGAGGATTCGAGTACCATGAATGAGCAGTATGATGAAGAACGCCGGATTGGCGGCTGGTTTTATATTTTCGCGTGGGCCGCGGCGTTATTCGTTTTATATTTCTTTTTTAACTCGTACTTAGAAGGCCGAGATAATCCCAATCGCCAACTCGATACCTACCGCGATGGTGGCCAAGCGGTGGTGGTACTCGAGCAGAACCGTGGTGGTCACTACATTGCCAAAGGCTTTATTAATCAACAACAGGTCAATTTCCTCCTCGACACTGGCGCCACGCAAGTGGCAATTCCCGGCGACATGAGTGAACGGTTAGGGCTTAGCCGTGGTAATCGCGTGCAAGTGCGCACGGCCAATGGCATTGCTACGGCTTATCAAACGCAAATTGACGAACTGCGACTTGGCGAAATCGTACTGTACAATGTGTCTGGAACCATTGTCCCAGATTACGACAGTGAGCATGTTCTGCTGGGCATGAGTGCCCTAAGAACGTTAGAATTCACCCAACGAGATCGTCGTCTCACCATTCGTCAGTAGTTAAAAGGACGCGCCCAACAATGAGCCACCACTTGTCCATGGATGATGCACTGCGTCAAAGTATTCCCACCGAAGTTGCGCATGCCTTGCGCGAAGACTTGGGTGGCGAGGTTCATCTTGAACGGGATATTACCGCCTGCTTGATCCCTGCTGATCGGCAGTCAGTCGCGCGGGTGATTACGCGTGAGGCTGGTGTCTTTTGTGGTCAAGCTTGGGTCGACGAAACCTTTCGGCAGCTCGACCCGAAAGTCATTATTGACTGGCAGGTGGCAGATGGCGACCCCGTGATACCAGACCAAACACTCTTCATTTTGCGCGGCAGTTCACGCGCGTTACTCACGGGTGAACGAACTGCACTAAATTTCGTGCAAACTTTATCAGGTACTGCAACCGCAGTCGCTGCTGCTGTTCTACACTTAGCCGGCTCAAACACAGCGCTGCTCGACACCCGAAAAACGCTTCCAGGCATGCGCCTTGGTCAAAAATATGCGGTGCGTTGTGGTGGCGGAAAGAATCACCGTATTGGCCTGTACGACGCTTACTTGATCAAGGAAAATCACATCGCTGCTTGTGGCTCCATTGCAGCAGCCGTGGCACGCGCAAAACAGCTACAAAGCGGCGCTTGGGTCGAAGTGGAAGTAGAAAACCTCGCAGAATTGGCGCAGGCATTAGCGGCTCGTGCCGATGTCATTATGCTCGACAACTTTAGTGACGCAGACATTCGCATCGCCGTTGAGCAATCACGAGGCATCGCGAAACTCGAGGTATCAGGCAATGTCACCGCGGATCGACTCGCCCACTATGCTGCCATGGGTGTTGATTATATTTCCTCGGGTGCGCTCACCAAGCATGTGCAGGCGCTCGACCTATCGATGCGGATGGTCGACAACTCCGCTTAAAACGTTCGTTATTGCGTAAACTCACAGCCTCGATTTCTCGTTTGAGACGGCTTTTTACTACAACTTTGGTCCTTCGATTCAATAACTTTGAAACTGCCTAAGGACCTTTTGTGAAAAGACTGCTGCTTGGTTTTAGTTTGATTGAGCTGATGATCGTAATTGCCATCCTCGGCATTCTCAGCTCTATTGCTGTCCCTGCGTTTACGGATTACACCCAACGCGCCCGCGCAAGTACTGCCTTAATGGCCATGCAACCATGGCAAACGGCGATTGCGTTATGTTGGCAGCAAGAAGGTACTCTTGCACCTTGCCATCAGTGGGGTACTCAAGGTATTCCCGCTGTTCCGAGCCCTTTGCCGCAAGGCTTATTGAGTCTCGCTCCGGGCGCAATGGCGGGGTCGATTCGGGCACAGCTACAAGCAACAGATGCGCAAGGCCAACCGGTCACCATTGAATTGACGCCGTTGCCGCAAACAACGCAGCTTCAGTGGCAACTCAGTTGCTCAGATCATGCGCTCGGTGCTCGTGTATCTCATTGCCAGTCGGCTTTGGCGCTCTGAAACGGCGTCGCACATGGATTCTCATCAACATCTTCCTGAAGCCTTGAGTGACAGTATTGTTGCAGAAGTCACTCATGGAACCTCCGACTTACACTTTGAACCCTCTGCTGAGCACTATCGACTGCGCGCGCGCCGCCTCGGTAAGCTAGTTGATGTTGCCCAATGGCCCCTGTTTAAGGGGGAGCAATTCGTTGCGGCGCTAAAAAATGCAGCGCGGGTAGATGTTACCAATCGACGCGTGCCACAGGACGGACGCTTTCAATTGCAAAGCGCCAACCTCACTCTTGATTGCCGGTTAAACTCATTACCCACCTTATTCGGCGAAAAGGTTGTACTGCGTTTATTCAGCGACTCGAATGACCGCTGGACGCTCACGCAACTGGGGTTGCTCCCTGACCAGCTGACCCTAGTGCAAGAGACACTCAAGGTTCCTGATGGCCTCATCCTCGTGACTGGCCCAACGGGTAGCGGCAAAACACGTTCACTCTATGCCATGTTGCAATACCTCAACCATCCTCAGGTAAACATCAGTACCATTGAAGATCCCATTGAAGTGCCGCTTCCCGGAATAAATCAAACTGCCGCCACCGGTCATACGGAACTCTCATTCGCAGCCTGTCTCCGGGCACTTTTAAGACAAGATCCCGATGTTCTGATGGTGGGTGAAATCCGCGATGAAGAAACTGCGGAAATGACGGTGCGGGCGGCCCATACAGGCCATTTAGTACTAGCGACCTTGCACGCAGGCACTCCTATGGCAGCCCTCATTCGGCTTGAGCAACTGGGCGTTCGCTATGCAGAACTTGCGGGCTGCTTGCGCTTAGTCATGAATCAACGACTGGTCACGCTGCACGACAAACGCTGGGGCGTATTCGATCTCATTCCAATCCAAGTACAGGCCCGGCGCGCGCTCCTACAACCTGTTGGTGCGGGGAACTTCTGGCTAGAGCTCGATGGCATTTTTAGCCCAGCCAAACCACAACCCGCACAGGCCCTCTAATGCAGGCCAGTTGGTATCGCTATGAAGCACGGGCTCGCCATGAGCAAGAGACCGTCCAGCGCGGTGTGCGCAAGGCGCAAAGCCTGCAGACGCTCCGCATTCAATTGTGGCATCGGGGTAATGAACTGCTGAGTGCAGTGCCTCTGCGACGCTCTCGGAGTGGCTCCTTAGCCCAGTTAGCAGTGTGGCAACAATGGTTTCATACGTGGTCTGAATTGCTTAATGCAGGTTTCGATATGCACCGTGCACTTTCATTCCTGCATCAACAAAGCTTATGTCACTGCACTGCCAACCTCAGTCATGCACTTTTAATCGGAATAGAGCGAGGTGAGTCTCTCGCCAGCCGCCTCAAGGCACACGGACCTCTACTTTTACAGCGCTACGTCAGTGCCTTACAAAGTGCCGAGGAAATTGGACAGCTTCCGGCGGCTCTGGCAAATCTTGCTCTTGAGTTACAAGAACGGGTGGCGCAGCGACGCGCCTTGTACGCTGCCTTAAGTTATCCAAGCACTGTGCTCGTTCTCGGCATATTTTTGTGGCTGGCCATGAAGTTGGCGGTGTTACCGCGTTTTGCCACCATGTACGCAGATGCACAGGCGGAACTGCCTTGGATTACTGCTTGGTTACTGCAGCCGGCGGCTGGCATGGGTACTGGGTTCTTGGCCTGCCTGACCGCTCTACTTGGCGGTGTTCTGCTGCTATGGAAGTGGTGGCCTGTGCTCAGAACGTCGCATATGAAAGCGCGGATTATGGCATGGCTCGTGCGCCAGCCTTGGTGGCCCATGGGTGCAAATGGCGAGGATTATTATCGTCTCGGGTTAAGCCTGACCCAAGGCTTTACCCTACAACAGGGAGTCACCTTAGTGGCGAAGTATCATTCATGTCCATTCAGCCGCCAGCGCTGGTATCAGAGCTTACATCAGCTCAACCTTGGCCGCAGTGCGACGCAATTATTCCGTCACCACCCACTCAATTCGGCCCAACAAGGCTTACTTGAGCTCGGCGAACGCAGTGGCACACTCCCAAAACAACTCATGAGCGTAGCGGCTCAGCTTAAATTTGCGTTAAGCATGCGCCAAGCGCGTTTTGCACAGCAGCTTCCAACCCTTGTATTAGTAGTGATCAGCTTGTGTGCCGCCGTGTTTATGGTGGCACTTTACCTTCCGCTCTTTCAGTTAGGGCTTGCGGTAAGTTAAGATTCGTTATGACCAAGGAGAGTTTGTGATCGGATACCTGTTTTTTGACCCCTTTTTGGGGACTTTTACGGCGTTGTTGCTCGGCTTACTGTTCGGAAGCTTTGGCAACGTGGTGGTGGCGCGCCTACCTGTGATGCTGAAACGTCAATGGCAGCAAGAATGTGCAGAAGCCCTTGAGCAACCCGTAGCTAAGACTCCAACCTTTAATTTAGCAACCCCCCGATCCCATTGCCCCTCGTGCCGGACGACTATTCGCTGGTACGAGAACATTCCGGTATTGAGTTACCTTGTCTTGCGCGGACGTTGCCGCCATTGCAAAACTCGTATTTCACTAAGGTACCCCTTATTGGAAGCCTTGGTTGCTGTTACGACCCTCTTTTGTGTCGCATTCTTCGGGTTTTCTCTCGAAGGTTGGGTGTATGCCATTTTTCTTTATGTGCTCACCTTACTGACACTCATTGACGCCGATGAGATGTTGTTGCCTGACCAACTGACCTTGCCACTTCTATGGGCAGGATTACTTGCGAGCTTGTTCCTCGATACCGTGAGTCCTGCCGACGCGATACTCGGAGCGGTATTCGGCTACGCTTTTCTCTGGAGCGTGTATTGGCTGTTTCGTCTTACCACTGGCAAAGAAGGCATGGGGTATGGTGACTTCAAGTTACTTGCAGCACTGGGTGCTTGGCTTGGCTGGCAGATGCTGCCGCTTATTGTTCTATTGGCTTCTGTCATTGGCGCATTGATTGGCCTCGTCATGATTTTAATGAAACGCCACAAACAAGGCGTGCCCATCCCTTTTGGTCCGTTTCTCGCCCTCGCCGGCGCAGTTGCATTGTTTGTCGGTACCGATATTTACACTTGGTATTGGGGACTGCTCGGGCTATGAAACAATGGGTTATAGGGGTCACAGGCGGGATTGGCTGCGGCAAGACGCAGGTCACCAACAGATTTGCTGCCCGTGGCATTGATGTGGTGGACGCAGATATCATTGCCCGCAATGTGGTTGAGCCCGGTTCTACCGCACTGATTGCTATTCGTGAGCACTTCGGTGATCAGATGATTCAAGCGAGTGGTGAGTTAGACCGCGCCGCATTGCGCGCTCGAGTCTTTGCCAACCCCGTAGACAAAGATTGGCTGAATGCACTTTTGCACCCGCTGATTCGGGAACACATTCTTAATGCGCTGACACGGAGCAGCTCGCCTTATGTCATCTTGTCTGCACCACTGTTGTTAGAAAACCACCTCAATAAAATTTGTGATCGTGTGTTGGTTGTCGATGTACCGGAGGCCACACAGATTAGCCGTACTCAAGCCCGTGATCAGGTGTCAGCCGAACAAATACAAGCCATTATTGCGGCGCAACTACCACGTGAAGAACGCCTGAAAGGTGCCGATGATGTGATTGATAATCAAGGTTCGCTCGACGACCTAGATAAGGAAATAGATCGATTACACCAGAAGTACCTTGCGCTCGCAGGCCATGATTCTCTATGATCAGGGTTCATCTTTCAGATTATCGTTTTGCTTGCGTGAACAGCCTCACGTGCTCATTCTGATCTTTTTGTAACAGTTCATTTTGTAACATTACTTTTTGTAACGATACCCAGTGATTTTCATCGAGGATTTTGCATGACCCAGTCAGCCCCAATCGTCAAATGCCCGACTTGCCAAACGCCCGTGGTATGGACAACAGAGTCAACCTTTCGGCCGTTTTGTAGCGAGCGTTGTAAGCTCATCGATTTGGGAGCTTGGGCGAGTGAAGACCATGCGATTCCGGGTCCCGAATTACCGCCATCGGCAAATGAGAGTTCAGAAGATTGGCAGGATTAATTTAAACGCGTGGTGTGCGGCTTTAATCATGGGTGAGGGACATCTGACACCGGCGCAGCACCGCTTCTAAAATGGGCTGATTTGCCGCTGGGAAGTCATAGTCGCGAAGTTGTTCAGCCGGCACCCAGCGCCACTCTTGACCTTCGCGACCGGTCACCGTGCCACTGAACTGTGAAACCCACCATACATCAAGCAACACATGTTTGTCGGAGTACGCGTGACCTACTTCGAGTAGCGCTTCGGCCTGTTCAACGACAACGCCTAACTCTTCCTCAAGTTCCCGCGCTAACGCCTGTTGCACAGGTTCGCCCGGCTCCACTTTACCGCCGGGGAATTCCCACAAGTTACCCTGATGCTGATGTGCCGCTCTGCGGCTAATGAGAATTTGCTGGGTGCCGCCTGCGATCTCTTGCATCACAACACCCACCGCAACATGAACCGACTTCATCGCTGCTGCAACGCTTAGGTTAGCTTGCCGTGGCAGTGCTTAAACTTTTTACCTGAACCACAAGGGCACGGGTCATTACGACCTACTTTGTCACCCTCACGCACCACAGGTTGTCCAGAGATACCCATACCTGCACCAGGGGCGCCTGCAGCGGCTCCCGCAGCACCTGAAGTAGGCGAGGACTCATGCTTGTACTCACGTGGCATAGCGTCTGCTTTACGACGTTGTGCTTCAACCGCTTCAACGTCCTCTTCGGCACGCACCCGAACCTTACTCAGAATACTCACCACATCCACTTTCAGTGCTTCAAGCATGTCCATGAATAGGTCATAGGCTTCACGCTTGTACTCTTGCTTCGGATTCTTTTGTGCATAACCGCGTAAGTGAATACCCTGGCGCAAATGATCCATGGCAGCTAAATGCTCTTTCCAATGAGAGTCCAAGCTTTGCAGCATGATCGCTTTCTCAAAGTTACGCAGTACCTGAGGACCCACTTGCTGCTCTTTGTCTTGGTAAGCTTTGTTCGAAAGCCCAACAATGCGCTCACGCAAAACTTCTTCAAACAGCTTGTCATCTTCATCGAGCCATTTCTGGATCGGTAAATCCATATCAAAGTCTGCGCGCAGACGATCTTCAAGGCCCGACACATTCCACATTTCTTCCAAAGACTCCGGTGGAATGTACTCAGAAATCACTTTGTTGAGAACATCGTCACGAATCGCTTCGATGGTTTCTTTAATGTCACCTTCGTCGAGCAACTCATTCCGCTGCTGATACACCACTTTACGTTGGTCGTTAGCTACGTCATCGTACTCAAGTAATTGCTTACGAATATCGAAGTTACGCGCTTCTACTTTACGCTGTGCGTTCTCAATGGCTTTGGTTACCCACGGATGCTCAATCGCTTCCCCTGGCTTCATGCCCAAACGCTTCATCATGCCCGCCATTCGATCGGTGGCAAAGATCCGCATTAAGCTGTCTTCCAGCGACAAATAGAAGCGTGAAGAACCTGGGTCACCCTGACGACCTGCGCGACCACGAAGCTGGTTATCAATCCGGCGTGATTCATGACGCTCCGTACCAATAATATGCAGACCACCGGCTTCAATGACCGCATCGTGGCGAACTTGCCAAGCTTCCGTGAGACGCTTCACCTGCTCTGGATCCGGATTCTCGAGACCATCGATTTCCACCTGCAAGTTTCCGCCAAGCACGATATCTGTTCCACGACCCGCCATGTTGGTTGCGATAGTAACCGCACCCGCCTGACCTGCCTGCGCGATAATTTCAGCTTCTTGAGCATGGAACTTCGCGTTCAGAACTTTGTGCTTAATTTTTTCTTTCTTCAGCAACCGAGAAACGAGCTCTGAGCTCTCAATGGAACTCGTACCCACCAGGACTGGACGCTGGGCGTCTCGTTGCTCGCGAATATCTTTGATAATCGCGTCATACTTTTCTTGGGCGGTGAGGAAGATTAAATCCGCCATGTCATCGCGAACCATCGGTTTGTTGGTCGGTACTACGACCGTCTCAAGACCATAGATTTGCTGGAACTCGAAGGCTTCAGTGTCTGCCGTACCGGTCATACCGGAGAGCTTCTCGTAGAGGCGGAAATAGTTCTGGAAGGTGATAGACGCAAGGGTCTGGTTTTCGTGCTGAATAGACACACCTTCTTTAGCTTCCATGGCCTGGTGTAAACCTTCAGACCAACGACGGCCTTCCATAGTCCGGCCTGTATGCTCATCTACGATAACAATTTGGTCATCTTTGACGATGTAATCCACATCACGTTGGAACAAGTGGTGAGCTCGTAACGCAGCATTCACATGATGTAACAGCGTGATGTTCGCCGCCGAATACAAAGAGTCTTCGTCATTCAATAAGCCGTCTTGTCTTAAGATTTCTTCAATGCGCTCTTGGCCATGCTCGGTTAAATGTAACTGACGCGACTTTTCGTCAATAGTGAAGTCGCCCAGCTCGGCGCCTTCTTCACCTTTACCGTCTTCGTGTAACTGACGGGTTAACTGCTTCACCAACACATTCATCTTGGCGTACAACTCTGAAGAGTCTTCTGCAGGGCCCGAGATGATGAGTGGAGTTCGCGCTTCATCGATTAGGATCGAGTCAACTTCATCGACAATGGCGTAGTAAAGATCGCGCTGCACGCGCTCTTGCGGAGCAAACGCCATATTGTCGCGCAGGTAATCGAAACCAAACTCATTATTAGTGCCATATAGAATGTCAGCTTCATAAGCTGCTTTCTTGTCTTGCGGCATCATTCCGGCGACGTTGCAAGCGACGGTCATGCCGAGGAATTCAAACAAGGGACGGTTCCAATCGGCGTCACGTTTCGCGAGGTAGTCATTGACCGTAATAATGTGCACACCACCGCCGGTTAAAGCATTCAGGTAGGCAGGCAAGGTCGCCGTCAGGGTTTTACCTTCACCCGTGCGCATTTCTGCAATACGATTGTCGTTCAAGATCATACCGCCGACTAGCTGCACGTCGAAGTGGCGCATGTTGAATACACGCTTGCTCGCTTCACGCACAGTCGCAAAGGCTTCAATCAGAACGACATCCAACTTTTGCCCATCAGCCAACCGCTGTTTGAACTCGGCGGTTTTTTCCTTCAGCTGCTCGTCAGACAAAGCCTCAAACTCAGGCTCTAATGCATTAATCCGCTGAGCTTCTTTCTCTAACTTGCGGATGATACGTTCGTTGCGACTACCAAAAAGGCGTTTTACTAGACTACCAATCATTTGCTTCGAGATTCCTGCGTCGGTTCCTGCCACCAACGTCCTGTTGGCACGGAGAAAACATGAGTTAACTAAAAAAACAAAACGGCACCTGCACGGGTGCCGTTACCGTACTGCTCACCTTTTAATCACGAGGTGCGCGACGGGTCACATACTCGGCCGGATTCAAGTGTCGACCATTCTGCAAAACTTCATAGTGAACGTGTGGCCCTGTTGCTCGACCGGTTTGCCCTACTTGGCCGATCTTCTGACCTCGTGTGACCACATCCCCTACTTCAACGGCATAATTTTTCAAATGCGCGTAACGGGTACGAAGACCGCCACCATGGTCCACTTCAACTAAGTTGCCATACGCGGCACGGCGGCCAGCAAAAGTTACAATACCTGCGCCGGTGACCATGACCGGTGTTCCTTCCGGTGCAGCATAGTCAATTCCACGGTGCATGGTCGGGTTTCCATTAAACGGATCACGACGAATACCATATTGCGACGACAACCAACCCGAGTTCACCGGACGCCCTGCAATGAAACGCGCTTCATCTATATGGTGATTCACCATCACAGACTCAAGTAGGCGGAGTTGTTTTTGTCGATCGGCAAGTTGTTCGAGCATTTGATCAAGGTCCCTGAGCAGGTTGTGCTCATTCACCACTGGCCATTCGTTAATGTTAGTTTCTGGACCACCCACAGGAAGTGGCTGACCGAAGAAAAATTCACCTTCATCTATTTCTGCAACTTCAGCTAAACGTTGGCCGAATGCCTCTAGGCGCATTAACTGGCCTTGCAGTTCACCCATTTTCATAGACATGGCGGTTAATTCACGCTGAACTTGCTGACGCACTTCTAATACGGCCTCTGACTCTCGGGCCAAACGAAGTTGCTCTTGATGAATTTTCTTTTGTGCTAGCTGTGGATCCACACCCCGGTCTTTCCAAGGTTGGTGGTAACTCACGAGAAGAAATGCGGCAATACCCAAAAAGCTGAGTAAACGGCGACGAGACAAGTTCATTTTAAACCTGACCTTTCTGCCTTTATAAAGGATTGCTAAACTCATGCAATAATTCACTCACTCAGTTTCTAATTTATGTTCAACCGACCACCCAAGAGCCTGCAAGATCTGCTAGCCAAGGGTCCTCTTGCTGAACTCAATAAGCGTTCTGACGACGCGGAGCATCTTAGCGCTCTTTGGCAGCAAGCGGTTTCCCCCGAGCTTGCTGCGGCAACACGCTGTATTGCTTTGCGTGAAGGCGTATTGTCAGTGGCTGTTGCAACCTCGGCCTGGGCCACTCGATTGCGTTTCACCGAACACCATATTATTCACAATCTACAACGAATTCCAGACTCACGAGTGAATCAACTCGAAATCCATATCGATCCGTCGCTATTTCAATCAACACGTTAGTTTTTCACGCACCAAAACGTGAACGGGCCGCTGATTGCGACCCGTCCATTGGTGTCATGCTAATACAGGATTGAGGTAACTAATTGGAGCTGCTGTCGCGGGTTCTTCAAAGGTGACGAATTCCCACGCTTCTTGGCGCTCCATTAGGGCAACCAACAGTTTGTTGTTCAATGCATGCCCAGATTTGTGCGCACGCAAATGACCCAAAATACTGTGACCACCCATGTACAGGTCGCCAATAGCGTCCAATACTTTATGCTTCACGAACTCGTCGTCGTAGCGAAGTCCGTCATTGTTCAAAATCCGGAACTCGTCGAGTACGACTGCATTATCCATGCTGCCACCGAGTGCAAGATTATTTGCACGCAGTAACTCGATGTCTTTCATGAAGCCAAAGGTTCGTGCCCGGCTGATTTCGCGAATAAAGTTCTGCGAACTAAAGTCCATCGAAACCATTTGATTGGTATCGGCAATGGCCGGGTGATCGAAATCAATGGCGAAGTCGATACGAAAGCCGTCATGGGGTAATAATTCGGCCCACTTATCGTCTTCTTCAACGCGCACTGCTTCTTTCACTCTGACGAATCGCTTCGCTTTGCTTTGCTCTTGCACCCCTGCTGTCTGCAGCAGATAGATGAAAGGATGCGAACTACCGTCCATGATTGGAATTTCATGGGAGTCCACTTCAACGTATAGGTTATCAATACCCATACCCGCAATCGCCGCGAGCAAGTGTTCAACGGTGGAGATCCGTACGTTGTCATCGGTGATCAGGCAGGTGCACATACGCGTGTCGCGCACGAGCTCTGGCGATGCCTTCACCTCGACTACAGGATCGAGGTCAGTACGTCGGAACACAATCCCCGTATCCGGCGCAGCCGGACGCAACACTAGATTGACCTTATTTCCTTTATGCAGGCCAACACCAGTCGTCGCAATCGGTTCTTTGATTGTACGTTGTCTGATCATTCTAACGTCCTCACTCCATGCCAATTTCTTACAATCGGCCCCGTGTACTCTGCTTTTTTACTTCTGAGCCCGCGCAATCAGTTCAGAGGCACTTGCTAAAACACGCTCTTGAACTTCGTCGCTAGCCCTTAAGCAGCTTGCTTTTCGTCCACTTCTCGGTCAAAACCTAAAGGGCACAAATTATAACAAATAGTACAGTACTGGTCAAGCCAGTCTAATTTTTAGTCAGCCTGACGTCGCAAGAAGGCTGGGATGTCCAAGAAGTCCTGGTCTCCCGCTGGCTTCGGGCGTGCAGCCGGCTTTTCATCATCAGCTACGTTCATTGGTTCTTCTTCGATCTTCGCCGCAGTCGCTTGACGCCCTGCGTAACCGCCACCGAGCGAAGGTGAACGTGTGCCTGCTGGTTCCACTTTGCGAGGCTCAACCAAAGAGATATCTGGCTTACGCTCAGCACCAATACCAGTCGCAACGACTGTCACGCGCATTTCGTCTGACATTTCTACGTCAATCACGGCACCAATAATCACTGTGGCGTTGTCTGACGCGAATGCACGGATGGTCTGACCCACGGTATCGAACTCTTCCATACTCATGTCCATACCTGCGGTCACGTTAACCAACACACCGCGCGCACCTGACAAGTCGATATCTTCCAGAAGTGGGCTGTTAATGGCCATTTCAGCAGCTTCTTGCGCGCGATCTTCACCGCGAGCAATACCAGTGCCCATCATGGCTGTGCCCATTTCGCGCATAACAGCTTGAACGTCGGCGAAATCCACGTTAATCAAACCTGGACGTGTAATGAGCTCGGCGATCCCTTGCACAGCACCCATCAGCACGTTGTTCGCTGCACCAAATGCATCCAACAAGCTCGTGCCACGGCCCAGAACCTTCAACAGCTTTTCGTTTGGAATAGTGATCAACGAGTCCACGTGTTGAGCCAACTCAGAGATTCCTTCGTCAGCAGCAGCCATACGCTTTTTGCCTTCGAAAGAGAACGGCTTCGTCACTACGGCAACGGTCAAAATTCCCATTTCCTTGGCAATTTCAGCAACAATTGGTGCGGCGCCTGTACCCGTACCACCGCCCATACCGGCGGCGATAAAGACCATATCCGCACCTTCAAGGTAACGGGCGATCTCTTCACGGTTTTCTTCCGCAGCGAGACGACCAATTTCTGGATTCGCTCCAGCACCAAGGCCTTTCGTAATATCTCCACCGAGCTGAATCGTGATGTCAGCACCGTTGCGGCGTAACGCCTGCGCGTCGGTATTCGCGGCCAAGAATTGCACACCTTCAATGGACTGCGACACCATATGTTGGACGGCGTTACCGCCTCCACCACCCACGCCGATGACTTTAATCACCGCGTCTGATTCGTACTGCTCAATTACTTCGAACATGTTCATAGTTATTACCTCTCCACTTTCCTGTAGTTTTTCTTATTACCCCAATTAAAACTCACCACGGAACCAGCTTTGCAGGCGTTGCCACCAGCGCGATTGCTGCTGTCGACTCCGCTCCTTTTCCTGCTCTGCTAGAACCATCTGACCGTAACGCAATAAACCCACCGCCGTAGCGTAAGCCGGGTCACTCACATAGTCAGTCAGTCCCCTCACACCCAATGGCCCCCCAAGGCGCACGGGCATCTGGAAGATCTCTTCTGCGAACTCGACCGCACCTTCCATCTTGCTGGTGCCACCGGTCAGTACTACCCCGGCTGCAATTTGCTCATCCAGTCCACTTTTTTCTATTTCATCGCGAATCAATTCAAACAATTCCTGATACCGCGGTTCTACTACCTCAGCTAAGGTATGACGGCTCATGATGCGTGATGGACGACCACCCACCGAAGGCACTTCAATGGTGTCTTCCATACTGACCATCTGACGCAATGCACAGGCATACTGCACCTTAATTTCTTCAGCGTGACCCAGCGGTGTCCGGAAAATCTTGGCAATGTCGTTGGTAACTTGATTACCCGCAACCGGAATCACTGCGGTATGACGCAACACGCCACCTGAGAAGATGGAAATATCGATAGTGCCACCACCCATATCCACGAGCGCCACACCTAGCTCTTTTTCGTCGTCGGTTAACACCGCATTGCTGGAAGCAAGAGCAGAAAATACCAACTCCTCGACGGTTAAGTCGCAACGCTCCACGGCTTTCACGATGTTTTTGGCCATGTCGTTCGCACAAGTGATGATGTGGACACGCGATTCCATGCGCACACCAGACATTCCCACCGGGCTCTTAATACTCTCTTGGGAGTCGATTACAAACTCCTGAGGTAACACATGCAAAATGCGTCTCTCTTGTGCGATGGGCACTGACTTAGCCGCATGAATCACGCTTTCCACGTCATCCTGTGTGACTTCAACGTCATTGATCGGCACCATGCCATTCTCGTTCTGGCAACCGATATGGCGACCTGAAATATTGAGGTATACCGCCGATGCACGGCAGTCCGCCATCAGCTCAGCTTCATTAATGGCACGCTGGATCGACTGCACAACTAAGTTCAGATCGTTCACACCGCCCTTATCCATGCCTCGGGATGCCGTTGCACCAACACCGATGACACTGAGTTCACCGTCGGGTGAAACTTCGCCAATTAATGCGGTCACCTTGCTGGTGCCGACATCCAGGCTGACGATCATGTTTTCTTCTTCTGTTTTTACTATCACGTTTCATTCACCTGGTTTGTTGTCACGCCAACCGACTGCTGCGCCGGTGTCATACCGTAAATCCACATAGGCAATCGCCCGTTCGTCTTCTGCGCGAATCAGCGGCAACATATCCATAAAGCGCTGAACTCGCTCTAACCGGGCTTCGCGCCCCAGCCGAAGTTCAATATCGTCGTCTATCCATAAACGCACTGAGAACCTCTGGCTCAACTCAATCTGGGTGAGAGTTAGCCCACCTTGCGCGAGCAAGGTCTGCATGCGGCGAAACTGACGGTACACTTCCTCCACGTCTGTCTCTGGGCCTCGCATGCGCGGCAATAACTTTTCAACCCGCGCCGGATCACCGGCAAACACTCGTCCGTCCTTGTTCACTAACGCCTGTTCGTTCCATACCGCCACAGCTTCCTGCTCGACGAGATAAATCCGCAAACGACCTGGCCACTCTCTGCGCATCGATACGGAATAGATCCATGGCAATGCTTGTATCCGCTCCAGTAGCTCATCAGCATCTGCTGAAAAAAAACTACCTACTTCACCTTCAGTGATGGCTGCAACTACTTCCGCGTCCGTGGTGTAAGTGCGTTCACCTTGGATAATCACCGCCGACAAAGGCACCCGTTGCTCATCAATCAAGGTCTTAAACAACCAAACCGCGCCTACTATCATGCTCATCACAATGACCAAGAAGACGCCAAAGCCTATCCAAAACTCACGCCGCTGCCGCCCAGACACCGTCATGCATTACTCCGCTTGCGGGGCTGACGTTGCCAGTATCCGCATAACTAATTGCGCAAAGCTCAAGCCCAACTGTTTAGCCGCCATTGGTACGAGACTCTTTGCGGTCATCCCCGGCGCCATGTTGACTTCCAGCAGCTGCATCTCGCCATGCTCATCAAACATGAGGTCGACACGTCCCCAGCCTTTGCCACCCACAGCTTGGAATGCTTGTAAGGCAAGGTCTCGCACTGCCAACTCTGCAGCTTCGCTTAATCCGGCCGGACAGCTATATTGGGTCGTTGAATCCTCGTACTTCGCGTTGTAGTCATAAAATGTATGCGGTGTACTCACGCGAATCGCCGGCAGCGCCTGGTGGCCCAAAATACCAACGGTATATTCAGGACCGCTCAACCAACGCTCAATCAATATTTCACCGTCGTAACGTGCTGCTTCAATGAGCGCTTGTTGTAGCTCAGGAACCGAGTCCGCTCGCGACATGCCGATGCTTGAACCTTCATGCGCCGGCTTCACCATCACGGTGCCACCGAGTTGCGTCAGGATCTTCGCAACATCCAGTTCCGGAATGTGGTCCGCATGTGTTGTCACTGCACCCGCTGTGGGTAATCCCATGCCTTTCCAAAGCGCCTTCGTTCGCGACTTATCCATAGCCAGCGCGCAAGCCATCACATCTGATCCAGTAAAGGGAATACCCAAATAGTTGAGTACCGCTTGGGCTTCACCGTCCTCACCACCGCGTCCGTGCAACGCGATAAATGCACGTTGCACACCGAGCTCTTTTAATTCCAACAGTGAGCGTTCCGCTGGATCAAACCACAGCACGTCCACTTTGTTTTCTTCCAGTGCCGTCAGTACCGCCTTACCAGAGCGCAACGAGATTTCCCGTTCCGCGGAGTTACCGCCAGCAAGCAGTGCCACTTTGCCGTAATGCATTAGGACTGCCCTCCCGTTACACGCATCTGGTCGCGATCGAGCGCTAACTCATGGAGTCGCTTCGCAATTCCGCCCACATTCCCCGCACCTTGTGTCAGCACCAGATCACCTGGTTGAATGACTTCAGCCAAAATTTCTGGCAACTGTTCAGGTCCTTTCACATACAACGGCTCCAGCTTGCCCCGTTGACGCAACGACCGGCACAGGGAACGGCTGTCGGCGTTCTGAATCACTTCCTCGCCTGCGGAGTAAACTTCCAGCAGCAGCACTTCGTCGGCTTCGTTCAAAACTTCAACAAAGTCCTCGTAAAGATCACGCGTACGCGAGTAGCGGTGCGGCTGAAAACACAACACTAAACGGCGGTCTGGCCAACCGGCGCGCACTGCCGCAATAGTCGCTGCCACCTCCGAAGGATGGTGTCCGTAGTCATCCACTAACAACACATCACCATCGTCGCAGGGGAAGCTGCCATATTGTTGAAAGCGCCGCCCGATGCCTTGGAAACTCGCCAAGGCTTTCACTATGGCTTCATCTTCTAACCCTTCGTCAGAAGCGACGGCTATGGCAGCGAGGGCATTGAGTACGTTATGGCGGCCCGGCAAGTTCAAACGTATAGCCAAGGGGGGTAAGCCACGGCGAACCACCGTAAACGAACTCTGGTGACCCGTTTGGGTGTATTGAGTCGCTCGTACATCTGCATGTTCGTTGAAGCCATAGGTTGTGATTTGACGGCCCACTCGGCCCAATAAACTCTCAATCACCGGGTCGTCGGTACACATCACCGCTAATCCGTAGAAAGGCAGGTTGTGAAGAAACTCAACAAAAGTGTCTTGAACCCGATTAAAGTCACCCTGATAGGTGTCCATGTGATCAGCTTCGATGTTAGTCACCACAGCCACCATCGGCTGTAAGTGCAAGAATGACGCATCACTCTCGTCCGCCTCTGCAATTAAGTACTTACTATTGCCAAGACGCGCGTTACTGCCGGCGCTATTAAGTAGGCCACCGATAACAAACGTTGGGTCACTGCCAGCTTCGGCAAAAATACTCGCAATCAAGCTCGTCGTTGTGGTTTTGCCGTGCGTACCTGCGACGGCGACACCGTGACGGAAGCGCATGAGCTCAGCCAACATTTCGGCACGACGAACAATAGGAATCAGTAGTTCTTGTGCCGCAACGAGCTCTGGATTTTCTGGGTGTATGGCAGTCGAAACCACAACCACACTCGCGGTAGCCACATGGGCGGCATCATGACCGATTTCAACAGCGGCTCCGAGCTTACGAAGACGCGCAGTATTTGCATTGTCTGCAATATCCGAACCCGATACCTGATACCCCTGATTCACCAGAACTTCCGCAATACCAGCCATACCGGCACCACCGATGCCGACAAAGTGAATGCGACGCACCCGACGCATCTCGGGTACATTCACTATCTTAAATGGCTGTTTCGCTGCCGACATCATTTCTGGCGCTGCTCCTGTAGTTCCTTGCAAATCATGACGATGCGACTCACCGCATCCCCAGGCGACACTTGTTTCGCCCGTTCGCCCATTGCTGTTAATTGTGAAGTTTCGATGGCGAAGGCTTCGAGCTCTGCGCGCAATCGCTCCACAGTAAATTCATGTTGCTCAATAATCACGGCGGCATCCGCGTCCGCCAAAGCCTTTGCATTCAATAACTGGTGGTTATCCACTGCGTGAGGATATGGCACCAACACACTGGCCACACCCACTGCAGCTAGCTCGCTGCATGTCAGCGCGCCTGCCCGGCAAATCACCAGATCCGCTGCGCTGTACGCCGACGCCATATCCTCAATAAAATCTGCCACATCCGCCTGCACCGCGCCGTAACGATCTCGCACTTCTGCGCTGCGCCCTTTCCCTGTCTGATGGCGAATCTGCAAAGGTAGCGCCTGCCAGTTTTGTACAGCAGCTGGCACCACTTCATTTAAATGAGCGGCGCCAAGACTGCCGCCTAACACCAAAACTCGCAATGCTTCACGGATTTCTGGGCGAGCGACACCCGCGGCAGCAAGAATATCGGGACGCACTGGGTTACCTACGACCTCACCCTTAGTTAACTGCTGTGTCGCCGGCGCGAAACCAACTAATACGCGCGTTGCAATGCGCGCAAGCAATTTATTGGTCAGCCCCGCAGCAGCATTCTGCTCATGGATAACTAGCGGAATACCCAGGCTCCATGCCGCAACACCGGCGGGTCCTGCGGTATAGCCCCCAAAACCGAGCACCAAGTCAGGCTGCTTTGTGCGTAAAAAGCGACGCATTTTAAACACCGATTGCACCAAACGAAAGGGGGCAAGTAACCACCCCGCAATACCATTTCCCCGCAACCCTTGCTGAGCAACGCCAGTAAAGGAGAAACCTGCTTTGGGTACCACTTCAGCCTCGAGCCGATGTGCCGTGCCCAACCACTCCACCTGCCAACCCTGCGTGCGCATCGCCTCCGCAACAGCTAAAGCTGGAAAAACATGACCGCCCGTACCGCCGGCCGTGATCATAACGCGCATCAGCCGGCCTCCTTGAGCTTAAATCCTGTTCGCACTTCGTAATCGATACGCAAAAGCATGGCCACGGCCGCACACATCACCAACAAACTACTGCCGCCGTAACTAATGAGTGGCAAGGTCAGCCCCTTAGTCGGAATCAGACCGGCCGCGGCGCCCATGTTGACTGCGGCTTGGAAGAAAAACCAAATACCGATGCCATGCGCCAAGTAGCCGGCAAATGGACGCTTCTGGCGTAACGCGCGTTGTCCGAGTAACATGGCTTTCACCACCAAGATCATCACCAGCGTGATAGTCACAACCACACCCACAAAGCCCAGTTCTTCACCGATTACCGCGAGAATAAAGTCGGTATGGGCTTCAGGTAAGAACTGCAATTTTTGTATGCTATTGCCGAGTCCCTGCCCGAACCAATCACCGCGCCCAAAAGCCATTAATGATTGCGTTAACTGGTAACCACTTCCAAAGGGGTCTTCCCATGGGTTCATAAAGGAGGCCACGCGGCGCATCCGATAGGGTTCGAAAACAATCAAAGCCACAAACACCATGGCCATCATAATGACCAAAGCAATAAATTGTTCGACGCGTGCACCAGCAATAAACAGCATGGCGACAGCGGTCACCGTCAAGACAATCACTGTGCCCAAGTCAGGCTGCAGCAATAGCAAAACGCTAAGTACGCCTAACACCGCAAGCGCCTTCACAAAGCCCTTCAAATTCTTCCGTACTTCGTCATAACGACGGTTCAAATAACTCGCCAAGAAAATAAAGAAGAATAGTTTCGCAAACTCGGCACCCTGAATAGTCATCGGACCGACGCGAATCCAGCGCGTCGCACCGTTGACTGTATGGCCAATCAGCAACACCGCAATCAAGAGAGCGATAGCGACAAGGCACAACATGCCGTTGTATTGCTCAACCCGTTGCATTGGCACCAACAACACGGCACCGGCCAGAACTAAGCTCACCAGCACATAGAAGCCATGGCGAGCAACAAAATAGAATGGGTTACCCGTCAAGCGCTCAGCCACAGGCATAGACGCAGATGCGACCATAACAATGCCTAAACCTAATAGCAGCAGAGCACACCACAACAACATGCGATCGAAAGACTGTTGTTCGCTGCCACCATGCCAGAATGCGACGAGCGTATCTCGCCAATCACTCTGCGCGTTGACTTGCAGATCAAGCTGGCGTTCAGCGGCTTGCATAGGCCACCTCCACAGCTTTTCTGAATACTTCTCCGCGATGTTTATAGTCTGTAAACATATCAAGACTTGCACAGGCAGGAGACAGCAATACGAGGCTGCCGCTGGTAGCGATGGTACGCGCATAATCCACCGCTTCTTCTAATGTTTTCACCCCATGTGCGCGCGGCTCGATCGCCGCAATGCGATGCCCATCTCGGCCTAAGGTAATGACTCGGTCCACTTGCGGTAGCGCTTGCTTGAGCAAGGTCAGATCGGCGCCTTTGGAATCACCACCGGCGATCAGAATGAGCTGACCATCCACACTCGCGCGGAATCCCTCAATTGCTGCCGCAGCAGCACCTGGATTCGTTGCTTTCGAATCATCGATCCAACGCACACCATCAACATCCGCTACCAATTCACAGCGGTGAGGTAAGGTTTTAAACTGGCTCAGTCCCGGAATGACGTCTTCAAAAGCCACGCCCAAGGTCTTACAGAGTGCCAAAGCCGCCATGACGTTTTGCCAGTTATGCGTTCCTTGCAAACTGATGTCTCGCGTGTGCACGAGTGCGCGCCTTTGCCACGTAATCGCAAACCCGGTGGTGCCTTTACGTAGACCAAAGCCTTGCGCGTTCTTCTTCGCGCTAAAGGTTGTTTCCTGTTCTTGGCCGACACTTTGTCGCGGTTGCGTTAAGGGGTCATCGGCATTCCAGACACAGTGACGTGCGTGTCGGTAAATTCGCTGCTTCGCCCGCTGATAACCGCGCTCATCATCATAACGGTCAAGGTGATCAGAACTCACATTAAGCACGCAAGCGCCATCGAGAAGCAGCTCATAAGTAAGCTCTAACTGAAAGCTAGACAGCTCTAATACGAAACAGTCGTAATCATTCCCATTAAGTAGCAAATCTAGTGCCGGCGTCCCAATATTACCGCCGGTTCCAACCCGCTTACCCGCATGAGTGAGTAGATGACTGGTAAGCTCAGTGACGGTCGACTTGCCATTGGAGCCTGTGATTGCCACCACCGGCGCGTCCACATACCACGCAAATAGCTCGATGTCTGAAATCAGCGGAATACCCGAGTCAGCCGCCATACGCAGTGGCCCAACACGTGTATCGAGGCCCGGACTGACAATGACTAAGTCAGCCGCTAACAAATGCTCGACTAAAAATTCGCCAAAGTAACATTCGCATTCTGCAACTAACTCTGGTGACAACAACACGGCAGGTGGCGTTTCGCGACTATCCAAGACAATAGGATTCACGCCCTGTGACAATAAGAAGCGCACACACGACATCCCGGTGAGGCCGAAGCCAACCACCAGGACGGTGTCGTAATGCTGTAGCGAACGCTTCAATTTCACCTGAACTTACCTTAGTTTCAGTGTTGCTAAACCAATCAACACGAGAATCAACGAAATAATCCAGAACCGCACAATCACGCGCGGCTCAGGCCAACCTTTTAATTCGTAATGGTGGTGAATCGGGGCCATGCGGAAAATCCGCTTGCCGCGAAGTTTGTAGGAGCCCACCTGCAGCATGACCGAGACCGTTTCAATCACGAACACGCCACCCATAATCAACAGCACCAGCTCTTGACGCACCAGCACCGCGATCACACCAAGAATACCGCCAAGTGCCAACGAACCTACGTCGCCCATAAAAACCTGCGCTGGGTAGGTGTTGAACCACAAGAAACCGAGACCCGCCCCCACAATTGCGGCACAAACAACGGTTAATTCAGCAGCTTCCGGAATATAGGGAATTTGTAGATAGGCCGAGAAGTTCACGTTACCTGTGACATAAGCAAACACGCCCAAGGCACCAGCCACCATAATGGTGGGCATAATGGCTAAGCCATCAAGGCCATCTGTGAGGTTAACGGCATTACTGGTGCCGACGATGACGAAATAGGCAAGCAAGATATACAACGCACCAAGCTGCGGCATCACGTCTTTTAAGAATGGGATCAGTAATGCAGTTTCCGCGGGTTGCGAGGCCGTAAAGAACAGATAGACGGCGACGCTTGAAGCAATTACAGACTGCCAGAAATATTTCCAACGAGCGGGGAGGCCACGTGGGTCTTTGCGCACCACTTTACGATAGTCATCAATAAAGCCAATCAGTCCGAAACCGACCAGAATAACAATCACGACCAGTACGTAATCATTCGTCAAGTCAGTCCAAAGAATGGTCGACAGAAGGATAGAGGCGAGAATCAGTAAGCCACCCATGGTTGGCGTACCTGATTTCGTCAGATGACTCTGCGGCCCGTCGTCTCGCACCACTTGACCCATTTGCAGTCGCTGTAAACTGCGAATCAGCCGTGGGCCTAACCACAGTGACAAGGTAAGTGCAGTCAAAACACCGAGGATAGAGCGCATCGTTAAATAAGAAACGACGTTAAATCCGCTGGCGACATGCGCCTGCAAGTACTCCGCTAGCCAGACTAACATGCGGCTTTCCCCCGTGACGTGTTTTCATTGTTTTGGTCGAGGAGTGCCTGGACGACTCGCTCCATTTGAGCGCTACGTGAGCCTTTCACCAGAATCGTAATCTGTTCATGCTGCTCTGTACGAGCCAGTAAGGCGGCTACCAGCGCTTCATAGTTTTCGAAGTGTTGGCCGCCATGTCCATTGAATACCTCACTTGCACTCTGGCTGAGCACACCGAGGGTATAGAGTTCATCAATTCCAACGGTAATTGCGTAGTCACCGATTTCTTCGTGGTAAGCACGGGCATTGGTGCCTAACTCACCCATATCGCCGAGTACGAAAATACGGTGCCCGGTCAAAGAGCCAAGCACGTCGAGCGCTGCTCGAGCAGATCCCACGTTGGCGTTGTACGTGTCGTCGATAATGCGTAAGCCTGGACGCGGCTGGTGTGAGCACATGCGGCCTGGCACTGGCGCGACGCCACTAAGCCCTCTCACGATTTGAGCGATCGGAATACCGAGCGCCAAGCAGGCACTGGTCGCGGCCAAAGCATTATTGACGTTGTGTACCCCCGGAATGTTCAAGGTGACTTGCGCCTGCTGATGGGGCGTACAGAGAATGAATTGGGCACAACCGTCGTCATTCACTTCAATCGCTTCTGCCCAAACATCGGCTTCCGCCGTCGTGGAGGAAAAGACGCGATGTTGGCGATCGCGTAATTCACGCAACCAGTATTCGTGAAATTCTGAATCGGCCCAAGTAATCGCCACACCCTCTGGACCTAAGCCGCGGAAAATTTCGGTTTTCGCGCGCGCGACGCCACAGATGTCACCAAAGCCTTCCACATGAGCAGGCGCAACATTATTGATTAAAGCCACATCCGGCTGCGTCAGCCCGGTGGTGTAAGCAATCTCACCACGATGGTTTGCACCGAGTTCAATTACTGCGTACTGATGTTCATGCGTTAACCTCAGTAATGTCAGCGGCACACCGATGTCATTATTGAAGTTTCCCCGAGTTGCCAATACGTTACCTTGCTCACGCAATATCTGTGCGAGCATTTCTTTGACTGTCGTTTTCCCGCTACTTCCGGTAACGGCGATAGTTTTAGGAGCCACTTCACGCTTCACTGCGGCGCCCAACTGCCCGAGCGCATGACGGGTGTCCTCTACCTGAATCACCGGCCCATCCAGCTCCAAAGGCTGTTGACTCACAACAGCTACCGCACCTTGTGCAAGCGCGGCAGCAGCAAAGTCATGGCCATTGAAATTCGGCCCGGCAATGGCAATGAACAAATCCCCCGGTTGAATAGTTCGGCTATCAATTGTCACGCCCGTCACTTCAAGAGACTCAAAATTCGATTGATTTAGCGTCCCTTCAAGCTGGTCGGTAATCCACTGCAGCGTTACCTTAATCATGGCGAAGATCCTCCGCGAGGCGCGCTACATAGGCGCGCTCATTATAATCATGGGTGCGATTGCCAATAATCTGATAAGTTTCATGCCCTTTCCCAGCAAGCACCACAACATCGCCGGTGGCCGTTTTTGCTAGGGTTTCCTGAATCGCTTCGGTACGTCCGGGACGGCGAATGACTTCGGCCGAGCCCGACATGCCAGAGATAATGTCTTCAATAATGGCTTGCGGGTCTTCGGTTCGTGGGTTGTCGTCAGTAACCACCACACAGTCCGCGCCAGTTGAAGCGACTTGGCCCATTTGCGGGCGTTTCCCACGGTCCCGATCACCACCACAACCGAAGACACACCACAGACGCCCTTCACAATGATTGCGCGCGGCTTTAAGAACATGGTCCAGTGCATCCGGTGTATGGGCATAATCCACAATGACTAACGCGCCATTCTTCAGCGGGAAGGTTTCCATGCGCCCTGGCACGGCCCGTAAATTCGGCACACAGGCGGCGACTTCCGCCAACGAGTGGCCTGCAGCGAGAAGTGCCGCCATTGCGGCTAATACATTAGCCACATTAAATTCACCGAGGAGTGCACTTTCCACATGAGTGCGTTCTTTGCCCCACACCACATCAAAACTCGCACCGGCCGTGTCATACACACGATCGAGCGCAACTAATGTACATTCTTCACCCGCCAGTTCTGCCCGCATACTAAAGAACACATCGTCATTCCCGGCCCAGCTCGACACGATTGCGTCATCGGCATTGAATACTCGATGCGTTGAGGTGAAACCGGTAAATAGCCGTGCTTTGGCGGCCGCATAGTTGTCCATATCGCCGTGATAATCGAGATGGTCGCGACTCAAGTTCGTTGCAATGACAGTGTCAAACACCAGCGCTTCCACACGGCCTTGCACAAGCGCGTGGGATGACACTTCCATAGCCACCGATTGCGCGCCTTCGGCGAGGAAGCTCGCTAGACGTTGTTGCACCGTAATAGCATCTGGAGTGGTGTTCACCTCAGGTAACAGCTGCGTCATTAAGCCACTACCAATAGTGCCGATCACTGCTGCAGGTGGCTCAATAAGCTCCCATAATTGCGCCACGAGGTGACTCACGGTGGTCTTGCCGTTGGTGCCGGTAACGCCGGTCAGCTTGAGCTGCTTAGACGGCTCTTGGAAGAAGCGTCCAGCAATAGCCGATAACTCTTGGGCGAGACGCGGTACAAAGATCACCGGAACACCGTCGCGCTCTTCCATATGTGGACTATCACCTTCAGCAAACACCGCCACCGCACCCGCACTAATCGCCGCGCCGATAAACTCGCGACCATCGACTGTATAGCCAGGCACCGCACAAAACACATCACCATTGGTGATTTTCCGGTTGTCCAGCTTTAACCCCTGCACTGTCACAGTTGGTAACGTGAAAGGGTAATTAGGTAACAAATTACTGAGCTGCATGTGCACCTCCAGTAAAGCCTGCCACGCGCAACTGACGTCCATTTAAATCATCTGGCGCAATATTTAGAATTCGCATACTTTGTTCGCCAATAGTGGCAAACACTGGCGCAGCAATGGTCCCGCCATGGTAACTATCGCCCGCGGGTTCATTAATCATCACCGCTATCGCAATTTCAGGTCGCGACGCAGGTAACACACCAGCAAATAGGCCGACGTATTCATCGCCATAACCACCCGCCACCGCTTTACGCGTTGTGCCTGTTTTGCCAGCCACACGGTATCCAGGAACCCGCGCGCGAGTGCCTGTGCCACCTTCCCGGGTTACCGCTTCCATCAGGCGAACAACTTCACGAGCTAATTGTGGATCAAAGACTTGGCGGCCCGCATGAGGTTCATCCACGGCTAAGATACTCAACGGCCGAATCACACCGCCATTCCCCAAGACTGCATACATTTGCGCGAGCTGTAGCGTCGTTGTGCTTAATCCATAACCATATGACAAGGCGGCAATTTCGAATGGCGACCAGCGGTTCCTGTGGCTCATCTGCCCCATACTTTCGCCCAGCAGGTTGATCCCAGTGTCAGTACCAAAACCCACTGCATAATAGGTTTCCAGCAAATCTTCCAACTCAAGGTCAAGTGCAATGCGGCTTGTTCCCACGTTACTTGAACGCGCTAGAATACCCGCCAAGTCGAGTTCGCCTTCGTTGCGAAGATCTTGCACACGGCGACCACCCACAGTCATCCAGCCAGGGCTCGTATTGAGACGGCTATCGAGTGAGTACTTACCGCTTTGTAATGCTTCGAGAATGACTAGTGGCTTCACCGTTGAGCCCGGCTCAAAGCTGTCGGAAATAGCACGATTGCGGAGCTGGTGCGCTAGCACGTTACTGCGGTTATTGGGGTTGTAGGACGGACTGTTCACCATCGCGAGCACTTCGCCCGTATGAACATTCAACACTACCACCGAACCGGAAGTTGCTTGGTGATAACGGACGGCACGTTTGAGCTCACTATAAGCCGCAGCTTGAATGCGTTGGTCAATGCTTAAACGAATCGATTGAGGTAACTCAGACTCGGTGACTTCCAATTCTTCGATGACTCGCCCCTGCCCATCACGACGGAAGCGCCGCTGTCCGGGCGTGCCAGTTAAATGCGCGTCAAAGATTGCTTCCACGCCATCAAGTCCCTCACCATCAATATTGGTAAGACCGATAACGTGTGCGGAAATTTCACCTGTAGGATAAAAACGGCGTGACTCTTCTTTTAAGGAGACACCCGGAATTGCTAGTTGCTGCACGTAATTCGCGACGCCTGGGGTAATCATGCGCTGAAGATACACGAAGCGTCTTTGTGGATTTTCCACTTTACTTAATAATTGCTCGACGGGCGTATTGAATACCTCCGCAAGCGCCTGCCAGCGGCGTTGATCACTTAACGAATTGCGATCATGAATCACTTTCGGATCAGCCCATACAGTATGCGTGGGGACACTTACTGCGAGCTCCACACCATTACGATCCGTGATGTTGCCGCGCTGAATACGATCATGAGCGACCCGGACGGTCCGCAAGTCACCTTCGTAACGCAGGCGATCGGGCTCGATTACCTGAATATAAGCCGCACGTGCCACCAACGCAGTGAACACTAAGCCAATACAAGACAAGGCAAAAATGAAACGCCCCTTCAATGGCTCAGGACGCAGGATTTTCTGGTTACGTTTTACCGCCATGGTACCAGCACCTCCTGTTCGTCTCGTGGTCGTCCCATACCTAAATCCCGAGTCGCAAGTTGCTCGATGCGACTGTGCTCAGAAAGCGAGTTTTGCTCGACGATTAAATGCCGCCATTCCACGTCCAAAAGATCGCGCTCACGAAGTAACGTCTCGCGCTCGGCCATCAGTTCGCGGTACTGATGCGTCTGATAGATGATGACTAATGCACTGACTAAAGCGACCCCCGTCCAAAACAGCAAACCGCGGTACCTTTTCAGGTCGCGGTAAAGTTCCGAAATCAGCTGTGTATGGAGCGATAGACGTATCATGGCAAGCGCTCCGCAACTCGGAGCACCGAGCTTCTGCAGCGCGGATTCTCCTGCACTTCCGCCGCGCTTGGTTTAATGGCTTTGCCAATAGGCACTAGGGTTCGTTCATCAGCAATTTGGTCGTCACGTAATGGCAACCCTGGCGGTAACTGTTTGCGCGTGCTTTGCGCTCGAATAAATTGTTTGGCCAACCGATCTTCAAGGCTATGAAAACTAATGATGGCCAAACGTCCACCGGGTTGCAGCGCATCAACGGCTGCGGCAAGCGCCAATTCAGCCTCTTCGAGCTCGCGATTAATGAAAATACGAATCGCCTGAAACACGCGTGTCGCTGGATGCTTATGTTTCTCTCGCGATGGACTGACTTTTTGAATCAATTGCGCAAGCTGAGATGTGCGGGTGAGTCCACCTTGTTCACGCTGTTCGATAATGGTGCGGGCAATCCGCCCCGCATAACGTTCTTCGCCATAGGTACGAAATACATGAGCCATCTCATCCAATGAGGCGTGCGCCAGCCATTCAGCAGCAGATTCGCCTTGCTCAGGATTCATACGCATATCGAGCGGCCCGTCGTTCATAAAACTAAAGCCGCGGGTGGCGTCATCCAATTGTGGGGAGGAGACACCGAGATCGAAGAGGATACCGGCAACCCGACCCTCTAGTTGACGTTCCGCGACAATGTGGGGAAGCGCGGAGAATGAAGTGTGGATAAATTCAAAACGTGGATCATCGGCAAGCTCTAGAGCGGCTTGCGCAGCAGTAGGATCACGGTCAAACGCGATTAAACGGCCCTCAGGACCAAGTTGTTGAAGAATGGCACGACTGTGTCCGCCTCGCCCAAAAGTGGCGTCAATATAGAGTTGGTCTGGCTTAATCGCCAGCCCCTCGATTGACTCTGTGAGCAAAACTGAAATATGTTGCATCGCCTGCGCCATTAGAGTGAAAAGTCTTGTAATCTTTCACTTAACACCATGTCGTCTGCTTGTTCCGCAGCAATATCTGCTGCGATTTGATCGTGCCAGGCCTGCTCGTCCCAGATTTCGAATTTATTCAGCTGACCCACAAGCATCAGCTTTTTATTCAGTTGGACGTGCTGACGCAGAGTCGAGGCGAGTAGGACACGACCGTTCTTGTCCATATCGCAATCATCTGCGTAACCAAGCAAGAGTCGCTGCATCCGACGCTCTTGTGGGTTGGTACTTGAAAAGCTGGCGAGTTTCTTCTCGATCACCTGCCACTCGGGAAGCGGATACAGCAAAAGGCACGGTTGCTTAGTATCAATCGTGCATATTAATTTGCCTTCACAGTCTGCGAGCAACGTACTACGGTACCGGGCAGGTATCGCGATACGCCCTTTGTCGTCCAGACTGATTGCATTAGCTCCACGAAACATAGTGATCATTCTCGGGATCGACGGGCGATCCACTTTTCTCCACTTTTCCCCACAATGATACAGTCTAGGTGCCCAGAAGATCCCCTGTCAAGAAAAAAACGGGATGATTCACCACTATCTGAGGCCTTATTTTGTAAGGGATCAGCAAATTTATGATTCACCGTGGAAAATTGTGGATCGCACTATGAGATTTGACGGTTAGAGAAAACCGCTTGGAGGGTATACGCACCGCCGTATTATGGCTAGACTTGAGATCAATTTGTTCTTCCAAGGCCTAACCTGTGTTCAAGACCTGGAGCATTATTTTTGCCTTAGCTATTTTTATTACGGGGCAAATACTCGTCACTCGCTTTGTCGCATCTGAACAGCAACGTGATTTAGAACAGCTGCGTTTTACCTCGTTACAAGAACTTGCCACCCTTCGCGCCCGACTCGAAGGCTTAGTGAACGCCAACTTAATGAGCATGCGCGGCCTGCGTGCATAATTTGTCTTGAACCCCGAACTTGATGCCGAGCGTTTTCGTCGTCTCAGTGAAGAACTGATTTCCGACGACCTGCATGTTCGTCATGTGGCCGTAGCGCCCAATCTGGTCATCAAACACATTTATCCGCTTGCTGGCAACGAAGGAGCGATCGGCCTAGATTACCGCACAACTCCCGATCAATACGCATCAATCGCAGCGGCAATCAATGCCCAAGACATCGTGATTAACGGCCCCCTAGAACTGGTACAAGGAGGGCAAGCCATGATCGCTCGACTGCCAGTCTTTAGTGAAGAAGGGCAGTTATGGGGGATTATTTCTCAAGTCATTGACCATCGTAGCCTGTTAGAGGATGCAGGCCTGTTTGGTACCGATGCAAGCACATCACAGCGATTACAGTTTAGCTTGCGCGGTGCAAATGGTACGGGGCTTTCCGGCCCGGTTATTTTCGGAAACCCAATGATCTGGGAGCAACAACCTGTCACCGCGAGCGTAAACTTGCCGGTTGGCGAATGGGTACTCGCGGCAGCCCCGCCTCGTGGTGAGTGGGAACCGCCCATGTACTCCTACTATTGGCTCTGGTCGCTCGGCACCTTGCTATCCCTCGCCATTAGCCTGCTTATTTTTAATCTACTCACCAGCTATCGTCGACTAAAGCATGCCTTTGCCACTATTAGCCATCAAGCACGATTTGATCTTCTGACAGGATTACCCAACCGCGCTTCGTTTATGCACTACTTGCGCGACCAAATTGAACATTGCCAGCGCAAACAGGGCAAGTTCGCGATTCTCTTTATCGACCTCGATCATTTTAAAGAGATCAATGACTCTCTCGGGCATGAAGCTGGTGATGAATTATTGCTAGAAGCTGGGCATCGAATTCAATCAAGTTTACGCGCCGACGATATTGTCGCCCGTTTCGGGGGTGATGAGTTCGTGGTTTTGTTGCGCGACCTCGCTGACCCCCTCGACGCCGAATTCCTCGCAGATAAGATTCTCGGTAAATTACAGCCGCAGTTTGTCGTGGCGGGGCATGATGTTGCGATTCAAGGATCAATTGGCATTGCGGTGTTTCCCGAGGACGGCGTCAATCCGAGTGACTTAATCAAACACGCTGATCTTGCGATGTATGCCGCCAAAGCAGCAGGTCGTGGCACGAGCTATTTCTATAATGACTCACTGCGCAACGAGGCAGAGGCTCACATTCAGCTTCATCATGAGATACAGCGCGGGCTCCAAGCGAATCAGTTTAGCGTTTACTATCAACCAGTCATCGATGCAGCGACACGATCGTTGATCAGTGTCGAAGCTTTAGTTCGCTGGAATCACCCAGAATACGGTGTGATTAGCCCGGTTCATTTCGTACCCGTCGCCGAAAAAAGCGGAACTATCCGAGAACTCGGTGCCTTTGTATTGGCGCAAGCTTGTCGCGATTATCACGCCTTCGAAGCCGCCGGGTTGCCAACTCGGATTTCTATCAATCGCTCGCCACGGGAATTTAACGACCCTAAGGCGAGCCAACATTGGCTCGACCAAATCGATTCTGCGCAGGTTCCACGCGAATCCATTATTTTCGAAATTACCGAGTCTTTGCTTATGCCCGATCGTGAGCGGCAGCATCAAATGCTGAGGAAGCTCTCAGATACCGGGGTGCGGTTATCTATTGATGATTTCGGTACAGGTTATTCGTCGGTAACCTATCTGCGGCGGTTTCCTGTCAGTCAAATTAAGATCGACCGTGCATTTTTGCATGGCTTGCCTGAAAACCAACAGCAAACCGCGTTAGTCAAAGCGCTCATTGAAATGGCCCAAGCATTGAATTTGGAAGTTGTTGCTGAAGGCGTAGAAACTGAAACTCAAGCCAATGCATTAACGGCTATGGGGTGTGACCTGCTACAAGGTTATTACTTCTCGCCACCCATTCCAGCGAATGAACTCATTGCGTGGCATGCGAAGTTCGCAAAAAGCAAAGCGCCCAACACGCGCTAGCTGACGAAGGACATCAGCAAGAAAAAGGTGGAGTCAGCCATTAAGCCGGGTTCTGTTCTCTGTTGCCAGAGCGACAATCATTCCTCTAGGACTACAGTCACCTATAGCCTCAAGCAACCTACCCGGATCCGAGGCGGGCCACCCCAAGGATCCCTATTTGGTCTTGCTCCGAGTGGAGTTTACCGTGCCACGAACTGTTACCAGCCGCGCGGTGCGCTCTTACCGCACCCTTTCACCCTTACCTGATCCCATTCTTACGAACGGGCCATCGGCGGTTTGCTCTCTGTTGCACTAGTCGTCGGCTCGCGCCGCCCAGGCGTTACCTGGCACCCTGCCCTATGGAGCCCGGACTTTCCTCCCCTTACCTCGTCCAAAAACGAGCTAAGCAGCGATTGTCTTGGCTGACTCCGGCGCGGAGTATACACCGAAGCGCGGCGGCTGTCGCCTCAGCTCTGTTGTTGTGTTGCTAAATAAGCCTTATACAAATCATTCGCGCGAAGTTGATAATGCTCCGCAACAATTTTAGCGGCTTTCTTTGGGGGTAACTCAGTGGTGAGTCGCGACAGCAACTGGCTTGCTTCATGTGGAATTGCGTCAGTGGCCGCAGGCGCGCCAGCAATCAATAATACAATTTCACCTCGTTGTTGATTGCTATCCGCTTCAACTTGCGCAAGTACCTCGGCAACTGGGCCAGTCAAATACGTTTCAAACTGCTTGGTAATTTCTCGCGCCATCACAACTTCGCACTCTTTGCCGAAAATTTTCATGACCGCTTTGAGGGTACTCAAGATGCGTCGAGGCGCTTCATAAAACACCAGTGTTCCGCGCTCAGAAACACAGTCTTCTAGAGCGGTTTCGCGGGCTTGTTCCTTAGCGGGTAAGAAGCCGCAAAACACAAAGCGGTCGGTCGGTAGACCCGATGCAGACAACGCAGTAATCGCGGCACATGCACCAGGCAAAGCAACAACTTGGACCCCTGCCTGACGACATGCGCGTACTAGTGGAAAACCCGGATCACTAATCAACGGGGTGCCCGCGTCGCTAATCAAGGCGATTTTTTTGCCTGCAAGCAGCTGTGTCACCAGTCCCTCCGCCTTTTGCCGTTCATTGTGCTCATGAATGGCCATCAGCGGAGTATTAATTCCTAAATGGTCCATCAACACACGGGAATGGCGGGTGTCTTCAGCGGCCACTACATCAACTTCAGCTAACACCTGTTGTGCGCGTACCGTAATGTCTCCCAAATGCCCAATTGGGGTCGGGACAATATATAAAATTCCGGTATTCATACGCGGTCCTTGTTTGTCTGCATGCGCCTGGCAGTTTATAGTATGCGCAGGCTGAAAACGAAGAGATAAGCATTGTGCCAAAGAAGCTGTTGTTATGCATCGCACTATTCGCGTTAGCTGGCTGTGGAACAACTCCGCCAGCCACTGACACGCAAACTCCGACTCAGATAGACGAGTCGGATCGAGAGCCGGAGGTTTATGAGCCGACGGCAGAAGAATGGTTGCAAGCCGCCCGAGAAGCAACTCGGGGGCACGATATTCAGCTTAATTTACTGCGCGCCGCGACTGCATTCCTAGATGACGACAGACCCAATCATGCGGGTGCCGTACTCATTCATATTAATTCTCAGCAATTGCGACCTGAAGATATTGCGCGACTGCGTCTTCAACGCGCTCGTTTCTATGCCACGTTGGCCGACTGGCGCAATGTGCGCGAACAACTGCAAGGTGTCGAGCAACAACTGACCAGCCGACTTGAGCGGGTCAATGCCATGCAACTGAATTACCAAGCGCTCGCGGCGCACAATGAACATTTTGCCGCAGGCACGCAACTGATTCGACTTGAACCTTACTTGGCCGGTGAGGAACTAACCGACGAAATTTGGGAACACTTACGCCGCGTTCCTGCCGATATTTGGCGCAGCCCGCCACGGGAATCTGATCCCAACGTACGCGGCTGGTATCACTTGCTATCGCGTCTTACTGAAGTGTTAGATCAACGCGGTTCAGTGGCAAATACGCTAGAACAATGGCAACGAGATTTCCCGCGACACAACGCGCAACGAATTGCTAATGAGCTGCTGTCTGACTCTCGCATTGCTGCAACACCGCGGCAAGTAGCTGTTTTATTGCCACTTACAGGTCAGTTCGCGAACCAAGGTGAAGCGGTGTATCACGGTATTCTAGCGGCGTTGACCGAGCAAGGTGAAGAAGATGTGCGCTTTATCGATACGAGCCAATTCGAGATGGATGCCATCGCAGACATGCTCGCTCAAGACGGCACCGAAGTTGTCATTGGTCCGCTTGATCGCGCTACGGTCGATCGCTTTAATCGCATTGAAGACCGCCCCTGGCTGCAGCTTGGATTAAATCATCCACCTCAAGAAAGGTTACATCCGCGGAGTAGTTTCTTCGCCCTCGACATCGCGGCCGAAACGCGTGCTGCGGCAGAGGCCATGCATGCGCGCGGACATCGTGGCATTTTGCTATTAGGCCCTGACACCAATCGAGGCCGTCAGCTGTCGCAGATTTTCACCCGCTATTGGCACGAGCACTTCCCTCCCGCAGAGATCCGTACCGGTTATTACAGTGCCAGTAATGAAATGCGTGACCTCGTGCGCGAACGTCTCCATGTACAAGCAAGCGAAGCTCGCAAAGATGCCCTAGAAGCACTTTTCGACAACATCACACTCGAGCAAGAATTCCGAAGCCGCCAAGATATCGATGCCATTTATCTGCTCGGCGACGGCAGCCAAGCGCGCTTACTTAAGCCATTTATTGACGTGAGTATTAGTGCCTTTGGGCAGCCGATCCCTGTCTATGCGAATTCCACTGTGAATGAGCAAATCGCCGCACAAGGCGAGCGCGACTTAGATGGCGTTCGGCTACTTGATGCGCCATGGTTGTTGCCAGGTCACGAGCGTCAGGACATCCGCGAGCAACTTAATCAGCTACTTCGAGGCTGGAATAGAGACCAGCAGCGGTTAACTGCGATGGGCTATGACAGTATTCGTTTGGCACCTCGTCTTGCGCTGATGCAGCATTTGAACGGCTACAGTTATTCTGGTTTAAGTGGTCAATTGCGGATTGAGAACGAATTGCTGGTACGCGAACTTTCATGGGCTATTTTTGATGGCGACGACCTACGTCTGGAGCCCATCACCCGTGTCAACACGAGTCACCGGAACTAACTTCGAGAACATCGCACTAAAGCATTTGGAAGCGCATGGACTGATCTTAGTCACACGCAACTATCGCGTACGTGATGGCGAGATTGATCTCATTATGCGCGAGGGTGAATGGCTACTATTTGTTGAAGTGAAATATCGGCGCGACGCTCATTTTGCCGATGTACTAGAACAAATTCGACCGGAACAATTAAGCAGAATTCGGCGTTCAGCGATGTTATTTATGCTGCAACACAATATTAAGGAACATCTGACAGCCTGTCGCTTTGACCTTGTGGTTATGAGTGGCGAGCCGCTAGTCATCGAGTGGTTTAAGGATGCGTTTTAACCATGCAAGACACTGTACAAACACTATTTAACGAAAGTATTCAGACCCAAGTCGCAACAGCGGACACTGTCGGAAATGCTGTTTCTCGCACTATTGAGAAACTTGTCAGCTGCCTACTCTCCGGCCAACGAATCTTTACTTGCGGAGACGATAGCAGTGCATTTGTAGCGAACCATTTTAGCGAGCTGCTGCTGCATGGCTCAGAGTTAGAGCGGCCGCCTTTCCCATCAATTCATTTATCCAATCAGGCCCGTGACCTGGTAAATCACGAATGCTTTGGCCGACAAGTGAGCGCCTTAGGTCAGCCCGGTGATGTCTTAGTGGTGTTTGTGAGCCTCCAGCACAACGAACGCATTCATCATGCGATGTCGGCAGCCCTATCGCGAACTATGACCATTATTCTACTAACGGGTGATAGCAATGGCGAAGCCACGGGTCTCTTGGGACCGGACGATATCGAGATCCGTATCCCGTCCACTGTGCCCGCACGTATCATTGAACAGCAATTATTTCTGAGCCAAACCTTCTGCGACTTAATTGAAGCCTCAATTTTTGAGGGAGGATGATTCTTGTGAAAGCCGCTTTACGTTCATTCATTTTGATCTGTTTCATTCCCTTGTTGTCCGGCTGTGCCGTGGCAATTATTGGTGGCACCATCGCAACCACAGCGGTCATACTTGATAGCCGTTCGGTCGACAGTCAAATGGGCGACTCTGGACTGCGCTTACGTATACTCAATGCGTTGAACCAAGAAGACTCACTGGATGATCAGCGTATTCGAGTGGTGCCCTACAATGGTGACGTCATTCTTATCGGTCAAGTCAGCAGTGAAAGCCAAAAACAGCGCGCCGAACAAATCGCACGTGAAGTTGGGATTCCGCAAAGTCTCTTTAATCAACTACAGGTTACTGAAATATCGACTGTGCGCGACCGGTCACGAGACAGTTGGATTACAACGCGCGTTAAGAGCCAGTTACTTCGCGACCCCGACCATGATGCCTCTGGGGTTAAAGTTATTACGGAAAACCGCGAAGTCTATCTCCTCGGTCTCGTCGAACCGAACGTTGCCCAGCATGCGATAGAGGTGGCTCGCAACGTGCCTGGCGTAGTGCGGGTCGTTGATGTCCTAAACGTGAGCCGTACTCAATAAAAAAGGCGCTCCTTGAGCGCCTTTCCTTGTTCATCATTCCAACTCTATTTAATCACTTTCAAATGCGGCCGCCCACGCGGTGGCTGTGGTGGTTCATCATCGTCGTCTGAGGACTTTTCCTCGTCTGTCGAATCTTTCACAATCACCGGTTTGCCGAGCGGACGTTCATCAGGAATCAGAGCGGCTTCTGGATCGTCATAAGCCGGCTCAGGTTCGAAAATCGAGCCTGCACCATTTTCCTTCGCATAGATCGCTAACATCGCACCATATGGAATCGTGACGCGTCGCGGTACACCGCCAAAGCGTGCTTGAAAGGTGATATCGAGCGAACCCATTTCGAAACCTAAAGTGGCCTCAGGATGAATATTTAGAACAATTTGACCGTCCTGCACAAACTCCTGCGGTACTTCGGCACCCGGCCAAGTCGCGTCAACCACCACATGGGGGGTGAGTTGATTGTCGAGCAACCAGTCATACAGTGCTCGCACCAGATACGGACGCTTGGGACTCATGGTACTCATAACAATTAAGCACGGCCCATTTCGCGTTCTTGTTCCGTCAGCGACTCTTGGAACGACTCACGCTCGAAAACGCGCAGCATATAGCCTTGGATTTCTTTTGCGCCTGTACCACTTAACTCAATGCCATATAGCGGCAGACGCCACAGCAATGGAGCAAGGTAGCAATCCACCAGAGTGAACTCATCGCTCAAGAAGAACGGTTGATCAGCAAACGCCGGTGCGAGAGATAGCAAGCCTTCGCGCAACTCTTGACGCGCCTGCTCAGCCTTCTTACCACCTTTAAGGATTTGCTCTGTGAGTACGTACCAGTCACGCTCAACGCGGTACATCATTAAGCGACTATTGCCTCGGCTTACTGGATACACAGGCATTAACGGCGGATGTGGAAAACGCTCGTCTAAATACTCAACAATAATACGTGAGTTATAAAGCACTAACTCACGGTCCACTAAGGTCGGTACGTTATCTGGGTAAGGGTTCAGCTGTTGCAGATCTTCAGGGATGTTCCCATCTTCCACGTAGGTGATTTCGAAGGTTACGCCCTTCTCCGCCAGAACAATACGTGCCTGGTGACTAAACAAGTCGTCACGCCCGGAATATAAAGTCATTACCGAACGTTTATTGGCAGAAACAGCCATGTTTTTCTCCACTTTATGCAAACAGCAAAGGGGGCGTCAGACGCCCCCAATCATTCACACTCAACCTAAAGTTGAATGTCTTATTTGATATCCCGCCAGTATTCTTTCTTGAGCAGAATGGTCAGGATGAGGAAGATGATCAGGAAACCGATCACATAATAACCCATCCGCTGACGCTCAAGAATCATTGGCTCACCGATATAAACGAGGAAGTTGGTCAAATCAAGCATCGCTTGGTCGAACTCATCCGCGCTCAATGTCCCGGTGCCATCTGAACGAATACCCACGTACACATCGGTCATTTGCCCATCAACCATACGACGTTCGTAGGTTTGACGAGGCACGCCTTGAAGCTCTTGCAACGCCCATGGCATACCGACGTTTTCGAAGATTTCATTGTTCACGCCGAATGGGCGTGATTCATCTTCATAAAAACTACGGAAAAAAGTATACAACCAATCTGGACCACGAACCCGCGCAACCATAGTCAGGTCAGGCGGAGTCAGGCCGAACCATTCTGCCGAAGCATCTTGGTCGATGGCTGAAATCATGTGTGAACCCACACCGTCTCCAGTGAACTGCAGGAGTTCTTCACCGAGGTCGACCGGGATGCCCAAGTCTTCGAAGGTGCGCTGATAACGCTGATACTGTGCGTTATGACAGCCCAAGCAGTAGTTCATGAAGATCTGCGCGCCACGCTGTAATGAGGCTTGGTCGCGCTGGTCGTAGTTCGCTTTATCAAGCGGCCCGCTATAGCCAGCTGCAAAAGCAGCCGCTGGAAGAAGCAGAGCAACGGCTAGAAGAAAACGCTTCATCATTTCGTGACCCTCTCTGGCAGCGGCTTCGTTTTCTCGTTCTTACTGTAAACGAACAGTAATGCGAAGAACGCGAAGTACGTGAACGTAAAGATTCGACCTACAACAGTCCAGAATTCAGTCGGTGGCAATGCCCCAACAAATCCGAGAATTACAAAGCTAATCACAAGATTCGCAAGGTTCGCCTTGTGAATATTGCTGCGATAGCGGATTGAACGCACAGTTGAGCGGTCAAGCCATGGCACTAAGAACAGTGCAACAATCGCGGCGAACATCATGACGACACCTAGCACAGCATTTGGTACTGCTGCGAGAATCGCGTAGAAGGGTGTGAAGTACCACACCGGGGCAATGTGCTCTGGCGTTCGCATTGGATCTGCTGCTTCGAAGTTAGGTGGCTCAAGGAAATGCCCACCCATAGTCGGAGCGTAGAAGATGACTAACGCGAAGAAGATTAAGAATACGGCCAAGCCAACCAAGTCCTTCACCGTGTAATACGGATGGAAGGGAATGGCGTCAACGATGTCGTATTTCTTGGTGTAGCGCTCGTGGAACTCGAACGGTGCTTTGTCTTCTTCTTTCACAGAGCCCTTCGGTTTCTTAATATCGACACCTTCAGGGTTATTCGAGCCGACTTCATGCAGAGCAATCAGGTGCAAGAATACTAAGATGACAATCACCAGCGGCAGCGCAATCACGTGCAGTGCGAAGAAGCGGTTCAACGTTGCACCCGAGATAACATAGTCACCACGAATCCAAGTTGTTAGCGCGTCGCCCACGTATGGAATGGCACCGAACAGCGAGATAATAACTTGCGCACCCCAGAACGACATCTGACCCCATGGCAGCATGTAACCCATAAAGGCTTCAGCCATCAACACGAGGAAAATCAACATGCCGAAAATCCACAATAATTCCCGTGGCTTCTGGTACGAGCCGTACATTAAGCCGCGGAACATGTGGAGGTACACAACGATAAAGAAGAATGACGCGCCCGTTGAGTGCATGTAGCGCAGCAACCAGCCGTATTCCACATCACGCATGATGTATTCAATTGATGCAAAAGCACCTTCGGCACTTGGGTTGTAACTCATGGTCAACCAAATGCCTGTAACGATTTGGTTCACAAGCACGATCAGTGCAAGTGAGCCCATCAAGTACCAAAAGTTAAAGTTCTTTGGCGCAGGATATTGCGTGACATGCAATTTCAGCGTATTCGACATCGGAATGCGCTGGTCTATCCAATCGATAATGCGAGACATTAAACCGCCCCCTCTTCTTCACCCACAACAATAGTGTCGTCACCGACAAAATAATGAGGTGGCACCATCAAGTTAGTTGGTGCAGGAACACCCTGGAACACACGGCCAGCGATATCAAAACGAGAGCCATGACACGGACAGAAAAAGCCCGCTTCAATGCCTTCGGTAACCGCGAAGTCGCGGGTCAGATACTGCGGTGAACAACCAAGATGCGTACACAAACCTACCGCAATGAACCACTCAGGGCGGATCGAGCGATGTTGATTGCGCGCATACTCAGGTTGCTGAGGCACGTTTGACTGAGGGTCACGGACACGGTTGTCCGTTTGTGACAGGCTGTCTAACATGGTCTGGGTGCGGCGCACAATCCACACCGGTTGTCCACGCCATTCAGCACGGATTAGTTGACCCGGCTCTACTTTATCGATCTTCACTTCCACCGGTGCACCCGCAATACGGGCTTTGGCACTCGGGTTCCATGAAGCAATGAAGGGCACGGCTACACCAACCGCTCCAGCACCACCGACTACCGAGGTAGCAACGGTTAGAAACCGGCGGCGGCCTTTATCTACAGGCGCATTGCTCATCCATCTTTCTCCAGTTTTGGACGCTGTGCGGCTTACACCGCAGCACAAGTAACTAATGCTCGCGACAAAAAAAATGCCACCCGATCATAAAGAAAATCGCCTCTCTTTACAAGGCAATTCCCTTTCAAAACAGGCAATAAAAAGCCCGGCATGAGCCGGGCTTTGGAATATATCTTGATCGCTTAACGCTTCGAGAATTGTGGACGCTTACGCGCTTTGTGTAGACCCACTTTCTTACGCTCAACTTTACGCGCATCACGAGTCACATAACCCGCTTTACGTAAGTCGCCGCGAAGCGCTTCGTCGTATTGCATCAGTGCACGAGTAATACCGTGACGGATTGCACCCGCTTGGCCAGTGGTACCACCACCAGCTACGGTCACGTGCAGGTCAAACTTGTCTGCTACTTCAAGCAGTTCCAAAGGTTGACGCACGACCATACGCGCTGTTTCACGACCGAAGTACTCTTCAAGAGTACGGTTGTTGATTTTGATCGCACCGCTACCCGGACGCAGGAAAACCCGCGCTGTAGAGCTTTTGCGACGACCTGTACCGTAGTATTGAGTATCTGCCATAGTCATCTGCTCCATTAAATATCTAGGGTTTGAGGTTGCTGCGCGGCATGAGTGTGCTCTGCGCCGGCATAAACTTTAAGTTTACGCAGCATTGCACGACCCAAAGGTCCACGTGGCAGCATACCTTTAACGGCTGCTTCAATAATCATTTCTGGCTTCTTCGCCTGCAGCTTTTCAAAGCTGATTGACTTCAAACCACCAGGAAATCCGCTGTGTGCGTGATACATTTTGTCTTTCGCCTTGTTACCGGTCACAGTAACTTGTTCAGCGTTAATGACAATAATGTAGTCGCCAGTGTCCACGTGTGGAGTGAACTCAGCTTTATGCTTTCCACGCAAACGACGCGCGATTTCAGTAGATAGACGACCGAGAGTTTTGCCTGCAGCGTCTACTACGTACCAGTCGCGTTTTACGGTTTCTGGTTTTGCAACAAAGGTTTTCATTGTTAATTACCAACAAATTCATGAATTTAGCCGTGACTTCTCCGGGCTTCCCCGCGAGCATGCCAATGAATTTCCCCTGCGTTATCACTCTTAAAGAGGACACCTAGGCTGGGGAGGTAACGTGGGCTGCGCGGATTATACAGAAATGAATCGGTCAGATCACCCTTTTTTGTATAAATCCTCACCGCAGGCGTCCACTTAGGCTTTGTGTTGCTTTGCGAGGTACTCTCGCGATTGCATTTCCTGCAATCGACTGAGGCAGCGTTGGAACTCAAAGGTCAGGCGTCCTCCCGTGTACAGCGCTTCAAGGGGAGCTTCGCCGGACATAATCAACTTAACGCGGCGCTCATAGAATTCATCCACAAGCGCAATAAATCGACGCGCGGTATCGTCGGTGTCTTGATTCATTATGCGCACGTCACTGATCAGCACTGCATGATACAACCGCGCTATCTCAATGTAGTCATTCTGACTTCGCGGCCCACCACAAATGGCTTGGAAATCAAAAAGTATAACGTCGTCCGCTTCCATTCGAGTGGGAATCTTACGACCATTAATGGCAATACTGACACCTTCGGAGTGCGCTTGATGGTCTGGAGCGAGCTGCTGAAAATAATGCAATAAGTTCGTATCGGCGCTTGCATCAAGAGGCGAATGATAGATCTCAGCCTTCTCCAATGTGCGTAACCGATAATCCACGCCGCCGTCCACGTTGACTATCTCACAGCGCTCTTTGATTAACGCAATCGCCGGTAAGAAGCGAGCCCGTTGTAAGCCATTCTTATATAAGTCATCGGGCACAATATTCGAAGTCGCAACCAGCACTACTCCATGGCTAAATAGAGCTTCCATCAGCGTGCCGAGAATCATTGCGTCGGTTATATCTTGCACATAGAACTCATCGAAACAAATCACGCGCGCTTCTTTGGCTAAGCCCGCAGCAATTTTCGGCAACGGATCGGATTGCCCTTTGAGCGCTTTCAACTCGTCATGAACACGATGCATAAAACGATGAAAATGCACACGCCATTTATCTTCAAAGGGTAATGCATTGTAGAAGGTGTCCACGAGGTACGTTTTCCCGCGCCCTACCCCACCCCAAAAATAAAGTCCCTTCACAGGCTTTTGGGCAGGCTTGTTCAGTAATTTACGCTTAAGCCGTTGCCGCAACCCTGACTTGACTTGAGCTGCCGCAATAAGCTCTTCATACAAACGCTGAAGGTGGCGCACCGCGTTTTCTTGGGCTGCATCATGCACGAAACCACCGCTTGCGATGTCCTGCTGATAAAGCTCCCAAGGGGAAGCGACCGAAAGTGAAGTTTGTGCTGTCATAAGAGCGAAAATATCCTGACATCTGACGACTGAATTTAAAAATACATGATACCATTATTAGAGTGTGACGAACTATCGGCCAACAGGAGAAATAGGATGGGATGGATCGTAGGGTTATTACTGGTTGCAGCAGGCGCTGTCATCGGATTTTTTGCCGCGCGACACTGGTTCCTCGAACACAGTGATCAGGCAGATCTCGCTGCTCAAATTGAAGAAAGCAAACAACAATTCGAGGCCTATCGCCGCGATGTCGTCGATCATATGAGTACTGCACGACAGTTATCTGAGCAAGTTGCAGACATCCAGGGCAAGCTAAGTAAGTTCTTGCGCGAGAGTGAGCAGTTACTTCAGAGTGACAAAGAATGGCAACAGCCGCTTCCCTTATTCTCGGAAGATACGCTCCGTCAACTACGCCAAGCAAGCATTCTTGAACCGGATCGTCGCGAGAATGAAGATCTGTCCGAGGCTCCGCCACGTGACTACTCTGAGCCGGGTAGTGGTTTATTCTCGCCGCTTAAGCAGGAAGAGAAGTAGCAGCAATATAAAGTAGCGAGAAAAAACAGTACGACGAAACGCAATTCCCCCGCGGTGGGCTGCAATCAGCCCACCCGACGCATCTTGAAATCAACTTTCCGCGAACTTATTTCGTAACTACAAGGTCATTACCTTCGTGGTGTGCGCATGATGCCTATCGCTCAGCACAATACACCACCATCTCTGTTTTAAGTTTATTCAGGAGTAAATCACTCATGAGAAATATGTCTGTGTGGCTGGCTATGATTGGTTTGAGTGTTGTCCTCGTGGGAGGTACCGCTCAGGCGCAAATTCCATTGCAACAATTACAACAAGGCGGTGTGCCAACCTTGGCGCCGATGCTTGAAGAAGTCACACCTGCTGTGGTCAATATTTCGGTTGAAGGACGCAGAGAAATGCGGCGCCGCGGCATGGACCCATTTAGCTACTTCTTCGGGCAACCCGGTCGCGACGAGGTTCGCGAGCAACCATTTCAAGGACTAGGCTCCGGAGTTATTATTGATGCTGAAGCTGGCTATGTGGTGACAAATAATCACGTTATCGATTCAGCGACAGAGATTGTCGTGACCCTCAAGGATGGTCGCACGTTCCAAGCTGAAGTCCTCGGTCGGGATCCTGAAACAGACATTGCACTGCTGCAACTCGAGAACCCGCGCAACCTAACTCAGATCGAAATTGGTAACTCAGACGCCTTACGTGTCGGAGATTTCGTGGTGGCTATCGGTAACCCCTTCGGTCTTGGTCAAACCGTGACCTCAGGCATTGTATCCGCGCTTGGTCGCGGCGGTTTCGGAATGGATCGCTTAGAAAACTTTATTCAAACAGATGCGGCGATTAATCGCGGGAACTCCGGTGGCGCACTGGTTGATCTGGAAGGCAACCTGATTGGTATCAACACCGCAATTCTCGGCGCGAGCGGAAACATTGGTATTGGCTTCGCCATCCCATCGAACATGATGGCCGGCTTAGTTGAGCAAATTATTGAGCATGGCGAAGTACGCCGCGGAGCACTCGGTGTTCGGGGACGAAATCTCGATCAGGCACTTGCTGACGCGCTCGGTATCGACCGGACTCGCGGCGCTTGGGTCTCCGAAGTTGTGGAGGGCAGCCCCGCCGCATTAGCGGGTATCCAAGCCGGCGACGTGATTGTCGGACTTAACGGCTCTAACTTGCAGTCATTTACCGAATTGGCGGCTAAAGTTGGCACCTTCGGCGCTGGACGCTCTGTCACACTGGACATCATCCGTGACGGCGTCGAAATCGCGAAACAAGTGCAACTCGGCGAGCGTGATGCTGAAACGGCACCGGAAGTCATGCACCCTGCACTGCAAGGGGCCACTTTAAACGGTTCTGACCAAGGTATTCGGGTCAGTGCGGTGGAGAATGGCTCACCTGCACAACAGGTGGGGTTAAGAGAAAATGACATTATTGTTGCAGTGAATCGCCGTCCAGTGACGTCACTTGCTGAGCTATCCCGTCATCTTGATAGCAACCGTGTTACCGCGTTGACGGTGCGTCGCGGCAATTCACAACTCTATTTACTCTTGCCTAATTAATGGTTCACGACACCCTTTGATTGGGGGCGGAGTCTACCTCCGCCTCCAATTCAGTGCTAACATTCGCCTATAAATCCTCAATTCGGCAATGACATGGCACGCTCTCAATCGTCAGCGTTTGTTCAGCTTTTCTTGAAACCACTCCTTCTGGGCTTGGTTGTTGCCGCTATTGTAATTGTTATTTTGCCACGCTTAGAGCGACCTACTCCGGTCGCTACCATCGGCGAAGAACCCCTCATGTCTTTCGCGAGTGCTTTTGAGAAAGCAGCGCCAGCAGTGGTCAATATCTACACAACGCAATCCGTGCGCGAGAGTACGAGCGGTCAACAACCCTCTACTTTTGTGCGACTTGGTTCGGGTGTCATCATGGACACACGAGGTTATATTCTGACCGCAAATCACGTGGTCTCAGAAGTTGATGAAATTCTTGTAGCCTTACAAGACGGACGCGTCATAGGCGCGCAACTAATTGGTAGTGACACCCTCACGGATTTAGCCGTACTCCGCATCGACGCAGATAACCTCTCCGTAATTCCTCGCAACGCGGAGTATCGTCCACGCGCTGGCGACGTCGTGCTCGCCATCGGCAACCCTTATAATTTGGGTCAAACTGTAACCCAAGGAATTATCTCAGCCACCGGCCGAATTAGCCCAGGCAGTGGTTATTCTGAGTTTATTCAAATGGATGCCGCTATTAATGAAGGCAACTCGGGCGGTGCGTTAGTGAATAGCCGAGGAGAACTGGTGGGGATTAACTCTGCGCGCTATCTGGCCGAAAGCGGCTCTACCGGCATCTACTTTTCAGTGGCTTATCGCCTCGCCGACCGGGTGATGCAACAACTTATCGCCGAAGGCACAGTGACGCGAGGTTACTTAGGCATTGTCGCAGAACAGTCGTTTCATGAAATTCATGAAGTACCTGGATTGCACGTGGATGCTGTCGATCCGGGAAGTCCAGCCGATAGAGCTGGATTACAATCTGGGGACTTTATTTTTGAACTTGCTGGCCAGTCGGTAACGTCGGTCAACCAAGGTTTGGACTTAGTTTCAGACACTCGCCCTGGCACAGCACTTGAGATTAGCTTCTTTCGAGGACAACAGCGCATGCAGACCCAGGCGGTCATCGACCGCCTCGATAGCGATATTTAGCCGCTAACCCTTGGTCATTTGCTCGCGATGAATCGTGGCACCGAGTTGGGTTAACTTCTCTTCAATTTTCTCGTAACCGCGATCAATATGGTAGATCCGCTCAACCTCGGTGATGCCTTCTGCAACCATTCCCGCGATCACCAAAGACGCAGACGCACGTAAGTCGGTACACATCACCTGCGCGCCAGTCAGCTTCGCAGCGCCACGACAAATAGCCGTATTTCCCTCTAGGTCAATATCTGCACCCATACGTTTCAATTCGGGAACATGCATAAAGCGATTTTCAAAGATTGTCTCTCGCACCCAACCAGTGCCCTCTGCAATCGCATTGAGCGCCGTAAACTGAGCTTGCATATCGGTTGGAAAGGCAGGATGTGGCGCAGTGACTATATTGACTGACCGCGGTGCCGAGGGGCTACGCAGTGTAATCGCTCCCACCTCACGCTCAATTTCCGCTCCCGCTTCCATTAACTTCTTTAGTACTGCATCGAGTAAGCTTGGATCCGTGTGTGTGCAACGCACACGGCCCCGAGTCGCTAATGCTGCAACTAAAAAGGTTCCGGTTTCAATTCGATCAGGCAGTACGCGATACTCGCCCCCATGCAAGCGATCGACACCTTGAATGCGAATCGTATCAGTACCAGCACCGCGAATATCCGCACCAAGCGTATTCAAAAACTTAGCAAGATCGACAACTTCAGGTTCTCGAGCCGCGTTCTCTAGAACGGTCTCACCTTTCGCCAAGGTCGCCGCTGCCATCAGGTTTTCGGTTCCGGTGACACTCACGGTATCCATGAGGATTAAAGCACCTTTCAGACCATTAGGAGCACGCGCCTTAATGTAACCATTCTCCACCACGATCTCGGCACCCATTTGGCGCAGACCTTCGATGTGAATATTGACAGGTCGGGCACCAATGGCGCAGCCGCCAGGCAAAGAAACTTCCGCATGCCGACATTTCGCTAACAACGGACCCAGCACAAGCACCGAGGCACGCATGGTTTTCACAAGCTCGTAAGGCGCAACATGACCATGCTCTTTCGGCGGGCGAATCACATAAGTACAGGCCCCATCACGTGAATGCGGAATACCCAATTCATCAAGTAATGCAAGCGAGGTTTCTACGTCCTGCAGACGCGGAACGTTATGAATGACAACAGGTTCGTCAGCGAGCAACGATGCAAGGAGGATCGGAAGCGCCGCATTCTTCGCACCAGAAATACGTACCTCACCCTCAAGTCGGGTGCCACCTTGAATCACAAATTTTTCCATCATTTTATTCTCAGTCGGGCAGGATCAATTTCCGCTCCAAGCGCCAGCGCTCTGGAGTGAATACTTTAATACTTACTGCGTGAATAGTACCGTCGGCGATCTTCTCGTTCAAAGGTCCATAAATCATTTGCTGTTGTTTTACACGAGACAAGTCAGCAAATTGCTCACTGACCGCAATCACTTGATAGTGACTGCCTTCTGCGCGCACATGAACCTCGTCGAGATTGAGCTGCTCTTTGAGTAATACTTCGATTGCTTGCGGCTCCATCGGAGCCTCCTTGATATTCGCTGTACTTAAGGCGCCTAGCTTACCGAAAGCAAGCCCGTAACGCCACTCACCTCAGCGAACTGAATCAGCTGTTTGTTGACGTTGCGTAGAGTAAGTTGTTGACCCCGTTGCTGAAGTTCGGCTTTGAGCTGAATTAACATTGCAAGCCCCGCCGAGTCGACACTATCAACTCCCGCTAAGTCCAACGTCATGAGTTCACTATCCGAACACCACGCAGCGCGGTCAGCCCACGCCGCTGGCACAGTAGAGCGATTTAAAGAGCCGTTCAGGAGCACGGCACCTTGATCATTTTTAAAGGTCAATGCAGTCATACTGCCCTCAATCGTTGCCTTGGCTAAACAGGAACTGACCGATTAGGTTTTCAAGGACCAGTGCCGAGTTCGTGTTCACGATGTAATCGCCGTCCTGTAACATTTCGACGAAGTCATCAACAAACCCTGGCTCTAAACCAACATACTGCTCACCGAGTAAGCCTGAAGTCAGAATCGACACGCTGCTAGTTTCAGGAAGACGGTTGTAATCCACGCTAATCCGCATTTCAACTACCGGTTCAAGGTACTCAGCATCCAAATAAATGCGAGAGACTCGACCAATCACAACGCCACCGACTTTTACCGGTGACCGCACTTTCAGGCCGCCAATGTTATCGAACTTGGCACTTAGTGTGTAAGTCGCTCCGCGTGTCGCGTCCGTATTATTCGCCACTTGCATGGCAAGAAAAACCAGTGCCGCAATGGCAACGGCCATAAAAACACCAACCATTAATTCAATTTTACGTGAGTTCATAACATTACCCAAACATCAGAGCGGTTAAGACGAAATCGAGCCCCAGTACAGCGAGTGAGCTGTAAACAACAGTTTGTGTTGTCGCAGCACTAATGCCAGGGGACGTAGGAGCGGCGGTATACCCTTTGTACAATGCAATCCAGGTGACCACCACGGCGAACACAACACTTTTAATAAAGCCATTCATGACATCGTGCTGCCAATCAACACTCGACTGCATGACGGACCAGAAAGCACCTTCATCGACGCCAAGCCACTGCACGCCCACAAAGTAGCCACCATAAATGCCGACGGCACTGAACATGAACGCCAGCAAAGGCATACTGATAAAACCCGCCCAAAAACGCGGCGCGACCACGCGACGAAGCGGATCGACAGCCATCATTTCTAAACTTGAAAGCTGTTCTGTGGCTCGCATCAAACCAATTTCGGCGGTCAACGCGGAACCGGCACGGCCAGCAAACAAGAGTGCCGTAACCACTGGCCCAAGCTCGCGCAATAATGAAAGTGCAACCATCGGACCAAGCGCTTGTTCAGCGCCAAAGTCCACCAAGATGGTATACCCCTGAAGTCCCAATACCATGCCGATAAACAAGCCTGAAATCAGGATGATCAGCATCGATTGAACGCCCACTACGTAGAGTTGGCGCATCACCAAAGGGAACATCTTCAGCGGCTGCGGTTTGCCTACTAAAGCTTGAAACAGCATGATTGAGGCGCCACCGACGCCGCGCAGCCAATTTAAAGTGTCCCGGCCTAAATTTACAAAAAACTGCATTAGCGGCTCACTCCAAGCAAATCATCATGATAAGTGCTCGCCTTGTAATGAAACGGCACGGGGCCGTCTGATGCGCCACTCAAGAATTGCTGTACCAGCGGCGATTCATGGGCTCGCAGTTCCTCAGGAGAACCCTGCGCGACAATTGTCTTGTTCGCCATAATACAAACCTGATCCGCAATACTCATGACTTCGTGAATATCATGAGACACCACGATTGAAGTCAGCCCTAAGGTTTCATTCAAAGATTTAATCAAAGACACCAGCATGCCCATGGAAATTGGATCCTGCCCGGCGAAAGGTTCGTCGTACATAATGAGTTCAGGATCAAGCGCGATAGACCGCGCTAGTGCTGCGCGACGCGCCATACCACCAGAGAGTTCTTGCGGGAATAATTGCCCGGCACCACGTAAACCCACCGACTCTAACTTCATCTTTACGACGGTTTGAATGATATTTTCTGGCAGGGTGGTGTGTTCACGCAACGGAAAAGCTACGTTTTCAAATACCGTTAAGTCGGAAAAGAGCGCGCCACTTTGAAATAACATGCTCATGCGCTTGCGTGTTTCGAACAGCGCAGAACGATTTAATTTGCCAATGTCTTGGCCGGCAAATAGCACTTGTCCGCGATTCGCCCGCAACTGGCCGCCAATCAAACGGAGTAAGGTTGTTTTTCCACAACCGCTTGGCCCCATGATCGCCGTGACCTTGCCGCGCGGCACATGCAGCGAAACTCCCTCGTAAATAGGTGTGTCACCTCGAGAGAAATAAACATCATGACATTCGACTAGATTATCCACTATGTCCTCATTGTCCTCGTTACCACTGAGATCGAGCTTTGGAGATGAATCGCTTCAGCATTGCAGCGACATACCACTCGTCGGCATTGAGCTAGTGTACCGCAGTGACTCTAACGAAACTCAAAATTTCGCTGGCCTTCACCCAAACACACTGTCTTCTTGGTCGTCAGTTAGACTGATATCCACCGCTGGGTTCACTAATGCCCGTAATAATTTCTCGAAAGCAGCATCGTCTTGAGTGCACTCATTCGCAATGCCAAACTGCTTGCAGAGTCGATGCCCCATGACTGCATACCAGGCCACGCGCGCGCGCGCCGTACCCACCGAGCTGCTCTCCAGAATACGGAATAGCTCCAATTGCTTATCGCGCATCGGTTCCAACAAGCTTGGGTTGGTGGCAATTGCCGCCAAAATCGCACTATCAATGGCGAGTGAGCTGCCACTGTGCGCCAGCTCGGCCTGAATTAATGCGTCGATTTCTGCATCGGGGCCCGTGCGCTCACCCAAAATCTCGTTGCGACGCGCTTCGCGCTGCGCAATGTAGCGCGTCAACATTGCCTGGATCAGGACATCCTTACTCTCAAAATGATAAAGTAAGCCGCCTTTACTGATGCCAGTCGCCTCGGTTAACGCGTCAAAAGTCAGATGTGCGGCGCCCCGTTTTTGCACTAAACGTTCTGCACATTCCAGAATGAAATCGCGCTTACTCGGGCGTCCGCCGCGTGATTTCTTTTTAGATTGAATGCTCATACTTTCTCCCAAACCGTCCGAATGGTATATTAATTACAAACATACCTGAAAGTAAAGCGACAAATGGTATACTCTGGTCGCAGCTAAAATTATTAGACGGGACAACCTTTTCCATGACGCCTTCCATGACCAAAAAGGACTACCTCACGCAGGCACGTCGCGTGCTCGACATTGAACGAGCAGCCATCGATGGGCTTTACCAAGGCTTAGACGAATCCTTTCACCAAGCCTGTGACCTGATGTTTGATTGCAAGGGCCGAGTGGTTGTCACCGGCATGGGCAAATCAGGACATATTGGCGGAAAGATTGCCGCTACTTTAGCAAGTACGGGAACACCTGCCTTTTTCGTTCACCCGGGTGAAGCAAGTCATGGCGATTTGGGCATGATCACCAAGCAAGATGTGGTGATCGCAATTTCAAATTCTGGCGAAACAGGTGAAGTCGTAAGTTTATTGCCGGTCCTGAAACGCCTCTCAGTACCGTTAATTGCCATGACTGGGCGTCCCGACTCGACACTCGCCACACTTGCCGATTGCCATATCTCCATTCAAGTCGCTGAAGAAGCGTGCCCCCTTGGCTTAGCTCCTACCGCGAGCACCACAGCGACCCTAGTGATGGGTGACGCACTGGCGGTGTCATTACTCCACGCACGCGGCTTTACGGCTGACGACTTTGCGTTGTCCCACCCCGGCGGAAGTCTTGGCAAGCGCTTGCTGTTGCGGGTTAGTGACATTATGCATTCAGGTGAGCGTGTGCCACGAGTGCCGCGCACCGCTATTACTTCAGAAGCCTTGTTGGAAATGTCTCGCAAAGGCTTAGGCATGACCACTATTGTGGATGACCAAGGTAAGCTGCTCGGCATCTTTACAGACGGCGATTTGCGTCGCATTCTCGACCAACGGATGGACGTTCACAAAACCCCCATCGCTGAGGTTATGACCTCACGCTGCATCACCGCGCGTCCAGAGATGCTCGCGGCTGAAGCTTTACATCTTATGGAAACACGCAAGATTAATGGCTTAATTGTGGTGGACAGCGAGCAACAGCCGGTCGGGGCGTTCAACATGCACGACCTGCTGCAAGCAGGAGTAATTTAAGATGATATCCACATGGTATGGCGAAATCTCAGACGCTCTATTTGCACAACTCGCGCAGGTGCGAGTACTTATTTGTGATGTGGATGGCGTATTTTCTGACGGTCGCATTTATCTCGGCAACGACGGCGAAGAACTAAAGGCCTTTCACACCCGTGACGGTCTAGGTGTAAAAGCCTTGCGTAGCGCGGGCATTGAAGTTGGCGTAATCACCGGCCGCAAGTCCAATATCGTTGAACAACGCATGACAGCGCTTGGCGTACCTTTTATTTTTCAGGGCCAAGAAGATAAGTCCGCAGCATTTCATAGCATTCTTGACGCACTCTCTCTCGAGCCAAGCCAAGTTGCCTATATCGGTGACGACAGCCCCGATCTTGCCATGATTCATATGGCCGGACTCGGCGTTGCTCCGCACGATGCGCACCCCGGTGTTCAACAGGCAGCCGATTATGTCACAACTTGTCGCGGTGGTTTTGGCGCCGTGCGCGAAATTGCCGACCTCATTTTGCTTGCCCAAGGGAAGCTGCATCAAGTGATGGAGAGTAGTACGTGAATTTTCGCACGTGGCTGATCATTCTTCTCGTTGGACTTACAGCGGTGTTATTGCTGTGGCAACCTTGGGATGAGCAACCCGACGTGATTTCGGATATCGGTACAGAGCAACAAATTCCAGACTTCACCGCTGAAGGATTAGTCACTCGGATATACGAGAGTGATGGTATGTTGACTCACCAAATTCGCGCTGAGCACATGGCTTACTTTGGTCAACTTCGGCTGACTGAACTGCAGGCCCCTGTTTACATCAGCAACTTGCGCGACATGCCAGTCGGTGCCGGTGAGCTTTGGCAAGTGAAGGCACGCAAAGGGCGCTTCATTAACGAAGAGAAACTTGAACTGATTGACGATGTTGAGATCACGAACTTGTCGGAAATCGGGTATATTCGAAATATATCGACCGATTATTTGGCAATTAATATCGTAACTCAGGAAATGTATACGGATTCAGCGGTCTTAATCACGGGCCCCCAATTTATTGTTCGCGGTATTGGGCTGCGGGTAAATTTGGAAACACAGCAACTGGAACTCATTGAGCATGTTAGAACGACGTATTATCCAAACAATCTTGTGCGCGAGTCTCTTTAGTCTAGCGCCCGTTATCGCTTCGGCGTCCGTGACGCTCGAGCGAGACTTTCAGCAGCCTGTAGATATCGAGGCCGATCGTGAGTTTCTCGACATGCGCGAAGGCATTTTTCAAGTGCAGGGTAACGTGATTATTCGCCAAGGTAGCATGACTATTCGGGCGGATGAACTCGAAATAGAGGGCTTTAGTGAGGCTGGTGGCGATGCAGAGCGATTCGTCGCGAAAGGTTCACCCGCAACCTACGAGCAAGAGATTGACGTGGACATTTTTGTGACAGCAAGTGCAGAAGAAATTATCTACGATGCGGTTGAACGTATTTTAATCATGCAAGGCAACGCCGAGCTCTTCCAAGGTGGCAACGTCGTTCGGGCTGCGCGCATTACTTACAATCTTGAAGCGCAACAAATTGAAGCGGAACGGGGTGAGTCAGATGACGAGCGCGTCCGAAACATTTTCCAGCCGCGTGAGCGCACTAACAACGAAAACAACGGCGCCAACAACAATTCAAATAGCCAAGGGAATCGATAACTTATCATGTCACAGCTACGCGCAGAGCACCTTGCCAAGTCTTACAAAGGCCGAACCGTTGTCAGTGATGTGAGTATCTCCGTCGATGCCGGTCAAGTCGTTGGCCTCCTCGGCCCTAACGGAGCAGGTAAAACGACCACCTTCTACATGATCGTAGGCTTAGTCGCGAATGACAAAGGTAAGATTATCCTTGATGAGCAGGATATCACCGTCATGCCCATGCATGAGCGCGCACGCCGAGGAATCGGCTATCTACCCCAAGAATCATCGGTCTTTCGCAAACTCACAGTACGCGAAAATATTATGGCTATTTTAGAGACACGCAAGGACCTCAAACCCGCTCAGCGTGAGGACAAGCTCGACAGTCTCGTCAGTGAATTCAGTATCGGCCACATCATTAACAGTGCCGGCATGGCGTTATCCGGTGGTGAGCGTCGTCGCGTAGAAATTGCCCGAGCCTTAGCCGCTGAACCAAAATTTATTTTATTAGACGAACCCTTTGCTGGGGTAGATCCCATCTCGGTCATCGATATTAAGAAAATTATTCAACAGCTTCGCCAGCGCGGTATTGGTGTGCTTATTACCGACCACAATGTGCGTGAAACGCTCTCCGTATGTGAACAAGCCTACATTGTGAGCCAAGGTCAGCTCATCGCAAAAGGTAGTGCACAACAGGTACTTGCGAATCAAAAAGTAAAAGATGTGTACCTTGGGGATCAGTTCTCCTTGTAATTCGGCTTAAAATCGCAATCATATAACTATAACTAGTAAGCATCGCGAGACTGGAATTCACATTTTATGAAGCAAAGCCTGCAGCTAAAAATCGGCCAACAACTGACGATGACTCCTCAGTTGCAGCAGGCAATTCGTCTACTTCAACTCTCCTCCATGGATTTACAACAAGAAATCCAAGAAGCGCTCGATAGCAATCCTTTGCTCGAAGTCAGCGAAGAGTACTCCGACGGACACGATGAACCTGATGCGCCACTCAACGGCAAAGATAGTAGCCAGGTGGAAAATTCCGAGGCCATGGCCAATCAGGATATGCCAGATGATTTGCCGGTTGATTCTACCTGGGAAGACACTTGGTCTGCCGGAGCAGGCTTACGCAGCACCGGTGGCGGCATACCCGCAGACGACGACTACGTTTATCAAGGTGAAACCAGCGAGAGTCTGCAGGATTATTTGCTCTGGCAAATGCGCTTATCTCATTTCAGTGAAACTGACGAAAAAATTGCAGAAATAATTATCGATTCAGTCGACGAAACCGGATATTTGACCCAAACTTTAGATGAGGTACTCGCCGCAGTTCAGAGGGACGATCCGGAGGTCACATTGGAAGAAGTCGCAGTTGTCCTCAAACGAATTCAAAACTTTGATCCGGTTGGAGTGGCCGCCCGTGACGTTGGTGAATGCCTGCTGATTCAGCTTAATCATAAGCCAACTGATACCCCCTGGCTGGAAGAGACACGTCACATTATTCGAGAGCACCTCGATTTACTCGGAAATCGCGATTACCGTACGCTCGCCCGGAAAACCCGATTAAAGGAAGATCAACTCCGCGAAGTGATGAAGTTGATTCACATGCTGCATCCAAGACCGGGTGACACCTTTGCACCGAGTGACAGTGAATATGTCATTCCTGATGTATCAGTTCGTAAACACAATGGGCGTTGGGTCGTTGAACTAAACCCCGATGCTCTGCCCAAAGTCCGGGTGAATGAAGAGTATGCAGCCTTATCGCGCAATGCCAAAAGTGCCGACGATAGCCAATACATTAAACAGCATGTTCAAGATGCACGTTGGTTTATCAAAAGCTTAGAAAGCCGAAATGAAACATTATTGAAAGTTGCCAATTGTATTGTGCAACGCCAACAGGCATTCTTTGAATATGGTGAAGAAGCCATGAAGCCGATGGTTTTAAATGATGTTGCGGAAGCCATTGAAATGCATGAATCAACGGTCTCTCGCGTCACCACGCAAAAGTTTATGCACACGCCGCGTGGCATTTTTGAATTGAAGTACTTTTTCTCCAGTCATGTAAGTACTGAAGATGGCGGCGAATGTTCCTCCACGGCGATCCGAGCCTTAATTCGGAAACTTGTGGCGGCGGAAACCCCAGCAAAACCGTTAAGTGACAGTAAAATAGCTGAACTCATAGCGGACCAGGGTATCCAAGTAGCACGACGCACGATAGCGAAGTATCGGGAAGCGATGAATATCCCACCTTCGAATCAGCGAAAAAGTCTTTTATAACGACGGCAACAGAAGGAAGACGTACTATGCAAATTAACCTGACAGGCCATCACATCGATATTACGGACGCTCTGCGTGAATACGTCGATAGTAAATTCGCAAAATTGGAACGTCATTTCGACCATATTAATAACGTGCACGTCATTTTGAATGTTGAGAAACTGAATCAGAAAGCAGAAGCAACGGTGCATTTGAGTGGTGGTGAAGTCTTCGCAACCTCTGAACACCAAGATATGTATGCCGCAATCGATGGCCTCATCGATAAATTAGACCGACAGGTCATTAAGCATAAAGAGAAACTGAAAAAACATTAGGTGAGTATGGATCTTCGCGACATTCTCAGCCCGGACTGCACCCGTTCCGCAGTCCGGGACACAAGCAAAAAGAAGCTACTCGAAGTCATTAGTCAGATGGTGGCTCCGAAACTCGGTGGCGTCAGCCGAGACGACGTCTTCGACAGTCTCTTACAACGTGAACGTTTAGGTAGTACCGGGATTGGGTTAGGTATCGCCATTCCGCACGGTCGGTTGGCAAACGCAAATCATCCAGTCGCGGTACTCATCACGCTCGCACAGCCGATTGAGTTCGACGCTATCGACAATCAGCCTGTCGATATAGTGTTTGCCTTATTAGTGCCTCAAAACGATCCGGAAACTCACCTTAAAACCTTGTCTGAAGTTGCGGCGCGGCTCAACAATCGTGAATGTTGCCGAAAACTGCGACAAGCGAGCGATGACGCCACGCTCTACGAAGTTTTTACCGAGGCCGGAGCTGAATGCAACTCATAATTGTCAGTGGCCGTTCGGGCTCTGGAAAAACCATTGCGCTACGTGTTCTTGAAGACTTGGGTTTTTACTGTGTCGACAACCTGCCCCTTCACTTACTACCGACCCTCATTCATGCGGTTCACAGCCGCTATGAAGCCATTGCCGTCAGTATTGACGTGCGCAATGTGCCAGAGAGTGACGCCGAGTTAAGTGATGCACTTGATTTTTTGCCCAGTAAAATCAAACCTGAAATCTTGTTCATTGACGCCAGTGATGAGGTGTTACTGCGGCGTTACGGCGAAACACGCCGTCTCCATCCACTCTCGAAGCAGGCGGAAGCCCTTCCCGACGCTATTGCGCTTGAAAATAAGTTACTAGAACCTTTGGTTGCGCGGGCAGTCTGGCAGATCGACAGCAGTACACTGAGCGTCCATGAGTTAAGTGAAATGGTGCGGGAGTTGGTGCTCGGGCGGAAAGAAAACAGCCTTATTTTGACCTTCTTGTCATTTGGCTTTAAACACGGCATTCCAGCGAATGCCGATACTGTATTCGACGCGCGTATTCTGCCAAACCCGCACTGGGAGCCGAATCTCAAGCCCTTAAACGGGCTAGATGAACCTGTGATTCTCTATCTGGCAAAGCAACCCTTAGTCACTAAGTTCGTATATCAAGTGGAGACCTTTGTAGCGACGTGGTTACCCTACTTTGAGCGTAACAATCGGAGTTATCTCACGATTGCCGTCGGCTGTACCGGCGGGCAACACCGTTCCGTGTACATTGCGGAAGAACTCGGTAAGCGATTCCGCGCGACTCACCCGAATGTGAAAGTAAAGCATCGCGAATTGGAGGCAAAACGTGCCTGACATTCAACGTACGCTCACCATACGGAATAAATTGGGTCTGCATGCCCGTGCCGCTACCAAGCTTGCGAAGCTAACGCACCAGTTTGATGCCGAAGTACATATTCGCCAAGGCTCTCAGAAAGTCGACGCGAGCAGCGTCATGGGATTATTACTACTCGCAAGTCAACAAGGGCGGGAAATTGAAGTCACAGCGAGTGGCACCGATGCCGCACAAGCAATGGCGGCTATCGAGCAGTTGATCCAAGATCATTTCGACGAAGAACAGTAGTTTTGGGCGATTACTCGCCCGCTATTTTCATCCTGTCTAACAACACCGATCCAGTTTGAATGCCATGACGGCGATCCAGGTCGGAGCCAACTGCAACAATATTCGCCAGCATATCTTTGAGATTACCCGCGATAGTTAGTTCAGTAACCGGGAATTGAATTTCTCCATTTTCGATCCAGAAACCACTTGCTCCACGGCTATAGTCACCCGTGACCATGTTGACACCTTGTCCCATGAGCTCGGTGACCAACAAGCCAGTATCCATTTTGCGGCACAACGCGTCTAAATCATCGGGTCCATGTTCAACGAACCAATTATGAATGCCGCCGGAGTGTCCGGTCGTCTGCATACTCAACTTGCGCGCAGCATAGCTGGTCAACAAATAGGTTTGTAAAACACCATCCGTGACGATGTCGCGGGCTTGAGTCGCTACACCTTCATGATCAAATGCGCTGCTCGCTAAACCGCCTTTCAGCAATGGATTCTCTTTAATATTAAAGCCACTCGGCAAAACCTGCTTACCCAAATGATCGAGTAAAAAACTGGTCTTGCGGTACAAATTACCACCGCTAATCGCACCGACAAAGTGACCAAACAATCCGTGGGCGACGTCACGATGAAAGATCACAGGTACCTGACAGGTTTTGACTTTGCGAGCGCCAAGACGCGCAATAGTCGCCGCAACGGCTTCCGCTGCAACCGCTTCGGGTGTGTTCATGTCCAGAGGGTTACGCGCCAAGGTGTAGGCGTAATCCCGTTCCATGCGATCTCCCTCGCGTGCAATCGGCATGGCACTTAAGCTCTGACGCGAGCTGAGATAGTGGCCCACAAACCCATGGCTGTTGCCATACATTCGAAAACCGCAGTGACTGCTGAAGCTTGCGCCGTCAGAATTTACGATGCGCTCATCCGCAGACAGCATCGCTCGCTCGCAACGAAGCGCTTGCTCACTCGCATGCTCTGGGGTCTGATCGGCTGCATAGAACAGCTCAAGTTCAGGATAGTCATAAGCCATCAGATCCGCATCAGCGAGGCCGGCAAAGGGATCCGCCTCCGTCCAGCGCGCAATCTCTAATGCTTTATCAACCGCAGCGGTAATAGCCTTCGGCGATAAGTCCGCGGTACTCGCATTGCCCTTGCTCTGGCCGCGATAGACACTGATTCCTAGGCTACCGTCTTGATTAAATTCTACGGTTTCCACTTCCCCCATGCGCGTACTTACAGACAGGCCACGGCTATAATTCAATGCGCATTCAGCTGCCGTTGCACCTTTTTTCTTCGCATGGCTCAACGCATTCTGCAAAGCCTCTTGCGCGCGTTCTGCTTCTTGTTGCAACTGTTCTTTGCTCGTCACTTGAACCTCTTCTTCACTCATTGTGCGCGTTGCTAATGTGGCAGCCGTACCACCCAACGTCGCTTCCTGATAAACTATGGCCTGACGATTAATGACAGGCACGCGAACTATGACTTTGAACGACGATTTCGACGACTCTTTACCCAGCAAGTCGCAAGTAAAACGCGAAGTGCTTGCGCTCACCGATCTCGGTGCGCGTCTGGTTGCTATGTCACCCAATCAAATGTCTGGGTTGCCGATTGACGATGACGTGATGGAAGCCATTCTGCTGGCCCGTAAAATTCGTAACAAACACGTCGGGTATCGTCGGCAAATTCAATATATCGGTAAGCTACTTCGCAATACCGACATTCAGCCCTTGCTCGATGCCCTCGCCGAACGCGAACAAGCGCATTTACAAGATCAAGCCAACTTTCATGCTCTTGAACAGTGGCGTGACCGACTCATTGCCGAGGGCGACGACGCCGTTCAAGAGGTGTTAGAACGCTACCCTGATGCGGACCGCCAAAAGCTTCGCCAGCTGATTCGCCAAGCCCGCAAGCAAGCGGAACAAAACAAGCCCCCCGCTGCGGCGCGCGAAATCTTCCGCCACCTGCGTGAGGCGTCCGGTCACTAATCTGTGCCACCAATCGTCATGCTATCGATTTTCAGTGTCGGTTGACCCACGCCAACCGGCACGCTTTGTCCGTCTTTCCCACATACACCAATGCCCGTGTCTAGGTCGAGATCATTACCAACCATCGACACCCGTTGCATCGCTTCAGGGCCATTGCCAATCAACGTTACACCTTTAATTGGGGCGGTAATTTTTCCGTCTTCAATCAGATAAGCTTCTGACGCAGTAAATACAAACTTCCCTGAGGTAATATCTACTTGGCCGCCGGAAAACTGCGGCGCATAAATCCCTTTCTTCACCGACGCAATAATCTCATCACGGGGATAATCACCACCCAGCATGTAAGTATTGGTCATTCGAGGCATAGGTAAATGCGCATACGACTCTCGCCGACCATTTCCGGTCGGTGCCACACCCATCAGTCGCGCATTCATTTTATCTTGCATGTAGCCCACCAAGCGTCCGTCTTCAATTAAGACGTTGTAGGCTGATGGAGTGCCTTCATCGTCGACACTCAGCGATCCTCGGCGATTGGCAATGGTGCCGTCATCGACAATGGTGCATCCCTTTGAGGCAACAATCTCACCCATGCGATTTGAGTAAGCAGATGCGCCTTTCCGGTTAAAGTCACCTTCTAAGCCATGACCCACAGCTTCATGTAATAAGACGCCCGGCCAACCATTACCCAACACCACTGGCAGGTTGCCGGCGGGTGCTGCGCGCGCGTCTAACATTACTAACGCCTGACGTACCGCCTCTTCCACATAAGCAAGGTAGCGTGGCTTCTCGCCGCCACGAGAGCCCTGTTCAGACGCAAGGAAATAGTGATAATCCACACGGCCACCACCACCCGCACTGCCGCGCTCACGGCGACCTTCTTGTTCCACTAACACGGTGCAATTTAAACGGACAAGCGGGCGAATATCAGTTGCGAGTGTGCCATCAGTGGCTGCAACTAGAATATGCTCCCAGACCCCTGTCAGACTCACGGCCACTTCGACGACTTTGCTGTCGATCTTCCGCGCATGCTTGTCCATCTGCTGTAATAATTCTATTTTTTTCGTTTCTGACAGGCTTTTCAGCGGGTCGTCCTGACGATAAAGCGGCGGTACTGAGGTCGCGGTGAGTATTTTCACCTGACGTTCCTGCCCAGCATCGGTAATACCGCGAGCAGCGCGCGCTGCATCAAGTAACGACTGTTCAGAAATACTGTCGGCGTAGGCAAACCCGGTTTTTTCGCCGGTTACGGCACGCACGCCTAAGCCTGCTTCAATGGTATAACTGCCATTTTTCACAATGCCATCTTCCAGCATCCAGGCTTCATGAACGCTGTGCTGCAAATAGATATCGGCATAATCAAGTGCACCGGAATACATCTGCTGCAAGCCGCGACTCAGGGTCGACTCATCGATACCGTGCGCGTGTAACAGAACCTCATTGACTTGCTGTTGTGTCATTTCAGGGAACCTACTTCAAAACGTGTATGGGTAATAACGGGCATTTTCTTGCGTAACTCGTGTAAGGTCGTTAAATCCAATTTTGCACTCACCACGCCCGCGCCATCTTCGCGCACTGCCATAATTTTGCCCCAGGGATCGACAATCATCGAGTGCCCCCAAGTCTGTCGACCATCCGCATGGGTACCCACTTGATTTGGCGCGAGCATATAAACTTGATTCTCAATCGCGCGTGCTCTCACCAGAACATCCCAGTGGGCTTGTCCCGTGACTTGTGTGAATGCCGACGGCAGCGCAATCAGTTCGGCGCCTTGCGCCAGCATTGCCCGAAACATCTCGGGAAAGCGCAAATCGTAACACACGGCAAGACCCAAACGCCCGAAGGGTGTATCGATCACGACAATCGCTTCACCCGGTTTAGTGTAAGCAGACTCCCGATAATGCTTCGTACCGTCATCTACCGCCGCATCGAACAAATGCAGTTTGTTGTAATGGGCGACGCAGTCGCCATCCGCGTTATACAGCAATGACGCCGCCGAATGCTTGTCGCCTGCACGCACCGGAATAGTGCCAGCGAGCAGCCAGATATTATAATTGCGAGCACACTCGCGCATAAAGTCCTGCACTTCGCCTTCGCCCGCGGCTTCGGCGTACCTTCCTTGTGCGGACTCTCCGGCACCAAAATGAGAAAAGGCCTCCGGTAAAACAACTAACAAAGGTCGCTCAGTCGGCAGTTGTTCTAGTAATTCGAGTATTGTCGCGCGATTCGTCGGCCAATCGGCCGCAGATGTCCATTGCAACAGGCTGATATTACTCATGCTCGCCCTCCTCACCCGCGTCGTCATTACCGGATACGTTATCGGGTTCTTGAATACGTTCTAAATCCTCAACTGGAATATCAACTTCTCGAGCGTCACGACGAACTTCCGAAATGACGGGCTCGTCCATGGTGCCGGTCACCCGATACTGTAAGCGCGTAATGACCTGTGCATCATGGAGCATTCTATCGAGCAGTAGAGCTGCAATCCCACTCGGCGGATTCACCATAAAGGCCAGCAATACAGGTAAGCTTGAGGTGACTTTCGGAGCAAAGGTTAAATGATAATCCAGTGTTTCAGTCACTAAGTTCGTTCCACCACGAACCTCTAAATCGCCTGCTGCACCATTCATTCTGGTATTTTCTGTGGTCAGCTCGCCTAGCTCGATATTAATGTCACCACGTAAACTCGAGAAGAACATGCCGCGGGCAAAAATGTCCCGAAAGTCGAGTGTCAATTTCCGTACTAAGCTATCCAAACTTAACAGAGAAAATAGGCGCGCCCCGCCATCACTGACATCACGCAAGTAACCTGCGCCTAGGCGGAACTCAACATCACCACTCAATGTTGCACGATTGAAGTCGCTCAAATACCCCTGCCAATTCAGGTCAAGGTCCACTCGAGTGTCAGAGTCACGCACCACAGAGTCGGTGCCCCACTCGGCTAGCAACGCACTAATGTTATTACTAAAAAATTCACCCTTTAAACGGCTCGTTACCCGCCCGTCTTGTATCCGCCAGCCGCCGTCGAGGTTCATACGATGACCACTCTTTAGCATCCGCAGATGGCGCAATTGCTCTCCTTCTCGAGTCGGATCGAAGCCAAGCGTAACGCGGCCGAAGTCGCCGCCGTCGTAACGACAAATACGACAGATAAATTCAAATGCTGGTAGTTGCTCTAACCAGTAGAGTCGCGGCTCACCGATGGCGGTGAGTGATTGTTCGTTTCTCAGCTCTTCACTCTGTGCGCTCTCATCATTCTCATTATCGGCGAGTTGGAAAGTAGTTAGCTCCAGAAAATCAGCGTTGATTTGCCATAGTGCGTCAGTCGCGCCCGTATGGCGAAATGTCATGCGTGTTTGGTCGGCATTCAAGTCACCCTGCCACTCATTGTCGTCACGTCGTGCCGAGAGCTGCACTTGTTCAAACTGTTGTCCGAGCAGTTCAATGCGTCCTACTGATGCATCGATTGATGTTAAGGCAGGTAAACTGGGTAGTCGCGCAACCTCAACTGCATCGGGTTCGACAGGCTCCGGCGCTTGTTCGCGGGCAAACCATGGTGTTAATGCCAATACATCAAGTTGCTCAAGCTGTGCTTTGACATGAAAACCCGGAGTAAACTCACCCACCACATGTTCAGCCGTACCGAGGGCTAGTGTCGCTGATTCAAAGGTAGACGACCCCAAAGGCAAATAAGCATCTAGCAAGAACTGGTCATCTACTTGGCTAGTAAACTGAAAGCCCTGCTGATCACCTTTCACTCGCGAGTCCCAGAACCACATTTCGCCGGGTTGCTTGCCAAATGGCGCAGGTAAGTTACTCGTTACTGCCGTCAAATCCGTGCGCATGCGCCAGTCGTAGTTGAAAGCGCCATCGCCCTCAAGCATCAACTCAAACTCCGCGGCAGCAGCCACTTCGCCACTCACTGCGCTTAACGCCGTTAGATCTGGAAAAGCGCCCTGCACCAGGGGCATCATCCATGCACCACTGATTTCAGCAGTTAAACCATAGCCATGCTCTGTCATGCCCCCCGTTAAGGCGAGGTCAATGGGTAAGGTATTCCAGCGGGCGGCTTCAGATTCGAAGCGAATACTTGCATTCTCAAACTCCAAGCGCGCCGTCACATCACTCAACAGCGCATTCACTGGATTAATCGAGATATTCTGGCGCGCGAAGTCCGCATGTCCAACCGCCCGAATATCCGCCGCTGGAAAGAACGGAATACTCAGCCGAAATTCGCCCGTCAGCTCACCATCAGCTTGGACTTCCGCAAGCGCTGTTCCTACCGTATCGGCGAGTGGACTCGCAGCAAAAACGGCATGAGCGGCGCGAGCATGTCCCTGAACCGCAACATCAATAAACAGCCAGCGTTCCTGATCTAGCAGCTCGGGCAATTGAGCAGTCAACTGAGTGACGGTAACCTCGCCTAACTTTGCATTCGCTGCTTGAATCGACAACGCTTCATTCTCATAACGAATCGTGGCCTCTGGCGCTTGCAAAGGAAGCCAATCTTGCTGAAACTGAAACCGCAAATCACTCAATACTGCTTGCGCTTGAAACACCCCGCCGCCAGAACGGTATGGAAAGTCGGCGAGGGCTCCCCGCCACACCATATTTAAGTCATCAATGAGTCCCTCAACCACCGCATCTTGTAAGTACTCACTTAGCCCCTCGCCTAACTGTAGCGGGAGTAGTGCTAAGGCATCAAAGACACGCATACCGCGCGTTCCGCCACGAATAGACCATTCCACTTCTGGCGATATTCCAGCTCCCCCAGACAGGCGAAACTGTTGAATCACTTTAGCCTCAGGCAGTGCAAAGCGAGCTTCAGGGAGACGAATGGCCCAGCCATTGTCATCACGTTCCCAATACCCTTCCCAGTTCAGCTCAAGTAACTCCTGAGCACTGGTATAAGTTGTCGGTGAGTACAAACTGACAGATTGACCATTCACCAGGAAACGCCCCTGGTTACTCTCACTCCAGAACTCCAAACTTAAGCCACGCGCTCCCGGAATACCCAAATAGGGCTGCCATTCTAGGCCATCAGCTTGAATGTAAAATTGCCAAGTACGGGCTTCGCTCAGGCGCAGCTTAATCTGATTCAGTACTCCCGTGGGCTGCAGCCCTTCGGACCAGTTCCGGACTTCTTCTCCCGGAGACCCAAACAAGCTCCATACGGGACCCACATCGACAATCTGTACGTCTTCGAAATTCCAAACATGAACCCCAGCGTCGTATTGCCAAATGACCGTCGACACTGGCCAGTCTTGACCGTCAATGTCCACAACCATAGGTTCACTGGCGAGTACCCAGCCTGAGGTGTTAGGTCGCAGAGACCAAGTCGTTGGGCTGGTGATCAGTTGATGAGACTCACCACTACGCTGCCATTCAAGGTAGTTTTCCTCAAAATGCAATTGGCCTTCACCAAAGCGCCCATCTTGAAAGTCTAGCCATCCGCGCAGATTAAACTCTGCTCGCGAAATTCGGGCTGTTGTAGTGATTTGCTCAATCCAGGGGGAAATATCGAGGCGACTCGCCTCAAAAAAGACGCTACCGGTAAGTGCGCGCTCACTTTCGCTATCAAACTCAGCGATAAAGTTAAGATGATTGGCGGTAACATCTGGAATACTGAAACGTCCAGTTGCTTGACGGCGGCCGTCGCGATTAAGCCAACGCAGTTCATCCACCGCAATAAGACGGGTACGTTCATTCAACGTGTGCACGCGGACTTCGCTATCACGAACTTGAAAATGCTCAAGCTGCTGCAACAGAAGATTTTCCAGTGCTTCCAGCAAGGGTTGTTCCGGTAAAGTGCCATTGCCGGTGCGGTAAAGGTCAACCTTCACCTGATCAAGTACAAATTCTTCAAAGACAAATTGGAAGCTAAACAGGCTACTCCAAAGACTGAGAGCTAGCTCGACCTTCCCCACTCGCAAAGCCACCGGCGAGCCCTCTTCAGCAACAACTTCGAGCTCTTCTAGAACAAGTGCAGGTCCGCGTGACGTCCAAGCGGCATTCAGTCCGCCGAGCGAAACTTCCTGACCATAGCGGTCGGAAATCAAGCTTTCAATTTGCGCACGATAGCCGTCGAGGTGAGGTAATGCGAGGCGAGTTAACGACAGCAATACCGCTGCCGTCACTAGCACGACTGCCAATGCTAGCCAGAGTTTGTTGACCAAAAAGGTTAACGCGCCGCGAACTGTCACTACATCATCACCACATCAAACTGTTCTTGGTGATAGAGCGGCTCCAGTTGCACTTTGATTTGCTTCTCCACAAACACCTCGAGTTCTGCAAGGGCATGAGATTCTTCATTCATAAGACGCTCGGCAACTGCTGCTGAGGCATACACCACGAACTTATCGGCATCGTACGCCCGATTCACCCGGACGATCTCACGCATCACCTCGTAGCACACGGTTTCCACCGTCTTCATACTGCCCCGGCCCTTACACACGGGACACTCTGAACATAGCACGTGTTCCAGACTTTCTCGGGTTCGTTTGCGAGTAAGCTCTACCAGCCCCAAAGACGTGAAGCCACTGATACTAGTTCTCGCCCGGTCTTTCGCTAATGCTTGTTCAAGACTATGCAGTACACGTCGCTTATGATCGTCGTTCTGCATATCAATAAAGTCGACAATGATAATGCCACCTAAGTTTCGTAGTCGCAGCTGCCGCGCTATCGCCTGAGTGGCTTCGGTATTGGTGTTAAAAATCGTTTCATCAAGATTGCGGTGGCCGACAAATGCCCCCGTATTAATATCGATGGTCGTCATGGCCTCGGTTTGGTCGATAATCAGGCTGCCACCCGACTTGAGCGTGACCCGCCGGTCAAGCGCACGTTGGATCTCATTCTCTACATCGAATAAATCGAAAATCGGGCGTTCGCCTTCATAGATTTCGACTTTATCAACCAGCTCTGGAATGAACTCGGCTACGAATTCTTGGAGTTGCTGAAAGGCTAACCGTGCATCGACTCGCACACGCTCCACGTCAATCCCTACCATATCGCGCAACACGCGAGCCGCTAGGTTTAAGTCTTCATACAACACACCGCCATAGGCACGTTTTTTCTTTCGCTCACCAATTTTTTCCCATAGACGTCGAAGAAACTTGGCATCTTGTTCCAGCTCTTCTGTGCCAACGCCCTCTGCGGCAGTGCGAACGATAAAGCCGACATCTTTATCCGCTTGGCTGGCTACTATTTTGCGCAGCCGATCACGCTCCGCTTCGCTATCAATGCGCTGCGACACACCCACATGTTCAGAACGAGGCATCAGCACCAAGTAGCGAGAAGGAATTGTAATATCAGTCGTGAGCCGCGCACCTTTGCTGCCTAGTGGATCTTTAACCACTTGCACCATAATGTACTGGCCTTGTCGCACAAGTTGCGAAATGTCCTTGACTGGCACTTGCTCGCGGGTCAGCTCTTCCTCGTTATCAATGTGCGTCAAAATATCTGAGGCATGCAAAAAAGCTGCTTTCTCCAAACCAATATCGACAAATGCAGCCTGCATGCCCGGCAACACACGACTTACTTTACCGATATACACATTACCCACAAGGCCGCGTCGAGCCTCTCGCTCGATGTGAATCTCTTGCAAAATACCATTTTCAACAAGCGCCACACGCGTTTCACTGGGAGTGACGTTGATTAGGATCTCTGCTGTCATGATTGAGCTCCTGGTGTAAACGGAAACAGGCCAGCTGCAATCAGCAACTGTTCCGTCTCATAGAGTGGTAATCCTACCACGGCAGTGTAGCTGCCCCGTATCGCAGTAACGAATTTGCCAGCTTTCCCTTGTATGCCATAGCCACCAGCTTTGTCTTGCGGTTCGCCCGTTGCCCAATAGCGACTCATGTCGTCCTCTGACAACAGGCGAAAATCCACTTGTGTGGTAACACAAGCTTCCAACTGCTGGCTGCTATTTACCAGGCTCACGGCGGTCATTACGGCATGCGTTGCGCCCGAGAGCTGCCTCATCATGTGTCGATAATGGGATTCATCTACAGGTTTTTCGAGAATTTCATCACCAATGACCACAATGGTATCGGATCCAAGCACCCAAGCTTCGGGGTTGCGTTGCTGGACTGCGCGAGCTTTTTCCCGCGCCAGTCGAGTTACATAATCATTCGGACGCTCGTCGGCACGAGGAACTTCTTCGATATCCGCAGGTGTTACGCTAAACGGACAGTCCAACAGGGCTAATAGTTCACGGCGCCGAGGTGACGCGGAGGCGAGAATAAGTGCACTCATACCATTTGAAACCGGCGACGAATCTTCCGAAGAATTAAGAATAACCAAGGCCACACTAAGGCGGAGCTCAGTGCTGGCCAAAAGTAGCGATACATCAGTGGCGCGTTATGAAGGTAATACTCAATGATATATACCAAGGAACGTTCAACCAGAACGAGCACCATCACAAGTAACGCCTGATGCAATAATGAGAAGTTACGCACGCGTTGATAATGACGCGCTGCTGTATATGCCACGAGTGCATAGGCGCCAGCATGAATCCCGAAGGTTGAGCCAAGCAAAATATCAACCGCAACGCCAAGCAAGAAGGCAATTCCAATGCTAATACGGTGAGGTAAGGCAATGATCCAGTAGATTAAAATCAACAGCGGCCAATCTGGACGCCAAACTGCAACACCGACCGACATCGGCATCATCGCCAAAACCAAGCCGATGATGAGAGTCGCACAGATCACTAAGCGCTGCGTGAGGCTACTTGCAGATGTCATAGGGCATCCTCCTGTTCCGTAGCATCGGGCTCTTCATCGCGCAGCAATTCTGTCGCTTCTTCACTCGCATTCTGGCCATTCCGGCGGAGATTTTCTAAGGCGCGCTGCAGCGGGCGATAGACTGGCTGGAACTCACCATCAGGCTCCCAAATCAATAGGAGCATACGAATACGGTCAAGCGCCGCTACAGGCGTTGCCGTAACTCGTGCAAAAGGGAGAGACTCGTCACGAATAATGCGTTGAATACGTGCAACCGGATAACCTTCAGGGAACACACCGCCGAGCCCGGACGAGAGCAGTAAGTCACCTTCGCGTAACTCCGTCGAGTGGGGCACATGCATCAGCTCAAGTTGATTCGTATCACCCACTCCTTGCACCACCACCCGAATACCACTGCGTTCAGAACGCGTTGGTACCGCATGACTCTGATCAGAGAGCAGCAACACGCGGGCCGTCGTAAGGCCAACGCTTGTGACTTGCCCAACGATACCGCGCTCATCAAGCACCGGTTGTCCAATGTATACACCATGCGCAGTTCCTTTATTCACAACCACTTGGTGCGAAAATGCGTCGGAGTCAACGGCGATAACCTCAGTCACCATCCGCAGACTATCTTCCCGAGCTTCGGTCGCTAACAGGTTACGTAGCCGCTCATTTTCCTGAACGAGAAACTGGAAACGTTGCATCTGCCCCTGCATTTCAAGCATTGACAGGCTCAGCCGTTCATTCTCGGCACGTAATGTCCGTCGCGACTGCAAAGTGTCGCTCACGCGATCAAAAATTTGTTCAGGGACAACGGCAAGATACTGAACCGGGCTCACGAGGGAGTTAAGAAACATACGAGTCGGCTGCATGACGGACAGCCGATGGTCTAAAACAATAAGCAAAAACGCTAGCAACAGGGCTAGCGTTAAGCGAAATCTTAATGAGACGGTTTGGACGAATAAAGGATTCACGATTAGTCTTGGCTAAACAAATCACCACCGTGCTGATCGATCAGCTCCAGCGCCTTTCCGCCACCGCGAGCCACACAGGTGAGTGGGTCATCGGCAACGATCACTGGGATGCCAGTTTCTTCCATCAGCAAGCGATCCAAATCACGTAACAAGGCTCCGCCTCCGGTCAAGACCATGCCGCGCTCTGAGATATCCGAGGCAAGCTCTGGGGGGGACTGTTCAAGCGCAACCATTACCGCACTCACAATGCCCATCAGAGGCTCTTGGAGTGCTTCAAGGATTTCATTGCTCGTCAAAGTGAATGAACGGGGCACACCTTCTGCCAAATTCCGTCCGCGCACCTCAATTTCACGCAATTCATCACTCGGGAATGCGGTACCAATTTCTTGTTTGATGCGTTCAGCGGTTGCATCACCAATCAATGAACCGAAGTTTCGGCGCACATAGTTGATGATGGCTTCGTCGAACTTGTCGCCACCAATCCGAACAGACGACGAGTAGACAACGCCATTTAAGGAAATGATCGCAACTTCCGTTGTACCACCACCAATATCGACAACCATCGAACCTGTTGGCTCCGACACTGGCAGGTCAGCACCGATTGCAGCAGCCATTGGCTCTTCAATCAAGACCACGCTCCGAGCGCCAGCACCCATTGCAGATTCTTTGATCGCCCGACGCTCTACCTGCGTTGCACCGTAAGGAACACACACGAGAACCATTGGACTGGGGCGAAGGAAATTATTGTCATGTACTTTTTTAATGAAGTACTGGAGCATTTTTTCGGTGACATGGAAATCTGCAATCACGCCGTCTTTCATGGGGCGAATTGCTTTGATGTTTCCTGGTGTTCGACCGAGCATTAACTTTGCTGCATGGCCCACCGCGGCAACGCTTTTCGCGCCACCAGCTCTATCTTGCCGAATAGCCACAACCGATGGCTCGTTCAACACGATCCCTTTGTCTTTTACATAAATCAGGGTATTCGCTGTTCCCAAGTCAATGGACAGATCATTTGAAAACAGGCCGCGCAACTTCTTGAACATACCGGAAGGATCCCATATTCATTCTGGTTAGAAAAACCCGCTAACTGTAACAAGGGCTTCATTCTGGAGCAAGCATTCAGACTGGCGTTGCGGACAATTCGTTCCATCCTTACGGAAGTTTTTCCTAGACCCGTCTGAATTACTTAAAAAGCCCGTTCAAAAAACGGGCTTTTTTCTTATTGCGTGCGAATCACTCGCACGCCGATATAATTTGACCGGAAGTCTGCTGGCATCTCAATACGTGAGGCTGCACGGGCTAAACTTGCCGCAAAGTTGTATGAGCCGCCTTTCAATACTGGCGTGCCAGACCGGTCATCCGCAGTCCATTCCCATACGTTCCCCACTGTATCATGGAGTCCCCAACTATTAGCAGGGAAACTACCCACCGGAGAAGGTTTGATGTCTGACCATTGCGTACCACAAGTGCGACAGTTCGCTCGGCCAACACCGACGCTGTTGCCCCACCAGTAATCACTTTCAGTACCTGCTCGCGCAGTATATTCCCATTGCGCTTCGGTCGGAATTCGATAGGTGCTGCCGGTAGTGTCACTTAACCAAGTGACGTAAGCTTGCGCATCGTTGTAGCTAATACATACGACTGGAGCATTACGACTCTGCTGGAAGCCCGGGTTACGCCAATTGCGGTCTTCGCTAAATTGCGGCTCACCACCATTCAGGGCAGCACAACCACGAGAACGCTCTGCTTCAGTAACATATTCTGTTGCCGCAACGAAATCGCGGAATTGCTCGACGGTGACAGGATAAACACCGACACCAAACATTTCACCAATCCGCACAGAGCGAACCGGCTGTTCGTTAGCACGGCCATTACCAGTTTGGTCGCCTACTTGCGCACGACCGGCAGGAACCACGATTAAATCCGGGCCTTTTGCGTCACCGTACAAGGCGTCTTGCACGCGCTCACCGCGCACTAGTGCGCTGCTTGAACGATTTAACTCGCCACGAATAGTCGTAGCTTCCCGCAAGTTCACGCGGCTAGAGTAGCCGTCATAGCCATGCTTACTAATAACGATGTCATGTTCACCCGCTGGTAGCATGAGTTGCAGCGGAGTGGAGCCATAACTGACACCATCAATAAAAACCTCGTCGTCATACACATTTGAGCGCACAGTCAGCTGGTGCATTACTCCGTCTTCAGCGCGTTGACGCACTGCATCACGCTCTTCGTCAGTGCGTTCGGCAGTGCTGCCATCAGCACAATAGCGGCTGTCGATACGGAGTAAGGTACAAGCCTGATTGCCACGTAACTGACCTTCAAGGTCAACTTGCAGATTTACACTGTACTCACCTTGGCCGCTGAAACCGTTACTCACAACGCGGGCACCCAAAATGCGAACACTTGCGCCACTGGCTTCGCGATTCTCTTGCGCTAACCGGGCTTCGCTCAAACGTGAGAAAATGTTGTCCATGTATTCACGTGAAGCACGCTGGCGAGCCAGTTGCTTGCCACGGTCTTCACACTGCTGAATGGTATCGGTGCGCGCACAGGTAATGCTTTGCGCTGCTTCAACGCTGCCACGCCGATTAAATTCAGTTCGCAGGCGTGCAACGCGGGCAAACTCGAGACGCTCTTGGTAACTTTCGAGTCGATTCACTAAAGAGTGACGTGCCAGACCGTTTTGCTGAATTTCTTGCTGCTTCGCACTCATCCGCGAAACTTGGTCGCGAATGCGCGTGAGGTTTTCTTGATGTGCATCGACCGCGCGTTGGTACGTTTGTACCGCACTAGAAATGTCCGTAGACGGATCGGTGATCACAAGCTGATAGCGCTCATTCATTTCTTCAAGGGCTAGGCGACGCTCTTGCTCCAGCGTTTCACTACGCTGCCGGAGCTCTTGTAAGCGCTCACGCAATTGCCGCTCTTCAGCGCGCAGCGACTCTTCCCGCTGCTCAGCTGATTGATATTGCGCTTGAATACGCTCTATCTGAGCCTGAATATCTGTTACAGAGGCTTCGTTCGCGTTTACCGTCGAAACCCAGGCGAGTGAAGCTGCCACCGCCAGTGCCAATCGAGCCATTCGCATCATCATTATTTTCCGGTCGTTTCTGAATCAATTCAGTGCAGTAATTGCCCTATGCTATTTGCTGATGCAAAAAAGCGCAAGCATCCTGAACCCCGAAATACCTATTCCGGTCTGACCTCGTAGTTTAACACGGACCAGAACGGATATAACCCTGTTGTTGTACGCATATCTCCCGAATTGCTCCACCCCCGCTGAACATAAGCCGTACAGCCCCGAAGTTACAGCTTTCGGCGGTACCTTCATGAGCTAAACTCACAGGACAACCCAAGCTATTAAACAAGAAGCCAGAGTCTGCTGCATCCGCCTGTGCCGGCGGCAATACCGTTACCGAAAGGGCCAGAGGTGCGAACGTCAACGTTCGCTCGGGCTCTGCCGCTAAAGCACAACTAGAAGGAGTGGCCACCATAATAGTGCTAGTACTAATTGCTACACCATAACATCGATCCGCAGTATTCTGCATCGCGCGTTGCTGTTGCAAACGCAATAGACTAATGATTCGCGCTTCAGTTGTTGTCAAATCCGTGGAGGCATCGCCAGTAAAAAATCGTGGCGCCACAGACACAGACAAAATACCGAGAATAACAATCACAATAATGAGCTCTACCAGGGTAAAGCCGCTATGTTGACGTCGATGTTCAGTGCGAGCGCTTCGGTTTCCAGGCATTTTTATACTTTTATTGTCTCTGGAATCTAAATCATGACAACAAACGCGCCCGCAAACAAGTACCGATCTTTAATCTTCAGCATTAGTCACTCTCGCCGTTTGCTTGTATGATGTTTAAACAATCGTTTTTTACGGTATGTCACTCGCCTAAGTAGCACGAGTGAGCCGCTGCAGACGTAATGAGACCCATGGCGAAATATATGCTGAAACCAGAAAAGCATCCAGCGACCGTTTCAGGCAGAACGGCGCAAGGTTTCACCCTCGTTGAAATTATTATCGGTATTGTCATTCTAGGGATTGCCTTGACCTTCCTTAGTACGCTGCTGTTCCCACAAGCTCAGCGTGGCGCGGAGCCCGTTTTACAAATGCGAGCAGCGGAGCTTGGCATAGCTTTAATGAGCGAAATTACCAGCCAAAGCTTCGATGAGAACAGTGACCACAGTGGTGGCGCGTTGCGCTGTGATGAAGACGATGCACCAGCCTGCACGCCCTTTGCTCTGTTCGGCCCTGACGGCAGCGAAACCCGCGGCACCTTCAACGACGTAGACGACTATCATCGCCTCGAGGAAAGCTTCCCGAATTTAAGCAATGCCTTAGGCGAAAGCCTTGCTTCTCGCTACCCAGGTTTTAGTTACAGTATTGATGTGTGTTATAGCGACGCTCAAGGTGCTTGTATTCCGGGTGACACCCCCGCCGAGCGGCTGTTCAAACGGATCGAGATTACAATTGTGACACCCCAAGGCCAGCCTTTTAGCTTTAGTAGCCTACGGGGGAACTTCTAATGCGCGCCCGGCTGCAAGGATTCACGCTCGTCGAGCTGATTGTGGTGATTGTGCTGCTGGCTATTGTGGGCACCTTTAGCTTTGCTTATTTAGGCTTTGGTGCACGAATCTTTGTGGATACGGTGGAGCGGGATCAGCTTGTCACCCAGAGTCGTTTTTCAGTAGAGCGCTTAAGTCGCGAAGTGCGCGCTTCTTTGCCGCGCAGTCAGCGAGTCAATGTTACTGATAATCAGCGCTGCTTAGAATTCGTTCCTCTACTCGCGAGCAGCAGTTATGTGCAGGCGCCGCGACCAGGCCCAACTGCAAGTGCAGATTTTATTGGGATTACACCAGTCGTCGATACCAACGTGACTCTGTTGGACCAATATTTGTTTGTCTACGCCAGTAACTTACCGCAGATCTATGGTACCAGTACGCGGCGCAAACAAATTGATGACCTTCAGGCCGATACACCTGAAGTAGGTTTAACAACATTTACTTACTCCGATACTCCGGCATTTTTTCCAACCGAGAGTCCAGCACGTCGTTATTTCATTGGCGCATTGCCGGTCAGTTGGTGTGTCCAGGGGGCGCCGCCCAATCAAACGCTCGTGCGTTATAGTAACTATGGCTTCTTTACTGAGCAGCCAACATTAGCTGCGCTGCAAGCCTCTGGCACCGGTGAGGTAATGGCCTCGCAACTCGCAAATGCGTTGAACAATCCAGATGAATACCCGTTCCGAGTGTTTGATGCCACATTACAGCGTAACAACTTAGTGCAATTTGATTTTCGTTTTGCCCGCGCCGATGGCGAACCTTTGATCATCCAACATGAGGTGCACGTGCCGAATGTTCCTTAATAAAAAGCAGTACCGCAGCATGAAGCGGCAACAGGGTAATGCGCTCGTGGTTGCAGTATTTATTCTCTTGGTTCTCGGAGCGCTTGGCTTTGCCTTAGTGCGCGTGCTGAGCGACGCAAGTAGCGGCGTGGTCACTGAAGTCTATGGCGCGCGGGCGCAACATGCGGCACAGAGTGGTTTACATGTTTTTCTGGCTGGCTCCCTGTTTACGCCAAACCAACCCGTGGGCAGCTGCCCTGCGCGCACCGGTGCCATTCAAAACACCAGTCCGCTTAGCACGCTGACTTTCACTGCCGAAGGTCTGCAAAACTGCACCGCCACCATACAATGCGACGAGCTCGAACTCCCAACGCCATTTGTTGGTAGACACTTTCGGCTACTCAGCACCGGCCGCTGCGAAGTGGGTGGGCAGGTCTATTCACGGCAGTTACTAATCGAGGCCCGCGATGACGCTAGTTAAATGGAGTATCTGTGCTGCCTTGTTCTTTGTCGGCACCGCGTCGGCAAATTGGACACTACCTGCGGATGCAGTGGACAACGTTGGTCCCTTTGGCAGCTGTACTTTCGATGGTGACCAACAAGTCACCTGCAATAACGTTAGCCTTAACGATACCAATGCCACATTGCAGCTCACCCAAGATCTCACGCTCGTGGTGAACTCTAACTTAGTGCTGCCTCAGGGCATTAACGTGAACCCGAACGCCGATTTCACCTTTGTTATTGAGCTAGGAAACAACGCATTGAATACCAACAGCGGCTCAATTATTGAGGCAAGTGTAAACGCAGGCAATATTACGCTGTCCGGCTCAGGTTCGGAAATTCGCGGCAACCTTTCAGCGAGCTCAAGCATCATTGTAAACAGCGGTGCGCAGGTCTTCGGTAATGTAACAGCGCCGTCCATCACTAATAACTGGGTGATCAACGGCACAGTCAGTGCAGCCACCTTCACCAATAATAGCGGTGCAATCGTCAGCGGCAATGTTACGGCTTCCGGCTCAGTCATGAACAATGGCACTATTTCAGCTAACGTAACCTCGGCTGGAACAGTGACCAACAATAGCGACGGTGTTATTGGCAGTATTAATGCGCTTGGCTCGGTTACAAATAATGGCACGGTCTTAGGCTACATCAACGCCCCCACTATTTCAGGCTCTGGCAGCGTTGGGCAAACCTGTGACATTAATGACAATCAAGGACCATGTGGTGGCTCGCAAGACTCTGACTTCGATTACTGCTCATCTGTGGTGCAATTGACAAGTTTTGGCATTGTGGGATCAGGTGGCTTTACTTATGGCTCTAACTCCAGCATCAATGACAACAATATCAGTGGTAGTGGAAATACTCCCACTCCCTCGGGCAGCGTCGATACCGTTGACCTTGAGTATCCGCCGCTGGACCCCGAGGTCTATCCGACCTTTTCAAGCACTACGAATTTAAGCAATGCCAACAATATCGCACCAGGTACCTACAACGAAATTGATCTGCGGGGAAATAACACCTTCAGTTTTACCGGTGGTGGCACGTATTACATTAAGCGCCTAGTGATTGGACGCACGGGTAACTCCACCACTGTAAACTTCGGTCCGGGCGACTACTTTATTGAAGAGCTCGAACTGAACTCGAACGATAATGTTGTGATACCGGGCGGTCCGGTGCGTTGGTTCATCCGTAACTCCATTGGGCGCGCGAATGCCAATCAGCTCAACATTAACAGCACAGGTAACGTCACTGACCTCCAGATCTTTTTATACGAGGGCGCGCAAGTGAACCTCGGCAATGGTAATCAGGGTAATCAGTCTGCAGACACATTGAATTTTAACGGACTGATTTACGGCCCCTACACCTCGAATCAAATAAACCTAGGCAACAACAATAACATTCAAGGCAGTATTCTCTCGGCTGGTACAGTAAATGTTGGAAATAATACGGTCTTTAACTACAGCACCGAAGTAGAAGAACAAATTACTGCTTCACTTGGCTGTGCACCGCAAGCGGCAGAAATTCACCATTATCGAATTCTACACCCGCAATCATTGGTCAGTTGCTTTGCCGCGCCTATTACTGTCAGGGCTTGTGCAAATGCAAGCTGCACTGAGCTTTTCCAGAGTGACGCGGCAGTCAACCTCAATGCGTCAGGCCTGGCGCCGACATGGCAGGGCGGTAATGTGACCCAAACTGCGGGAAGCACAGCAACCTTGGAGTTTAGTAATGGTACGGGTACCGCGGGCCTGCGGAACATACCTGGCGGCACGGTAAGTCTCTCAATTAGCGAGCCCCAGCCAATCGCAAGCGACCCAGTGCAATGCTTTGACACCACGGGTGCGGTGGCAACGAATTGTAATGTTGATTTCAGCACCGCAGGGTTAGTGTTTACCGGCGCCGATGGTGTTTCGCCTATCCCTGCCTCTCATGCAGGACTTCCATTTGATGTGGCTCTGCGCGCTGTGCAGACCAACACCACCACCGGTGCTTGCCAAGCCCGCGTGCAAGGCACTCAAACCGTAAATCTCGGCGTCGAGTGCGTGGACCCACAAAACTGCGCCAGTGGTCAAAGCTACCGTATTAACGGTAATGAAATCGGTTTAAACAGCCTGGGTAACCTTACTAATCTTACCGCTCAAAGCCTCACCTTTGACGCGAATGGTACTGCCCTACTTCCCCATCAATACTCCGATGTGGGGCGGTTACGCCTGCAGGCCACGATGACCTTGCCAGGCGAGCCGAGCTCAACACCTGGAGTAAACAACCCGACGGTCACACTCAGTGGTAGCTCAATCAATAACTTTGTAAGCCGTCCCCATACTCTAGCAGTGCAGGCCGTCGATAATAACGGCGAACTATGGACAACAACCACTGACTCGGGCGCAGGCCTGCAAGCTGCAGGGGCACCTTTTACGTTGGCAGTTCAGTCACTGAATGCGCAGGGGCAACCCACTCCAAGTTTTGGTAATGAACAGACCAGTCTGAATCTGACAGTCGCTATCGATTCATTAGCCTACCCGAGTGGTGGAGAGACAGGCACACTCAATCTCAGTCAGTCATTTACTGCGTCGCCAAGCATTCCCGGTGCGCTTCAGAGTTCTAATGTCACTTGGTCAGAAGTCGGAACCATTAACCTCGTCGCTCAGTTAGGTGGAAACTCGTATTTAGGCGCGGGAGACGCGCTAAATCGCCAAGCGAGTCCAATAGGCCGGTTCTATCCTGACCGCTTTGAAATCGTCAGCTCGTTAGTTCTTAACGGCTGCGCGGCGGACAACTTCACCTACATGGGACAACCTGCTATTGGGGTCGACTATAGAATACGCGCACTCTCCGCGACCGGCAGTGTTACGAGAAACTATAGTGAAAACTACGTAGGCCGCGCCGAAGTAGGACTTGTGGCCGCTCACCTCGATCCAGCCGACACCACTGAGCAAGAGTTTGCAACACGAATGGACTCGTTCGCCAGTTCAAGCTGGTTGTTGGGCGAGATCGAATTTTCTGCCGATGACGTCGCCTTTCAACGTGCAGCTGACAACCAACCCGATGGCCCTTATCCTGAAACGGTGTTGGGTATCGAAGTGCTTGATGAAATTGATGACCGAGGATTCCCTGTCGCATCGCAAAATTTAACCACCGCTACCGGCACTGCCGTATTGCTCAATGGCGTTCTTGACCTACGCTATGGTCGCTTAGTACTCGACAACACCTATGGGCCGGAGAGCGAACCGCTTCCCGTAGCCATGCGCGCGGAGTACTGGGATGGAGAACGCTTCATCCGGAACCCAAATGACTTTTGCACAGACTTTAGTCCTTCAGACTTAGTTATTCTAAGCAACCCTGATGGACTTGCTACTGTCTCGGATGGCGCTCTCGATAACTTAACTGCAGGTCAAGTCCCGAGCTACGAATTATTCTGGACACCGGCTAATGAACGAGGCGAGTTCGTGTTCGAGTATCAAGCACCGAGCTGGCTACAATTTGATTGGGTATTGTTCAATGAGTTTGATGGCACCGAATCGAATTTTTCTAACCCACGCGCCACAGGCTCATTCGGTCAGTTCCGTGGGAATGATCGGATTATCTATTGGTTGGAACGCGGGCTGTAGAACAGCCCGCGCCATCACACTATTTTCCTGCAGAGAAGCGACGAACCAGTGAGTTAAGCTCGTCGATGGTTTCCTCAAGACGTTTCGCACTCTCGAGCGTGGCCGCAACATTTTCACTTGCCAAGCCGGCGCCATCTGCAATTTCCGTCACCTGCTCGTTAATATGCTCCGCCACATTGCTCTGTTCTTCAACGGCGGATGACATATTCTGCGTTCCTTCTGCAATAGCCTTTACGGCCTCGCGAATTTCCGCCAAGGCTTGCTCCGTCTCCTGCACCATAGTGACGCCTTCAGAGGCAACCGTTTGGCCTTCACGTGAAATGGCCACAGCAGCTTCAGCCCGTGTGCGGAATTCACTGATGATACTGTGAATCTTGTCGGTGCTGTCGCGAGTTTTCGACGCCAGCGCCCGCACCTCGTCAGCAACAACGCTGAAGCCCCGCCCATGCTCTCCTGCGCGCGCTGCTTCAATGGCGGCGTTCAAAGCAAGTAGATTCGTTTGATCAGCAATAGCAGTAATCAAATCAGCCGCTTGACCAATAGTATTAGTCGACTCAGCGAGCTCGTTTACGGTTTCGGCAATGGAGGTCACCGTATCGCTCAGACGATTAATGGCTTCCATGGCTTTCTGCGCCGTAGCCGCGCTCGAATTTACATTCTTCGAGGCTTCATCTGCGCTACTTGCCGTGACCTCCACGTTGTCGGCCACCTCTTGGATCGAGGTCGTCATTTGGTTAATTGCTGACGCCGCAGTTTGCGTTGCCCGCCCCTGACGTTCAATCAGATGGCTGCTTTCCTCGGCCTGTTCGCGCTGTTCCGTCACCCGGCTCCGCAAACGTTCTGAAGAATCTTGAATACGCGTAAGGGCTGTACGGCTGCGCGCTGTCTCACTGCGAATCATGAGCTCAGTCAGCGCTTTATTGCCTACGGCGGTAGAATAAGTGCGTGACACCAGCTCATTACGAAAGCTAGCAGGCATCAGCTGCATCAATGCATCCCACTGGCGTTCATTAGAAATGCCAGCCCAAATCACCATCAAAACTGCCATTAATGCAATGAGCCCTGCAGCCATCGGCCCCCAGATAATGCCGGCAAGAACCGCCCCAAGCGCACTCGGAGCAAGAATACCCAGATGACTAGTCAGGAAAGCTTTCAATTCATAAGTGCGACTTAAGGGGCGGCGCCCCGCACGCATGCGCGCGTAGACATTTTCAGCAGCGGCTTTCTGATGTTTCTCGGGTACCACGCGAACCGACTCGAAACCAGTAATGGTCGAGCCATCAAAGACAGGAGTCACATAAGCACTGACCCAATAATAGTCACCATTTTTACGGCGATTCTTCACCAAACCCATCCAAGGCTTGCCCGACTTTAAGGTATGCCACATGTCCTCATACACCGCTGGCGGCATATCCGGATGACGGACAAGGTTATGGGGCGCGCCCATGAGTTCTTCACTAGTAAAACCGCTGACTTCTTGAAAGGCTGGATTAAAGTAACGAATCACCCCGCGGGTGTCCGTTGCAGAAATCAGGCGTTGGTGGTCGGGAAAAATATACTCACGTTGAGTAACGGGCTGGTTGTTGCGCATGGACTTCCCTTACACAAGTTATAATAACGTGTACCTAAAACTCTTTTTTATGTACTGCTTCGACCTGTATCGGCAGGTGTGCCTGATCAGTTTAGGTTATTTTAGCTAAGCCATTCATACTAGTCGCAGGTCTCGCGGACATTTTCAACAAGAAACTAAAAACATCCGAAAAACCAAACAGAAAGGAATCCGCAATAACACGCGTTTTATTTCGTTCGTGCTTGCTGCACGACCTCATAGAGCAGCCCAGATAAATGCGGCACTGCGTACGCCTTAAGTTGTAAAAAGCGTTCGTCAGTTTCCGACCTAGACCGAGTCACATGAATAGCCGTTGCGCCCTCCACCACAGTGGATAGCAGATAGACACGGCGAATAAACTCATTGTAATAAGGGCTTGCTGGAGGAATATTCATTGCTTCAGCAAAGACTTCAGCCGCAATGTCGTACAAACGATGCATCACCCGCGCAACTTCCTCATTATGCGTCGACAACGCCCAAAGCTGAGGAATTACACCTGCAGTTTTATCGGTCACCGCATCGTCGAGAAGCCACTCAACCATTTCGGCCATCTTCTGCTCATCAATATCACGATACTGTTCAACGAAACTGCGGAAAGCTGAAGCGTATTCATCGAGAAGAGATTCCACCACAGCGATCAAAAGCTCATCGCGGGTAGGAAAATAATAAGTTAAATTGCCCTGCGAAATACCCGCAGCCTTGGCCACTTTAGGAGTCGAAAAATCACTAAATCCAACGGTTCGCAACACATTCTTTGATGCGTTTAAGATCCCCTCTCGAGTTAACCGGCCACCTCGAGTTAACCGATGTCCGCGCTGTATCCCAGCATCGCTCACTTCGCCCACTACACTGTTTTCATTCACGAGCTTTCTACCTCGAAAACCTATCGTTAGTATTATTATGATTATTATAATTACTTGGTAAGGGATTGAGAGTAATCAAAGACATAAACAAATTCAATCAGGAATCTGTAAAAACTATACAAGGACGACGAATCACCCAAAATTCACCCCGAAATGCAGTAAACCATGGGTGAACATATACAATAGATGAAACGCAAACCCTCCTCCACACCCCGAAAAATTGCGGAAGGTGATGCAGAGCATCACGCACAGCCAAACCAAAATCCGACATCGCGCTGCGGCATGCCGTGCATGCCCTACACAAAAACCGAAACATCGCGGAAGGTGATGCACCGCATCACGCACAGCCAACTCAAAATCCGACATCGCGCTGCGGCATGCAGTGCATGCCCTACCCACAACCCGCAACATCGAGGTAGGTGATGCACCGCATCACGCACAGCCACGCCCAAATTCACCGCCGATCATGCATTTCCGATGCACCGCATCGCGCACAACCAACCCAAAATCCGACATCGCGCGGCGGCATGCCGTGCATGCCCTACCCAAAAACCGAAACATCGCGGAAGGTGATGCACCGCATCACGCACAGCCAACTCAAAATCCGACATCGCGCTGCGGCATGCAGTGCATGCCCTACCCACAACCCGCAACATCGAGGTAGG
>JAFIFP010000010.1 GCA_020831965.1 Idiomarina sp.
CAGCGCATCGCAAGAATTCCACAGGGCGGAGCGCGGCAGTCCAACAAGGCGATGAAAAGGCGCTTTCTGGTTTTGTGAAGCATCCTGAAGTGAGGGTGTTTTTTTAGTGCCGGTTTGGCGCCTATTATCTAAAGCGTTAGAGTTCAAGAATGTTTTCAACAGTAATTCGCTATACATACACTGAATACAAGTCGATAGTAGACGCGGTTATGTTGCATGAGTTGTGCTACGCTGCTGTTACAAAGTGGCACTTTAAGTACTTTTCGCATCCGATTTGCTTTTGTATTTTCATGTTTAAATCAATAACTGAGGGTACTTGCCAGTTTGTTTTTACCGAAGATGGCTTTGAACGTAAATCAAATTCAGGAAGTACTCAGACGCAATGGTCAGAGATTGGCAAGGTTGTTGACATAAAAGATGCGTTTCTACTTGTTGGTGCAATTGACGGTATAGCGCCATTGCCAAAGCGATGCTTATCGCAAGAGCAAATCAGTCTTATAAAAAGCTGGGCCGGGAGTAAATTAGTAAGTGAACTCTAACAAATTGCTTAATTTCGTTCCGGCCACAAACGGCGTGGCCTCCACTGGACTGCCTACGCTGCGCTGCGGCAGCCAATTAGCAAAGCGTTATGCATCAGTAGTAAGAGGAAGTTATGTCAGATAAGAAGAAGGAGCGTGTCTTTGGCCATATTCCAGGTACCACGGTAGGCCAACTATTCCCAGACAGAGTATCGCTTGCTAAGTCAGGTATCCATTCCCCAACACAAGCTGGCATAAGTGGTGCTGCATCTGAAGGCGCAGACTCAATTGTCCTGTCTGGTGGATATGAAGATGATGAAGATTACGGCTCTGAAATTATCTATACAGGAGCCGGTGGCCGTGACCAAAACACGGGAAAGCAGGTTGCTGACCAGACATTAGAGAGAAGCAATCTTGCGTTAGCAAAGAGCAAGATTGAAGGCTACCCTGTTCGTGTCATACGTAGCCACACTCACAAGAGCCCATACTCACCAAAAAAAGGCTATCAATATTCTGGTCTGTACTTCGTTGATGATTACTGGCGTGAGCGAGGTCATTCAGGTTTCGACGTGTGGCGGTAACGTCTCCTGTCCTACGACCAACAGCCGAACCTCAGTACTGTCAATGAGCCGCCTCCTGAATACGGTAAAACCAAACGGAAAGAAACCACTGTCCAGCGTTTAGTGAGAGATACAGCTGTCGCAAAAAATGTTAAGCGCTGGCACAAATATCAGTGCCAAGTCTGTGGAGTCGCACTGGAAACGAGCGCAGGCCTCTATGCTGAAGCAGCTCATATACAACCGTTGGGTGAGCCTCACAATGGGCCTGATGTAGAGAACAACGTTATCTGCCTTTGCCCAAATCACCATGTGCTCTTTGATAATGGCGGGTTCGCCATTGCAGATGATCTTAGCTTGATAGGTTTGAGTGGCACGCTAAGGACATTGAAAAAACACACCATTGGCCTTGAGTTCATCAGATACCACCGCGAGCACTATCAGGCCAATACATAACCAGTAACATCACCGGTCGCGCGGAACGCGCCGGTGTGCTTGGCGTTAAATAGGATACCCGATGAATAAATTTCTTTGCATCACACTTACTCTGCTCTGTATTTCATGTGCCAAAGACACTACGACTCATAATGTTGCCTATATCAATGGGCAATGGTTCGATGGCGAAACGTTTGTCGATCGTACATTATACAGCTCAGACGGATATTTTACTGACCAAGAACCATCACGTATTGATTCTACGGTAGATTTAAACAGAAAATTTGTTATACCGCCATTTGGAGATGCACATACTCATAATTTAGAAGCTCCGGAACAGCTAAATGAGATGGAATCAAAGTACATAAAAGACGGTATCTTTTACGTTCAGGTCCTTACAAATCACGCCTCGAAAGTCGCAAGCTTTCGCGATGAGTTTAATAAACCTGAAACTATCGATGTAATGTATGCAAATGGAGGGCTCACGAGCACTTTAGGCCATCCGTTTGTTGCTTTTGAGACGTCTGCAATGGGTTTACACTGGTCTGCTATGTTCACGCAAAGAGACAGAGTTATGCAAAGCCGTCTGGTTGAAAATGATGCCTACTGGTTTTTGGATAATCCCGAAGAAGTACAAGAAAAATGGGATAACATAATGGCTACTAATCCCGATCTCCTCAAGATCTATCTTATTAGAACTTCTGAACATGATGATTTAATTAATACGAATAACATGGGGAATTTCGGACTTTCAGCAAGTACTGCACAGGCTATTGTAACAAAAGCCAAAGAACGTGGATTGCGTGTTGTAGCTCATGTTGAAACAGCCGAAGATTTTCGCATTGGTCTTGATATAGGAGTAGATGGATTCGGACACTTACCCGGTTACAGCTGGAATGCTGAAGCAGATAGTGAAGAATACAGGCTCACAGATGAAGACTTGCGAAGAGCTGCACAGGCAAATGTATATGTAACCCCAACCGTAAATTTCGCTCGTGTTTATGCAACAAAATATGACAAAAATGGAATGTCGAGTGTGGATGATGAACGGCTAAGGATAGTCAACCAATTCTTAAAAAGTGAACTCAAGCGTCTGCACGAAGCCGGTATCACTATTGCGATGGGATCAGATCAGCAGGGTGAGACCAGTCTGCTTGAATTGAATTATATTCACGAAGAACTCCAGATATTTGACAATGCTACTTTGCTGCAAATGGCTACTTATACTACGCCACAGGCGATTTTCCCTGGTCGTTTAATTGGTAAATTTGAAAATGGATACGAAGCCAGTTTTTTAGCTTTAGACAGTAATCCATTAATTCATTGGTCTGCGCTAAAAGAAATATCTATGCGAATAAAGCAGGGAAATATTATTGAGCCTTAAAGAATTGATAGTTTAAGAAAAATAATAAGCAAATCAAGCGGACGCGTTTGCGTTTAGTTGCTTACATTCAAGGATTTAGTCGTGCCGCTTTTTTTCCAGACCGTTATGCCTCTTGACTGGACCTGTTAACTGGTGCTATTAATAGCACCAGATTGTTGGTTAGGTAATCACTATGCAAGTGAAATTTTCTGAGGATGTTATTCCTCTATCAGACCTGAAGGTCAATCCCGGAAAGGTGGTTGGTCGAGCACAGGAAACGCATCGCCCAATCCTGCTCACCAGTCGTGGTCGTGGCATAGCTGTGGTTCAGGGGCTCGAGGATTATGAGAGAACCGCAGAGGAATTGCGGTTTGTAAAGGCGGTGGCGCAAGGGCTTATGGATGTTCGCGAGGGAAACACCGTATCGTTGGAGGACGCCAAGAATACGTTGGGCATCAAGTAAATGGAATTACGCATCGCACAGTCCGCTCTTGAGGATTTACAGGCTATTCAGGAATATTACAGAGAACAGGATGTGCCACATATTGGCAATGATTTTGTGGCTGCTATTCTGGAGCATTGTGAAATGCTTCAAATCCACCCTGATGCTGGCCGAGTTGTTCCTGAATTCAACATAGATCATATTCGCGAATTGATTCACGCGCCATTTCGAGTTGTCTATCTCAGGCAGGCTAAAGAGGTTGTGCTGATAAGAGTCTGGCGGAGTGAGAGGCAGCTCGAGGTACCAGCAAACGAAACATAACCAAGCTATGAACCGGAAGCTAAACCTTCCACTTCGCCGGGGTTTTGTTACCGGTGAACGCGGGCGTTAGCGAATGTCTGGGTATGCTAGTGATGCATTTTGCGGAAGTCGCCTTGTAAATACCCCATTTATAACACAGTCATCTCGTAGAATATTTATGCCGCATTTCGGTACTCAAATGGCGTCATATCATTGAGTGAATCGTGCGGTCGTTCGTTGTTGTATAGCTCAATCCAGTCTTCGGTTATTTGTTTTACTTCATTCAGGTTGTTGAAAATGTAGCAGTCGAGTACATCGTCACGATAAGTTCGGTTGAACCGTTCAATATATGCGTTCTGATATGGGCATCCGGGCTTAATGTAATCAATCATAATGTCATGGGCTTTTGCCCAGTTCACGAATACTTCTGAGGTGAATTCGCTGCCACTATCAACCCGAATTTTTTCAGGGTAACCGTGCCATTCAGCAAGTTGGTCAAGATAGCGTATGACGCGCAATGACGGCATGCTGGTCGCAATATCAATACCCAATACTTCGCGATTAAAATCATCAATCACGTTAAATGTGCGAAACCTAACTTTGTTGTGCAGGCTGTCGCTCATAAAGTCCATTGACCAAGACTTACCCAGGGCATCTGGAGCAGCTAATGGCTCTGGATTGCGGTTGGGTAAGCGCTTTTTACCTTTGCGCCGCAGGTTCAGTTTTAGCTCAGTGTAAACGCGATAAACACGCTTGTGATTCCAGCGGTGGCCTAGCTTACGAAGGCGTTTGAAGCACTTCGGGAAGCCCCACCGATGATGCCTTTCGACTAAAGCATTCAAAACATCAATGATTTCATCATCATCGGTCAGCTTCGGCTCGTAATAGTAGGCGGTTCGGCTGATGCCAACCACATCACAGCACTTTACAACGCTTGCTTTATACTGCACCTGCAACTCGCGTGCCCAGATTTTTCGTTCTGTCACAGGTGCTAGAGCTTTTTTATAATGTCTTCTTGCATCTGTGATTTGAGGCTCAGCTCTGCATACATCTGCTTAAGCCGGCGGTTTTCTTCTTCAAGCTCTTTTAAGCGGCGCACATCCGATGCTTCCATACCGCCGTACTTTTCGCGCCATTTATAAAACGTTGAATTACCGATACCGTACTTACGGCAGATGTCTTTTACCGGCATGCCGGCTTCGGCTTCTTTTAAAATCGCCACAATCTGGCTTTCTGTCATGCGTTTGCTCATCGTAAAACCCCTTTGTTTTAGTTTAAAAGAAATTCTACGAGCAAGCTGTATTATTTTACTGGGTAGTTACATGATGCCGTTGAATAAAAAATGGAATATATGGGTAAAAGTCCTTAAGGCTAAGGGAAAATGTCCGCTTTTGACAAAAATTGGATATGGCGAAGTGATGCAGGTAACGTATAACAAGCGCAATCAGTCGGAAAAATTACTCGCTGCGCTCCCAATTTTCCGCTGTTGCGAGCGTTAGCAACCGCACTTTTCTACCCTTCTTGCTAAATGAGTAAAAAAGCAATAATTTATACTCATGCACATTTTTGAGTTTGATAATGATAAGAGCCAAGCGAATCTAAAGAAGCATGGAATCGACTTCCGTGACGCGCAGGCCTTATGGGGTGACCAGGATTTACTTGAGATTCAAGCAAAGACTGCCGATGAACCTCGCTACCTCGTTATTGGTCTTATTGGTAGCAAACACTGGTCCGCTGTTATCACTTACCGAGGGGAGAAAATTCGTCTCATCTCGGTAAGGCGCTCGCGTAAGAGAGAGGTAGAGTTGTATGAAAGCTAAAGATTTTGACGCCAAATTTGATGAAGGCGCTGACGATATTATTGACGAGCTAAACGTTAAGAGTGCGCGCCGAGTAAATCAAGAAGCGAAGCGCATCAATGTCGACTTCCCTGCCTGGGTGGTTGAATCGCTGGACCGTGAAGCTGCTCGAATTGGCGTGACTCGGCAATCGATTATTAAAGTTTGGCTTGTAGAGCGTTTACGGGCTGAAGCTGCTAACAAACCGCTGAAAGATGACGCCGCAAGCAGAAGTTGAACAGCATCTGGAAGCAATCGCCAGCAGGCTGCTGCCGTAGCAAAGACTAGGCGATCAACCAGGCATTGTTGGAATACATAGAAAAGCAGCAGCTTGAGCAAGAGCGGTGGAAACAAACGTTAGAGGCAATGGAGTCTGCTGCCCAAAGCAAGGTTGTTGATGCCATCGAGGTTCACAGTTGGCTTAATAGCTGGAGAATCGAAAACGAGCAGGATGCGCCGCGATCAGGTAAGTGAAGCTGGTTTACACGGACGAAGCCATTGATGATTTGAAACGCCTTAGGGAGTTCATTGCGGATCACAGCCCGCATAACCAGTCGCATCAATGCGCGCCTTGAGCGTTAGGTTCTTACAAACCGGAAATGATGAGTCAAAGATGAAATTTCGAATGTTCGCCTGCTTACTTAGCACCCTACTTTTGGTTAGCTGCACTACAGCGCTCTGGTCTCCTAACTACTATAGCGAGAAAATCGACGGTTTCTATCTCACGCCCGAAACGCTTGACTTAATTGTCACAAGCCAGAATACAGCTTATATTTTCCCTGTCACGGACCAGTTCGCCAACGCGCTGCTTCTCTCGAGAGAGATCAACTTTCATCCCTCATTTCCTGACTTCGCCCTTGATAACGAAAATCAAATCAGCGGCACGGTCAGACTTGTCTATCGTGACGAGCAGTCATCCCCCGAACTCTTAGACCAACTTCACGCACTTGGCTTCCGACAGGCTGGATTAAATAGCTACGTACTTAACACTCACATTTCTGGAAAAAAGTATCAGATTCAAGGCGAAATTCCGTTGGAGAAACTAGAACAACCCGTTATTGTGAGCATCGCACAGCCGCTAACGCGCAGTGACACCGTGAGAAAACTCGTCGCCACGCCGGTAACAATAACTTACGACGCTGTGGTTGTAGTTCCGCTGACGGTTGTGGTTTTTACCTTTGTCGGATTGTTAAGTCGTTAAAGTCGCCACGTTCCAGGTCATCTTCGAGTCTAGATTCAGTATGAATTACGACGAATTATTTGCTGGTTACTGAACTACCAAGTAGAGTTAGAAAACAACAACATTGTGCTAGCCGCCGGAGATTCAAGAATGATTAAACTATCCGTATCGCTTCTTTTGTGCGCCCTACTTCTCGGCTGCTCATCCCCTATGGTTCATGAAATTACAGGCCAAGTGCGCCCGGCAATCTCTCCCTCCGAAGTTGTGGTTTACCGCAATATTCCACCAAACTACGAAGAGATCGCGATTCTTATTGCCTCAAGCCCAAAAACCGCAACTGTGGGTGATGAGTCGACTACTCAAGCCTTGTTTAATCAACTCCAAATCGAAGCGGCGGCTCTGGGCGCGAATGGCGTAATCGTAACCGAATTGGTGGACGAGCCAGTCGACGTTCGAACAACCAATTACGATGGGACGAGCTACAACTCTAGGCTTGAAACGCGGTTTCAAAGAACTGCAAAAGCCTAAGCGGTTTATATTGAGTAACTCCCGCTAGCTGCGTCCGCGAATTCTGACGCTTCAATAAAAGGAAGAGCTCATGACCGCTACCCATAAATGCATGTGGACCGGACAACAGGATTCGCGCACCATTGCCATCAGTCTGCTAACGGTCGATCGCGTAGGCAAACCTGTAGAGAAAACTGCCTACGTATTGCCCGAGCATGAGCAGGCACTACGTCGCTCTAATCGTAGTTTTGCCAACCACGGTCGGCTTTTCTTTAGAGTGATGATGATTCTTGTCTTCACCAGTTTGCTCACCGCTATTCTCTCAATTTTTGCACCCGTGTCCGATGACCTGTTATTGAGCTTTATGGGTATCTGTCTAGCCCTTGCTGGCGGGCTATTTATCGTTTTTCCTTTTGCAAGTCACGAAACCATCGACTGGTTGGGCACTCGCAAAGCGAGTCTATTGTCGCGCAGCCTCGGAGTCGCTATTGCCGTTGTTGGCATCGTTATCTTGGCCTACGCGAATCATTTGATTTGGTAGATTGAACGCTACGAATCCATGCCCGTCACCTTTGGTGGTGTGCTACCTCTGTTGGTTGTTAGGGTGGTCAGTCTCTGGTCTTTCGTTGCACGCTTTATTGGCGTACAGATTTTAGGTATGTTTAGAAGAGTTAAGTCAGGCTCATAGTTTCCACTTCATAAAAACAACTAATAAAGGATATCTCATGACTTTGTTCACCCGCTTGTTGGCATTAGCTGCGTTTCTGCCCTTTGCAACAGTTGCAGAGACCTACTCGGTTTCCGCCACCCTGTCCCATCAAGGCGCGCCCTTCGCAAGCCCATCGGCAGTTGTTCGCAGTGATACCCCGGCTGCTATCGAGGTCACGGGTGACCAAGGCTTCCGCCTCACGTTGACACTCACCGACTTAGACGCGGATCAGATTAAAGTGAACACCTCACTTGAGTCAGCATTTGGTAGCATGGCCCCGGAAGTAACCTTGCGGCCCGGTGCCCCTGCAACCGTCATTATTGGCGACCTAGGCTTAACTTTATTAGTTCAACGCAACTCGCAAGAGTGAACCGGTATTTCATAGTATGAAGGGTTTTGTGCCCGCATTACGCTCATTATGCTTCTGTGCGCTTTGCATTGGTTTATTTGCGTCCGGCTGGATCAATACCGCCAATGCGAGCGACGCGCTAGAGAATGGTGCGGAGCAAGGCTCTCCTGAAGACGAAGTACCACTTTTCGATGAAGACGACGCTTTTATTGATCCCGTTAGCCTCTATTACACACCTGCCATAGAGCGGACCTTTCGCTATCGCATAGAGCAGATTATTAGTGAGAGAGCACGTCTTGGCGTCTCAATGTTTCACGAAGACTTTCCTATTATTCCGGGCTGCGTACCCGTTGAAGGCTTTCATCAACTTGCTGTAGCCGATCGCACTCACCACCTAGCTTCTCGTGGTGTTTGTTTCCCTGGCCAATGGCTTGATAATTTCTTTGCCGATGAAGACAGCCCTCCCTATGCCGCAAGCACCCTAGTGCGCGTAATGTATTTCTCGCGCTGGCAACAAGGTGAGTCGCACATTGGTGGCACGCGGATCGACGGGCAAATTAGTCTGAACAACATTTCTAACCGGCTCTCGTTAGTCTTGCGCAGTGCCGACAAAGACGACGACTTACTGCGTGAACGGGTCGACATTGCGAGTCCAGATGATCGGGGGAAAGCCCGAGCAGCGGTGCGCTGGGCCACGTCGCTCGGACGCCAAGCAAGTTCTCGTACAGACGTGGGAATGCGTGGAAGTACGCCCTTCGTGCGCACTCGCTTTCGCTATAACCAAGCATTAGTCGGCGGTATTCATGGGCGGTTTAATCAGGAGTTTTATTGGCGAGGTAATGACGATCGGCGTGGCATGGTTTCAGAGCTACAACTTGGCCGTCGTTTAACCACTAATACCACGTTGCGTGCTACCTCTACCGCAGAGTCCAACAGCGCGCTCCGCGACGAAGGCACCCCTTGGCAATGGTCTCAGAGTGTGAGTCATTTCTGGCGCATTGCACATCGGACAGGTGTGCAAACTTTAGCAAGGGTCGAAGGCAATTATGAGGATCAAAACCGAGTGCAGAGCCGTCAGTACAGCATGCGGTTCCGAAGTAGCGTATTACGCCCCTGGATTTACTACGAAATTGAGCCCTTTGCGTTACAAATGCGTGAGAATGACTTTCGCACCTCGCGCGGTATTATGTTTCGATTTGAAGTGCAGTTCGGCGACTACCACTGAGCTATATCCGCAATCCGTTATGTCAGCACAATTTAATCCTTTTCCCCGTAAACTCGAGTCCCAAGTTCATTGCTTAAATAGCACTCACCCACTAAACTGTACGGTAACTCCGTACAGTTGAGGCTTTATTATGGATTCGGTCAGCGTAAACCAGTTTCGAGATAACTTAAAAGCTTATGTAGAACAAGCTGTTAGCAACCATACCCCACTGAAAGTGACCCGCCGTTCAGGCGAGGCATTTGTGGTGATGAGTGCCGATGACTGGGAGCGCGAACAGGAAACCCTTTATGTGCTCCAAAATACCAACCTGATGCAACAAGTTGCGGAGTCTGCTGTAACTCACGCGCAAGGCAAAGGATATTCCCCCAAGGACGAGGACATCCATGAGATCACTGGTCTTTGAAAGTAACTCTTGGGCTGCCTATGAGCGACTCCGTGACAAAGATAGAAAGTTACACCAAACGCTGTGCAAACAACTGACAGAAATGTTGCGCGCGGATCCCGCAAAAGGCTTAGGTAAGCCTGAACAACTCAAGCATAATCTATCAGGTCTTTGGTCGAGAAGAATCTCACAGAAAGATCGCGTGGTTTATAAATTCGATGAGCACCATGTCTATATTTTTGCTACTGGCGGCCACTATGATCAAATACCTTAGATTAAACAGCTTAACGAAAAGCACCAGCCCCTTGATTCATCGCCATTTCATTGCGTGAGCCCGCTAACAGTGATAGAATGCGCCGCCCCTGAAAACAGGGATTTTGCTATGTCTTGGTCGCGGGACGTAGCCCATTTATTTTTGGAGATAACTCAATGAGTAAACCAGTTTACGAATTCCAAGCTGAGATCCGTAACGACTTAGGTAAAGGTGCGAGCCGCCGCCTGCGTCGCGAAAACTTAGTCCCAGCTATTTTATACGGCGGAAACGCTGAAGCGGTCTCTTTGACCCTTCAACACGATAAAGTAAACAATGCTGCTGATCACGAAGGCTTCTACAGCCACATTCTGACTCTGCATATTGACGGCAAGAAGCATCAAGCTATCGTGAAAGACATTCAGCGTCACCCATTCAAGCCGAAAATCAATCACCTAGACTTCCAACGCGTTAGCGCGAAAGAAGAGCTACACACCAACGTACCGCTTCACTTCCTGAACGAAGAAGCGATTCAGAAAACTGGTGCTGTGATTGTTCACCACTTGAACGACGTGGAAATCACCTGTTTGCCAAAAGACCTGCCAGAGTACATTGAACTTGACCTGGCTGGCTTAGAAATTGGTGACAACCTGCATTTGAGCGACATCGTTGTGCCTAAAGGCGTAACTTTGGTTGAGCTTACGCGCGGTGACGACCACAACCAAACCGTCGTAACCATCACGGCTCCGAAGGTTGAGAAAGAAGTCTCTGAAGACGAAGCTGCCAGCGACGCCGCTGACAGCAGCGAAGACAACGCCGAATAAGCGAGTCTCGCTAGGATGTCCGCAGACATTCGTCTTATCGTGGGCCTGGGGAATCCAGGCCCCGAATATGAACAAACCCGGCATAACGCCGGGTTTTGGTTCATAGAAGCCCTTGCCCGCCAATTTCAAGCTTCACTTGCTACCGATCCAAGTTATTTCGGCATGACAGCACGCCTTGCACCGCCATTTCAGGATGTGCGCCTGCTAATGCCTATGACTTTTATGAATCGGAGCGGAAAATCGGTCGGCGCCCTCGCCTCTTTCTTTAAAATTAGCCCCGAGCAAATGCTGGTCGTTCACGACGAGTTAGATTTGCCGCCAGGAGTCGCTCGTTTTAAACAAGGTGGTGGTCACGGTGGTCATAACGGCCTGCGTGATATCATTCCTGCGCTTGGGAATAACAACAACTTTCATCGCTTGCGGATCGGCATTGGCCACCCCGGTCATAAAGACCGTGTGACCGGCCATGTGCTTGGGAAACCGCCCGCAAACGAACGTGAACTCATTGAAGCCAGCATTGACGAGTCTGTGCGCGGCGTAGAACGTGCATTGCGTGAAGGTTGGCGCGAAGCAAAACAGTACTTACATTCAGTTCGCTTAAGCGACTGACACACTGAGACGACATACGGATTAAATTATGGGATTCAAATGCGGAATCGTTGGCTTGCCCAACGTAGGAAAATCAACCTTGTTCAACGCTTTAACCAAAGCGGGCATTGATGCTGCGAACTTCCCTTTCTGTACCATTGAGCCGAATACCGGCGTGGTTGCAGTGCCTGATACGCGTTTGGATGAGCTTGCGGCGATTGTGAAGCCACAGAAAATCATTCCAACCACGATGGAATTCGTCGACATTGCCGGTCTAGTGAAAGGTGCCTCAAAAGGTGAAGGTCTTGGTAACCAATTCCTTGCCAACATTCGTGAAACCGACGCCATTGGCCATGTGGTGCGTTGCTTTGACGACGAGAACATTGTGCACGTGGCCGGCCGCGTTGACCCACAAGACGACATCGACACCATTAATACTGAACTCGCGTTGGCCGACCTCGACTCTGTTGAGAAAGCTATTCATCGCTTAGGCAAGAAAGCCAAAGGCGGCGACAAGCAAGCTAAAACCGAAATGACTGTTCTCGAGCGCTTGCTGCCTGCTTTATCTGAAGGCCACATGGCACGTTCCGTGGAGCTTAGCGACGACGAGCGTAAGGTCATTCGTTCGTTCAATCTGTTAACTCTCAAGCCGACCATGTACATCTGTAACGTCGCGGAAGACGGCTTTGAGAACAATCCATTCTTGGACCAAGTGCGCGAAATCGCCTCACGGGAAAACGCCATTGTGGTGCCTGTATGCGCCGCCATTGAGTCTGAAATTGCTGAGCTAGAAGACGAAGAAAAGACCGAATTTCTCGATTCGATGGGTCTGACCGAACCAGGTCTGAACCGTGTCATTCGTGCCGGCTACGAACTCCTGAACTTGCACACCTACTTCACTGCCGGTGTCAAAGAAGTGCGCGCGTGGACGGTGAAGAAGAATTCTACCGCACCGCAAGCCGCGGGCCGTATTCATACCGACTTCGAGAAAGGCTTTATTCGCGCTGAAATCGTTGGCTATGACGACTACATTAGCAATCAGGGTGAGCAAGGTGCAAAAGACGCAGGGAAATGGCGCTTAGAAGGAAAAGAATACATCGTAAAAGACGGTGATGTGATTCACTTCCGGTTTAATGTTTAACGCTAGCCTGTAGCTTCATTTAATACGAAAGCCCAGCAGACGCTGGGCTTTTTTGTGTGTGCTTTCAGCGTTTCAGCACACGGGATTACAACCCAACAATTTCATGATGCATGGGTGCCAACAATGCCAATAAGCGGTTCTGCGCCCCCACCGAAATACCATGATCATCCATCGCGAGTTGCAGGTTTTCCACCAGCGCATTGAAGTCTGCGCGGGTGACGCCCATACCAGTATGGGAGGTCACCATATCATCGCCCGAATACGTACAAGGACCACCTGCAAGTTCACAGATCTGCTCCGTCAGCATGCGGTGTAAGCGCTCCATATCTGTATCGGCAAAATGATGACGAATACGGCGATCGTCCGCAATATTAAAGAGTAACTCTTCGACCAAGTTCGCAATGCCCTCTTGCTCACCTAAATCCTGATACAAGCTGTTCGCCTGTGCCGTTGCCATGAACAACATGCAACCAGCTAACAAACCTACTAAACGTGTCATCATGTTCATCTGCTCACTCCTTAAAATGCAGCTTGAATACTTAAGTAATAACCTTGCTGGCTTGTCAGCCCCGCAATGTCACCCAAATCGAGAAATGCGCCAGTGATAGACACCGACTTAGTTGGGAACCAAGCCACAAATAGCGTCATCCAATCGTCTTCGTCAGCGAAACCCAAATTGTTAGGTTTTTGACGATATTCAGCACCAATCGCGAGCGTTCGATGCAGAAATACACCACCTGCAAGTTCCGCAACCAGCTCATGGCTATCCGACTGATCGCCTCCAAAACCTAGCAATCCTGTTTGATTCGCTCGGGTCGCACGTACTGTCGCATTGGCTAGCCACGTCCGATCAAAGGGCCCAGACAACCACGCCCGGCTGACCGCAATATAAGCGTCAAAATCTGAATCGCGCTGCGCGCCTACTGCTTCAGGTAAGCCAAAGCGAGTGTTGTGTTTGTATTGCACACCGCCGAAATTTGCGGCAAACTGCCATAAATCAAGTCACCCGCCACACGGTACTTAACGCCAAAAATATTTTGATTCAGCTCACCACCGATGGTGTTCAATTCAAAAGTTTGGCGCGCTGCCGAGAACTCCACTCGGTTACGCCAAGTCATGTTGACGCCTGTCACATTCAAACGAAAATCATCGACTGAGGCGCGGCTCATCGTCACCGTTGCGCCCCACTCGTCATCTTCCGCATAGCTACCGAGTACGGCCCATGGCACAATGCCGCCACCGGCAGTGCCCTCAATGGTAGTGACGCCACCGGTCGCTAGTAAGCGACCACCGGATGCTTCAGCAGCCGTACTCGCGAGAGTCAGGCTTGACGCCATACAGGCCATGGCGAAATAAGTCCTAAGCTTCATAGACATTCTCCTTATGTTTCAGTGCCTGAGCTCTTCGGCTCTGGACTGAACTTGCTGTATTCAAATGTGCTCAACCATGACTCAAGATCTACCGCAGTCATTGGTTTGCTAATGTAATACCCTTGCAGCACATCACATTGATGCACTGCTAATTCGTGCCACACTTCAGCTGTTTCCACGCCTTCAGCCACCACTTTCAAACCTAAGCGATGTGCCAAATCAATGGTCGACGAAACTATGGTTTGATCATCTTTATTGGTATCCAGCTCCATCACAAAAGCACGGTCGATCTTCAATTCATCCGCCGGTAATTTACGTAATTGTGACAAAGACGAATACCCCGTGCCGTAGTCGTCTATTGCGACGCCAATTCCTCGAACACGCAAGGCCTCCAGAAGTTGCACAGCAACAACTGGATCTTGCATCACTGCGCTTTCTGTTACTTCTACGGTAAGGGCTTCAAACGGCACTTGATGGTGCTCTAAAAGAGCAAAGATATGTTCTGCTAAATCGCTGTCCACTAGATCTGCTGCAGACAAATTCACAGATAACGCAATATCAAAGTCTTTACGGCGCCACTCAGCTAGCTGCTCAATTGTGCGCGCTAAAATCCAATGGGTGATCAGGCTAATTTCCCCCGACTGTTCTGCTAGCGGAATAAACTCAACGGGGCTAATAAACCCAAGCTGCGGATGTTGCCACCGAATCAACGCTTCAACACCCGACACGGCCTGCTTCTCTAAGCTAATTTGTGGCTGATACACCACCGACAAGCCATTGTCTGCAACTGCGTCCGCAAGTGCCGCTGAGACCGCCAATTTACGCATATGTGGCTCGTCTTCGCCCGCTTGATATACACCAAAGTCTTTACGCTCGCCGCGAGCCTGAATGCGGGCAAATTGCGCACGCCGCAACAAGGTATCTAGGTCTTCACCTGAATGTGGATAGTGCGCAATACCGGCCGACAAATGAATGTTGTAACTCAGCCCATCTAACCGCAGCGGCGTGTTAGTAATTGAAAGAATCTGAGGAATACTTTGTACCGTTCGTTGCTCGTTACCACGCAGTACCATCACAAATTCATCGCCGTGCAAACGTGCAGGCCAAAGATCCAGACTTGCCAGCTCTTGCAGGCGCTTGGCCAAAACAATTAACAGCTGGTCACAAATTGTCTGACCAAACATGTCATTGAGCTGTTTAAAGTTATCGAGATTAAGAATGAGCAAACCAAACGGCTCCCCCTTCTCAAACAAGTCGCCCACGAAGCGACCTAAATAACGTCGGTTAGGTAAGTCCGTAAGTAAATCGTGGTCTGACTGATGAGAAATTCGCTGCTCACGCCCGGAAATCGCCACCTGCATCTGATTAAAGCTGGTGGCCAGCTGACCGAGTTCATCTTTTGAACCATATTCCACATGCGTGTCATAACGTCCGCGGGCAATACGCTTGGCTGCGTCAGCCAACATGCGCACCGGCTCCACCACTTGCCGTCCGGTGATCAAAGCCACCAGAATGGTCGCGATTAAGGTAAATAGTGACACCACGACTAATTGTTTTCTTAGTGGCGTGAAGGGCGCGGAAGCCTCCGGCACTGAGGCTGACAAAAGCACCCGCAACTGAGCATTAGGAGAGAGTTGATCATAACTACCAGCCAATAGGTCGATCCACTTACCACGCAGCTCGGTCTCTTTTAACCAACGCGTAAGTTCAGGCTCTGCCAATACCGCTTCATACAAGCCCGCTTTTGTGAGTGACTCAGAAGATGTAACGACCAGCATGCCTTCACCAGACATGCTAGCAACGAAGCTGATTTGCGTATTGGTTAACTGCTGAAGTTCACTCGCAAGCTGGTTATCAACCACAAACCCGAGTAAAACCAGCGCAATCAAATGGGGCGCACGCACGGGTACTGCTACAAGCTGATAGATTTCCCCTTCCACCACAATCATGCCGAAATCCGCATCACTGCGGCCTTGGCCAAGTCGTAACAATGCATCTGGCTCATCGATTTCATGGGTACTGACAATGACCTCACCGGTGGGTGACAATAAGGTAATGAGATCAGCTTCCATGCGCTGGCCGTGGTTAACTAGCGCGCTCAGTATGGTGTTTTCGTCTGCTGAGGCGACCGCTTGGCGAAAACCAAAGTCGTCAGCCAAGACAGCTGCTGACTGCGTTAACTGAGTTTCTCGTAACTCGAGAAGCTGCAAGAATACCCGCTCACTCACCCCAAGTTCGCGGTCAATATTGCTCTGCACGCTCGTGTTCGTGGCCCACAGAATGGCAAAAATAACGATGCCCAGTGACACTGCAACCAGTCCACTGAGTAGCAACAATAGGCGTGCTCGGAAACTAATTCCCGCCACGAATTACTCTCCTACGAAATCGCGATTCAAGTTCAGACTGCCGCGCTTCAGGCGGCGGTGTGACGTCCAACTGTATCGAGTCACTAGTAAAAGAGAAGGGTACCGGCTGCTGACCCGCGTTCAACATCCAAGCATGCCACAAGTACCAGTCACCACCGTTCTCTTCACTCACAAAACTCTCGGGGAGTGCCAGTTGTCCCTCCGCACTCGAGCGTGCGGCCTCACCTGCCCCGACTAAGATATAACCTTCCATTTGATCGTGAATATTACAGCCTACAACGACGACACCTTGCATGGGGAAATCCACATCCGGCGATTCACCTGCAGAATAAAGTTAAAGTTCGAACACCTTAGGCTTAGAAAAAGAATACACATGGTGACGGACGTTATCGCTATTTGGAAAAGCAACTAAATCGCCTTGTTGTATAACCAAAAGTTGCGGTGAAAACTGTCGATTGACCTGATCCATAATATGCTGCTTGGGCACCTGTCGACGGTCATTATCAGTAGTAAAACGAATAAGAACCGCGTCTTTCAATGCACTTCCTTCGGCATCTACAATGGTCACAGTTTGAGGCTCTGCAATAGCGTTCGACATGGCGGCAAGAGTCACCATTACAAAACTAATACCCAGTTTGTACAGCCTTCTTAATAGCATTCGATTACTCCCAATATACTACTCCCATAGTTAACCTTGCACGTTGAAAAATCAAACGTAAACTTATCTTTTACCCCCTCTAACGTAAACTTATCTTTTACCCCCTCTAGAGCGTAAAGGTTCACAATGTTACCGTAAGGATTAACAGTTGAGTGTGAACGCGAAGAAGCCGTTACACTGTTATTTCAGGATTAAGTTTTAGACGCACACAAAGGAAGGGCCAGAAAACATGACGCAATTTCGCACAGAAAAAGACAGCATGGGCAGCGTGCAAGTCCCCGACGATGCTTTATATGGTGCGCAGACGCAACGCGCCGTTGATAACTTTAAGTTAAGCGAACTGACCTTACCTTTTGCCTTTATTCGCGCCGTCAGTCTGATTAAATACTGTGCCGCCGAAGCCAATGCTGAGCTCGGCCTGTTACCCCGCAATAAAGCTGACGCCATTATGCAAGCCGCACTCGAGGTCTTTGAAGGCCGCTGGCAACAACAGTTTCCCGTAGACGTTTTTCAAACCGGTTCGGGCACCAGCACCAACATGAATGTCAATGAGGTGCTTGCTACGTTAGCAACGCGATATAGCGGTATCACCATTCATCCCAATGACGATGTGAACCTCGGACAAAGCAGTAATGACGTAATTCCCACGGCAATTCAATTAAGTGCTGCTCGGCGGATTACTCGCAAACTCCTGCCCGCGTTGCAGCATTTGCGCAGTGTGATTGACCACAAAGGCGAACAATACCGTCATGTGGTTAAAACGGGGCGGACTCACTTAATGGACGCAATGCCACTGACGGTGCAACAAGAACTGTCCGCGTGGAGCTTTCAAATTCAGCAGGCAGAAGAACGTCTCACCTCGCTGTTGCCCCAATTACGGGCGCTGCCGCAAGGTGGTACTGCGGTTGGTACGGGCGTCAATTGCCATCCTGACTTTGCTCAACGCTTCTGCGCCAGCCTAAGTGCTTTTACAGAACAAGAGTACACACCCTCCGCCAATCCCTTTGCGGGGATAGCGGGCCAAGACGTTGCGGTCGCAACATCTGGCTCAATGACCTCACTGGCAACTGCCATGATGAAGATCAGTAATGACCTACGTTGGATGAACAGTGGCCCATTGGCTGGGCTAGGTGAGATTCAGCTCCAAGCCTTGCAACCCGGCTCGAGCATTATGCCAGGTAAAGTGAATCCGGTGATTCCTGAAGCGGTGTGTATGGCTTGCGCGCAAGTACTTGGCAACCACACGACTATTAGCGTTGCAGGTCAGTCCGGCAACTATCAACTCAACGTCATGCTGCCTTTGATTGCCTATAATTTATTACAGAGCATTGAGCTGATTACGCATAGTGCCTATGCCCTCGCCGACCAAGCGATCGCAGATTTTCAATTGCAAGAAGACAACCTAAAACATGCGTTAACTCGTAACCCAATCTTAGTGACCGCACTCAATGCTGCGATTGGCTACAACAACGCGGCGGAAATTGCGAAAAAAGCCTATGCCGAGAATCGGCCTGTAATCGACGTTGCAGCGGAACTCACTGAACTGTCACGCGACGAACTTGAACGCTTGCTCGATCCGGCAAACCTGACTCAACCACGCTAACTGAAAGGGAGATATTATGACTCAGCATGTTTTGATTACCGGCGCCAACCGCGGTATTGGGCTCGCCCTCACAGAGCAATACGCAAAGGCGGGTTTTCAAGTATGGGCGGTCTGCCGTAAACCATCGACTGAGTTGCAGGCCATCGAAGGCATTCAGATCATCGATGGTGTGGATGTGACCGACAGCGAAGCAGTTCACATGATTCAAAATCAACTGGCAGACACACAGCTCGACATCCTGATTCAAAACGCTGGAGTGCTCAGTCGAGAGTCGGCCGATGACGCACCCGCGGGAGCCATACGCAAACAATTTGAGATCAACGCACTCGCCCCACTCCTGTTGACCTTGGGGTTGCGTAAAAACTTGGGCGCTGGCAGCAAGGTTGCGCTCATTACGAGTCGCATGGGTTCACTCACAGATAATGGGAGTGGTGGTTACTATGGCTATCGCATGTCCAAAGCCGCACTGAATGCCGCAGGTGTCTCACTCTCGCATGATTTAAAAGCGGATAAGATCGCTGTGGCCCTTCTTCACCCTGGCTTTGTACAAACCGACATGGTGAATCATGCCGGTGATATCAGCGCCAATGAGGCGGCTCAGCGGCTGCGCCAGCGTATTCACGAATTGACCCTCGAAAACTCGGGCTCATTCTGGCATAGCAATGGTGAGATTTTGCCTTGGTAACTCTCGATTTGGTGCAGAATTCGCCAAAGTAGTGCTTTTTTGAACAAACGCGCGGTCATTACCGCTTTTTTTCCGAAAAGGTGTTGACGGGCGGGGCGTGGATTCGCATAATACGCGCCGCGCTGAGATGCAGTTTTAGAACACTTCAGTGGCATGGCTACGTAGCTCAGTTGGTTAGAGCACATCACTCATAATGATGGGGTCGCAGGTTCGAATCCCGCCGTAGCCACCAGCTTTAAATGATGCGGACGTGGTGGAATTGGTAGACACGCTGGATTTAGGTTCCAGTGCCTCACGGTGTGAGAGTTCGAGTCTCTCCGTCCGCACCAACTAATACGATTCTTCGTTGTTGGGGTATAGCCAAGTGGTAAGGCAGCGGGTTTTGATCCCGCCATTCCCAGGTTCGAATCCTGGTACCCCAGCCATTTTCTCGCTTACTCTTGAAATTGGTTATCACGAAAATCCGTACAAGACTGCTGGGGTATAGCCAAGTGGTAAGGCAGCGGGTTTTGATCCCGCCATTCCCAGGTTCGAATCCTGGTACCCCAGCCATATTTTGCCCCTCGGATTGCGGTGGTGGCGGAATTGGTAGACGCGCTAGCTTCAGGTGCTAGTGTCCGAAAGGACGTGGGGGTTCAAGTCCCCCCCTCCGCACCAATCCGGGGCATATTTTTCAACCTCCCCCGTTTCTTTCTACTCCAATACTCACAATGTCCATTGCTTGAAGCTATATCAGTTAGCCTTTCCAGCGTGCGCCTGCGTAATAGCTTACCCAACGTTTGGCTATTGAATGAGGTTGCGCCAGCGCCAAACCAAGACGTCGAGCAACTTGCAGTAATGGATTCTGGCTCCGAAAAATTCGTGACACTGAATGTAGCGATTGCCCCATTAACAAGTTATCCAACTGACGCTGCCGTAGCTTTCGCTCCAATCTCGCCCAGCTAAACTCGCCATCAAGACAAGTCATGAGTGCATGCACATCGCGCAAACCAAGGTTCACGCCCTGCCCGGCGAGCGGATGAATGCTATGTGCGGCGTCACCAAGTAGTACCACCCGACTGTCTGGCTCACTATAACGCAAGGCATGTTGCTGCTTGAGCGGGAAGTGGCCGAATGACTGCACCTCAAAAGGACCAATAGTCGACGTAAAATGTTCTCTCATGTATTCCGCCACCTGCTGCTCATCAGCAGTCAGTGTTTTGAGCATTGGTGTATCGGCATAAACAATGAGGCAGGCGTCATGCAAGGACAAGGGCAACAACGCATGAATGACCTTCCCTTGAAAACGCTGCCACGTGCGCGTGGGCAGCAACGCCTCAGTTCTCACATTCACCAAGAGGCACCGCTCGTGATAGGCATTTCCCGCCACACCAATTCCACTCAGTGCCCGCACCTTGGAATTGGCACCATCACAACCCAAGAGTACTTCATAAGGAATCACCCTATCGTTGCTGAGCGTAACCGTTTTTGCGCTTGCATCGAGCGCCGCAATTGCCGCCGGCACAATCTCAGCATTTGGGTATTCCGACAAGGTATCGAGCAATGCCTGCTGTAACACCGCATTCTCGACCATGTACCCAAGCGGTTGATCGCTACCGTTATCAGACGCCGAAAACTCTAACCACTCGGACTGTCCCTCAGTCACCGCGAGCTCCGTGAATGGATTCACGCGCATCGCTTCGACTCGTGACCATGCGGTCAGCGTTTGCAGCATGCTGACATTGTCTAAGGTAATAGCTGAAATTCTCAGGTCATACGGTGCTTCGGGAACAAAGCTTGGCGCTGGTGCTGGTTCCAAGACTTTTACCGACCGTCCTGTTCGAGCTACCGCGAGTGCCGCCGCCGCGCCAACCATTCCACCGCCAGCGATTACCCATGTTGGGTGTTCTGTATGCATACTGAGTACACCGAGAATTGTCTTTAATAACGCCTATTATGCCACAGCAATTCTTTGATGTGTGCTAGACTCCGCAGCATTGATGAGGTTGTTTTTAGCGTTATTTTTTCACCTGTTCTGGCGTTTTTTTGGTGTCAGCCTTCGCTAAGAATCTAAGAGGGTCCATTTCTGAATCCGGTCATTGTCGCGTCGCTATTTATTCTTGCTGCGGAACTCTGTTTTGCTGGCACGAGTGCGCTCGTAAAACACCTGTCAGGCGATGTCCCCTTTCAACACTTAGTGTTTTTCCGTAATTTCTTCGCTTTCATTGTGTTGCTCCCTTGGCTGTATCGCAAAGGCCCGGCTGCACTCAAAACCACCCGATGGGGGCTACATCTTCTGCGTGCAATTGCGGGCATTGCCGCCATGTATTTGTTCTTCTTGGTGATCGCCAACGTGCCACTTGCTCAGGCAACGCTTGTCCTCTTAATGGCCCCCTTCTTTATTCCAATCATTGCCTGGTTCTGGCTTAAAGAGCGTATTTCCCGCCGCCTACTAGTTGCGATTCTGTTTGGTTTCTGTGGCGTACTCGTGTTTTTAAACCCACTTTCAGCTCCCTTTGAGCTCATGATTGGCCTTGCGCTTATCGCTGCAGTACTGGCGGCTTTCACGAAAACAGTCATCCGCCAACTCGCAACCACAGAGTCTTCCGGGAAAATTGTATTCTTCTTCTCTGGACTCGCGACAGTCGGCTCGGCTCTACCGGTGCTATTGGCTTGGCAATCCCTCGAACTGCATTTATGGCTGCTTATTATGGGCATGGGCGCCTTAGCGGTCAGCGGACAACTCCTAATGACCCGTGCATTTAGCATGGCGAGCCCCTCGCAAGTAGGCGTCTTCACTTACAGCTCCGTCATTTTTGCGGCCCTGCTTGGTTACTTCATTTGGGGCGAGCTCATCACTTGGCACATGCTCGTCGGCTCCGCCATTATCATCGCCGCAGGCTATTTGGCCTTGCAGCGAAACCGAGTGAACCCAAACCTTACAACTTGAGTTCTAGCATCGGCACCCTGAACGCGTTAAAATATGCGCCCTTTTCGGGCAAGTAAGTCGCAACGGAACGAATAGTCGAGCGAGTTTCTTTAAGCGAATATGAGAGCGAGTGAGTAAGCGAATGGCTAAGAAGGTTTTTATTAAAACGTGGGGCTGCCAAATGAACGAATATGATTCGGGCAAAATGGCTGATCTACTTCATGCACAACTGGGTTACGAGCCTGCAGCGGAAGCTGAAGAGGCAGACCTGATCCTGTTGAATACCTGCTCCATTCGTGAAAAAGCGCAAGAGAAAGTATTTCACCAACTCGGCCGCTGGAAGCTGTTGAAGCAATCCAAGCCCGACCTGGTAATTGGTGTTGGCGGCTGTGTTGCTTCCCAAGAAGGTGACGCAATTCGTGAACGTGCGCCTTTCGTTGACTTAGTCTTCGGACCGCAAACCTTACATCGCCTTCCTGCTATGCTCGCGCAGCTGCAAGCCGGTGAAGGTTCAGTCGTCGACGTGTCCTTCCCTGAAATCGAAAAATTCGACCGTTTACCTGATCCTGTGGCGGATGGCCCTTCGGCCTTCGTCTCCATTATGGAAGGTTGTAGTAAGTATTGTACCTTCTGCGTGGTGCCTTACACCCGCGGCGAAGAAGTCAGTCGTCCAGTGGATGACGTGTTGTACGAAATTGCCCAGCTCGCGGAACAAGGCGTGCGGGAAGTCAATTTGCTTGGCCAAAACGTAAATGCTTATCGTGGTGACTACTACGATGGCGCAATCTGTACTTTTGCTGAATTACTGCACTTGGTTGCAGCTATTGATGGTATTGACCGTATCCGCTACACCACGTCGCATCCAGTGGAATTCACGGACGACATTATTGCCGCCTACGAAACAATTCCAGAACTGGTGAGTCACCTACATTTGCCAGTGCAAAGCGGATCAGACCGTGTCTTGGCACTCATGAAGCGTGGCCACACCGCTCTTGAGTACAAATCACAAATTCGTAAATTGAAGAAAGTGCGTCCAAACATCGCCATGTCCTCAGACTTTATTATCGGCTTCCCCGGAGAAACCGATGACGACTTCCAGCGCACTATGGATCTGATTCAAGCGATCGACTTTGACCTGAGCTTCAGCTTCATTTATAGCGCCCGCCCTGGTACGCCAGCAGCGGATTTACCGGATGATGTGACTGAAGACGCGAAGAAAGAGCGTTTGTATATTCTACAGAACCGGATTAACCAGCAGGCACAGCGTCATGCACGCCAAATGCTAGACACCGAGCAACGAATTTTAGTTATCGGCCCGTCGAAGAAGAATCCAATGGAACTGGCCGGCCGTACCGAGAACAATCGCGTGGTGAATTTTGAAGGTCGCCCCGATATGATCGGGCGTTTCGTTGATGTAAAAATTACCGAAGCACTTCCGAACTCATTACGTGGTGTAGTGATTCGTGAAGAAGCAGAGATGGGCTTACGCGTGAATACCTCGCCACAGGCTATCCTGCAACGTCAGGCCCCTGAAATCGCAGCAGAGCAACCCGATACCACGGGTGTAATGCACTTTACGCCGTAACAATCGGAGAGTTTGGTTGAGCACGTCAACAAGTACTTTTGAGTTATATCTAGAGCCCGCAGACAGTAAACGCATTGCGAGTTTATGCGGGCCGTTCGACGAGAACATCCGTCACTTAGAACGTCGACTGGGTGTCGAAGTGAGCTACCGCGATAACCATTTTATGATTATCGGTCACAACGACGGCATTACCGCGACCACCAAAATCCTTAAAGATCTCTATATCGAGACCGCGCCTATGCGTGGCCGTCAACAAGTCATTGAACCCGATCAAGTTCACATGGCTATTCAGGAAAGCAAAGCGCTTGAGCAAGACTTCACCCCTGATGATGACAAACAAAGTGTCATCAAGACCAAACGCGGGTTAGTGAAGCCGCGTAACAAGAACCAACAAGATTACGTGCGCGCCATGATGGTGCATGACATCAATTTTGGTATTGGGCCAGCAGGCACAGGAAAAACCTACCTCGCTGTAGCTGCTGCGGTGGACGCACTCGAACGGCAAGAAGTACGGCGTATTTTGCTAACCCGTCCGGCGGTTGAAGCCGGTGAAAAACTCGGCTTTTTACCGGGTGACCTCGCACAGAAAGTCGACCCTTATTTACGCCCGCTCTACGACGCCTTATTTGAAATGCTAGGCTTCGAGAAGGTCGAGAAACTTCTTGAGCGCAATGTGATTGAAGTTGCGCCACTCGCATATATGCGTGGTCGCACACTCAACGACGCCTTTATTATTTTGGATGAAAGCCAGAACACCACACCGGAACAAATGAAAATGTTCCTTACGCGGATTGGTTTTAATTCAAAAGCGGTCATCACCGGCGACATTACCCAGATTGATCTCCCCCGCGGACAACGCTCTGGCCTGCGCCAAGCGATCGAAATTCTGCATGATGTTGACGACATCAGTTTCACGTTCTTCAATGCTGCCGACGTGGTTCGCCATCCGGTAGTGCAGCGTGTGGTGCAAGCCTACGAAGTATTCGACCGGAAGAAGAAAGAACAAAACTCTGAGGCCAGTCGTGACCATCACAATTGATATTCAGCACGCCTGTGACGGCCCAGTGCCCAGTGACCATGAACTGACTCACTGGGCTTCTAGCGCACTTCAGGCACTGCAAGTTGAAGACGCTGAAATGACCATTCGCATGGTCTCTACCGAAGAAAGCCAAGCGCTGAATCACACCTACCGGCAGAAAGACAAGCCAACCAATGTCTTGTCGTTTCCATTTGAAAGTGACATACCACTCGATCTGCCTTTACTCGGTGATTTGGTCATTTGTGCTCAGGTTGTAGAACAAGAAGCCGATGAACAGAATAAACCTGTCGCCAACCATTGGGCGCATATGGTTGTTCATGGCACCTTGCATTTGCTAGGTTATGACCATATAAACGACGAAGAGGCTGCCGAAATGGAGCAGCTCGAAACTCAAATTCTCGCATCTTTTAACATGCCCGATCCGTATCAGCCGGTAAACCCGCCCCTGAGCGCCTCGGAACAAGGAGACTGATCACCGCATGAGCGATGACAACCCCCCGTCGAGTCCCAGTCCGTATAGACGTTCATGGGCCAGCCGGTTATTACAAAGCTTCACTGGTGAACCCAATACCCGTGAGGAACTGGTAGACCTCATTCAAGACGCTGAAAGTCGCGACTTGATAGACCTCGACACCAAGGAAATGATTGAAGGTGTGCTCGATGTAGCGGAATTGAAAGTTCGCGACATTATGATTCCACGCTCCCAAATGGTCACTATAGATAAGAATCAAGCTGTCACCGAGTTCTTACCCATAGTGATAGAGACTCAACATTCCCGTTATCCTGTGGTCAGCGAGAACAAAGACCATATTGAAGGCATCTTACTGGCCAAGGATCTCCTCCCCTATGGGTTTGGCATGTCTGAAGAGCCCTTTTCAATTGAAGCCGTGATGCGCCCTGCAGTGATTGTTCCGGAGAGTAAACGGGTTGATGCACTCCTCAAAGAATTTCGCTCCAAACGCTACCACATGGCCATTGTGGTGGACGAGTACGGCGGAGTTTCAGGCCTAGTAACCATTGAAGACGTGTTGGAAGAAATTGTTGGTGATATCGAGGACGAGACGGACGACGAAGAAAGCCGTTCTAATATTCGCCGAATCAGTTCAAGCCGTTATTCAGTGAAAGCACTGACACCCATCGAAGACTTCAACGACTACTTACACTCGGATTTTCCAGACGAAGAGCACGACACTGTGGGTGGTTTAGTGTCACAAGCCTTTGGCCATTTACCCGAAGTTGGCGAAGCAGTCACCATCGGCCAGTATCAATTCAAAGTCACAGGAGCTGACCGCAGACGTATTCAGCAACTTCAAGTGACCGAATTAAGTTCTGTTGACGCCGATACGGACTAATCAATGCTCACCCGTTGGTTAAACAATCCTAAGTATCGCAATGGCGCCGCCTTCATCAGTGGCGCACTGCTGTTGTTTGCCTATGCCCCTTTTCATTGGGGTTGGATTACCCCTTTCTTACTCGCCATATTCCTACTTTTACTCGTGCGCGCACAAAGTGCGAAGCAAGCAGCCTGGACCGGATTTTGGTTCGGTTTTGGCTGGTTTGGTACGGGTATCAGTTGGGTCTTTGTCAGCATCGATCAGTTTGGTGGCCTGCCACTTGTTGCTTCGGTCGGGCTGATGGTGCTGCTCTGTGCCTACTTAGCACTTTATCCCGCCCTTGCGGGGTGGCTATGGTTCCGTGCGAGAACTTTTACCGCTGGATATCACCTGTTCCTTTTCCCGCTTATCTGGTTGCTCACGGAATTCTTGCGGGGCTGGGTCCTGACAGGGTTCCCTTGGCTCAGTGTGGGCTATACCCAGACGGATCTCACGCTAGGGGCATTAGCGCCCCATATTGGCGAAACTGGCATTACGGTATTGCTTTGGGTCACTGCAATTGCGCTGGCCACGCTCATTCTGCGGCGGCGCCCAGAGTGGCTTGCGGTACCTTTGCTCGTGTATAGCGCGGGTTTAGTCAGTAGCTATATCAACCCGATGCAGCCCACGGGTGAATTTAAGCAGGTGGCGCTGGTTCAGGGAAACATTTTGCAGGACTTGAAATGGGACAGCGCCCAAGAATGGCCTAACTTCATGACCTATCAGGACTTGTCACGGCCCTATTACCGCACCCACGACATTATTGTTTGGCCAGAGTCTGCCATTACCTTTATTGAGCCTTTCGCCCAAGCCCCATTGCGTGATTTAGATCATCGCGCCCGTAGTCACGGCACCACCATTATCAGCGGCATCATTGATTACCGGCGCTACACTCGCGAGTACTTCAACACCATTGTGGTATTTGGTGACCAAGAAGAGCCTTACCGCGATCGTCATCGCAACAGATACCAGAAGCATCACTTATTGCCCATTGGAGAATTCGTACCCTTTGAGAATTTTCTGCGACCCGTAGCACCGCTCTTTAACCTGCCAATGTCATCATTCAGTCGAGGACCTCGTTGGCAACCAGACCTAACCGCCAACGGCGTACAGCTCGCTGCTAACATTTGCTACGAAGTCGCCTTCCCGCGTCTGATTCGCAGCAATATGAAAGACGATACTGACGTGCTTCTGACTGTGAGTAACGACTCTTGGTTTGGGGACTCTCATGGCCCACATCAACATTTGCAGATTGCCCAAATGCGCGCAGCTGAGTTAGGCCGCCCCATGCTGCGAGCAACCAACAATGGTGTGACTGCAATAATTGACGAGCGTGGACGCGTTTCCAATAAGTTGCCACAGTTCGAGGCAAGCGTACTCAGTGGCACTGTTACCCTAGTTGAAGGCAACACCTGGTACTACCGCTTCGGTAACCTCAGCGCATGGTTGCTCGCAGGCCTTATTGCCTTGATCAGTCTACGCAGAAGAAAGGCTCAGCGAGCATAGTCAACAGGCTCGAAAGCGGATAAACTTACCTTATCTCTTTTCCCCAATAATTCAGACGAAGGATGTGAATTATGAGCGAATTATTCGACGCCATTTTCTTTACTGTATTCGTGGCCGCTGCGGGTCTCGGAATCGCGAGCCTCGTCATGACGCTCTTTCCAACTCGCGATCCAAACGCAACCGACGAAGACAACACGCGTACGCGCATTGAATATGCGTTTTTTAGCTTTGCCTCTGCAATCATTGCGTTCACCATGATCATTGCAATGTGGTTGTCTTAATCCCCTATTTTTCACACCGACACCTATAGGTCGTATGTCGATGACAAACAAGATTAACGAAACGTACCAACCCGAAGTAATTGAGCCAGCTGTGCAGGCGCGCTGGGAGCAGGATCAGGTCTTTAACGTGACCGAAGATCCAAACAAGGAAAAGTTCTACTGCTTGTCCATGTTTCCGTATCCGAGTGGCAAACTGCATATGGGCCACGTTCGCAACTACACGTTAAGTGACGTTGTTTCTCGGTATCAGCGCCTGCAAGGCAAGAATGTGTTGCACCCGATTGGTTGGGACGCCTTTGGTCTGCCTGCAGAAAACGCCGCAATTCAAAATAAAACAGCGCCTGCCAATTGGACCTACAAGAACATTGGCGATATGCGTTCACAGCTAAAAACCCTCGGTTTCGGTTATGACTGGCAGCGCGAAATTGCGACCTGCCACCCAGAATATTACCGTTGGGAACAGTGGTTCTTCACCCGCCTGTTTGAAAAAGGCTTAGTGTATAAGAAGAACTCAACCGTGAATTGGGACCCAGTCGACCAAACCGTACTTGCCAATGAGCAGGTCATCGACGGGCGCGGCTGGCGTTCTGGCGCCATTGTTGAACAAAAAGAGATTCCTCAGTGGTTTGTGCGCATTACGGCATATGCCGAAGAACTCCTCAATGATCTCGATCAGTTGGATGGCTGGCCTGAGCAGGTCAAAGCCATGCAGCGGAACTGGATTGGCCGCTCTGAAGGTGTCGAAATCACCTTTAAAATTGCTGACCGTGACGATCAACTCAGTGTGTATACCACCCGGCCTGATACCTTCTACGGTGTGACTTATATGGCGGTAGCAGCACAACATCCGTTGGCGCGTGAAGCTGCCGCGAAGCATGCCGATGTTGCAGCCTTTGTCGAGAGTTGCAAGCAACAGAAAGTCGCTGAAGCCGATTTGGCAACCATGGAAAAACGTGGTATTCCCACAGGCTTCTACGCGGTACATCCGTTAACGGGCGATAAGCTCCCTATCTGGGTCGCTAACTTCGTCTTAATGGATTACGGCACGGGTGCCGTCATGGCAGTTCCTGCCCACGATCAACGGGACTGGGAATTTGCGACCGCATACCAACTGCCGATTACTCAAGTTATCGCGCCAAACGAAGGTGAACATGATTTAGCTCAAGGCGCTTATACAGGCCCTGGTCACTTAGTACACTCTGACAGCTTTGACGGCCTAGATACGGAAGCAGGCTTCAACGCTATTGCCGATCGGCTCGAAGAACTTGGCTGTGGTGAGCGTCAAGTAAACTATCGCCTACGGGATTGGGGTGTGTCGCGCCAGCGTTACTGGGGTGCGCCAATTCCTATGTTGAACTTGCCAAATGGCGAGTCAGTACCCGTTCCAGATAGCCAGTTGCCCGTACGTCTGCCTGAAGACGTAACCATGGACGGCGTCACCTCGCCGATTAAATCAGACCCTGAGTGGCGCGAAGCAACGTGGAATGGCCAACCTGCAGAACATGAAACCGATACCTTCGACACCTTTATGGAGTCCTCATGGTATTACGCGCGTTACTGTTCGCCGCGTTATGACAACGGCATGCTCAACCCAGACCAAGCCAATTACTGGCTGCCGGTCGACCAATATATTGGTGGTATTGAACACGCGATTTTGCACCTGCTGTACGCACGTTTCTTCCATAAGTTACTGCGTGATACCGGCCTAGTTGACTCCGACGAGCCCTTTAAGCGCCTGCTTTGCCAAGGCATGGTTTTGGCCGACAGCTTCTACCGCGAAGACGAGCATGGCGGCAAAACCTGGTTCTCTCCGCTCGACGTAGAGCTTGAGCGAGACGAAAAAGGTGGTGTCCGTGCCGCGACGCTCAAAACCGATGGCAAACCGGTGGAGCACGCAGGTATAAGTAAAATGTCGAAGTCGAAGAACAACGGTATCGACCCGCAAACTATGGTTGATCGCTACGGCGCAGACACAGTGCGTTTGTTCATGATGTTTGCAGCGCCACCTGAAATGACACTGGAATGGTCAGATTCGGGTGTGGAAGGTGCGCATCGCTTCTTGAAGCGCTTATGGCGCTTGGTATATGAGTTCCAAGCTCATGCAGGTCAACAGCAACTCGACACCAGTAGCTTGACGGCTGAGCAGAAAACATTACGTAGAGAAGTTCACAAGACGATTGCGAAAGTCAGTGATGACATTGGTCGTCGCCAAAACTTCAACACGGCCATTGCCGCTGTCATGGAGTTAAGTAATCACCTGCAAAAAGCGCAAGGCGACACCGCGAACGATCATGCAGTGATGCAAGAAGCACTCGACGCTATTGTTGTCATGCTCTTCCCAATGACACCGCATATTTGTGAACAGCTTTGGAGTGCCCTAGGGCATACCAGCGATATCAACTTTGAACAATGGCCGCAGGTGGACGACAGCGCGCTTGTAGAAGACGAGAAGCTGATTGTTGTGCAGGTTAACGGCAAAGTGCGTGCACGTTTGACAGTTGCCGCTGATATCACAAAAGAAGCGCTAGAAGCCTTGGCCTTCGAACAGCCCCATGTGCAAGGATTTGTCGAAGGCAAAACAGTGCGTAAAGTCATTTACGTACCGGGCAAACTCTTAAACATCGTGGTGTCGTAATGTCATATCTTGGTCACCGCCTCACCCAATGGAGTGTCATCGGCTTGATGGCACTTCTATTGAGTGCTTGTGGTTTCCATTTACGCGGTGATTTTCAAGTACCTGATGGTTTGACTGAACTCTATGTGGATGCGCCCTCTCGCAGCCAGGCCGCTCGTTTCTTGGAACAAGCGCTCGAACTGCGCGGTGTTGAAGTTCAAGGCGTAAGCGGTAACATACCGCAAATCCGACTCGAAGAAGACAGCTTAGATCGGCGCATTATGTCCTTGCTCCCTTCAGGACAAGTGGCGGAATACGAACTCATCTATACCTTACCCGTGACCTTCATTAATGTGGACGGCACAAGTCACAGCCAAACTATTCAATTGTCCCGCGACTATCAGGACGACCCGAATTTCGCTTTGGCGAAAACACGAGAGTTAGAATTAGTGGTTTCAGAAATGCGTCGTGATGCCGTTCAGCGTATTCTCATTCTCATGAACCAGTATATTCAGGTGAATTAATGCAGATTCGCGCTGAGCAAATTGAAAAAACGCTTGAGCGCGGCATCGCGCCAGTTTACCTCTTGTTTGGTGATGAGCCTTTTCTAGTTCAGCAAGCCCTCGACCAATTGCGTGCTGCGCTTCGAAACGCGGGTTTCGATGAACGCATTCGATTAGTACAAGACAAAACTTTCCAGTGGGCTGAACTGCGTAACCAAGGTCAGACTCAGTCGCTGTTCTCGAGCCAACAACTCATCGAACTTGAGCTGCCTGACGCCAGCCCTGGCAAAGAAGGTGGCGCGGCCCTCAACGAATTCCTTGAGCATCAATCTCCGGATCAGGTACTGCTAATTCACGGCCCGAAAATCACTAAGCAAAGCCAAGGTACCAAGTGGTTTAAGTCCCTTGAGAAAGTGGGTGTATTTGTTCCTATTTATGCGCCAAGCAAAGACCAGCTACCGGCTTATGTGCGGCAACGTGCCAGTCATCATGGTGTCAACCTTGCACCAGACGCGGTCGACCTCTTGTCCTTGTGGTTCGAAGGGAACTTACTTGCGCTCGATCAGGAACTGATGAAATTAAGCCTGCAACAAGAAGGCCGCGAGCATCCTTGGCATGCCACCGATCTCGAAGCTGCAAGCTCTGACCAAAGTCGTTATGACATTTTTATGTTGCGCGATGCCTTGGTTGCCGGTGAGCTGCAACGTTATCTGCATTGCCTTGAGCGCCTCCATGAAACGGGGACCGAACCAGTGCTGATGCTTTGGACGTTAAGCAAGCTGCAGCAAGCTTTGGACGCTATGGCGCGAGCCATTGGGCAACAGCAACCATTGAACACTATCTTTCGCAACGAACGTATTTGGCCGCAGCAGCAAGGGAATTATGAACGCCTCGCTCGCCAATACTCCTTGCCGCTCAATGCGCAACTTGTCACTTTACTCGAACGAGCTGAGTATTCCATAAAGCGCGAAAGTGGCGAGTCAACGATGGTGCTATTTGCCCATTTTGGTATTGCCTTATTACGCCCTAATCAACGCGAAAATTTACTGCCCTTTTGTCATGCCACACCTAACTTCAACAGCATGTATGCCGGCTAACGCGATCGCCCTCTTTGGTGGCACCTTCGACCCGGTACACCAAGGCCATATTTTGCCACTCCTAGAACTTGCTGATCAGTTTCACTGGCAAGAGATACATTTGCTCCCGACGTTCGCGCCACCACATCGTCCACAACCGGAAGCTTCCCACCAGCAACGTCTTACGATGTTGCAGTTAGCATGTCAGCAAGATCCGCGGCTCAAGGTAAATGATTGGGAACTGCGCACCGCCGAGCCATCACGTACCATTCGAACCTTACGCTATTTTCGCGACAGCTTTCCTCAGCAGCCGATTTACTTCGTGATGGGCATGGATAGCTTAGTTCAGCTCGATCAGTGGCTCGATTGGCAGCAACTGACAGATTATGCACATCTCGTCGCCCTGCCGCGTCCTGACTATTACCTCGACGATGCCAGTGCAACCTTGCACGACTGGCTTGCGAGCCGAATCTGCAAAGTGGGCGAGGAGCACGGGCTTGCTGGCCAGGTTCTCCTTCCAGAAACCTGCTTACAGGACATCTCTGCTACCGAAATTCGTCAGTGGTTTGCAGAGCACCCTCACCACGACGAAACACCCCACTTTCTCGATGCCGCCGTTTTTCGCTATATTCACGAACAGAATCTCTATCGTTAGCTGCCGAGACAGGGAACTCATGGTAAACTTTACAGGTCATACCCACTAACGGAGAACGTGAGCATTGCAAGCAGAAGAATTACGTAACTTTATTGTCGATAAAGTAGAAGATTTAAAAGCCCGAGATATCGTCGTTATGGACATCAGAAAGAAATCTGATGTAACCGACTTTCTATTGATATGCTCTGGAAATTCAAAGACTCACGTTCGTAGTATTGCGAATCATGTAGCCACTGAAGCCAAACAGGCTGGCATTACGGCCATTGGTATTGAAGGTGAGTTAGATTCAGAGTGGGTGCTAGTCGACTTCGGTGACTTAGTCGTGCATATCATGCAAGACGCCACTCGCGACTTTTACCAACTCGAGAAATTGTGGGGACATCCCTAGAAAATGCGATTACAGCTGATTGCTGTAGGCCAGAAAATGCCCTCGTGGGTCACGGAAGGATTTTCTGAGTACAGCAAACGTTTTCCGCCAGATATGCCGATGGATCTTGTAGAGATTCCGGCCGGAAAACGAACAAAGAAAGCAGATATACAACGTTTGACTGATCGTGAAGGCGAACTCATGCTCAACGCGGTTAATCGACAAGCACGCATCGTGACTCTGGAAGTGAACGGCAAACCTTGGGACACACATCAGCTCGCAAAGCGTATGGAAGCTTGGCAGCATGATGGTCGTGATGTCGCCTTTTTGATTGGCGGCCCCGAGGGACTCTCTTCTGCTTGCCAAAGCGCAAGCGAAGAACGCTGGTCACTGTCGCCCTTAACGTTACCCCATCCCATGGTTCGGGTCGTTATGGCTGAGGCACTCTTTCGAGCCTGGAGTTTACTAAACAATCATCCATACCATCGCGAATAATAATGATAAGAAAACGCGTACCCATAAGAGACCACCAAGCAGAAGCACAGCTCTTCTTCCGCCGTGCCGTTTTTTGTATGGTCTTGGTCACTGTTGTTTTCATGATCCTGCTGTCCAATCTCTATCGCCTGCAGGTTACTGGCTTTCAAGAGTTTCAAACTCGCTCTAACTCAAACCGCATCACCGTGCTACCTGTCGCCCCAAATCGCGGGTTAATCATGGATCGCAATGGCGAACTGCTTGCCGAGAACATCCCTGTCTACAGCCTAGAGGTCATTCCCGAAGAAGTCCGTAATTTGGCTGAACGACTCCAAGCCGTTTCCGAATTACTCGACATTGAACCCGGTGATATTGATCAGTTTGTGCGCCAAGCGCGAATTTCACGCCGCTTTCCACAGCTTTCCTTTGCCGACAACCTGACGGAAGAACAAGTGGCCCGCTTTGCGGTAAATCAGCATCAGTTTCCAGGATTTTCTGTCGAAGCACGGTTGCAGCGCCACTACCCCCATGGCGAACTCTTTACGCATGCCATTGGCTATGTCGGCCGCATTAATCAACAGGACGTCATTCGACTGCGCGAGCAAGAGCAGTATGCGAATTACGCAGCGACGCGAACCATCGGTAAACTGGGTATTGAACGCTATTATGAAGACGTACTGCACGGCAAAGTCGGCTACCAAACCGTTGAAGTAAACAACCGGGGCCGTATTATTCGCACCCTCGACTTCTCTCCCCCTAGCCCAGGCCGCGATATTTACCTTGAGCTCGACGTTGGGCTACAGCAAGTGGCCAAAGAACAACTGCAAGACCGGCGCGGTGCCATTGTGGTACTCGACGCGAACACTGGCGGTGTGTTAGCCATGTACTCCAACCCCAGCTACGACCCAAATTGGTTTGTGGGTGGGATTTCACGAGACCGTTATAGCAGTCTTACGAGCAACCCCAATAACCCACTCATCAACCGCGCGACGCAGGGGCGCTATCCACCGGCTTCTACAGTTAAACCGCATCTGGGCTTACTCGGGCTGATGGATCAGATTGTCACGCCGACGACACGCATTTGGGACCCTGGCTATTACGAAATTCCAGGCGTTGAACGACGCTTTCGCGACTGGCGGCCGCACGGCCACGGCTGGGTAGATCTGAATAAAGCCATTGTCGAGTCCTGTAATACTTACTATTACGACCTTTCCTTAAAGCTTGGCATCGATCGGATCAGCGAGTTCATGAGTGAAATTGGCTTTGGGCGACGCACCGGCTTAGACATTCGCGAAGAAAATGCAGCGTTGTTGCCGTCTCGAGACTGGAAACGGGGACGCTTTGGCGAGCCTTGGTATGCGGGCGAAACGCTCTCCGTAGGTATTGGGCAAAGTTATTGGACGGTTACGCCAATTCAAATGGCGACAACAACGCAGGTGTTGGCAACCCAAGGACGTCGGATTGAACCACGCTTATTGAAGGCCACCGAGTCCGCTGAAGGACTTATTTATAATGCGCCGCGCGAACATCCTCCCATCATGATTGAGAACACCGAGCATTGGCAAACCGTCAAACAAGCGATGGCGAATACCGTGAGTACCTTACAAGGTACCGCTCATACCGCCTTTCGTGGTGCGCCCTACCTAGCGGCTGGAAAAACAGGAACGGCGCAAGTCGCGCGCATTGCCGACGACATTGAAGAGCGTCCAGATATTGAGGACGTCGCAGAACGATTACGAGATAACGCGACATATATCGGTTATGCCCCCACCACGCGCCCCGAAATTGTGGTCGCTATCGCAATTGAAAACGTCGGCGGCGGCGGTCGCAATGCGGCGCCTGTCGCACGCGCCTTGATGGACCATTATTTCAAGCATCAGCGTGAAGATGAGCGCCCGCGAACCGCCATTGCACGTTATTTGGTGCAGCCTGAAACGGAGCTTGCAGATGCAGACCACTGAAGAACGTAACCGGCATCCGTGGTTGGCCCGGCTTCATATTGACGGGCCACTGCTACTGGCTTTGCTGGCATTGTCCATTGTCAGCCTCTTTGTTATATACAGCGCTGGCGGTCAGCAAAGCGACTTAGTGGTTCGCCAAATCGCACGTATCGGTATTTCATTCGCTGTATTATTTTTTGTCGCGCAAATAAATCCGGCAAACTACCGACAGTTTTCAGTGCTCGTGTATCTGTTTGGTATTGCCCTACTGATTGCGGTGCTTTTAGTGGGTGAAACAGGTAAAGGTGCGCAGCGCTGGCTCAACATTGGTGTGACCCGTATTCAGCCCTCTGAAATTCTCAAATTAGCAGTCCCCTTAATGTTGGCGTGGTATTGCTCTCAAGGCGCAACACCGATTCGATTTGGTCAAGTCCTAGTAGGGCTTATCTTAATCATGATTCCAACGGCACTCATTGCTCAGCAGCCGGACCTCGGGACTTCCATCTTGGTCGCATGCTCTGGCATTTTCGTGCTATTTCTTGCCGGGATGAGCTGGCGAGTAGTCACAATGGGCGGATTACTTGCCGCGGGCTCACTGCCATTGCTATGGTTCTTTGCGTTGCGAGAATACCAACGCCAGCGAGTACTGACATTCCTCAACCCTGAGAGCGACCCTTTGGGCGCGGGTTATCACATTATTCAATCCAAAATCGCCATCGGGTCCGGCGGCTTAGAAGGCAAAGGTTGGCTGCAAGGCACGCAGTCTCAACTTGAGTTCTTGCCCGAGCGACACACCGATTTCATTTTCTCAGTCTTTAGCGAAGAGTTTGGGTTGTTTGGCGTCATTGCCCTACTCGCTCTTTACGGATTTATTATTTTCCGTGGCTTGCTCATCGCAATCCGAGCGCAGAGTATGTTCAACCGTCTGTTAGGCGGCAGCATTACGCTGACAGTATTCGTTTATGTACTGGTCAATATTGGTATGGTCTCAGGCTTGCTACCTGTAGTGGGTGTGCCGCTTCCTCTCATTAGTTATGGCGGAACCTCAATGGTGACCATGATGGCCGGCTTTGGTATTTTAATGGCGATTGCGACGCATCGGCGTCTCAATATCAGTCAGTAAGGAAACACTATGTTAAAAGCTTTTTCGTTCGTCTGTTGTAGCGCGCTTCTTTCGTTTTCATTCATAAGCAAAGCGGCACCGCCCGCGGAGCTAGAGACCTTCTACCAGCAGCTACAAGAGCAACATCAAGTGAGTCGCGCTGACGCCGAAGCGATTCTTGCCGGCGCCAAAGTCAGCGAAGAGGTGCTTGAAGCTATCGCTCGCCCTTGGGAAGCGCGGCCTTGGTATGAGTATTATCCTATCTTCTTAACTGAACGCCGCGTTGAACATGGCTTGGCTTTTTGGAAAGAGCATAAAGAAACGCTCGAACGTGCCGAGCGTGAATACGGAATTCCGGTTGAGATCATTGTTGCTATTATCGGTGTTGAAACTTCCTACGGGCAATTTATGGGCCGCCACCGTGTCCTCGACTCGCTCTACACTTTGGCCTTTCACTACCCTCCGCGTCAGCGCTTTTTTCGCAGTGAACTCGGTCATTTCTTAGCGTTAGTCAGTGAAGAAAACCTCCCAGCGGAAGAACTTATGGGCTCGTATGCAGGCGCTATGGGCTATGGACAGTTTATTTCTTCCAGCTACCGTGCGTATGCGGTGGACTTTAGCGGCAATGGTCAGCGTGACCTGTTGCGTAACCTAGTCGATGCGATTGGCAGTGTTGCTAACTACTTTGCTCGCCATAACTGGCAAGCCGGTGCACCTGTTGCCAGCCCTGCTTGGGTCAGTCCAGAAACGGATGTGGCGGCACTCACCTCTGGTCGCGGGCAACAGCTTACCCATACTGTGGCGCAACTTCGTGAAGCCGGTGTTCACTTTATTACCGATGCACCAGACACGACTCGCGCTCGCTTATTTGCATTTCAAGAGCCTGACGAGCAGATGTCTTACTGGGTTGCGATGCCAAATTTCTATAGCATTACCCGCTATAACCACAGTCCGCTCTATGCCATGGTCGTATTTCAGCTGGCCGAGCAACTTCGTCGTAAGGCCCCATTCGCATGATGCGCAGGGTTATCATTGCGGTAAGTGTCGCCACTTTACTCGCAGGATGTTCCAGTAAACCGGAGGGGCGTTATCATATTGCGCAGGATCGTGCGCCTTTGCGCACGCCAACACCTGCCGAGCTTGTTGATCCTATTCCACGAGTCGAAGCCCACAGTCGCCAAGGGAATGCGCCTTACACCCTGTTCGGTCAGCGCTATGAAATACTGGAAACCGCAGAAGGCTACGAAGAAGAAGGCATTGCTTCTTGGTATGGTCAGAAATTTCATGGTCATCTCACGTCGAATGGCGAATTTTTCGATATGTTCAGCATGACTGCTGCTCATAAAACATTACCCTTGCCTACCTATGCTCGGGTTACCAACTTAGATAATGGCCACGAAGTGATAGTGCGCATTAATGATCGTGGACCATTCCATGACAACCGTATTATCGATTTGTCGTATGCCGCAGCCTATCGGCTAGGTGTCGCACAGCGCGGTACTGCGCGCGTCCGAGTTAAAGCTATTACTCCCGCGCCAGCACCATTGTTGGATACGGTGCAAGCTCCTCAAGAAGCACTGTTTATCCAAGTTGCCGCTGCTCGTAACCCAGAGCATCTCGCTCAGCTCCAATCTCATTTACAGGAAATTTATCCCCTGAGTGCAACCACCCATGAACGGGACGGTCTACATCGTTTGTTACTTGGTCCTTTGTCACCAGTAGAATCCGCTAAGTGGTTGGAAACCTTGAGAGATGATGGACATTCAGGTGTTTTTCGGGTGAGTTTACCCTACCCCTTTGAAACATCTAAAAGTAACGACGAAACACCCGAAATGCAGTCATTGGAAAGTACCGAAGTCCATTAAATATCTGCTATAATCGGCGCCCATTGCGGTTTCCCGCTTCGCCTTTTTATTTTCCTAAAGAAGAGAGTTCACAAACAGATGAACAAGCTGCGACTAAAATCCCTACTCGGCGCTGCCGCTTTCGCCCTGACACTCACGTCATTCACTGCAGCCGCTGTTGTTCCTCCTGCGCCTAGCGTGAATGCTCGAAGCTATATCCTGATGGATTATGCCACTGGACAAATCATTGCGTCGGGGAACGAACATCAACCGCACGGGCCAGCGAGTTTAACCAAAATTATGACCGGCTATATTGCAGGTCGTGAACTCCAACAAGGTCGCATTTCGCTAACTGACCAAGTAACCGTCAGTGAGCGTGCTTGGGCGCGTAACTTCCCTGGCTCTTCACTCATGTTTATCGAAGTGGGACGTCAAGTCAGCGTACAAGACCTTCTCTACGGCATTATTATTTCGTCTGGTAATGACGCTTCAGTAGCCATGGCAGAGCACATCGCTGGCACTGAGGACGCATTTGCCGACCTGATGAATGCTCACGCACAGCAGCTGGGCATGGAAAATACCGTATTTCGTAATAGTCATGGCTTACCGCACGCAGAGCAAGTGACTACAGCATATGACATGGCGTTACTCGCTCAAGCACTGATCCGCGATGTACCTGAGGGTTACAGTATTCATAGCGAGCGTGAATTTACCTTTAATGATATTCGTCAGTACAACCGGAATTCCTTGTTGTGGGACCGAAGCCTGAACGTAGATGGCATTAAAACCGGTCACACACGCGACTCTGGATATAGCTTAGTCACCTCAGCCACTGAAGGTGAGACGCGATTGATTACCGTCGTGATGGGCACTGACAGCGAGCGCTCACGAGCTGCAGAGTCGAAGAAACTACTGAACTATGGCTTCCGCTTCTTCGAGACAGTGAAAGCTTATGAAGCACGCGAAAGTTTTGTGACCCACCGCATTTGGGGTGGCAGCCGTGATGAAATTGAACTTGGCGTGCAAGATGATGTGGTTATCACGTTGCCACGTGGTAATCGCCAAAACCTGCAGGCGAACTTTGTCCTTGATAAGCCATTGGAAGCACCTTTAGCCGAAGGTGAAGTCGTGGGTACTGTCTTCTTAACCCTAGCGGGTGAAGATATTGCAAGCTTCCCACTCGTAAGCTTACATAGTGTTGAACGCGGCGGCTTCTTCAAGCGCATTATCGATAGCATTAAACAGAGCTTTAGCGACGAATGAGCCAAGTCTTTCTAAATGGGCACTGGTTGCGCCCAGAAGAAGCCGCAGTATCCGTATTTGACCGCGGCTTCCTTTTTGCGGATGGCATGTATGAAGTCATGCCCTTTTATCGTGGTCATGTGCTGCTATTTGCTAAGCATTACGCCCGTTTAGAGCGCAGCTTAAAAGCACTCGAGATCCCAAATCCTTATTCTGAGGATGAATGGCTCAGCATCTGCCAAACGCTTGCTGAGCAAGTACCAGACGCAAACGCCATCATCTACATTCAGATCACTCGAGGCGCAGAGTACCCGCGCCAACATTTACCAAGCCCTGATCTTGAGCCGACAGTAATGGCCACGGCGACCCATTGGACGCCACCAGCAACTACCGCACTGCCCGTGCGCACTGAACTGTTGGAAGATATTCGTTGGCTGCGGTGCGACATTAAGAGCATCAGTTTACTTGGTAACATCATGCTGAAGCGTGAAGCGAGTCGTTTGGGTGGTTTTGAACCCGTACTTCACCGCGCTGGACGAGTCACTGAAGGTGCGTCTTGTAACTATTTTATTGTAAAGGATGAAGTGGTCTACACACCGCCCGCTGACGAATTAATCCTGGGTGGAGTGACTCGTGATTGGGTGATTCAAGTGGCCAAAGAGGCAGGACTTGAAGTCCGTGAAGAAGCCTTTTCCGTAGCTGAATTAATGTCTGCAGACGAATGTTTCCTGACAAGTTCAACGCGGGAAGTACAGCCCGTAGGCCAGATTGGTGACAACCAAATTGGTAACGGTCAAATTGGACCGGTGACCGAACGTATCGCCACAGCCTTCCGTGCCAGCCGCCCCTACAGCCTAAGCGAGGAGTAGTCGATGCAAACCAAGTTTGATGAGCTGCTAGAGTTCCCTTGTGAATTCACCTTTAAAGCCATGGGTGTTGCCCGCGATGACTTAACCGATGATTTGGTTGCCGCAGTACAGCCGTTAGCGCCCGGTGATTATGTGCCAGAAGAGAAAGTTTCCAGCAAAGGAAACTACCTTTCGGTAACGCTTCGCGTGCAAGTCACCAGCAAGGATCATATTGAATCGGTCTATAAAGCACTCGCTGCGGTCGAAGGAATTCGCCACGTTCTGTAAAACCCTACATCTCGTCGGGTGTAGTCTTGCTTGGCAATAGGTATAATACTCCTATGAACACATTAATCATTCGGCAACTTGGGCGTATGGACTACGTGCCTGTCTGGGAAGCCATGCAGCAATTTACCGACGAGCGTGATGAGTCGACTCTCGACGAACTTTGGATTGTCGAGCATCCTCCTGTGTTTACGCAGGGGCAAGCCGGTAAAGAAGAGCATCTGCTCGCGCCGGGCGATATTCCCGTAGTGCCAGTCGATCGTGGTGGTCAAGTGACTTATCACGGCCCCGGCCAATTAGTGGTCTACTTTCTAGTAGATATTCGCCGCCGTAAGCTTGGCGTGCGGGGTCTCGTGACCGCTATTGAAGAAACCGTCGTGGCTAGCCTTGCAGACTATGGTATTGAATCTGCACCCCGTCCAGATGCCCCCGGTGTCTACATTGGTGCAGAAAAAGTATGTTCATTGGGGCTGCGTATTCGCAAAGGCTGCTCGTTCCACGGCCTGGCACTCAATGTAAACATGGACTTAAGTCCATTCCAGCGCATTAACCCTTGTGGTTATGCCGGTATGATTATGACCCAATGCGCCGACCATGGTGGACCGCAACATATCGATGAAGCGGCGCCATTGATCACAAAACACTTTGCTGAACGTATTCAGTACGCAACCACTGAACAGCACATGGGATTAGCGAGAAGTTATGTCAAAGCCAGTTAAGATCGAACCAGGAGTAAAACTCCGCGACGCAGACAAGATGGCACTGATTCCGGTGCAAATCGTTCCGACTGAACGCGAACAGATGCTGCGTAAGCCAGAATGGCTGAAGGTCCGTTTACCTGCGTCAACCGAGCGTATTGACCATATTAAGAAAGCCATGCGCAAGCATGGCCTGCATTCGGTGTGTGAGGAAGCTTCCTGCCCTAACCTGCCAGAGTGCTTCAACCACGGCACTGCCACCTTTATGATTTTGGGTGACATTTGCACACGTCGCTGCCCGTTCTGTGACGTTGCTCACGGTCGTCCCCTGGCACCGAACCCGGAAGAGCCTAAAAAGCTGGGTCTTACCATCGCTGACATGGGCGTAAGCTATGTAGTGGTCACTTCCGTAGACCGCGACGACTTGCGCGACGGTGGAGCACAACATTTTGCGGACTGTATACGAGAAATTCGCGCCCACAGCCCAGCTATTAAAGTAGAAGTGTTAGTTCCTGATTTCCGTGGTCGCATGGATATTGCGTTAGACATTCTTGAGGCCGAAGCGCCTGACGTGTTTAACCATAACCTGGAAACTGTGCCACGGATGTATAAAGCTGCTCGGCCTGGAGCTAACTATCAATGGTCTCTTGATCTCCTCGAGCGCTACAAAGAGCGTCGACCTGATGTTCGTACCAAGTCTGGTTTAATGGTTGGCCTAGGTGAAACCAACGAAGAGATTCTCGAGGTTATGGAAGATCTACGTCGGCATAACGTTGATATGTTGACCATTGGCCAATACCTGCAGCCAAGCCGCCATCATATTCCAGTAGCACGCTATGTCACGCCAGACGAATTCGCAATGTTTAAGCGCGAGGCTGATAAGATGGGCTTTACCCAAGCGGCTTCTGGACCACTCGTACGCTCTTCTTATCATGCTGATTTGCAAGCGGCAGGAATTGAAGTGAAATAGTGACAGACTGAAACAACCAAGGGGAGCCAAGGCTCCCCTTTTGTTTGCGAAGCACTGATGATTACTGCACTGGTATCATCAGATCAATGTAGAGCTCAGGCACCGCACCCGTTTCGGCACGCTCCATGAAAGTCGTGTAATCCACTGGTCGCCACGCTTGATAATTCGTACGCTCACAAGTTGCTGCTGGATAGAGCCCTATCCCACCAGGTTCGCTTGTTCCTAGCCGCCAGTAGGTTGCCCCATTAATATTCATTGGTGTACCGATAGGCCGTGTAAGCGCACCTAACCAAGGCAAATTGGCCTCGAAGCGTTCAAATTCTGCCTGACTAAGCAAATCTTGCCGTGACTTCACCACATTCAGCGCTCGAAACCGGAATTCCCCGGCACAGAAACGCTGTGCAATATCACCTGCCATAGGATATTCATCGGCGAGATCTAATGCATGCCCCATTTCGTGAAAAAGGATTCGCCATGACGACGATTCCGACATGTAGACAATACGATTACGCGTATTCGCCTGACCTTGTCGCGCGACAATCACATTGACACTGTGATCGTCGAATTCGAAAGTATGGGGGCAGAAAGCGCGTGTTCCGTCTGGTGTGCAGGGCTCGGGTAGCCATTCCTGCACGCGCGAGTAACAACTATGGACATCGAATTGTGCGAGCCTGTCATACATCTCGGCCGCCCACTGATACATGGCACGAAGGCCTCGTTGGCGCTCCAGTTGAAATAAAAAATGCACATCACATGCCACCGGCATACGCCGAAATAACTCAGCACCTTCCTGTAAACGCCGCCAACGGGGAGTTGTTGGCGCAACACTACGCCAATGTGGTAGGTGGCCCGGTTCGCCCGCATCGAGTAGCAAGTCCGCCAAAAATGTACGCTCATCGTAACTTAAAGCGCTTAATTGTTGCTCGGCGAGGGTTTGGCTTAAGAGTTCAGTGAAGGGCTCATCTTGGTCGAAACGTCGTTTTAAAACCGCCCAACGGGCTGGCTGCCACCCTAACGCAGCCCCCGATCGCAACCACTCGTCAGCGCGCTGCGGATTTAGCTCCGCAAGCTGTTCAGAAGCTTCACCCACGCCACGCGCTAATGCCGTTTGAAAGGCAGTAATAGCAGCGCTACGCTGTCCCCGTTCTAAATAGTGGTAGCCAAGAGCCAGACTGGCACGCCCATGCCCCTGCAGATGCGCGAGCTTCAGCGTAACTTCGTATGCATGCGCCGTCGCCGCCGGTGCGCTCGCTGTCAAAGCAACCCAAATAAGGACACTTAACACTAACAGTGCGCGCATTTACTTACTCACTCAGCAGAGGAAAATTCTGCGTCGGAGTCGTTCTCGCGCAAGCGATATAACTCAGTCCGAGCAAACCGATGCTCTAGGAAATCGTGTTTGTTAGTCATCAGTGCCAACTTGAAATAGTTCATCGCAACTTCGATTCTGCCCTGCTGCACGGCACGTTTACCCATATAGAAATACGCTTCGCAAAGACGGTCGATGAGCTCGGCATGACTGTCAATGCCAGCAAAGGCTCGTTCCATTAACTCTTGCTCGACAATCTCGCCAGCGAGCAGCTGCAAAATAGCTTTCCCCCACTGTCCTTCGGGTACCGCACGCATTTGCTCACGCAATTGCCGGGCTGCACGTTCAGCGTCCACCTCATAGGCGGCAAAGTAATACCATGCCACTCGAAAGGGGTCGGAGGGATCTTGGAAGTAGAAGTCGGCTAAATCATTCAGAGCAAACTCGTATTGCCCATCATAGTAAGACGCAATACCGCGGTTTAGATACACGTAGTCATGATCGGGTGCCAACTCTATGGTGCTGTCAAACGACTCATAGGCGCTCGAGTAGAAACCATGCTGAGTGTAATACACGCCCATATAGTGCCAGCCATCGGCCAACGCAGGCTGGATTTCCAATGCTTGGTTCATATCTACTAGGGCTAAGGTAGGTAATCCTAGCGCGTCATACAGGACGCCGCGGCGATAATGCACCACCGCTCGTTGATCCCGGCTTAGCTCACCATTCTGTAGGAGTTCCGTGAGCTGCGCTACTTCCGCCTGCCGTGCTTGTGAGGGTGGCAATGGCTCAATGAGCGCCAGTTCGGTATTACTCCGATCAGCTGCAGCAGTTCGCTCTGCAGAGACCGGAGTTCGATCAGCCATATCACCGCGCTGAGGGGTAGCTTCGCACCCCAGCAGCACTAGAGGAAAGACAAGTACACTCCAACGTATGGACACTGCTTACTCCTTAACTATCGATTTAATTCATTACATCACAGGCGATAGAAAAAATCAGTAAGCATCAGCCTATCAGATTCGCGCGTTAATCCATTGCTTTAATCGTGTAATGAGCTCTGGACTTACATGCATTTTACCAAACGCATGTTGGCCCGGCTCAAGCTCGTCACTGCGTAGGAAAAAGTGGTCCTGACCAGGCATCACCTCAACGGTAAAATCATTCGTTGGCGCCATCAATAACGCCTTCAGAAGCTCTTCTGCATTCAAAGCGGCAGATGTGAGGGTATCAAGGCTACCATACACTGCAAGCACGGGTTGCTTAATCCCGACATACGCAACACGCGGATCATAACTCAAGAAATACTGACGCCAGGGTGCCAACATTGTGGTGCTAAAGCCTTCAATCATGCCTTGCGATCGCGCCGTTTCTTCATCAATACCGCCAATTCCAAAAAGCTCGACCGCTAGTTCTTCCATCTCTGTCATGGAACCACCCGCAATTGATAAGTCAGCAATCTCGATCAAGCTATTTCTTGCCAACGGAACAGACGGGTGTTCGACACCAAATTGACGAACAAAATTTGCAACCTGTTGATCGACCCAAACTGTTTTCCCAGGCAAAGCAGGTGTACCCAGTAAGACTAGCAGGCTAACGTTTGACGGGCGTTGATTCGCCACCGAAGGCGCGATCATTGCGCCTTCACTTAATCCAACAAGAATAATTTCTGAGGTGTTAAAAGTAGAGAAGTCCTGCGCAAGAAAATCAACTGCCGCAATCATATCTTGAACTCGATCTGCAGTTGTAGATGCCGTGGTGTTAGGTCCTGTTGATTCAGCGGTGCCCCGATCATCCAATCGTAAGGAGGCGATTCCCTCATCAGCAAAGGTCTCAGCCAGCACCTTAAACATAGGGGTGCCAGAGATGACACCATCACGCGGATGATCCCCCGAACCGGTAACAAAGATAATGACTGGTCCAGCTTCTACAGCCCTTGGCTTAACGAAGGTTCCAGCGAGAATCACTCTCTCATCTGGCGTTTGAACTCTTATCTCAATACTCTCGTGCGCCGCGACAGGGGCTGCGATCACAGCGCACCAAACAAACATTATTGCAAATACAGACTTCATCACATAATTCCTTAAATCGACAGTTTCTAGGTTCTGGAGAAGTCCAAGTGCGGACTCCTCCTACAGCACTGTCGTAAGGCAAATCATGTGCCATCCTTAATAACTCTTAAAAAACAATGATTTATAAAAAACAGCCATTTTAACCATAGTAAAAATAAAGAGAAGTTAGCGAAATTCACTAACTTCTCGGCACTTTTTCAGAGAAGCACCAAGCCCGAAGCGACTGGTGCCTGTAGCATTATTCGAACTAGCGGCGGCTCGCCTTTTGGCGCTCGACCCAATGCAGTACTAAAGCGTATTCTTCAGCAATTTGCGCGCGGCGGGCGAAACGGCCTGAACGTCCGCCATGACCGGCTTCCATTGTGGTGTTGAATAGAATCGGCTGATTCGATGTGTTGTGCGTACGTAACTTCGCCACCCATTTCGCTGGCTCAAAGTACTGCACCTGTGAATCATGAAATCCTGTCGTTACATACAACGCGGGGTAACTTTGACGTGTTACTTGATCGTATGGTGAGTAAGACAACATATACTCGTAGTACTCGGCATAATTCGGGTTGCCCCACTCGTCGTACTCGTTCGTAGTCAATGGCAAAGTATCATCAAGCATTGTGCTCACCACATCCACGAATGGCACGTGCGCAATCAAACCAAGGTACTTCTCTGGCGCCATATTCGCCACAGCGCCCATCAGTAAGCCTCCGGCACTACCACCCATGCCTATGACCAGATCAGGTGCAGCATAGCCTTCTGCAACGAGGTGATCAGTCACGTCAATGTAGTCTGTGAAGGTGTTCATCTTGTTTAACAGCTTACCTTCTTCATACCAATGACGTCCCATTTCCTGTCCGCCTCGAATATGGGCAATGGCGTACACAAAACCGCGATCAATCAATGACAGAATGTTCGAGTTGAACCACGGGTCCATGTTGATGCCGTACGAACCATAGGCGTATTGATACAAGGGCGCAGTACCATCACGCTCAAAACCGTTGCGATAAAGTAACGTCACTGGGATCTTCGTGCCGTCTCGCGCTTCAGCCCACACCCGCTCTGTCACGTAGTTGTCGCTGTCAAACCCTCCAAGCACCTCGTCTTGCTTCAGCATGCGACGTTCATCGGTGGCCAGGTTCACTTCATAAATTGTTTGCGGCGTAGTAAGTGAGGTATAGGAATAGCGCAGCCATTCACTGGAGGTGTCATAGTTCACTGAGAAACGCATCACGTAAGCGGCTTCATCTGATGAAATGTAGCGACTATCTGCTGGGTTACTCCACGACACTAGGCGAATACGCAACAGTCCGTTGCTGCGCTCTTGAATCGCTAAGTGAGATTCAAAGGCAATCATGCCGTCGATAAAGACAAACTCATTATGAGGAACGAGTTCACGCCAATAAGCACGGCTGCCGATTTGATCAGAATCCACCATCATCAAACGGAAGTTTGGTGCCATCCAGTCGGTACGAATAATCCAACGACCGTCCATGTGGTCAAGGAAATACTGCACATCGCGCTCACGCGCAGCAAATACCTTTGGCTCAGCAAGCGGCGTACTAGCGTCAATAATCCGATACTCACTAGCAACGGTACTGACCACGATAATCATCACATACTTGCCATCACGGGTGTTGTCGAGTCCCATATAGAAGGTGTTGTCGTGCTCTTCGTACACTAGCGCCTTATTGTCTGGCGCACCGCCTACCGCATGACGCATCGCGCGCACGCTCAATAACGTCACCGGGTCATTCTCAATCACATAGAGATAATCACTATCCGCACTCCACGCTAATGAGGACGATAAACCTACCAGTTCATTCGGTAAGTCTTCACCGGTCGTTAGATCGCGAATACGTAAGGTGTACTGGCGACGGCCCGTGGTATCAACCAAGTAGGCTAAACGGTTCTGGGAAGGACTGACTTCCCAGTTAGCGACTGCAAAATAGTCATGGCCTTCCGCGAGTTCGTTCACGTCGAGCATGACTTCTTCCGTACCACCCGCAATAGGGCGACGAATATAGATGGGATACTCTTTACCCGTTTCAAACCGAGTCGAGTACTCGTAATCACCCATGACATAGGGCACGGAGCTGTCGTCTTGCTGTACTCGCCCGATAATTTCGTCCGTCAACTCATCAAGTTTACCGCGGTACTGGTCTGCATAGGCCTGATAGTAAGCATTCTCGGCTTCCAAGTAGGCAATGACCTCCGGGTCAGTGCGAGTGTCGTCACGCAGCCAATGATAGGGATCTTCACGATCACCGTGAGGCGAAGTCACTACATGAGGACGCTGCTCCGCAATCGGCGGCGACATCCATGAATGGGGGATAATTGCGCAGCTAACAACAAACAGCAGCGAAAGAGCCATTACACTTATAGTACGAGCGGTCATAGTTTTAATTCCCACGAGAGGTCTCAACATAATTAGAAAAATCTACACCTGAATCGACGAACTACCAATGCCTTATTGTCGAAACATGATGAAAAAGATGTAAAGAAGTCTGTTCTTGATTAGCATTCCATTTATTTTCTAGCACGGTACACTGCCAGAGAACCAGCACAGGACAGCACAATGAAGCAAAAAATCCACCTAGCGAGCTGGCCGCGACGCCAACATTTCGAATTCTTTAATGCTTTTGAAGAGCCCTTCTTCGGCATCACCACCAACCTGCGCTGCACTGGATTAAGACAGCAAGCGAAGTCGCATGGGCAATCATTTTATCTGCTCTATTTACACAGCATTCTAACAGAAGTGAATCAACATGACGCATTGCGGATGCGCATCGAGGGAGCAGACGTGATGCAATATGAACGTATTGACGTCAGCATGACCGTCTTGAAACCCAACCAAACCTTTGGCTTTGGCTATGTGGAATTTACAGAGGATTTTGCTCTGTTCGCGCAACGAGCGTTGACTGAAATCGCTCGTGTAGAAGCCAGTGACAATCTCATGCCCTCGCGAGGCACGGACAATGTCATCCATTTCTCAGCCCTACCCTGGATACAATTTACCAGCCTATCCCATGCTCGCCCATTCTCACGCCCGGACAGCTGTCCAAAAATCAGTGTCGGCAAGCTCTTTCAACAAGACGGCGACGACTTTCTACCCATTTCCATTCATGTGAATCACGCGCTCGCCGACGGCTATCATGTGGGACTTTTTTTTGAAGGGCTAGAGCAGCGGTTTAACCCACTCATTTGATAGCTATCCCAAGCAAAAAAAAGGCCACCCGAAGGTGGCCTTTCTCTTTGTTTTTACCGCTTATTCAGCAGATTCTTGCTCAGTTGCTTCAGACTTTGGTGCAGCTTCTTTCATACTTAAGCGCACACGGCCTTGACGGTCGATTTCAAGAACTTTCACTGCAACGGTTTGACCCACTTCAAGGTAGTCACCAACATTCTCTACGCGCTCTTCAGCGATTTGAGAGATGTGTACCAGACCATCTTTACCCGGCAGGATTGTAATGAACGCACCGAAATCAACGATACGTGCAACCTTACCTTCGTAGATACGGCCAACTTCAACTTCTGCAGTTAAGGCTTCGATACGAGCTACAGCGGCTTTCGCATCTGCTTCGTCAGTTGCAGCAATCTTAATAGTGCCGTCGTCGCTGATTTCGATATTGGTGTTAGTTGACTCAGTCAACTCACGGATAACCGCGCCACCTTTACCGATAACGTCACGAATCTTCTCTGGGTTGATCTTCATGATGTGGAAGCGTGGAGCGAATGAAGAAACTTCATCACGTGCGCCGCTGATTGCTTCGTCCATCACGGTAAGGATGTGCAAACGCGCAGCTTTCGCTTGAGCCAAAGCCTGTTGCATGATGTCTTTCGTGATACCTTCAATCTTGATATCCATCTGCAACGCAGTCACGCCGTCTTTACTTCCAGCAACTTTAAAGTCCATGTCGCCAAGGTGATCTTCATCACCCAAGATGTCAGAAAGAACAACAAACTTGTCGCCCTCTTTCACCAGACCCATCGCGATACCAGCGACAGAAGCTTTAATTGGAACACCCGCGTCCATCAATGCTAACGAAGTACCACAGACTGACGCCATGGAGCTCGAACCATTTGATTCAGTGATTTCAGAAACCACACGAATGGTATACGGGAATTCTTCAGGTGAAGGCATGACTGCCAATACACCGCGCTTGGCGAGACGACCGTGGCCGATTTCACGACGCTTCGGTGAGCCAACCATACCCGTTTCACCCACACAATACGGAGGGAAGTTGTAATGCAACATGAAGCGGTCTTGACGCGCACCGAGGATTTCATCGATGTTCTGTGCGTCACGCTCAGTACCCAGAGTCGCTACCACTAACGCCTGCGTTTCACCGCGAGTAAAGATTGCAGAGCCGTGAGTGCGCGGTAATACGCCAGTACCCACATGAATAGCACGAACCATATCGGGTTCACGACCATCAATGCGCGGCTCACCAGCAATAATGCGGCTGCGCACAACGTCAGATTCGATATCGTGGAAGATGTCGCCTGCTTCTTTCTCGTTCAAGTCTGCGTCTTCTGTTTTCAATGCAGTAATCAGCTCGTTACGTAACGCGCTTAAGGCGTCACGACGTTCTGTTTTATCGGTAATCAAATAAGCTTCACCGATTTTTGCAGCGCTCAAGTCGCGGATCTTCGCAATCAATGGCTCGTTTTTCGCCGCTGGTTGCCAATCCCACTTGGGTGCATTTACTTCTGCAGCAAACTCAGTCACGGCATTGATCACGGTCTGAATTTGTTCATGACCGTACATGACCGCACCAAGCATTACGTCTTCACTGAGCAGGTTCGCTTCAGATTCAACCATCAATACTGCAGCTTGAGTACCCGCAACCACGAGGTCGAGGTCAGAGGTAGTGAGTTCGGTTTGTGACGGATTCAGCACGTATTCGTTGTTGATAACACCAACGCGCGCAGCACCGATTGGTCCGTTGAACGGCAGACCAGACACGGCCAATGCCGCTGAAGTACCAATCAACGCAACGATATCGGGAGCAATTTCAGGATTTACTGATACAACAGTCGCAATAACCTGAACTTCGTTGAAGAAACCTTCTGGGAAAAGTGGGCGAATTGGACGGTCGATCAAACGACTGGTCAGAGTCTCGCCTTCACTTGGACGGCCTTCACGCTTGAAGAAACCACCTGGAATTTTACCAGCCGCGTAAGTACGCTCTTGGTAATTTACAGTCAGCGGGAAGAAGTCGGCGTCTGGACGCGCTTCTTTTTTACCGACAACAGTCACGAGTACTGTGGTGTCGTCCATGCTAACCATGACAGCACCTGACGCTTGACGAGCGACTGCGCCCGTTTCAAGAGTGACTGTATGCTGACCGTATTGGAATTGCTTAATAGTAGGATTCACGTTTTCTTTTCCTTCGCTTACATAATTGCCCAAACCCGGGCTTGCTGACATGCACGTTTTTCGTGCCTTACTTTTACTTCACTTGATTACTTATTTACCGCACGCAGTATAACCAATAATGCCTGCAGACAAAAACTTCCGCTGGATTCTTTCTGAGTTTCTGAAACTCAAAAGGGGCCACAAGGCCCCTTTTGTTCAAAATGCTTTCTTAGCGACGCAGTTCTAGACGCTGAATCAGGTCTACATAGCGCGCTTCATCTTTACGCTTTAAGTAGTCCAACAACTTACGACGTTGGCTAACCATGCGTAACAGACCACGGCGTGAATGGTGATCGTGGATGTGCTTTTTGAAGTGGTCTTGCAAATGGTTGATCTGAGCAGTCAGAAGAGCAACCTGCACTTCAGGAGAACCCGTATCGCCTTCCGCACGTGCGTAATCTTGTACGACTTGAGCTTTTTGAGCAGCTGTTAGTGACATAATTTTTACTCCAGTTAATAAATGGGCTCAGCCGATCACTAATTCAGCCAAGCAGATAAGGCTGCGCATTATACGCAGTCACACCATGACTTACAATAAGTTTATTGGTCGCGAACCACGACGCGACGCGGCCAATAGCGCCCATCCTCACGACGTTCGGCGATGCCCCAGAATTCGCCATTGTCTGCGTCATACACGCGTAACAATTGTACTTGGTGCTCATGCTCAAAAGGTTGTCCGTGACGAAAGCCACGCAAGTCTTCTTGATGCAACTCACGCTTAGGCAAACTGAATGCTGGCGTGTCGAGAGGCAGTAACAAGTGATCAGGCGGTTCAACCTCAGCTAATTGCTCCAAGACTTCCAACGTGATCATCTGATCAATAGGATAATCCGCAACTGCAGTGCGACGCAGTACCTGCACATGCGCACCACAACCGAGCACCTGACCCAAATCATCCACTAAAGTACGAATGTAAGTGCCTTTGCTACAATCCACATCCAGTGTCACCGTGTCGGTGGTCATCTCGACCACGTCCACGCGGTAAATCTCGATACTCCGCGGTTCTCTGGGGACGGTTTTACCGGCACGGGCATACTCATACAAAGGCTTCCCTTCGTATTTCAACGCGGAGAACATAGAAGGAATTTGCTGAATAGAGCCACGGAATTGCACCAAAGCGGCATCGAGCTGCGCCCGTGAAACGTCGACTGACTTTGTTTCTACCACAGTACCATCGGCGTCGCTGGTATCCGTGCGTTCACCCAGTTTAGCCACCACGCGATAACTCTTATCGGCGTCGAGCAAAAACTGTGAGAACTTGGTCGCTTCGCCCAAACAGACCGGCAACATACCTGTCGCCAAGGGATCAAGTGCACCAGTGTGCCCGGCTTTATTCGCATTAAAAAGCCGGCGGACAACCTGAACAACACGGTTCGAAGTCATGCCCTGAGGCTTATCGATGAGGATCATGCCGTGAATGACACGCCCTTTACGATGACGACGCCCCACTTAATCCTCCTGGTTCTTCTTCCGCTCGTCTTCTGCACGAGCTTCGTTAACCAGGCGTGACATCCGCATTCCTTCAGAGGTTGAGGTGTCGAGGACAAACTTCAAATGCGGGGTAATTCGCGAGCTGATCCGTTTGCCCAACAACGAACGGATATAACCACTCGCTTCATTGAGTACATCAACCGCTTTATCCAAACCATCGGAATCCTCTAGCAAAAAAGTAATAAACACTTTTGCATAGGCAAGATCGCGGGACACTTCAACGTCTGAAACCGTCGGCATAACCACGCGCGGATCTTTAATTTCGCGTTGCAGAATCATAGCGATTTCACGCTGTAGCTGCTGAGCGAAACGATCGGATCGACTAAAATTACTCATGAGAAACTCCTAAAAATAGAAAACCGACCGGTGCGTGCACCGGCCGGTTTCAGTTGTCGAACCTTAGAGTGTGCGCTCAACCTGTACGGTTTCGAACACCTCGATTTGATCGCCAACTTTCACGTCATTGTAGTTCTTGACGCCGATACCACATTCCATGCCGTTGCGAACTTCTTGTACATCGTCTTTGAAACGACGTAGTGATTCAAGTTCACCTTCGTAAATCACCACGTTCTCACGTAGGACACGAATTGGCGCAGAACGCTTGACGATACCTTCAGTCACCATACAACCGGCGATAGCGCCAATCTTCGGCGATTTGAAGACGTCACGAACTTCAGCCAAACCAATAATTTGTTGCTTGAATTCAGGCGACAGCATACCGGTCATCGCTTGCTTGATTTCATCAATCAAGTCGTAGATAACGCTGTAGTAACGCAACTCAATGCTTTCGTTCTCGACAATCTTACGTGCCGTGGCATCTGCCCGAACGTTAAAGCCAAGTACAATGGCGTTTGAAGCACCCGCGAGTGATACGTCAGTTTCCGTAATACCACCCACACCGCTACCAACGATATTCACTTTCACTTCATCAGTAGAAAGCTTAGTCAGTGAGTCGGTAATAGCTTCCAACGAACCTTGAACGTCAGACTTCAGAACAATATTCAGTTCTGACACGTCGCCTTCTTCCATGTTGCTAAACATGTTTTCTAGCTTCGCTTTTTGCTGACGTGCTAGTTTCACGTCACGGTATTTACCCTGACGATAGTTAGACACTTCACGCGCTTTACGCTCATCTTTCACCACAGTCACTTCATCGCCCGCGGCTGGAACACCAGACAAACCGAGAATCTCAACTGGGATAGATGGACCTGCTTCGTTCACATCACGACCAAGTTCATCGCGCATGGCTCGAATACGACCGTATTCCAGACCACATAGCACGATATCACCTTTGTTCAATGTGCCGCCTTGCACCAAGATAGTTGCCACTGGGCCACGACCTTTGTCCAAACGTGATTCAATTACCAGACCGTGTGCCATGCCTGCATGATCCGCTTTCAAATCAAGCAGTTCAGCTTGTAACAGAATCGCTTCCAACAAGGCGTCAATATTCTCACCAGACTTTGCTGATACGTGAACAAACTGGGTGTCACCGCCCCACTCTTCAGAGAGGACATCATGCTGCGACAACTCAGACTTCACGCGATCAGGATCGGCTTCTGGCTTATCCATTTTGTTCACCGCAACCACCAGTGGTACACCTGCCGCTTTGGCATGTTGGACCGCTTCGATGGTTTGTGGCATCACACCGTCATCCGCCGCAACTACGAGGATAACCACGTCTGTTGCGCTTGCACCACGTGCACGCATAGAGGTAAAGGCCGCGTGACCTGGTGTATCAAGGAAGGTGATCATGCCGTGACCCGTGTCTACGTGGTAGGCACCAATATGCTGCGTAATACCACCCGCTTCACCGTCGGCAACTTTGGTTTTCCGAATGTAATCAAGCAATGACGTTTTCCCATGGTCGACGTGACCCATAACGGTGACGACTGGCGCGCGAGCGCTCAATTCACCCTCGGTGCCACGGTCACTCAGTACCGCTTGCTCGAGTTCGTTATCGCTCACTACAACTGGCTTATGGCCCAATTCTTCAACCACCAGTGATGCAGTTTCCTGATCAAGGACTTGGTTGATGGTCACCATTTCACCCATTTTCATCATGGTTTTAATCAGTTCAGATGCTTTTACCGACATCCGGCTGGCCAATTCGCCCACAGTAATGGTTTCCGGTACACGAACATCACGAGTCACAGGTGCGGCCGGCTTATTAAAGCCATGCTGCAATGACTGTGGCGCACGCATTTTGCCACCTTTGCGGCGACGCTCACGACGTGGCTGATCTTCGTCTTCCTTCGTTTTACGCTGCTTCGTCTTCTTACGACGCGCGCTACGCTCTTCTTCAGTATCTTGTTGCTCTTCTGCGTACTTCGCCGTTTCCGACGTAGTGAAGTGAACATCCGCTTCTTCTTCTTTCTTGCGACGACGTTCTTCTTCTTCCCAGCGAGCTTGGTTTTCTTCCGCTAGCTTGCGTGCTTCTTCCGCTTGACGCTTGGCTTCTTCTTCAGCTTTCTTCGCTGCTTCAGTTTCTTGAATCTTGCGTAGACGCTCAGCTTCTGCACGTGCAGCTTCAGCCGCAGCTTTCTCTTCCGGAGTTTTCTCCGGCATTGCTTTCGCTTTTGCTGCTTCTTGTGCTTTACGTTTTTCTTCGCGCTGCTTGCGCAATTCCGCTTCTTTCTCTTCAGCTTCCGCTTTTGCTTTTGCACGTGCTTCCGCTTCGGCTTGCGCCTTTTCGGCTGCTTCACGCTCTGCAGATAAACGCTCTTCTTCCAAGCGTTGCTCTTCTTCAGCAGATGGACGCTTCACATAAGTACGCTTCTTGCGTACTTCAACTTGCACAGCTTTAGCGCGGCCTGGGCCCGCACCCACACTCAGGGTACTGCGGCTTTTCCGCTTCAGAGTCATTCGCTCAGGTGCAGATGCACCGTCACCACCGTGCTGCTTATTTAAGTGCACGAGCAGTTGCTGTTTCTCATCTTCCGTGACCGAGTCACCCTCTTTCTTGGTGATACCCGCTTCACTGAACTGTTTTAGCAAGCGATCAACGGAGGTACCGATATCACTGGCAAGTTTCTCAATTTTAACTTCTGCCATTTAACTCTCACCTCACTTGTTTTCTTCTTCACTGAACCAGCAAATATTGCGGGCCTTCATAATTAACTCACCCGCCTGCTCCGCTGTCAGCGATTCAATCTCAGATAAATCATCAATGCCTTGCTCAGCAAGGTCTTCAAGCGTACGAACACCTTTCGAGGCCAATTCAAACGCCAAGTGACGCTCCAGCCCTTCCAGGTTTAACAGAGTCTCGTCTGGCTCAGCACCTTCCAATGACTCTTCGTTCGCTAATGCTTGTGTTGTTAAATAATCACGAGCGCGAGCACGTAATTCTTCAACAGTATCTTCATCAAGGCCGTTAATCGCGAGTAACTCCGCCACTGGGACATAAGCCACTTCTTCTAATGAAGAGAAACCTTCATCAATTAACAGTCCTGCGAAATCTTCATCGATATCCAAACCATCGATAAACAATTTAGTCAGGCGCTCAGACTCAGCTTCATTGCGCGCATTGAAGTCTTCCACCGTCATCACGTTCAAATCCCAACCGGTCAATTGACCTGCCAAGCGTACGTTCTGACCGTTACGGCCAATGGCTTGCGCCAAATTGCCTTCTTCGACCGCAATGTCCATCGTATGGGTTTCTTCGTCCATGACGATAGAGACAACCTCAGCCGGTGCCATGGCATTAATAACGAACTGTGCAGGGTTATCATCCCACAGGACGATATCTACACGCTCGCCAGCTAATTCGCCCGACACGGCTTGTACGCGCGCACCGCGCATACCCACACACGCGCCTACTGGGTCAATGCGACGATCATTGCTTTTCACAGCAATTTTCGCGCGCGAACCTGGGTCACGTGCTGCACCTTTCACTTCAATCATTTCTTCGCCAATTTCTGGCACTTCAATGCGGAACAGCTCAATCAAGAAATCTGGATGTATGCGGCTCACGAACAACTGAGCGCCACGCGCTTCAGGACGCACAGCAAAGAGTAACCCACGTACACGATCGCCAGGGCGAACATTCTCGCGTGGCAGCATATCTTCACGGAAAATAACTGCTTCAGCGTTGTTGCCCAAATCAAGGATAACGTTGTCACGTGACGTCTTCTTGACGATACCACTGATCAAACTACCCACTTGGTCTTCGTACTGCTCAACCACTTGCGCACGCTCAGCTTCACGGACCTTCTGGAAGATCACTTGCTTAGCGGTTTGCGTGGTAATGCGGTCAAACACAATGGAGTCAATTTGTTCTTCAACATAATCGCCCGCCTTCACTGACGGATCTTCATATTGTGCCGCTGACAGAGAAATCTCTGAATAAGGATTCTCTAAACCACCATCAGATGGGTCTTCGACCACCATCCAACGACGGAATGTATCAAATTCGCCTGTTTGGCGATTAATCGCCACGCGCACATCGATGTCGCCATCGTATTTCTTCCGGGTCGCAGTCGCGATTGCAATCTCTAATGCCTCAAAGATTTTTTCTCTTGGCACGGCCTTCTCGTGAGAAACGGCCTCTGCAACCAGCAAAATTTCTTTATTCATGCCCCTTGCCTCGTCAACTCTTGGTTCAATCAAACTTCGGAACTAAGTGCGCTTTCTTAACTACTGGAAACGCCACTTCGAATGGTTGGTCTTCAACAGTGAACTTCAGTAGTTCACCTTCGACCGCAGTCAAGGTACCTGTAAATTTACGGCGATTCGCCACAGGCACTTGTAATTGCACACTAATCTCTTCACCGATTAACGGTTCATAATGTGCGAGTTTAAACAATGGGCGATCCATCCCAGGGGAGGACACCTCAAGATTGTACTCAGAACTAATCGGGTCTTCGACGTCTAACAACGCACTCACCTGACGGCTCACGAGTGCGCAGTCTTCAATCACCACACCATTTTCATGATCGATATAAAGACGCAGCGTGGAATGTTTTCCCGCACGTACAAACTCAATCCCTAACAACTCAAACCCAGTGGCTTCCACCGCGGGCTCAAGCATCGATGTCAAACGTTCTACCAACGTTGCCAACGCAACCTCCAGAAACAAAAAAAGGGCATAATGCCCAGTTCGCAGGTCAACTTACCAGAGTCGAGGCCTAGATAGCAAAAAGCCCCGTACGCTGTCGGGGCTTTACAATCATTTTCAGCCTGTCGACCCGAGTTTTGCAACCGCTTACGCCGTTGTCTTATAAACTCGAACTGGTTGCGGGGGCAGGATTTGAACCTACGACCTTCGGGTTATGAGCCCGACGAGCTACCAGACTGCTCCACCCCGCGTCCGAATGTCTTTATTATACCGTGGCGCACCCTAATTGCAACCGCTGCTGCCCTTAGAAAGCCCGTTTTTACTGATATAACAAAGATTTATTGGTGCCGAAGACGAGACTTGAACTCGTACGCTCAGAAGAGCACCACCCCCTCAAGATGGCGTGTCTACCAATTCCACCACTTCGGCAATTCTTGTACTACGTCTTCCTTAGTTAACCGGTGGTAATTCGTTGCGATCTGATGCTTGCTCAGACGCTGGAACTTCCAAATCCATCCAGTCTTCTTCACCGCCGGTATTTGCGGCCATGTTACCTAACATAAGGCTGAGTAGAAAAAAGGTTACGGCCATAATTGCCGTCATGCGCGTCAGGAAGTTACCTGAACCGCCAGAGCCAAACACTGTGTTTGACGCACCCGCACCGAAAGAGGCACCCATTTCTGCGCCTTTTCCTTTTTGAAGCAGGATCAGAGCGATGAGACCAACCGCTACGAGTAAATAAATAACCATCAATAGTTCATACATAAATTAACTATCCTGTGCTGCCTTGCATATGGCGGCGAATTGATGCGGCTCTAAACTTGCGGCGCCAATCAAACCACCATCGATGTCGACTTGACTAAACAAGTCCCGGGCATTATCCGGCTTCACACTGCCACCGTAGAGTAATTGCATGTTCTCGGCGACACTTGAATTCTGTTTCTGCAGCCAACTCCGAATCAATGCATGCACTTCTTGTGCTTGTTCGGGGCTTGCTGTTTTGCCTGTGCCAATGGCCCAAACGGGTTCGTATGCAATGACCAGTTTCGCTAAGTCAACGCCCTCGAGCCCTGCTTCCAGCTGCTTCAGAATCACCGCGGACGTTTCATTGCCGTCACGCTCAGCTTCTGTTTCACCAACACACACTACAGGTGTCATGCCGGCTTGCTGGATGGCTTTCGCTTTTGCTGCAACTTGAGCATCTGTTTCACCAAAAAGAGCTCGGCGTTCAGAGTGTCCAACTAACACGTAGCGACAACCCACACTTTGCAGCATGCCGGTAGAAGTTTCTCCGGTAAACGCGCCGCTTGTGTGTTCGCTGCAATGCTGTGCACCAAATACCATATCCGGGTATTGGCGAACGGCTTCAGCCAAAAAGATTACAGGTGGACAAATCACTTGTGCAACCGGTAGCGTAGCGCTCTCTGCTGATTGGCTCGTTGCGTAATCCGCAAAAGCTTTCAACAAGTCTCGACTACCATTTAGCTTCCAGTTTGCAATGACCAGTGGTTGGCGCACAAGGCCTCCTGTCCTGTTCTCTAAGCGGCGCAGATAGTACCGAACATCCCGTTCGGATACAAGCTCCGCTCACAAGTTTTTGTAAAAATCATGACTGATTGGTTACTCTGCATTCACTGCTTCAACTTCTTGCGCAATTTGCTGTGCATAAGCGCGCACAGCGCTTAATTCTTCACCTTCAACCATGACGCGGATTAAGGGTTCTGTACCAGACTTACGAAGGAGCACACGTCCCTTCTTACCCAGCGCACGTTCTACTTCTTCGGCCGCCGACTTTACGTTGTCAGCCGCAAGTGGTTGCGTACCTTTTTGGAACCGCACGTTCACAAGTATTTGCGGGAATTTCGTCATACCTTCGAGCAATTCGCGAGCACCGCATTCTTTGCGGGCCATGGCAGTCAAAAACTGTAAAGCAGCGAGAATGCCGTCGCCGGTCGTGTGATGTTTCAGGTTAATAATATGCCCTGAGTTCTCGCCACCGATAGCCCAGCGGTGTTCTGCCAGCGCCTCCATGACATGGCGGTCACCAACATTTGTACGAATAAAGGGAACACCCAAACGCTCAAGCGCAAGCTCTAAGCCCATATTCGACATTAAGGTGCCAGCAACGCCGCCCTCAAGATCGCCATCGGCAAGCGCTTGCTTCACCAGTGCATAAACAATTTCATCACCATCAATCAATTGCCCTTTCGCGTCGACCACCATTAATCGGTCACCATCACCGTCTAACGCCAGGCCTACCTCAGCTTTATGTTCAACTACCGCTTTGGCAAGTGCCGCGGTGTTCGTCGCGCCGCAGTCCTTATTAATGTTCAAACCGTCTGGCCGGGTGCCAACTTCAATCACTTCTGCACCGAGCTCACGAAACACATTCGGGGCAATGTGATAGGTGGCGCCGTTGGCGCAATCCACCACAATCTTGCGCCCAACAAGCGACAGCTCAGACGGGAAGATACTCTTACAAAACTCGATGTAGCGACCTGCAGCATCATGCACGCGAGATGCACGCCCGAGCTGTTCTGATGGAACACAGTCCATCGGCTCATCCATCATCGCTTCAATTTGCTGCTCAATATCATCAGAGAGCTTGTAACCCGCGTCGGAGAAGAACTTAATTCCATTGTCATAATAAGGATTGTGCGAGGCGCTAATCACAATACCAGCGGCCGCTCGGAACGTCCGCGTGAGATAGGCAATAGCAGGCGTTGGCATGGGGCCTAAAAACTCAACATTCACACCCGCAGCGGAAAACCCAGCTTCAAGCGCTGACTCCAACATATAACCAGAAATGCGTGTGTCTTTACCGATCAGTACCCGCTTATTGCCTTGTGCAGCAAATACTTTTCCTGCCGCCCAGCCAAGTTTCAATACAAACTCAGGTGTGATCGGATAGTCACCAACATGGCCACGAATGCCATCTGTTCCAAAATACTTCCCCATTGTACTTAACACTCTCCTGTTAGTGTTGCAGTGACCACTTTCAGTGCGTCTACTGTTTCCGCAACATCATGAACTCGAATAATTTGGGCACCTTTTAACGCTGCAATCACCGCCGCAGCCAGGCTGGCGGCCAAGCGCTCATCGACAGCCCGACCAGTGACATGCCCCAACATTGATTTACGCGAAATGCCAGCTAACACAGGCAACCTAAACTCTTGAAATGCCTGTAACCGCTGCAATAATTCGTAATTGTGCCGCATGCTCTTACCAAAACCAAACCCTGGATCAAGAATAAGTCGCTGCCGCTCAATCCCGACGCGCTCACAGTCTCGAATCCTGGACTCAAAAAACTGCTTCACTTCATTCACTACATCTTCATATATCGGATTATCTTGCATATTTCGAGGTTTGCCCTGCATGTGCATCAGGCAAATCTGTGCTTGCGTTGCAGCAGCAGCCTCTAAAGCTCCTTCTTCACGCAACGCTCGAACATCATTAATCATTGCAGCCCCTGCAGCCACCGCAGCGGTCATCACTTGCGCTTTACTGGTATCAATAGAGACCTGCACATTCAGCTCAGCACGCAGCCGCTCAATCACCGGAATCACGCGTTTAAGCTCATCGTCTAGGGCAACATCAGGCGCACCGGGTCGAGTTGACTCTCCACCCACATCAATCCAATCCGCGCCTGCCGCTACCATGGCTTCAGCGTGGCGTAGTGCCATATCGAGTCGATGAAATTGACCCCCATCAGAAAACGAGTCTGGGGTAACATTCAAGATCCCCATGACCTGAATCGGTACGGTTGAGACGGGCATGGACAGGCTCCTCTGTATAATTTACCAGCAGCGTCATTGAACCTAAAAAAATGCCCCGTAAACGGGGCATTTAATTATTTAACTTGCGGGCGACTCATCGGGTTTATCTAACCCAAGCTTCGGCTCATCTTTATCTTTCGCCTTTTCCGCTTCGCCGCCAGAGCTTCCTGAGCTCTTTTTGTCATCTTTATCGTGCCAGCTCTCTGGCTCACGAACTTCACGACGCGCCATTAAATCGTCAATCTGCGCCGCATCAATGGTTTCATACTTCATCAATGCATCTTTCATAGAGTGCAGAATGTCGATATTTTCTTCGAGTATGTTCTTCGCACGCTGGTAGTTGCGATCAATAACTTCGCGGATTTCTGCGTCAATCGCCCGCATTGTGTCATCCGACATCTGTTTATTTTGCGCAACCGAACGTCCTAAGAATACTTGGCCGTCATCTTCGGCATACAGCAACGGTCCCATTTTATCGGACAGTCCCCATTGGGTCACCATCTTACGTGCGATCGCAGTCGCCCGTTCGATATCATTCGATGCGCCCGTGGTAACTTTTTCATCACCATAAATAATCTGTTCAGCCAAACGCCCACCGTACAAGCTTGACAGCATACTTTCTAAATGTTGCTTGCTATGGCTCCAGCGGTCTTGTTCAGGTAAGTACATGGTCACACCCAGCGCACGACCGCGCGGAATGATAGACACTTTGTACACTGGGTCATGATCAGGGACTAAGCGCCCAACAATGGCATGTCCTGCTTCATGATAAGCCGTCATTTCTTTCTCAGACTCAGTCATGACCATCGACTTGCGCTCGGAACCCATCAAAATCTTATCTTTGGCTTTCTCAAACTCGGCCATAGAAACCATGCGACGATTCTCGCGTGCTGCAAACAGCGCGGCTTCGTTCACCAAGTTAGCGAGATCCGCACCAGAGAAGCCAGGCGTACCACGAGCGATAAGTGCTGGCTCAACGTCGTCAGCAATTGGCACTTTGCGCATATGTACTTTCAAAATTTGTTCACGGCCACGAACATCTGGCAAACCAACAGTCACCTGACGGTCAAAGCGACCTGGACGCAACAACGCTGGATCGAGTACGTCTGGGCGGTTGGTCGCGGCAATCACGATGATGCCCTCGTTCCCTTCAAAGCCGTCCATTTCTACAAGCATCTGGTTCAGTGTTTGCTCACGCTCATCATGTCCGCCACCTAAACCGGCGCCACGTTGGCGACCTACCGCGTCGATCTCATCGATAAAAATGATACAAGGTGCGGCTTTCTTCGCTTGCTCAAACATGTCACGCACGCGTGACGCACCAACACCCACAAACATTTCGACGAAGTCAGAGCCGGAAATCGTGTAGAAAGGTACTTTCGCTTCACCAGCAACTGCCTTCGCAAGCAATGTTTTACCGGTTCCCGGAGGACCAACCATCAGGACGCCCTTAGGAATACGACCACCCAGTCGTTGGAATTTCGATGGGTCGCGTAAGAAGTCGACCAACTCAGCAACTTCTTCCTTCGCTTCTTCACAGCCAGCAACGTCCGCTAGCGTCGTTTTAACTTGGTCTTCACCCATCAAGCGGGCCTTGCTTTTACCGAAGGACATCGCGCCTCGGCCACCGCCGCCCTGCATTTGACGCATGAAGAAAATCCACACGGCAATCAGGAGTAACATGGGGAACCAGGAGATAAAGATGGTTCCTAACAGGCTACGCTGTTCAGGTTCGACATACTGAATTTGAACATTGCCTTGGCTGAGCAGTTCATTAAGTAGGTCTGGGTCTTGGGCAGGCATGACGCTGCGGAACTGGTCACCTGTCCGCATCGTACCTGTGATGGTTCTCTTCGATTCATTAATCGTGACTTCACGCACATCGCCGCGGTTCACATACTGCACAAATTCTGAGTATGTGTACGAGCGGGCGTCACCACCACCTGTGTTAATTCCCTGGAACACGCTCATCAGGACGACGGCGATAACCAACCAGAGAATAAGATTCTTAGCCATGTCGCTCACTGCTGTTACCTCTCACTACTTTGCTACCCTCAAGGGTACTACACTTTATACCCGGTCGCTACCAAGTACACCTCGCGTGAACGGGCTCTAGACGAGTCCGGTTTGCGTACACGAACTTGCTTAAACGCACCTCGTACATCTTTCAGGAAGGGATCAAATCCTTCCCCTTGAAATACTTTGACGACAAAAACACCGTCAGGTTTCAATACTTGCCGACACATATCCAATGCCAACTCAACCAAATACATTGACCGAGGAATGTCGACGGCATCACTACCACTCATATTCGGCGCCATATCTGACAATACTACATCAACGTTGGGACCGCCGATTCGGTTCAATAACGCACCAAGAACAGCTTCCTCGCGGAAGTCACCTTGTAAAAATTCGACTCCAGGCAACGGGTCCATTTCCAAGATATCGCAGGCGATAACCTCTCCGTCACCATCCTGCAGCGCGGCCACATATTGAGACCACCCTCCGGGAGCTGCACCGAGGTCAACTACAATCTGGCCCTTACGCAACACGCGGTCACGCTTCTGGATTTCTTCTAACTTAAATACTGCCCGCGAACGAAAGCCTTGTTTCTGCGCCTTCAATACATAGGGATCATCGAAGTGTTCTTTTAGCCAGCGGCGACTACTTGCGCTACGCTTTTTTTGTGCCATTTTCCCTCTCTCGCCTCATCAGGCTGGCCCACATTCATAGATGGCGGTAGAATACCCGAAATTCAAGGCCAAAGTCAGTCTGGCTGTGTAAGGAATAGGAAACAATGCAACTAAGCACGAAACAAAAGCAATTTTTAAAATCGAAGGCTCACCCTCTGAAGCCTGTTGTACTCTTGGGTGCCAATGGACTCACAGAAGGTGTTCTCGCGGAGATCGAGTTAGCGCTAGAGCATCATGAGTTAATTAAAGTGAAAGTACCGGGTGATGAGCGTGATATGCGCGTTGCCATCAGCGATGCCATTATCCGTGAAACGAAAGCGGCATTAGTGCAAAGCATTGGTAAAACCTTGGTTCTATACCGCCCTGCGCAAGAACCAAAGATTCGCATTCCACGCAGCTAGCACTCCATCAGGAGTGCTATGCGCGCTTTTTCTGGCGCACTTAAAGCAAATCAGAATCCGCCCCCAGATGCTTTGCCAGAGTCGCTTGAGTTTCTGGTTGGCTAAACCACAATCCACCGTCTAATAACCATAAGTCGACTAGGAAGCGGACTAAGCCGTCCGTCTTCTCCACCTTATGCCGCGCCATAAACGCGGTGACTTGCTGAGTCGCCTCAATTGCATCGGCCTTCGCAGCATCAGTTTTTCCATAAGACTGCGCCTCGCCCAACACCAGTTCACTTGGGATCGCCAGCGGTTGTTGTGGCGAAAAAAACACGTCGAGAGAAATTCCTTTTTCGAGCAGAACTTCCACTAAAGCTTTGTATGGAATCGTGTCGCGGCGACGCCAATTTCCATAGCTTGACGGGCTTACACCCATCCAACGCATAATTCCGGCGACATTACGCTCGCCCGATATTTTCCCCAAACGCTCCATTAATGAAGCCAAGCTCATTTCGCCCTGCTTGACCTCGCTCGTAGCCTGTGATGTAGTTGCGTTTATCTTCATTTGAATACTATTTATCTTCTTTTGAACTACTTTTGACCTCAACTTGAACTAGCATGTAATTACAAAAATGAAAAAAATCAAATAAAGAAAGAACTTGCGCAGCTTGGATACGACTTTAGCATGGTGGCTGAAGCACTCGGTAAGAGCCCTTCGATCATCACCAAAGTGGTCTCTAGGCAGGCGAAATCGCGTTTGGTTGCGGAAGCAATTGCGCGAATTCTGCAACGGGATGTCAAAGACGTCTTTCCCGATGTACCTGAGTATCAACTCGCTCCAGTGGCAAGTGGCGAAGAACGCGACGCACGTGTAGAGGAGTTAAAAGCATTGTTGAAAACAAATTCAGAGCAGAACTAAAACTTGGAATGAACCAGAAGAGTCACCTGACCCGCGCATGCGAGTCAGGTGTTTTTATTGCAGATTATTTATGAACCACGTTGACGACTTCATACTCCACGTCACCGCTTGGCGTACCGACAATCGCTACATCGTCGACACTTTTACCGATGAGCGCACGCGCAATCGGTGAATTCACAGAGATCAGATTTTTCTTAATATCCGCTTCATCGTCGCCGACAATAGTGTAAGTCACTTCTTCTTCGATTTTCGTGTTGAACACCGTCACTGTGGCGCCAAAAATAACTCGGCCAGTCTCTGGCAATTTGGTCACGTCAATCACCTGAGCATTCGACAGCTTCGCTTCGATCTCCTGAATTCGCCCTTCACAGAAACTCTGCTGTTCCCGCGCAGCATGATATTCAGCATTCTCTTTAAGATCGCCGTGTTCACGCGCATCTGCGATGGCCTGAATAATCTTTGGCCGTTCTTCGCTTTTCAGGCGCTTCAGTTCTTCTCTTAAAGCTTCTGCGCCAGCTACCGTCATTGGAATTTGATTCATGCTTCCTTCACTCGTTTGTGTAGGTCCTGTACCGAGCTCACTCGCGCTCGGTCATCAACCGTGTGTGCTTTTACTGTGGCAAAACCTGCATTTAATGTGATGGTATAGATCACATTATTCAAGAGTGCTTCACGACGAATGTATACCGAGTCCGTAATCGCTTGGCGACCTTCGACCGTGTTTACAATATAGCTATATTCGCCGTTTTTAATGGCGTCTACAATGTTTGGACGACCTTCTTGCAGTTTATTAACCACTGTACACTGAATTCCGGCATCTTTCAGGGCCGCCGCCGTACCGCGCGTCGCTTCAACAGTAAAGCCAAGTGAAATTAACCCACGCGCAAGTTCAACGACTCGGCGCTTATCTCCTGGACGCACCGACAACAAGGCTTTGCCTTTACGCGGTAACGCTTGCCCGCAACCCAAGTTAGCTTTGGCATAGGCTTCTTCGAAACTTTCACCCACGCCCATCACTTCACCCGTCGAGCGCATTTCAGGGCCACGAATTGGGTCTACCCCTTGGAATTTCGCGAAAGGCACCACAACTTCTTTCACCGAGTAATAAGGTGGAATCACTTCCTTGGTATAGCCTTGCTTCTTCAATGACTGCCCTGCCATTACTCGCGCCGCAACTTTAGCCAAAGGAACACCTGTTGCTTTTGATACGAATGGCACTGTACGCGCAGCCCGCGGATTCACTTCAATCAGATAAATCTCATTGTCTTGAATCGCAAACTGGGTGTTCATTAGGCCGCGAACATTTAATTCAAATGCCAATTTACGCACTTGTTCCCGTAATTGGCTCTGAATCACGTCGCTCAGTGAGTACGGAGGCAAACTACAAGCAGAATCACCTGAGTGAACACCCGCTTGCTCAATGTGCTGCATAATGCCACCGATAAACACATCTTCACCGTCACAAATGGCATCAATATCAACTTCAATCGCATCGTCCAAGAAACGGTCCAGCAGTACCGGCGCGTCGTTGGATACTTTTACCGCTTCGGTAAGATAACGACGCAAGTCTTGCTCGTCATAAACAATTTCCATGGCACGGCCACCCAAGACATAAGACGGACGAACCACCAATGGATAACCAATGCGACGCGACTCGTTCATGGCCTGGTCGAAATTGGTCACTGTCGCGTTCTCAGGCTGCTTCAGACCCAAGCGCACCACTGCATTCTGGAAGCGCTCACGGTCTTCAGCGCGGTCAATCGCGTCAGGTGAGGTACCAATAATTGGCACGCCATTCGCTTCAAGCGCACGCGCAAGTTTCAAAGGTGTTTGGCCACCATACTGCACAATGACACCCTTCGGCTGCTCAATGCGTACGATCTCAAGAACATCTTCGAGCGTAATCGATTCAAAATAGAGGCGATCCGAAGTGTCGTAATCTGTTGAAACCGTTTCCGGGTTACAGTTCACCATAATGGTTTCGTAACCGTCTTCACGCATTGCTAAAGCCGCATGAACACAGCAATAGTCGAACTCAATTCCTTGCCCAATCCGGTTCGGCCCACCGCCAATAACCATGATTTTCTCACGGTCAGACGGCCGCGACTCGCACTCTTCGTCATAAGTGGAGTACATGTAAGCCGTTTCTGATGAGAATTCTGCAGCACAAGTATCGACCCGCTTATACACCGGGAACACACTGTACTTTTCACGCAGTTTGCGAATTTCCTGTTCGCCGACATCTAGAATTGAAGCCAAACGCTGGTCCGAGAAACCTTTCCGCTTCAGTAAGCGCAACGCATGTTCATCTAAACCGGTGAGTCCGAGTTCACTCACTTCATCCTCAAGCTTCACGAGCTCTTCGATTTGTACCAAGAACCACGGATCCACTTTGGTTAAACCGTAGACTTCGTCCACTGACATGCCGATCCGGAAAGCATCAGCAATGTACCAAATGCGCTCGGCACCTGGCTCTTTCAACTCCCGGATAATCTTCGCGCGGGCCGCATCAGCGTCATCCGTTTCAATCATGGAATCGAAGCCTGATGAACCTAGCTCCAAACCGCGTAGTGCTTTTTGTACCGACTCTTGGAAATTACGGCCAATCGCCATCACTTCGCCGACCGACTTCATTTGCGTCGTTAAGCGATCGTTTGCGCCGGCAAACTTTTCGAAATTAAAGCGTGGAATTTTAGTGACCACGTAATCAATAGCAGGCTCGAACGATGCTGGTGTCACGCCGCCAGTAATCTCGTTCTCTAATTCATCAAGGGTGTAACCCACGGCTAACTTTGCTGCCACTTTAGCAATTGGGAAGCCAGTTGCCTTCGATGCTAAGGCTGAAGACCGGCTCACCCGCGGGTTCATCTCAATAATGACCATGCGGCCGGTATCAGGACAGATACCAAACTGAACGTTTGAACCGCCGGTTTCTACGCCGATTTCACGCAGGACTGCCATCGAGGCGTCACGCATGATTTGATATTCTTTGTCCGACAACGTTTGCGACGGCGCGACGGTGATAGAGTCGCCCGTATGAATTCCCATCGCATCGAAGTTCTCAATGGCACAGACGATGATGCAGTTGTCGTTTTTATCACGCACGACTTCCATCTCGTACTCTTTCCAACCGATCAGGGATTCATCAATCAACAACTCATTGTTTCTTGATAACGCCAAGCCTCGACGGCAAATCTCTTCGAACTCTTCGCGGTTATATGCAATACCACCGCCACTACCACCCATAGTAAAGGACGGTCGAATAATACAGGGGAAGCCCACGCGGTCGAGTACATCAAATGCCTCTTCCATACTGTGTGCCATTTCTGCAACCGGTGTTTCCAAACCGATAGACTTCATCGCTTTGTCGAAACGGTCTCGGTCTTCCGCTTTGTCGATGGCGTCTGCGGTCGCACCGATCATTTCAACATTGTACTTTTCAAGCACACCGCGCTGATCAAGTTCAAGCGCACAGTTCAATGCGGTTTGCCCACCCATGGTTGGCAAAATGGCGTCGGGGCGTTCAATTGAAATGATTTTCTCAACCACTTCCCAATGAATGGGTTCAATGTAAGTGGCATCCGCCATTTCTGGATCGGTCATGATTGTGGCCGGATTCGAGTTTACCAGGATAACCCGGTACCCCTCTTCCCGTAGGGCTTTACATGCCTGTGCACCCGAGTAATCAAATTCGCAGGCTTGGCCAATCACGATAGGGCCAGCGCCGATGATCAGAATGCTTTTTATGTCTGTACGTTTTGGCATAGTGAGCTCAGATCCTTTCTAACTGGCTTGGGTGGTCGCATGAGTGCGCATAAGGTCGATAAAGTGGTCAAACAGGTTTGCTGCATCATGAGGACCAGGACTCGCTTCTGGGTGCCCCTGGAAACCAAATGCAGGCTTGTCCGTCCGATGAATTCCTTGCAGAGAACCATCGAAAAGCGACTTGTGAGTTGCCTTTAAATGTTTCGGCAAGGTTCGCTCGTCCACTGCAAAGCCATGGTTTTGACTGGTAATCATGACCGTGCCTTTTTCAATATCGAGCACTGGATGGTTAGCACCATGATGACCAAATTTCATCTTGCTCGTCTTAGCGCCAGACGCGAGTGCTAGCAGCTGATGGCCTAAACAAATCCCGAAGGTTGGAATATCTTTGTCTAAGAAGGTCTTGATGGCCTTAATGGCATAGGTGCAAGGTTCTGGATCACCCGGACCATTCGAGAGAAACACGCCATCGGGGTTCATCGCTAGTACCTCTTTCGCTGAGGTTTCCGCCGGAACAACAGTGACCCGGCAACCGCGGTCTGCCAACATACGCAGAATATTAATTTTGACCCCAAAATCGTAAGCGACCACATGGAAAGACGTATCTTGCTGAGACGAAAACCCATGTCCCAACTGCCATGTACCCTCAGTCCAAGGGTATTTAGACTCACAGGTCGCTACTTTGGCTAAATCTAAACCAGCTAACCCACCGAAACCTTTCGCCGCGGCAAGCGCTTCTTCAATCGGCGCTTTCGCGTCGGCGGCATAAGTCATAATACAGCCGCTCTGTGCTCCAGTATCCCGCAAACGGTTCGTCAAGCGACGCGTGTCAATGTCTGCAATACCTACCACATTATTCTCGGCCAGATAATCCGGGAGTGACTGGGTATTGCGGAAATTGCTTGGAATTAACGAGCAATCTCGAATGACCAAACCTTTGGCCCAAACGCTGTTAGATTCTGCGTCTTCTGGAGTTGTGCCGTAATTACCAATGTGGGGATAAGTGAGAGTAACAATTTGTTCTGCGTAAGAGGGGTCAGTCAAAATTTCTTGATAGCCTGTCATGGCTGTATTGAATACCACTTCACCGACAGTCTGTCCGTCAGCGCCAATAGCGCGTCCGTGAAAAACAGTACCGTCAGCGAGGACCAAAATAGCTTTGCGTGCAGTCTTGCTCGCTTTAATGCTCAAGGGAACCTCCGAACATAAAAAAACGGGCAAGCATGCTTCCACTTCCCCGCTTTACACCGTATCTGGCACAACCTTAAGAGCCTGCATTTGCATGAGCTCCTGCGTCCACTCCGAAGATTGTACAGTGAGCTTGCCGGCGTTCGGCAAATTGCTCGTATTCTACGAGAATTGACCTTAAAGGTCTACCCCAAGCACGTCCCTCATCTGATAAAAACCCGGTTGTTTTTGAGCCAACCAACAGGCCGCGCGCGCAGCCCCTTCTGCAAAGGTACTGCGTGATGAAACCCGATGCGTTAATTCAAGCCGTTCACCACCAGTGACTAAGAACACCGTATGCTCTCCAACAATATCGCCAGCCCGAATGGTGGCAAATCCAATGCTGCCTTCAGTGTGCAAATGACCCGGTGCATTGCGGTTAAGTGCAGCAACCTGATCCAATTGTTGACCACGCCCGCGCGCCGCGGCTTCACCAAGCGCTAAGGCAGTGCCTGAGGGTGCATCCTTCTTCGCTGTGTGATGCGCTTCGAGAATTTCGATGTCTGCGGCAATACCTAGAGCCCGTGCCGACTGCTCCACAAGCAATTGTAATAGGTTGATGCCCATACTGGTATTGGCCGCATGCAGCATCGCCACGGTTTGACTGGAATGCTCAATCAACTGAAGTTGTTCAGTGCTTAATCCGGTTGTACAGATCACCGCCGGCACGGACATGTCTTGATAAGCTTGCAAGCGCGCTTCAATACCTTCGGGAAGCGCGAAATCAATCACCACATCCGCCTGCGTTAACACCGACAAGTCTGCTGTGAAACTTAGATCAAGCCCATCCACTCCCGCAGCTAAGCCGACGTTGGTGCTAAGATGCGCAGAGTCAGGACGCACTAATGCAGCCACCAGCGCTAGATTTTGCTTTACCAAGGCTCGCACAACTTCACGCCCCATTCGGCCCGACGCTCCAACAATGGCTACCGCAATCGATTGATTATTCACTCGCTCAAATCCCTAAATAAAATTCCTAACCTGAAATATATCAGCCTTGTGGTTGAGTTTCAGTTACTAATGCAGCGGTCTCTTGCGACTCCTCCAACAACAAACCTTCGTGACGCGCAATCACTCTTGAAATCGTCATGTCACCCGTCACGTTTGTCGCGGTGCGCGCCATATCCACCACACGATCAATAGCGGCAATAAACGCAATTCCCTCAATCGGCAAGCCAACAACCGCTAGAGTCACGCTGAGCATCACGACAGCCGACCCCGGAACACCTGCCGTACCAAGTGCTGCGATAGTTGCAGTACCAATAATGAGTAGGTAGTCGAAGAAACTCAAATCAATGCCAAACAATTGGGCAATAAATACCGCGGCTATAGCAGGATATATCCCGCCACAACCATCCATATTCATCGTCGCACCGAGAGGTAGTGAAAAGCTGGCATACTTTGGATCCACGTGGAGTCGCTCAGTCGTCGTTTTTAACGTCGAAGGTAAAGTGCCATAACTACTAGAGGTGGTATAGGCAATCAGCTGCGTCGGGAAAATGGCTTTGAAATATTGCGCCACACCCATGCCGCCCCAGAATTTAATCAGGCCACCATAGACAAAGAAAATATGCAGGAAGCACGCAAGGTAAATCGCCAGAATGAATTTCCCCAGCGGTAGCAGCATATCGAGACCAAAGTTTCCGGTCACCCAAGCCATCAGCCCAAATACGCCAATCGGCGTCAACTCCAAAACCCAGCGGGTCAACTGAAACATGACCTCGCGACCGGCCTCAAATCCGCGGCGTAGGGTTGCTACCTTCTCGCCCAATACTTGAATTGCCAACCCGACTAAAACCGCAAAGAAGATAATTTGCAACACGCGACCTTCCACCAAAGCCGCAAATGGATTGGTAGGAATAAAGTTCAGGAAAACCTCACTGACTGGTGGCACTTCGCGCTCTGTGTAGCTGCTCGGCTCCAGTTGCGAGGTAGGCGATAAGTCCATAAGAAGCGCCACAGCGAGGCCGATCAAGCTAGCGAGAAAAGCCGTCAGGGCAAATAAACCAATGGTTTTACCTGCGACACGACCGAAACCTTGATTGCTGCCCATACTAAACATGGCGCAAACAATTGCGACAAAGATAAGCGGTGCCACGAGCATTTGAATGGCCCGAATGAACAGTTGTCCGAGAGGCTGCGCAGCAACACCCCACTCGGGCAGAGCTAAGCCTAACAGTGAACCCAGCAAAAAGGCGCCAAGCACACGCTGCCAGAACGGAATTTCGAACCATCGACGCAACATGAGTACCTCTTCATATTGTCCATAAAAGAAACCCACCGACTCTAGATAGTCAGTGGCTTGTCGGAAAGTTCAATTTTGTCTTAGTTATAACGGACCGTTATGAACGTGACTCGAAGTCAGGACGCGGGCAATTTGGTGGTGGTCCTTGGTGTAGCCGTTCTTCGTAGAGTGGCATCACATCAGGCAGCTGACGACCTAAGTCCCGAATACGTGTTTGAGGTGCCGGGTGCGTGGACAGGAACTGCGGACCGCCGCCACCTCCAAGCTCAGCCATACGCTCCCATAGACGTACCGACTCTTCTGGGTTAAACCCAGCACGAGCCATCAGATCCATACCAATTTCGTCTGCTTCCGATTCATGGCGGCGACTAAAGGGCAACATTACACCAACCTGTGCGCCAACACCGAGTGAAGCAAGCATAAGGTTACGTTGCGCCGGCGGACGGTCGGATAACAAAATATCTGCTCCCACCATACCCGCAGTAAATACCAGTTGGCTACTTACCCGTTCACCACCATGTTCAGCAATCACGTGGCCTACTTCATGTCCCATCACTGCCGCGAGCTGGTGCTCGTTCTGCGCCAGTTTCATCATTCCGGTGTAAACCCCCATGTAACCGCCTGGCAAAGCAAAAGCATTAACGACGTCCTCGTCGAAAACAGCTACTTCCCAGTCGTAATCACGATATTGGTCGGGTAACACAGCCACAATGGCGTCGGTCAAGCACTGGGCATATGCGATAAGTTCAGGATCAGTCGATATCGTGCCTTCGTCTTTCATTTGTTGAAAAGAATGGCGGCCCATCTCATTTAACTGGCTTCCACTCATAAAATTCAGAGTTGAGCGCCCCGTAGGTGATGTGGAGCATGCCGTAACTACGACTGCAGCAACAATACCAAGTACCCAGGATGACGCCTTACGCATAACGAACTCCTTCAGTAATACTTCATGAACACACAGATAAGCTTATAGCCCACGCTCTTATAAAGCTAGGTAGCCCATAGGATAAACTGAAAAGCTTTTTAAAAGTGAAGTGATGAGTGCAATGAAGAGGTTGCCGAAGCAACCTCTTCATTGATTTAGCTACCGGTCAGGTCGTCGAAGAACTTCTTCACGCCATCAAAAAAACCGCGTTCCTTCGGACGGTACTTTGCTGCTTCCGCCCCCTTCCCCATGGAGTCTTCAAACTCCTGAAGTAATTCTTTCTGACGACCAGAGAGATTCACTGGGGTTTCCAATACAGCGCGACAAACGAGATCACCCGTTACGCCACTGCGCACCGATTTGACACCCTTACCACGCAGCCTGAACATACGCCCCGTTTGAGTCTCTGCTGGGATCTTGAGCTTCACGCGACCGTCCAAGGTAGGTACTTCAACTTCGCCACCCAAAGCGGCATGAGTGAAGCTAATCGGTACATCGCAATACAGGTTATTGCCATCGCGACGGAAAATCGGGTGTTCACGAACATGCACTTGCACGTACAAATCACCAGCTCCCGCGCCATGCTCTCCGGCTTCACCTTCACCAGACAGTCGAATGCGGTCACCCGTATCAACACCCGCAGGAATCTTCACACTCAGTGTCTTCGTTTTTTCTACGCGGCCTTCGCCATGACAGGTCCGACAAGGGTCTTTAATAACCTGACCACGCCCGCCACATTTCGGGCAAGTTTGCTGCACGGCAAAGAAGCCCTGACGCATTTGAATCTGGCCACTGCCATGACAGTAATCACAGGTTTCTGCTTTTGAGCCCTTTGCTGCACCCGAGCCATCACAATCCCCACAGTTTACGAGGGTTGGAATTTTTAGCTCAGCGGTTTTGCCTCGTACCGCTTCTTCCAGCGATAGCTCAAGGTTATAACGCAGATCCGCGCCACGTTGCGCACGGCTCCGCTGACGTCCACGACCGCCCCCGAAAATATCACCGAAAACATCACCAAAAATATCAGCGAACTCTGCGCCACCGCCGCCAAAACCACCAGCACCACCCTGACCTTGCTCGAATGCTGCATGACCATATTGATCGTAGGCTTGGCGTTTCTGTGGATTACTCAGAATTTCATAAGCCTCTTTCACTTCCTTAAACTTGGCTTCGAGGTCTTTGTCACCTTTGGTGCGATCCGGGTGAAATTTCATCGCGAGACGCTTGTACGCCTTCTTAATTTCGCGTTCATCTGCGTTCTTTTCGACGCCGAGAATCTGATAGTAGTCGGTCTTAGCCATAAGTACGTCTTCTTCGCTTAATTGCTGCCAAACTGCTTAACGAACACACGGGCGTTACCAAATGGCAACGCCCGTGCGGTAAAGTTACGAATCACAAGAATTACTTTTTCTCGTCATCCTGAACTTCTTCGAACTCAGCGTCGACAACATCATCTGCCGCGTTTTCAGCTGGGCCCTGCTCACCTGCGTCAGCGCTTTGCTGCGCTTTCTGCTGAGCCACTTCCATCAATTTGGCAGAAGCTTCAATTAACGCCTGAGACTTCGCTTCAATCGCTTCTTTATCGCCCTGCTTGATTGCATCTTCCAAGTCGCTAATGGCGCTCTCAATGCCTTCCTTGTCTTCAGAGCTCAGCGCATCGCCTGCCTCTTCAAGCTGTTTGCGAGTGGCATGAACCAATCCATCAGCTTGGTTCCGTGCTTGCACCATCTCTTCGAACTTGCGATCTTCTTCTGCGTTCAATTCCGCATCGCGAACCATTTTTTCGACTTCGTCATCACTCAGGCCCGAAGACGCTTTAATCGTAATCTTCTGCTCTTTACCTGTGTCTTTGTCTTTGGCGGACACATTCAAGATACCGTCAGCATCAATATCAAAAGTGACTTCGATTTGGGGTGCACCACGAGGCGCTGAACGAATACCTTCAAGATTAAACTGACCTAGCGACTTGTTGTCTGCTGAACGCTTGCGCTCACCTTGGAGCACATGAATCGTCACAGCTGACTGATTGTCATCCGCAGTCGAGAAAGTTTGCGACTTCTTCGTTGGAATCGTCGTGTTTTTCTCGATCAGGGTCGTCATCACGCCACCCATGGTTTCGATACCCAGAGACAATGGACACACGTCGAGTAATAACACGTCTTTCACGTCACCCTGCAATACCCCGGCCTGCACCGCAGCACCTACTGCGACTGCTTCATCAGGATTCACGTCTTTCCGTGCTTCCTTACCGAAGAAGTCGGCAACTGTTTGCTGTACTTTTGGCATCCGTGTTTGACCACCGACCAAGATAATGTCGTCGATATCACTTACTTTCAGGCCCGCATCAGCCAAAGCTTGCTTCACCGGATCCAGAGTCTTCTGCACCATGTCTTCAACCAACGACTCTAATTTTGAGCGCGTCAGTTTGATTGCTAAGTGCTTCGGACCTGAAGCGTCTGCCGTGATATATGGCAAGTTCACTTCAGTTTGCTGTGCTGATGACAACTCGATTTTGGCTTTCTCGCCCGCTTCTTTCAGGCGCTGCATCGCCAATGGATCTTTCGTTAAGTCGATCCCTTGGTCTTTCTTAAACTGTTCAACGAGATAGTTGATGACACGGTTGTCAAAGTCTTCACCACCTAAATGGGTATCACCATTGGTAGCCAATACTTCGAACGTGTGCTCACCTTCAACTTCATCAATTTCAATAATTGAGATATCGAAGGTACCGCCACCTAAGTCGTATACCGCAACAACGTTATCGCCTTTCTTACGGTCCATACCATAAGCCAGCGCAGCCGCAGTTGGCTCGTTAATAATGCGCTTCACTTCAAGACCTGCAATACGCCCCGCATCTTTAGTCGCCTGGCGTTGTGCATCGTTAAAGTAAGCTGGAACTGTGATAACCGCTTCGGTGACTTTCTCACCTAGATAGTCTTCCGCAGTTTTCTTCATTTTCTTCAGAACTTCTGCAGAGATCTGCGGCGGCGCTTTCTTGTCGCCTTTCACTTCAACCCACGCGTCACCGTTGTCCGCCTTCGCAATTTTGAAAGGCATGATTTTGATGTCGCGCTGTACTTCTTGGTCTTCAAACCGACGACCGATCAGACGCTTAATCGCGAACAAAGTGTTCTGCGGGTTGGTGACCGCTTGGCGTTTTGCCGGCGAACCGACCAGAATTTCGCCTTCTTCAGTGAACGCAACAACAGAGGGCGTTGTGCGATCACCTTCAGCATTCTCAAGAACGCGCGCTTTATCGCCGTCCATGATTGCAACACACGAGTTGGTGGTGCCTAAGTCAATTCCAATTATCTTACCCATAATGCTTCTCCCAAACTTCCTATTCTTTCCGGGTTACCCCTGATCTGGGGTCACCAAAATTTATTTCAATACTTTGTGTAAGGACTTTTTATGCCTCAGTGTCGACACCTGCAGTCGGCGCACGAGACACCATAACCATTGCTGGACGCAGTAACCGTCCATTCAGCAAGTAACCCTTTTGCATCACATACAACACCGTATTCGGTGCAACTTCATCACTCTCTTGCATCCCCATGGCTTGGTGATGCTGAGGATCAAATGGCGAACCTTCTGGATTGATCGCTTCAATGCCAAACTTAGCCGTAGTACTCAAGAAGCCTTTGTAAGTCATCTCAATCCCTTCAGCGATGCTCGCGAGCGCTTCGTCATTGTGATCGATGGCCTGCAATGCACGTTCTAAGTTATCAATAACCGACAACAGCTCACCGGCAAACTTCTCGAGTGCGAAGTTGCGCGCCTTCTCGACTTCTTGCGCGGAGCGACGGCGCACATTCTCAGCTTCAGCGGCGACCCGCAGTGCTTTGTCCTTCTCCGCCGCTAGCTCAGCTTTTGCTGCGAGCAAAGAAGCCTCGAGTTCGGCAATGCGAAGCTCTGAGTTTTGTTCCTGCGAGCCCGACTCCTCAGGAGTGGCTTCCACTTCTGCCGAAGTGGTCTCGTCGTGTTCCGCTGCGTGCTCTGCCGCATTGACTTCCGGTTCTTGGTTTTCCGGCTGATTCATGCTGTAACTCCATGACAGGGTTAGTTCTACAATTTCGGAAAATTCACGAGCGTATTCTCGTGCTGCTTTGCACGGGATATGGGGGCGCTTCTTGGCATTTCAATAGAAATTTCTTACTTCAAGTTGAATTTCCTCGCTAAACTTCATAGCTTAAGTCTCACTCTTAGCGGTTAGAGAAAATCATGGCGGCAAAACCAGTGACCACCCCAGTGTCACAATCTGCATTCAAAACCCTCGGCTTATTGGGGATCCCTTCCTCGTCGGCAGCGAGCGAAACTTTCCAGGAGCTATATACCGCGCTGGTAACACAAGGCTATCGAGTGCTCGTTGAAGATCGTGCGGCTGCCCAATGTGAAGTGGCGAATGCGGAAGTACGTAGCGTGCGTGAAATCGGCGAGCTCGCCGACCTCGCAATAGTCGTTGGCGGTGACGGGAATATGCTCGGAGCGGCACGCGAACTGAGTCAACATGATATTGGCGTCATTGGAGTAAACCGCGGTAGTTTAGGATTTTTGACTGATTTACCTCCCGAGCAAGCGGCGGCAATCCTAAGCGAAGTCTTAGCTGGCGACTACCACACCGAAATGCGATTTCTACTCGATGCGCAAGTGAGCAACCCGGGTCAATCAACACTGCGCAGTAATGCAATGAATGAAGTCGTTTTACACTCGGACAAAGTTGCGCACATGATTGAGTTTGAAGTGTTCGTTGATCATCAATTTGTATTTAGTCAACGCTCCGATGGCTTGATCATCGCTACGCCGACTGGCTCAACTGCTTACTCCCTCTCTGCTGGAGGCTCGATTCTTCACCCGGGCATTAACGCAATTAATTTAATTCCGATGTTTCCTCACACCTTGAGTAGTCGCCCTTTAGTGGTGCCGGCAACAAGTCATATCACATTACGCGTTGCCTCGGATAATGAACCGTTACACATAAGCTGTGATGGTCATGTGTCACTGGCAGTAGCTCCGGGTGCCGAGGTCACTATTGAGCGTCAGGAGCATCACTTACGCCTAATTCATCCCCGTTCCTACGACTATTTCCACGTTCTGCGCAATAAGCTCGCTTGGGGCAGCCGACTATTCTAAATATTTTTTTCAGTCTGACCTGTCCAAATCTTGCACTACTGGATAAACACTGTATATTTACTGTATAAACCAACAGGTGTTTAGCAGGAATCGGATATGCTTACGCAACTTTATATTCGCCAATTTGCTATCGTCGACGAGTTGACGATTGAATTCACTCACGGCATGAGTGCCATCACAGGTGAAACCGGAGCAGGTAAGTCTATTGCTCTCGACGCCCTCAGTTTGTGCTTAGGTGCCCGCGCAGAGGCCGGCATGGTGAGAGCCGATGCTGAGAAAGCAGAAATAGCCGCTGAATTTAGTCTTACCACATTGCCCACCGTGCTTGCTTGGCTGGAAGAGCGTGAGCTCGATGCAGGCCAAGAATGTATTCTGCGCCGCACTATTTCTGCCGAAGGGCGCTCGAAAGCATTTATTAACGGCGCACCAGTGCCTGTCGCTTTGCTAAAAGAAATTGGCACATTACTGGTCTGCCTGCATGGCCAACATGACCATCATCAGCTTCTAAAGCCAGAGCAGCAGCTGGCTCTACTAGACCAATATGGTGGGCATGGCGAACAACTAAGTAAAACAGCGACTGCATGGCGCGCGTTACAAACGCTGCGCAAAGAAAAAAATAATCTCCAGGCAGAGCATGACCAGCATCAGTCTCGACGCCAATTAATTGATTATCAGGTGCGAGAACTCGATGAGTTTGCACTTGCTGAAGGTGAGTTTGATCAGCTTGAAACCGACTATAAGCGGTTGGCCAATAGTCAGGCGCTGAAAGATGATGCGTCTTACAGCTTAAATTCCCTGTACGATGGCGAACACAACAATGCATATAGCCTCGTAGAGTCTGTTGCTGAGCGTTTGCGGGCAAATATTGAGCTTGACCCGGCACTCTCCCCTATTGTCGACTTACTCGACGAAGCTAGCGTGCGAATTGAAGAAGCAGTGCATGAATTGCGCCATTACCATGAAAATATGGAGGGGGATCCAGAGACACTGCAAATCAATGAAGAGCGTATTAGCACAGCCTTACAATTGGCTCGGAAGCATCACGTTGCCGCTGCCGAATTGCCGGCTTTACAACAACAACTGCATCAAGAACTTGCCTCCCTCGACCATGCGACCGACCGTCTCGATGAGTTGACGGCTCTGATTGATGACGCTCAAACAAACTATCAAAGTATGGCCAATGCATTGTCAGAGGCACGTCAAAAGACAGCTAAACAACTGGCTCAGCGCATTATGGAAACCATGCACCAGCTGAATATGCCCGATGGTAGCTTTCATATCGAGGTTGTTCAGCTTGGCTTAACGCATGCCACGGCTCAGGGTTTTGACGCAGTGAGTTTCGATGTGTCCGTGAATGCCGGACAAAAGCCTCAAGCCCTGCAGAAGGTCGCGTCAGGTGGTGAGTTGTCCCGCATCAGCCTTGCAATACAAGTGCTTACTGCACAACGAGAAGGCTTGCCTACACTCATTTTCGACGAGGTCGATGTGGGAGTCAGTGGCCCTACTGCTGCTACCGTTGGCAAACTTATGCGCCAATTAGGCGAGAAGAATCAAGTGATTTGCGTAACCCATTTACCACAAGTTGCCGCTCGGGCACATCATCAGTTGCAGGTGACAAAGCATACTCGCGATGGGCAAACCTACACGGGCATGCAAACATTGAATGCTGATGAGCGTGTGATGGCATTGGCGCAACTCCTAGGTGGTGATAGCGTTACCCAGAACACCATCGCAAATGCCGAGGAACTCTTAGCGGGCTAGTTTTTATTAGCGTTTCTTTTTGCAGTCGAGAGTTCACAGTCCGTAGTTTACGGTCCATGGTTTACAGTGCATAGCTAGGCTGCTAGCGGCTTAATTTAAAGGTGCGATGAATCTGAGGGAACTTTTCCGGTAAGAAAGACACGAAACATCTCGCGCATCGCTAGCAGCTGGGTGCTCTTTTGCGTTATGATTTCCCTGAACAGACTTGTCGTGGTTGGATTATGAGAATTATTAGTATTTCTTTATTCGCGTTAGCTTTAAGTGCATGTAGCTTGATTGATCCCTTGGTGTACAAAATTGATATCCCCCAAGGAAACTTTCTCGAGCAACGTGACGTAAATCGTTTACGTATCGGGATGACGCAAGAGCAAGTTGCTTTTGTGCTGGGCTCGCCCGTGGTGGAAGACGCGTATCGGAGCGACCGCTGGCACTATATCTACCGCTTAAAGCCCGGCCGTGGAGACATTGTGACACGCGAGCTCACGGCCTATTTTGTTGATGGGAAATTAGCTGAATTGTCTGGTGACTTTGAAGTTCATGAAGACTTCTATACGCCGTTAGACTCCTAACGCTTCGTTGTACCCATTGTTGTACCCGGTACTGGCAAACTGCTTGTTTGCCGTTTTTTACTTTCTAGACGGGACACCGATGCATGACGAGTGGACAGACCAAGCGAAATTTCGCGCCAGAATCGAGCCCTGAAGATGCGCGCGAATATCGCTGGTGTTGGCTACCCAACGGTTTACCTGCCCTTCTTGTCCATATTCCTGAGGCGGAGCAAGCCGCAGCTGCGATCGCTGTGCGTGCAGGTCATTTTCAAGACCCACGAGGTATCGCAGGCTTAGCTCACTTCCTTGAGCATATGTTGTTTTTAGGCAGTGAAGCCTATCCAGACGCTGAGTCTTATTCAGACTTTATTAGCTATAGTGGCGGTCATCACAACGCTTGGACTGGCACCGAGCACAGTAATTTCTACCTCGAACTCCCAATTCAATTTTTCGACGAAGGCCTGGGCCGTTTTAGTAGTTTATTTACCGCTCCCTTATTCGCTCCCGACTGGATTGAAAAAGAACGCCAAGCCGTTGAAGCGGAGTACCGAATGAAGGTGAAGGATGAACTTCGCCGCCTCTACGACGTGCACAAAGAAACAAGTAATCCAGCGCACCCCTTTGCTCAATTTTCCGTTGGCAATGCAGAAACACTCGCCGACACCGAAATACCTTTAAGAACTCGATTACAAGACTTCTTTGCAACCTATTACCATGCTGGCAATATGGCCCTCACTTTGGCCGGACCGCAATCTATCAATGAACTCGAGCAGCTTGCAACCAAACACTTTAGCCAGCTTGCGCAAGCGAAAGAACCAACACCGACTCCAACAGTGCCCCTCTACGAGTCGGCACAGTTAGGCCAGTGGATAGAAGTACAACCATTGAAAGAAGCGAATCGGTTGCTGCTAACATTCCCGTTGCCTAGCATTAACGAAGATTACCTATGTAAAACAACAAGCTTCATCGCTCATCTACTTGGTTATGAAGGTCAAGATTCTTTGTGTGCTGCATTAAGGCGTAAAGGATGGATTCAGAATTTGTCTGCCGGCGGCGGTGCGAGTGGCAGTAACTTTAAAGACTTCAATATCAATATTCAGCTTACGGATCTTGGTCGTAAGCACATGCATGAAGTCATTCAAGCATGTTTCACATATATTCGACTTATTCGCGAACAAGGCCTTGATGAGCAGTTATATCTAGAACGCCAACGTATGGTAGGGCTGGCTTTCCTTTTTCCAGAAACACTAAGACCCGTCGACCTTGCCTCGCAACTCGCGATTAATATGCTCCATTACTCACCAGAGCATGTGGTCAGCGGTGATTATCGCATGGATGGACTCAACCTCGCTTTTGCGAACCAACTCCTTGCACACATGACTCCCGCTAACATGCGAGTCACCGTCATTCATCCTGAAGCCAAGGTTGAGCGGGTTTCTAAGTGGTATCAAGCGCATTACAGCATGCGCCCAATCTCAGGAGACGAGCAGGAGTTTTACCTTGCCCCATGGTCTGCTGCACCACTAAAGATTTCGCCAGCAAACCCTTATATTCCTGACCGCAAACTTGCGCTCCCACTCGAGCATGAACCTGAACAGCGTGTTTTCCCCCGTCATTACAACGCCTCCGCCGCACTCGACTTGTGGCACCTTCAAGATGCACAGTTCCGCGTCCCGAAAGGTCATTTGTATTTAATGCTCAAGATGCCTTTCGCAAATGCTAGTGCGCGTAACTATGCCTGTAGCCGAATCTGGTGCGAGCTCGGTCTGGAATTACTTAATGAGCGCTTTTATGACGCAGAAGTTGCTGGCATTCATTTCAACTTATACCCCCAGCACGGCGGTATTACACTGCATATTGCTGGCTTTTCATGTCGCCAAGAGCAATTGTTTGCGGACCTAGTACAGACACTCGGCTCAATGAATCCGGCACAAGCAACCTTTGAAATGATTAAACGTCAGCTAGAAAGTAGTTGGCTCTCTGTGCACAAGAACAATCCAATTAATCACTTATTCGCCATGTTGCACCATCATCTTCAACAAGGCGCTTTTACCTCGAAGCAACTCGCAGAAAGTGTCGCGGATCTTGATTACTCGCATTTTATCAACTTACTCCCAGGCCTCTTCAGAGATGCGCAAGCGACCCTGCTCGTCCATGGCGACTGGACACTTAGCCAAGCTCAAACAATGGCTGCTATTGCGACTAAAGAGCTGCCGCTAACCGAAGCTCCGACGACTCGAACGGGTCGCTACGTGCGCCGATTGCCACCAGGAATAGAGCAAAGTCGATTTGCCAGTAGTCACCCCGATCACGCCACCGCATTCTTTTTACAAGGTGAAGACACGAGTCTCGAAGAAAAAGCTGTTTTCTTATTATTAAACCATTTTGCCGGCCCTGAGTTTTTTAGTGAGTTACGCACTCGGCAGCAACTAGGTTATCTGGTGGGGAGTAGTTATGTTCCAATGCATGGTTTACCTGGTTTACTGTTCTATGTGCAATCACCACAAACGACACCAGACGAGTTAACCACAGCGATTCGCGCCTTTTTGCAAGACTTTGTAACGCGTTTACCTGACCTTACCGCCGAGCAATGGCAACAGGCATTGCGCGCTGTGGCACATCATTTAAGAGATCATGATCCAAGCCTAAGAATTCGAGCACAAAGGTTCTGGCAGACACTCACGAACAATCAAGGCGACTTTACGCTTGCCAGACGTTTAGCCGAGACCATTGAAGCCTTGACCTTTGATCATTTTTTAGACCGAGCTCAGCACTACCTCACAGGCCAGCTGACAGGAATGGAATTAAGCACTTCTGCTTTGACAGATCAGCCGTAATCCGATAAGTTTGTCAGCAGAATAAGAGTGGCCACGGAGGCCACCCACAATGGGGTATTAGGTGCGCTTAACCCACTATTTTTTCAGCATTGGATTTCTGATGTTCTGTCTCAGTGCATTTCCTGCGCTGGCGACTCCCAATGGCATCGAACAATTGGCCTCGCCTTGGTGGCGATCAGGTTGGGTTGTTGCTTTCTTTGCGTTCTTCACCATTGCTCTGATTGGACTCGCCGTTGAATTCACACGCGCACGTAGAGCAACCATAGGTAAGCTGCGCGCCAGTGAAGAGCGACTCAAGCTCTCACTTTGGGGAAGTGGCGATCAACTCTGGGACTGGGAAATTCCAACTCAGCAACTCTATTGCCAGAACGATTGGACTCAGCTTGCCGATTTCCCGTCCGATGGCGAACGCAATAATACTCAGCATACAGCGGTCCATGAAGATGACATTGATAGCGTGCGCGACGAGCTGCGCAAGCATCTGAATGGCGAAACTGAGCATTATGAGCGCACCTACCGTGTGCTTGCGACAGATGGCTCGTGGCGATGGCTGTTAGATCGCGGGAAGGTCGTGGAACGAGACGCACAAGGTCATGCGATTCGCATGACGGGCACACTCAAAGATGTTCATGAGTTATTTATTGCCCAAGAACGGGTGCGATTATTTGCCGCTTCATTTACCAATATTTCAGATGGCGTATGTATTTACGATCGTAAATTTCGTGCCGTAGAAATGAATCAAGCGTTCGAGACTATTACTGGGTTAACCCGCCAGCAAGCCATTGGTCGTCCTTTCTCACTCGCTCTCTATTCAGACCAATTTACTGCGCATATCATCGAACAATTAAATGCCGAACAAAGTTGGCGTGGCGAAGTGGATGATTTGCGCGCCAATGGCGAACGCTACACCATGGAAATTAGTATTGACGCGATTCGCCAAGACAGCGGCGCGATTACGCATTATGTTGCAAGCTTTGCCGATATTACTCAACGTAAGAGCACCGAAACCGAACTGAGGCGCTTAGCCAATACGGATACACTGACCGGCTTACCAAACCGTTCCTATTTCCAAGTCAGTCACTCCACATTAGTTCGTAAACGCATACAACATGCTTTACTGGTCTTCGACTTGGATAACTTCAAAAAAATCAACGACTCACTAAGCCACGATATTGGTGACTTATTACTCTGCCAAGTTGCCGAGCGCATCAGTAGCTTAATGTCGACACAAGATAGCTTGTATCGACTCGGCGGTGATGAATTCGCTATCGTCATCGAAGAGTTTGATGACCTCAGCACTGTCGCTTCTATCTCGGAACAGATTGTCGGTGCACTCCACGCGTCATTCGCTATCGAAGAGCACGAGCTGGTGGTCAACGGCTCCCTTGGTGTCGTCGTATACCCAGGAGACGGCGAGAGTTCTCTAGAGCTTCTCCAGAACGCAGACACCGCTATGTATCACGCGAAATATCGCGGTGGAAATACTTACCAGTTCTTTAGTGAGTCAATGAACCAAGCGGCAGTGAATCGACTACAACTCGAAAACCAACTGCGGCAGTGTTTGAAGGACGATAATTTACGCGTTCACTACCAACCTAAGTTGAATCTGGTTTCAGGTAAGATTGAAGGACTTGAAGCCCTCGCGCGAATTTTTGTGCCAGAGCGCGGCGAACTCAGCCCAGCGGAATTTATCCCGCTTGCTGAAGAAACAGGCATGATTATCGAACTTGGCGAACGTGTTCTAGCGCAAGCCTGCCGAGATGCCAAAGAGTGGCTGGAAAACGATATATTCTCTGGTCGCGTTGCAGTGAACCTCTCGGCTCGCCAGTTCAATCAACCGGACTTAGTCGCCCGGATCCAAGCCATTCTGCATGAGACTGGGCTCGCACCCACTGCGCTCGAACTCGAGATCACCGAAGGTATGGTAATGACCGATCCTGAGAAGGCGATACGCATTATGACCGAACTGCAGCGTATTGGTATTCATCTCGCGTTGGACGACTTCGGCACAGGCTATTCGAGTCTGGCCTACCTGAAACGTTTCCCAATTCATTGTTTGAAGATCGACAAAGCCTTCATCGACGATATTCACCAGAGTGCACGCGAACGCAACATGGTGGCGTCCATTATTTCGATGGCACATAACTTGGGATTATCGGTGGTAGCTGAAGGGGTTGAACATGCGGAGCAACTGACGGTATTGAGCACCCTACGTTGCGAATCCATTCAAGGTTTCTATTTCTCACGTCCGCTGAATGGTGCTCAGCTCGAAGAATTTTCCTCTGAACACAGCGCTGCGATTATTCTCTAACTCACCCGCCCTTTCCCAGGTTTGGCAGCCCCTGAATCACGCGTGGAAACGCACGGCATTTGGGCCTAATGCTTTCAGCAAACGGAATTGCTGGTGAGTCCGAAACATTGGCCAAATAAGTGGACCGAAACACAGACCTAAAATACCCCAGCGGCGCGGCCCCATGGCGTACTTATGCGCTTGGATATAGAAAAATACTGCTGAGCAAACAGCTAACACAACAAACAGAAGCATGCCCATCTCCTCCATATAGCTTAGGAGAAATTATACCGAAGCCATAGAGTGGAATCATTGCGAGTGATGTTATGGAGACGCGCTGCTTACTAACATTTTTCTGACGTAAGCAGCGCATTAAGTGCGGAATTAGCCGTAGAACGACTCGTTGTTCTTAGCCATATTGCGGAGCAGTTCGCACGGAGCGAAACGCTCGCCTTCGGCTTTTGCCAGTGCCTCAAGCTTATCCACCACAGCTTGAATACCCAAGCTATCCATATACCGGAATGGACCACCACGGAATGGCGGGAAGCCAATTCCAAAGATGGCACCAATGTCACCGTCGCGTGGCGAGCGAATGATATTCTCCTGCAAACACCAAGCCGCTTCATTCAGCATCGGTAGTACACAACGTTCGGCAATATCGTCGCCCTTCCGTTGCGCCTGCGGCGTAATTCCTAATACTTGGTAAACTGAAGTGTCAACTTGCTTGCCTTTCGCCTTCGCATCATAGCGATAGAAGCCCTTCTTGGTCTTTCGACCTTTGCGACCATCGTCGATCAATTTGCTAAATGCGTCCGGAGCTGCAAATCGCTCACCCAGTTCATTCTGAAGAATTGGCGCAACTTTACTCGCTACATCAATGCCTACTTCATCAAGCAGCGCCACCGGACCAACTGGGAAACCAAACTGCACTAAAGCCTTATCAAGAGCCTCAACAGGTTCGCCCGATAACAACAAACGGGCCGCTTCATTCATATACGGAGCCAAGATACGATTCACATAGAAACCTGCGCCATCGGATACGACGATCGGGGTTTTACCTTGCTTCTTCGCAAACTCAACCGTGGTTGCAATGGTCTCTGGCGAGGTCCCCGGGTGCGTAATAATCTCGGCCAATGGCATCTTTTCTACTGGAGAAAAGTAATGCAGACCAATGACTTGCTCAGGACGTTGGGCCGTTGCCGCAATCTGAGTGATCGGCAGCGACGACGTATTGGTTGCGAAAATGGTGTGCTTCGCAGCGTTTGCTTCAACATCAGCCACCATTGCCTGCTTTAGGTTGAGGTCTTCAAATACTGCTTCAACCACTATGTCTACATCCCGGAACCCCGAATAGTCGAGCGTGCCAGTAAGCATCAGTACTTGCTTCTCAACTTCCGCTTTCGACATGTGACGACGCTTTAGCTTCGGTTCGAGTAGCTTATAGTGATAGCCCATTGCGTTACGAATGCCGTCGTGATTGATATCTTTTAAACGCACAGGTACTTTCGCTTTATTAATGGTGACGTGGGCGATACCACCGCCCATAAGTCCCCCACCCAAGACTGCCGCTTTTTTCACCTTGGCTGGCGATACGCCTTCCGCGCCCGTTTCTTTCTTCATTTCCGTTGTGGCAAAGAAAATATTTCTCAGCTGATATGACTCGGGTGACATCGCGAGCTCACCAAACTGCTTCGCTTCATATTCGAGTCCCGCTTTCATGCCTTTGGTAACGCCCACACGAATGGTATCAATGATCCGATCGATAGCAGGGTAATTATTCTTCGCCTTCTTCTGAGCTTGTTCGCGAGCTTTCTTGAACACGATCCCTTTCAATGGCCCTTCGAGTAACTTACCCACCAAGTTCAGCTGGGGCTTAGGACGTTTCGGCTTGCCTTGCAAAGCAAGTTCAACGGCGGCTTTCAACAAAATACTCTGAGGTACCACTTCGTTGGCCAAGCCTAATTTCTTTGCCTGCTTTGGACGTAATTGTTTGCCCGTCAGCATTAACGTAAGGCCTTGCTGAATGCCGACAATTCGCGGTAAACGCTGTGTACCACCCGAGCCCGGCAACAAACCGAGCTGAACTTCTGGCAGACCCAGTACTGTTTTTGGAGAGTCGGTAATTACGCGGCCATGGCATGCTAGTGCGAGTTCCAAACCACCACCAAGGGCAGGCCCATGAATTGCTGCAATGACTGGAATCGATAAAGCTTCGATGCGATCAAACAAGGCTTGCCCCTGACGCGCTAAACTCTCAGCATCCGCTGCAGAACGACACGAGTCGATCATACGAATATCTGCACCAGCCACGAACGAGCTGGGTTTGCCGCTAATAAAGACAACACCTTTCAACGTATCATCGTCTTCAATTCGATCCATCAGTGCAGTCACTTCGTCAGCGAAGTCTGCCTTGAGGGTATTCATAGATTCGCCCGGGACATCAATGGTAACAACCGCAATCCCATCTTCGCGAACATCTAACTGAAAAGCGCCTTGCTTCATTTCCGTTGTCATTATTCTGTCTCCACAATCACTGCAGCACCTAAACCACCTGCCGCACAGGCAGTCGTTAGTGCGGTTCCACCACCACGACGTTGCAACTCACGCAGAACTTGGGTGAGCATACGCGCGCCCGTGGCAGCGAACGGATGACCATAAGCGATAGAGCTGCCGAGCACATTAAACTTACTCTCATCAATCTCGCCAATAGCGGACGAGCGATTCAGTTGCTCTTCAGCAAATTTCTTACTCGCAAACATTTTTACATTCGCAAGTGCTTGTGCTGCGAAGGCTTCATGCATGTCGATTAAATCGAGATCGGCGAGCGTCATACCGGCGCGATCCAACGCCAGCGGGGTCGCATAAGAAGGCCCCATCAGCATATCTTCATGCACATCGATAGCAGCAAATGCATAGCTACGGATATAGCCTAAAGGCTGATAACCAAGCGCCTTCGCGCGACTCTCTGTCATCATCAGGATTGCCGCCGCGCCATCAGTTAATGGCGTCGCATTAGCCGCTGTAACGGTACCGTGCTTGCGATCAAACACGGGGCGTAACTTGGCGTAAGACTCAAGCTCGGCGTTACCACGGATATTATTATCTCGTTCTAAATATTCTTGATAGGGCGCTTGGTGAGCGGTCATCACTTCAGCGGTAAGCAAACCGTCTTCCCATGCTTGGTGAGCTAGACGATGCGACCGATGTGCTAGTTTGTCCTGATCTTCACGACTGATCTGATGGGTTTTCGCCATCTGTTCTGCAGTTTGCCCCATGCTCAGGCCAGTTGAATACTCAGCGACCGCCGGCGGTACAGGCAATAAATCTTTCAAACCTAAACGTCGTAAAATAGCGATTCGTTGTCCCGCTGATCGGGCTTTGTTCAGGTCAACCAAAGCGCGTGCGAGGCGTTTTGAAACGCCGATCGGTAATACCGATGAAGAGTCAGCGCCCCCAGCAATTCCGACGTCAATAGTTCCTGCCAACATAGATTCGGCAACATTTACTGCAGCTTGAAAGCTCGTTGCACAGGCTCGAGTAACACTGTAAGCATCGGTCGCCACAGGCAAACTGGTGCCCAGCACAATTTCCCGTGCAATGTTTGGGGCCTCAGGCATTTGAACGACTTGCCCGAAGACAAGCTGCTGAACCAATTCTGGATCTAAATCATTCCGTTGAATCAGTTCCTGCACCACCATTTTGCCCATATCGAGGGCGGACACACCATGGAAGAAAGTTGCCTGCTTGGCAAAGGGTGTGCGAAGTCCCGCGACAATCGCGATACGATCGCCTTTAGCCGTGAGCAGGCGCTGTTGCGATGTTGACATATGAATCCCCTGTCTAATTACTGGTCAGACCACGAATCCTAAGATTCTATCGGCTTATTCAGCAGAATGAAACCTTGGATTTAGCCATTGTATCCCCCATTTCCTTCCTATCGAGAGAATTACGCCTCAGTATAGCTGTTTGTCGTCGCACAGACGTGTAAGTCTGTGGAACCCGGCGTATGATTAACTGTCGTAACAACCACTTACTGCGATTGTGCCCGACAAGATAATAGGAGTTCAGCATTCATGACTACAGTTGCCCACTTTCGGCAGTTAAGGACACACCTAGAACAACAAGTGCTGGGTCAGCCGGCTCTCGTAGAGCATCTTCTCATTGCCTTGCTTGCTGACGGTCATCTCTTGGTTGAAGGACCCCCAGGTCTTGCCAAAACCCGAGCAGTACAGGCGCTTGCAAATGGCGTTGAGGGTGACTTCCATCGCATTCAATTCACGCCAGATCTACTTCCAGCCGATTTAACGGGTACCGACATTTACCGTCCTGAAACCGGTGAATTTAAGTTCCAACGTGGCCCGTTATTCCACAATCTGATCTTGGCTGATGAGATCAATCGAGCACCTGCTAAAGTGCAATCGGCGTTGCTTGAAGCCATGGCCGAGCGGCAGATCACAGTGGGCAAACGCACTTATCCACTGCCGCCTTTGTTTACTGTCATGGCGACGCAGAACCCGCTTGAACAAGAAGGAACTTACCCGCTGCCAGAAGCACAGCTCGACCGATTTTTAATGCATCTGACTGTGGACTATCCGGGCGCTGAGACTGAGCAACAAATTCTCAAGTTAAACCGTCAAGAGTCGATGCAAAGTGACGCTGCTCCGGTCACGCCGCTGCCACAAACGGCCATTTTCGCAGCCCGCAAGACACTCCTTACCTTGCATATGGACGAAGCCGTGGAGCGCTACTTAGTCGCATTAGTCATGGCAACACGACAGCCGAGCGATTATGACGACGAGCTTGCGGGCTGGATTCAAGTGGGCGCAAGCCCTCGTGCGACAATTGCACTTGATCGCTGTGCTCGTGCGAAAGCATGGTTGGCAGGCCGGGATTTTGTGACCCCTGATGATATCAATGCCCTACTTCATTCAGTCCTACGCCACCGTATAATTCTGAGCTACGAAGCCGAAGCCGATGGCGTATCCAAAGACGAAGTCATCGACCGAATTCTTGCGAGGGTTGCCACGCCGTGAAACTCGCCGATCGTCGTCAATCTCTGACCACGACCGACTGGCTTACTCGCTGGTCAAGCAACGGCTACTTTCCCGATAGCCGAGAACTCCTTTATTATCGGCGTTTACCTATCACGCCACCTTATGTGCGCAGCCGCGGTACTGGCCTTCAACAAGGAACACGGTTAAGTGCATGGCGCGGGCGTGGCATGGAGTTTGATGAAGTTCGTCATTACCAAGCGGGCGATGACATTCGCGCTATCGACTGGCGAGTGACTGCTCGTACCGGAAAAACGCATACCAAACTCTTTCGCGAAGAACGTGAACGCCCAATCTTCGTCTGTGTCGACTTTAGCGACACCATGCTGTTCGGTAGCCAACTATTATTCAAGGCTGTGCAGGCGAGTCACCTTGCCGCCGCGATAGCATGGGGAGCGCTCAAACGAGGCGACCGGATTGGCGGCGTGTTTTTCTCTTCGCAAGACGTTACTGAAGCAAAGCCGGCCGCACGTCAACGCGGTGTGATGCACTTTATCGAACAACTGTTGCGCGCGTATCCAGCCGAGAGCTCCAGTGCTCCAGCCAGCCAAACCCTGAATCAACAACTACAGCGGTTGCTACAACTCGCTCACCCCGGCTCAGACATTGTCATAGTCAGTGACTTTGCGCAGCTCAACGAAGACAGTATTGCCCTACTCAAGGGCTTGCAGCGACATAGCGCCGTGACTGCTATTCGAATCACTGACCCACTGGAACAGCAGCTACCCGACGAACCAGCGGATAACCTTCGCGTGCGCGATGGCGAGCATTCGCTTTCACTGAACCTTGGTAGTTCCGTATTTCGTCAAGACTTCTCTACACGGGCCGAACAGATTAAAGCCGCGCAGGCGCAATGTTTTCGGCAAGCGGGTACGGCCGTGATTGATATTTCGGCAGGCCTGCCACTAGAACTGCAATGGGGACGTCGGCGATGATCACTGAAGCATTGCAACAGCTCCATGATATTAGCGAGGCCGATACGAGCCAATTATGGCCATTAGCTTGGGGCTGGTGGATTGTGATTCTACTCACACTCCTCACTTTTGCGCTGACCCGCTACGGATGGCGACGTTACAGTCAACGTCATCATGTACGTAAACAAGCTCTCAACGCGCTTAAGACTGCCCATGTCAGACGCGCAACTGAGCTTACGGCACTATGCAAGCGCGTGGCGCTACATTACTTCCCTACACAACCTATTGAGGAAATGACAGGCCCTACTTGGTTGGAGTTTATGCAACAAACGTTGCCCATGCATCGCCAAATCGATCAGAACGCGCTTAATCTCATTGCCCAGTCGATGTATGGCCCAGAACAAGAGCAGAGCCTGTCTGAGTATCAGATGCTTGCCGAACGTTGGTTGCGGGAAGCAGTCCCACCGCGAAATTCAGCAGTTGGAGGCAGTCACGATGTTTGAGTTTGGCTGGCCTTGGCTTGGCCTATTATTGCTGTTGCCCCCCTGCCTTCGATTACTTAAGCGACGAAATTCTAAGCGCGCTGCAGCGATTCGATTCCCTGGTATTCGCCAACGGCTGCCTGCCCAAGGTCATATTGCCGTACCAGGCTGGCGTCGCGACCTCCTCAGCTACCTCTTGTGGTCACTCGTAGTCCTCGCCACGATGCAACCACGATGGGTGGGAGAACCTATCCCATTGCAAGAAGAAGCTCGCGAAATGATGATTGCGCTCGATCTCTCCATGAGCATGACAATGGAAGATATGACTTTGAACGGTGAAATAGTCTCTCGACTCAAAGCAGCGCACAAAATACTTGCTGACTTCATTCGCCGTCGACATGGCGACCGAATTGGCTTGATTGTCTATGCAGATTCAGCTCATGTGTATGTCCCCGTAACCTCTGATCTTGAAAGCGTTGCGCGTTTAGCCGAAGAAGCTGAGATTGGACTGGCGGGTCAACGCACAGCGCTTGGTGATGCCATTGCCTTGTCCATTCGCTATTTTCAAGACCGCGACACGAAGGACCCTGTCGTACTCATGCTCACCGACGGTATGATTAATACTGGCTCCATTAATGCGGAAGAAGCCTTAATACTTGCACAAGGTCATGACGTACGAATTCATACTATCGGAATTGGCTCCGATGAAATGATAATTCCGGGTATTTTTGGTAACCGCAGAATTAACCCAAGTGCAGATCTCGATGAGGTGTTTCTTACGCGCATTGCGCAGGCGAGCGGTGGTGAATACTTTCGAGCGCGGAACGTCGATGAAATGAATCGCATCTACGACATTATCGATCAGATTGAGCCTGTATTGGGTGATGAAGAGTTCTTTCGCCCACGCACCAGCTTAAGCCATTGGCCACTGCTGGCGGCATTTATTTTGAGTATCCTTATGCTAGTCCGGGCATTATGGCAAAGATTACCCTCGCGCCGAGAGGTTCCAGTATGATCGAGTTTCATATTATTCGGCCTTATGCGCTCTTCGCCTTGGTGCCAATTCTCGCCCTTTTGCCTTGGTGGTGGTCGTGGGTAAAACGGCCACAAGGTGCTGGTCGCGTGATTGCTCCTCATTTATTAAATGCGCTGACCGCAGAACGTGACACGACACAGTATCAGCCTCGTCCTCTGTGGCTGCTATTAGCATGGGTTATTGCGACCCTCGCTCTCGCAGGTCCAACCTGGATAAAGATCGAAACGCCAGTGCTCAATGTTCAATCGGGTCGCGTCATACTCATGGACATGAGCCAATTAACACGCGCCACGGATATTACTCCTGATCGACACACGCGCCTAAAGTTCAAAGCTCAGGACTTAGTGCAGTCGCTCACAGATGGCCAAACGGGCTTAGTCGCATATGCAGGTGACGCTTTCGTAATTACACCACTCACGCGAGATCCAGAAAACCTCAGACACTTGCTTCCAGCACTCAGTCCTGAGGTCATGCCAGATCCGGGGCATGACCCAGTGGCGGGCTTTCGCCAAGCAATTAACATGCTCACACAAGCAGGCTACGACCGAGGTGACATCATATGGTTAACTGGTGGCGTACAGCGTGCAGATGTGCAGGACATTCTGAATCTATTGCGACGCCATAGCTATCGCGTGTCTATTCTCTCATTTGGAACGTCCGATGGCGGCCCTGTGCGTAACGCTGATGGCAGTCTAGCTCGAGATCGTCAAGGGCAATTGCTCTTGCCTCGTTTAATTCCAGACTATCTCGAACGTATTGCAAACAGTACGCAAGGAATTCATCTTCCCTATCGTACTGACCGCTCTGATATCGAACAACTCCTTGCATTGCAGCCCTTAGTGCAGGATGTAACCGAAGACGAGCAGCGTTTCGCAGAGGACCAATGGTTGGATACAGGCCCCTATTTAGCGGTACTGTTAATTCCCCTGTTGCTCATTATTGCGCGTGAACGGGCGCTATTGAGCCTCGGTATGATTGCAATGTTAAGTCTACTCATGCCACCACAAGTGATGGCCTCGACGAAAAGCCAAGCAAGCACCTCGTGGCTGCAGCAAATTTTTCAAAACCGCAGTCAGCAAGCGCAAAATGCCTATACCGCCCAAGATTTCGATACTGCAGAACGACGTGCTAGCGATCCCATGATGCGCGGGATGGCCCTCTATCGGCAAGGCCGTTTCGAGGAAGCTGCATTAGAGTTCGCTCGCCTTGATACACCGGACGCTCATTATAATCGGGGCAATAGCCTCGCTTATGCCGGTGACATTGAACAAGCTATCCTAGCCTATAAAGAGGCACTCAGCCTTCGCCCTGATTGGTCTGAAGCATATGACAATAAAACACTACTCGAGCAGTTACAGTCAGAACAAGGGAATGAGGGGGGAGACAGTCCCCAGAATGGTGACCAAACTCATGAAGACCTTGCGAACGATGGCGATGAGGCAGACCAACAGCCCGAGGAATCGGAACAGGAATCTGAAGCAGACGATAGTGACAGCACTGATGGCTCTCAGGATCAAACCACTGAGTCGCAGAGTAGCGACGAGCAGCAAGAACAAGAGCCAAGAGAACAGGACCCTGTGGAGCAACGACAGGACGACACAGGTGAACTCATTGATGAGCAAGCCCTGCCAGACTTTGATGACTTGAGTGAAGAAGAACGCGAGCAACTTGAGCAATTAATGCGCCGCCTGCAGGATGACCCTGCGTGGCTGCTTCGAAATCGACTACGCATGGAGGCAGAACGACGCCGCTTTCAAAGCGGACGTTCCAGCCCAAACATGAGGTAATAAGCATGACCCGTTGGTTGTCCTTTATAGGTACATTTCTCATCTTTTACATGTTCGCGTCTCCGGCATTCGCGCAAAGTCTTGAAGTACGCGCCGAGATTGACCGCAATCCAGTGATTGTAAATGAGTCTTTTACCCTAACCGTCACGGCAAATGACGACCTACCTCGTTGGGCCTTTAGTTCAGAGCCATTACTCAGAGATTTCGTTGTTGGCGCCACGTCTATTGATACCTCGAGTGTAACCACACAAGGGCGTGTCGAACGCACAACTCGCTGGACCGTGCGCTTAACCGCTAGACAACCGGGGCGCTTCATTATTCCTGCATTTACGATTGAAGGGGCACAAACCTTACCTATTGATCTTGAAGTCATACAAGCGACCCAACAAGCTGATGGCGAACAACGCCCCTTCTTCATTCAAGCGCGAGTCAGCAATGAAACGCCTTTCGTGCAACAACAAGTCTTGTACGAAATTGAACTTTTTCTGCGCAATGATTTCCCTCTTGAGAGTGGTCAAATTGCCGCGCCCGAGGCAGAAAACGCCGATATTGAGCAAATTGCGCAAAACCGGGAACGACAAGAAATCGTCAACGGCCAGAGGTATCGTGTGATTAGCCAAGAGTACGCCATTATCCCAAGACGTAGCGGACCTCTAGAGATTCAAGGCGCACGTTTTGATGGTCGCTATCGAGCAACGTCGAGCCGCAGCCTCACGGGTTTTACACGCCCAGAACAAACCACGCTCTTTGCCGAGGATGTCATCATTGACGTGCAGCCTCGCCCTCGCGACTTTCCCGGTGCTTGGCTGCCAAGCTCACGGGTTGAACTCCATGAAGAGTGGAACCCTGATACCGTCATGTTGCCCTTGGGTGAACCCATTACGCGTACCATCTCGATCACGGCCGAAGGGGTTCGTCCTGAGCAACTACCAGATATCAACCTTGAATGGCCTGAGAGTATTCGAATCTATCCCGACCGCGGGCAGCCTGAGTCAATTCCTGCCCGAAGTACCCGGATCTCGCAAATGCGTTACAGCATAGCGCTCATTCCTACCGAGCTCGGAACCTTTGAGCTACCAGAGGTACGGGTGCCGTGGTTTAACACAAGAACAAATCGCGTCGAGTATGCCACGCTACCGGCTCGAGAGCTGACCGTAACCTCACCACCAGGGGGTATCCCCTCTCCTCGCGCAATTACGCCACCAGACGCTGTTACTGCGGAACGCACTGGTGTCGCCGATCGTCCTGACCGAGATTCTATGATTGAAGCGAGTCGTGGACCAAGCACACTGTGGTTCGTCGTAGTATTTGTGCTGTGGCTGCTTACTTTATTCGCTTTAATTGCGGTCGTTCAACGTTATCGTAAGAAACCGCTCGCACAAGAGCCCGGCACTCACATTCCAGAACATGCGAGAACAGCCCTGAATCGACTCAAGAAGGCCTGTTATGACAACCAGCCCCACGAGGCACGAGAAGCTCTGCTCGCTTGGCAGAGCGCACGACATGGTAAACCAGTCACCAGCTTACAAGCCATTATCGATGAGTTCGCCAACGAGTCAGAGCTAGCATCGACACTCATAGCGTTGCAACAAACTCTGTATAGTGCAGAGAAGCCAATGTGGCAGCAAGGAAGACAGCTCTGGGCTGCAGTCAAGTCTTTACACCAACGCCAGAACGTCACGTCACCCAATAGCTTCTCTCTCTATCCCAGTTAGCGGAACAGCTAGCAAGCGGAAACAAAAAAGCCGATACAACGTATCGGCTTTTCTTTATGACTTCACTAGCTCTTCATTTGATGAAGCTTAGAGTCGACGACGAATATCCGCGTCGCTCTTTAATGCGTTCATCAAGCCTTGATACAAACGCTCAGCGTGTTGTACTTCAAGCTGACGGGAATAGCGGTCTGCTAACTCTTCGTCTGCAATACCAGGCGTCACACCCGTTAACTCGAGAACCGCAACATCGCCAGTATTCAATGAAACGCGAGCGATCTCAGGAGATTCTTCGTTCAACGCCATGCGGAACAAACGTTGACGAATCTCACCTGGCAAGTCCGCGCCAAAGCGACTTGCTGCTTCGATATACTCGAAACTACGGCCAGTGCGTTCACGAGCACGCATCTGCGCAACAATCTCATCGGCTTGGCTCAGGGCTAACTCTTGGGCGCGTTCACGCTGCAAACGGCTTACAATAGTGTCTCGCACTTCGTCGAGCGGACGAATACGCGGCGGTTCATAATTCTCCGCACGCACTACGATAGAGCGTTCACTCAACTCAATTAACTCACTATTGAGCTCTCGCTCAGTCACGTCTGAAGAAAACGCCTGAGTTAACAACTGCGGAGAGTCAAAACCTGAAGGCGGGTTGCCGCGCGTGATCAGTGGACTCTGACGAATCGTCAAACCAAGCTCTTGGGCAACTTCGTCCAGTGAGTCTGGAATCTCAAAGCTCATGCGTGCGAGCTCTTGTTGCAAACGGAAGTATTCTGTCTCGGCCTCTACTCGCGCTAAGTTCTCGCGAATTTCATCAGCAACTTCGTCAAACGAAGTTTGCTGCGCAGCACTCAATTGCGTCAATTTCACAATGTGGAAACCAAACTCTGAACGCACCACGTCAGACACTTCACCCTCGCTCTGCAGAGCAAAACCGGCATCTTCAATATCCGGATCGATGGCACCGCGTTCAAGGGTTCCAAGATCACCACCATCTTCGGCACTGAAAATGTCTTGCGACGAGCGAGCGGCAACTTCTACGAAGTCTGCACCCGCACGAATTTCAGCAAGCAAGGTCTCTGCTTCTACGCGAGCTGCTGCTTCGTCGGCACCAAACTCAACCAGAATGTGGGCAATACGACGCTGCTCTGCGGCACTGAAAGCGGCAGGATTGCGGTCGTAATACTCACGAACCGTATCGTCGTCGATTGTTGTACGCGCAACCACATCGTCAAAGCGAAGCTCTACATAAGCCAATTGAATCTGCTCTTCAACTTCAAAACGTTCTTGATTGTTGAAGTACCAAGCTTCGATTTCTTCATCGCTTAGTTCAACTTGACCGAGGAAGTCTTCGCCACGAATCAGTGTATAACGACCACTACGGCGCTCGTTCTGCAATACCTGCAGACGGTCAACTTCGTTGGGTAACGCGAACTCTGAACCAAATGCGCCTTGCAACATGAGCACACGCACGCTTTGTTCTTCCATATACTGACGGAACTGCGATGGTGTAAAGCCCAAGCTCATTAACGCTCGGTTATAGAGATCGTTGCTAAACTGACCGTTGATCTGGAAGTCAGGCAATTCGCGAATCATTTGACGCAAAACGTCAGGTGATTGGCGCATTCCCAGGCTTTGAGCCAACTGAATCGTCAACTGATCTTCAATAAGCTGTTCAAGCACGCTCGCACGAAGTTGACGAGTGTATCCCTCATCAGCAGCCAGCATCTGGAACATTTCGCCATACTGCTCTTCTAGCATGGCACGCTGATTCTGATACGCACGGTCAAACTGTACGCGGCTGATTTCGGTCCCATTGACCTTCGCCACATAAGTCTCTGTACTTCCGCCCAGATAAGCATTCACCCCAGTCAGGGCAAACGCGACTACGATCAGAAAAATAATTACTTTAACTACGGGCCCTTGTGCGCCCTCACGGATCCTTTCGAGCATACGCTGTCTCTTTTGTCGCCGACCACTAATACTTATCTCTGTGTGTGCGTGCCGACAGCTTCGTTTTTTAAGCTGCTCGCCAACGCGCGCAAGAGTATATCACAGAAAATGTGCAGCGTTTTAGCTACTCCACCAACAACAAAGGCGCCTATCGGCGCCTTTGCTTACTAAAACAGTAATGTTTAGTTTACTGCATCTTTCAGTGCTTTACCGGCTTTGAAAGCTGGTACTTTAGCTGCTGAAATTTGAATAGTCTGACCAGTTTGTGGATTACGGCCTGTACGAGCTGAACGCTCACGTACAGAGAAAGTTCCGAAACCAACTAGCGCAACTTGGTCACCGCTTTTCAATGCTTCAGTTACTGCGCCGATTACTGAGTCCAGAGCACGACCGGCAGCGGCCTTAGAAAGTTCTGCGTCTGCTGCGATTTTGTCAATAAGCTGAGACTTGTTCACAGTATCATCCCCTTAGATTGTTATTATGGAGTTCCATGGTTCCAATTAAATATTGGGCCAGCAAAGTTTATAACAAGCTTATATCTTTAGTTCAAGCACTCAAAGACGCCTGTCAAAAAAGTTTACCGAATCCCTACGACCCTTGGCCTGTAAGGCTTCAGACAACTGCCCCTAGGCTATCACAGTCGGCGGGGATGAAAAGCATTTTTCGGTAAAAATTAACATTTTTTCCCCTACCGTTCAGAATGAGCTTCTGAAACACTATGACTTCTTCTTACTTTTCAATGCTTTAAATGGACTATTAGACATTGAAAGAGTAAGCACTTCATCGATCCATTGGACCGGATGAATCTCTAAATCACCCTTCACATTATCCGCGATTTCCTTGAGATCACGCTCGTTTTCCTTCGGAATGAGTACGCGTTTTATACCACCGCGATGGGCTGCTAATAATTTTTCTTTCAAACCACCGATCGCCAGAACTTCACCCCGCAACGTGATTTCTCCGGTCATGGCGACATCGGCCCGAACTGGATTACCCGTTAATGAAGAAACCAAGGCTGTAACCATGGCGATACCTGCGCTAGGCCCGTCTTTCGGAGTTGCCCCCTCAGGAACGTGCACATGCACATCTTGCTTTTCATAAAAGTCTGCTGCAATACCCAGTTTATCCGCGCGACTGCGCACCACTGTCATCGCCGTACTGATAGACTCTTTCATGACGTCACCAAGAGACCCAGTAAAGACCATTTTGCCTTTACCCGGCACACTAGTCGCTTCAATGGTGAGTAAATCTCCACCCACCGACGTCCAAGCTAACCCTGTCACCTGCCCAACTTGGTCAGCATCCTCCGCTTTACCAAAGTCGAACCGGCGCACACCGAGAAACTCTTCCAAGTCTGCCGGACCAATACGCACTTTCTTTAACTTTTTATCCAGCAAAATGCGGCGTACTGATTTACGACAGAGCGTGGATAGCTCGCGTTCAAGATTCCGCACACCCGCCTCACGCGTGTAATAGCGAATGATGCCCAAAATCGCATCGTCTTGAACTTCGATTTCTTCAGGACGCAAGCCGTTCCGCTCAACTTGCTTCGCTAATAAATGCCGACGCGCAATATTCAATTTCTCGTCTTCCGTGTAGCCCGACAAACGAATCACTTCCATTCGATCTAACAGAGGCGCAGGAATACGCATACTGTTTGACGTTGCAACGAACATCACATCAGACAGGTCATAATCAACTTCTAAGTAGTGGTCATTGAATGAGCTATTTTGTTCTGGATCGAGTACTTCCAGCAAAGCTGACGACGGATCGCCTCGCATATCTGATGACATCTTATCGATCTCATCAAGCAAGAATAATGGGTTCCGCACTTCTACCTTGGCCATTTTCTGCATCAACTTACCCGGCATAGAGCCAATGTAAGTCCGACGGTGACCGCGTATCTCTGCCTCGTCCCGCACACCACCGAGCGCCATACGCACATACTTCCGGCCAGTCGCTCGAGCGATCGACTGTCCCAACGAGGTTTTCCCTACGCCGGGAGGTCCGACTAAACATAAAATAGGACCGCGCACTTTCTTACTGCGTTGTTGTACCGCGAGGTAATCAAGAATTCGTTCTTTAACTTTTTCCAGACCATAGTGGTCTGCATTAAGAATTTCCTCGGCCTTCGCCAGGTCTTTCTTCACCCGACTCTTCTTGTGCCAAGGCACACTGGTCATCCAATCAATATAGCTTCGAACCACCGTTGCTTCCGCAGACATCGGTGACATCATGCGTAACTTTTGGAGTTCTGCGCGGGTTTTATCCGCTGCTTCTTTAGGCATCTGCGCTTCGTCAATACGCTTCGCTAATGCTTCAAATTCGTCAACACCATCTTCGCCTTCGCCGAGTTCTTTCTGAATCGCTTTCATTTGCTCATTCAGATAGTACTCACGTTGCGACTTCTCCATCTGCTGCTTCACACGATTGCGGATCTTACGCTCCACTTGCAGAATATCGATTTCGCCTTCCATCAGCGCCATCAAATACTCCATCCGCTCACGTACATCAGTGATTTCTAACACATGCTGCTTGTCAGCAAGCTTCAATGGCATATGCGCAGCCATCGTGTCGGCAAGACGGTCTGCATCATCTATTCCAGACAAGGAGGTCAGCACTTCCGGTGGAATCTTTTTGTTCAGCTTCACATAACCTTCAAACTGGTTCATCGCCGAACGACTCATCACCTCTTCTTCTTTCTCTGGCATTAACTCACAATCGAGTGTTTCGATATCTGCCGTAAAGAAATCTTCTTCGTCACGCCATTTCTTTACCTTGGCGCGACGCGTACCTTCCACGAGAACTTTCACAGTCCCATCTGGCAGCTTGAGCATTTGCAAAATCGTCGCGATCGAGCCCACTTCGTAAATATCTTTACGTTTCGGCTCGTCCACGGCAGGGTCTTTCTGCGCAACCAGAAATACTTGCTTGTCGTTGTCCATCGCCGCATCCAAGCAACGAATCGATTTTTCTCTACCAACAAAAAGTGGAATCACCATATGCGGGTACACCACCACATCACGTAATGGTAGGACCGGCATTGTGAAGTGTTCAACGCTCTGTTCAGTCATTGTGTTCTCCATAGTGGAGCGTCCATCAAAAAAGTCTTATCCCTTTATATGCGGGTGACACGACAAAGTTCAATGAGAGATTACAAAAAAGGGGCCCGAAGGCCCCTGATTGATTGTTTATTCGCCAGATGCCTGTGCTTCTTTCGTATTTGCGTAGATAATTATCGGATCTGACTCACCGCTAATTACCGTTTCATCGACCACCACTTTGCTGACATTACTCATAGATGGCAATTCATACATTGTGGACAGCAACACATCTTCAACGATAGACCGCAGGCCGCGAGCTCCCGTTTTCCGCTTCATCGCTTTGCGAGCAATGGCACGTAACGCATCTTCACGGAATTCTAACTCAACGTCTTCCATATCGAAAAGCGCAGCATACTGCTTGGTTAACGCATTCTTAGGCTGTTGCAGAATTTGGATTAATGCATCCTCATCCAGCTCAGTCAAACTCGCAACGACCGGCAATCGACCAATGAATTCAGGAATTAAACCGTACTTCACGAGATCACCTGGTTCAACTTCGGTCAGTACATTCTTGATTTCTTTTTCTTTGGCGGACTTCACTTCCGCCGAGAAGCCGATTCCAGTGCCGGTAGCCAAGCGCTGTTCAATCACTTTCTCAAGACCCGCAAACGCCCCACCGCAGACAAAGAGAATCTTCGAGGTATCAACCTGCACAAATTCTTGCTGTGGATGCTTACGCCCGCCCTGCGGCGGAACCGAAGCAACAGTCCCTTCGATCAGCTTCAACAAAGCCTGCTGAACACCTTCACCGGAAACATCACGGGTAATTGATGGATTATCAGACTTCCGCGAGATCTTGTCGATTTCGTCAATATAAACAATGCCACGCTCTGCTTTCTTCGGATCATAATCACACTTTTGCAGGAGCTTTTGGATGATATTCTCGACGTCTTCCCCAACATAGCCCGCTTCGGTCAGAGTTGTCGCGTCGGCCATAGTGAAAGGCACATCAAGATAACGCGCTAAGGTTTCTGCCAATAAGGTTTTACCGCTACCCGTTGGACCAATCAGTAGAATGTTACTTTTACCTAATTCAATATTGTCGTGCACACCGGAGTTTTGCAGGCGTTTGTAGTGATTATAAACCGCTACGGCAAGTACTCGTTTGGCACGATCTTGACCGATTACATAGTCGTCAAGGTGGGACCGAATCTCTTTTGGAGTCGGAACCTTCTCACGCTGGCCTTGTGCCGCGATTTCTTTAATTTCTTCCCGCAAAATGTCATTACACAAGTCCACACACTCATCACAGATGAATACGGAAGGCCCTGCAATTAACTTTTTCACTTCGTGCTGGCTCTTACCACAGAACGTACAATACAGTGATTTGCCGCCCTGTTGGTTGCCACCGGTTTTTTCTGTCATTTACTTCTCCAGCACCCGACTCTTTTCTTTAATACTTAAAAATACTGCGAAAACGATTACTTCGCACGTCAGAATTAACGTTTAGTTAAGACCGAGTCGACCAAACCATACTCCACCGCACGTTCCGCGCTCATGAAATTGTCTCGGTCGGTATCACGAGCAATTGTTTCCAAATCCTGTCCTGTGTGCTCGGCAAGAATCCGGTTCAGTTTGTCTTTGATATACAGGATTTCTTTCGCATGAATTTCAATGTCCGAGGCTTGGCCACGGAAGCCACCGAGTGGCTGATGAATCATAACGCGAGAGTTAGGCAAACAATAACGCTTCCCTTTAGTACCCCCCGCTAACAAGAATGCTCCCATGCTCGCCGCTTGGCCCATACACATAGTCGACACATCATTGCGGATGAATTGCATGGTGTCATAGATTGCCATACCTGCTGTCACTGAGCCGCCCGGCGAATTAATATAAAGATGAATGTCTTTTTCAGGGTTTTCAGACTCAAGAAATAACATTTGGGCGACGATCAGATTGGCCATGTTCTCTTCAACCGGGCCACACAAAAAAATCACGTTCTCTTTTAACAGACGCGAATAGATATCAAACGAACGCTCACCTTTTGCAGTCTGCTCAATCACCATAGGGATCAAAGCAGCCATCGGCTCTGGCGTAGAATTCTGCATCATGAACTAACTCCTCAAAAAAAATGGCTCGGATGCGGACACCCGAGCCATTAAACCAATTCCTGACAATTTCAGCAAACGCTTATTGCGCTGGCGGGTTCATCACGTCATCAAAGCTGACTGACTTTTCGCTCACTTTGGCTTTTTCCAGAATCAGTTCGATCGCCTGTTCTTCCAATGCGACGTTCCGGACCTGTTGCATCAATTCTTCGTTTTGATGGTAATAGGCAACCACTTGCTGTGGGTCTTCATAAGCAGAAGCATTGTTCTCGATCAGCGCTTCAACTCGTGCGTCATCCACTTTCAGCTCATTACCACGGATCACTTCACCCAGTAACAGACCAACGCGCACGCGCTCATTGGCTTGCTCTTCAAACAGCTCAGCTGGAAGCTCAGGCATGTTCTTCGCGTTACCGCCAAAGCGTTGCATCGCTTGCTGACGTAGCACCTGAATTTCCTGCTCTTTCAATGCGGCTGGAACTGGCACATCGTCGTTAGCCGCGAGCAGGCCTTTAATCACCTGCTGCTTCACTTTATTTTTGATGGCAGTGGTAAGCTCGCGCTCCATGTTTTTACGGACTTCGTTCTTCAGTCCTTCAACGCCTGCTTCTGCGATACCAAACTGATTCGCAAACTCATCATTCAACTCAGGTAACTCCGGCGCTTCAACTTTCTGCACGGAAATATCGAACTCAGCCGCTTTACCTTTCAGGTTTTCTGCATGGTAGTCTTCTGGGAAAGTCACTTCGATGGTTTTTTCAGCGCCAGGCTTTAAACCTTTTACACCATCTTCGAAGCCTGGAATCATTCGGCCTTGGCCCATTTCAAGCGCAAAACCTTCAGCTTTACCACCTTCGAACTCTTCACCATCAACCCGACCAACAAAATCCATGGTCACGCGGTCGCCATCTTTCGCACCGCGCTTCACTTCTTTCCAACCAGCGTTTTGCTTACGCAGCGTTTCGAGCATTTTCTCGAGGTCTGCATCAGTGACTTCGGCAACTGGCTTTTCAACTGCTACTTTGTCGAGGTCTTTTAGCTCAATCTCTGGATACACTTCAGTGATTGCAACAAACTCAACGTCCTTACCTGGGGCGTCAGTCTTCGCTTCAAAACGCGGAGCACCCGCTGGATTGATTTTTTCTTGAACTAAGGCTTCTACGTAATGGCGCTGCATTTGCTCCATCACCACGTCTTGACGAATCGCAGGACCAAAGCGCTTTTCAACCATGCTCACAGGCACTTTGCCAGGACGGAAGCCGTCCATGCGAACCGTACGCGCACGCTGTTTAATTTGATTGCGTACTTCATTATCAATTTTGTCTGCAGGGATAGTAATCGTAATACGACGCTCTAACCCTTGAGTTGTTTCAACAGAAACCTGCATTGCGTTGTTACCTCAGTATCACTAGAAGGTATAAGACCAATAAACACGGCGCTCGTACTCATTACCAGAAAATTCCTGCATGGGTACTCGCCTGCAGCACGTTTACCTTTACCGCACTGCCGCTTCGGAAAAAATGACGCGACATTATAACGAGGGTTTTCGATTCAGTCGAGCCGAGCCGTTAAGTTTTAACGCCTCGGATTCACTAAGCACTCAACTTAACGGCAAATATTAAGCGTTGACAACTAATCTTAGTGCTTGCACTCTTAAACTCGCAGCAACAAATTTTACATAACAATAAAACATAGGCCTCTTATGTCACCTTCTGAAAAGGATGTGCGGTCACTAAATTCTGAGGTCGTATTCGCACTGATTAATGCGATGGATACCGGCGTTATTGCAGCGCAGTACGACTCTGATGGCCAATTAATTGGTCAGTACTTCGCGAATACGGCGGCACAGCATCTTCTTTCATTGAGCTCCGAAACACCGTCGCGCGACGAGCTTGAAGCTGTTTCCTTTGCGATTGACGCCGAATTGATTGGCACCACACAGCCGCTTAAGCCCGTACATTCACCCATTCAAGAGGCTTTGTCTGCCCGACCCGCAGAGCGGCGCGATCTGACGGTAAAGGGGCGCGCGCTCAGTATGAAAAGTAAGCGCGTGCCACTGCCCTCCGGCGAGTTGCGCTTCCTCATGCTACTTGAACGAGACCATCGTCTGTTTACTCAGTCAGCTGATAGCTCCGACTTGCTTAGTAGCGAGATTTCTCTAAAAGATTTAATTGGCTTCGACAAACTCATGTCGCAGCTTTCTACCGACTTAATTAACGCCCAAGGCGGGGATTGCGAGCCGCATATTCAAAGAGCACTCGAGGCATTAGGCGAGTTTTGCCATGCCGATCGTACATATATCTTCGAATTTGATGAAGGCATTACTAAACAAACAAACACCTTCGAGTGGGTGCGCGAAGGTATTACTAGCCATATCGACGAACTACAAAATATACCGAGAAACGCTCTCCCCTGGTTCTTCAAAGTCATAGAAACAGAAGGGCTTTTTGTTGTCCACGATGTCGATACCATCCCGGAAGAGGGCAACAACGAACAAGCTGAGTTTAATAGTGAAGACATTCGCTCAGTCATCTGTGTCGGCATGTATGCGCAGAATCGACTCATTGGCTTTGTCGGCTGTGACATGGTTGCGCGCAAGCGCCACTGGACTGAAGCAGATATTCGACGGTTAAAATTAGTCGGCGAAATGATTGCCAACGCCTTGCAAAGTGAACGCTATCTGCGCTCACTCAGAGCTGCTCATGAAGAACTTTTAACAGCGAATGAAAGTCTTCAAGAGCTTGCACACCGAGATGGTCTGACGGGCATTGCGAATCGCCGTCACTTCGACGAGCAACTTTCCCATGAGGTGCATCGCTGTTTACGGCACGGCGCGCCTTTAACTGTAGTACTGGTGGATATCGATTTCTTTAAGCCATTTAACGATCATTATGGTCACATTGCTGGAGACCATGCCTTACGAGCTGTCGCTCGTGTTCTCAGCGAGCATTTTCGAAGAAGTGGCGAGCTAGTGAGTCGATTTGGCGGTGAAGAATTCGCTATATTATTGCCTGAAGTGGAGGCTCAAGAAGCCTCGGAGCGCCTACAAGACGTCCTCTTCGGGATAGAACAAATGAATATCCCACACGCAACCTCCGAATGTTCCGATGTCTTGACTGTGAGCGCTGGCATTAGTGCGTTGTCCATCTCTCCGCGTGTGGAACCTGAGGAGCTCTTAACGGTCGCAGATAAGGCGCTATACAGCGCCAAGGCGCAAGGGCGTAATCGTGTAGTCGTTGCAGATCACAATGGGACCAAAGACGCGCTATGATTAAAGGGAGTCAATTTCCGGGGCACAATTTCCAGGTAACAGTTTCCCGGTAACAATTCCCAAGTAACAGTGTTCCCTAATAGTTTTCTCTAACGATTTTCTAAAACAGTTTCCTATAACAGAGAGTTTCGAAGTTATGTGGCCTAAAGCATTGTCGACTTTTCTATCATTGAGTGCCTTAGCTCTCGTAGTCAGCGGCTGCGCACAAGCTCCTGATGCAATTGAGGGAGGACGTGTTAGCGTAGATGAAGATGCGATCGTTCTGGATGGCCCAGCGACTGCAGCCACTGTTCGTGAACTACTAGCCACTGCTGAAGCCAACCCCAATATTAGGACATTTCGTGTCCGTTCTGACGCGGGTGACCCGATGGCGGCTATGCAATGGGGTTACCACTTATATCGCAACGAGTTCAATCTCGAAGTATGGGATTACTGTCTCGACAGCTGCTCGAACTATTTTTTTACCGCGGCACATCGACGGGTCTTGCAGGATAATGCAATTGTAGCTTGGTCCGGTGGTGCCATGGATGAGAGCTGGGTTCAACAACTGAGATTTTATATTTTCCCAGGTATCCGCAACGTGGCGACCCAATATTTAGACGCTTTTCTTCGTCGCGAAACGCGATTCTTCGATCGAATCAATGTCGACCAACGCATCGTCAGCTATGGGTTCGATGACCATGTGGGCTGCATGACAGATTCGACCCGAGGGTTTTACTACGGTGTTGCGGATTTACTTGCGCTTGGCATTGGCCGTACGTCTCGGGAAGGTGTTAGTTGGGATCGAACCTTTCGACATATGAGCGACGAGTGGTGTGAAGTTGAACTTGACCCACTGCAAATTCTACGCGGCAAACAGGGCAACTCATGACACAACTCGGAGCCTCTCCCTGGCAGACGAATCATGATGGCGATGAACGCCGGGTTGGAATCGAGATCGAACTGAATGGCATCGCATTTCCTCACCTTGTCGACACCGTTGCGAAGCATCTTAAGCTTGAGCGCGTTGATGAAAGCCGTTATCGCAGTAAACTCAATGGTGCAGAAGAAGGCGACTGGGTTATTGAGCTCGACTTTGACCTGCTGCAAAAAATGGCAAGCGACAAACGAAACAAAAGCGCGTTATCGGACAACATTGAACAATTGCTTGGACACATTAGTGCACCTCTGGTGCCCTTAGAGATCGTAAGTCCTCCACTGCCGCTATCAAAGCTTCAAGATGTCGAAAACTTAATTCAAACACTACGCGAGGAAGGGGCTCAAGGCACCTCTGGAAGCATGTGGTACGCTTTCGGTTTACAGCTCAACCCCGAAATTCATTCACAGGAGCCGGAGCATTTACTCGCGCAATTAAAAGCATTCCTGCTGCTTTATGACTGGCTGGCTGAAGAGTCAGCAGTGAACCTAACCCGTAAGTTGACCTTTTTCGTTGACCCTTTTCCTGAGCGTTACCTGAAGCAAGTGCTGCGCTCAAACTATTGGCCAACGTCTAATAGATCATGGGCAGAAGATTATTTACAGGACAACCCAACTCGCAATCGCGCCCTGGATTTATTACCTCTATTGGCGTGGCTTGATGAGGAGCAAGTTGCACAACACACGCAAGACCCATTGATTAAGAAGCGCCCCGCTCTGCACTATCGGCTACCGAATTGCGAGATTCACATTCCCGATTGGGGCTTAGCCAATCCTTGGAATCGCTGGCTACAAGTAGAATACTTGGCAGCAGATCGGCAGCGTTTAGATGCCTGTTGTGACGCATGGCAAGAGTTTCATAATCGCCCCTTCTGGAGTCATTGGGGGTTGCGTAAAAGCTGGGCAGACCGAGTTCGCCGGCAATGGTTAGTGCCCATCAAAAAAGATTGATTCGAATAAAACCAGACAAATTATGCCGTTACTGCTGAACGATGGCGTCGACACTTTCCGAGAATGCAACCAAAGGCTCGAAGTCGGCTACTGGCACATCGACTTTGAGTAAAACCTCTTCGCCATAGTCTGCGCCAGTGACATGTCCTTGATGTTGCTCTAGCCAATGGCGAATCAGCTGTTCGTGAGCGAAGCCACAGCGCACTTTACAGGAAGTCGTTGGTACATGCTGAGTTAGCTTCAGTGCTCGCACAGACAGCTCCGCAGCTGATGAATAAGCCCGTACTAAACCTCCCGCGCCTAGTTTTACACCACCGAAGTAACGACTCACGATAATCATGACATCGCCGATCGCCTTGTGTTGCAGCACCTTAAGGATAGGCCGGCCAGCTGTACCACTAGGCTCTCCATCATCATTCATCGCTGCGCTGCGTGGTGACACTGGATTACCGAGTACATAGGCCCAACAATGATGCCGGGCGTCAGGATATTTGGCTCGCACTAACTCCAACTGTGCCATTGCTGACTCTCTGTCCACCACGCTTGTCGCATAAGCGATAAAGCGTGACTTCTTCACTTCCGAGATGACTTCGACAGCGTTTGCGGGAGTCGGGTAGAGCGCTTTCATCACTGGCTTTGTTTGGCCTGATCAATCGCCGCGTAAAGGTCTTCCAATAAGTCATGGGTCGACTCAATGCCCACCGATAGCCTTAAAAGATCATCGGGTACCGGTGTATCGGGGCCTTCAATCGAAGCCCGATGTTCAATCAGGCTTTCAACGGCTCCCAATGAGGTGGCGCGTTTCCACAGCTTGGTATGCGCCGCAACGGCAATGGCAAATCCTGCACCACGCCGAAACCGCAAAGATAACATGCCACCAAAGCCGCCTTTCATCTGCTCAGACGCCAACGCATGATCCGGCGCACTTGAGAGTCCTGGGTAAAGTACCTGACTCACTTCGGTATGATCTTTCAGCGCTTCTGCGAGTTGCAAGGCGGACGCTGAACTGTATCGCACACGCAATGCGAGAGTACGCATTCCGCGTAACAGTTGTGAAGCATCAAAGGGCGACAAAACTGCTCCCGATTGTTTGCGAACATTGCGAACACGCGCCCAAAATTCATCTTTCTTGCGAGTGACTAGCGCCCCCGCCATGACATCCGAATGACCATTCAAATATTTTGTAGCGGAGTGCATCACAATATCCGCACCCAATGTGAGTGGCTGGCAAAGAATCGGAGTGGCCACCGTCGAGTCTACCGCCACAATCACATTGAACGGCTTTGCTAACGCTGCGATGCCAGCAATATCAGTCACGCCCCATAGAGGATTCGCTGGCGACTCTATCCAGATTAACTTCGTCTGCCCCGGTCGTAACTGGCGTTCAACGTCCTGCAAGCTCGACATATCAACTAGCTCAACCTCTAAGCCCCACTCCGTGGCGAACTGCAAGAGCCACTGCCGCAACGCCCAATACATTACTTTCGGCGCCAGCACATGGTCACCAGGACGCAGCGCTTGAAAGACCGCCACTGCGGCCGCCATTCCGGAAGCAAAAAGCAACGCCTCTTCGCCTTCCTCAAGATCAGCTAAAAGAGCTTCCGCTGGCAAATACGTAGGATTATCCGCGCGACCATAGACTCGACCGCTGCGGTATTGGTTGTCCGCATCGCGATAATAAGTTGTCGCCGGATGAATTGCTGGCACCACTCCCCCCGTCGCATCATCAACAGCGCCGAGTGCCTGTGCAGCTTTAGTATCAGAGGAGTATTTAGAACGCTTAGCCGTAGTCATTTAACTGCCTTAGGAAATAAGAGGTCGATAATCGTTTTCAAGCTGTGCGAAAGAGAAGTCACCGATGAACCGGCCCACACTTAACCATGTCGCTAAGCCACGCAAATCTTTAAAGTGGGGTGGCACATATTTAGGTGCTGCAATCACACCAGAGTCATGAAGCTCACAAATTTGACGGAAATCATCCACTGCAATTTTACCCGTGAGTAAAAGTGGTAATCGTTCGATTTTACCAAGCTGAATCGCCACACGAATCAGGTTATACACCAACACAAAGCCGCGAATATAGGCTAGGTCTTTAGTGAACGGACGCCCATCTGGTGTACTGCCACGGAAGACTCGCTGCGTTAGTGTGTAGGCCTCTTCCTTCGACATACCTTGAGCTACACAGGAACGAAACACTTCGATGAAATCGGCTCCATCAGCCGCTTGCTTAACCGCCTGAATACGCCCCACTAGCTTCGCAAGCCGGCGCGGCGTTGAACGCATGGTGATAACCTCAGTAAGGACGGCAAGTCCCTCCTGCGTGATTGTGGCGCTCGGTGTTCCTTTACTCAAACAAGTTAAATAAGGCTGAGCAAGGCCGTTCTGTGTTGTACCCACATGAATCCAACCTTCATGCACTTCAAGAATATCCAACTCTCGCTGTGAGAACATAATATCTTGATTCATTTTAATGCGATCAGCCCCTGCCGCAGCATCACTCACAATTCCGTCCGAAATCATGACTTTGACGTCTAGACCCGGCATGCTGCTATTCAGTTGTTGTTGCAATTTCTCGACCGCAAGAGGCGCTTCAATATCCTTATTTTCTTCTGGTAGTGCATCACTTTCGAGTAAGTTGGCCAGCGGGCTTTGCAGCATATTCGCAAGCTCAGATAAAGTAGGCTCTCCCGCATGAAAGACATCATCGGGATGACCATAGAGCTCCACTGAAAGCTCGTGAAAGTCCTGCGTACCGCGAGCTTCAATCATACGCACAACATCACGATATTCGCGACACGCACGAGTCATTAACTGGGAAATGGGACTCAACTGACCGAGCTGCCGCACCATATCTCGTTGCAAATCGGCAAGTGCATGACGCAGCGCTGCGGTATCAAAACCCGGCGGCCGATTTTGGTAGAACTCTCGATCGACTTCAGGCAACCGCTGCATTTTATGCTTAAAGAACTCTTCGCGAATCGGTTTACTCCAGTTCACTGCATCGAGCACTCGAATTGGAGCTTGTAGTTGAACGAGCCGATCGGACAGCTCACGCGCACGATCTAACAACTGTTGTTCCATAGCTTATCGGTCCCTTTCTCAGCGTGTTTGGCGCAAGTGTTTTGCTTGGGTTTATCGCCTAATTCTTTGCCTTCGGCCGTTGAAGCTCGACCTGAGGCTCAGTCGCGGGCGACTCATCTGTCGTGGGTTGAAGAATTCTTTCTCCACGCAGTTGCTGCCCTGCTTGATGCAAGGTGACCGCAATAATCTCACCATTCGCGTTGCGTTCAAAGACAAACCGCGCCCCATGGGCCACATTTTCAAACACATCAGGCTCAACGAATCGCACTTCAGCAGCACCCTGACCTGTTCCTTGAATCATTAAAGCCCCCGCTTGTTCAAAAACACGAACCGAAAACCCGGGGAACAAGGGGTACTCGCCTGTATAGTCAGCCAAAGAAATGTCTTCCGGAACTTCCGCTACCACGTAGGCTTGGCCTGGAGGAATCGCTTGGTCGAGCAGGTGTAATCCGAGCAACTGGATATCTCCAGTCTGATGTAACGCGCCATTAGTTGAAACAATGGACGCACTTTGATTGGACGGGTCGATGAAAACTGCAGCAGTGAAGCCGCCTGTTCCTCCCCCATGGCTCACATAGACGCGCTCACCTACCGGCGCCAAAATCCAGCCCCAAGCCATCTCAGTCGAATCCGCTGTTTCAAGTGCTTGTTGACTCAGCTTTAATGCTTCAATCACTGCGGGTGAGCCTTGTCCAAGTTGTGCCCGTACCCAACGCTCCATGTCTCGGAGAGTCGAGCGCACACCACCGACGCCCTCCATATTGGTCGGAAAGTTCCAGTTTGGCATAGGCCGCCCTTCGCCACTCATGCCCTGCATAGTGTCACCGGTAAAGCTCGTATGTGTCATACCTATGGGAGTGTAGAGATAGTCTTGATAGAGCTCGCTGAGTGGGCGTCCCGCCGCTCGACTGACAACATAAGAGAGCGTCATGACTGCAAAATTGGAATAACCAAAGCGTTCGTTAAGTGCGAATTCGGGAGTAAACTGACTCAACGCCTCGAGAAGCTGCGCTTCTGTGTAGTCAGCGTATGGATCTTGAACATTGGCGGGAGATAGATTTGCAGGTAAACGCGGAAGTCCCGAGCTATGGGTGAGTAAATGACGAATCCGTATCACCTCACCATTATGCGTAGGTAGCTGCACTCCATCGGGTAACCAGCGGTCCACGGGATCATCCACGGATAAGACTTCATCCTGATGTAATCGCGCAACAATACCGCCCAACATGGCTTTACTGATTGAGCCAATTTCAAATCGGGTATCTGCGGTAATGGAGCGATGCGATCCATTTGCGCAACGAAATGAACGCTCAACTTGCAATTCACCTTGGGCGTTTGGTTGAATTCGACTCGCCGCAATACACGCGCCTGAGGCATCGCCATCAATCCGTTGAGCGAGCGCAGAACTCATCTCGGTATCGGCTGAAACCGCGAGCGGCGAAAGCAGCCATAAGGTCGTCAATAACACCCGTTTCATATATAATCCTTCATGGTTTTATAGCAGTCATCGGCCTCAAGGAATATACCATGCATTCGCCAGAAAGCATGATTACGCAGACTCAGGATTGGCTTGAACGTCTGGTGATCGGCGAGAACCTCTGCCCTTTCGCACACCGTGAGTTTGCTCGCGCCACCATTCGTTATGAAGCCACCGAAAGTGCCGATGAGCATGTCATTTACGACACAATTTGTAACGAAATACTAAAACTAGACCAAGAACCAGCTATCAGCACAACACTTCTTCTCTTGCCCGCTTATCAGGACTTCGCTAGTTTTTTAAGTATTGTTGGTATGGCGGAGCACATGCTCGTAACCCATGGTTGGCAGCACCGCTATCAGTTCGCACACTTTCATCCTGACTACGTTTTCAGTAACGCTGATCCTGATGACCCGGCCAATTACACAAACCGTTCGCCTGTCGCAATTTTGCACTTCCTTCGCAGTGAACATATGACGAAAGTCCTTGAGCGCTGCCCTGACCCTGAGAATATTCCGGTAAGAAATGTGGCTCGCCTGCGCGAATTGGGCATCGAGGGCATACTAACTATTCTGAACAAAGGTGCAGCCTCTTAAGTATTCAAGCGCTGCCGAATTCGCTAGTATAGTTAGCATGTTCATTTTGCGAACCAAGGTATACAGATGATTCGAATGCCTCAAATTGTTCCTCTTATTATCGGTAGTATCGCATTGCTCTCTGTCATCAGTTCAGCCCCTTTATTCCGCCAAGGCTCGATTAGCATTGAACAAGGTTGGTCACTAATTTATTTGGGCTGGGGACTTGGTATGTTAGGAGTGAGCGCAATTGTCTGGGCCGTCAGTCATGAACGTGCACTGCTAGTAAAGCGCCCACCGATACTCGTGTTAGGAACAGCAACGAGTCTCGGGGCACTCGTATTGGCCACCGCATTAATATACCCACGCCATACGACTCCGTCGCTCTCAGATGTCAGTACTGACGTCTTTGATCCTCCAGAGTTCGCTTTACTGGCGCAACGCAGAGATGCAGCAGGCGCAACTTTAGCATTCGATTTAGCTACAGGACCTTTGCAACGTGAAGGTCTTCCCGACGTGATCCCGATGCAGTTCCCATCCGACCGAGAAACACTCTATTTAACCTCACAGCGTGTGGTTCAGCGTTTGGGTTGGCAGCTAGTAGGAGCGAGTTATCAGGAAGGACGCGTTGAAGCACAGGCCACCACTCGGTGGTTCGGGCTTACTAGCGATATTGTTATTCGCATTCAGGCCGACGGCCGCCAAACGCGAGTCGATGTGCGGAGTGCATCACGTCATGACCTTAACGACGCAGGTGCGAATGCTCGTTTTATTCGCCAATATCGGAACGATATAAATCGCCAGCTTGGCGTTACGCATTAGAAGTTTGGGGACGAATAAGCAACCGAAGTAGATAAGAGAAACAAAATGGTCGGCGAGACTGGGTGAGGGCCGCCCGGAAATTGCACTGCAATTTCAGGCCCGAACGCGAGGCCATGGATGGACGAGCCGGACACATGCCACAGGGATGTATAAGTAACCGAAGCAGATAAGAGAAACAAAATGGTCGGCGAGACTGGGTGAGGGCCGCCCGGAAATTGCACTACAATTTCAGGCCCGAACGCGAGGCCATGGATGGACGAGCCGGACACGTGCCACAGGGATGTATAAGCAACTGAATCAGATAAGAGAAACAAAATGGTCGGCGAGACTGGATTCGAACCAGCGACCCCTTGGACCCAAACCAAGTGCGCTACCAAGCTGCGCTACTCGCCGACATATTGTTCGTATTGATTTTCCAAGGGATAAACCAAGGAAGGAATGGGGTGGATGATGGGACTCGAACCCACGACAACCGGAATCACAATCCGGGGCTCTACCAACTGAGCTACACCCACCACTGATAGGTATTCCTGAGACCGTTACCGGTCAGTACGTATGGCACGCCCGGCAGGATTCGA
>JAFIFP010000011.1 GCA_020831965.1 Idiomarina sp.
GCAATCCGTGAAGGCGGCCGTACTGTAGGTGCGGGCGTTGTATCTAAGATTCTTGACTAAGACTTAGAACCGTTCTGAAGAAGGCGCCCCCGGGCGCCTTTTTTGTTGCCTCAAATCCCCCAAAAGATTGGGGTCAGACCCCCTTAGATTGGGGTCAGACCCTCAAATTTCGCGTTGTAACCTATTGAAGGGGCTGGATTTGTTGGATGATTTGGCGAATGCGTACGCTGAGTTGTTCTGACCCCAAATTATCAACTGTCGAAAAAACAATAGCTTATGGTAAAGGTTTGGCGAAAAACGTGTTCTGACCCTCAATTTGTGACCCTCAATTTGTGTAAAGAATTTGTTTGGGGGGAATAATGTTTGGGCTGGGGCGTTATCCTTTTACTGTGCACGATTTTGTTACATGAGGGATATCACTATGGTTTGGAATATGAAACGTTCAGTGTTAGCGGTGGCTGTATGTATGGCCGCTGTCGGCTTGGTAGCTTGCGATTCAAGCACCGAGAATGATGATGGCATGGCGCGCTTTAGTTTGGGAGTCAGTGATGCACCTGTAAACTCTGCCAATGAAGTAGTGGTGTGTTTTGAAAGTGTTCAATTAGTAGGTAACGGTCAGCCACCTCAGCGTTTTTTCGTTGGGGATGAAGGTGTGATTGAACCTAATAATGTGTGTTTGGATGACACCGGAAATGTGGTTTCGAATACTGTGGGGATTGACCTTTTAACGCTGCAAGGTGCAACCGCCGAACAGTTAGTGGAGAACGCACCAGTAGAGCCAGGGCAATATGGCCAGTTGCGTTTAGACATCAGTGAAGGAAGCTATGTGGAAACTACCGAAGGTGAGCGTGTCGGATTGCGTGTACCTTCAGGCCAGTTGCGCCTAGACGGCCCCACGTTGACCGCAAACCAAACCTTCAGCTACACAGTCGAGTTTGATCTCCGCAAGGCCTTAGTGGCGCCCCCAGGGCTCCCTCATTATCTATTGCAGCCGCGCGGTGTGCGTTTGGTAGACAACGCACAGATTGGTCATATGGAAGGTGAAGTGGCCGAGCTCTTGCTAATGGACGCGGGTTGTCCAGTGGGTCCCGCCGACGCTTCGGTGCCTTTTGCTGCCCTTTACCTCTATGAAGGTCTAGATAAACCACTCGATGAAATGTCAGACAACAGTGACGAGGAGAACGGCCCATATGCGAGTGTTAGCGTGTTCTTCCACGAGTCGACGGCAACCTACCCGTTCAGTATTGGTTATATCGCAGAGGGCGACTATACCTTGGCACTGACCTGTGAAATCGAAGACGACCCGGAAGAAGAGACTGAACTCACATTCGTACATAGCCAAAATATCACCATTACTGCTGGCGATACGTTGGAGGTCATCGTTGATTAACATCAGCGAGTAACATCAACGATTAACATCAACGAGTAACATCAACGACTAAAACGACAAGAAAGAGCGAGCATTCCTCGCTCTTTTTTATGCCTAACGCCTGAAGACTCGGAGGCTCACAAGAATCCCGGTCAGCACAAACCACAAGGTACCCCCGGCAGCGATGACGATGAGGGCGTTATTGAAATCCCGCTGCCCACTGTAATCCATGAAATGAAGGCGAAACATCCAGTCATGCAATCGCCAGTATTTATTGCGGTGAGTCAGTACATCGCCTGTCGCAACACTCACGTAAGCGCGAGTTCTCAAAGCGTCATCAAAAGCCACTTCATACATCGCATCAGTACGGCCAATCAGGTCGGGATGAGCATGCGGATAAAGGTGCACGTGTGTCACGTTGGCTTCACCACGATAACTCGCTTTACCCATGGCTCGCGCTTCTTGAGCTGAGGTCTGCCAAGGCACTAGTGACAATGCATCAAGATAGTACGTCTTTTCATCGGTAGTGAGTCGCCACTGCCAACGCTCGCCTCGAGGCATTAAGGTTTGTCGTAACAAAGTACCTGACACCTCAGGGATGTCTGGAAGCGAGTCCGGTAATGTCACAGCCTGTCGATAGCTAGGTTGCTGGAAATGTTGGTGTGCCATGAGTGCTTGATGACCCCAAAGACTAAAATAGAGGCCACTGACACTCCAGAGTAATAGCTGCACACCCAGCACTACGCTGGTCCAAAGGTGCGCGGTCATTAACGCCTTGGTCTTCATAGCCTCGACCTCCGGCGGCCACTGGGCTTGAATCGTCGCCACAACATAATAAATCCTGTCACCACGAACAGAATCGACAGAATGCTGAGCGCTTGCAACCAAGGCTTCGTAATATCATGACGGTCTTCATAATCCATGATGTGCAGCATCCACATGATGTCAAATACGCGCCACCAGACGAACCGGCGGGTCACCAACTCGCCAGTGTCGGCGCTGAAATACAAAGTGGTCGCCACGCGATCGCGGAAGTCCACTCGCCAGACAGGAAGGTGTGCGGCATTTAATTCGCCCGGTGCTTCGGTAAGGTAATTGACCGAACGAATTTCAGGCGTGTCGTTGGCTTGGTAGGCGCGTTGCGCGAGGTGTTCAATATCAGATTGCGTGGGACGAACTCGCGTTAGGCTAGCTGGCGACACGAGTAAGCGGTGTCCTTGCAGCTGCACGCGCACAAGCGGTTCCGGATGGCTCAGTAGTTGTGGCTGAAACCAGTCGAGTCTCTGCGCTTGAGGATAGCGCGCTTGCACATTCAACAGCGCATCGGGCGAGAGCGAGGGCACGGGCTGAGGGTCCAAGGTGCCTAAATGAGTACCATGAATATAGGGCAGCTTCACCCAAACCATATAAGCGCCACTCACTGCCCAAATGCTGATTTGTACTAAGAGAACTAAACCAATCCAGCGGTGGAGTTTACGAAGATTAACGCGTGCCAAAGATCTTATCACCCGCGTCGCCAAGTCCAGGAATGATGTAGCCGTGTTCGTTTAAATGGGAATCTAACGCTGCGGTATAGATGTCCACGTCTGGATGCGCAGCGAGTACTTTCTCAACACCTTCAGGCGCCGCCACCAGTACCAACACACGAATACTGCGACAGCCATGTTTTTTGAGCATATCGAGAGTGGCGATCATGGAGCCACCGGTGGCCAACATAGGGTCAATTACCATCGCCAAGCGCTCTTCAATATTGCCCGCGAATTTCTCAAAGTAGGATACGGGCTGCAGCGTTTCTTCGTCACGGTAAAGGCCCACAACACTCACGCGAGCACTCGGGATTAAGGTCAACACACCATCCAACATGCCAATCCCAGCGCGCAAAATAGGTACCACTGTGACTTTTTTTCCTTTGAGGGTTTTTACTTTGATGGGGTTGCCACTCCAGCTTTTAATTTCTTTGGTTTCCAGCGGCATGTCTTTGGTAGCTTCATAAGTGAGCAGGTTACCAAGTTCGTTGGCCAGCTCACGAAAACTCTTGGTGCTGATATTCTCTTCGCGCATGAGTCCAAGCTTGTGTTGAACCAGAGGGTGCTGAATTACGTGTAATGCCATGTCGTTCTCCGCGCTGAATCTGTCGTTAATCTTGCCATTATACCGACCACCTACCAAGAGTCACCGCTTTCCGATAGAATGACCCGCTTATAAAAACTATTATCCAAGCGTCGCAGTGCGGCGAAGTCCTATAGGAGCTCTGCATGTCTGGTGGAAATGCGCAGAATCACGTTTCAACGGAAAAGCGCGGATGGTTTACGCGCTTTCTCGACACGGTGGAATGGTTAGGGAACCTCCTTCCTCACCCAGTTACTTTATTCGCTATCTTCTGTTTACTCGTAATTGTTGCGAGTGGCCTTGCCGGTTGGTTGAACGTTCACGTACTTGACCCGCGTCCAGCGACGGAAGGTGAAGTGATCGCAGTGAACAGCCTATTGTCGGGCGACGGTCTGCGGTGGATGGTTTCGAATCTGGTCACTAATTTCACCGGCTTTCCTCCTTTGGGTGTGGTTTTAGTGGCGATCTTGGGCGTTGGTATTGCCGAACGCTCGGGTCTGCTTGAAGCCTTAATGCGCGGCATGGTGATGCGTGCTTCTCCGCGCGTTGTGACCGTCACTATCGTGTTCGCAGGTGTTGTGTCCAATACCGCTTCGGAACTTGGCTATGTGGTACTCGTGCCTCTTGCTGCAATGATTTTCCACTCTCTCGGCCGTCATCCACTCGCCGGTCTTGCCGCTGCCTTTGCTGGTGTTTCTGCGGGTTATAGTGCGAACTTACTCATCGGTACAGTGGATCCATTATTGTCCGGCTTCACTACTTCGGCGGCTCAGCTCATTGACCCTGATTATGTTGTTGGTCCAGAGATGAACTGGTATTTCATGTTCGTCAGTACTTTCCTGATTGCCGTACTAGGTTGGTTGGTCACTGAGAAAATTGTTGAACCCAAACTGGGTAAATACAATCCGGACGACATGGATCCAAATGCTGACATCGACACCAATGTGAAGATGGAACATTTAAGCTCACAAGAGAAGAAAGGACTCGCGTTTGCTGGCTTAACTTTCGTCGGCTTAATTGGACTTTTAGCCCTCACGGTCGTGCCGGAGTGGGGCGTATTACGAAACCCTGAAACAGGTGAGATCGCACGCTCACCTTTCTTGAATGGCATCGTAGTATTTATCTTCATTACCTTTGCGATTCCAGGCTTCGTTTACGGCTTTGTCACTAAAGTGATGCGCAGCGATCGCGACGTGATCGACGCAATGGCCGCGAGCATGAGCTCGATGGGCCTTTATATTGTCTTGGTCTTCTTCGCCGCTCAGTTTGTGGCTTTCTTTGGTTGGACCAACTTCGGGACTATTCTTGCGGTCAACGGCGCAGCCCTCCTGCAAAGCATCAACCTCACGGGCCCGAGCGTATTCGTGCTCTTTATCTTAATGTGTGCCTTCGTGAATCTCATGCTTGGCTCCGCTTCCGCGCAGTGGGCAGTGACAGCACCTATTTTCGTTCCGATGCTCATGCTAATTGGCTACGCTCCGGAGCTGGTACAGGCGGCTTACCGAATCGGCGACTCGGTCACCAATATCATCACACCAATGATGAGTTACTTCGGCTTAATTCTTGCCGTCGCAGCGCGCTATCAGAAGAATCTTGGAATCGGAACCTTGATCGCTATTATGCTGCCGTACAGCATGGTGTTCTTTGTGGGCTGGGTGGCGCTGTTCTATATCTTTGTATTCTATCTTGGATTGCCGGTCGGGCCGGGTGCAGAAACCTACTACACGCTTCCGGGCGCGAATTAGTCTGATTGACATACCTAAAAACCGGGGGCAGTATAGAACAAGTCCCCCGGTCATTTAGGTTTATGCATGATGCAACGTACAGCTTCAAAACTATGGCGACTTACGGTAGCCGGTTTGCTGGTGGCGTTGTTATCTCTCATTTTTATAAATCCTGTATACAGCCAAGTTGATGACTCAGAGCAAGCAATGCCGACAACTATTGTCGTTGCTGCTTATGAATTTCCTCCCTTTTACTCTTCACGCGTGCCGCAGCATTTGTTGGGATTGCTTCTCGACACATTGAATTCAAAGCAGGTCGAGTATCATTTTAAAATTCGTGAAGTTCGTCCACAAGATCGCTACAGCGCGATCATGTCTGGCGGATGTTGCGATCTGATGCTTTTCGAGTCTATGGATTGGAATTGGCCGACTGAGGTTGATTATGTTTGGGGTGACTACTTAACGTCGGGTTCAGAGCGTTTATTTGCGTTAAGCCACCGAATCGAGCGTGGTGAAGTGGACTTCGTTGTGGATGGCTCAAGACGTGTGGGTGGGGTGATTGGATATCATTACCAATTCGCTGGCTTTGAAACCTCTGCAGCTTTACTTGAGCAAGAATACAACCTCTACGGTGCGGACAATCAACGGACCGCCTTGAATATGCTGCTGAATGAGCGCGTCGACTTGGCTGTGCTCACCGACGAATACGTGCGCTGGTTACAGCTAAGAAAACAACCCATGATTGAACTTGTAGTCGGTGCGGACGCTTACGACCATTCCTATCGAACACGTATCATCGGTAAACCAGACGGCTCGATTACCATGACAGACTTCGAGAGACTCATGTGGTCACTCTACGAAGATGGCACATTGGCGAGTTTGTTTGATGACTTTGGTATTCAACATGATGCCTTTTTTGGTTGTAAACGAGGCACTTTCAGCTGCTAATAAAGCCCGCAATCACCTAGTTGTAAACCGACAGCCCTAACTCTTCTGCTAATGTGGTCACCATAAACATGCTGCGGTGACTATTCCCATAAGAATTCAGGCGCGGACTCCACGCACAGATCACCCCATAGTCTGGCACAACCGCAACGAGTCCGCCGCCGACGCCACTCTTCGCGGGCAGACCTACAGTAAACGCAAACTCACCGGATTGGTCATACATACCGCTCGTGGAAAGTAAGGCGTTGACGCGATGGGCTGAGCGTTGATCGCAAACAACATCGGAAGAGCCGCCACGTACGCCTTTATTAGCCAGAAACGAGAGCGATTGAGCTAAGTCGACACAACTCATGCTAATGGCACACTGATAGAAGTAGTGATCGAGTACTGCCGGAACTTCCGACTGAATGTTATCGAAGCTCTTCATTAAGTAGGCGAGTGCGGCATTTCGGTTGCCGTGTACGCGCTCCGACTCCCAGACCTCGTCATCCGCGTGAATCAAGGGGTTGTTGGCTAACTGACGAATAAACTGAATCAACGCGCTGCGGCTTGCCGAGAAATGACTCACCAGCGCATCCGCGACCACAATGGCACCCGCATTAATAAACGGATTCCGTGGAATACCGTGTTCCCACTCCAGCTGCATAATAGAATTAAAAGCCTGCCCAGAAGGTTCCATGCGCACGCGCTGCCAAAGTGGCTCGCCGACACGCTCCATGGCGAGCACTAAACCAAAGATCTTTGAAATACTTTGAATCGAAAAAGGCACTTGGGCATCGCCGGCAATATGCACGCGGCCGTCCAACTCGGCAACAGCGATCCCTAGGTAGTCAGGATTCACTTTCGCCAGCGCCGGTATATAGTCGGCACAACGCCCTTCGTCTGGTAACTGCCTCGCACGCTCCAGAATATCCTGCAGCAGCTCGGCGGTGTGGGACGGTCGTTGCGGTGTGCCTTCCATAGTTATTACGCCTTGTGTAACAGCGGTTTTAAGAACTGAGCCGTGTAAGATGGCGCGTGCTCGGCAATCTGCTCCGGTGTCCCAGTAATCAGGATTTCACCACCACCGCTGCCGCCTTCAGGGCCGAGATCAATAATCCAATCAGCCGTTTTGATCACATCCAAATTATGCTCGATGATGACAATGGTATTCCCGTGATCACGTAGGCGATGTAGCACGGCCAGTAACTGCTGAATGTCATGGAAATGCAGGCCAGTAGTCGGCTCGTCGAGAATATACAGCGTTTTGCCGGTGTCGCGTTTCGACAGTTCACGCGCCAATTTCACCCGTTGCGCTTCACCACCTGACAATGTGGTGGCTGACTGACCTAAACGAATGTAGCTCAGACCAACGTCCATCAATGTTTGTAGTTTGCGCGCAATGGCTGGAACCGCGTCGAAGAACTCACGGGCATCTTCAACGGTCATTTCCAGCACTTCGTGAATGGTCTTGCCTTTATAGCGAATCTCTAAGGTTTCGCGGTTGTAACGTTTACCTTTACAGATATCACAGGGTACATACACGTCCGGCAAGAAGTGCATCTCGACTTTAATTACGCCATCGCCTTGGCAGGCTTCACAGCGACCACCTTTCACGTTAAAGCTGAAGCGACCTACTTTATAGCCCCGTGCCCGCGCCTCTGGAACGCCAGAAAATAGCTCACGAATTGGGGTAAAAATACCCGTATAGGTTGCGGGGTTTGAACGCGGCGTTCGACCAATTGGACTTTGATCGATATCCACCACTTTATCTAAGTGTTGCAATCCACGAATCGTATCGAAAGGAGCGACCACATCATTAGTGGCACCATTCAATTCCTTGTGGGCAAGTGGCCATAAGGTATCGTTGATCAGAGTTGATTTGCCTGAGCCGGATACACCGGTCACACAGGTCATCAGGCCAATGGGAACTCGCAGGTTCACATGTTTCAGGTTGTTGCCGCGGGCGCCATCTAACTCAATCCAATGTTTACCTGCTTTGTTGCGCTTTTTCGGCACTTCAATGCATTTACGTCCAGACAGATAGTCCCCGGTAAGCGAGTTTTCATTGGCAATAATGTCCGCCATAGTACCGGAGGCGACAATTTCACCCCCGTGAACACCCGCACCAGGGCCAATATCAATCACGTAATCGGCGGCGCGAATGGCGTCTTCGTCATGCTCAACGACAAGCACGGTATTTCCGAGATCACGCAAGTGATTCAGGGTTTCCAAAAGTCGCGCGTTGTCCCGTTGATGCAAACCAATAGAAGGTTCGTCGAGTACGTACATGACGCCGACAAGACCCGCACCAATTTGGCTGGCCAAACGAATGCGTTGTGCCTCGCCGCCCGATAGTGTCTCGGCACTTCGACTGAGCGTCAGGTAGTTCAGGCCGACATTCACTAAGAAGCGCAGTCGGTCATTAATTTCCTTTAAGATCTTTTCTGCAATCTGCGCGCGCTGACCTTGTAGCTCAATTTGAGTAAAGAACTCTAAAGCATCGCCAATCGACTGTTCGACAATAGTCGGCAACGTGGTTTCTGCTACAAACACATTGCGTGCTTCTTCTCGCAATCGGGTACCGCCACAACTGCGGCAAGGTTTGGTTGCCAGATACTTTGCTAAATCTTCCCGCACGGCGTTCGAGTCGGTCTCCCGATAGCGGCGCTGCATGTTGGGTAAAATTCCCTCAAAGGGATGATTACGAACGACGGTGTCACCACGGTCATTCACGTAGGTAAACTTGATTTCTTCCGTACCGCTGCCGTAGAGCACCTTCTCGACCACTTCTTCGCTAAGGTCGCGGAAGGGGGTGTTCAGGTCAAAGCTATAGTGCTTCGCGAGCGACCGCAGCATTTGGTAGTAATAGAAATTTCGTTTGTCCCAGCCACGAATGGCGCCACCGCTCAAACTCAGCTCGTTATTGGTCACCACTTTCTCAGGGTCAAAGTATTGCTCAACACCTAAGCCATCGCAGGTTGGGCAGGCACCTGCTGGGTTATTGAACGAGAACATGCGAGGTTCGAGCTCTTGCATGCTGTAGCCACACAAGGGGCACGCAAAATTCGCTGAAAAGAGCAGGGGTTCAAAACCGGCTTCATCGTCCATTGGCACAATCATGGCGGTGCCACCACTCAGTTCGAGCGCAGTCTCAAATGACTCAGCCAGTCGCTGTTCAATGCCGTCGCGAACTTTTAAACGGTCGACCACCACTTCAATATTGTGTTTCTTGTGGAGTTCAAGTTCTGGAGGATCGGACAGATCACAAACATTGCCATCGACGCGCGCGCGCAAGAATCCTTGTTGCGCAAGATTTTCCAAGGTCTTCTGATGCTCGCCTTTACGCCCTTTGACAATAGGCGCGAGCAGCATAATTTTGCTGTCCGCCGGCAGAGCTAATACTTGGTCGACCATTTGGCTAACAGTTTGCGCCGCTAAGGCTTCGCCGTGCTCTGGGCAACGTGGTTCACCAATGCGAGCAAACATCAGTCGCAAATAATCATAGATTTCAGTGATGGTACCCACTGTGGAACGCGGATTGTGCGACGTGGACTTCTGTTCGATTGAGATTGCCGGCGAAAGTCCCTCAATGCTGTCTACATCGGGCTTTTCCATGAGGCTCAGGAACTGGCGCGCATACGCAGACAGCGATTCCACATAGCGTCGTTGTCCTTCAGCATAAAGGGTATCGAAGGCGAGTGATGATTTACCAGAGCCGGATAAGCCAGTGATAACCACTAACTTGTCGCGAGGAATCTCCAAATGAATATTTTTTAGATTGTGGGTGCGCGCACCCCGTACTTCGATCTTATCCATAATGCAGAACCATAGTTCAGGACCTTCCACTGCTATTCCGGTGCCGAACGATTTCAGTGAAATCGCCGGAATGAAGATTAATCGCCCATTATCGCACATCGATGGGCAGATGTTGAATGCGTCTGTTGTTTGGAGTTACGCAAAGGTATTAGGTAGAGGAAATACGGCTGACGATAGGTCCTTGGATCTGCTAAACTTGCGCGCCACACGAATTGATCCCTTAGCCAGTTCTATGGGTAAGTGTACGAGCAGATTGTTTGAACAAAAGATTCCGCGTGGCGTATCCATCGGTGACTTGTTTCCCCAGAGTTAGCAGCAACACATAGGTAGTCGTGATTTGAAAACAGTCAGTGCCTTAAATCGCACCGAAAAGAAAGCAGCCGTAACACTCGCATCAATCTTTGGCCTGCGAATGCTCGGCCTGTTCTTGATCATGCCGGTGCTAGCCATTTACGGACAAGCCTACCCAGACTACACCCCGCTGCTGGTCGGAGTCGCCATTGGTGCTTATGGCCTCACTCAGGCCTTACTACAAATTCCGATGGGCTGGCTGTCAGATCGCGTGGGCCGTAAGCCTATCATTCTTGCCGGACTCAGTATTTTTGCGGTGGGTAGCGTCGTGGCCGCTATGGCCGACACTTTGATGGGCGTGACGATTGGTCGCGTGTTACAAGGTGCGGGCGCGATTGCTGGCGCCGTATTGGCATTGGCAGCCGATAGCTCACGGGACGAACAGCGACCAAAAGTGATGGCCATTATCGGTGCTGGTATTGGCCTAAGTTTCGTACTTGCGCTCATTATCGCGCCTTGGCTTGGTGGTATAGCGGGAATATCTGGATTGTTCTGGTTGACTGCGGCACTAACCGGCGCGGCGATGCTCGCCGTATTATTTGCGCTGCCACAGCCGTTACAACGGGTGCCAAGTCGCGACATTTTGCCAGTGCCGGCAGAAATGAAACGCTTACTCTCCGACGGCCAGCTGCTGCGTTTGAATTTCGGCGTCTTTGTTTTACATCTTATTTTAACCGCTTGGTTCGTGACCTTGCCGTTGTCTTTGGTCGACGCTGGCTTAGCCATTGAACAACACAGCTGGATGTATTTGCCTACGCTGATTTTGTCCTTTGCGGTGATGGTACCGCTGATGCTTTATGCCATTCGCACGGATCGCCAGATTCCGGGGATGCGGGTGGCCATCCTATTCTTGGTGGTCGCGTTGGCGGCCATTATGTTTGCTGCGGGTAGTCTCCTCGTTTTAGTGGTTTCTGTCTGGTTATTCTTTATCGGATTCAACTATTTGGAAGCGAACTTGCCGGCGTTTTTGAGCCAACATGCCCCTGCGGGAAGTAAGGGCTCAGCCAGTGGAATCTATACCACATGCCAGTTTGGTGGTGCGTTCATGGGCGGTGTCTTCGGTGGCATATTATTACAGTACGCAAGTGCGCAAGCTGTTATGATTTTCTGTCTGGTGCTGCTAGTATGTTGGTTGCTTTTTACCTTTGGTATGCAGACTGTTTCGGCAACCACCCGAGTGACCGTGCCCCTTCCTGTTTTTAGTCAGGAACAAGCTCGCCAACTGGCGGATCAGCTCGTGGAATTAGCGGGTGTTGAAGAGGCAGTCGTGGTTAATGAAGAACGCGCTGCGTACTTAAAAATTCAACGCGAACATTATAAAGCGGAGTCAGTGCAGACACTGCTCGCGCAACTTAGTCGGTAGCTTTTGCAGTGCTGATATTGGGCGGAACATAATACAAAAACCGTCGACTGAGTAAAATCGGATAAGTAAACAGGAGAACAACATGGCCACTCGCGGCGTGAACAAAGTCATTCTTATTGGCAACCTAGGGGCCGACCCAGAAGTTCGCTACACCCAAAATAGCCAAGCTATTGCGAACTTAAGCATTGCGACAAGCGAATCTTGGAAAGACAAAAACACCGGCGAACAGCGCGAACAAACGGAGTGGCACCGTGTGGTGTGCTACCGTCGCCTGGCGGAAATTGCGGGTGAGTACCTGAAGAAAGGTTCAAAGGTATACATCGAAGGGCGTTTGCAAACTCGTAAGTGGCAAGGTCAGGACGGTAAAGACAACTACACGACCGAGATTGTCTGTAACGAAATGCAGATGCTAGACGGTCGGGGTGGTAGCACCGGTGGCGACATGGGTGGCGGGCAGCGTCCGCAGCAGTCAGGTGGTTATGCGCCAAACCAAGGTCAGCAGAACCAAGCGCCACAAGCTCAGCAAGGCGGTTACGGGCAACAGCAGCCGGCCCAAGGTGGTTATGGTCAGCAGCAGCCGCAAGGAGGCTATGGTCAACAACAGCCTCAACAACAGCCTCAACAACAGCCGCAGCAAGCGCCAAAACCGCAACCAATGGCGCCAGACGTGGATTTCGACGACGACATTCCCTTCTAATCTTCGTCGCACTCAATCAAGCCTCGCCTTTGCGGGGCTTTTTTGATCTGAGGGCGTGGAAAGCTTCTATGTTTAATGTAAGGCTTATGGAATAAATGGCGTTCAACCAAGAAAGGAGTGATGGCATGGCGGTCAGCCAAGAGATCAAAAAATGGATTCGAGAAGCTTGCTTTGTAAATGGCTCCTGGGTTGGAGCGAGTTCCAGTGAAACTTTTGCGGTGACGAACCCGTCCACGGGCGAGGAAATTGCCCGCGTACCCAATTTTGGCAAAGCGGACACGGAACACGCCATTGCGTCGGCTCATACTGCATGGGCGGAGTGGCGTCGGAAAACCGCCGGTGAGCGTTCCCAATTATTGCGAGCATGGTTCGATGCCATGATGGCAGAACGGAAATCGCTCGCCGCATTGATGACGTTTGAACAGGGTAAGCCTTTGGCAGAAGCGGAAGGTGAGATTACTTATGCCGCCAACTATATAGAATGGTTCGCCGAGGAAGCGAAGCGCATGTATGGCGAGACCATTCCGGGTGCTAGCGCAGATAGTCGAATTGTGGTCACGCGCGAGCCTGTTGGCGTATGTGTTGCGATTACGCCCTGGAACTTCCCTGCTGCGATGATCACTCGGAAAGTGGCGCCGGCACTTGCTGCGGGTTGCACTATTGTGGTGAAACCCGCCTCAGAAACTCCACTGACAGCATTAGCTATGGCGGTGCTCGCTGAGCGTGTGGGTATTCCCGCGGGGGTGTTTAACGTCGTGACCGGCTCAGCCAAGGTCATTGGTGAAGTCATGACCCAAAGCCCCTTGGTACGCAAATTGAGCTTTACGGGTTCCACCAAGGTGGGTGCAACGCTGATGGCCGCATCCGCGTCAACGGTGAAACGCGTGTCGCTAGAACTCGGCGGTAATGCGCCGTTTATTGTATTCGACGACGCTGACCTTGACGCAGCAGTGCAGGGCGCGATTGATAGCAAGTTCCGTAATGCTGGGCAAACCTGTGTGTGTGCCAACCGAATTTACGTGCAGCGGTCTGTCTACGAAGGTTTTCTCACGCGACTAGCGAATCGTTTAAATGAATTAAAAGTGGGTGACGGTTTTGAAGAGGGGGTGAAAATTGGTCCGCTAATTAATCAAGCGGCTGTGGATAAGGTTGAAGAGCATATCGCCGATGCTTTGGCGCAAGGAGGCACGCTGCTGAAGGGCGGTCAGCGCCATGCGCGTGGTGGTTTATTCTTTACGCCGACTATTATTCGCGATGCTCACCAAGGCATGTTGTGCGCACGAGAAGAAACCTTCGGGCCTGTGGCGCCAATTTTTCCCTTCGATGACGAAGCGGAAGCGATTGCGTGGGCCAACGACACTGAATTTGGTTTGGCTGCTTATTTCTATGCGCAAAACATCGGTCGAGTGCAGCGGGTTGCTGAGCAGCTGGAGGCAGGGATGATCGGAGTTAATACCGGCCTCGTTTCTAACGCCACCGCGCCGTTTGGCGGAGTGAAGCAGTCAGGTATTGGTCGTGAAGGCGGACATCAAGGCTTAGAGGAATACACCGAATGGAAGTATTTGTGTTTCGGTAGTCTGTCGACAGACTAGAACGAAGCGGCGTGCTGGTTAAAAAAGGCGCAGCACGCCGCGAGATGTGTTTTGCTAAGCTGGGTGTTTAGATAAATCCATACTTGCGCGCAATGTGGTCGAAGTACTGCAACGTGTGCTTCGCATAGGCCCGTTTTTCCACATAAGTGCCGGGAAAGAAGTTTTTCTTAAACCCATAAGCCACCATGTCCTTCAATCGCTTCAGTGGCACTGGGAAATTGTCCAATGCTAGTTTGTATTCGTCACTGAGCGTTGTGCTTGAGACTAGGCGGTTGTCCGTACAAATTACGGTTGCGATACGATTTTCGAGCATATGGCGGAAGTTGTGATTCTTAATGCCGCCAATGGCCGGATTCGTCTGTAGGTTGCTGGTTAAACAAACTTCCACGGCAATGCGACGATCCGCAATAAAGGAGGCTAAGTGTTGGCTGTAGGCTTCCTTGTCCGTAATACTCGGGTCTTCAATCATTTCGGGTGAGAACAGCGAATAACCATGGCCTAAGCGGTCGGCGTAACATTGTGTGAGGGCTTCGAAAATACTCTCGGCGCCATAGGCTTCGCCCGCATGCACAGTCTTTAACAAGAAATTCTGATGCGCATATTCATAGACTTCTTTGAACTTGTGCGCCGGATAACCATTTTCCTGGCCTGCGATATCTAAGCCGACAATCGGCATTCCTTCGTCATCACGCAAACGCACGCTGGCACGAATCATCTCCATGGCGGCGGCTTTAATGACGGCCATATCATCGTGATCGCTAAGTAGCTGGAACAATTGTGTGTAGTAGGGAGAAAAACCTTTCTTCCCAAACATACGCATAGCGCAGTTTATAATGCCATACTCAAAGGGAGGCTTGAGGCCGTCACCAAAACCAACGTCGTGGCGTTGATTGTATTCGTCTTTGGCGCGCTGCAAGCCATTATTGACGGCATGCATAACGTCATCGAAACCAATGCCGTTGGCTGGGTCCATCAGTAGCTGTGGCGCGAAGCGAACTTCGATATAGTTCACGCCCTCGTCCTGATTATCCACTGCGAGCTCGTAAGCGGCTTGTTCCATGTTTTCTAAGTTACGTAAGACGGCACAGGTATATTGAAAGCCATTCAAGTACTCACCGAGGTTTTGGTAGCTGTCTTTGAATACCAGTTCTTTTAAGCCTTCAACTGTGGTCGCTGGGAGTTCTACACCACTGCGTTTAGCCATTTCTATCAGGCTTTCCATGCGCAAGCTTCCGTCTAAATGCAGATGTAAATCAGCTTTTGGCATTTCACGGATAAAATCGAGCGAGTAGGTGGTGGGTGCAGATGAGGACGAGTGAGACATCAATAAACTCCTGTGCTTTAGTTTAACCGTGCATTATATCGCAAATTCTCCGCCGTTGCTCCGTTACTGAATTGCAGGTCGGTAACTGCTCAGGTATGGTGTCGCGTTAACGGAATATTTACGACAAGTTTGGGTAATCGCATAGTATGGCATCCCTTTATTTCACTTATTCGGCAATGAACGCAGGCAAGAGCACTTCATTGCTTCAAGTTGCGCATAACTACGAAGAGCGAGATCAGCAGGTATTGCTGCTTACCCCTGCGTTAGATAGCCGCGCGGGACTGGGCAAAATCCATTCTCGTTTGGGAATTGCTAGGGATGCTACGTATTTCGAGCGGGATGAGGATCTTTACGGTCTGATTGTACGTAATCTGAGCGAACGTCACATTGATTGTGTCTTGATCGACGAAGCTCAGTTCCTCAGTCGAGAGCAGGTATGGCAACTGGCGAAGGTAGCAGACGAGCTAAATACGCCCGTGATGTGTTACGGCATTCGGACAGATGCCTTTGGTGAAGCGTTCGAGGGCAGTGCGACCTTGTTGGCAATTGCCGACAAACTTGTGGAAATGAAAACAATTTGTCATTGCGGCCGCAAAGCAACGATGTCGTTGCGAGTGGACGCGAATGGAAACGCGGTCCGTCATGGTGAGCAAATCGCCATCGGCGGCAATGAACGATATGTCTCCTGTTGTCGCAAGCACTGGGCAGACGCATTAGCAGAGGCAGGAGTTACTCCGGGCCCAGAGCATGAGGTTAGTCAATGAAGAAGTTAGTTATTGGGATTGTTGTCCTTGTTTTGGTTGGTGCAGGAGTTTATACCGCCCTGAACTGGAATTCTGATGATGGTGAGCAACGGACTGCAACAGCAAATGCAGAAGTCCGCACTATTGAGCAAGTGGTTACGGCAACCGGTCGATTACAGCCACGAGATTTTGTTGACGTGGGCGCGCAAGTGTCCGGCATGCTTAATCGTATTCATGTGGAAATCGGTGACCATGTGGAAGAAGGGCAGTTGTTGGCAGAGATCGATGCAACGGTTCTTGAAGCGCGCCTTGATGCAACTCGCGCACAGCTGAAGTTCCAACAAGCCCAGTTGGCTGAGCGTCAAGCCCTGTTGGACTTGTCGTTACTGACCTTACGTCGTCAAGAGCGCTTGTTCGAAGACCGTGCTACTTCTGAAGATAACGTGCAAAGTGCAGCAGCACAGGCGCGGGCCGAGGCTTCACGCGTCGATGCTATTGAAGCGCAAATGGAACAGACAGCATCCTCGCTTCGTGCTGATGAAGCGAACTTGAACTACACCCGTATCTTCGCTCCGATGAGCGGTACCGTGGTGAACATTCAAGCGCGCCGCGGCCAAACCTTGAATGCCGCACAAACCACGCCAACCATCATGACTATTGCTGATTTGTCGGTGATGCAGATTGAAGCGCAGGTCTCAGAAGCGGATATTAGCCGCTTGGGTCCAGGCACATCAGTTTATTTCACCACTTTGGGTAATCGAGGGCAGCGTTGGTACAGCACCTTGGATCTTATTGAACCAACTCCGAAAATTGAAAATAACGTGGTGCTTTACAACGCGTTGTTCGAAATTGAGAACTCACGTGGCAACTTGCTACCGCAAATGACCACTCAAGTGTTCTTTGTGGTGGAATCGGCGGAAGATGTGGTTTCAGTTCCTGTTGCGGCAGTATCACCGCGTGGGCCAGGGCGTGGCCAAGTGACTGTGGTTCGAGACGGTGCACGCGAGCAAGTGACAGTACAAACTGGGGTGTCTGATCGCGTTTATATTGAGATTAAGTCAGGCATTGAAGTGGGTGACACTGTGGTTTTAGGCGCGGGTGGTATGCCAGGAATGGGGCAACGCCCAGGTCAAATGGCCGGCGGACGTCCAGGCGGACGCTAACTGAGGCGCAAGCGACATGAAAGAGCAAAATGAACCCCTAATTAAGCTACGTGACATAACTCGTAGCTATCAAACAGGGCCGATTACCACGCAAGTCTTGCACGGTATCAATATTGATATCCACGCAGGTGAATTCGTTGCCATCGTCGGTAGCTCGGGTTCGGGGAAGTCCACACTCATGAATATTCTTGGGTGTTTGGATAAACCGACACAAGGCGATTATTGGTTTGCCGGCAAACGCGTGGCAGACATGACGCCTGACCAGCTAGCGCATTTGCGCCGTGAAGCCTTCGGCTTCGTATTTCAGCAATACAATTTGCTTGCGGGTGCCACGGCGCAAGCCAACGCAGAATTGCCAGCAGGCTATACCAGTGCGTCCAAGAAAGAACAATCTGAGCGTGCGACCGAACTGCTAACCCGCTTGGGTCTTGAAGATCGCACTCATCATCGCCCTCGTGAACTATCCGGTGGTCAACAGCAGCGTGTGTCGATTGCGCGAGCGTTGATGAATGGCGGCGATGTGATCCTGGCCGATGAGCCCACAGGCGCTCTCGATAGCACCAGTGGAAAAGAAGTGATGGCGCTGTTAAAGCAGCTATCAGAAGAAGGCCACACCATCATCCTAATTACCCATGACGCTGAAGTAGCGGCCCATGCGGATCGCGTGATTGAGCTGAAAGACGGTCATATTATTTCAGACAAGTCGCAGCCTCATGAAGAGAATCTGAAGAAAGCGGCGCCGCGTTTGAAGCCGAAAACCCGTTCGCCTTCCTGGATGCAGAGTACTTATCGCTCACTCGCAACGGCATTAAGCTCGTTGCGTCAGAATATTTTCCGTACCGCTCTGACATTGCTCGGTATAGTGATTGGGGTTGCGGCCGTTATTACCATGCTTGCAATCGGACAGGGTGCTCGACAAGTTGTGGTCGATCGCATCAGTGCGATGGGATCAAACTTATTAACTGTGATTCCGGGCGCGCCGAATCAGCGAGGACGCTGGAACATTGCCACCTTGGTGCCGGAAGATGTAGACGCTATCAATGAGAAAGTGCCTCGTGTGTTGGCAGCGGTGCCTGAATTGACGGGTAACCGCACATTGCGTCGTGAAGGATTCGATAAAGAATCGCAGGTGAACGCCACATATTCTGAGTTCCCAATTGCACGTCAATGGGCCGTTGAGAAGGGAAGCTTCTTTACGCCGGAAGACGAAGAGCTTTACGCAACCGTTGCCGTGATCGGCCAAACGGTTGCGCGACAACTCTTTCCTGATCGCGATCCACTGGGTGAAGTGATGCTGATCAACAATGTGTTGTTCCGTGTCATTGGAGTGATGTCAGAACGAGGTGCGTCACCATGGGGACAAGACTTGGACGACGTGGTGCTGGTGCCATACAGCACGGGTTCATTGCGCCTGTTCGGTCAGCGTTTCCTGCGCAGTGTCACAGTGGCGGTAGATACTTCTGACGCGGCGGTAATGAACCAAGTGCAAGAAGCGGTACATGCGCTGCTATTAGAACGTCATGGTGAGGAAGATTTCTCCATTCGTAACATGGCGTCCATTATCGAAACCCAAACAGAAACCCAAAACACGATGACGGTGCTGCTGGGTATCGTCGCTGCGATATCCCTGATTGTCGGTGGTATCGGCGTGATGAACATCATGTTGGTGAGTGTGACCGAGCGGACCCGAGAAATTGGCATTCGTATGGCGGTGGGCGCTCGCCCCGGCGTGATTCGCCAACAGTTCTTAATTGAGGCGCTGACGGTCACCTTAATCGGTGGTTTGATGGGGGTGTCTATCGGTCTTGGTTTAACTTGGATTTTGGCCGCGACCGGTACGCCTGTGGTGTATTCCTTGACGCCAGTTCTGTTGGCTTTTGGCTGCGCCTTCCTGACTGGGTTAATCTTTGGGTTTGTCCCGGCGCGCAAGGCGGCAAGCTTGGATCCAGTGCAGGCACTGACAAGCGAGTAAGTTTTCACCACATTGATGGTGGCAAAGGCGGGTTTATAGTAATATAAGCCCGCTTTTTTATGCCTTAATTTAAGTTATGGAGATGTGCATGCAAACTATCACGATGATCCGCCCAGACGATTGGCACTTACATTTACGTGATGGCGCGCTTTTGCATGAAACGGTTCCAGCAACAGCGCGGGTATTTCATCGTGCTGTGGTCATGCCAAACTTGGTACCACCGGTAACAACGGTTAAGGCGGCAATGGCTTACCGTGAACGTATTCTCGCGGCATTGCCTGCGGCGATGACCTTCCAGCCTCTAATGACGCTTTATCTCACGCAAACCACCTCGGTGGACGAGATTCGAGCCGCTGCAGAGAATCCGCATGTGATCGGGTTTAAGCTCTATCCTGCTGGCGCGACAACAAATTCCTCGGCCGGTGTAACTGCCGTAGCCGAAATGGGTTATGTGTTTGAGGCCATGGCTGAGTTCGGTGTGCCCCTGCTCATTCATGGCGAGGTGACCGAATCTCATATCGATATTTTTGACCGAGAAAAAGTGTTTATTGACCGTTATTTGAGACACATTGTCGAGCAACACCCGCGTTTGAAAGTGATTTTAGAGCATATCACCACGGCCGACGCAGCCGATTTTGTGCGCGAAGCGCGAGATGGAGTCGCTGCCACTATTACCCCACAGCACTTACTCATGAATCGAAATGACTTGCTGGTGGGTGGCGTGCGTCCTCACAATTTCTGCTTGCCTGTATTGAAGCGTCGGAGTCACCAAGAAGCATTGCAGCAGGCTGCAATCAGCGGTAATCCGAAATTTTTCCTAGGTACCGACTCGGCACCTCATGCACGCCATAAGAAAGAAGCTGCTTGTGGCTGCGCGGGTTGCTACTCAGCGCCTGCCGCGATTGAGTTGTATGCGGAATTTTTTGCCCAAATGGATGCTCTCGACAAGTTAGAAAATTTTGCTAGCCGTTTTGGCGCAGAGTTCTACGGTTTTCCTCTAAATACCGACACCATTACTTTAGTTAAACAGGAATGGACGGTTCCTGAATTAATCCATGCCGATGACGAGCCTTTTGTGCCTTATTGGGCGGGTGAATCGTTGATGTGGACGCTAGCGGATTCCTCCAATTAAGTATTTCCACCTAATTACTTTACATTAAAGGCCTCGCCATCAGAGGTCGATAACGCCTATAACTACGCTATGACAATACTCGTATAGTATCCATATTAGTGCCCATATCTGGCTCTAGTATGCAGTTATCTCAGTAAGTGCCCTGCGCATGGAGAATAATACATGAAATTGGTGCAACAATTGATGATTGCCTTTGCGGCAATCTTACTCGTCGTCGTGGGCGTGATTGTCGCTGTGTTCGCGGGAATGAATGCGAATCAGGCAGCCATGAATCGCGTAATTCATACCTATGAAGTGATCGAGCGAGCCGAAGAAACAATGTCTTCGTTGCTTAATATTGAAACGGGGCAGCGCGGCTACGCTTTGTCCGGTAATGAAGAATACTTGGGTGTGTATTACCAAGGACAAGAAGACGCGCGTGAGTTGATTGCAGATCTGCGTCAACGTACGGCGGACAATCCTGAACAGCAACGTCGGCTGCGGGACTTAGAGGGGCTGTATCAACGTTGGTTGCGGGAAGCCATTACTCCCGTTATTGAATTGCGTCGAAGCGAAGGCTTGGAAGCTGCGGGAGCGCTTGTTGCGCAGTCACGAGGTCGGGCACTGATGCTGGAAATTCGTCAGCTCATGAGTGACTTTGAAGATTTGGAACAGCGTTATGTACGCCAGCGTCAGGCGGATGCCAATGCCCAAGCGTCACGTACTCAGATGATCGTGATCTTCGGTGGGTTGGTGATCGTGATTGTTGCGGTGGGTGCTGCGCTTTATATTCGCCAGCGCCTGAATGCACGTATGGACGAGGCGATCCGAATTGTGGCGAGTATTGCAGACGGAAATCTGCGCGTTGAGATTGACGAAGGCGGTCGTGACGAAGTTGCAGTGCTACTTTCAGCCATGAGTAATATGCAAACTCAGCTTCGACATATGTTTAGCGATATTCGAAGCGGTGCCGAAGAGCTCGATGACGCGAGCCAAAGTGTCTCTTCAACGGCCGAAGAATTATCAGCTACGGCCTCGGAGCAGACTCGAGTCACAGAATCAATTGCATCAGCCATTCAAGAGCTCACGGCAAGTATCCAATCGGTGGCAGATAACGCGGCGGAAGCGGGGCGTATTGCCTCAAGCTCAGGTGAAGAAGCGCAACAAAGCGCACGTGTTGTAGTGCAAACGGTTGAGAGCATGGAGCGTATTGCGAACGTGGTGCGTCAAGCGTCCGACGAGGTTGTGGAGTTGGGTGTGCAGTCAGAGCAGATTAACTCCATTGTGAACGTGATTAAGTCCATTGCCGATCAGACCAACTTACTTGCTCTGAATGCTGCCATTGAAGCAGCACGGGCGGGCGAACAAGGTCGTGGCTTCTCAGTGGTCGCAGATGAAGTAAGAACCTTGGCGCAGCGAACCAGTGAGTCTACTGATGAAATTGAGGCTATGGTGGCGAAAATTCAGAAGGGAACACAACACGCTGTGGAGCAAATGGAAAATGGCGTTGTGGAAGTAGACAAAGGGATGGAGCTTGGACGCGAAACAAGTGGTGCCATTAGCACAATTCGTCAGAGTTTCGATCGGGTTGTGGCGGTGGTTCAGGACATCTCTGGCTCACTACATGAGCAGAACGAAGCCAGTCAGGAAGTTGCCGGTCATGTTGAACGTTTCGCTGCAAGCTCACAACAGAATCAAGACGCCACACAGAACACCAGTGCCACTGCGCATCAGTTGCAACAATTGGCGACGAACTTAAAACAGACAGTATCACGCTTTAAAATCTAAGCGTTTTCAGTCTGATTTTGTACCCCTGCCGCGCTCGGCTCTCCCCTCGGGGAGGTCGGGCGCGTTTTTTTGCAGATTTTCCGTAACCTATATGCCATTTGTTAGACGAAAAAATGAGGACATTTGTTGACCAGAGCGTTATCATATGGCGAATGTAGGTGAATGTGACTAAGTGCGAGTTACATACGCGACTTACGCGAATACCACTACAGTTTTGATGCGCATTTTGGGGCGCATGTTCATGACAAATAAGCACATATAATCAAAAAAGGTGCAGCGGGAAAGCTGCGCAAGCGGCAGAAAATCGCTAAGGGGCAGGTTTGCTGAAGTGGCCGGGCACATCGAAATTGTCTTATGCCTATGCACTGAGTTTGCATAAGCAGAGTGTACATCTCGCTGTTTTAAAAATGATTCCTTCGGATACAAGTGCATCGGACAGCCTGCAATGGCGTGGCCGCTCTTGGCGTTTGGTTGTCAATGACGAAGAAGCTGTTCAGAATGACGATCTTGTCACAGCAACAACAAAACTACTGAAACGCTGCGCTCGCTTTGAATTTCGCAAGCAGCCCCTACAGCTGGTCCTGGCTTCAGCTTTTAACGAACAACTCACCATTGATCGCCCTGATATTGCCGATGAGGATATTGCCTTATCTTTGCAGTGGACCTTAAAAGATCTCGTCTCCATTCCGGCAACGGAGCTGATTGCTGACTACTATGACCCGCCCATTCAACCCTCAGGTACACCAAAAATCAATGTGGTCGCTGCTGATCGTCGTGTACTGATGCCAATTCTGGATATTTTGCATGCAGAGGGCTTTGTAATTGAGGGAATTGCGAATGCGGAGATGGCATTTACTCAGTGGCCTGAGCCCGAAGACAAGTTCATGCTGCTGTCAGAAACCCAGAACGAATCTAATCAGCTTCATATTTTCGGCAACAACCAGCTGATCATGGCGCGCGAGTTGAATCGTATCACGCCCCTCCGTCAGATTGTAATCAGTGACATGGATGAGCTGGAAGCGTTAGCGCTCGAGATTCAACGCTCGTTGGATTTCTATACGGGACAACTACGTCAGGCCCCCTTGGCCGAACTTGCGATTGCAACGGCCCATCCGCAAGTCGCGGAAATTTGTGCGATGTTAGGCGCGCAACTCGGCATGCAGAGTGCGTCGCTGAGTTATCCGGACTGGTGTAAAGAGTTAAGTGCTGGTGATTATACCGATATCGCTGTTCTGTCTGGATTAGTCTGGATGATTGCGCAGAATACTCAAACGGAGCGTGTCTCATGAAGCACGCTATCAATCTCTATCACCCGTCCTTGAGACCAGAACGCGAGTTACTTACCAGTCAGCGTTTGTTACTCACGCTGGCACTGGTGGTTTTAGTCTTAGTTGGGTGGCGTGTCGCTCTGGGCTTGAGTGAGTTCCGGCTGGCTCAAAGCCAGACACAAGTGTCGGCAGAACAATCTAGCTTGCGGGCAGATGTCACTACGCTTGGGCAGCGCGCTCGCGAACGGCGCCCTGATCGTGACTTGTCCCGTCGAGTGGATGCGTTAGAAGCCGATATTGCAGTGCGCCGCGCGTTATTGCAGGAATTTGCTCGCCGAGGGCAAGTGCAGCGTCAGGATTTCTCGCCACTCTTAACACAGTTGGCTGCGATTCATCAGGACGGCATTTGGCTTACCCGTATTCGTGTCAATCAAGAGCGTGTGGAGCTACATGGTAAAACTTTGAATGCAGCCTTGATCCCGCGCTGGATGGGGAAATTTGAGGAAGCGCAGTCACTGGCGGGATTCCGTTTCTCTATTGTTGAGCTCAAGCGTGATAGCCAAGAAATACTCAACTTTGCATTGTCGAGTCAGCCACTGGCGCCACCGGAAATCGCTGATGAAGAGAACGTCAACAACGAAGCGGAGGGAACTGACGAATGAAACAGCTATTCCGCCGTTTTGATGATTGGTTTCGCAGCCGTGCCAAACGTGAACAATGGCTATTAAGCATTGTAATGTTCATGGTTGTTGCGTGGTTTGGTTTTATTTTATTGGTCGAGCCTACGCAACAGCGCATGGCCGAGCAGCGCGCGGTGCTTGATCGTGAAACCACCACACTTGCGACTTTACGCCAAAGTGTCCGTGATTTGGAGCAGCAGCTGGTCGAAGACCCGAATGCATTATTACAGCAACGCCAGCGGGAGCTTGAAAGTCAGCAGCGTCGGTTAATGCGACAGCTCGATCAACGCGCCGAGTTTGTTGCCGGTGATCAGCTCGCTGTTTGGATGCAAGCACTCTTAGATGCGCGTTCCGGTGTTGTGCTAACCGAATTTGATACGCAGCTGCCCACAGCCTTTCTTGATCGGCCAAGCCAGCAAGGTACCCAAGTCTATAAGCACCCTGTGACCGTAGTGCTCGAAGGTGACTATTTCGCGATTGAAGGTTATTTGCGTGAACTGTCTTCACTTCCCATTGCCTTTTACTGGGAAGGCTTTGATTATCAAGTAACGCGCCATCCGACCGCGCGTGTCACATTACAAATTTATACCTTGAGTTATGAGGGACGTGGCGGATGAAATTAGTCACAAACACCAGCCTAGTGTTGCTCGCCTTACCAATGCTACTGAGCATTTCGACTGCAGAGGCGTCGACATCACGTGTCGACCCAACACGACCTCCAGCGTCGCTGCTCGCCACTTTGGGTGACCGCGAAGTTGACCGTGGACCTCGCCGTCCATCATTGACGTTGCGCGGTATTTGGTTGAGCGGAGAGCGCGCGACGGCCCGTATTAATGAAGAATCTTACCGAGTTGGTGACCGCATCTCGGGCTGGACAGTGCAACAGATCACCGCCGAACGCGTGCGCTTGGTGCGCGGTGACGATGAAATTGTGCTGACGGTGTTTGCGTCGCCAGAATTAACGATTAGCAGGGAAAATCAATGAGATCCAGATGCGCTACGCGTTACATGATGCGTTATATCACAATGGGGCTTTCCGCGTCGGTGCTCCTCACGGCTTGTATTAGTAAGCCACCCGAGGAACTGTCTCGTGATGCCAATGAAATGCTCCGTCCGGGCGAAGTCCGCGCGGAAACGCCCCAACGCAGGGAGTTGCCGAGTGACGTGCGCGCGCAACTGCGCGAAGGTATGGGAGGGCGCGATGCTTCGGTCCGCGCCATGTTGGATGAACCCCGGTTTTCAATTCAGGCTCGGCAGATGCCGGCGGCAGACTTCTTTGGCCAGCTGACCTCTGAGTCGCCCTATAGCGTGGTGGTTCACCCCGATGTGCGTGGCAGCATTACATTAAATCTTCGCGACGTAACGCTGCAAGAAACGCTGGATGTGGTACAGGACATTTATGGCTACGACGTGCGCCGTGAAGGTCGTATCTACCGGGTGTTTCCTGCAGGGCTGCGTACTGAAACTTTAACCTTGAACTATCTTGCGCTGAAGCGCCGGGGCATGAGTCAAACGGCTATTACTTCCGGTGGTGTGGCAGATCGTGGGCAGAATAACCGCGGTGCGCAAGGCGGCCAGTTTGGTGCGTATTCAGGTTCGGACGTGGTTGGCGGACGTGGTTTACAGCAAGGTATTCCGGGCGGTGGTCAAATTGGTTCTGGCCAAACAGGTAGTATGATTTCAACTGAGTCAGAAACTGACTTTTGGGCGGATCTGCAATCGGTATTGCAAGGCATTATAGGCGAGGGTGAAGGGCGCCATGTAGTAGTGTCACCGCAAGCAGGGTTAGCGACAGTGCGTGCATTCCCAGCAGAAATTCGTGCGGCCCGAGATTTCCTCCAAATTGCAGAGCGCAGCTTACAGCGTCAGGTTATTTTGGAAGCACGCATTGTTGAAGTCACTTTGAGTGACCAATATCAGCAAGGGGTGGACTGGTCCCGCATTACCACGCGCATTGGCAATGGCCTCACGGAAGTGAGCTTCGGTGGTGCCAGTGTTGACGGCGGCAGTATTGGTGGCGTGCTCGGCATGTCCTTCACCAACCAAACCTTCAATGGCATGGTTGAGTTACTGTCGACCCAAGGCCAGGTGCAAGTCCTGTCGAGCCCCCGTGTTACCGCGACCAACAATCAAAAAGCGGTGATTAAAATTGGCGAGGACGAATACTTCGTCACAGACGTGTCGACCACGACAGTGACCGGCACTGCTACAACATCCACGCCAAATATTCAGTTGACGCCTTTCTTCTCGGGTATAGCGCTAGATGTGACCCCGCAGGTGGGTGAGAACGGCGAGATTACTCTGCATGTGCATCCGTCGGTTACGGAAACGCGCGAACAGGAAAAAGTAATTTCGTTAAATCGCGAGAACTTCGTGTTACCACTCGCGCGCTCTAACATTCGTGAGTCTGACACTGTGATTCGGGCTCGCGACGGCGAAGTGGTCGTGATTGGTGGACTTATGCAAAGCGGGTACACCGAAGAAGTGAGCAAGGTGCCTTTACTTGGTGATATTCCATTCTTTGGCGAGCTCTTTACCAATCGTCGTCAACGCGAAACGAAGAAAGAATTAGTGATTATGCTGCGCCCAACCATAGTCGGTGCAGACACTTGGGATAATGAGCTACAGCGGTCGCGAGATTTGCTGGAGCGTTGGTATAACGTGGAATAATTGAGTCGCTATGTATTTGTACCATTTCGGCTTAGCTGAATTGCCGTTTACACTCACACCGAACACAAGCTTTTATTGTGATCTCCAAGTGCATCATGAAGCCTTGGAGGTTTTGCTGACCGCGCTAAAAACTGGGGAAGGCTTTATAAAGGTAACGGGTGAGGTGGGCACAGGTAAGACGTTATTGTGTCGCAAATTGCTCAATGAAATGCCCGACCATTTTGTGACGGCTTATATTCCGAATCCATATCTATCGCCGGCTGAACTCCGCCAAGCTATTGCTTCGGAGCTAGGAATTGTCGGTATCGACGAGCTCGACCAACACAAACTCACTCAGAGCATTGAGCGCGAGCTGTTACGCATTAACCAAACTGGTCGCAGTGTGGTGATTTTATTAGACGAGGCGCAAGCGTTGCCGCAAGAAAGCCTCGAAGCCTTGCGGTTATTGTCGAATTTAGAGACTGAGTCGCGCAAGCTGGTGCATTTGGTGCTGTTTGGCCAACCGGAGCTTGATGAACGTCTCGCTACCCGTGAGCTTCGGCAGTTACGTCAACGTATTACCTTCTCCTATCAACTGCGCACCTTGAATGAAGAGGAGCTCGGTCGCTATCTTCATCATCGTCTGCAAATTGCTGGTTACAAGGGGCCTCCATTATTTACCTCGGCAAGTGTGCGGATATTGCACCGAGCGTGTCGCGGTGTGCCTCGTTTGGCCAATGTGCTGTGTCATAAGGCCTTGCTCTTAGCCTATGGCGCAGGCCGCCATCAGATTTTACTCAAGGATATAAAGGCAGCAGTGATTGATACTGAAGATGCATCGGGATTAGGACTCAGCCCATATTGGTGGCTCGCGGGCGGCGCAGTGTTAGGCCTCGGTGTCGTGGGAACTGCTTGGTGGCAAGGTTGGGTGCCCCTATGAGCTTGATTAATAAAATGCTCAAAGATATTGATCAACGGGATCGCGAGCGGGCCGAGAATGCCCGTACCACGTCAGTCTATACCGCCGGGCGTAAGCCATTGCCCGCATGGTTGCTGTTACTGACGGGGGCGCTTAGTGCGGTCCTAATCGTTTACATTGTGCTGCTTATCGTGTCTGCCGCAACGGCAACCGACTCGACTGCATCGCGTGCGCAAGAGCCTGCGCCCCGCTTAGCGATTCAGCATCATTTAGACGATCTGGTTGAACTGGATAGCGCGGATGAAAACGCACCTGTTACTCCCGCACCTGAGCTAGCTGCTGACTCGCCCCAGCAGAGCGTGGCACCGGTGCTTCGCCCTGTCGCAGAACCGGCACCAGCCGTTGAGCCGATGCCGCAAGAAACTCAACCAGCGACGGAGCAAAGCCCCCAGCAACGGACGCAGCAGAGCCCTGAATTGGAACCGGTAGCAGAGGCGGCTGGTGAAATGCGCGTTGAACGCAGCCAGACAACGCCACGACAACTGGCCGAGCGGCGTTACCGCCAGGGTATGGCCGATCTTGAGGCCGGCCGGCACCGTCAAGGCGCCCAGCAATTGCATGAAGCGTTGGTCCTGCACCCCGAAATGCATGACGCGCGTCAGGAACTTGCGGTGTACTATTTTTCACGCGGCTTTCTGAGCGACGCAATGCGTGTGCTCGAAGACGGATTACAGCAGTTTCCAGGGCAGCCTGAATTATTGTTAGTGCAGGCGAGAATTTTGGAGCGTGCGGAGCAATCGCAGGCCGCGCTCGAGTTGCTTCGTGATATTCCCGTGCGACTGCCGCAACATGTGGATCTATTAATTTTACGTGGGGCTTTGGCGACTGAGCTGGAAGATTATGAGTTAGCAGTCATTACCTATGAGGCCTTAACCCACTGGCGTGGTGATCAGGGGCGTTGGTGGCTCGGTTTAGCCATGGCTCGCGAGGCATTAGATGATTATGCCGGTGCGATCAGTGCGTACCGTCGGGCGCTTGATGATCCCAGTTTAGGGGATAGCAGTCGTTCGTTTATTTATCAGCGCAAGGAGGATTTGTTGTAATGATACGTCGTCCTCGATTGAAAATGCGCTTAGGTGATTTGCTGGTTCATGAGCAGGTCATTACTGAAGAGCAACTGTTACAGGCGCTGTCAGAGCAGAAGAGCTCGGGTCGGAAGCTGGGTAACGTGCTGACTGATCTAGACTTTATCACTGAGCAACGGCTGCTGGAGTTCCTTGCACAACAGCTTAACGTACCATTGATTGATATTAGTGAGCGTCGAATTGAGGCCAACGTAGCTCGGTTGCTGCCAGAAGTGCAGGCCCGTCGTCATCGTGCGTTGGTCATTGAAGCGGACGAGAAAACGGCCTTAGTGGGCATGAGCGATCCAGCAGATTTGACTGCTATCGACGCCATCAGTGCAATTTTGGCACCACGAGAGCTAGAGCTTGCGGTTGTGCCTGAAAGCCAGCTCATGGAGTCGTTCGACAACCTTTATCGCCGCACACAAGAGATCGAGCAGTTTGCGAATCAGCTGCAAGAAGAATCGGGTGATTTAGCCGAACTCGACCTAGCAGCCTTATCGGATCAAGCGGACGAAGGTGATGTCACCGTAGCCCGCTTGCTGCAATCAATTTTCAAAGATGCAGTGCAAATTCGTGCATCGGACATTCACATCGAGCCGGACGAACGAGGCCTACGGATCCGTCAGCGGGTCGATGGGCAATTGCAGGAAAATATTCTGCAGGAAGTGAACATTGCTGGAGCCTTGGTGCTGAAACTCAAGCTCATGGCTGGGCTGGATATTTCGGAAAAACGCCTGCCTCAAGATGGGCGTTTCCAAATGCAAGTGCGCAATCATAAGATTGATGTGCGTTTGTCGACCATGCCCGTGCAGTATGGCGAGGCGTGTGTCATGCGTTTACTGGACCAGTCTTCAGGCTTATTGCGACTGGAAGAAACGGGCATGCCTGAAGCGATGATTCGCCGTCTGCGCCACCAAATGTCGCGCCCCCATGGCATGATCTTAGTGACGGGGCCTACGGGCTCGGGTAAAACGACAACATTGTATGCGGCGCTCAGCGAGTTAAACCAGCCGAACAAGAAGATCATTACTGTCGAAGATCCGGTGGAATACCGTTTGCCGCGGATCTCGCAGGTGCAGGTGAACAGTAAAATCGGTTTGAGCTTCGCGCGAGTGCTTAGAACTACCTTGCGACAAGACCCCGACATTATCATGGTGGGTGAGATGCGTGACCAAGAAACCGTTGAAATCGGTTTGCGTGGTTCGATTACCGGTCATTTGGTTTTGTCGACGCTTCATACCAACGACGCCATTACCAGTGCCATGCGTCTGATTGATATGGGGGCCGCACCTTACCTCGTTGCGAGCGCATTGCGTTCGGTACTCGCTCAGCGTCTGGTGCGCCGAGTCTGTGTGCACTGTAAGGGCGAGCATACACCAGATTCTCAAGACGTCGCTTTGGTGAAAGCGGTGATTGGTCACTTCCCTGATAACGCAACCTTTTCGAAAGGGCGCGGCTGCCAACGTTGTAATTATACAGGCTATCTTGGTCGCGTGGGGGTTTTTGAGCTCCTTGAACTCGACGAGCCGATGATGCAGGCGTTACGCGAAAGTGATACCCAAGCATTTGCGGAAGCGGTGCGCGCGAATAAGCAATTTAAATCACTCGCCGCTTCGGCGCTAGAATATGCATTCCAAGGAGTGACGACCCTAGAAGAAGTGATGGCACTTGCTGCTGGTTTACCCTATTTAGACGAAGTTGAAATGTTGGCGTCCGATGCGTTAACCGCTGGGGCGACGCAGGTAGATCCAGACCATGGCTAACTTCAACTACCAAGGTCGTGATCGCCAAGGCCGGAAAGTGAACGGTGCCATTATGGCGGTGAGCGAAAGTGTGGTTGCAGAGCAATTGCTGCGTCGGGGCATTGTGCCCTTGTCGATCGTTGCCGGGAAACCGCAGCAAGATTTTCGTAGCAAGTTTCTAAAGTTTTTTGAACGCGCGGTACCTTTGCCTGATTTGGTGATGTTCATTCGGCAAATGTATTCGCTGACCAAAGCGGGTATTCCCATGCTGCGCGCAGTGTCGGGGCTGGCTGAAAATGCGAGTCATAAGAAGCTCGGGCTGGCATTAAAAGATATCGCAGAACAGTTAGAACGCGGGCGCAGTTTGTCAGCAGCGATGATGGACCATCCAAAGGTATTTCCCCGCTTAGTGGTAGCGGTGGTTCATGTGGGCGAAAACACCGGTAAGCTTGAAGAAAGTTTTTCTCAGCTTGCGTTCTATTTGGAAACCGAGCAAGAAACGCGTAAGCGATTAACCTCAGCAATGCGTTACCCAAGTATTGTGATGAGCATCTTGATCATTGCCATAGTGGTGTTGAACATCTTCGTGATTCCCAATTTCTCTGCACTGTACGCGAGCATGAATGTGGATTTGCCAGCGATTACGCTTGCCTTGTTGGCGTCATCTGCTTTCTTCACTAGTTACTGGTATCTGATGTTGATCGGCGTTTTGGTGGGCATTGTTGGGGTGCGCTTACGCATGCAAAAGCCAGAAGCGCGACGGCGTTGGGACCGGATGAAGTTAAAAATTCCTGCCGTGGGCAGCATTATTGAGCGCTCTCTATTAGCCCGCTTTTGTCGCAGTTTTAGTGTGATGTTGAATGCTGGGGTGCCCTTGACCCAAGGGCTGAACCTCGTGTCCGATGCACTGGACAACGCCTATATGGGGCACCGCATTATTGATATGCGCAAAGGCATTGAACGGGGCGAATCGCTATTGAAAGTGAGTCGTCAAAGTGAGCTGTTTAGCGACCTAGTATTGCAGATGGTCGCAGTTGGCGAAGAAACCGGTAGCTTAGATGAGCTCCTGATGGAAGCCGCCGAGTATTACGAACGTGAGGTGGACTATGACCTCAAGAACATCATGGATCGCATTGGCCCAATCATGACCTTGATTGTGGCGGTGATGGTGGGTGTAGTGGCATTGGCTACCTTCTTACCCATGTGGGATATGTTGCAGTCTACCGGACGATTCTAAGCATGGCCGCGGAGCGTCCATCAATTCGTCCGCCAATGCGCGTGCGGAAAGGGCCAAAAGAACCGCGCGGGTTAGCACGTTTGTTAGGGCTTGTACTGACGTTATTGGTCGCTATTTGGTTAATTAGTCGTTTTATTGGCGCGGTATTTTTGGGCGGTAGCGGCTGGCAGGAAGCCGAGTTTGAAACCGTGATGAGTCGATTCCAATATCACGTGGCACTGACTCATGCCGAATGGTTACGCCAAGGGCAGCCACAACAGGTTACTTTGACACGTGCCGAGTTAAATGAGTATGGCGACGTGGTGATTGATACCGATGGACTCGATGATAGCTTGGTTGTGACTATGAGCCGATGGGGATGGCCCTCACTCGAGTCCGCCGATGCTGCAGGGTGCATGCGTTTGTGGACTCAGTTAGGGAGTGCTCGGCGGGTCGATCAAGACATTGTGATCAGGTCGGTAATGGATTCGGAACAGGGTGGAAGCGCAATGGTATGTGAATTTCTTTTTGCGGGCGAGGTTCGGTTTCGATATCACCCAAAGTCGGGGCGTTTTGAATCTTTGTAACATCGCTCTGGTAAGGGTTTCAGGGCAAGTATTATTACGAAAGGTATAGTCGCTTGTTATGCGAAAACTGGTACACTAATACAATTATTGGAGTGCAATAATGACCAGCGTGAATCATAGAGAAATACAGGGACGCAATGCCGGTTTCACCCTGATCGAGTTGATCATTGTGGTGGTTATTCTCGGTCTTCTGGCAGTTTCGGCGTTGCCACGGTTTGTAAACGTTTCCGAGGAAGCTGAGGACGCGTCGATAGAGGGCGTTGCGGGTGGCTTTGGGAGCGCTGTCGGCATTGTGCGCGGTCAGTGGGAACTGGATGGTCGTCCAGCGGGCAACGATCCGGCGACTGGTGCGGGCGCTGTGGTGATTATTGACCAAGTTGAAGTGAACGTGGACGGGAATCGGGGCTATCCGGTAAGTGGCAATAACAACCCAAATGCTCACGATCAGAATATGAATGCCGACGATTGTCGGACGTTGTTTGCGGCGATCTTGCAAGGTGCGCCGACGGCAACTGGCAGTTTCGCGGAAATCGATCGGGCGCGCTTCTTTGTAACCTCAGAGAACAACGGCGTGAATGATATCTGCGTTTTTTACCAAGCTCGGACGATCCGTAGCTTGGCAAATCCTCCGGCGGGTGAAGATTACCTTTCGGTGGGTAACAATTTCGTGTACAACCCGCGTACTGGTGGGGTGAACGTGAATTTAAATAGAAACAATTAGTTTGTTGGTACGCGGACCGGGTTTCTTGAGGGGCAGTTGCGCGAGTAATGCCAGGATGGCTGACCAGGGATGTCTTAACTTAGTTTAGAAATATAAATAAAAGGTGAGTGCTATGAGAAAACAAAAAGGTTTTACGCTGATCGAGCTGATCATTGTGATCGTGATTCTGGGGATTTTGGCGGTGACTGCTGCACCTCGGTTCTTTGATTTCGGTGGTGATGCGCGTGCTGCGACGGTCGAGGGTTTGAAAGGTGCAGTTGATGGGACAACGCAGGTTGTCTATGCTCGCGCCGCCATTAATAATCAGCTAGGTGCTACCGGAACGTTGGATAGCGCTGATGACCTTGTATATGGTTATCCCGCTGCGACACAAGACGATCTTTTCAGTTTCTTAAATGTTAGTACAGTAGATTGGGGTACTGTGGTTGCTAGTGCTGACGTAGGCTTGGTGTTGTTAGAAGATGACTTAGTAATATTTCCTAGCGGAACCCCTGTAACTGCAGATATAAATCCTGACACGCAATGCTACGTCATCTATCGTGCAGCAGCTGATGAAAATACACCACCTGTTGTTCTTGCTGTCACAGACGACTGTTAATCATACGCTCTAGTTTGTTAAAAGGGGCTTCGGCCCCTTTTTTGTTGCTTGAATTTGAGCCTTTTTCAGGGGCAAACGGCGTGAACTGGAGTCCCCCTCCCAGGGACGCCGTAAACCCGTCCTTGGGGGCTTCTCGTCGACATCCATGTCTCCGAGACCCTGGGAGGGGGACGCCAGCCCACGCCGATGGGGCGCATACATCTCATCTTTTTAGAGTCATCGCCAAGCTTCGGGCCATCGAGGCCCTCGCTCGGCGGTTCTTAGATCGGCGATGAATTCGGGGTTGGTTGTGTGTGATGCGGTGCATCACCTACCTCGATGTTTCGGTTTATATGTAGGTCATGCATGGCATGCCGCCGCTCGATG
>JAFIFP010000012.1 GCA_020831965.1 Idiomarina sp.
CCTTGATCAAGGACCAAGCTCGCAGCGTCATGCTTGAATTCCGGGCTGAATGTTCGACGTTGTCTTCTTGTCATTGAACACCTCTTCATTAGGGGTAATACTACCACCTAAAATAGTGTTCGGGTTTAGTCTGCCACTACATATTTGCTATAGCTCATTGCGCTGTGTATTGGGGCGGCGCAATTATGCTTCGGGCACTAGTGCAACGCGCAGCAAGTTTTGCCTTGCCTGGCATTGTTATGTCCTTTCTTATTCTCGGCGCTGCAACGACGCTACTTGCTGCAGTGTTCGGCATTGAAAGCTTAATACTGTCTGAGCGTATTCCGCGTGAATCGGCCTACTCGATACTCGTCCCTTGGTGGGTAGGAGATATGGCAGGAGTGCTCATTCTAGCTCCGTTGTTTATTGGCATGCTTAGCTGGCGTTATCCGGCCCTAAATCCTTGGCTAGGCGGGCTGTCTTTTTCATCTCGCAGTGAGGGCTTAGTTGGCTATATCGCCAAGTTGGGGCTCATGATGCTGGTATTGGGCATCAGCATTGCTGTCACCGCATGGTATCAGACGTTTGAGTCTGCTTTCCTTGCCTTCTTCGTTATCTTGCCACTCATGTGGATCGTGTACACTGAGACGCCATTAAGGTCTGCGGCCGCTCTGGCTGTTTTGAGCTTCTTTACCGCAGTGTCGGTTGACATTGCAGGGGTGATGGAGTTCGCGATGGTCTATCAATTCACTTTGACAGTGATGGCGGTGACGGTCTGGTTCGGTTTGACAGTCCCTATTTTGAGTGAATCAAATCATAGTTTACGTCAAAAGAGTTACCAAGACAGCTTAACTGGAGTTGCCACCCGCGAATATTTCTTTGAGCAGGGTAACGCTATTCTTGCGCGCATGCAGCGAACAGGCCAGGCATGCTGCCTAGCGGTTTTTGACCTCGATCATTTTAAAGAGATTAACGATAGCCGAGGGCATACGGAAGGTGATCGCGTCTTGACTGAAATAGCACAGTTGGTTGCTCATGAACTGCGTAATGCAGATTTACTTGCTCGCTTTGGTGGTGATGAGTTTCTTGTGTTATTGCCTGCGTGCGATAAGGCAATTGGCTTTGAAACAGCTGAGCGTTTGCGCCAAGTGATTCAGAATCACCCTTGTACTAAATCAGCGCTAAAGATCACAGCGAGCTTTGGTATGGTCGAGGTATTCAAGGGGGAAAACCTGATGTCTGCTTTCCAGCGAGCAGATGAGGCATTGCTGGAAGCAAAACGGCAAGGACGAAATCAAGTTCGTGTGCCGCATGCAACTCAGCCAGATTGATAATGAATGTGAACTCGGTGGGAGTATGCCCCAGTTCCTTCCTCGGCAACGCGGAAACAAACTTCGCGCAGAATATGTTGGCGATACTGCCGACCCATGAGCCGACCGGGGGAGTCAAGTTCGGCCATAAGACACAAACTGTCCTCGGTTTTTCGCGTCACATGAATACTGTCGCGTGGCGCTCTTGTAGTCTCGGCATGTGAGCTACTGCCTACCAAGGTATGTAAGACGCGATCGCGGTTCAGCGTGCGTGTTTCTTCTGCGAGCTGCAATACCTGTGTGGTTTGCTGAAATTCGTAATCTGACGTTAATAGCAGCTCCACTTCATCACGACTGCCTTCATAAAATACCCTTTCAAACTGTATGAATAGCTCCACCGGATCGAGTGCATCCGCTTTTGCGGGGGTGACGACTAAACAGCATATCGGCAGCACCATATAAACAAGACGATTCGCTAGCATAAAACTTCTCCTCGTTACCTATGGAGTAAGCGTAATCGGGTTTTGTCTTTTTACCAGTGCTCGGTGGTAAACAATGCCATGGCTTCGGCGTGAGCTGTCTGCGCAAACATATCCATCATGCAGAGTTTCTCTAGCTTGTAGCCTTGCTGCAGCATGGTTTGTGCATCGCGGGCGAGGGTCGCTGGATTGCATGATACGTAGAGAATTTTACTGGGCTTTAAGCGTGAAAGATCAGCAAGAACGGCGGCTGCACCAGCGCGCGGCGGGTCGAGCAGTAGCACATCAATATTGTTCAGGTCGCTGCGTAATGCGTGCCAAGGTTCATTGAGATCAGCTCGCAGGAATTTGAGATTATTAAGACCCAAACGTTGCGCATTTTCATTACCGCGAAGCACATGTAGATCGGCGCCCTCAATTGCAATGACAGAACGTGCATTGCGAGCGACTGGTACACTGAAATTACCAAACCCCGCAAAGAGCTCAAGTACCAGTTCGTTCCCAGACAGGTCAAGCCACTCCAATGCCTGTTTTACCATGAGTTCATTCACATGAGGATTCACTTGAATAAATTCACCAGGGCCAAATCTTAGGGTGTCATCATGCACGCGATAATTAAGCTGTGGCGGCTCATCAGCCTGAAGGCCTAGTTCATGAAAATGGCTATCCTGGTCAGTTGGGTTGTCTTGCACGATGATTCGGCATGCGTGGCGCTGGGCAAAGGTTAACCATAACTGTTGGTCTGCAGCGGAGAGCTTCGAGGTCACTCGCACCACGATGACCGGAGTGACTTGATTCGCTTTCTCGTCATTAAGAAGAAGCTCAAGATGACCAAGTGAGGCTTGGTCCTCAAGTTGCAGAATCAAAGCTCGTAGTGGCTGGATTAAATTACTCAGTGTTGGTTCAAGGACTGGGCATTGTTCGACTGCGACAAGTGCATCACTGCTGCGAGCTCGAAACCCAAACTCTGGCTGTTTCTTTTTATTGAGTTTGACACTCAAGCGCGCACGACGACGGTAATGCCATTGATGCGAGCGCAACGCTAATGGTGATGTCATGGGTAAATCGTCAACTTGCCCGATATGGGCCATATGCTCTTTTACCATGGCTTCTTTGTAACTTATTTGAGCTTCGTATTGCAGGTGTTGTAACTGACAGCCACCACAGGAACTGAAGTGTGGGCAGGCAGGCTCAATACGGCTTTCTGAGGGGTTTAACACCTCAACAGTCGTTGCTTCGTCGAAGCGGGCATGGCGCTTATCGACGTTAATTCGAACCGACTCACCGGGTAAAGCGCCTTCCACGAACACAGTTTTGCCGGACCGATTACGCACAACACCACGCCCATCATGACTCAAGCGCTCAATAACCCAATGCTCTGTTGTTGGCGTTTCAGTCTGACTTTTCGTTTTCTTTACTTGTGGACGGAAGCCTTTTCGGCGGTCAAATAGGGATGGCACGAAGCGTTACTCAATTGATTGACTATACTGTAAGTGTACTTGGACTCAGGACGAACAACAATAAATCGCAACAATAAGGAGAGCCTTATGGCTGGTGGTATTCTTGGACTGATACACCTACTTTTACTGATCTATGCAGTTGTAAAAACAGTCGAAAGCCGGGCAACAACGGGTACTAAAGTTTTGTGGATAGCGGTAGTACTGGTGTTTCCAGTGATCGGATTCCTATTATGGCTATTCTTAGGTCCAGCGAGGGTTGGGATATAATCTTCGAATAGGGAGAGCTAGAGTCTCCTATTTACACGGCTAACTAGAAAGGCCACTAGAACCCATAAACCTGGGATCTAGTGGCCTTATTTCTTATTCACACCAAGATAGTCCAGCTACTTAGTCACCAAGTGACAGCAGCGTTGCATTCCCACCGACCGCTGTAATGTTGTCCGTGAATGTTTTCTCGGTCATAAAGGCGTAGAGGTAGTGTGGTCCACCAGCCTTCGGTCCAGTGCCTGAAAGGCCCTGACCACCAAAGGGTTGCACTCCAACAACGGCACCGATTTGATTGCGGTTGATATACACGTTCCCAACATTAATGCGGTCAGCGATGTCATATGCAAATGACTCATTGCGACTATGAATACCGAAGGTCAAACCAAAACCAGTGTTGTTGATATCGTCAATGACTTGGTCGATTGCATCACGCTTGAAGCGAATAATATGCAAAATGGGTCCAAAGTTTTCCCGAGCCAACTGACTGATACTGGTTATTTCGATAGCTGTTGGCGTGACAAAAGTGCCGCCAGTGGTGTAGTTAGGCATGGGGGCTTCGGCCAGTAACTTGCCGGAATACTGCATATCGATAATATGCTGTTCCAAATTTGTCTTCGCAACACCGTCGATGACCGGTCCCACGTCTGTTTTATGGTCTATAGGGTCGCCGACGAGTAGCTCTTGCATGGCACCTTTAAGCAAATCAATGATGCGATCCGCAATATCTTCTTGCACATACAAAACACGCAATGCAGAACAACGCTGACCGGCACTCTTAAATGCGCTGGCAACGATGTCCGTGACTGCTTGTTCTGGCAGCGCGGTAGAATCGATCAACATTGCATTTTGCCCGCCTGTCTCAGCGATCAAGGGCACAATCGCGCCAGTTCGCGCCGCTAGAGCACGGTTGATGGACTGTGCCGTCGTGGTTGAACCGGTAAAGCACACACCGCCAATAGCATCTTGGCTGACTAGATAGGCACCGATCTCGGAACCCTTACCCGGCAGGAATTGTAAAACATCACCCGGGACACCGGCCTCAAGTGCAAATTGCATTGCGCGATAGGCCACTAAACCGGTTTGCTCTGCCGGTTTGGCAATAACGCAGTTCCCAGTGGCGAGAGCTGCTGCAACCTGACCTAAGAAAATGGCGAGCGGGAAATTCCAAGGGCTGATACACACGAAAGTACCGCGGCCTTGCACAAATAAATCATTTGTTTCGCCCGTAGGCCCTGGCAAAGATTCCCCTTCACCCATGAGTTTACGTGCCTGAATTGCGTAGTAGCGACAGAAATCAACGGCTTCGCGAACTTCATCAATTCCATCTTGCAGCGTCTTTCCTGCTTCTAGGGTACAGAGCGCGATGAGCTCATGAAGATTCTCTTCAAGCAAGTCAGCTAGCTTTTCGAGGGCTTCTGCACGCACGTTTACATCAGTTCTTGCCCAGCGCGGGAAAGCTTTGTTGGCAATAGTGAGCGCGCGTTCTGCCAGCTCCGCATCACCCCAGCCGATGGTACCGATTTGATGAGTGCTTTGCTGTGGTGAAGTCACACCAACGCGTTGACCTGTCTCAACGAGCTCGCCGTTGATGATGGGGCCGCCTTGCCATTGATTATTTTGGAAGCTACGCACTTTCTCAAAAAATGCGTCGCCTTGAGAATGAATATTCATATTTAACCCCAACGAATTCTTGCGGATGCCGAAGATCTGACTCGGCAATGGAATTTTGTCGTTTGCCAGTGATTCTTTCTGACGCAAATTAGTAAGCGGATGCTCTGCAAGTGCCTTCACTGGAACACTTGGGTCCAGTAATTTGTGCACGAATGAGCTGTTGGCGCCGTTTTCAAGTAACCGGCGAACTAAGTAAGGCAGGAGATCTTTATGGGCTCCTACGGGCGCATAGATGCGCACACTGCGGCCCGGTTCCTCTCGAATCACTTGGTCGTAGAGTTCTTTACCCATACCATGTAGGCGCTGGAACTCGTAACGGCGTGAGCCGGCGAGTTGCTGTATAGCGCAAATAGTGTGGGCGTTGTGGGTCGCAAATTGCGGGAACAGGTGCCCTGCAGTATCGTCACTTAATAAGTAACGAGAACATGCCATGTAAGACACGTCTGTGCTCGCTTTGCGTGTGAACACAGGATAGCCGTCAAGGCCAAGCTGCTGAGCGTGCTTAATCTCAGTGTCCCAGTAGGCACCTTTGACGAGACGCACTGGAATTTCATCGCCACATTCCTTCGCGAGCGCATTCAACCAGCAAAGTACCGGTAGTGCGCGTTTCGAGTACGCCTGTACCACCAAGCCAAATCGAGGCCAGTCTTTGCAGACACCGCTACGGTAGACTTTCTCGAAGAGTTCAAGGGATAGCTCGAGGCGATCCATTTCTTCAGCATCAATAGTGACACCTACGTCCGCGTGTTTTGCGAGCGTAATCAATTCCGTTAAGGTGGTCGCTAGCTGAGTCAGCACACGATGACGGTTGGCCACTTCATAGCGCGGGTGCAGGGCCGACAATTTAATCGAAATGGTCGGGCGTGGCACTTCTGGATTGTTAAACTTCTCTGCCGCAACTTTATTGATTGAGTCCACGTAGGCTTGTCGGAAGCGATCGGCGTCTTCAGTCGTGAGCGCAGCTTCACCTAACATGTCATAGGCATGGGTATAGCCTTGAGCTCGCTTGTCTCGGCTGTTTTTGAGCGCTTCTTCGATAGTACGTCCCAATACGAACTGGGTTCCCATCAATTCCATGGCTTTATAGGTTGCTTGACGCACTACAGGCAGGCCTAAGCGGCGTACCATGCGACGGAAATATGAAATGGGTTCTAAATCAGTGCGCCCGCCCGGGTTAATCACACCGTTTGCGAGATTTAGCGCAAATGTTCCGGTGTTAACTAACAGCGACTCACTTTTTTGCTTGTAGTCTTTCCAAGCACCAAGGCCAAGCTTGTCGCGGATTAGTGCGTCAGCGGTTGCGCCATCTGGAATCCGAAGCAAAGCCTCAGCGAGACACATCAGTACGATACCTTCCTTAGTATCTAGGCTGTATTGTTGCAAAAACGCATCGACACCATCGCCGCCCTTGGCTTTTTCGCGAACGCGCTCGATCAGACCTTCAGCACTCTGATTCAGAGCCTGAATTCCGTCGTCCTCTTGCGGAACCAATTTCAGCAGTTCCTCCAAATAGGCATTCTCATCGACACTATAATTGTCGGTAATGGCCTGCCAGAGCTGGGTCAACTGCGCGGGTTCATGCCGCTGGTCTAACACCTGACTTGCTTTAAACATTGCATCTCCTAACACCAACCGCCGGCAATTCACCTATTTCATTCCCGGAACGGACATGGGCGCCAGTATAAGGGGATTTTTTCGCCGGTAAAGGACAGTCGTCGCTTTTTCACAACTTTTCAGTCGAGTGTGGAAGTGAGTGCGACCGACGTCAAAGCCAAGCGCCAAGAATCAGTCGCTTCTAAGGTTGACCCAAGCACGGGGGCGGACACACAATAGCGCTATTGTTTCTATGGAGAATCCCTATGCAAAACGAGTCGTCGGCACCGGAACTGGAGCTTAAGTTTCTCCTCACCGAGGCACAAGAAGGGAAGGTGATGGCTTGGCTTAATGAACATGCACAGGCTGTCGGTCAGAAACAGTTGGATAATCGCTATTTTGATACCCCAAAGGGCGACATTAAGGCCCATAAAATGGGCTTACGTATTCGTCGGTGGGCGGACGGTGCTGAGCAAACCATTAAGTTGGCGGGTACGCGAGATGGCGCATTTAGCGCGCGCCCTGAATACAATGTTTCCACTCATGCAGACATCCCTGACCTGACGTTATTTCCAGATGACATTTGGCCGCAGGGCTTTGTAGCCGGGGAGGTCTCGAGCGTTTTGCAAGAACAGTTTAGAGTGCATTTCACGCGGACTTTGTGGGAGTGGTCGATTGGTAGTAGCTCGATTGAAGTTGCCTTAGATCGCGGTGAAATTGTGGCGCAGGGGAAACGCGCCCCCATATTTGAACTGGAGTTGGAGCTACTTGGCGGTGCAATGTCCGACCTTGTAACTGCTGCCGAGTCGCTTAATGCAGTATTTAACCTTGCGCCGGGGGAGAAGAGTAAAGCCCAGCGCGGATTTGAATTATTGGCAAAACAGTCGATGGCAAACAAATGACAGATCGATCGCTACCCACTCACTTGGTAGTGCCCAAGCCAAAAGAATTTAATGCCTTACCGGACGCATTGCAGGCGGAAGGTGCTCGCGCATGGGAGCAAATCTGTGAGCGCTTTCCAACGATTTTGCAGAAGCTCGAAGCAAATGCGGCCGAGGCAGTTGTAGCTCGACGAGACAGCTGGCGTTGGCTGTGTGCCATGAGTCCTTTTCTAGTGCGTACGCTCATGCGATATGGTGAGGAAGCGTTCGATCGACTATTGCAGAACACTCCTCTAGATACTGAGCGCGCGACGTCGCTCGTGGAGGCGACGACTAAAGAGCAGGATGCAATGGCTGCGATTCGGCGGATTCGACATATTGAGATGGCTCGCATTGCCGCGCTTGATTTGCTGGGTGAGCTCTCAGTTGCCGAGGTTCTGGAATGCAACACTGTGGTTGCTGATACATTGATTAATGCGGCTCGCAATTGGTCTATACAAAGCTTAAGTGAGCGTTACGGGCGAGCTTTTATGGACGGCGAACCACAGCAATTGTGGGTGATCGCCATGGGCAAGTTGGGCGGTCGTGAACTCAATTTCTCGTCAGACATAGACCTTATATTTTGTTTTGCCAATCAAGGGGAAACCCAAGGTGGACGACAGTCTATCGAGCATTCGGTGTACTTCACTAAAGTCGCTCAGCAACTTACGCGGCTTTTGAATCATCACACGATTGACGGTCAGGCTTTTCGTGTCGATTTGCGGTTGCGACCCTTTGGGAATTCTGGCCCTGTGGTGACCAGTATTTCCGCTCTCGAAGACTATTACCAAGAGCAGGGCAGGAATTGGGAACGCTATGCCATGGTAAAAAGCCGACTTATTGGAGCTGAAGATCACGTTCAGCAACAGTTCGCCAAAATCTTACGCCCCTTCGTTTACCGCAGATACCTCGACTACAGTGCAATCGACGCCTTGAGAAAAATGAAGCTACTAATTAATCAGGAGTCGAAGCGCAAAGGTCTTGAGTTGAATGTGAAACTTGGAATCGGTGGTATTCGCGAGGTGGAGTTTGTTGCCCAAGTTTTTCAGCTTATTCGCGGGGGGCGTGAGCAAGATCTGCAAACACGTTCTTTGGTCCGTGCGCTCAATGCTTGTGGACAAGCGGGAGTATTAGATCCAGAGGATGTGGAAGATCTACTCTTTAGTTATGCGTGGTTGCGCAAGCTTGAGCATGTTGTTCAGCAGCTCGATGACGAACAAACGCAAGATTTGCCAACGGACTCGTTGGCGCAAACGCGGGTAAGAATAGCTATGGGCCACGCAAGTTGGCCCTTGTTGCTCGACAAGTTGCGAGCTGTAACCGGCTTAGTGCATCAGCATTTTCTTGATGTCATCGGCGGGGAAGCGGAAATGCAACACCCAGACGATAGTGAGTTTGCCTTGTTATGGCAGGATCTGATTGAAGATGCGACCGCCGTTAGTGTTCTTGAAGACGCCGGCGCCGAACATCCCGAAGCTTGCTGGCAACGCATCCGTAGTTTTCGTGAGAATCTCCGCCGACGATCTTCAGGACCGCGGGGGAGGGAGCTGTTAGCGAGTCTGGTACCTTGGCTCATCGAGTCTTTGGTTGGGCGCAAGCACACCGATATTACATTGCAGCGGGTGTTCGATATTCTTGAGCAGATTTCTTCTCGTACCACTTATTTGGAGTTGCTCACAGGTAACCCTGGCGCCCGTAATCAGTTAGTGAGTTTGTGCGAAGCTAGCCCATGGGTTGCACATTTGATCGCACGTTTTCCGATGCTCTTAGACGAGCTGATTGACCCGGCTCAGCTCTACGATTTACCCGATCCAGAGAGTTATCGCGCGGAAGTGGGTGAGTATATGAATCGTTTGTCCCATGATGATCCGGAAATTCAAATGGACGCTCTGCGACAAGTGAAGCAAGTATTCCAGTTGCGCGTGGCCGCCGCTGATTTAAGCGACGGTGTGCATTTGATGCGTGTGAGTGACCATCTGACTTATCTAGCTGAAGCCATGACAGAACAGGTAGTGCTGATGGCATGGCAGCAACTTGCTGAACGCCATGGCACACCGCCGGGCCGAAGTGAAACTGATACCGGCTTTATGGTTGTGGCTTACGGCAAACTAGGAGGCTATGAGCTCGGATATGGTTCTGATTTGGACCTTGTGTTTATCTGTGCGGACGATTTGGCAGGTAACACCGATGGACCAAAGCCCATAGAAACACAGCAGTTCTACTTAAGGCTGGCTCAGCGTGTATTGCACTTATTTACGACTCGTACCTTGAATGGCGTGCTTTACGAAGTCGATATGCGCCTGCGCCCCTCAGGGCAGTCCGGTTTGATGGTCGTGCGGCAAGAAACTTATCGGAAGTATCTTGATGAAGAAGCTTGGACATGGGAATTGCAGGCACTCGTTCGAGCACGACCAATATTTGGTACGAAAAGCATGGTTGAAACCTTCCATGCAACGCGTCATCTGATTCTCGGTAAGCCACGTGAGCTCAGTTCGGTTCGGGCAGACATTGTCGCGATGCGGGAACGTATGCGCGCGCATTTATGGCGTCAGAAGCCAGACCTGCTAGATATCAAGCATATGCCCGGTGGTATGACAGATTTAGAGTTTGTTACTCAATTTCTAGTGTTAACGGAGGGTGCGAAACATTCAGAGCTCGTTACCTTTACGGACAACATTCGTATTCTAGAGCAAGCTGCGACAGCAGGCTGTTTGGACGAAGACTACGCATCAGGGCTGATAGAAGCGTATCAAACGCTACGAGTTGAATCCCACCGCTTGGCGTTAGCGGAAAAAGAGGGACAGAGCGAGCGCTCCTTTGAGGCCGAGCGAGCGCTCATTCTGAAAGTGTGGCAGCAGCTACTAGAGCCCGCGACGTGAACGTTCTGCGTCGCGTTCTGCGTCCTCTTCTTCCTGTATTCGTGTGCGCACTTCATCAAGGGTTTGGCAATACTGCTGAACTGCCGCGCCTTCTTCAGCGCCGGCGATCAAAATAGCTCGCTGACGGTAGCAAAGAAAGGCTTGGACTTCTTCCGGATGATCACTGCTCACGGAGCGAGCTAGCCGATTCATCGTATTCAGCAGATCGGTATTTACCTGAAAAGCTGAGCGGATAATGTAATCTTTGCGCAGCCACCAAATCAGATTCATTTCCTCTTCTTCGGCCAAGCGTTCAGCAGTTTGCTTGAGCGTGTCGCCTTCCATGAACCAGCGCTGTGTTACTTCTCCTCGCCACGTAGGAGACACTGGTGTGGTGACGCGCATGGCACGTTCTTCGAGAACTTCTGTAAGCGTTCGGCGTTCTTGTTCAAGCTCAATAACCCATTGTTGACTGACCCCACGCCCCCATGCCGAATCTCGAACACCGCCAAAGAACCGGGATATCTCGCCTTGCAGGTTGGTGTAGCCGCTGCCACGATCAAAGGAGCCGCGAGCGTCGGATGTGCTCTCGTTCAAATACATGTTTCGGGCGGCAAAAAAAGCAATCACAATCGCTACGATGGATACGACTAGAATAATCGCCACCGCTCGATTCTGTTGCTGCTTGCGTCGTTCCCGACGCGATATTTTTCCAGCCACGGCATAGTCCTTTATTCAACAAGAGAGATAAGTTACTTACTTCATTTTATCATAATAGCTGGGCATGCTGGCATCTGGGCGAGTTTTAAAGCGCCGATGCATCCACATGTACATCTCGGGCATAGTTGCCACGGCACGCTCCACCTCTTGATTGACGCGTCGTGCATCTTCTTCATCGGAACCGCTTGGAATTGCTTGAGCGGGTTCATAGAATTTAATTTTGTACCCTTGTGTTCCGGGGAGTCGCTCGCAGGTGGAAATGAGCGTTACAGCGTTTGGGTGATTTGCAAAGATACTCGTTCCGGTCGTGGTCGCTGCATCAGGAACCGAGAATAACGGCACGAATACCGAACGATTCCGCCCATAATCTTGATCGGGCAAGTAACCACATAGTTCGCCATCCTCCAGGGCTTGTAGTAAACCCCGAATGTCTTTCTTTCGCACGAGGTAGCGGTTACTGCGGCTGCGTCCTTTGGTTTGTAGATATTCCATCAATGCATTGTTGTGGGGGCGGTAAAGACCTACGGCCGGATGATATTTGCCAACGATCCGAGCATGCACCTCAAGGTCAAGAAAGTGAAACAGCAGAACAAACACACCTTTCTTCTCGGCCAGCGCTTGTGTCACCAACTCAAGGCCTTCCACCTGAACCTTGCGATGCACGCGCCAATTGGGCCACCACCATGCCATACCAGTTTCAAATAGAGCGATACCGGTGTTGCGAAAGTTCTCTTTGATGAGTCGTTCTCGTTCAGCATCCGATTGGTCGGGATAACAGAGCTCCAGATTGCGTCGTGCGACACGGACTCGTTTGTTCATAATGCGATAGAAGAGCCCGCCGAGTCTCCGTCCGAGCCACAGCTGCACTCCAAAAGGAAGCCAAGACAGAGTGTAGAGAAAACCAATCAGCAACCAGGTTGGCCAGTATTTTGGCATGAGGAAAGCAAGTTGGAACTTAGGTGGTTCGACTGAATGTTTGGACACGTTGAACTCGTTTAAGCAGAGAGAGTGAGACGATTGTACCCAAAGCAAGGAATACAGAAAACCCACAAACTAGGTCAGAACACTTTTAGGTGCTGTTCGCGCGCTGTGTGGAGACTATGCCCACAATAAAAAACGGAGCCCGAAAGCTCCGTTTTAAACGCTGACTAGCTTTGTCGCTTACTCTTGCGGACGAAGCCCTTCATTAATGGCAAGCAAGTCGCGTTCAGTGATGGTGCCTGACGCCTGGCGCAGTGCCAAGGTGCGGCTGATGTAGTTGTAGCGCGCCTCCGACAAATTACGACGCGCATTAAACAAGTTACGTGTGCTGTCGAGTACGTCGACGATTGTCCGGGTACCGACTTCGAAACCGGCTTGCGTCGCATTTAGCGCACTTTCCGCTGAAATGACGGCTTGTTCAAGTGCACGAATTGTTGAAATTGACGCGACTACATCGAAGTAGGCCGAACGCACAGCGCGCTCCACTGAACGACGATTCTCTTCAAGTGACTGGCTTGCAGCAACGTAGTTATTGCGCGCCTGTTCAGTCGACGCAATAGTGCTACCGCCTGAATATAGCGGGATATTCGCTTGCAGGCCTACCGACCGGCGATTCAAGCCACGCGTTGAGGTTGTGACATTGTTTCGCGTCTGATCCGCATCGCTATCCGAGTAGCTGGCAGTCAAGCGAACAGTTGGATAATGTCCTGCGCGAGCTAACTCAATGCGTTGGTCTGCAATTTCGAGCCCACTGCGGCTGACTAGCAGCTGCAAGTTGCGCTCATGGGCCGATTCAATCCAGAAAGTTACACCTTGTGGATCTGGCGTGCTCGGGTCGAAGCGCTCAGTGTTCAAAACATAAATGCGGTCATGTTGACGGCCGGTAATTTCGCGTAACCCTTCAAGAGCAATCTCTACTTGGTTCTGAGCCTGAATTTCTCGTGCAACGGCGTTGTCGAATTGAGCCTGTGCTTCATGCACATCGGTAATAGCAGTGAGGCCTACTGAGAAACGTTGACGAGTCTGTTCGAGTTGACGTTCGATCGCACGTTTTTCAGCCTGAGCAAACTCTAGGTTATCCATGGCGCGGAGGACGCCGAAGTAGGCATCAGTCACGCGTAACATCAGCGTTTGACGGCTCAGCAGGTAGTTCACTTCGGCTTGGTAGGCTTGCTTTTCCGTGATGCCAGTTGCGCGCCACGTACTTAAGTTAAACACTGTTTGCGAGAGCGCAATCTCGCGGCCAAAACTACGTGTGGTTGAAGTCGTAGTGAAAAAACCATCTTCGCTCGGATTTACGCTATCTTGATTGACATCCGAGTAGCTCATATTGAAGTCAATTTGCGGATACCAGTTGGCGCGCGAGATATCTACACCGGATCGCGCAGCGTCACGCTCTGCAGCAGAACGCAATAATTGAGGGTCGTTCTCTAAAGCCAACATATAGATGTCAGCGAGGTTATTAGCACTTGCAGGGCCTTGCGCTAGGCCGAATCCCAGTGCCAGCGCTGCTGACAGAAATTTCATTTTCATAAGTTGCACTTTCCTTTGGGCGTTAATTCGCGGCTTACTCTCACCCGCTGCGCAGAAGCTGCATGGTGAACCAGCCAGAGTGATCACATTCTATCCTGATTACATGAGAAACCGTAAGTAATGAATTGTTTCAGCATGGGCGCAAAGTGTAACAAGGTATTTGATTGCCGTGGCTGATAATCGCTAATATGCTTGGTTCTCAAGTTAACCAACAGGTGTATAAATGCCGGTAAAGGATAAATCGCCAGTACCTTTCGGGCAAGTCGATGTCGAAATTCTTTCGAGTGAAAGGGTTTACGACGGATTCTTTAAAGTGGATCGAACGCGTTTAAAACATCGCCTCTTTGAGGGGGGATGGTCTGCTGAAATGACCCGTGAGGTCGTCGATCGTGGTCATGCAGTAGTGGTATTGCCTTATGACCCCAGTCGCGACAGCATTGTCATGCTTGAACAGTTCCGAGTGGGAGCGGTCGCTGCCGTTGGTGCTGCTCCAGCTATTGCAGGCGAGCCACCGGCGAGTCCTTGGCTTGTGGAGCTGGTTGCCGGCATGGTCGACCCAGGTGAAACCGAGGAAGAGGTGGCGCACCGTGAAATGCAGGAAGAGGCGGGTTTAGTTGCTGAGGCGCTTGAGTTTGCGACCAGCTATATGTCGAGCCCCGGTGGTTTGACCGAGCGCATCACGATCTATATTGCCAAAGTGGATGCAACTACGGCGAGTCGTTACGGTGGTCTTGCTGATGAGCATGAGGATATTCGGGTGCAAGAAGTGTCCCGAACAGATGCTTTGAAAATGCTCGACGAAGGCCATGTTGATAATGCAGCGACCGTGATAGGATTACAGTGGCTAGCGCTTCATCGAGAGCGCCTACTTGCCAAATGGCAACTGACCGAGGCAACGTCGACGAATGAATAGACGCCGCTATATCCCTGATTTAAAAGAGTTACACAGCTTGGCTGAGCGCAACTATGCTTCGCTTTCTCAGTTGTTGCCGGCGACTTTAGTGCAGGGCGTAAGCAAACATATTCAGGTAGGGGAGCAGTTTGATTTCGAACTCTCGATTGAGCAAACCGCGCCTTATACGACAGATGTATTGGTGACACAGAATCGCCCTGATCCCGTTGCAAATGAGCTGACAGCAGTGCAATTCTCAGTGCGTCTGTATCATGACGCGCGAATGGCTGAAATTATAGATTGCCAAGGCGCAGGTGCGCTGACTGCAATTCGGCCTGGCCAAGCGCCGAAACGCGCGTCGCAACAGGATGAAAAGCGTCAGTTGAGCCGTCTACTCGCCGATTGGTTAAAACTTTGTGTTCAGCAAGGGCGCAGTGCCTTAGATTGGGTGCCTAATGGCGCCCACAGTTTTTAATCTTGCAGTGATAAAGAGTGAGTTACGCTGGCATCACGTATGAGCTTTGATGCTTGTTTTTTTGCGGAACAGCCCACAGGATAACCTCATCGCTGATCCACCGAATACAGCACGATAATGGAACCACAGGAAGATGGCAGATTATAAAGCGGATTCGATAGAAGTCTTAAGTGGCTTAGAGCCTGTGCAACGCAGGCCCGGTATGTATACCGACACAACACGTCCTAATCACCTTGGCCAAGAAGTCATAGACAACAGTGTAGATGAAGCACTGGCTGGGCATGCGCGCACGATTGAGGTGATTTTGCATGCTGATCAGTCATTGGAAGTTACTGATGATGGTCGTGGCATGCCAGTCGATATTCACCCAGAAGAGGGAATTCCGGGTGTAGAACTGATTATGACGAAGCTGCATGCAGGCGGTAAGTTCTCGAATAAGAACTATCAGTTTTCGGGTGGCTTGCATGGCGTAGGTATCTCAGTGGTGAATGCCTTATCAACACGTGTCGAAGTATCGGTGCGTCGCGACGGGCACGTTTATGAAATGGCCTTTGAGAATGGCGCCAAGGTGAGTGAGCTAGAAGTGACTGGCACTGTGGGTAAGCGCAACACTGGAACTCGTGTGCAGTTCTGGCCCGACCCGAGCTATTTTGATTCAGCCAAGTTTTCGGTTTCTCGCCTACGTTACCAATTACGTGCAAAAGCAGTGTTATGCCCAGGCTTGATTATCCGCTTTAAAGATAAAGTGAATGATACGGAAGATACCTGGTGTTATGACGGTGGTTTGCAGGATTATCTCAAAGAAGCGTTGCAAGGTTGGGTACAGTTGCCAGAAGAACCTTTCATTGGTTCTTTTAGTGCGTCAGAAGAAGCTGCTGATTGGGCTGTCACTTGGTTACCCGAGGGTGGCGACAGCGTTTCTGAAAGTTATGTGAACTTAATTCCAACCGCCCAAGGCGGAACTCACGTGAATGGCTTACGCCAAGGTTTACTCGAAGCGTTGCGAGACTTTTGTGAGTTTCGGAGTTTATTGCCGCGTGGCGTGAAGCTAACCCCGGAGGACATCTGGGAACGTGTCAGCTTCATTCTCTCGGTAAAAATGGCTGATCCGCAGTTTTCTGGACAGACGAAAGAACGTTTGTCTTCTCGCCAGACGGCCGCATTTGTCTCGGGTGTTGTGAAAGATGCGTTTAGCTTGTGGTTGAATGAACACACTGATTTAGCCGAGCAAATTGCCGAACTCTGTATTGCTAGCGCACAACGGCGCATGCGTGCAGCGAAGAAAGTGATCCGCAAGCGAGTTACACAAGGGCCTGCATTGCCGGGTAAATTGGCGGATTGCTCAAGCCAAGACACGGAGCGTAGTGAGCTCTTTTTGGTTGAGGGTGACTCCGCTGGTGGTTCGACAAAACAGGCTCGGGATCGTGAATTCCAAGCAGTGATGCCGTTACGAGGCAAGATTCTAAATACTTGGGAAGTAGATTCAGACCAGATTCTTGGTTCTCAGGAAATTCATGATATCTCGGTCGCACTGGGGGTTGATCCGGGTGCCGCTGACTTGACTAAACTGCGCTATGGCAAGATTTGTATTCTTGCGGATGCTGACTCAGATGGTCTGCATATTGCGACACTTTTGTGTGCGTTATTTGTGCGTCATTTTCGCCCGCTCGTTGCGGCGGGGCATGTGTTTGTTGCCATGCCGCCGCTGTATCGGATCGACGTAGGTAAAGAAGTGTTTTACGCACTCGACGAAAGTGAGAAGCAGGGCATTCTTGACCGTATTGAAGCCGAAAACCGGAAAGGTAAAGTGAATGTACAGCGCTTCAAAGGTTTGGGTGAAATGAATCCGTTACAGTTGCGTGAAACCACTATGGATCCAAACACGCGTCGCCTCGTGCAGCTCACAGTCGAAGATAATGCTCAAACAGATGCACTACTCGATATGCTGTTAGCCAAGAAACGCTCATCTGATCGTCGAGAGTGGCTGGAGAGCAAAGGCAACTTAGTCGACTTGGCGTGATCATTCAGAAAACTGACTGAATGCTACTGAATTTGTTTACTTATAACGATTAAAACTACGGAAAACTCCATGAGCACATCGTTGGAAGCTATTGAACAACTCCCGCTACACAAGTTCACGGAAGACGCATACCTGAACTATTCCATGTACGTCATCATGGACCGGGCGTTGCCGCATATTGGTGATGGTTTGAAGCCCGTGCAGCGGCGTATTATTTATGCCATGTCGGAGCTTGGACTCTCAGCCATTGCGAAGTACAAGAAATCAGCCAGAACCGTCGGTGACGTGTTAGGTAAATTCCACCCACACGGTGACTCCGCGTGTTACGAAGCAATGGTGCTAATGGCGCAACCATTTTCATACCGCCACCCGCTGGTCGACGGTCAAGGGAACTGGGGGTCGGCGGATGATCCGAAGTCTTTTGCTGCCATGCGATACACCGAAGCGCGGTTGTCGCGCTTTAGTGAAGTGTTACTGAGCGAGTTAGGCCAAGGCACTTCAGATTGGGTGCCGAATTTCGATGGCACCATGAAAGAGCCACAGATTCTGCCGGCGCGTTTACCTCATATTCTGTTGAACGGGGTTACGGGGATCGCAGTGGGGATGGCCACCGACATTCCTCCCCATAATGTGGGGGAAGTGGTGAATGCTTGTGCCATGTTATTGGATAACCCACGGGCAGAACTTGCAGACGTGATGGAGTTTGTGAAAGGCCCTGATTACCCGACAGATGCGGAAATCATTACGCCAATTGCTGACATTGCAAAAATTTATGAGCATGGACGTGGCAGCATTAAAATGCGAGCGCGTTACTTTATGGAAGAGGGTGAAGTCGTAGTTGATGCAATCCCTCATCAGGCTTCGGGTGCGCGCATTCTGGAGCAAATTGCGGCCCAAATGCAGGCCAAGAAGCTGCCAATGGTCTCCGACTTACGGGATGAATCGGATCATGAGAATCCAACTCGTTTAGTCATAGTTCCACGGTCAAATCGGGTCGATATTGAGCAGTTGATGGCGCATTTGTTTGCGACCACCGATCTCGAGAAGAGCTATCGCGTGAATCTCAATATGTTGGGATTAGATGGTCGCCCGCAAGTGAAGTCATTACTTACTATTCTCAATGAATGGAATGTCTATCGGATCCGCACCGTGACTCGCCGTTTACAGTATCGGTTAGACAAGGTTGAAAGACGGCTACATATTCTTGAAGGTTTGCTTGTTGCTTTCTTGAGTATTGACGAGGTCATCGAAATTATTCGTTATGAGGATGAGCCGAAGGCGACTTTAATGGCGCGTTTCGACTTATCCGATACGCAAGCTGAAGCTATTCTTGAATTGAAGTTACGTCATTTGGCGAAACTCGAAGAGCAGAAGCTAAAAGGCGAACAAGATGAATTGAGCAAAGAGCGGGACCATTTAACCCAGCTGCTCGGTTCAGAACGCCGGCTACGCACTCTGGTACGCAAAGAGTTATTAGCGGACGCACAGAAATATGGTGACGCACGTCGTTCGCCGTTAAATGAGCGCAAAGAAGCGAAGGCGCTGTCAGAACGCGACCTCACCCCATCAGAAGCGGTTACTGTGGTGCTCTCGAAGAAGGGCTGGGTACGCTGCGCGAAAGGGCATGACGTGGACGGTGCGAACCTTTCCTATAAGTCAGGCGATACCTTCCTTGAGCAAGCCATCGGGCGTAGCAACCAAACGGCTGTATTTCTTGATTCGGCCGGGCGCAGCTACAGCTGTGAGGCCCATAGCTTGCCGTCCGCACGTAGCCAGGGCGAGCCATTAACGGGCCGCTTCTCGCTGGTTGCCGGTGAGAATATTGAACATGTAATCATGGGCAAAGAAGACAGCCATTGGTTAGTCGCTTCGGATGCGGGATATGGCTTTGTAACTCAATTCTCAGACATGGTGAGTCGTGTGAAGAACGGGAAAGCGCTACTGTCCCTTCCTCCGTCGGCTAAACCATTACCACCCATTGCGGTTCATGATCCTGAGAATGAACTCCTTGCCGTCGTGTCGAACGAGGGACGCCTGCTAGCTTTCCCCGTTGCGGATTTGCCTAAGTTGGCGAAGGGTAAGGGGAATAAGATGATCAGCATTCCATCGAGCCGCGCGAAGTTACGGGAAGAATATGTGGTGGCTGCTGCTGTATTACCTGCAGATGGCACCTTGCATATTGTGGCTGGGAAGCGGAAATTATCGCTTAAACCATCGGATCTCGAGCATTATCGCGGTGATCGTGGCCGTCGTGGCAACAAGCTACCACGCGGCTTGCAACGTGTAGACGGTCTTGAGGTTGAACGTTCAGCAAAAGCTGTTTTGGAAAGTGCTGAAGAGATAGAAGGTGCGAATCAGCTAGCAGACGACAATACCCCGGAGTCTTAATCCGGGGATTTGCGTAACAAGGCCTGCATCGCTTGGTTGAACGCTGCGACCCAATATGGGCTTAGCTGTGTTCCAGCCAAGCGATTGATTTCAGCAATGGCGCGCTGATAAGGGCGACGCATATGAGACATACTGGAGCGCTCGTGCGTCATCGCGTCAAAGGTGTCAACGATCGCAAGAATTTTTGCCCCATCTGAGATTTCATGGTCTTTCAATCCCAAAGGATAGCCGCTTCCGTCGCACTTCTCATGGTGTTGTAGCACCATCATTTTTGCTTCATGCCAGTAGGGCATATTCTCAAGTAACTTCGCAGAACAATATACATGCGTGTGAATCAGCTGCACTTCCTTAGGCGTCAGTTTTTCTGGCTTGTGCAAAACTTCCATTGGCATGAAACCCATCCCGAAGTCATGTACATAGCATGCAGCGGTCAACTGCAGCTCATCCACTGCGAGCCCGGCATAGCGATTGATCAGTAATGCGAGTTTGAGTTGTCGGTCAGAGCGCCCGCGCCAATAGCGAGAGCGAGCTTCAACAGGCTCAATGAGTTCGTGAAAGAATGCGAGATCATCTTCAGGTCGACTCTGAGTTGGCGGAGCGAGGTCTGGCTTGTCATCTTTGGTACTTTCGGTGAGCACCAAGTTAGGCTCTAAGGTGAGCAAGGCAGAGCGAATGATCTGTTGATGTTGAGCTTGATTGTTCTCGCTCAGTCGTTCGAGTAGCTGCTGCACGCGAGTAAGTTGCTGGTCATCAAAAGTAAACTCGCCTGTATCATGGCATTCTTTAATAAAAGCATTTACTTTTTCGAGTGCGAGGAGTAGCAGGTCGCTCAAGACTGAGTCATATTTGAGATTCCCATCGCGCAATAGGCTCAAGCAGTCTTCAAGGTGCCCAAGGAAATGGATTAATGGCGTAATGCTTAGCAGGCCAAGGTCACCCTTGATGGTGTGCACAGCGCGAAACAGCGACTTGTGCAACTCCTTATCTTCGGGCTTATGCTCGAGCTCAATGAGTGTGTGCTCACAGCGCTCATAAAGTTCTTGGAGTTCTTCGAGCAGTTCTGCAAATACTTCAGCTTCAATATCGGTGACTTGGAAGCGCGCCATAGAATATGTGTCCTGTTGTTCTCAATACTCGATAGTGTCAAGCGGCCCAAAACGGGTTAAGCAGCCTAAAAAAGCGACTGGTCGCACCTGTCATGAGGTTGAAACCACAGCTTTTGTCACAGACAAAAGGTATACTAACTTCTTTTACAATAACCGTAAGTGTTCTGATGTTAGCAGCAATTCGTTTAATAATCCTCGGCGTTTTTGTAGTGCTTGCCGGTGTCTTAGGCAGCCTATTTTGTCTATTACGCCCCTTTCACCGCAACAACACACAGCTCTTTGCCCATATCTTTGGTCGAATGCATCGGCTGCTGGGCGTTGAACTTGAGATTCGTGTCCCCGAAATGGTGAAGAATGGTGGCCCTTTTGTTTACGTAGCGAATCACCAAAATTCGTGGGACATCTTTACCCTAAGTCGTTCACTGTTGCCGGGTACAGTGACTGTAGGCAAGAAAAGCCTGAAGTGGGTACCATTCTTTGGTCAGCTTTATTGGCTGTCAGGTAACATTTTGATTGACCGTACAAACAGTAATAGAGCGCATGGCACTATTGGCAAAACTATTGATGCATTGAAGAACAAGAACCTCTCTATCTGGCTCTTTCCTGAGGGCACTCGGAACTATGGTAGGGGATTATTGCCCTTTAAAACAGGCGCCTTTCATTCTGCTATTGGTGCGCAGGTTCCGGTTGTGCCTGTGTGTATGTCCACCACACACAAGCAAGTTAAGTTGAATCGCTGGAACAACGGTAAAGTTATTATTGAAATGCTTCCTCCTATCGCTACAGAGGGTTTCAGTCGAGACCGTGTTCGTGATCTCATTGGCACTGTGTATGGTCAAATGGAAGCAGAAATTACAAAGTTGGATCACGAAGTTCAAGAAGCGTGGGAGCTGAAACATGGGACTAAATCACTTAGATAGTTTATTGCAACAAAGCCAGGATACGATTTCTGCCATGCTCGAAGATGGCCTGGATGCTGAGCAGGAGTTTGAGATTGAACACCACTTGGTCAGTGGAAACTTTGATTTACTCGAGAAGGCAGCCGTCGACTTGGTGAAAGCGGGATTTCATGTGGACGACGCTGAAGAGTTCGAAACCGATGTAGGCGAAACCTTGTTCTACTTTGCTGCGATTAGTTTAGTGAAGCTTGATGATGATGTGCTGGCAGCACAAACGCGAGCAGTATGCGAAATTGCAAACAAGGTTGGTGTTGAGTATGACGGTTGGGGAACCTACCTCGGAGACGAGGAAGAGGAATAAATATAAGTAATTAGTAATGTTCTATTGATCTGAATCACCCACTCATTCAGGATTGTACTGGTCAACTAAAACCGGACACTTTTCTTAACTCGTTTTCGTAATCTACTGGTGACCGATCACCGTTTGCTGTATGCAATCTTTCCAGGTTGTAATAGCGCATATATGCTGCCACATCATTCTTCATGTGCTCTCGT
>JAFIFP010000013.1 GCA_020831965.1 Idiomarina sp.
CCTTGATCAAGGACCAAGCTCGCAGCGTCATGCTTGAATTCCGGGCTGAATGTTCGACGTTGTCTTCTTGTCATTGAACACCTCTTCATTAGGGGTAATACTACCACCTAAAATAGTGTTCGGGTTTAGTCTGCCACTACAGAACGAATATGCCGAGGCTATTCAACAGGATAGAAGTTAGCAATATACATGCCACATAGATAGCTGTTTATAATCAATAACTTAAAGACTTGGAAGGTTTGGCGTTGTGTAATTATCGCTAACGCTTAGCTGTTTTCACCATTTCAAAAAGTGAAAACGACTAACCGATTTGCTCAGTAACTAAGCTGCAACCTGCTCTAACCCCCAAATCAGCAGGCGGCGGTCCACCCATGCTTTGAGGTTCTCAGCTTTTTGTAGGTCCATTCGCTTAAGTAACAGGGTGTGGTTATTTCCTGCTGTAGCTCCGAAAATCAACGCCTGCAATAGCGTTGAAATTTTGCCCCAGCGGGTTGCAGTGCAAGCTTTCAGGTGTTTTAAGGCTTTTCCTATTTGCAACTCATCGTCACTAAACTCACAGCCAAATGGGAACGCTAGGAATAACGCCTTGCTCTGAAACGCCTTTAACGTGGCGGCGACATTGTCTGGTGTGTTGTGTTGCCAACTCGCAGGCAGTTTGAAAGCGGCGTCCACTTTGCCGGCCTTCTGAGCTTGCTGAAGAAGTTCCTCTTGGAATCGTGAGTCTGCAATCCGGATCAGCGCTAGGTACACATCTTCATCCGCTTTTCCACGCAAGTCGGCGATACCATACTCCGTGATAATAATGTCGCGTAGATGCCGAGGAATAGTGCAATGCCCATAAGAAAACACAATATTCGAGCGGGTTTGTCTATTCGATGTGCGTGTACTTCTCAGGTTGAGGATAGAGCGCGCACCTTTCAAGTCATGCGCCATCGCAACGAAGTTATACTGGCCGCCCACGCCACTGACCACCCGTCCATCCTCTAGGCCATCAGACACCACGGCGCCATCGAGTGTGCACTGCATTGCCGAATTCACGAAGCGACTTGCCACACGCTGAGCGACTTTCAAACGTTGATCACCAAATCGGTGATCGGTCAGATCATTAATAAAGTTCACGCTGGTCATACAAATACGCTGACGTGTTTCGGATGTTAGTTGCGAGAGCTTTTCGTAGAAGTTTCGTGGTCCAAGATAGAAGCCACCATGCATGACTACCCCTTGCTGTAATCTTGGATCGTCACTTTCTTCAGGGTCTATCTCGCCGTCATTCACTTGCTGCTGCAAGTCTGCGTCGGGATAAACCTGACGACTCAGAATCCCGGCCTCGAGGAGATAGAGAAAACCGTCCATCATCATCTCACTGCAGCCATATAACCCCTGCTCAAATGGCCCCGTTCCTCCGTGCGTCGTGGCTACCGGAAATCTATCTGCAACCTTCAGTGCTTGATATAGCGCTAACCATTCGTCATTCTTCTCATGTCGTAAACAGGTGCTATAAATTAGCGCCGAGCCCAGTGAGCCAATACCCACCTGCAACGTGCCGCCATCTTTCAAAAGCGTGCTCGCATAAAAGCCAATGAGATGATCCGTCGCATTGATGGGAGTTTGTGGGGCAGAGAAAAGCGGATAGTCGCCCGCCTCTTGGTCTAAAATCACGTCAAAGGTTGAGACAGGTAGCGTGGCATCGTTACCGAAAAAAGGAAGGTTTCGATTGCATTCAGCAACAAGCGCAACCGGTTTCTCTGCGGTCTCTGCCGCGCGCAAAGCATGGAACAGATCTAAGGATAAGTCTGGATTGCAGCTCAAACTGAACTGCTCAGGAAACTCAGGATCAGAATCCGGCGCGACCAGCTGGCCCACCACGTTTACACCAAGTGCCATGATATCGCGCATGGCATGCGTATAATTGGTACAAATATAACGTTGCTGCTGTTCTTTATGATGTAAGAAACTTCCCGCTTGAAAGAAGAACTCGGACACCTTCACATTGGTTGGCAGTTTATTGTTCAGCACATCACGCGCATACTCCAGCTCCGGTATGTCGCCATACAACCGCTCAATAAAAGGTCCCATGAAGCGCTGCTCCAAGCCCGGCGAAGGCTTAGGTGCAACTAGTGATAACGCCGTCACAATATGAAGCTCAATCGAAGGGTCACTTTTGGCGCGCCGATAGAGCGCATTGGCGAAATGAATGGGTTTACCCAGTCCTAACGGCATCCCTAGGGTGATTTTCTTTCCGACTTTCTGAATGACGTGGTCGACACAGACATTGCTTTCTGAAGTTCTTTTCTGATGACCTTGAGACATTATTCAACTCCATGAATTAAGCGAATTCGTGCGTTTGCTCTGATGTATCTAAACATCATCCTGCTCATGAAATTATAGACAACACAATATGATTCGCCGCTCAGGCCAGACTTAGAATTTTTCGTCGAGCAAAAAAAAGCGGAGGCCGAAGCCTCCGCGCTCTATTACTATACAGCACTTAGAAAGCGAACTGAGCCCGCAATGCAAAGGCTGTTGGCTTCTCGTCGCCTGCGATACCGTCTTTGATATCAGAGAAAATAACGTTTGCCATGAAGCGTACGCTGCTGCTCGCATAGTAGTTCAAGCCCAGCGTAATATTGCTTTGCTCGCCGCCCATGATCGTGCCGTCTGACAGGTTGGTTTGGCTAAAGCGTGCTGCCACTTCCCACGCACCACCGTTATTTGGTGAAATGCCACGGAAGTTACCACCGCGATATCCGCGCTTCTCACCTGTTAACACATAGCTGGTTTGAATGTGGAAACCGTCGAACGTAACGTCTGGGTTGTTGTTACGGCTTACCGTGTTCGACAGGTATTCCGCTTCCACCGAGAACGGACCAGCTTGATACGCTGCTTCCAAGCCAAACTTCAAGGTTGAATCGACGTCTGCGATATTACCAGTGTCGATCAAACGGATATCCGCCGGACGCACTTCCGGACGGTCACGATAGCGCAATGTATTGAAATCACCACGGTCTTCCGCAGCAACCGACACACCTAAATGCAGTAATTGATTGTCGCCAACCGCCGGAGTAAAGACTAAGCGACCCGCGACACCCATTGGAGAGTCGTTACCAGCAGCGCCGCCTGAAGGGCGTTCGCCACCAATACTGCGCGTATATACCATGGTTTGAAACAGCACGTTGTCCATTGAGCGGGCGTAATGCACACCTAAACGACGGCTATCAGCAGTAATGTTGCTGTTCGACGCGCGTTCCATGAACGTAATAGCATTCGAGCTCGTTAATTCATTCAAGCCCATAGGCACTTTGACTTGACCAATCGTCAGCGTGCCATTCGCTAAAGAACGACGCAAATACACGTCGTTTGCGCTGGTGCCGTTCTCGGAGAAATCATATTCAATTTGGAATGACCAGGTATCGTCTAATTTTCCAGACATACCGAGGCGGGTACGACGCATTGCCGTTGCATTACCCAGTTGAGTAGTATCTGAGTCGTAAGTTGCCGTATCTAAGTGCATACGACCGCGAACTTCGACGCTCTTCGCTTCAGCAACTCCAGAAGCACATGCCAGTGCGATCAGTACAGCAACCGCGGAGATTTTCAGATTAGTAGTCATAGTGGTTCCATAACAGGTTGAGTAAGAGTTACGGGAGACTATTAGATGTGAGTTATGTGACAGTTTTTCGATCCGTTCATGACTATTTTGTGACAGCGGGATATTGGGGTTCCTCGACACTTGATTATTCCTCTACAAGATTTCGCCATTATGACTAGAAAGTCACTTCGACTGACTATTAAGTTGGATTGATTCATAGTCTAAACTGTATCGAATGAAAATATTGTCTAGCTCTGTTTTATTAGCTTCACTGTCTATTTCCCTGATGTTTTCCGCAACAGCGGTCGCAGACAATCGCGAACGGACCGTCTGTGGAGCGATTAAAGAGCGTCTTTACTTTTCCATATGGAGTTCGCAAGCTCCGAGTCGCAATGTTGCTCGAGTTACCTCACACCCCTTAGTTGAAGAAGCGAGCTTTATCACCGGCGACGGCAAAACCATGCGTGGCTACCGCTATTTAGCTCACAACGACAAACAACAACCTATCGATGCAACCGGCTATGTACTTGTGGCCATGGGTAACGCCATGGTCAGCGACCAACTCGTGACGACTCTTGAACCCTATGCGCGAGCCGGATTAAACGCCTACGTGTTTGATTATCGGGGCTATGCCGACTCGGACGGGCGGCGGCGCATTCAGGCGATCATCAAGGACTATGAGGAATTAGTTGAGTCGTTGGGACAACGCTATGCGCAGGGGCTATTGTACGGCACGTCACTGGGCGGCCTTGTTATGCTTAACGCCATTCGCGATGACGTGCCATTTACCCGTGCGGTGATCGATGCCAGTCCTTCTCGGCTCTCTGACTTTGGCTGCCCGGAGCATATTGACCCCGTTCGACATATCACCGCGGACAACGCAGAACGCGTGCTAGTGATTACCGGCGCGCGTGATCGCGTGCTGAATGACGGCATGACCGCTCCACTGCGTCAGAGAGCGGAGGAAGTAGGTGCTTACACTTATCACGGTGCTAACTTCGATCACCCCTTTATGGATACCATGGCAATTCACATTCAGCGCCAGCACCTCGTGAAGGAGTTTTTGCTCCACGGAAAATTAACAGATGGCGTTAAATAGCCGCTCAAAGCCACATGATCATTGAATGATCGGCGCAAATTGCGTAGAGTGCGCACCTTCTTTTCATTGTCTAAATTTTGAGTACCAATTTAGTGATTTCAGCTGCAAATATCACCATGCAATTTGGTGCAAAACCTCTGTTCGAAAATATCTCTGTCAAGTTTGGCCAGGGCAACCGGTATGGCCTTATTGGCGCGAATGGGTGCGGCAAATCCACCTTTATGCGTATTCTAAGTGGTGATCTAGAACCTTCATCCGGTAACGTTTCGGTTGGCCCCGGCTTGCGCGTGGGCAAGCTCCGCCAAGACCAGTTTGCCTATGAAGCCTTTACTGTGGTCGATACCGTGATCATGGGGCACGAAACCTTGTGGGCGATTAAAGAAGAACGTGATCGCATCTACGGCGGCGAAATGACCGAAGAAGACGGCATGCGCGTCGGTGATTTAGAAGTGGAATTCGGTGAACTCGACGGCTATACCGCTGAACCGCGGGCGCAAGAACTCTTGGCTGCTCTTGGTATTCCGATTGAACAGCATTTTCAGCCAATGTCAGCGCTGGCACCTGGTTTAAAAATTCGTGTACTGCTTGCCCAAGTATTGTTCTCTGACCCAGACATCATGTTACTCGATGAGCCAACCAACAACCTCGATATTAATACGATTCGCTGGTTGGAAAACGTGCTTGCCGAACGGCAGAGCACCATGATCATTATTTCGCATGACCGGCATTTCTTGAATAGTGTCTGTACTCATATGGCAGACATCGACTACGGCGAACTGCGCCTGTATCCGGGCAATTACGACGACTACATGTTTGCTGCAACCCAAGCGCGTGAGCAGCTGCTACAAGACAATGCCAAGAAGAAAGACAAAATCGCCGAGCTGCAGAGCTTCGTGAGCCGCTTCTCAGCTAACGCCTCGAAAGCAAAACAGGCCACGTCGCGTGCGCGCCAAATTGAAAAAATCAAATTAGACGAAGTGAAAGCGTCCAGCCGCATGAGCCCCTATATTCGGTTCGAGCAGCAGAAGAAACTGTACCGTCAGGCGTTGGAAATTGAATCCCTAAGCAAGTCTTTCGGTGAAAATAACATACTCAATAATCTGTCTACACAAATTGAAGTGGGTGAGAAAGTCGCGATCCTAGGTGCCAACGGTATCGGTAAAACCACACTCCTAAAATGCTTGATGGGCGACTATACGCCGGAGCAAGGACACTACAAATGGTCTGAAAATGCCAATATTGGCTATTGCCCGCAAGATCACGGCAATATGTTCGACCAAAAAATGAATGTGTTTGAGTGGATGAGCCAATGGATGCAGCCGCATCACGACGAGCAAAATGTGCGTGGCGTATTGGGTCGCATGCTGTTTTCGCAAGATGATATTAAGAAGCCCGTGAAGATTCTTTCGGGTGGTGAAAAAGGCCGAATGATCTTCGGTAAACTGATCCTGCAAACACCCAACATTTTAGTGATGGACGAGCCGACCAACCACTTGGATATGGAATCTATTGAATCGCTGAACTTAGCCCTCGAAGATTATAAAGGCACATTGCTCTTCGTCAGTCATGACCGTGAGTTCGTATCATCGCTGGCAAATCGAATTATCGAAATTACCGAGCATGGCGTACGTGATTTCTCGGGCAGCTACGATGACTACTTACGTCAACAGGACAAGCTCGCCCTATCCTGAGCCGGTAGCAACCGCCTAGATAACGAAGAGACCCGCTTAAAGTAAGCGGGCTCTAAACCGTCGGCCTTTCAATTTATCTTGCGTCAGCACCGCCAACGCTTGTTTGGCTTTCGCTTTCTTCACCGCCACATAGCTTGCATTGCTTTGCACCGTAATTTTCCCCACGCTATCAAAATCGATGGCGCCGCTCTTCGTCAGAGCACCCACAATATCGCCCGGGCGGAGCTTATCTTTCTTACCGCCTAATATTTGAATTGTGGTCATTTCAGCCGGCAGCGGACGTTGCAGGTTCGCGGCAGGCTCGGGCAGTTTTTTCGGCTGAATAGGCGTTGGCATGGTGTCTTGCAGCAGACTAAATTTGTAATCGTCCGCAGGTGTCAGCAAGGTAATAGCTACACCCACCTCGCCCGCGCGGCCGGTCCGCCCTACTCGGTGAATATGAGTATCGACGTCGTGAGCTAGCTCTACATTAATCACCAGATCCAACGCTTTAATGTCGAGTCCACGAGCCGCCACATCCGTGGCCACCAAAATACGTACACTCTGATTATTGAACTGTAACAAGGTTTGCTCACGATCTTTTTGCTCCAAATCGCCATGCAAGGCTTGGACGCTAAAGCCGTAGTTATGCAACAAGGTAAAGAGCGCGTGAGTCGCTCGCTTGGTGTTACAAAACAGAATGGCGTTCGTTGGCTGTCGCTCAAGTAATAATTGAATCACCGCGTCTTCACGATTCTTATCGGTTACCTGATAAAACACTTGTTCAATCTGCGCCTCAATGGTGGAGTCTGACACCACCACATGCTTAGGCGAACGCATGAGCGCTTTGGTTAGGCTGGCGATCTGTGCTGGAAAAGTCGCACTAAATAACAAGGTTTGGCGAGACGCAGGAGTTGCAGCAATGATGCTATCGAGCTCCTCTTGGAAACCCATGTCGAGCATGCGATCCGCTTCATCCAACACTAAGGTTTGCAGGTTTGAGAAGTCGAGACGCTGCTGGGTCAAATGGTCAAGCACTCGACCCGGTGTCCCGACAATTACATGCGCCCCATGTTGCAGCGACTGCGTTTGCACCCGTGCCGGCGCACCACCACAAAGTGTTAAGACTTTAATGTTGGCCTGACTGCGGGCCAGACGACGAATTTCTTCCGCCACCTGTTCAGCGAGTTCACGCGTTGGACACAACACGAGGGTTTGGATACGGAAATCCGTCACATCAAGCTTTGCCAAGAGTCCCAGCGCAAAAGCTGCCGTTTTACCCGAGCCAGTTTGCGCTTGGGCAATCACGTCTTCGCCCGCCAAAATAGCCGGCAGGCTCTCTGCCTGGACGGGCGTCATCTGCTCATAATTTAGTGAAGCAAGCGTCGCTAACTGCTCGCTTGACAAGGGGAGGTTGGAAAAGTCGGTCGCTGACATGGCCTAATGTCCTAACAGGCACTGAGCCTGAGTCATAAAACACCATTATACCAAGTGTATGCTTACTCCACGAATCAAACTCGGAAATGCTTCTCGCGATTTTCCTGCAGTTCCTTTGCATCCAAGCTATATTCCGCCGTCGGCCGAATCAATAGGCGCCGCAAACCTATGGGTTCTTCTGTTTCAATACAGTAACCAAAAGTGCCTTGGTGAATTCTCGCTAAAGCCAAATCAATTTTCGGCAACAACCGACGTTTACGGTCAATGAGCCTTATTAATAAGGCGGACTCTTCTTCATATTGCGCTCGATCAGCTTCATCATTCGACTCTGGCGGAGAGCTCAAGCGATTTTTAGCCTCTTCGATCTCATCCATAGTTGCCGATTTATGTGTACGCAGCAGGCATTCAAAAAATTCGAGTTGTGCACGATTCATATAATCGTTTTCACTCATCGCGAGTAGTTCAGATTCAGAGAGCAATTTATTCGCCATCAAATGGACAACTCATAGTTTGCCACTCGGATACACCAGCAGCCATTTCGGCATCACTCAATAAACATGAATTAAGCTGCGCTGTAATCGCTTCTTGATCAATACCTTGACCAATGAAAACCAACTCTTGGCGCATGTCACCGAAGGGCTCCTGCCACTTTTCCAGAATATAGTTTCGACTTTCTTCGTTAGTCGGCCAGTCACTCTCCGGAATCGCTTTCCAAAAATAGCCAGCAGAGCCGTAGCGGGCGATACCTCCCGCTTGATTCCATTGCATCGCTAACCGCGGCTTACTGGCTAGCCAAAAATAACCTTTAGAGCGAATCAGTTTACCTGCCGACCATGACTGATGCAGAAAGCGATGAAATTTCTCTGGATGGAAAGGTCTACGAGCAGTGTAGGTAAAGCTACTAATGCCATACTCTTCTGTTTCCGGGACGTGCTCGCCACGCATTTCTTTAAGCCACCCTGGAGCCTGAGAGGCTTTCTCAAAGTCAAAGAGTCCAGTGTTCAATAGTAGCTGTGGCGAAATCTCGCCATTCGTTATCGGATACACGTTGGCATCGGGATTCAGGCTTTTCACAACACCGAGCACACGCTGGAGATGCGCCGGAGACACTAAATCTGTTTTACTCACTACGATCACATTCGCAAATTCTATTTGGTCTACTAGCAAATCGGAAACGCTCCGCTCGTCCTCCTCACCCAAGTGCTCGCCTCGCTCTTGCAAGGAGTCTGCTTGTTCATAATCGGTGAGGAAATTTGCGGCATCAACGACAGTGACCATAGTATCTAAAGTTGCCAAGGTGGACAGACTCTTACCGTCTTCGTCTTCAAAGGTAAAGGTTTCAGCGACTGGCAGCGGCTCCGAAATACCCGTACTTTCAATAATTAGATAATCGTATTTACCACTGTGAGCCAGCTCTGCCACTTCGGTCAGCAAGTCTTCACGTAATGTGCAACATATGCAGCCATTACTCAGTTCGATGAGCTTCTCATCAGCGCGACGCAACTCTACATCATTCTTCAAACTGTCCGCGTCGATATTAATTTCACTCATGTCGTTAACGATGAGGGCAATACGTAAATTGTCCCGATTGCTCAATAAATGCTTAAGCAACGTAGTTTTGCCCGCACCTAAAAAGCCAGACAGAACGGTTACGGGGAGTTTTGATACGGGCATGAGAATAACCTCCAATGAACTATGGATATGTTATAACATAACAATTACTGTATTTAAATCTATCCTCTTGGACGCACCCAGTCACAGTACCTCACCTTGGGAGGGAATAGTCTTTAAGCGCGCTAACGTACAGACACCTTTCGCCCCCACTTTCATACTTGCCGCTATGTTGATTTCCACAACATACGTGGGTTGGATATACCCCGTATCCATATATCCAAAGGATTAATCGCTCATGCGCCCTACAATATTTAATTGGTCCAGCACGCCGAAATGGCTGCTGCTGGCGATCATTAGTACCTTCATCGTTGCCTGTAACGACAATGGGCGTGATCCTATTCTTGGCAACGACCGCAATGTGGGCCAACTACCCGCAGTCACTGCTGTGACTCCAGCCAACAACACCATGAATGTTGGCTTGATGAATCCGTCCATTACGGCGGAATTCACTGAAGCTGTCACAGCCTTAGCGGCCGGAGACTTCACCGTCACATGCGCATCACCCTGCACCAGCCCAACTGGCACAGTCTCGATGAACAGCACAAATACGGTAGCAACCTTTAATTTGGCAGCTCCTGCTGTATTAAATGAACTAACGCTCTATACGGCTACGGTTCACAATGCAACAAGTCGCGCCACTGGCCTTGCCATGCAAGACCCCTACATTTGGTAGTTCACCACCGACCGGGCACCTGACACAACGCGCCCACGTGTGGCAGCAACACAACCGCTCACCACAATTCCAGGTCCTACCCTTGATGTCCCAGCAAACACCGCTATTACTGCTGTGTTCACGGAAGATATGTTGGCATCAACAATCACTAGCACAAATTTCACCCTCACTTGTGAAACGCCTTGCGTCGATCATGTGGGTGCCGTGTCTTATGTGTCGGGCTCAAAAAGTGCGGTGTTTACACCTGAAGAAAATCTTGAAGAAGGTGCAACTTACACAGCGATTATCTTTAGCGACGTTACTGACCTAGCCGGTAACCACTTAGCCGGAAATCAAGGTCCTGTGCTTAGCGCTAGCAACTATGTCTGGACCTTCACGACAGTGGCGGCTATCCCAGCAGCGAACATATTTGTTCAGTCCACCGACCCAGTTGATATGGGATTCCTTGAGACTTGTCCAAATACGACTATTAATGCCACGTTTGAGATTCCTTCAGGAACTCGACTGAATCCAAACACAGTCAACAACATGACGTTCCTCGTGGTTGAGAACAACGACCCAGAAAATAGTGTTGTCGCTGAGTCTATTGCCCTTGATGTGGATACCGGCACCATCATGACCTTTATCCCGCAAACCCAGCTTGCTGAAAACATGACCTATCGTGTCACCATTAAAGGTGGGCCTGATGGCGTAAAAGACCTGATTGTCCCAGGCAATGAAATGCTTGAAGACTACGTTTGGACTTTTACAGCTGAAGAGCCTATCCAGAGCTGTCTATTGCCTGCCAACCTCGGAACTGCGGCTCCTTTCGGTTCATTTGGCGGTAGTGCCGGAGTTACAAACCAAGGCTTGCTGACCGTTATTAATGGCGATTTGGGAACGACTGGAACCTCTACCTTAGTGACAGGCTTCGTTTCTGAGCCAGGTTGTGAATACACAGTGACTACGCTCAATGAAGGTCAGGTGAATGGCAAAATCTTTACCGCCCCACCGGCGCCAACCGTTGCCTGTCCACAAGAAGGTACTGCGGCCACCGAAGCTGTTGCTTCACAAGCTCGCCTCGATGCTGAAGCAGCTTACATCTCAATGGTCCCAGCGAACATGCCCGGCGGGCAGAGCCCTGGTAACGATAACCTCGGTAGTTTGACCTTAACTCCAGGTGTGTATACCGCGCCAAATGGTTCATTCCGCATTCATGGTGGTGACCTCACGCTCGACGCGCAAGGCAATCAGAATGCAGTGTGGGTCTTCCAAATGGCTACCACGCTGACAGTAGGTGGACCAGGCGCGGACTTCCCGCAAAGTGTCATCCTGATTAACGGCGCACAAGCCAAGAATATCTTCTGGCAAGTGGGTAGTGCGGCCACGATTAATGCCGCAGGTGGCGGCTTTATGAAAGGCACCATAATTGCTCAAGATAGCATCAGTTTTTCGACCGCTGACAACGTGAATATTGTGACCTTAGACGGTCGCGCGCTGTCTCTGACCGCGTCAGTCACAGTAGTAAACACTGTGATTAACGTACCCGCAGAGTAATGGAGAACGTCATGAAAAAGAATAGAATCACACAAGCGATCGGCACACTTGCGCTACTGAGCATGTCCGTACCGGCTATCGCTACCGAACACTCAGGATGGTTTATCGGCGGCTCAGGTGGACGTTCGTTCTCCACTATCGCCGAAAGCGATATCATTGCGGACTTACTGACTTCAGGTTTCCAAACGACTGACTTCAGCAAGAACCAATCTGATTACGGATATAAGCTGTTCTTTGGTTATCAGTTCAACACCAACTTTGCACTCGAAGGCGGTTACTTTGACCTCGGTAGCTTTGACTACACCGCAACAACAGTTCCTGCTGGCAGCCGCTTTGGCGAACTGAGTTTTAGCGGCTGGAATATCGACATGGTTGCGACCATGCCAATCACTCGGCGCGCAGCCATTATTGCGCGCTTGGGTGTGCATGAAGGCAAGAGCACAGTTGACTTCGTCGGCACCGGTGCGGTGAACGTCCTCAACCCAAACTTCCGTAGCAAGAATAAAGACTTCAAAATCGGGATTGGTTATCAGTATCAGTTTAGCGATGCGATGACGGCGCGTTTAGAAGCCGAGCGCTATCGCATGGACGATGCTTTAGGCAACCAAGGTGATATCGACTTACTGTCACTCGGCTTGGTCTATCGCTTTGGTGGTCGTACGCACGCTCCCGTCATCGCCGAACCGGCACCGACGCCAGCCCCGGCGCCTAGACCAGCCCCAGCTCCTGCACCAGCGCCTACCGAGCAATACTGTAGCGCTCTGGAACTGCAATTCGAGATAGGTCAGAACAATATTGAGCGAGTGAATCGGGAGCACTTACAAGTACTCGCGACCTTCCTTGCCAAATATCCAGATACGAAGGCCACTATCGAAGGACACGCGGATAACGTAGGAACTCATGCCGAGAACCAACGCTTATCAGAACAGCGTGCACAAAGTGTTGTTGACTTCTTAGTGCGCGAACATCGCATTGCTCGCAGCCGTCTAACTGCAGTGGGTTATGGTGAGACACGACCTATTGCAACCAATAGTACGGTTGCTGGCCAGCAAGCGAATCGACGGATCAATGCAGTTATTGATTGTGCCCGAGACGTTGCTGGACTCAGTGCCCTACCTGCTCGTACGACATTGGCGATGGCACTTGAGTTTGATACCGACAGTGCGGTGGTCAACCCAAGATATCGCATGCAGCTCGCCACCGTGGCTCGCTACCTGCGTGACAACCCATCACTGATAGTGACCATCGAAGGTCATACGGACAACGTGAACCCTGCAACTGCGCAAGCAATCTCTGAGCAACGGGCGAAGAACGTGGCGGACTACTTAGTCACGCAATTCCAAGTCGACCGTTCACGCTTGAATATTGAAGGTTTCGGTGCGACACGTCGTGATACTTACAACATCACTGCGGCACAGCGTCAAGATAACCGTCGCGTGCACATTATACTTGGCTATCCGAAGTAAATAGTTAAGATTGTTCGTTCTCATGCGTGTGTCTGGTCTCGTGTACAGGCACACGTTTTTTATTGCCTGCTTGAACGTCCAGCTTTGTAGTGGATTAAGCGCTCACACTCGGTTTTGACAACCTCGTAACATTCACAACATCTCGCCTCCAATTTCACCCTATCATTAATTGTCAGCTTCCCTCTGTGGTACTCGATGATGCCTAGCTTCTGGAGTTTTCCTGCCGCTACAGACACCCCCTCTCTGCGCACTCCCAACATATTGGCGATTAACTCTTGTGTCATCGTGAGCACATTACTTGGAATACGATCGAGTGAGAGCAACAACCAACGACACAATTGCTGATCGACACTGTGATGGCGATTGCACACGCCAGTTTGAGCCATTTGCGTCATTAATGACTGGGTGTAACTTAGAAGTAGCGCACGAAAATGGCTATCGCGGGCAAACTCAGCTTTTAGTATTGAGGCTGGCACACGATAGGCACTGCCCGCGCTCTGCACGACGGCACGATGTGCTGTGCTGTCTCCACCCAAAAATAAGGATGTGCCGAGCACTCCGTCATTGCCGATCACTGAGATTTCCGCTGAATCGCCATTTTCCATGACATAGAGCAGCGAAATAATAGAGTTCGTTGGGAAGTATGCGTGGTGTAACTTGTCGCCCGCTTCGTAAATGGCGCTACCGAGAGGCAACTCAATTAACTGGAGATGCGGCGTTAAACGCGCCATCAACTCGCCAGAGAGCGCATTGAGTAGGTAGTTCTGCCCACATGTAGTTGGTGGAAGTTTTCCGCACGTCATTTGTTTAATTGAGTGCATTGCACACCTGTCCCTATGATTATTATGTATCCAACTCATCATAGTAGCGGTTAAACGACGTTTGCGCGGGATTATCGTGGTAACTCGAAAGTTACCAGGACCATATGCGTCCTTTTTTAACTACTGGAGTGTGTTCTTATACACCACACCATTTTTCATAATAACTGAGAAATTATCTGTGGGGTTCGAGATCAGCTGGATGTCTTCTAGAGGATCACCTTTCACGAGTATTAAATCTGCAAGCGCACCTTCTTCAATTACCCCTAAACGCCCTGGATATGGGTTACGCGGGCCAGCGAGACTAAGCAGTTCAGCATTCGTCGAGGTTGCCATGCGAAGGACTTCTGCGGGTGTAAACCAGCGTGTCATCTTAGCGAGCATTGCGCCCTGATTGTGTGTATTGGCTGCGTTGAAAAGAATGTCTGTTCCCCACGCGAGTTTTACCCCATGTTCGCGAGCTAACTCGACCGCGCGATCTGTTCCGCGTGCCACTTGCAGCTGCTTCAAGCGTGACTCCCCGACTTGCGGATTCGAGTGTTCGTCGTCAAGAAATGGCTGCAAACTCCACCAAACATCATTCTCGGCCATCAGGCGCGCGGTTTCCTCGTCAGCCAACTGACCATGCTCAATACTTCTTACACCCGCCTCAATTGCCATGCGAATGGCGCGTGGGGTATAGGCATGCACCATCACGTACGTTCCCCAGTTTTCGGCCGCTTCGACCGCGACCCGAAACTCTTCCACGGAATATTGAGACACATCCAGTGGGTCGTAAATAGAAGATACGCCACCACCAGCCATTAACTTGATTTGTGAGGCACCTAGCATCAACTGCTCACGTGCGCTGCGCCGCACTTCATCAACCCCATCAGCAATCCGAGTAATACCCGTTTGCTCTAAATGCGATAAAGGTGTTGAGTCGGTGCGCGGAACCTCATGGCGCAGCCGAAAGTCGCCATGACCACCCGTTTGTGAAATCGTTGCGCCGGAAGGAAAAATGCGAGGGCCTGGCGTAATTCCCTCGTCGATCGCTAACTTCAATCCAAACACTGGGCCACCCACATCTCGTACTGTAGTGAATCCCCGTAAAAGCGTCGCTTCGGCTTGCCGAGCAGCAACAATGTGAACGTAGCTTGCATCCACTGTCATTGCTTTCATCATGGGGATTGCAGCCATCGTAGCGTGCCAATGAGCATCAATCAGCCCCGGCATCAAGGTGTGCCCCTCGCCGTTAATCAAGGTGCTCTCGGCCCGCACTTGCGCTGAAGGTCGGCGCGAACTCACTTGCTCAATTGTGTTACCACGAATCACCACATAAGAAGGCCCGGAGAGGGTATCACTCTGTCCATCAAAAATACGGACGTTCTCAATGATGATAGTTGGGGTTGCTTCCGCCGTGGTGCATGCGCTGATAAAGAGCAGACTAAAGGACAAAATAACGACCCACAGGGTTTTTACGGTGGGGAAATTCAAGAACATCGGCTACCCTCTCACTTTCATTCGGTTATTTGTGATGCCAAAACGCCTAGCACCCGTAAACAGCGTAGGCAAAGTCTGTGCGTTCGGCGAGAAATTTACGCTTGGGAGCGCTTCAGCTTTTTGCGAGCAAACCAACCTGATTGTTTTTACGTAACAATGAGTTAATAAGTTCTAAAAAAGGAAGCAATGCACAGCGATGGTGATTGAGGACACTCTCCAAGCCAGTGAGCGATTGGTACAAACTCTGCGCCAGCATGGGCCCATGACCGTCTTAACTGGCGCCGGCATCAGTACCGATTCGGGTATTCCAGCCTACCGTGATGACACGGGTGCTTGGAAAAGTAGTCCACCAATGCAACACCAAGAGTTTATGCGCAGCGCCGCTGCGCGACAGCGCTATTGGGCAAGAAGCCTCCATGGCTGGCCACGGCTCTTCTACGCGAAGCCCAACATCGCGCACCAAACCCTCGCGAATTGGCAGCACCAAGGCCTAATTGGCACCATCATTACACAGAACGTCGATGGCTTGCATCAGCGTGCCGGTAGCGGAAATGTCATCGACCTGCATGGTGATGCCAACATGATGGTCTGCATGCAGTGCGGAGATAAAACGCCGCGGTTAGAAATGCATCAACGATGTTTAGCACTAAATCCTAACTACAGCGACCATACTCCACCACCAAATTCGGATACCCGACCCGATGGCGATGCTGCACTTGAGGGCGACTTCAGCGACTTCGAAGTACCTGCCTGCACCCGTTGCGGAGGCATTTTAAAGCCGGACGTCGTGTACTTCGGCGACAACGTACCGCGCGAGCGCGTTGAATCGGCGCAAGCAGCGCTTCGCAATAGTGACGGTTTAATAGTGATTGGCTCGTCACTCATTGTGTTCTCTGGCTATCGCTTTGCCCGCCAAGCACATCAAGCAGGACAACCCCTCATTCTACTTAATCTTGGTACCACCCGCGCCGATGATCTTGCCACGCTGCGATTACGCACACCTATTGCACAAACCTTGGGGTATGGCTTTTGAGTGCTAGATCAAAGTTACCCAATCCGGTAAGTACTGAATCGCTATAGTTTCAAGTACCTTGTCAAAACCAGTAAATATCATGGCTGCGATGAGCAATAACGCATAGCCCAGAATAAGTCGAGCAAGCTTCGCCGGTGCCCCCAGATCGCGTATACGCTTACCTGCAGCATAGCCAATACCAATGAGCGGTAACGCCGTGCCGACGCCGAACCCTAGCATCACTAAGAATGCCATTCCTAGGTTGCTTCCGGTTGAGGCTAACGCGATTGCCGCACCGAGTGTCGGCCCCACGCAAGGAAGCCAAACCAACCCCAAAGAACCGCCAATAACAAACTGAAAAGCTGGGTGCGACGAATCTCGTTCTACATTCCCGCTATTAGGTAGGAAGCTCAAACCTCGCGATAGCAAAATGGACATATATTGGTTGAGCCATGCATTGACTAAGGCCAACCCCATGAAAAGCATAAGGCCCGCAGCGAAGTAACGAAGGGCGTCTGGAGATAGTCCAGCATTCATGAACAAATAGGTGAGTATCGATCCACCCAATGCAAAAGTAAGTGCCAAGCCTCCCGCAAGGAACCATAACCCAGCCTTCGAGGCTCGCATAGCGGACGCAGTTACTGCCGGTACCATGGGCAAAACACAGGGTGATAGCAGGCTTAAAACGCCCGCTATCATCGCTAATGGAATGGCTGTCCATTCCATGGTTATTCAGCGCCTATGTCATGTTTTGACAACTCGGAATTGATAACCCGCTGTCGAGTTTGGGCGACAGCAAACCAAAGCTGCTCTTCACCGCGATAAAGTGCGAACGTAGACTGACGCGGTGCGTTAAAGTAACTCACCCACTCTTTTTGAGAGTCGAAGTCTACTTCGAACACGACAATCTCACTGTCAGGATTGTTCTCAAAATAGCTGTTCAGTGCCCGTTGCTGTCTGGCGCACGTAGAGCACCAAGTCGCATAAACGTCGACCAAGATTAACTTGTTCTCTTGTTGAGCGTTTCGAAATGCTGATTCAGTGAAAGGTTGTTTGAATTCCGCGAGATGTGTCGTCGACGCATTCACCGAGCTGATGTAGAGGAAAGTTCCAACGACGGCTAAGCTCGTCGCGGTAAGAATTGCGATAAGGTATTTCATAAAGACCTCCAAGGTAAGTTGACCTTGTCAGTCTATGGGAGCCGACCTAACTACACATTAACCAAAACACTTGTCTAGTGTACCGAAACAACGGCATCAGGCATGGCGGTTACGATATTCTCCTGGTGCACACGCTTCACGTTGTTTAAAAAAACGAATGAAAGCTGTGGCGGATTGGTATCCCAATGCCTCGGCGATTTGATCAAGAGTTTGTTGACTGTGAATAAGTAACTGCCGCGCTCGCTGCATCCTCAAAGTATCAACGATGGCTTTGGGGGACATAGACAATAACTTCTGACATCGATCAGCAAATGCACTGCGAGACAGATAAGCCAATGCTGCCATGCTATCCACCGACCAGTCCGCAGCGAGATCCGTCATCACAGCCACTAGTACTTTCCTCAACACGTCATCTCTCAGGGCCGCCAACAGACCACTCGTAATAGTTTCATCTGACAGAACTTGCCGAAGTAAGTGCAACACAATCACGTCACTCAACCGACTCACAGCAACCTGATAGCCCGGTCGCTGAGTGGCCGCTTCATCACGAACGATGGCGATGAGCTGGCTCAACTGTGTTGATTGTCGACTCGCCGGCAAGTGAATCACATCGGGCATGAGCTGAAACAAGGTTTCGGTGAGTGCGGAACCCACGTCAATGTCATAGCACACCAACCCGCGTTCTAGATGCGCTGGTATGCACAATGCGTCGAAGTCGTTTTGTGTTGTAGTCTCTGTGATGGGCTGATCACTCAACCAATGACGCAAGCCATGACTAAGAAACAAAGCATCACCCGCTACCATTTGAAACTGCTGCTCCAGTTGACCTGGCACAGCAACCCAAAGCTGCCCTTGCGTCACAACATGCAGGGCTGCCTTATTGGATTTCTCGGTAAGCAAGTTCCAATCTTCGCAAAATCCCGACTCAAAGTGCAATCGTGAACCAAAGGCCAGTTGTTCGAGTAACCTATCAACTCCCTCAGTCGTTTTAGTTGATTGCGCCGTCGTTTTGGTCATTGTGGTAATCAACCTAAATTACTAAAGTAGATATGAGAGCCACAAGTTTGCACCGCTAACCCATGCATTAAAAGGAAAAGTTATGCCCGAGGATCTTTCCAGCAACAGTTTTACTGCACTAATCTCCGGGAATGTGGACCAGCTCGACCGTCTTCAAAATCTGATTAAAAACCTATCCAATGCCCAATACTCAAAGCCTTCGCGCCTGCCTCATCAGCCAAGCGTAGGACGACATGTCCGACATGTGATTGAGCACTATTTGCAGCTCTTGTTAAGCCTAACATCGGGCGTTCTCGATTACAGTTTAAGGTCTCGAGATGTGCAATTTGAAGAATCCCTAGCAATGGCCATCGAGCAAATTTCAGAGATCCAAGAAAAACTCACTTCACTCTCTATCCCCTCTACAGGGTCTGCGGTCCAAAATCAGAACATTATTTTTCAGGCAAATAACCAGAAATTCTCGACAAATCTTGCGAGAGAGCTCGATTTCTTGAACAGTCATACGGTTCATCATTTGGCCTTGATACAAATTATTACGCAGGAATTTGGTATTCCAGCGGATCGCAGAACAGGCATTCACCCCACAACACTAGAGCACCTCGACGCATGTGCACGATAAGCTGGTGCTTCGAGCACGAGCGTATGCACATTCTCGTGAATCGTGATGAGCAACGCGATCGTGATCATGCGCTCCCGCCCACACGCGTAACCAACAATACTGTCCAAGCAATGATGCCCATTGATCCTGAGGGTGGCGGGAGTTGGGTTGCCGCAAATGACCATGGGTTTGTGTTTTGCATTCTTAATCGCTATTCGCGCCTCGCATCAGTGGAACAGTCATGGCAAAGCCGGGGCGAACTGGTTCGTCAACTTTCTCAATGTGAGAACTGGAGCGCAGTACATGAGCTATTGCAACCTGGGAAGCTCGCACTCTATCGCCCATTCTCGCTGCTCGTATTTCATGGCAACAATGAACCCGAGCAATTTTCTTGGAGTACCACTGTACTGACACAAACAGTAGCGCCTCGTTCTCCGGTCTCAAGCTCCAAAGTGTTGCCGCGATTCGTGCCTTGGATGAGAAAACGATGGGCCCAACTCACGTTACCGAAGCACCCGCAGCTTAGCGACCTAGAGAAGTATCACTTGGCGAGTCAACCCATTTGCGCGCACTTTGGCGTCAACATGAGTCGGCCAACGAGCCAAACCGTGAGTATCACCCGTGTTGAACTGACGACCTCGCAAGTAACCATGAGCTATTGGGCGGGTAACTTAACGGCTCTTAATACGGCGCAGAGTGAGTCAACTACATTGCAGCTGCGCGTTCCCCTGCATCTCTCCTCTTCTCATGTGAGTCGCATCAACTTAAAAACGTTAATGGCACAATATAATCCGAGTCTTGCTAAGGCTCTTCGTGGATGGCAATGGCGGTTGTTAACTTGGTTAGTTGATGAACCGGGGTTGAACCACCGGCTAACACAATTAGACAAATTACCAGTAGACACATTTTTCAGCCGTGCACTCAGTCAACTGCGAATAACCCCTGAGGTCCATGCCTTTCGCTGGCCAACCACGACCGCCCGACCAGTATTTCTTTGTAATCATCCCACGGGCGGTATTGATGGTGTAATGACCCTCGCAATTCTCCTTAAGCGCTTCCCGAACCTCAAAGTCATTGCTAATGATGCACTCGCGACCATCGAGCCCTTGGCCTCTAGAATCATTCCGATCAATGTGTTCGGCGACTCCCGTCAGTCCATACACAGGCTGATGAGCGCATTTTCTAGCGATGACCCGTTATTGATTTTCCCCGCAGGAAAAACGGCACGATTTACTATAAAAGGGCAACTTGATGACGGCGATTGGCCTAAAAGTCTGGCAGCACTCATCCGGCGCTCTCAACGTCCTGTAGTTCCGCTGTTTATTCAGTCACGTAACTCGATACTGTTTTATTTGCTGCATGCACTTCGCCGCATGCTTCGCGTGTCGACTAATCTCGAAATGCTTCTCTTACCGAGAGAGACATTGAAGCCAGTGATTCGATCGCCGCAACTTTTTGTCGACTTGCCAATAAGTCCAACTGAAGTGGAAGCCTGTGCGGTAAATGATGAAAAACGCATCAACTGGTTACGCACTCGTTCATACTCGCTACCTAGCCAATTTGCCGAGGCCAATAATGACAAGTCCAGTTCCTCTTGCTCAAGCCGAAAATAGAGACCAACTGCGTCACGAGTTGACCCAGTTAACGCCACTTTCGCATGTCCGTGGATTGCAAGTTTTTACTTTTAAAGCGGAGGAAGCACCGACAGTAATGAGAGAGGTCGGTCGTATTCGAGAGCTGATTTTTCGAGACGCCGGCGCAGGAAGGAACCTTGAGCGAGATCTCGATCCACTTGATTTTGGCCCCAACTGTTATCAACAGCTCTTAGTATGGGACCCAAAGCGGTCCGAAGTGGTTGCTCTGTATCGATTCAAATTGGGGGTTGAGGCAATTCAAGATCTGCCATCCCTAAGAACTACGCAGCTATTCAATTACACCGAAGAATTCAAGGCGAATATTCTTCCCTTTGCCATAGAGCTTGGCCGTTCGGTCGTGAATCATGAGGCTAAAGCAGCACGTTTCGGCTTCTTTGCGTTGTGGGTTGGACTCGAAGCGCTATTACACAAATACCCTCACGTCGAATTCTTTTTTGGCAATGTGTCACTCTACAAAACTCTGGGGCAAGCTCCGTTAAATCTGTTAGTGAGCTTTTGTCAGCTGCACTATCGACCACCCACACGTTTTCTTGCAGCGAAGCCAGAGCTCATTCTACACGCTGAGTGGCCAAATAATCAGAACTACCTCAATGCCAATGCTCGAGAACGAATTCAAGCACTACAAGGTCACTTAGACCACTACCACATCAAAATTCCCAAAATACTGCAATCCTACTTGTCCTTAAGTACGGACATCTGGTTCGACGACGCAGCCCGCGACGCGGACTTTGGCGAAGCTTATGAGCTCAGTATTATTGTGCCCGTTAAGGCCATAGCGAAAGACCGCAGACTCAAGTTGGCGGGGGATTAACTTCTGTTTTAAAAGCTTAAAGGCTGATTAAGAGGATATCGAGGCCGAAAGTTTCCGAGAAGATTTGTCTTATTGTGGTCAACTTTAGGTTGCGCTGCGTAGTGGATGGACAGATTAACTTTATGCTCTTACCCAAGGAACTACCAAATGACGCATTTACTGACGACTTTGTTCATTGTGATGCTCTTGCCAATACTGGCTAAAGCACCGTTGGTAATGATGTTGATTAAGCAAAAGGGGGGCTATGACAATAACAACCCTAGGGCGCAGCAGCGCAATCTGAAAGGATTTGGTGAGCGCGCCACTGCAGCTCATTACAATAGTTTTGAAGCACTGATCATGTTTGCTTCAGCGGTACTTATCACGGGCTTGTCAGGCGACATTGACCAAGGCAGCATCGCGTTGGCATACACTTTTGTTATTGCACGCGTGGCCTATCTGTTCTGTTATTGGTACGACAAAGCCACACTGCGCTCTTGGGTCTGGTTAGTGGGTGTCATTGCTCTCTTTGTCATGGCGGCTCGAGCCATTTGGTAATGGCTGTTTTGCTGCGCTAGCCGTACCAATAGGACAACTGCTGCGCCGCAAACGGAATGTACAAAATCACGTTGAGCGGGAAGGTAATACCGAGCGCCGCAAGCATGGCTTTACTAATATCCGCACTCGGAATTGCTGCTCGTATGGCCGCCGGCGCCGCGATATATGATGCACTTGCGGTAAGTCCGCCCAAAATCAAAATACTTCCCGTCGGCAATCCCAAATAGAAGCCCAACAGCAGACCGGGCCAGATCAACACCAAGGGCGCTAAGGCCGCAAACAAGATCAACCGCCAATGCGCCATGGGTAATGGACGGCAAATGCGGGCGGTTGTTAAACCCATTTCAAGCAGAAACAATGCGAGTAGCGCGGTAAAGCCGTCAATGACTAAACTCTTCATTGCGCCCAAGCCTTCCGGCCCGTAGAGCCAGCCAATCACTACGCCACCCATCAACAGAATGACGCCTCGACTAGTGAAGGCCTCGTGCCAGATGGCGGACATCTTCGCGCCCTCACCTGTGTCACCATTTTTCCAGTGATAAAAAGCCAGCATGAGAATAATCGCTGGGAGTTCCAGTAACACCAGATAGAGTGTCGCATCCGCGGAAATAGTTAACCGATAGCTTTCGGCAAAGGCCCACGCCACAGCAAAAGTACCGGCGCTCACCGAACCATAATGGGCCGCAATACTAATGGCATCGGAAGAAGGTAACCGCACAATACGCCGAAGAATCGGCAAAATGGCCACGGGAATAATCAGCCCCAGTGACATAATGGCGAGTAAATGGCTCCAAACAATAGATTGTGCGTCTCCGTGCAGGGCTAAACCGCCCTTAATCCCGATACTGAGCATCAAAAGGATTGTCAGGATTTCATAAATCTGGCCCGGAACTTTCAAGTCAGACTTCACAATTCCTGCAACGACACCTAGCACAAAGAAGGCAATCACGATGTCCGGCATGGCAATTCTCGCTTATTTAAAATGAGCTGGTCGACGGTCGCGCAAATATATCACAGTCATTTACTCGCTCGCAGAGATATCAGCTCGTACCACAACAGTCGCGATACTTGATCTAACGCACTCCAAAAGCCTCAATCGCCGACTACACTAAGACTCGGTATAGTGAGGGAGAGTGTTATGCGCAGCAATAGTTTTCATGATCGAGAAGGCGAAGCAATTGGCGCTGCACTTGAGACCGACCTAACTCATGGGCTAACACAAGCCCAAGTGCATGCACGACTATCTGAATACGGTGAGAACAAGTTACCCGAACGCCGCCCTGAACCCACTTGGCAGCGTCTCTTCCGTCAATTTCATAACTTGTTGATTTATGTTTTGCTGGTCGCAGCTAGCCTTGCGGGAATACTCCAAGAGTTTATCGACATGGGGGTTATTCTCGCCGTAGTTGTCGTTAATGTAATCATCGGGTTTGTCCAAGAAGGCCGAGCCGAAAAAGCGTTACGCGCCATTCAAGGGCTCCTCTCAAGCCAGGCCACTGTCGTTCGAGATAGGCGTCGCCAACGCATTAACTCCACTCATTTGGTTCCCGGCGATTTAGTTATTCTAGAAGCTGGAGACCGTGTCCCAGCAGACTTACGCCTTATCAAGGTTCGTAACCTAGCACTGCAAGAATCGGCATTAACAGGTGAGTCAATGCCGGTGGAAAAACAAACCGGAAGCCTCGCTGCTGATACGCCTTTAGCTGCACGCTCCAATTTGGCGTTTTCCGGCACACTCGTAACCCAAGGACAAGGTATTGGCATCGCTTACGGGACTGCTGAATCGACCGAGCTCGGCCGAATTAACCAGATGTTGACGCAGGTGAGTGAGCTGACTACACCACTTCTGCAACAGATGGCAAGATTTGCACGAATACTCACGTTTATAATTCTCTCCCTCGCCACCTTGGTGTTTGTCCTGGGCTGGTGGCGAGGCTACGAGTTGATGTACTTATTTATGGCGGTCGTCAGCCTAGTTGTCGCCGCAATTCCAGAGGGACTTCCGACCATCCTGACCGTTGCTTTGGCGATTGGTGTGATTCGAATGGCCAAGCGCCGAGCCATTATTCGCCGCTTACCTGCGGTTGAAACCTTAGGCGCGGTATCCGTGATTTGCTCTGACAAGACAGGCACCCTGACGCGTAACGAAATGACCGTCACTACCATTGCCACGCCCAGTGGCGAAAGCACAGTAACGGGCGTAGGATACGCTCCCTCTGGCACCATTAGCGAGTCTCCTGAGCAAGATCAAGAAACCCTCACTTGGCTATTTCGCACCGCCGCACTCTGTAACGACGCTTCGCTAACAAAAAAAGGTGAGCATTGGCAAGTCGATGGCGACCCCATGGAAGGCGCTCTTCTAAGTGTCGCCATGAAAGCAAAAACCCAGTTAGAAGCCCTCAGTGCAAGTTGGCCACGCGTCGATGTTATACCATTCGACTCTCGGTATAAGTTCATGGCGACCCTGCATCAAACGCCAGCAGGCAATTGGGTCGCTTTAATTAAAGGTGCTCCAGAGGCAGTTCTTGGTTTATGTGACGACTCGTCAGATTGGTCCACTCGAATCGCTAGTATTGCTGAGAGAGGTGAGCGCGTGCTCGGCTTCGGATATGCAGAATTCAGCGAGCGCCCCAACCAATTGCAGACGGAACATCTTCGCGGTAAATCCACATTTCTTGGCTTGATGGGGTTTATTGATCCACCGCGCGAAGAAGCCAAAGAAGCCATACGAGCCTGCAAATCTGCTGGAGTGCGAGTGGTCATGATTACCGGTGACCACCAGATTACCGCACAGGCTATTGGTCGCGATTTAGGATTAACGACAGAACATGGCGTACTTACTGGCTCAGAGCTCGATCAACTTGACGATACAGAACTAGATTTGCGCTTAGAACGCGTCAGTATTTTCGCACGTACCACCCCCGAGCAAAAACTGCGCTTAGTGACTTTGTTGCAAGCGAAGGGGGCGGTTGTCGCTATGACGGGAGACGGTGTCAATGACGCGCCAGCTCTTAAAAGAGCAGATATCGGGATTGCCATGGGATTGAAGGGCACCGACGCGGCTCGCGAGTCCAGTGAAATGGTACTCACTGACGATAACTTTGCCACCATAGTGAACGCAGTTCGTGAAGGCCGTACCGTTTACGACAACCTAAAGAAAGCAATCGCGTTCTTATTACCCGTCAATGGAGGTGAATCTTTAGCCATCATACTCGCGCTACTCTTGGCACTGACTCTCCCTATTCTGCCTCTGCAGATTCTCTGGGTAAATATGGTCAGCTCCATCGCGCTTGCACTCGCCTTAGCATTCGAAGTTGCCGAGAAGGATGTCATGAATCGTCCCCCTCGCACTCCCCGCGAGCCATTACTTTCAGGATTTCTGCTCTGGCGTGTCATTTTGGTTTCCATCCTATTTACTATCGGTATCTTTGGTGTCTTCGAATGGGCTCTTGCGCAGGGTGCTGATGACGCCTATGCGCGTACTATGGCCGTTAATACGCTCGTAGCGATGGAAGTGTGGTACCTCTTCAGCGTGCGTTACCTTCGCCGAGGTTCATTCTTTAAGGAGGGATTAAAAGGCAATGGACCTGTCTTGTTAGCAGTCAGCCTTGTGTTCCTGTTACAACTGGCTTTTACTTACGCGCCGCCACTGCAGCAGCTTTTCAGTACAGCAAGCCTAAGCTTGGCTCATGGCTTTATTTGCGTGAGCATTGGCGTCGGGGTGTTCGTGATACTTGAGGTTGAGAAAGCGCTATTTGGGCGACTCCGAACTCGACCTCAGTCGCCTGGCTGATAACGACGCATAGAACGAAGTTCCATTGCATAGGCGGCAGTACCCAGCTCGTTTTCTTCAATATCGATACGCAGCACGCCAGTAATCCAGTACGGATAGTACATATCGTTCACTGAAATGTTCGTGCCACGAGGTACTTCATGAATATAGATAAGCTGGTAAGGCGGCGGTGGTGGCACATGAATGCAGGCACCGTAGTAGGGCACAAAGAAAAAGCTGCGCACGTTTTGGCGGTCATCATAATCAAGCGGCACAATATACCCCGGTAAGCGCACTAACTTACCTTCATAGTCACTTACGGTGTCCGTTGAATTCAAAATCGCATTCCACTGCGCGGCTGCGGGATGGTCCCACTCGTCGGTAAAAGGGTCTGGGGCTGATTCAGAGTAGTCATGTTCTAACTGCGGGAGTGCGTCGAGCTGCGTCATAATGTGGTCGGGAATCAAATCGATCCAATCAATGGTACGGGGCAACTGTCCCGCGACCGCAGTTGTGCTGACTGAGCAAACCATCAGCCAGAAAGCTAGCGCTCGACCTAGGTACTTCATCGCAATTTCTCCACAGCAGGATAGAACTTTTTGAGCGTGAGTGTTATGTTATAACATTATTAGGAGGCGCACCATGAAATCCTCGTCACACATCGCATCGCAACACAGTCCGTACGTTCGCTTTGAGCGTGATGACCATGTTGCTGCAGGCATAGACCACTTAGTGTTGCCGGAAGTTCTCAACGAACATATTAACTTAGCGATTTGGCAACGCGCGCTCCCTCATGAAGTGACGACATACGCACAATTCCTGCAGCGTACTCAATGGCCACAACAAAGGTTTTTGACCACAGCGCAAAATGTTGCTGACATTCTTTCGGACGCATTACCGAGTGACAGCGCGTCAGCAGCGACCAGAACTGCGTTTATTCGCGACGTTGCCTTGCTTGCCGAAATGTATAGCTGCCTGTTCGATGTGCAAGACGTTGGCATTCGGCTCGCGCGATTAAGTACGGCGATGTGTCCTAAATTTCATACGGACAAGTTGGGTTGTCGCTTGATCACCACATATGCTGGCTTAGGCACCGAATGGTTAGCCAACGACGTGATTCAACGCACTACCAGCGGTAAAGTTATGACTTCCGTAGATGCGCCAGTTCAACACCTGAACGCTGGAGACGTCGCGTTGTTTAAAGGCGACGGTTGGGCGGATGCGGCTTTCGGGGGAATAGTGCATCGTTCTCCAGCGGTACCAGAAAGCGATGCGCGCGTGGTACTCACCATAGATGGATTCTAAAGGGCGGTGTTCTGGCGCTAGCTCGTTCCACCAAAGTTGCAGACTTCATTTGCTTCGTACCACTGGTCTCCACCACCTTCGACTTCAAAGCTTAGTTTTACCGTTGTTAGTATTGGCCGCTTTTCCGCGTTCCAATCAGTATGGGTGTAGCGCCATTTGGACAACGCGCTCATAGCCGCACGATCGAACATCCCCTTGGGATAAGATTCAAGTACTTGTGGCCTAACGACTCTACCATTCTGGCTAATACCAAATGCAAGCTCTACGCAGCCGGACGTCGAATTCACGCTCGCACTCGCTGGATAAGTGGGCGCCACTCGACTTACGACAATCCAATAATCATTGGCATTCATCGGATCCGTACTTAAATCAAGAAACTCCTCCATTGAGGAATTATTGGTACTAGCGCATGCTCCAAGAGCGAGCAGTGGAAATAGAGCGATTAACTTCCTTTTCATGAGGCCTCCATGGTCTCTTTATTCGTATTTTTATTTTCTAACTACTTAAATGCTTACTGCCCCTGAGTGTTTTGGAGCTTCGAACCCAACCAAATTGCCAACCAGGCCATCGGAATGTACGCAATCACTAAATCTAATGTAATGAACCACAGCGGAGCAGGAACCATAAGGCTTGCAGCAATACCACCCATTAAAAAGAACGCACCAACCCCATAGGCAAGTTGCGTCTTGTAAGAGGTCGCAATCAAATATGCCACAAGACTACCAACAAGGGTACCTATGGCATGAGCCAGAAATGGCGCCAGAAAATGCCGAGGTTCAAGCAAAGGCATGGCTTGTGCCACCCCCTCTGCGGTAGTCATATCCACACCCTCGGGTGGTGGAATCAGGATAGGCCCAAACGTCACGATAACCATGTTGAGGCCACCACCGAGAATGACGCCGAGTAAAATAGCAAAGGCATTTCGAATGAACACAGGCATGGTAATTCCTCACATTAAGTGGGCTCAGTTATAGCACTAACCAGAACAATAATGCACCCCAATACACCAAGGCGAGGATAGCGTTAGCCAAGCATAAAAAGTAATCCTGCCAGCCATGCAAGCCGTAATCCTCCCGCGCTTTTGCACGCAGAAGCTGCAATGAGGATAAAGTCGAAAATAGCATGGAGGCGAAGAGCAGCGGGACACACAGCATCACCATGAGTAACGCCGCACCCTGGTTCTCGGTCGCGGCACTATGACTTGCCTGAGTTTGAATTAGCCATGCTAAACCCACGGCTATGGCCGCAGTAATTAGGGCAATTCGTTGAATTTCTCGCATGAATTCATGACTTCTTGGTATTTGCTCTTCAAGCTAATGCTTGTCTTTATATCACTATTCGCTATATCAAATAGAAATTGGATCGTTCTCGCCCTTCACCATAGCTCATATACTGCTGACTGGTCATAACTAGAGCGCAATCGATGAGTAGCCCATCACTACCGATTCTTGATTATTCCGCACTATTAGCGGGCGGCACACGTAAAGCCGCCTTTTTACGTGAGCTTGCTGAAGCGGCAAGAACAGTTGGGTTCTTTTACCTGCGTGGTCATGGCCTGTGTGAGAAACAACGCGAAGTGCTGACGCAAGCGCAGCACTTTTTAGCGTTGTCCCCGATTGAGAAAGAGCGCGTGCACATGCGTTATTCACCGCACTTTCGGGGTTATACCGAAGTACTTGGTGAGCTAACCCAGGGACAGCCTGACCGCCGTGAGCAATTCGATATTATGGATGAGAGTTTGGCAGTATCTCCCCATGCTGGCGATGCCCCTTGGCTTAAACTGTATGGCCCGAATCAATGGCCGAGCATGCTGCCCTTATTCAAGCCAACAGTGCTCGGTTATCAGCAGGCGCTGACCGCACTCACCACGGATCTTATTCGAGCTTTTGCCGAGTCGTTAAAACAACCTGCCAATAGTTTTGATGCCACACTTGAGCAGCCCTATACCCATATGAAGCTCATTCGTTATCCCGGGGCAACGCCACAACAAGACGCTTCTCGTCAAGGCGTGGGAGCGCATAAAGATCCGGGATACATCACGATAGTGACTCAAGACGAACAATCGGGGTTAGAAGTACTAAGAGACGGCCAAGGCTGGGTTGCTGTCCCACCACTAGAAGGTGCCGTTGTGGTTAATATTGGCGAGTTACTTGAGTTGGCGTCAGACGGTTATTTGCGCGCTACGTTGCACCGCGTAGTCTCGCCCCCAGCCGGAGTCGAACGCTACTCTTGTGCATTCTTCATTGCGCCGCAGCTCGACAGCACAGTGCCGGTACTTGACCTGCCCGAAGCCCTCAAGGCACAAGCTTTGGGGCCATCCAGTGATCCCGACAACCCGCTACTCCATCAAGTGGGCGAGAACGTACTAAAAGGACGGCTACGTTCCCACCCGGAAGTCGCAAAGCGTTATTACCATTCGGCGGCCTAAGCCGCCTCAGTAACTTTCTTCAACTGTACCTAAGGCCGGCGACGACTTGTTGGCTTTCCCGCTGCAGGACCGCGTTTCTTAGCGAAACGATTCGACTCTTGCGGGCCAGAACGGCGGGCTTTACCCGCTGTTTGGTTTGAACTCTTTGGCGAGGTTTTGTGTGGCGACTTTTGCTGAGACTTGGCACGTCGATGGCCCGGGGGTGCTTCTGAAGAGGAATGCTCAATCGACTTTAGCAAGATACTCAGCTCTTTCTCATTGAGATCCCGCCATTCACCTACTTTTAGACCTTTAAGCTCTACATTCATAATGCGAATGCGTTCAAGCTTTCGCACACGGTAATCGAAATGCTCACACATGCGGCGGATCTGTCGGTTTAAGCCTTGAATAAGAATAATCCGAAACACAAAACGCGAGACCTTCTGCACTCGGCACTTCTTTGTCATTTGACCTAGAATCGGCACACCAGAGGCCATGCCGCGAATAAACTCATCCGTAATCGGTTTGTCTACTGTGACTATGTACTCCTTCTCATGCTGGTTGCCCGCACGCAGAATTTTGTTCACTAAGTCACCGTTACTGGTCAAGAAAATGAGACCTTGAGAGTCTTTGTCGAGACGACCAATCGGGAAAATCCGCTCCGGGTGGCGAATGAAGTTCACCATATTGTCTTTTTCTGCGGGATCCGTCGTACTAACAATGCCAACGGGTTTATTCAGTGCGATAAACACAAACTTCTCTTTGTCTTGTGGTTCAATGACCCGACCATTCACCGTCACCCGATCGGCAGCCGTAACCTTCTCGCCCATTTCCGCAGGGCGACCGTTGATCAAGACCAAGCCTTGCTCAATAAAACGGTCTGCCTCGCGTCGCGAACAGATGCCACTCTCACTGATGAATTTATTTAAACGAACGGTCGGCATGTCAGACATGAAGTACGTAGTTCCTCGCAGGTAAACTCAGGCTCTTTATATCATAGGTGGCGTCGGCTGCGCGCCCTTAACGTTGATTACTGCTGACACTTCAATGGTGTATTGAAGCCCTTACTTGATAAAAGCTGTTAGTCGCCAATGTGGTAAGTGCCAATCACAGTCGTCCACTCGCGTACCTGCCAGCGCCCCACGAGCCCATGACGCACGTATGGGTCAGTCTTCGCAAAGTTCTCAGCTACCGACTTAGAGGCGCCTTTAAACAGCAACACAGCGCCATCAACCGGGTCGGCTAACGCACCACCAAGCATCAACTCGCCCCGCTCAACCGCCGCTTGCGCTAGCGCAAGATGTTCCTTTCGAAAGGCTTCCCGCTTCTCCACATAGTTGTCCGTCAATTCACTGTATAGTAGTAAAAAGTGCATGAGCCATCTCCGCTCTAGTCATAGGATTCAACAACCAAGCTGATATAATCTAATTTTTCCCACCGAATAGGAAGCAAGTCCATGGCGAAGTCACTAGCCGAACAACTTCTCGGTGCTGGGTTGGTCGACGAGAAGAAAGCCAAACAACTCAAGCATGAGCGCAAGCAGGTACAGAAAAAGAAACGCCAAGGCGCATTTGTGGACGAAACCGCTGAGCGTAAAGTTGAAATTTCGCGCGAGAAGGAAGCTCAAGCGGCTCGTGACCGCGAGCTTAATAAGCAACGCCTCGAAGCAGAGCGTGCGAAAGAACTCCAAGCGCAAGTAAGACAAATGCTCACCCAAAGCGAGCAAACCTGTGACGGCGAGATCAAGTTCAACTTTGCCGACCCGCGCTCCAATAAAGTAAAACACCTCTATGTGAACGCGAAGGTACAAAGCGGCTTAGCAAAAGGTCAGCTGAGTATTTGCGCGCTCGGTGAACAATATTTCGTAGTGCCCGCACATGTGGCTGACAAAGTCGCTGAGCGCGATCCGCAATCCTTAATTTTCCGTGCCGCTGAAGAGCAACGCGATACAGAGGATGATCCGTACAAAGACTTCCCAATTCCTGATGACTTGATGTGGTAACTCTCTTCACTTGACACTATGGAAAGTGAAGGCTATTCTTACTTTCCACATTGGAAAGTAAGCCTTGGGAGGCTGTCATGTCATCAAATGAACATCAACAAGCAAAAGACGCGTTACAGGGTGTTGCAGACGCAAAACGTCATGTCGCCAAAAGTTTCACACCCCCTTGGTGGCATGACCCGGTATTAGGTCTCCTCTTGGCCATGTTAGTTGTGCACCACGCAGCGCCGATGCCGTTCTACATTCTTATTGTCGCAATTGGGGTAATAGGTATCGCCCTCATTACTCGGCACTACACCAGCCAGGAAATCTGGGTTGACGGCTGGCGCACAGGCAAAACATTACCCTACACCATAGCCTTCGCTGTCATTTACTTGATTATCTATGGTGGGAATGCCGCACTCTATCATCTATTCGGAGTCACCTGGATTGTGCCCGTCGCTGCGATTCTGATGTTCGTGCTCACCATCGTCTTCGGGAAGGTATGGATGCATGTGTGGCGCAAAGAGATGAATTCTGATGATGCATGATCAGTTAGACCCCATTATTCATCCGCCGAAGCGCCTGCAGATATGCGCCTTACTTGTGGGCGTGACTGAGATGGATTTCTCAACCTTGCGTGAAACGCTCGATGTGTCTGATTCGGTTCTGTCAAAACAATTGAAGTATCTAGAAGACGCAGACTATGTTGCTGCTCGAAAGGTACTTCAAGATGGCCGTCAACGCACTTGGCTCACCTTAACGAAGCAAGGTCGCGCGGCTTTTGCGGCTCATGTACAAGCCTTAAGGGCTATTGCTGACATAGCTTAACTCCCTGACAAATCAGCTAATTCGGTCTATCTTTAAAGGAATTAGTCAATAGGAGACAGCTATGACAGCCACAATGGCACTTGGACTCGCTAGTATCTTATTCTTACTCGCTATTATCCTTGGTGTAATGTTGGGTTTTGCGCGTTTCGGTAAATCCGTCAACCCACCGCCCGTCTTGGTCTGGTGGCATGGCGGCTTTGCCTTTATCGGCTTCCTCATCTTGCTCTACGGCAGTTTCTTTGTGGGCTATCCCACGGTTGCGAACTATGGTGTGTTACTGATCGCGTTGGCTGCTGTCGGCGGGGTCTGGATGTATATGGCCTTTCATCGTAAACAAAAGTTACTCCCTGTCCCTATTGTTTGGGCACATGGTGTCGCGGCAGTCATCGGGTTTGTTATGATTCTCTACGCGATGCTGAATATCGCCGAAACCACCCAATTATAGGACGACAACTTTGCAGTATTGGTTAATGAAAACCGAGCCGGACGAATGCAGTATTGACGACTTCCGGCTCGCACCAAGCCGCCCTTTGCAGTGGGACGGTGTGCGCAACTACCAGGCACGTAACTTTATGCGATCTATGGAGGTTGGCGACCAAGTCTTGCTCTATCACTCAAGCTGCAAAAATATTGGCGTCGCCGGACTGATCAGAGTGGCCAAAAGCGCCTACCCGGACCCGAAGCAGTTTGATGACAAATCGCCCTATTTCGATCCCAAAAGCACTAAAGACAAGCCCCGTTGGGATGCTGTGGATCTCGTATTCGAACAAAAGTTTGAGCAGGTTATTTCGTTAGACAAGCTGAAAGGGTGCGAAGCTTTGGTGGAAAATCCGTTGGTTAAAAAAGGAAACCGCCTGTCCGTCATTCCATTTTCAGAAGACGAGTTTCAGGCGGTTTTAGCGCTCACCAAGTGAGACGATGAACGAATTTATAAGCCTTCTTTAATTGCTATCGCTTGCGGGTAACCTTGCGCAACCGCACGTTCGAGCAGCTGGCGACCCATATTACGATCCGCTTCGCGCTCTGCCCGAGTGATCAGCACAACGGCGCGCCAGGTTAGTGCAAAGGCATCTTCCTGATCAACCAAGTAGGCCATCCACTCCGGATGCGACAGCGCTAACTGACGCTGTGCGGCACGCTCACCATTGGTCGCTGCTTGCTCTAGCCAATACAAGCTCGTCCACGTAATCGGCCAATTCTTGAATGAGATGAGCTGATCGGGATGATCTGGATGTACGCGATAAGCACCTGGTTGCAAGCCTTCAACGTTGGCAAAATTAAACTGCTCGATGCGCTCAGTTCGCGATGTACGTTCACTGTCACTCAATCGGCTCGCACCCGATAGATTTACTTCCTGCAAATCAAGATGCTCATCAACCACAATGGTTGCTGGCGGTAGCCAAGCACCTAACGGAATACGATCACCCTCAACGTCGGCCACGCTAGGTGGACGAATTTCAACATAGTCAGTCACGAGCATACGCGGCATGCCGTCACCCACAAAAGTGCTTAACTTATCTGCGAGCTCTAATTGCGCATTCACGTTTCCGCGCAGGGCTAATTCCCAATCACGGTCTTGAATTGATTGAATAACTTTCGCACGGTCGCTTTCAACAAAGCCAAGTGTCACAGACTGTAACGAACCACGAGGACCTTCCGTTGCGCGCCAGCCTTCTAATGTGCGGCGAATCTCTTCATCAAAAGGAATATGCTCGCTATTCGGTGAATCTACTGCAACCACATCACCTGCGCGGTTCACCACATAGATATAAGGCGCAACCATGACGTTCTCAGAGCCGTCTAGTTCTTCATATTCAACTGGGCGCTCTGGGCGAGTTCTGCTTTGCCATTCCAGCTCCTGAGTTGGCAATAACCGCACCGGCTCTTCTGCAGGCTCAAATGGCGTGGTTTGAATCCACTGATTTGCCATGACTCGCTGATAAATTTCCCGCGCCTGAACCTGCTCTTCTTCTGTGAGATCCAGATCGATATTCGCAAGCGCGTCACCGACACCGGTGTGACCGAGTGACTCCGCAACATAGAGATAACCAAGCGTATGCGCCGGACTTTGTGGAACGCCGTTACCAGAGTAATGCAGAACTGCTAAGTTCATTGCAGCGACTGAGTTACCTATGGGTAAGAGGCTCTCGAAGATTTGCGCCGCCTGCGAAACGTTGCCGTTGCGATATTCAATAAAGGCACGCTCGAGGGTGTTGGCTGAACTCGTAAATGACACGAGCAAGGCCGCAAAAATACAGCTCCCCAAACGGAGCTTTGACATAATTCTTTTCATGAAAAATCCAGATTCCTAAAACAACTGTCGAGCATTTCGACCCCTCACTATACACAGGGTTCCGCTTGAATATAAAGAGTCAGCGCTGTTTAGTTGTTATCGTTCATTACGGGAAATGTAAACCCAAGCTCAAACTACTCACAATTGAGCTTGGCGTTGATGCTTCATTAGCCAATAAATTTAGCCCCCATGAATTTCCTAGGGTAAAGTGAAAGCACACATGGAGCCGCAGCAACGTCATTATGATTAATAGCCTGAGAGTGTTTTTCTTCCTACTGCTTACCGGTGCATTGACGACTCATGCATACGCGAAAACTGTTGAACCACTGGATCGCCCCAAGGTTGGGTTGGTGCTTGGTGGCGGCGGTGCAAAAGGCCTGGCGCATATTGGTGTACTGCAACGGCTCGAGGAATTACAGATACCTATCAACCTTGTGGTGGGTACGAGTATGGGTGCCATCGCTGGTGGTCTATATGCACAAGGTAACTCACCCGATGAGCTCGCGGAGCTTGTCCTAACCGTCGATTGGCAAAACCTCTTCACCGACGAGCCACCACGTTCATTTCGAGGGTTTCGACGCAAAGAAGAAGATCGCGTATTCCCTGTCCAGTTTTCCGTTGGCTTCAATCGGGGCGAATTCAACTTCCCGAGCGGTATTATTCAAGGGCAACGACTGATGCCGGTGCTACGGGAACGCTCATTAAATCGTCCTGACCTAATGTCTTTTGACGACTACGCACTACCCTTTCGCGCGACAGCCGTCGATATTGAAACCGGTGAGCTTGTTATTCTAGATGAGGGCGACATTGCCTTAGCAATGCGCGCAAGCATGGCTATTCCAGGAATTTTTTCACCAGTGAAGTTAAACGACCGTTACTTAGTCGACGGTGGGATGGTAAACAATTTGCCGATTGATCTTGCCATTCAAATGGGCGCCGACATTGTGATTGTGGTGGATGTGGGAGATGACTTTCCCGGCATTGATGAGCTGAACGGCCCACTCGCGCTAATGGAGCAAGCTATTAACCTAATGATTCGACGCAGCTCACGCCAGCAAGTCGCGCTGCTGCGAGAGCAGGATATTCATTTAGTTCCAGATTTACTTGCCGCCGAGGTTACCGCCGCAGACTTTGGTAAAGCACGTGCTGCCATAGATGCAGGTTACCAAGCTGCCGATTCGGCAAGCGCAGCGATATTGCGAACAGTGACCCCTCTTGATGACATCGAGTGGCAAACGCACATTGCTCGCGTTCGTCACCAACGCAGAGCATATACACCCATGTGGTATCGGATTTATAACGAATCTAAGATTCCTGACGAAATGCTTTGGGCAAACATGTCGAGCGGCCCCGGCGAGCAGTTCAGTGCCACAGCCCTCAACACCGATATTGAGCGCATTTACGGACTAGGCTACTTCGAACAAGTCGACTACCAAGTGGTTTGGAGTGACGACGAAGCGGGGGTTGAAATTCGTGCTCTACCGCGTTCTTGGGGCCCGAATTACCTGAGTTTCGGTTTAACCCTTGAAGAAAACTTTGATACCCAATCGAACTACCGGGCCGCCGTAAGCTACTTACGAACAGAAGTGAACAACTATGGGGCCGAGTTTCAAACCGACTTACAAATAGGCAATGAACCCTTCGTGCGGGCACAGTATTGGCAACCGCTGCGTCGAGATGCTCGTGCATACACTAACGTACGGGCGCTAGTCGGCAGTTCTAACGTCAACCTATTTGATGACGGTCGACAAGTCTCACGCTATCGAATTAACCAGCAGCAAATTGGTTTTGACCTCGGCTTCCAATGGCAACATCGAGCCGATCTGCGACTGCGCTTTGACTTTGGTGTAGGTCAGGCGACTGCGCGGATCCGTAATCCGGAATTTCCAGATCGCTTCGACTTTACGCAAGCAAAGGTCGGCCTACAGGCCACTTACGACACCATTGATAGCGTCTATCTGCCGAAAGACGGGGTGCTATTTAGCGGTCAGTATGAAACGAGTGAACGTGGTGTAGGTGCGGACGTAGCATTTCATCGTATTCATCTGCACTATCTGGGCGCACAGACCACTGGTAATCATACTTGGGTCAGAGGCTTTCGAGTACAAAGCACGCTTTCGGGCGAGAGCCCAGTTTATGATGCACCAGCATTGGGTGGCTTCATGAACCTCTCCGGCTATGAGCGGAACGAATTGACGGGGCAGCACCTTTTGTTTGGTCAACTTGCGTACTTGCGAAGACTCAGTGCGAGTCGCCAATTTGGCAGCATGCCCGTTTACTTGGGCGGCTCCTTTGAAGTTGGACAAGTGTGGGATAGCTCAAGCTCCGTGCAAGCTGATGATCTGATTTACTCAGGCTCACTCCTCTCTGTGATCACGACGCCATTTGGAGCACTGTATATTGGCTTAAGTCATTCGAGTGAAAACAGGACGGGCGGCTATCTTGCCGTGGGCCGCCCATTTTAACTCGGCGTGAGCTGATAAACGTAAGCAAGGGTGCCGCCCCCAACGACCAACCAGAGCACAACCGCGAATAACATTGGGCGCCAACCCGCGTTTTTTAGCATGCGAAGCGACAAGCTTGCACCAATCAAGTAGAGGCAAAGTACTAACAGCGCCTTGGCGGCGGCAAAGATTACACTGTAGATTTCAGCACCTGCCGGCACGAACTCGGCACAAAGCATCGCCACCACGTAAAGCACTATAAATACCGGCACTTTTGGAATAGCGAAACGCCCTTCACTGCGATTCCGCAATGACATGACCACCACCATCAACAACACGAGCGGTACAATAAATAGTGCGCGCGTGAGTTTTAATGGCGTTGCAACAGCAAGCGCCTCCTCGCCATACACCTGTGCAGCTGCGACGACCGAAGAGGTATCATGAATCGCAAGCGCCGCCCACACACCAAATTGATATTGAGTTAGTCCCAACCCATCCCCAATCAACGGGAATACCCACAGCGCGAATGCATTGAGAACAAATACAATCCCCAAAGCGACGCCGATTTGTTCTGCCTTAGCCTGAATTGCAGGTGCCAGCGCCGCGATAGCACTCCCCCCACAAATAGCAGTGCCAACACTCAGTAATTGCCCGGTGGGACGCTCGAGCCCAAGAAGGCGAGCAAGCAAGGCACCTAAAATGAGCGCTCCAAGAATCACGGCCAACAACGCCGGAAGGTTCACCAAGCTTGCATTCCAAGCAACACTTAACTGCATGCCAAAGCCAAGTCCAACAATGGCAACAGCCAAGGTGAGCTTCACCAGCCGCTGAATATCAATATGACCTGGCACCCAACCAATGATCGCAAAAACCATTCCAAGCAACAGCGCAACGGGTGCCGAAATCAAGGGAGTTAGACAAATTAACCCTATGAAAACAAAAAGAATATGTTTGATTGAAACCACTTCTGTTGCTCGTGGTGTAGACATTGGCATTCCTTAAAGACAGACCGGTATGTGTGTTAATGAAACGTAAAGAGAGAAAGGAAATACATCCTTTTACTGATTACTTTGCGTACACACTGATACTTAACAAGAGGAGTATAACCATGAAGAACGCAATGTTAAAAACTACACTCGCTACTTTCGTCGCCGCAGCTTTTTCAGTCACCGCATTGGCCCATAACCATAACAGTGACCGCAGCAGCTACGGTGATGACAAGCAAGACATCGTGAGCATCGCCGTTGGTGATGAGCGCTTCTCAACTTTAGTGACCGCACTCGAAACCGCAGGCCTCACTGAAGCGCTAGACCTCAACGGTAGTTACACTTTGTTCGCGCCGACCAATGAAGCCTTTGCAGCTTTGCCCGAAGGTACCTTAGAGTCTTTGCTGGCTTATGAAAACCGTGATCAGCTCGTCGCAATTTTGACCTATCACGTTGTACCAGATGCATTGAGCAGCGATGCAGTGACCCGTGACACAGTGTCAGTCACTACCCTGCAAGGCGACGATGTACGGCTACGTGTTAGCTATGGCAATGTTCGCGTAAATGACGCAACTGTGACAGACGCAGACATTGAAGCTAGCAACGGCATAATTCACGTGATTGACCAAGTTATCATCCCAGGTCAATAAAACACTCGTACTGATATATTACCTAAACCAGCGGCCTTGCCGCTGGTTTTCTATATCTCAATGAAACTTATCACCACACGCCTGCAGCATTGAGTAGCAACCAAATACCAAGAATCAGAAACAGCGCAGAAGCCACTCGCTTGATTCCGACAATAGGGAGCCGTTCTGCAAAGCGATGACCCAACCAAACCGCAGGGGTTGTCACCAGCAAAATACCTAGGGTTGCGCCCAGTACAACAGGCAGAAATGACTGATAGGAACCAGCCAAAGTGATCACCACCAATTGAGTTTTGTCGGCCATTTCAAGGACAAAAAACGAAACAGCAGTAGCGATAAATAGGTTACGACGCGAAAGGTTTTCTTTCACTGACTCATCCTCAGGAATGAGGACCCAGCCCGCCATAATTAAAAAGATGATACCAACAACCCAGTGATGCCAATCGTTAGCGAGCAAGTCGAAGAACCAAATCCCGAACACGGCAGACAATGCCTGATTCACGAACAGCCCCAGGGCCATCCCCCAGAATATCGTCCAAGGCTGTCGATAACGTAACCCGAGTAATAGTGCTAAAAATAGGGAACGGTCGCCTATTTCAGCGATTCCTACAGTGACCAGTGAAACCCAAAATGCTTCCATGACATCCCCTCAATGAAGCGGGGATTCTAAGCCTTATACCTTGAACACTCAACCAATCATCACCTCTGTTTAAAAGGCCAAAAGTTGAAATCATGCGTAACTCTCAAGAGTAAGAAATGTTTTTATATCATTGGTGAACTCAGAACAGTCTCTAGCCATTGTAGTTTTGAACGGACAGGTTAGTATTAGAGCAGACGACAGATTGGGAGTTATGACATGCGTGTACTCATTTCGGGATTACTCACAGCGAACCTTCTATGCCTTTCCAATTCGGTCATGGCGAGTGACGATAATCTCCATACGCTTGGCGTTGTCTCGACGGCCACTGTCGTGGATTACGGTAATGGCGAAGACTCTGCTGCTGGCTTCGGTATCAACTATCAACGTTTACTTGCCCGTTACCCACATTTTGATGTGGCCGGTGCTGTCACCTATGCGGACATGACACACATTAACCTTTCGCAACTCAAGGTCCGTAACTTGGATGGTAATCTATTCATTGGCCGAAACCTCCACCGACATGGGCTGCATTACTTTGCGGGCGCCGGATTATTTACCGAAACTTGGTCAAGTAGTGGCAGTTCGCGTAGCTACAATGGCGCACAACTCTTGGCTGGTGTGGGCTACAACTTTGAGCGAATTTCCGTACAAGGCTGGTTTAGCATTCGTGACGCCTCTGCTTATGCGCTCAGCGGCTCAGAACCGAACAGCGTCGGCTACGGTGTATTCGCCGTCAGTTACCGCTTTTAAATTAGTCTGACTGGGCGCTCCTAAGGGCGGTCTGTGCCACATTGCCAGCACAACTCGAAGCTTCCTCCGTTGAGCTCGCCACAGGCAGAACACTGCCACTCGTCCGGTGTCGCAGTTTCATAATGGTGCAGGATGTCACGAGCTTGCGCTCGCTGCTCAGCAGGCACGAAAATACGAGTAATTAAGGCATCGACGGGTACCTCACCCAGGGCCCCCGCCATTCCGGGACCTCGAAGTCCAGCCTCTAATCCCGCGCTTTGCAGGAGCCCAACCAACATATTGGCTTCCATAGGGTTGGAGGCGGCATAAGCTTCAATCCACTCGGGGCGAGCGATAGGGAAATTTTGATTGGAAATTTGATTGGACATAAGCACTCCAAGACAACTCAAGCTACAGCATAGCACTCTGTTCATTCGATGCCGACTCACGTATAACTTAAGCAACTGTTTTCGATGGAATTCATAATGACTGACACACAGAACTCAAACACTTTACGGGTATTTATTACCGGTGGCGCACAAGGCTTAGGCTTTGCTTTAGCACAACATTACGTAAAGATGGAAGCGAAGGTCTGCATCGCAGACATTGATGACGCGCAGGGCATCAAATCACTTGAGCAGTTACAAGCCCACGCTCCGGAATCCCGCTATTTACATTGTGATGTTCGTCAAGCCGACGATCTACACACTGCTGCTGCAACCCTCAAAGCAGAATGGGGTGGTATCGATGTGGTGGTGAACAATGCAGGTGTAGCACAGGTCGGCGCGATCGAGGATGTTACAGAAGCCGATTGGCAATGGATTATTGATATCAACTTGATGGGTGTCGTACGCGGCTGCCACGCTTTTGTACCGATGATGAAGGCACAACAAAGCGGCACTATTATCAACGTTGCTTCGATGGCAGGCTTACTCGATGTACCCATGATGTCTGCCTATAACAGCACCAAGGCCGCCGTCGTATCCCTCTCTGAAACGCTACACAATGAGCTTGCTGATGACGGAATTCATGTTAGCGTCGTATGTCCGTCTTTCTTTCGGACTAACCTAGGTAGTTCAATGCGTACCACGGTTCCAGGTATGCACAACACCTTAGATAAACTCATGAGCAAAAGTGACCTCAATGCAGAAGACGTCGCTGCCTTTATTGTGAGTGCGTCTGAGAAAGGCCACTTCTATCTTTTACCTCACTCTCGCGGGCGCAGAATTTGGACACTTAAACGCTGGCTTCCTCGCGCTTGGTATAGCGCAATGATTCGCAAGCAATCGCGCGGATTACGCAAAAAATAACGAATATTTTCATAAACCGCGCCAGACGGTAGGTTCTATGAGGTAAAAAAGAACATTTCATGACACAGGTCAAACTTTTTTTAGGTAGGTTGTGTTGTAATAGACTGTACCTAAATTAACGGATATTTTATGACCAGCAGTCACACAGTGTTGTATCACGACCCGTGAGCAAATTATTGCTGATCGCCATCCGGAGCTCATGAATTCTAGTGTTTTGTCGATGCGCCCACTTGAAGAAGCGCGCACCCGTGTCCAGCAACCCGTGTTGGTTGTTACACAATCGCCCGAACAGTCATTGCACTTCGAGGACATTCAGGAACTGGGGCAAGCCGCAGTGATGCCTGAACTTGTGCTCGTGAGTTGCTTTCGGAACTACACCCCTATTCATCCCCTGATTCAAGCTGGCTTCCGTCACTTCATTGATATCAATGAGGACACTCAAACCATTGCTGAGAAGGTATCGCTGACAAGTAAGGGTGGCGTTGTTATCTGCCCTCGTGTTCAACAATGGCTTGTAGACGGTCTACAAACCTTTGCGCGGCGAAAAGCAAAGCAAATGGATATGCTGACCTCGCGTGAAAAGCAGGTGATTTCGTCACTCGCCAAGGGACACAGCAATCGCACGATCGCTCGTGAGCTTGGCATGGCTGAGACCACTGCAAAAGTGCATGTAAAACATATTTTGAAAAAGCTCGACATGACATCTCGGCTTGAAGCGACCGCGTGGTTTCTTCGTAACAATTAAGTTCTGACGGCAACCACTACTTTGAGCTCTCGTCGGCAACAGCGAGAGCTCTTTGTGTTTCTAAGCCCATCGCCCAAATCACAGGCTGTGATTGCTGTACTGCAGCAAAGTCGGACTTACTCCATATTGCTCGCCACCCCATTGGAATCAACGTTTGCGCGACGGCGCCACCCATGGTTGTGCCGGGCCCAAGTAATATCAAAACATCGGGCGCAAACTCTCGGACGGCGACTCGCACAGCGGCACTGAAGTCATAGGTTTCTGTCACTTGGTGCCCCAGCGTGTAGTCTCTCAAGGCCGAAGCCTGCGTCCCTTTGGGAGACCAAATCCTTCCCGTACCGTCAACGAGCGGAAGTTCTGGTGCCGAAAACTCGTTCACGGAAAAGTAATCGAAACCTCGTTGACTTGCCGCTTGCATCAGTGGCGTATGAAACGCATTGTGTCCCGGGAGCACGAGGGGAAACTTGTCCTCTACTTTTGGTAATGCGGCTTGCGCGCGTTGAATTGCCTGATGACTTCCCGCCAAAACCACGTAGCCGCCAAACACAATTGATCGATGAAGACGCTGCGCTTCTGCAACTGGCTCAGCGAGCAGCGCTTGAACTCGTGCAATGTGTTCAACCGACGGGCGCCATTGTTCGTCGACCAACGGATAGATCAGTTGTCCGCCAAGGTCTTCGCCACTCGTTAGCTTCGCCATTTGGGTTACAAGTTCAAGCCCTTGCTCCGGAGTTATGGCGCCGGCACAAGCCAAAGCCGTATACCAACCCATGCTATTTCCAGTCACGGCCACAACGTCGAGCGACTCTGTATTGAGAGCTTGATAGTCCAAAAAGGAACAGGAGTAGATTAAGGGGGCAGCGTTGAGAGCTTCGAGATGCTCCCGCGATTTGAAGAGTGGAGCAGTATCGAGCGCGGTTAAGCTTGTCAGCCCAACGCTTTGCCGAGTCTGATCAAATCTGCTTAGCAATTCGGAGGCCTGATGTGACTGGTGATAGTGCGTCAAATAGCCAAGCTCCTGACGGTTATAGGTGCCCCGTCCAGGACAAATAACCACGGCGCGACGCTTTTGGGTCATGATCTTTGCTCCCGCAACTGCATTGCTGCTCGCACAATCTGCTCGACACTGGGTAATACATGATAGGCGGCCTTGGCGAGCGGAATAAAGCTATCTTCTGCCGTAATACGGCTCATGCGTCCGGTGTAGTTTGACTCGAATAAGCGCGTGATGAGCTCCTCCGACACTGAGCCTGTATTGCGACACTCGTCGACGATCAGCACCCTGTCGCAGCCGGATATCGCTTGCAATAAGCTTTCCATTGGTAATGGATGCAGCCAGTTCAAGTCAACCACACGCACCTTGACACCTGCTTGTGCTAATTGCTGTTTGGCCTGACAGGATAAGTAGTAGCCATTACCATATGAAACAATGGCAATGTCGCTCCCTTCGCCGGTAACCGTAACCTCTCCAAATGCAATGCGTTCGTTCGGATCGGGATAGTCACAAAGCCAGCCATTATCTCCAGGCTCCATGAGATCTTTCGCGTTGTAGAGGGCAATAGGTTCAAGAAACACCACTACGCGCTTTTGCTCGTGGGCCAAACGTACGGCCTCTCGCATGAGTTTCGCGCCACTCGCACCGTTCGATGGGCATATCAGTACTAGGCCGGGAATATCTCTAAACACAGCGAAGCTGTTGTCGTTGTGGAAGTGACCACCGAAACCTTTCTGATAGGCCAATCCAGCAATACGTATCACCATAGGATTGTTAAACTGCGCAGAACTGAAAAACTGAAGTGTTGCGGCTTCACCTCGAATCTGGTCTTCAGCATTGTGGACATAGGCCAAGAACTGAATCTCTGGCATGGGCAGCAGACCGTTATGCGCGGCCCCAATGGCAACGCCCAAAATACTCTGTTCGTCCAGTAACGTATTAATCACACGGTTCGGCCCGAAGCTTTGCTGCAAACGATTGGTGACTCCGTATACACCACCTTTCTTCGCAATGTCTTCCCCCATCATCACAATCTCTGGGTACTGATGCATCAAGTCATGCAACGCCCAATTCAGGAGCTTACTGAGTGTTTGTGGTTTGCCTAAGTTGTGCTTTTCATGATTGAACAACTGGGTACGAACAACGCCTGTGGCGGCCTTTGGTATGGGTAACGGCGGATGCTCTGGCGCAATGTGGGCCATCACAGCCGTGGCATCTGGGAGTTTAGGACGACCAATGGCTTCACGGCCGACGGCTTGGATACGTTGGTAGAGCGCATCCATATGCGCGCGCATTTCATCCGGCGACGCGATACCCAAAACATTAAGCAGTGCGAGACTGAACCGCAAGGGATCATGTGCCTCATTATGTGCAATCTGCTCTTTCGTTAAATAGGTTAATTCTGCATCTGAACCGGCATGCCCATACAAACGCACACAATGCATATGCAAGAACACGGGTTTGCGGCGTTTACGAGCAATCCGCTCAGCCTCCTTTGCCGCACGAAACACATCAAGCAGATCGCGGCCGTTGCAAGCCACATAGTGCAACCCAGGACGCTGACTGAATCCAGCTTCAATCCAGCGCTTAGGTGTTGCAGTACTAATACCGATGCCATTGTCTTCGCAGATATAAACCATAGGTACTGGAATACTTTGAAAGGAGGCCCAACAGGCGGCATTTATGGCCCCCTGCGTGGTGCTATGATTTGCTGATGCATCGCCAAAACTACACAAAACCACACTATCTACTGGCACCTTGCCAGGACGCGTTAAGCGCCGAGCCAGATCGATGCTATAGGCCATCCCGTTCGCTTTCGGGAGATGCGAGCCGATGGTACTGGTTTGCGGTGGTACAAATAACTCGTGGCTACCCAACACTTTGTGACGCCCAGAAGAGATAGGATCGTCTGCACTTGCAGCAAAGCTGAGAAGCATGTCGTGGATCGGGGTCGTGCCAGGGTGCTGACGTTGTCGCTGTATGAAGAACGCACCTGAGCGGTAATGAAGAAATGCCATATCAGTCGTGCGAAAGGCTGCCGCAATGGCCGCGTTGCCCTCATGACCAGCCGAGCCGATAGTGTAGAAACTTTCCCCAGCGGCTTGCAGTTCGCGACTATGAACATCGAGTAACCGACTCGTACATTGCGTGTCGACCCAGTCAAATAGTTGCTGCGAAGTGAGCCCAAGTGCTTCGAGTGTTGTCGATGGCGTGAATTCAGGCAGCGCACGGTCGAATAGACTCGCGCGCAAACGCTCATACAAGGTCATTGCCATAATAGCCTAGCCGCCAAACGCTGCGATATCCGTTTGAGCGCGCCCCAAGATCAACGCATGGATATCATGTGTTCCTTCATAGGTGTTCACCGCTTCAAGATTCATAACATGGCGAATCACATGGTATTCGTCAGCAATTCCGTTGCCACCATGCATGTCACGCGCAACCCTTGCAATATCCAGAGCCTTACCACAACTGTTCCGCTTAATCAGACTAATAGTTTCTGGCGCTAAAGTACCCTCGTCTGCCATGCGTCCTGCCTGCAACGCACCCAGTAGACCTAAGCTAATCTCGGTTTGCATATCAGCGAGCTTTTTCTGAATCAATTGATTGGCCGCCAGTGGCCTGCCAAACTGAGTCCGATCTAAAGTGTATTGTCGCGCCGCATACCAACAGAACTCGGCTGCACCCAATGCGCCCCAAGCAATCCCGTACCGCGCCTTATTCAAGCAGCTGAACGGCCCCTTCAATCCTTGGATATCGGGGAACATGTTAGCGTCTGGAACAAACACGCGGTCCATGACAATTTCGCCTGTAATCGATGCTCTAAGGCTAAATTTACCGTCAATCTTAGGCGCACTTAAGCCTTCCATGCCTCGCTCTAGCACAAACCCACGAATCACGCCGTCGAGCTTCGCCCACACAACGAATACGTCGGCGATCGGGCTATTGGTAATCCACATCTTGGAGCCAGTGAGGAGAAAGCCACCATCGACTTTTTCCGCGCGAGTCTTCATGCCGGCCGGGTCGGAGCCAGCATCGGGTTCCGTTAAGCCGAAGCAACCTACCCACTCGCCGGACGCAAGCTTAGGCAGATATTTCTTACGCTGTTCATCCGTGCCAAAAGTGAAGATGGGGTACATCACTAATGAGCTTTGCACGCTCATTGCACTGCGATACCCACTATCAACACGTTCTACTTCACGAGCGATCAGGCCGTAACATACATGGTTCACGCCTGCCCCACCGAACTCCTCTGGAATAGTTGCGCCGAGCAGACCCAGTTCTCCCATTTCGTTCATGATTTCACGATCGAAATGCTCATTTCGATTGGCCATCAACACTCGAGTTTGTAAGTTTTCTTGGCAGTAGGCATGCGCGGAGTCACGGATCATGCGTTCCTCATCGGTAAGCATGTCACTCATTAGGAACGGGTCTTGCCAATTAAATGAAGGGCGCTTGCTCATGTGAACCTCTGAATAGGGGGCGGCTGTCTGAAAAACATTCGATGCTCACCACTATATCCAGAATCCGGCAGGATTTCATACCCGCAAACGGTATTTTTCGTACAACTATTCGCCGTCACTTCCCGCATTGGGGTCGCGGCGTACCAGAATCATCTGCACATCGGTAGAGTCGTTTGAGTGCATCGTTACGTAGGTATAATCGCGTGGATTGAACCAACCACTTTCACGCATTTGCATGTGAAGGTCACGTCCCAGGGTCGCGCCTGAATAATCACCTCGGTTCAAAGTAATACGGCAAGTCACCGTGCGGCAATCAACGTTCTGAACCAATACGCCGCTAATAGGTGTATCGCCACGGAAAATATTCCGAATGTTCATATCCATTTCATAGGCCCAGTCAGCATCGATGTCCTCACTCGCGAGGACATCGTCGATATTATCTAGATCAATCGGGCTCACGCGACCGAGTGCCCGACGTGCGGGTGTCGACGCTTGGTTCGTCGCATTCGACTCGCTCCGTTCAGCTTCCCGGCGTAACACCACAAAGTCTTGCTCCAGCTCCGCGATCACTTCATCTTGGCTCTCGATAAGCGCCATTAACTCGGCATTAGCTTGCGTCAATAGCTCGACTTGTTGCAGTAAGTCTTCGTCAGTATAACTACCAATTTGCGCTTGGACAGGACGAATGGATGATTCAACAACCGGGGACTCTTGGACAACTGGCACGCTAATAAAGACTGGCTCGGAAGAGCGTACTTGCAACCACGCAAACAACAAAGCGAGAATGACACCTAGGTAGACCACGTGTAGTAGCTTTGACATGTTTTCCTCAATCTCGAATCAACCTTGGTTTTGACTATACCCTGCGGCCTGAGTTCGTGCCAGCAAGGCCTTCTTAGAGTCATACTTTATGCAATAAAAAAGGGACCCTAGGGTCCCTTTCTTTAAGACTAATCGCTTCGATTAGTTGCGAGCTGGTACACGCTCAGTCACAGTAACAGTCGCTTCGATACGACGGTTGCGAGCGTTCGCGTCTAACGTGATGCGATTCACAACTGGGCGGTTCATACCGTGACCCACAGTAGTGATGCGGTTAGACTCGATACCGAACTGGTTAACCAGAATGTCTGCAACAGCTTGTGCACGACGCTCTGACAAACGCTGGTTGTACTCAGCAGGACCGATTAAGTCAGTGTGACCTTCAATCAGAATATCTAACTCTGGGTACACGCCAACTAAAACAGCGAGTTGCTGAATGTAGTCATAGTAACGGTCTGGAACGCGCGCTGAGTCAAAGCCGAAGGTTACACGTAAGTGATGAACCTGTGACTGCTCTTCGTAAACGCTACAACCGCGCTCGTCAACAGCATGGCCGCGTGGAGTGTTAGGGCACACGTCACGGTAATCTGGAACGCCATCGCCGTCAGAGTCAGTAGTACGGTCAACATTTACCAATGCTGCACGAATTTGCGGATTCAACTCTTCGTCTGAACGCCAAGCGCGCGTAGTATCGCGGCGAGTTGTGTCAGTGCCATCAGCACGTGTCGTTGTAGTGGTGTCTGAGTCACGGCGTGCTGCAATTGCTTCACGACGCGCTTCTTCTTCCGCAGAACCGCGAATTTGAGCCAACGCTGAACCGCCTTCACCGAAGCTCATGTGTAAGCCACCGATGATAGCGTGATCTTGGAAGCCACCACCCGACTGCAATGCATACTCAACAGACCAAGAAAGGTTGTCACGAATTACTTGGCGGTATCCGGCAGTACCACGGATCATCCGGTTTTCAAAAGCGCCAACTTTCGTTGCACTTAAACCTGGACCTGCGTAAAACCCATTACCGAAACGGTAAAGAGCATCAACACCGATTACACGACCACTTGCACTTGAGCTGCTACCATCGATGTCGGCTTTAATATAGTCAAAGTACGAGCGTACTGACCAATGGTCCGTGATTGGAACATTCAATTGAAGACCAGGAGTGAAGTTTTTGAACCCACTGCTGATCGGTCCCTGATTTGTAATGCGATCGCTGTCAATGTTGTACAAACCCAGGCGCAGTCCAACCGAGAGTTCCTCGTTATCAATGGACGCCAGTGCTTGAGGGCTGACTGCCATGACACCTGCCAGCAGCGCAGGCAGCGTAAAACGGGCAGATTTCATCATATTGATCTTCCTTTTTATTTCAATTGTTCCGCGGACCCCGGCCTGGGGTTTAACATTATTCTAAACGCACGCTTTGTAAAAAAATCGGCGTTCCGCATTTTTAACCGTTACAAGATAGCAAGACTTTCGTCGCTTGCCAATGTTAACGACGCGTAAACGGCGCAGACTCAGCGCTTAATTTTTCCACAACTCATATTGTAGACATGTCGCACCACAAGCTAAAGCTTATTTTATAAAAAAAATGTAACTATTTAGTGTTTTATCATTAATTTTGTGCAAATTTCGGTTCTGCCGGAGGCATCTGCGGCAAAATCTCCGCGACTCGGGCTTCGACACGCTCATATAACTTCCGTCGCAGACCAAGTAAAAATACCGCTTCAGCGACCACAAAAAGTGGCCCTATTGCTAGTCCCATCAGATCGTCGACAAAAGCTGGCTTTCTTCCTTCAAAGAAGTGACCAACAAACTGAAACACCCAACCAATCACAAAGAACGCAATGCCACATACAAACCAAGCGGTGGTCGATAACTCAGCGAACCACTGACCACCGAGCACTGCTAGCGCAAGTAAAATTGCCATCAAGACCCCAAACATGAGGTCTAACAGGAAATAAAAGACAACCGCGAGCAGTACGACAATAATTGCAGGGGACACAACAAAACCCGAAAATTCCCACGCTGGTTTTGATAACAACACAAGAATTCCAAATACAATAAGTGGAATACCAACAAAGTGGGTCAGCACATTGCGGCGGTCACGATGGTAACACGAATACTGAGCAAGATGTTCGACGATTGATTTCATGAGTCTTCGGCTGAATTCAGTTTCAAAGTTATCTTCCCCTAGAATAGCACCGAGATTTCAAGTCACAACGTTAATTTAACGCCGAAGTTGTCCAAAAATAAGTTCGGAAGCCGCGCTCGTAAATTTCACCACGACTCAATCCGGGGATATTGCGGCTCTCTTCAGTCGCTGCCGCCTGATCACTCGAGTGCACCAATACCACCACTCCCTGGGGCAGTTGCAAACGCCAACTCAATTCTCGCTCTACCGGAATAATTCCTGATTCTCCACTCGCCTGTGCGAGGGCATAGTCGGCGATAACCTGGCGGACTTCGTCTTGCCCCACATACACAGTCGCAGACCCGTCCAGCGCCGGGAAACCGCCACCACCGGCGGCCCGATAATTATTGGTCACCACCAGAAAGCGCTGCTCGTCAGTTACGCGCTGCCCCGCATAACGAAGATCACGCACGCGCCGGCTGTCAGGGTTGATGAGTTCTCCCCCACTGCGATAACGGGGTGCTTGGGTAGGGTCAAACGCATAAGTAACACCAGACATGACATCGAAGTTGTAACTCGGATATCTGGTCAATAGTGGCTGAGGCTCAGCAAGATTCGGGTCGATCACACGAAATGCAAGTGCAGACATTTCAAGCCACTCGCGCAATTGCGCCCCGGTCACTTCCACTACTTGTACTGTATTAGGGTAGACATAGAGGTCCGCTAAGTTGCCAAGCGTAACCAAACCCGGTGCAATATCCGTATAGTCGTTGGGGCCTTGTGAACCATTGCGAAACGGGGCAGCGGCGGACAAAATCGGAAGCCCCTCGGGTAACTCGCCTTGCGCCTGCAGCTGTTGCCCAAACCAGACTTGCGCCGCATTAATCACGGCCGTCGATGTATCGGGCCATAACCGCGCGAAATAACTATTAATGCTCGACTCAACGCGCGCCAAGGGCTCGTTCAACATCGTTAAGGTTGCTTCCTGCTCCGCACTTAAGAGTTGCACGATCTCGGGGTCATAAGCCTCAGTGATCTCCCGAACCTCTACGTGACTTTGCGAAACCCGCCAACGACTCCGCTCTCGAATGAGCGTGAGGTCGATAATGCCCAAATGATTGCCCCAGTAACCCGGCTGTACTGCCGGAACTCCGTGGACCAGACCGCGCTCAGAATCTACACCAGGAAGGTCATTGTAAGACGGGTCTCCCGGAAACACGCGGTGTTGATGACCAAATAGAATAGCGTCAATACCCGGCACTCTTGCCAGTTGTAACGTGGCCTGCTCCGCAAATTTGGGATAGCGCGGATGTGCATTCAAACCTGAGTGCGGAATTGCGACCACAATATCAGCACCTTCGTCCCGCATTTTAGGCACAAAATGCTGCGCAGCGGCAACGATATCGCGCACATAGACACGCTCGCTAAGGTGCATGGCATCCCAGCGCATAATCTGTGGTGGAAGAAAGCCAATCACGCCCACTCGAATTAAATGATGCTCGCCATACTGATCAACGAAGTCCCGTTCGAGGATGACATAAGGAGGAACTAGCGGATTATGCCAACCTTCAGTTCGCTTCCCTGCTTGTTCCGGACTGTCCGCATAGAAAACATTCGCACTCACATATGGAAATTCCGCGCCAGCAATCGTGGCTTTCATGAAGTCCAAACCGAAATTAAACTCATGATTTCCAAGATTCGCGGCGTCGTAGTTTAAGTGATTCAGCGCGCGCATAATGGGGTGCGTGTTGTTAGCGAGGTAGTCAGTGCCGCCCCGCGCCGCCCAATCACCCATTGCGCTACCTTGGATTAAATCACCGTTATCGAAAAGCAAATGATTCGGCTGCTCGGCGCGTGCTTCAAGAATTAGCACCGCAGTATGCGCAAGGCCATGTGCTGAGGTCGGCTGCTGACGAAAATAGTCATAGCCAAGCATGTAGGCATGCAGATCGGTTGTTTCCATGAGCCGGACCTGCACTTCCGCGGGCGCTTTTTCAGCACTCCGGCCGCAAGCCACTAACATCACTCCAACCCATAGCCACAGGATCCAACGACACTTAATCACACAACGCTCCTCGACTTCGATTGTTCATTTTGCTTATTTAAAAATAGTGTAGCTATTCACTCACTAAATGCTGCACTAGATGTACGGCAGGATCACCCACACGCTCAGCCCAAGGCTGCATAAGCTCAGTGAGCTGAGCGTCAAGCTGCCAAGGCGGATTCATAATTAACATGCCAGAACCATACATGCCCCACTCACCTTCACGAGCCTTGTACCGCCATTCACTTTGCAAAATAGGTGCGGCAATTTCTTCCTGAAGCTGACTCAGCAGTCTTTGATGCTTATCCGTGGGTAGCAATGGGTACCACAACAACACTAGGGCATGGCGACATTTCTTATGAATATCCACCACGGTATTAGCGACCGCTTCATACTCTGATAACTGCTCATAGGGAGGATCGATAAGAACTAGCAAACGTGGCGTTCGAGGCGGCAGTTGCTTGACGACTCCTGCTAAGCCATCACCATAAATAACATGTCCGGTCGTCGCCTCGCCAAGCTGCTCAAGCACCGAATGTTCGCCCGGGTGCAATTCAAATACCGTATGGCGATCTTGGGGACGACGAAGATCCGCAATCCACTTCGGCGAACCTGGATAAAAACGTAACGAATCCGCATTAAGGTCATGGTCATGCAACCGATCTAAGGTGGCAAAGAAAGTATCCCAAGCATCACCTTTAAGTTCATCCCGTTGTGCCACCACTCGTTGCACCCCCTCAACAAACTCCTGCTTCTTTAATGCTTGGGCATCGGTAAGGTCGTAATGCCCCTTCCCTGCATGAGTGTCAAAAAAGTGAATGCCACTGTCTTTTTTCAGCAGATATTGGCTGACGGCTAACAGAACAAGATGTTTGTGCACATCGGCGGGATTGCCAGCGTGATAACCATGTTGGTAACTCAGCATAGGGTCGTGATCACCTCGATAAATAATGTGTAAAGAGTACCTTATTTTCTGATTCGTTGTCCTCATAAGGCGGCTAATATAAGCTGAAGCTTCTGCTAATTAATGTCGCACGCTATCGAGGCAAGGAAGAATTATGGCATTTGTCAAAAAGGCCCTTGTAGTTTACCCCGCAGATCAGTTTCCACTACTTGAACGCATTCACAGCTTCGCGTTAACGCACGACATTGAATTGGTGGATATCGAAGAGAGCGAATTTCTGGAACGTCCAGGTCATTACTCAGACCAAGCCGATCATGTTGTCGCCCTTGTGACCGACCAAACCGCGGCCCGCTACATCGACTTAGGCAAAACACTCAATTTTTCGCTTGGCTTTGTGCCTTTGGTGAGTGGTGGTCCATTGTCGGCTTGGTTCAAACTTCCGCAGGAAACCGACGCGGCTATCCGGCTCGCACTCGAGGATGACCCAGAAGCTATCGACGTATTGCGGTGCAATAACGAAGTTGTGATTGGCATGCTTACGGTCGGCGAAACACCTTTTCTTAATCAACGTAGCTCCACCTATTTGCGCCGAGAGCAGTCTCCCTTACGTTTTGTTCTGTACTGGCTCACGCTGCTTTGGTTCAGCATTCGGAACTTAGTAAAAATTAAAGTTCAGCCGGTCACGCTCACGACTGACAAAAAAGAAATTAAAACCGCTATTACGGGCTTAGTCGCGATTGAAAACGACGTGTCTTGCGCTGCGGCACGACTCCTCGACACCAGCATTTCCGTGCAAGACAACCGTGTTTCCGTCGTTGTGATTTCACCAAAGTCTATTGTTCAGTATCTTGCGTTTCTGTTAACAACGCTGCGTCGCCGAGCCAGTCAAAGCAAGCTGCCTACGGCGATTAGTTATATTAAAACACGACGCCTGCAGATCACGGCGCGCCAACCTTTGAAGTTCTATGTGGATGGTCGGCCCCGTAAAGCAGAAACGATTGAATTAGAGCTCTACCCTCAAGCCGTGCGCATTAACATGAGCGATACGTATCACGAGCGGCACGAAGCAAAAGATGACAACAAAGATACAATGAAGATTGAGCATTTGCCGCAGTCTGCTGAGCGCGTCGCGATGATTGCCAAGCACCTTCCGTTCTTTACTCATGCGCTTGAAGACGATTTCCGCGAGTTGTTTTTACAAGTGCGCGACAGCGCAGCGGCTCATCCGCATTATCTCGCTCTAATGGTGCTTAGTTCCGTCGTTGCTACCTTAGGTTTGTTCTTAAGCAGTGCGGCGGTGATTATCGGGGCTATGGTGCTGGCTCCATTAATGGCTCCGATCATTGCCATCGCCATGGGCCTGTTGCGCAGCGACCGCGGTATTACCTTGCAGAGCCTAAGGACGATCGCTATCGGTGTCGCACTGGGTCTGCTCACTTCTGCGTTCCTCGCGATTCTGGTACCTGTTAAAGAAATCACACCGGAAATTGCAGGCCGACTGCAACCCACGCTCTTAGACCTCGGTGTTGCGATTGCCTGCGGTATTGCCGGCGCTTACGCCTATGCCCGTGCTAGTGTGATGCGCAGCTTGCCGGGTGTTGCTATTGCCGTTGCTCTCGTGCCACCGCTATGCGTTGCAGGTATCGGCGTCGGCTGGGGCAGTTTAACCATGGTGACAGGTGCAGGCTTGCTCCTGCTGACCAACTTAGTCGGTATTTCAGGTGCCGCAGTGCTCACCTTCCTCGCTCTCGGCTATGCACCAGTCAAACGGGCTGGCAAAGGACTTGCCGTAACGGGTGGCTTGATTGCACTCATCGCGATTCCTCTGGCATTCGCCTTTGCGACCATTTATCAGAATTGGCACATTGAAAGAGAAACCTCACAACAGCAGTTTGTGCTGGCGCAATATCCGGTGCAACTCATAAACATTCAGGTGCAGGTGCGCCAGCGCACCATTTACCTAAGTGCCGATAGTGTTGGCTCAGCGCCACTCACCCATGACCAAATGCTTGAACTCAAACAACAACTCGAAGGTCGCTGGGACCGCCCCGTGGTGCTCGACATCGGCTTCCGGCACCGATTGTAAACACCTGTGCAAGCGGTCAATGAACCAGAGTCATTGAGCCACAAGCCCGCGAGTGCTATTTTATCTGGCTATTGTTATTTTGCCTTCTTGAGGAGAATGAATATGCGTCTTACCCTTATTGCCGCAGCGGTGGGTATGGCTGTCACCCTGAGCGCCTGTAGCGACTACGAAAGCCAAGTCGTTGATCCGAACGCCCAAGACCAAGTCATTCAGTTAAGTGCAGACAACCCGTTTTTTGCACCAAGCTCACTGCAATATGAAGCACCCGACTTTAACGCAATTCGCGACGAACACTACGGCCCTGCATTTGAAGCGGGGATGTCGCAGCAAGCCGCAGAAGTGCGTGCCATCGCTAACAATCCTGAAGCGCCATCATTCGACAATACTATTGTTGCGATGGAGCGAAGCGGCGAATTACTTGGCCGCGTACAAAGTGTTTTCTTTGCCATGGCGTCTTCCACGAGCAACGAAGCGATTCGTGAACTGCAAGCCGACCTTGCACCAAAACTTACCTCTCACCGCGATGATATTTATCTGAACAAACGTTTGTTCGACCGCGTGAACACTATCTATCAAAATCGCGACGGCTTGAATCGCGATCCTGAGTCTAAGCGCTTAGTTGAGGTATATCACGAGCGCTTTATTCGCGCCGGTGCCAACCTTACCGATGAGCAAATGGCGCAGATTCGTGCATTGAATGAAGAAGAATCGGCTTTAACCACTGAGTTCCAACGCAACGTTCTGCAAGACAGCCAAGATCGCGCACCAGTTTTCTCTTCAGCTGAAGAGCTGGACGGACTCGACAGTGCAACAATTCGCAATGCGGCACGCCGCGCTGAAGAACGTGGCTTAACGGGGCAATATGTACTGAGCCTAGTCAATACGACGCGCCAGCCGGCTCTTGCCCAGCTGACCAACCGTGAATCGCGTCGTAAAGTCTGGGAAGCTTCTGCCTACCGTGGCTTAGGTCGTGATGGCGGTATTGATAACCGGCCAATTATTGCGCGGCTCGCACAGCTACGTGCAGAACGTGCCGCCATTCTGGGCTACGACAGCTTTGGTCATTACGCACTCGAAACGCAGATGATTGGCACACCTGAACGCGCTCGCGACATGTTAGTCGACATGCTCCCTGCAGTGAAAGATCAGGTGGAACGCGAAGCGTCACGTTTGCGGGAAAAAATGGCAAGCATGGGCGCAGATCACGAAATTATGCCTTGGGATTGGGAGTTCTATGCCGCGCTCGTACGTGCTGCAGACTTCGATTTAGACCAAAGTGAAGTGAATCAGTATTTCGAATACAACCGCGTTCTGCACGACGCTGTGTTTTATGCCATGGAACGCTTATACGGCACTACCTTCCAAGCGCGAGACGATATCCCGCCCTATCATCCAGACGTCGAAGTCTACGAGGTATTCGATAAAGACGGCTCAAGCCTCGGCTTGTTCTATGCCGACTATTTTGCCCGCGAAGGCAAGCGTGGTGGTGCATGGATGGGCGCATTTGTTAGCCAGTCCCATCTCGAGAGCACACGGCCCGTGGTATACAACGTTATGAATATTCCGAAAGCACCAGATGGTGAACCTACCCTCATCAGCTGGGGCAACGTTACTACCATGTTGCATGAAATGGGTCATGGTGTGCACGGCCTGTTCTCGGATGTGCGTTATCCAAGCTTGGCAGGCACTGCCGTTCCTCGCGATTTTGTGGAGTCTCCTTCAACATTCCATGAAGACTTCGCGAAGGATCCACAAATTCTTGCGAATTATGCGAAGCACTATCAAACCGGTGAGCCCATTCCTGCAGCTCTGCTAGAACGAGTCATGGCTGCGATGAGCTTCAATCAAGGTTTCGACACACTGGAGTACATCGCCGCGTCATTGCTTGACCTTGAATGGCATGGTCTGAGTGCTGGCACAGAACTGCAAGATGTAGAGGCCTTCGAAGCTGCCGCACTTGAAAAATATGGGGTGGATTTAACAGCCGTGCCACCACGGTATAAGTCAGGTATTTTCTCGCACATTTTCTCGGGTGGTTATGCTTCAGCGTACTACGCCTACATGTGGTCAGATATGCTTGCGGCCGATGCTTTTGCCCATGTTATGGCCCATGGCGGGATTGATGGTGAGATGGCACAACATTACCGCGACACCATTTTGTCTCGCGGTGGCACCAAAGAAGCCATGGAGCTCTATTTGGACTTCCGTGGTCAGGAGCCTGACACCCGTCACCTGCTGATTCGTCGCGGACTGTTGCAGGAAGAGTAAGCTGCAACACTTGCCCAGTAGAACAGAAGGGCGGAATTCATTCCGCTCTTTTTTATTGTCGTCACTTTATACTGCCCAGACCCAACGCGAAGGATGTCATGATGAAAAGACAGCTACTGCTTCCGATTACCGCGCTTCTCATGCTCGGATGTACTTCAGAGAAAGCCTATAGCGACACACCTGAACCGGAAATTCTTAGCGGCCTCTCCGCGCAAATTGAAGCCGAAATGAAGGATTGGCATATTCCCGGTATGGCGGTCGCCGTCGTCCACCAAGACGAAATTATTTTTGCCCGCGGCTTCGGAGTCTTGGGTCTTAACAATCCTCAGCCAGTCAATGCAGACACGTTATTTGGCGTTGCCTCAACATCAAAGTCTATGACTGCTGCAACCCTTGCGATGTTGGTTGATCAGGGCAAGGTGAATTGGGACGACCGTGTCGTTGATCATCTCCCCTGGTTTGAATTGAGCGACCCTTGGGTCACACGGGAAGTCCGCATTAAAGATCTGTTGATTCACCGCGTAGGCGTGGGTCGCATGACCGGGAATCGTATTCAATTTATGCCAACAGCGACCCGAGAGATGGTGATTCGCAGCATGCGCTATCACGAATTTGAACAGCCCTTCCGTTCAGCCTATGTCTATAGCAACGTCATGTACTCGGTGGTCGGTGAAATTGTTGCGGCTGTGAGCGGCCAATCTTGGGACGACTTTATGGCCGAACACCTGTTTCGCCCGTTAAACATGACTCGTTCTAACACCTCCATTACACAATTTAATCCCGGCGATAACAACATCTCAGACCCTCACCAGTGGATTGACGGTGAAGTGGTCACTATTGAACGCCGTAATTTCGACAACGTGGGGCCCTCGGCATCGGTGAACACCTCGGTTCGCGATATGGCTCAGTGGATCCGCCTGCAGTTGGGTGAACCGGGTGTTTATCAAGGCGAGCGCTTACTTAGTGAACGGGTCATGCGGGATATGCACCACCCGCATATTGCCACCGGTCGAGCAAACCGCGAAGCCACGGTGAATGCTTATGGCTATGGTTGGCAACTTGGCAACTATCAAGGTTTTGCCACTAGCCGGCATGGTGGTGCAACAGACGGATTCAACACCCAGAAAGTCCTTGTTCCCGAACTTGACCTGGGCATTGTGGTGGTCACCAATACCTTTAGTAACTACGGCGGAGCGGTGGTCAATACTATTATCGACCGCATTGCGGAATTGGAACCTCGCGATTGGCATAGCGAGATGCTTGAGAGCTACCAAACGCGCTACGACCAAGTGATGGCGGAACGCGAAGCAATCCATGATGCCCGACAAACGGATGCGCCCTCTAGCTTTACTGCAGAGCAGTTAACTGGACACTACACACACCCGCAATATGGCACCGCTCGTGTCACAGTTGAGGACGATGGCGCACTTACGTTAGCCTTTTGGGATGACGGTGTATCGACCCTTAGGTTGGAGCACTGGCATTACGATACATGGCGAGCGCATTGGCATAATCGCGCGCAACGTGAAAAATTCATTCACTTTACAAAGGGTCGTGACGGCGAGCCTGCAGCCCTCGAAGTGACTTGGACATTGCGGCCTGCTCTACTACAAGTTGGCATTTACCCCACACCTTACTACCGCAACACGCAGTTTCTTCGCGTCGAAGAGTAAGCTCCATGCAACCTGCGGCGTTTTGCCGCAGGTTCATCTCATTACAGGTTTGACCAGATAGGTATTTGCGCCAATACTCATAGCGCAACTATTTGCGTATTCACTAAAAAATAACCACAAGGTTCATTCATATGAATAATACGAAGTACTCATTACGCTCTTCGCTGCGGTTGGGTGTTCTTGCCTCTGCCAGCGTATTTGCGCTGACCGGCTGCTTGAGCAGCTCCAGCAGCACCGATGAAGAGCCGGGTGGTGTGACTCCACCGCCACCGCGTCAACCCGTTTCCGTCACTACATTCGCTCCCGGCGAAGTGAGTGCTAACATTCGCCGCACAGACTATGGCGTGCCTTTTATTACTTCTGACAGTCTTGAGGGTATCGCCTTCGGAACTGCATACGCCTTTGCCGAAGACAACATATGCGTACTTGCCGATCAGATTGTTCGTTTTAACTCTGAACGCTCGCGCTTTTTTGGACCAGATGCCGTGCTCGGCTCCGGCGACAATGGCAACGTCATCAATGACTTCACCTATAAAGCATTGAGACTCCGTGAGCGTGCCGAAGATAACCTCGACTCTCTCACTGAAAATACGCGCGCGTCCTTACAAGGATACGCCGCTGGCTACAACGCCTATCTGGCGGACACCGGCGTCGACAATATTGCGCTGCCTTGCGCAGGTATGCCCCATGTTCGCCCAATTACTGAAGTGGACATGCTCACCTATGCCCTAGGTGTCGCACTGCTGCCAGGTGCCGCGAACTTCCTGCAACCGCTCTTTATTGCAGTACCACCGGGTGAAAGCTTTAACCCAATGCCTGTGATGCCAACCGGCGATGGCGCTTTCGAAATGAATATTGATCTGGCCAGCATTGATGTGCCCGACCCAAATCCTGAAGAGCTTGGCTCTAACGGCTGGGCTCTTGGTTCCGAATTAACGGAAAATGGCCAAGGTATGCTCTTAGCCAACCCACATTTCCCGCATGTTGGAAATCAGCGGTTTTGGCGTTTCGGCGTAGAGATTCCGGGCGAAATGAAAGTGGTCGGTGGTTCATTATCCGGTATGCCTGGTCCTGTGAATATCGGCTTTAACGAGAATGTCGCTTGGACTCATACCTTCTCCACCGCAGAACGTTTTGTGGTGTATCAACTCGAGCTCGATACCAGCGATGAAAGCGGTCTGACCTACCTTGTTGATGGTGATGAGCGCCAAATGACAGCGCGCACCCATCGCATAACCGTTGCCACTGGCCCGGGCACTAGCATTGAGCTTGAGCGCACTTTCTATGAAAGCAGCTTCGGTCCGATGATGAGTATTCCCGGACAATTCCAATGGGGTATGAACTTCCAAGGCCAAACCTCGGCTTTTGCGCTTTATGACGCAAACTTGCCAAACTTCGACATTGTTGATCATTGGCTCGCATTGAATGTCGCGCGTGATATTGATGACGTTGAAGACATTATGGAGCGCTACACTGGGATCATCTTTAACAACATCATGGCTGCTGACCGTTTCGGCGACACCTTCTTCATGGACGGTTCAAGCGTTCCTGACTTAGCGCCAGAAGCACTTGAGCGCATTCGTACCGACCCGGTACTGGTTGCAGTTCGAGTGGATGCACCTTTTACGCTCGTACCAGGTAATCGCTCTGTATATATGTCTCGCGGAACCGTGCCTGCGGACCGTGCCCCACGGTTACGCCGTACTGATTTTGTGCAAAACTCAAATGACAGTTACTGGCTAACCAACCCCGCAAGTCCGTTGGTTACTTCAGACTACTTCGGTACTGTCACTGGCAATAATGGTGAAGCGCCGGATTACACCTTGTTTGGTCGCTTTAACAACCAACAAAGTTGGCGTTCACGTATGGGTCAGCAGAAACTTACTGAACTCAGCGGCGCAACGCTGACTGAAGTTGAAGAGCAACTACTCAGCAACCGAGCCTATCTGGCGGAAGCTGTGCTTGATGACCTGATTACTCACTGTAGTGCTCGTGGCGATACACCAGTGACCACCGCAAACGGTGCGGTCGACCTGTCTGCAGGTTGTGCAGCATTGGCCCAGTGGGACGCTCGCATGAACCAAGACAGCGTTGGTGCAGTGGTGTTCCGCGAGTTTGCTCAGCGCTTCGCAACGAACCCACAATGGCAAGTTCCATTCGATCGGAACAATCCAACTACGACGCCGAATACGCTGAACCCAAATGACACTGTGTTGCAGCAGCTTGCGCAAGCAATTCAAACTATCGAGGCTGCTGGCTTTGCGGTCGATGCTCCACTCGGTGACGTGCAATTTGTTGAGCGCAGCAATCCCGATGGTAGCCCCAGTGGCAACCGTTTACCCTGGGGTGGCGCAAACAATATCGAAGGCGGCTTTAATGTCTTCCGTTCGCAAGGCGCAGATGACGGTACCTTGCTGCCACGCCACCGCTACGCGACCCTACCTGGCTCTCAGTTGAGTGAGCAGGGTTATCACATTACCAGCGGTTCAAGCTGGATGTTTGTGATGCGCTTCACCGACGAAGGTCCAGAAGGTCGTGGACTGCTGACTTATTCGCAGTCTTCGGACATTTTCTCGCCACACTTCCTCGACCAAACCGAGTTCTATTCGCAACAACCGCGTTTAGCGCCGATTCGTTTCCAGGAAGCGGATATCGAAGAGAATACCATCCGTAGCTATACCGTTGGTGCAAGTAACGACGACTAACTACGGCTAAAGTTGCAGACCCAAGCCGGCCTCAGGGCCGGCTTTTTTATGCTAACTTGGGCTTAATATGTCTCAAGGAATAAGCAACTATGTCCGCTGCACTCATTCGTGAACATCAAAGCTTCGTATTAGTGATCGACATTCAAGCGCGACTCGCACCCGCGATCAATCAACATCAAGAGGTGATTCGCCGGAATCAGTGGTTGCTCGGTATTGCCGACGAGCTCGCAATTCCTATTTGGTACACCGAACAATACCCCAAAGGCCTAGGTCATACGGTAGACGCCTTAATGACGTGGCAAACACCCACTAATACCCTTGAGAAATCGCATTTTAGTGCTTGGGACGAACCCAGCATTCGCACACACTTAAGCGAACAAACAGGGCAACGCCGTCAGGTCATACTCACTGGCACTGAAGCACATGTTTGCGTGCTACAGACCGCTCTGGGTCTGTTGGCTGATGATTGGCAAGTGTTTGTGGTTGCCGACGCCGTAGGATCGCGCCGAGCTGATGACAAAGCCATAGCGCTTCAGCGTCTGCGTGATGCCGGCGCGGTGATTGTAACTTCGGAGATGGTGGCGTTCGAATGGCTGAATGACAGTGCGACTGACCGGTTCAAGTCGATCAGTCGCAACTTCTTTCGTGCACCTGTCTAGTTGTTATAAGCGGCTTCAATTTCTGCAAGGCGCGCATCAATATCCGCGCGACTCAAGTAGCGTCCGCGTACCATCACGCCTTCCGGTCGACTTAGGTATTCGAGAGACTCTAACGGATTACCATTGAGTAACAATAAATCCGCTCGCGCCCCAGGCGTAATCGTGCCAAAAGTATCTTTGTCGGCGAAATACGCGCCCGTTGCCGCTGTCCCGCTATAAATAATATCGTAAGGTTTCATGCCTGCGGCAGCCATCAACCTGACTTCTCGTGGCACCGATAGGCCAGGCACGCTGTATAACTGCGGCGCATCTGTACCAAAGAGAATGGTCACGCCTTCTTCATAGAACGTGCGCAGTAAACGCTGGCGATTTTCGGCATGCAAAGCCGCGGTATCGCCGGTATAAAATGGTGAGCGCGGGTTCGAGAGAAAGTTCGACCAACCATCTCTAATTTGTTGTGGTAGGTAACGCAACTCGGGATAGGCCTGCAGCGCATCCGGGTCTGCTGCCCCAATTATAGTTTCCCAGACCGCTTGCGTGGGCACTACAGCAACGTTGTGTGCACGGGTGAACTGGGCCATTTCACGCAACGCTTCATCACTGACCCGGCTGTCCATACCGCCAAGTGCAGCCATGTAGCCATCAAGGTGATCAATAGTGCGAATGCCTTGCACTATGGCATGATGGACACCCACCTCGCTCGGCACATGGCCCGCGAAGTCAATGCTCTGTTCCTTCGCTTCTTGAGCTATCACTTGGAACTCGGCAAGGGAGAGTCCCGGATGAATCTTGAGTAAGTCCCAACCCGCCTCGGCCTGCTCCTGCACCCGACTCCGTGCAGACGCGGTAGAGTCAATACTATTGCCACTAAAGCTTGGCCCCGCCAAATACAAGGTCGGACCCAAACGCTCGCCATTGCGACTATCGTCGCGTAAACGCAATTGGTGTGGATACCCCAGCATTCCTCGCACAGTGGTGACGCCACCGGCAAGATAGAGGAATAGAACGTCATCAAGGTAACGCTCCGGCAGGCCTTGAAACGGTGTCATGGGAGGCACATGACCATGCATTTCGGTTAAACCAGGAATCACAAATTTCCCGCGCCCATCAATGCGAGTTGCGCCTTGTGGTGCACGCACATCTCGCGCCGGACCGATCCGAACGATTCGATCACCTTCGATAATAATCGTTTGATTCTCGTACAAGTAAGCATCATGCATGGGCAGCACGCTCACGCGCTCAATCGCTATCACCTGCCCAAATGCCGACTGCATCGACCCCAGAAGCATCAACAGTACAGCAGAAATAAAAACACGCATGTTATTACTCTCCAACGATGACCAATTTAGTCATGAGTATAGACGCTCTGCGGTAAGTCACGGAGAGACGGCTCAGCCAACTATTTCGCCCCATCTTGTTCACGAACCTGCTGTTGTACAAGACGTTTCGTATCCGCCAACTCATGTTCCATACGTTCCATATGTGCACGAATCCACTTCAGATCACCTGCCTCTCCCTGATCGTGCTCCGCGTCATAAGCTGCACTCTCCTTTTGCATCACTTCCAGCACGATGCCAATCATCATATTGAGGAAAATAAACGCGCTAAAGAAAATAAAGCTCACATAGTAAATCCACGATAACGGATAGACCTCCATGGTTTCATACATGATGGATGTCCAACTCTCGAAAGTCGCGATGCGGAAAAGTGTGAGCATAGCCGTTGCAATATTCTCCCAATAGAAGGGATTCACCTCACGGAAAATAAAACTGCCCACAGCCCCGTAAATATAGAAAATAATGAACATAAACAAAGCGACATAAGCCATGCGTGGCAGTGCTTTAAGAAACGCATTCATTAACATGCGTAACTCCGGCACCATCGACACTAGTCGCAACACCCGAAACACTCTGAGCAGGCGCGCAAGCAACACGGTTTCACTGCTTTCTACAGGGATCAGGCTCGCCACCACTATGACGAAATCGAACACGTTCCAGCCCGAACGAAAGAAATCACGAATGCGCCGCTCGGCCATCATGCGAATGATGATTTCGGTCACAAAAAACACCGTCACCGCCCAGTCCAGCACATTCATGACTTGGGTAAAACGGGTTGTTTCCTCGTAGGTTTTAGCTCCCACCATCAGTGCTGAGAAGACAATAATGGCGATAACCACGGTTTCGAAAATCCGATTACTACGCAGGGAGATGAACCAATGCTGCCACTGGTAAAGGTCACTTCTTTCCATATACCACTCAATTCGATGAGAAACTGCTTCACTAAATGGGTGTAACTTACCCGAATTTCAACGTGGAAGGTGATCTATCGAGCCTGTCAACACTGGTAAGGGCTAGATTTTTCGTTACAATGATTCCATTCATAGCGTTCGCATAGTTTGCAAAACACTACCGCGATCCGTAACTTATGCTAGATTATAGCGGTTACCGATAGGCAGTTGTTCGGTATTGCCGGACCACTTGCTGATTGCACTGAAGAGGATTGACGATGCAACTTGCCGTTCTGGTGATTTTTCTTGCTGCCATTTTAACGCCCTGGATTTACGGGCAAAGTAAAACGCGGGCAGCCCAGGTGCTAGCCATTGTTCCCGCCTTACTCACCCTGTGGTTTGCCTCACACATTCCGGCGATCGCGGATGGCAACATTCTGATCCACGAATACCACTGGATTCCGGGACTCGACATTTCCTTCACCATGGTCCTAGACGGCCTGTCGCTGCTGTTTGCACTGCTCATCTGTGGCATTGGTACCTTTATCGTGCTTTATGCCGGAGCGTACCTAAAGGGACATGAAAACCTCGGGCGTTTCCTCGTAATTTTAATGTCATTCATGGGCTCGATGCTCGGACTGGTATTGTCCGACAACCTGATTACGCTCTTCGTATTCTGGGAACTCACCAGTATTACCTCCTATTTGCTCATTGGCTTTAATCACCAGAGCGCCGAAGCTCGCAAAGCGGCATTGCAGGGGTTGATTGTTACTGTAGGTGGCGGTCTCGCCCTCTTGGCAGGCTTGGTCCTACTCGCCAGCGCGAGCGGTAGCTATTCGCTACAAGAAATATTCAATAGCAATACCATGCTCACTGAGCACCCACTGTATGTGGGTATGTTGATTTGTTTACTGCTTGGCGCCTTTACCAAGTCAGCTCAGTTCCCCTTCCACTTCTGGTTACCCAATGCCATGGCGGCGCCAACGCCTGTGAGTGCTTACTTACACTCGGCAACCATGGTAAAAGCCGGTATCTATTTACTAGCTCGGTTGCAACCTGAGCTGGGCGGCACCGAATTGTGGATGTTGGTTCTCACTAGCTTTGGCGCCTTCACCATGTTTACCGGTGCCTTTATGGCTATCCGCAGCACCGATCTGAAAAAGCTCTTGGCTTACTCAACCGTGATGGCGCTCGGAACATTAACGCTGCTGTTAGGAATCGGTACTGAGCTAGCCATGATCGCCTTCGCAGCCTACTTGCTGGCTCACTCGCTCTATAAAGGCGCGCTATTTATGCTCGCTGGCATTGTCGACCATGAAGCGGGCTCACGGAACGTGAATGAGCTCGGCGGTTTACGCAAGCTACTTCCGGTCACGGCAATCTGTACCGCGATTGCCGCATTGTCGCTGGCAGGTATTCCGCCGCTCTTTGGTTTTGTGGCAAAAGAGCTGTTGTTGGAATCACTCATTGAAGGCCCAACGGGCTACATTGTGTTCGCATTAGTTATGGCCTCCGCGGTTCTGGTCGTTGCAGTGGCCGCTATTGTTGCAATTAGGCCTTTCTACGGTGCCTTTCAAGCACCCAAGGACGCGGGCGAAATTCATGAGCCGCCAAAGGGTATGCTGGCAGGCCCTATCGTACTGGCCGGCTTGTCGTTGATTGCCGGCCTACTACCCTTCTGGGTGGGCGACTTCATTACCTTCCCAGCGTCCGAAGCGGTGCATGGAGGCCGACTAGACGGCTATCTAGCGCTTTGGCATGGACTCAACTTGCCCTTGTTGCTGTCTGTTATCAGTATCGGTTTAGGTATCTTGGTGTATCGTTCTTGGGACGGTATTCGAGAGCGCTTGCAGGTTCTCAACCCCATCATTGTCCGAGGGCCTGAATCTGGCTATTTCCGGTTCATGGACGGAATCGTCTGGCTAGCAGAATGGCAAACCCGTCACTTACAGAACGGTTCGATACGTAACTACCTCCGCACCATCATTTTAGTGTTCGTGGCAATTACGGGGTACACGCTACTCGTGCGTTATCAGATTCACTGGAACTGGGACATTAACCCGGCTTTTCATGAGCTAGTCGCCGTGTCGATTCTTGTGACCGGAGCAGCCGCAGCTTGTTTAACTCATTCGCGTCTCGGTGCGGTGGCTGCCATGGGTGTTGTCGGGTTCTCTATCGCCTTTATTTTCATCCTGTTTAGTGCGCCAGATTTGAGTATTACGCAAATTCTGGTTGAAACACTAACCGTGATTCTGTTGGTACTCGTGCTGTTTAGGCTGCCCAGCTTCTCGAATATCTCTACCACCTCGGAGCGCATTCGTGATGCCATTGTGGCATTGCTTACCGGCTTGCTGATGACGCTCCTCGTCATGATTACCATCGACATTCAGCTGTTTGCGCCAATTTCGGATTACATGATCGAAAATAGCGCACCACTGGCATACGGTCGCAATATCGTGAACGTAATTTTGGTGGACTTCCGAGCGCTCGATACCTTAGGCGAAATATTCGTCTTAGCACTCGCAGCTATGGGCGTGTACGCCATGATTAAGTTCAATCCAAGCACTGCGCCTGGCTCTAACCATTTCGCAGGAACTTTAATTCTGCCGCCGAAAGAGGTACCGGAAGAAGATATTGTTCACTCGCTTGAGGAAATTCATCAGAAAATGCTTGAGCAACAGAAAATTCTAGAAGCCGAGCCGGCGGACCAAGAAGTTCCTGAAGAACACGTCGAAGCCGAGCAGGAGAAACGCAAAGGTAACGATACCCCTGACTCGAAGGAGGACCGCTAACATGATGAAGCCAGGCACAATCATACTGTACACGGCTGCGCGCTACATCGTGCCTTTGCAGCTGTTGTTCTCCATATTCCTGCTACTGCGCGGGCATGACGAGCCGGGTGGTGGCTTTATCGCTGGTCTAGTGGCCTCGGGTGCCATGGCGCTCTACCTCTTTACCTTTGGCGCAACGGTCACGCGTGACTTATTGCGGGTAGACCCAAGAAACCTGATTGGCGCAGGACTCTTTTTCGGGATGATTTCAATTTTTCCAGCACTGTTGAATGGTGAGCCTTTCTTTACTGCGCAGTGGTGGCCCATACCACTGCCTGGTGGTGGTGAATTGAAATTGTCGACTCCCCTCATTTTCGATATCGGTGTGTATCTCACCGTATTCGGATCGGTCATGCTGATGCTTATCGCATTGACTGAAACAGAAGAACGGTAACAAGGAGACGTCATGGAACCGATAATGGCCATAGTCGTTGGTCTGCTATATGCCGCTGCTGTATACATGATGCTGCGCCGCAGTATCGTGAAACTCGTCATTGGACTCATGCTGCTGTCCAATGCAGCAAATTTACTTATTTTTACTTCTGCGGGTATTACCCGAGGTGCGCCGCCCCTCATTCCTGAGGGCATGCTAAGTCCTGATGGTGTCGTGGCGGATCCATTGCCACAAGCATTGATTCTTACCGCCATCGTTATTGCCTTTGGTGTGTTGGCTTTTGCGGTCGTACTCATTCATCGCGCCTACAACATTATCCATACGGACAACCTTGATCACATGAAGGATACGGACACGTGAGTTCATTCGTCGCTTTACCTATCGTCATTCCGTTGATTACGGGGACGCTATGTCTAATGACGTGGCGTTCGAACATTATGCAGCGGATCCTCTCTATGACCGGCGCGGTCGCGCTATTAATCAGTTCAATTATTTTGCTGATGGCAGTGCGAGCTGAAGGTCACGTCGTGATCTACATGGGTAATTGGGTCGCGCCATACGGCATCACCCTCGTTGCCGACATGCTGAGCGCCATTATGGTGGTGTTGACGGGCATGATGGCCGTTGCGGTCGCCATTTACTCGTTGTCCTCCGCATCCGAGGCGCACGAACGCTTCGGCTATTATCCGCTGATGCACTTGTTGCTTGCCGGTGTTGCGGGGTCATTTCTGACGGGCGACATCTTTAACCTGTACGTTTGGTTTGAAGTCATGCTCATCGCCTCCTTTGGCTTACTGGTGCTTGGTGGCGAGCGGGCGCAAATGGAAGGGGCGGTGAAATACGTCACTTTAAACTTGCTGTCGTCCGCGATTTTCCTCAGTGCTATCGGCTTGCTTTATGGCTTAGTTGGCACCTTGAACATGGCCGACATCGCCGTAAAACTGGGAGAAGCTGAGAATACCGGATTAATTGACGTCATCGCGGTGATGTTCCTGGTTGCCTTCGGAATCAAGGCCGCGGCTTTCCCACTCTTCTTCTGGCTGCCAGCGTCCTATCATACAGGGCCAGTGGCTGTGTCAGCATTGTTTGCTGGACTCTTAACGAAAGTGGGTGTGTACGCGCTATTTCGGGTCTTCACCTTAATGTTCAATCAGAATCCAGACTTCACTCATGAACTCTTACTCTGGTTGGCCGCATTCACCATGCTTACGGGTGTTTTGGGTGCTGCCGCACAGTTTGAGTTTCGTCGTATTCTGTCGTTTCATATTGTCAGCCAGATCGGTTACATGATGCTGGGATTGGCGTTATATACGCCACTCGCCATTGTGGGTGGCGTGTTCTACATCATGCATCACATTATTGTGAAGACGAATCTGTTCTTGATCAGCGGGATCACCCACCGACTCTTGGGTACATATGACCTCAAAAAGCTCGGTGGTATTTACAAGTCGCGGCCGGTATTAAGTATTCTGTTCTTAATTCCCGCATTGTCGCTCGCAGGGTTGCCGCCATTGTCTGGCTTCTTTGCCAAATTTATCGTGATTCGTGCAGGTATCGAAGCGGGGGCCTACGTGGTCACCGGTGTTGCGCTGCTCGTGGGTCTATTGACGCTGTACTCCATGATTAAAATTTGGGCCGAAGCGTTTTGGAAGCCCTTACCGGCGAAGACAGACGGTACGGTGTTAAGTGAAGGCAAAACCTCAATGCCACTCGCGATACTCTATATCCCGGTGATTTTACTGGCTGCTTGTACCTTATTTATCGGTCTCAATGGCCAGCCGATTTATGAGCTTGCCGAGTTCTCCGCGGCCCAGTTAATGAATCCGCAGGCATACATTGAAGCGGTGTTAGGAGGCAGACCATGATGGCATTTATGTGGAACCTGTTATTAGCGCTGTTTTGGGTGCTACTTACAGGGAATATCGGAGGCTACAATCTCCTGCTCGGCTTCTTAGTGGGTTATATGGTGCTTGCCCTAATGCAACGCCAAATCCCTATTCTAAAAGGCTATACCAGCAGAATTCCGCGGCTGATCAGGTTTGTGTTCTTTTTCATTAAAGAGCTTGTCACTGCGAACCTAACCGTTGCATTCGATATTGTCACCCCCGTTTGGCACATGAAACCCGGTGTGATTGCGATGCCACTGGAAGCCAAAACTGAAGTGGAAATTACCATGGTGGCAAACTTAATCTCGATGACACCGGGAACACTGAGCCTAGACGTGTCTGACGACCGTCGAGTCCTTTTTATTCATGCCATGTTCCTGGACAACGAACAGGAATTACGCGATAGCCTGAAATATATGGAGCGTCGCGTGCTGGAAATTTTGCGCTAAGCGCGTACAGGAGGACATGTGCAAATTGTATTTTTCATTACTTTCGGTGTTCTGAGTTTGGCGATGATTCTTATCGTGATTCGCCTGCTCATCGGCCCAACCCTGCCAGACCGAGTCGTCGCACTTGAACTACTTGCTTCTGTCATTGTTGCACTGACCGGCACGTACGCCATAGTGACTGACCGCTCGAGTTTTATTGATGTTGCCATTGTTGCGGCGCTCACTGCTTTCCTTGCAGCCATCGGGTTTGCTCGCTTCCTAGAACGTGGAGGTCCGCGCGATGATTGATTGGATTATTGGTTTCCTCATGCTGAGCAGTGCGGTCTTTACACTGCTTGCTGCGATTGGAATTCTGCGTTTACCCGACCTCCTGACCCGTATGCACGCCAGTACGAAAGCCGGGGCCTTGGGTATTGCCTTAATGATGCTCGCGGCTGCCATCTATTTTGCTGATCTTGTCGTGGCGGCAAAAGCACTCGCAGTTATTTTGTTTATCTTCATGACGGCACCGATAGCGGCTCATGCAATCGGTCGTGCAGGCTATTTCGTTGGTGTGCCCATTTGGGACAAAACGGTCAAAGATGAGTTGGCGCATCGCTACGATAACGACACTCACCGTTTACGAAGTGGTTTAGAAACAGAAGAAGAATTGCAGTCCAGTACACAAATCCGCGACGATAAGCCGCGGATTCGAGTCACAGCAAAAGTGAAGAAAAAGACCGAAGAATAGACCTTTCTTTTAAGGTTCCAGTTCTTCCTCGGTAAACATGCCTTGAAACAGTGGAGTGCTTAAATAGCGCTCCGCTGAACTCGGCAAAATTACAACAATTGATTTCCCTTCATAACCTGGTTCTGCTGCAATCCGCGCTGCCACTACAACTGCTGCCCCCGTCGAAATACCGGCAAGAATACCTTCTTCGCGCATGAGGCGGTGTGCCATCGCCATCGCATCATCGTTGCTGACTGTCATTGCGCGTGATACCAAACTTAAATCGAGATTGCCAGCCACAAAGCCTGGCCCAATACCCTGAATTTTGTGTGGAGAAGGCGTCAACTCTTGGCCCGCTAACGTCTGCGAGATCACAGGTGAATCGACTGGCTCTACAGCAACCGCTTCAATGGGTGTTCCTTGCTTCGCAAAATAACGCGCTACCCCGGTAATAGTGCCCCCGGTTCCCACACCCGCAACAAACACATCGGGGGGTCCGCCGAGCGCCGCTTCAATCTCGGGGCCTGTCGTTGTTTCATGAATCTTCGGGTTTGCTGGGTTATCAAATTGACGCAACATCACATACTGGTCTGGATTCTGCGCGACTATTTCATCTGCTCGCGCCAATGCGCCATTCATACCTAGCTCGGCAGGCGTCAACTCGAGGTGAGCCCCCAAAGCTTTCAACAGTTTACGCCGCTCAAGACTCATGGACCGCGGCATCGTCAGGGTTAATTGATAGCCACGCGCAGCAGCAACGTAAGCAAGTGCAATTCCCGTATTACCTGACGTCGCTTCAATTATGGTTTTGCCAGGAGTTAACACGCCACGTTCTTCGGCGTCCCAAATCATCGCAGCCCCAAGCCGACATTTCACGCTACCCGAAGGATTGCGGCTCTCCATTTTAAGCATGACATTATTGGGTGCAACGCGATTCAACCGCACCATCGGGGTATTGCCAATACTCAACGAGTTATCTGCATAAATCTGCATGCTTAATCCTTACTGCTTAGGGCTAAATTTGTGGGTCAAAACGATCCATAGCTTTCTGGCGTGACTCTGCCGCTTGTTTTTCAGCTGCCACAAAGTCCTCATCTTCGAGCTCAATCGGTGGAAGCTCCGAGCACACATCTCCACCCATGCGATTCACTGCCGTACAAAGCTCATGTAATCGCTCGTCCATTACATGCACATGATCCAACATGCGGCCAATGGCTGTCGCAACCGGGTCGGGGTTATCTGCGGCAATGGCGTACGCATCGAAACCATATTTCTGGGCTATTTCGGCACGCTTTTCACGAGTTTGCTGATCTCCCGCCGGGGTGACAATACGTCCTGGAATACCGGTTACCGTAGCGCCTGCAGGAACATCCTTCACCACCACCGCATTTGAGCCGATCCGGCCATTATTGTGTACCGTGATAGGCCCAAGAACCTTAGCGCCAGCACCAATAACAACGCCATCGCAGAGTGTCGGATGTCGTTTTCCTGCTTTCCAACTGATACCGCCCAAAGTTACACCATGGTAGAGCGTACAGTCGTCGCCAATTTCTGCTGTTTCACCGATCACGACACCCATGCCATGATCGATAAAAAAGCGGCGGCCAATTTTTGCACCCGGATGAATTTCGACGCCAGTGAGCCAACGGGCAATGGTCGAAATAAATCGAGCAAGCCAACGTAGGCGCCATTTCCACAAGCGATGACTCAACCGATGAATCCAGATGGCATGGAGTCCTGGATAGTTGGTTAACACCTCAAAAAAGTGTCGGGCGGCTGGATCGCGCGCATACACACTGGCGATGTCTTCTCGAATTCCTCGAAACATATCAGTTTTTTATCCTGAGCATCTGCTATATGGTAACCGTAGACTTCATTACTTTAGCAGACAGTATACCGATCATAAGGTAGTGCGGTGAAGCCTTGTCCATGAAACAAACATGGGCATGGGGTTTTCCGGACGATTTGACGACTTAGCAGGAGGTAACAGTGTTCCGTTTACTTACAATAATAGCGATGGTGATGGCCCTTGGTCTGAGCCCACAGGTAGTCGCAGACTCTAATGTCACCTTAATTCACGCCGGCACACTCATCGATGGCACGAGTAGTGAGCCGCAGCAGCGTGTAACGATTCGCATTGAAAATCAGCGCATTGTGTCAATTCAGTCGGGGTTCCAACGAGCAGGCCAAGGTGAACGCGTTATCGACTTCCGTAACGGCACTATCATGCCTGGTTTTATGGACATGCACACGCACCTTACCTCTCAGCTTGGCGCCGGCTCATACATGCACCGCTTCACTCATAGTCCAGCAGATGTCGCACTGCGCGCCGCACACTTCGCTGAACTGACGTTAATGGCTGGCTTTACAACCGTGCGTGACCTTGGTGATAGCTTCTCTGCCAGCATTGCGTTACGTAATGCTGTTAATCAGGGGCTTGTCATTGGCCCGCGAATTTATACTGCGGGTAAATCCCTTGCGACCACTGGTGGACACGCCGATCCAACCAACGGTGTCCGCCCCGGCTTATTTGACTCACCTACACCTGCTGACGGCGTCCTGAATGGCCCCTATCAAGCGCGTCAAGCGGTGCGTGCTCGTTATCAAGAAGGTGCGAACTTAATTAAGCTAACGGCCACTGGTGGCGTTTTGAGTATGGCGGCGAGCGGTGACAATCCACAGTTCATGATGGATGAGCTCGAAGCCGTTGTAGAAACTGCACGCGATTACAACATGAAAGTTGCTGTTCATGCGCATGGTAAAGATGGAATGATTCGTGCCATACGCGCAGGTGTCGACTCCATTGAGCACGGTACCTACATGGATGACGAGGTATTCGCTTTAATGCGCGAGCATGGCACTTGGTTTGTGCCAACCATTACGGCAGGAAAGTCGGTAGCGGAACGCGCAGAAATCGACGGTTTCTTTCCAGAACAAGTGCGGCCAAAAGCGCGTGAAATTGGTCCGTTGATTCAAGGTACCTTCGGTCGCGCCTACGCTGCTGGCGTGAAGATTGCCTTCGGGACGGACTCTGGGGTCTATGACCATGGCGAGAACGCGCGTGAATTTGTTTACATGGTAGAAGCTGGCATGCCGCCTCTCGAGGCCATACGCTCAGCCACTGCTAATGCAGCGGAACTGCTCGGTGTCGCCGACGAGCTCGGCACTATTGAACCAGGCAAACTTGCTGACTTAGTGGGAGTTCGCGGGAATCCGCTAGACGATATCAGTCTGCTTCGTACCATGAATTTTGTCATGAAAGACGGCGTTATTTACCCCCAGTAAGCAAAAAAGCGCATGACCAGACGGTCGTGCGCTTTCTTTACTACATTCCAACCTTATGCTTTTTCCGCGCGAATCCAAATTAGTAATTTCGCCACATCGGTTTGAATTGCGTCGTTCATTTCCACTTCCATCGCCTCGCGTTCTAAGTCCATTTTCCGAATTTCTTTTTTCGGGAATTGCTTGCGCGCAGCATGAGTCGGCATGTGTTTGATCTTTTCATGCATGGCGTGAATTGCTGGATACGCTTCCGCGAATTGATAGCTTTCCGCATCTGGCAAATTCTCAAGTAAAACAGCGAGTCGAATACAACCTTCGGAGAGTGGACACTGCTCTTGCTGCATCGCCAAAGAGATGGTTGCAATACTCTCGTGCAAGTAATTTAAGCGTTTTGCTTCGCCTGTGCGCTGTTCGGTACGTTGCTTGTGTAATTTCGAAAGCAACATTCCCGCATACACGCTTAATCCGATAATGACCGCAATCCCGATCAGGCCTAAGACTATCCACAACACAGGCCATTCACTCATTCGTCTTCGTCCTCTGCGTCTACATCAATACCAAGGGCTGCAACCAACTCCTGATAGCGGTTCAGTTTTTTATCCACCCAGGCTTGGTCATCAGCGTCGAGCGTTTCGCCATTCTCAATCTGGTCGAGTAAGTCCTGAAGTACTTCGTTCTCTTCTAGAGATTGCAGCTCATCAAGCATGGCTTCATTCAGGTCTTCGACTGGCTGTATCTCTTGTTTACGAACTTCGGCGACCGCAGGATCCTTACTAGGTAAATTTAATGGTACGGGTTTCTTACTCCCCTTTCGCGGATCTTGATTTGCGTGCGTACCTGAAGACTGTCCAGCCTGCGCGGCCATGCGCGGATCAATGGAGTGCCGACTACCGGGAGCGCGGCCCTTCGTTTTGTGGGGACGTTTAGGCTCAGCATCACGTTGGCGCTCTTCTTTCGGTGCCGAACGTTGTGCTAAAGGGCCATTCTTACGGGTTTTCTTAAGGCGCGTCATACAGCTCCAACAAGGTGAAATTTCAATCAATAAACACCTATAGGATAACTGATTTCGGAGAAAAACGGCAGGCAATAAAAAAGGCGATGCAAGCATCGCCCCTGAAATCCTTTGGCTACCAGCGAACTGGAACCTACGGTTGTCGCTTAATTGGCTCTCGCCTTATCGTTGTTATTATTATCCGGTCTCCCGACTTGCAGATCATCCTGCAGTGATCTCCGCCTCTTTTTCTCAGTTACCTTTAAACTTAGGTAACTACTTGTTCTCGGCGGTAGATTCTTAATGACGCTGCCTTTCATACACACTGAATGCATTTTCGTATACAACCAGCAGCGCAATATTTTTATTATTATTTTCAATACCTTCCTGGCATTATTTTTCGTCTTAATTCTTTACGTACTGCATTCGTACGTATTTTCCTCCCACGAGCGGAGCGATAATTCTTATCACTTGTGTGCCTTACCGATTAACCAAAATAACAACCCAATTAAATCCCAATTTCTTAACAGCGTTTACGTTTTTATTATGATGCTGTTAGTTTACTTGGAAATGCTTACCTGATACTTTCTCTTCAGGTTTTGGTTATCATAATCGGCTGGCAACTCGCCACACATCTCGTGTTAATGGCAATAGATTACGTGATCGATCGAAGATAGCAAGTACTTTTTTCGCTCTGATCATGTATTTTTTATGACCGCCGCGTTAAGTTTCGTTTACATAGAAGCATAACAAAACAGATAACGACCGACGCCGAAGTCCACAAATATCAACCTCATAAAATGATATAGTCAGAAAACCAATTATTTCGCTAACGAGACTTAAAGGACAACTTATGCGTTACCTCATCGGACTTTTCAGTCTTATGCTGTTAAGCGCGTGTGCCAGCGCGCCTTCCCCTATGTACACAGTCGATCAGCAATTCGACTCTATCGCTAATGAAGTCATGGACTTCGAAGCCAACGAAAGACGAGGCGATCCTGAGCACCCCGCCCGTCTTTTTGACATTTCACCGGCTGCACTTGAGCGCCGCTACGAAGTTCGCCAAGGGTTTTATGCTCAACTCGACGCAATTGAGACCGATCGGCTATCCGCCGAGAACCAGATTAACCGCGATATGCTGATGTACGGCCTGCGGAATAATATCTCGAACTACCGCTACAACATGCATCTGACCCCACTCACCAACGAAACGGGCCCTCACAATCAGATCGCGCGTACCGTAGGTAATGCGCGAATTCGCAATCAAGAGGATGCCACGCTCTACGTGGAACGCTTGAAGCAGATCCCAGATTACTTTGCGCAACAGATGGCGTACATGCGGGAAGGTATTGCGTTGGGAATTACCCAGCCCGCCGTGGTATTGCGCGGCATGCCTGACAGCATTGGCGCTTATGTCACGATGGATCCCTCGGATAGCGTGTTCTATGCACCGGTTCAAGCTGCACGGCAGCATCTATCTGCAGAAGCCATGCAAACCCTTGACCTTGATGTACAAACCGTCATTAGCACTTATGTAAATCCTGCTTTCTTAGAGTTTCAGGACTTTATGGTGGACGAGTATATCCCTAACGCTCGTCAGGCTATTGCCGCCATTGACCTACCGAACGGTGAGGCATTTTATGCCGATCGCGTGCGTCACTACACCACGACGGATCTAACGGCCGAGGAAATTCACGCCATTGGTCTTCGCGAAGTTCGCCGCATTCGTGCAGAAATGGATGAAGTCATCGCCGAAACAGGTTTCGAAGGCAGTTTTGCAGAGTTTATCGAATATCTGCGGACTGACCCCAAATTCTATGCAACAACCGAAGAAGAGTTGTTAAAAGAAGCCGCTTGGATAGCGAAACGGGCCGATGCGGCTTTGCCAAGATTGTTTGGACGTTTACCTCGGACTCCTTATGGTGTCGCCCCTGTACCTGCTGAAATCGCGCCCACCTACACGACCGGTCGCTACCTGTCTTCAAGCGCTGACGACGAACCCGGCTACTACTGGGTCAACACCTACGCTCTCGATCGTCGCCCGCTTTATGAGCTTGAAGCACTGACCCTGCATGAAGGTGTGCCCGGGCACCACCTGCAAATCGCACTCGCACAAGAAATGGAAGACGTGCCATCGTATCGCCGAACAACCTACATTTCGGCATTTGGTGAAGGCTGGGGCTTGTATGCGGAATATCTCGGACTTGAAGCGGGCTTCTACCAAGACCCCTACAGCAACTTTGGCCGCCTAACCTATGAGATGTGGCGTGCGGCGCGGCTTGTTGTAGATACCGGCATGCATACCATGGGCTGGAGTCGTGACCGGGCAGTGGCCTTCCTTGCCAACAACACCGCCTTATCTATGCATAATGTGAACACTGAGATTGACCGCTACATCAGCTGGCCAGCTCAAGCGCTATCTTACAAACTAGGTGTTTTACTCATTAAAGATCTGCGAGCTGAAGCAGAGGCGGCACTCGGTAGCCGTTTTGATGTTCGAGAGTTTCACGATGAAGTGCTCAAAAATGGAAGTATTCCGTTGGCGACACTAGAACAGCAGATTCGCGATTACATCGCCCGCAAGCAAGCCGAATAGCTTTGCGCAATTGACCAGAACTCACGATCAAAAAAGGGCGCTCATGATGAGCGCCCTTCTTCTATCTATCACGCGAACCGCTTAGTACAAGCCGTTAATGTACTGAGACAGAATCTCAATATCGCGGTCTGTTAAGCGAACAGCGATGTCACGCATCATTCCACTTGGGTCATTTGCCCGCTCACCGCTACGGAAAGCACGTAGCTGCTCCGCAGTGTATTGAGCGTGTTGACCGCTCAGCAATGGGAACGCTGCCAAGCTCATACCGTTACCACGAGGACCATGGCACGCCGCACAAGCGGTAATACCACGATCTACGTCACCACCTAGAAACAAGCGCTGAGCCTCTGCAATAATCTCTTCTGGTGCGCTACCCACTTCATTCTCTTGGGCTGCATAGAACGCGGCTAAGTCCATCATGTCTTGGTCAGTCAGGTTAGCTACCTGATCAGCCATCAGCATGTTGTAACGACCACGCTCGCCATTCGTTTCCACGCCCGTCCGATAATCTACGAGCTGTTTAAATAGGTAGCGCTGCCCTTGCCCTGCAATATTAGGGAAGTCGCCAACTGGACTATTACCAGTTGGACCATGGCAGGCGGCACAAGTCTGAGACTTTTGCTGACCCGCTTCTGGGTCACCTACCAGGCGTTCGACAGTTTCAGCGGCTACAACTGACGCTTGGCCTGCGAAAAATACCATACCAAGTAAAATCGCGATTTTTTTCATGATTTCTCTTCTCTGCATTCGGTCGGGTAAAAACCCGGAACATCAAGTCGCTCTGCAAAATACCGATGTTATTTTACACGAAACTCAAGCGGATGAAACGCCTCTTTGATCACCAGAGTTGGCGCTTACCCCGATATCCGTCATAATGTGCAGCGTTCCCGCAGTAAGTTCAGGACATTCAGCATGACATCTAGCACGTTAGAGCCCGTAAAGTTTCAACAAGCGCACTTTGTCACAAGCGCCCCAAGTATCCGCCACCTATCTGCGGATGAGGGCCTTGAAGTAGCCTTTGCCGGTCGCTCAAACGCGGGAAAATCCAGTGCACTCAATACGCTAACGCGGCAGAACAGCCTCGCTCGTACTAGTAAAACTCCTGGACGTACCCAACAGATCAATATTTTTGGCCTCGATCAACAACGTCGCTTAGTCGACTTACCCGGGTATGGCTTCGCAAAAGTCCCAATTGCCATGAAAGAAGCTTGGCAGAAGTCTTTGTCTGAGTATTTACAGCAACGTAAGTGCTTACGAGGCTTAGTGGTACTAATGGATATTCGTCATCCATTTCGCGATGCGGACCAAGAGCTCATTCATTGGGCAGTCGCAAGTAACATTCCAGTGCTTGCGGTGCTCACAAAGGCCGACAAGCTAAAAAGCGGCGCACGCAAGGAAACGATGATGAAAGCCCAAGAAGCGGTCCCAGCTTTTGGTGGCGACGTTGAAGTGATTGCGTTCTCCAGCCTTAAGAAAACGGGCTTACCTGATCTCGAACGAGTTCTTCAGAATTGGTTTGCAGCCCCACTTGTTGGCGATGCCAACAGCGATGACTGAGCAATACCCACTCCTCACTTGGGCTAAACTTTTTCTCCTCGCACTCGTTTGGGGCAGTAGCTTTTGGCTAATTAAACAAGGCCTAACAACCTTTACTCCGGTGGAAGTAGCTGCGGTTCGTTTGGCTGCAGCGGCAGCAATTCTAGCTCCCTTTGCTCTGTTGCGCATTCGCCGCGTTAAGCGGCATCAGTGGCCTGTGCTTCTGTCCGTGGGTATGACCGGAAGCTTGTTGCCAGCCTTCCTATTTGCGTTGGCGCAAACTCAAATTGACAGCGGTGTGACCGGCGCGCTTAACGCACTGACACCATTGTTTACCCTCATTATTGGCGCTTTTATCTTCAAACAAGCGGTAACAAAGCGCACTGCCCTCGGCCTCTTTGTGGGTTTCACTGGCACGCTGCTATTGGTACTCATGAATGCAAGCGGCGCGCTGACACTTAATGGTTATGCGCTGTTTGTGGTCATCGCAACCTTCTGCTACGGCGTCAATGTGAACCTCATCAAAACCTATCTGCCTGACCAAAGTCCGCTAACCATCACAGGCGTCTCGCTACTCTTGGTGCTACCGGTCGCCATTTGGTATTTGCTAGGTCCAGGGGAAGTTGGGGCGCAATTAATCTCGCCCGAAGCCTGGGCATCATTAATTGCCGTAATCGTGCTTGGTGTCGTGGGCACCGCACTGGCACTTATTTTGTTTAATCACTTGGTGCAAGTGGCCAGCACGGTGTTCGCAAGCTCGGTGACGTACTTAATTCCACTCGTTGCAATGTTGCTCGGAACTCTTGATGGCGAATTGATTGGTCGCTATCAGGTGATGGGAATGGGATTAATTTTGCTGGGCGTGTGGCTCGCCAATCGGAAAGCCCCCTCGCCGACTGACGCGATTCGAGCACAGGTAGAACGAGACACCTGAACGAGAGCGAGGCAGTTAATGTGCCTCGTCCCAGTTCTCACCCACACCGGCTTCAGCGATTAAGGGCACATCCAATTGCGCCGCCGCTTCCATCACCCTGCACAACTCCGCCACATGGCTATCCAAGCAATCTTCGCGAATTTCAAATACCAATTCATCGTGTACCTGCATGGTCATGTACACTTCACCCGATCCGGGCTCCGTATGCAGCCATTCATTCACGTCGATCATGGCCTTTTTCATAATATCGGCTGCTGATCCCTGCATAGGCGCGTTAATCGCAGCGCGTTCTGCTGCCTTTCTGCGCCCGGCGTGACGTGCTTTGATCTCAGGCAGGTAAAGCCGACGCCCAAATAGCGTCTCAACATAGCCATGTTCAGCAGCCTGCTTCCGCGTTCGCTCCATATAGCCGAGGACGCCTGGGAAACGCTCGAAGTAGATATCCATGTAGAGCTGCGCATCTTTCTGCGCAATGCCCAGCTGGCGCGCTAGGCCAAATGCAGACATGCCATAGATTAGACCGAAGTTGACGGCCTTGGCTCGCCGTCGCTGCTCGTCGGTGACGCTCTCAAGCGAGGCGCCAAACACCTCGGCCGCCGTCGCACGGTGAATATCGCGTCCTCGTGCAAAGGCCTCAAGTAATCCTTCCGATTGGGACAGATGTGCCATGATGCGCAGTTCAATTTGACTGTAATCGATAGCAACTACCTTATAACCTTCTGGTGCAATAAAAGCTTGGCGCACCCGGCGACCTTCAGCATTGCGAATCGGAATGTTTTGTAAGTTAGGGTCGCTTGACGACAAGCGCCCCGTCGCAGTGACCGCTTGATGATATGAGGTGTGAATTCGACCCGACCGCCCATTTACCATGCGTGGAAGCTTATCGGTATAGGTGGATTTCAGTTTTGCCATGCCTCGGTGACGTAAAATGAGATCTGGCAAAGGGTAATCAAGTGCCAACTCTTGGAGTACGTCTTCGGCCGTTGAAGGAGCTCCTTTGGGCGTTTTCTTCTTCACCGGTATGCCCAACTGCTCGAAGAGAATATGCTGGAGTTGCTTTGGCGAATTCAAGTTAAAAGGTTCGCCCGCAATGGCAAAGGACTCTTGCTCAATTTCTTTCAGCGAAATCTCAAGCTCTTGGCTTTGTTTGGCTAATCGGTCCGCTTGGATCAATACGCCCCGGCGCTCCATCATGCCTAGAATTGGCACTAAGGGGATCTCGAGTTCGGTAAGTACCGACTTCAAGCCCTTATGTTCAGACACTTTCGGCCAAAGTACTTCATGCAAACGCAGTGTCACATCCGCGTCTTCTGCGGCGTAAGCAGCCGCATCGGCGATAGGCACTTCATCAAAGCGCTTTTGCTTCGTACCCTTACCCGCGACCGCTTCATAACTAATGGGTTTATGGCCCAAGTAGGTGAGACTTAAGGTGTCCATGTCGTGACGCGAACTGACACTATTGAGCACGTAACTAGCGAGCATGGTGTCATTCAAAATGCCACGAAGACGAATATCGTAGTTCCGCAACACATGGAGGTCATACTTAAGATTCTGACCAATCTTCTTGGGTTCATGATCTTCAAAAAGCGGTTTGAGTGTTGCTAGCACAAAGTCACGATCGAGCTGCTTCGGGCCGTCCAAATCTTGATGTGCCACGGGAATATAGCAAGCGTCGCCAGGCCCGGTCGCGAAGGACAAACCGACTAACTCTGCATTCATATAATTCAGGCTGGTGGTTTCCGTATCAAAAGCATAGTACGGCGCTTTGTTGAGCCGACTCAGCCAGTTCTGCAACTGCTCTTCGGTGGTAACAACTTCATAGTGCTCAGTATCAATCGTCGATTGTGGCGCGTCTTCAGCCACTGCAGCACGCTCATCAGAAGTATCGGCTGCATGTTCAGGGGCGTCACTCCCTTGCTCAAGCAGTTCAGCAAGCCAACGACGGAACTCACACTTCTTATACAGTGCAATCAGCGCTTCATGATCAGCGGGCTGCACATGCAATTGATCAGGTTTCAGCTCCATGCTCACATCGAGCTTAATGGTCGCCAGCTCACGCGACAGCTTGAGCTGTTCCACATTATCGCGGATTTTCTGAGGTAAGGTTTTAGCTCCTCGGAAGTCGAGTGTTGCCACTTGGTCGGGGTCAGCTAACATTGCATCGATACTGCCCACACCTGCGAGTAGCTTCTGCGCGGTTTTCTCGCCCACACCCGGTAATCCAGGGATATTGTCTGAGCTATCTCCCATAAGCGCCAAGAAGTCGATAATTTGCTCCGGACGTACCCCAAATTTATCCATCACTGAGTCATGGCGCAGCACCGTGTCGGTCATGGTGTTCATCAGCGTGACATGATCATCGACAAGTTGAGCCATGTCCTTGTCACCCGTGCTGATCAAGGTGTGACGGCCCTCTGCCGAAGCTTGCACCGCCAGTGTCCCAATGACATCATCGGCTTCAACACCATCAATCACCACAAGCGGAAGACCCATTGCTCGAATAATGTCGTGCAAGGGTTCAATTTGTTCGCGCAAATCATCCGGCATCGGTGGCCGATTCGCTTTATATTCGGCATAGAGGTCGTTTCGGAAGGTCTTCCCCTTTGCGTCAAACACCACGGCCATGTGAGTCGGTTTGAACTTGCTCATCAAACTTCTGAGCATATTCACCACACCATAAATGGCACCCGTCGGCTCACCCGCAGAATTGGTTAAATGAGGCGGCGCATGATAGGCACGAAACAAATAAGAGGAGCCGTCGACAAGGATAAAAGGTTGCTTTGGGAGCTCGGTCATAACGTATCCAGACAGAATCAATCACTAAAGACGTAGCATGCCACATGTGGCTCAAATGCACCACGAGGAAGGACTTGTAAGGGGCTGAAAAACTGTGGATAAGTCTGTGAATTAAAGATCTATTCTGCCGTGAGTCAGAGCGATTCTGACAGCAGCATCAACTAGATAAGTTGTTGTAATTACGGGATAAAACAGAATATTCCCGGAAAGCTTTGTTATGTTTTTATGCTCGGTGCCGGCTGTGGAAACTCTTGCGGATTTTGTTATTCTTAAACCCATGAGGTGGGTTTCAACCGGTGGAACAGAGTACCATAACCACAGCCGCGATCCAGTCCCGATCGTTATTTTTTTAACAATTTTTTGATAGTTTTTTCGCTGTTTTTAGAAGAGGTTTTTATTATGAAAAAAATTGCCGTTTTATTAAGTGGTTGCGGAGTCTTCGATGGAAGTGAAATTTACGAGACCGTCATCACCTTGCTCGCCGTTGAACGAAATGGAGCGACCTATCAATGCTTCGCTCCTGCGATCGATCAATTGCATGTGATCGATCATACCGCTGGAGAAGCCACCACAGAAAAACGCAATGTCCTCGTTGAGGCGGCTCGATTGGCTCGCGGCGAAATTAAACCCTGCGCGGAACTGAACGTTAACGAATTTGATGCCCTGCTGATTCCTGGCGGCTTTGGTGCGGCGAAGAACTTCTCTGATTTTGCTGTGAATGGACAGCAAGCCAAGGTTGAGCCCTCGGTACTCGAATTCTGTAAAGCATTTGCCAGTGCCAAGAAACCTGCTGGGTATATGTGTATCGCCCCCAATTTACTGCCTTTCGTGTATGGCCAGGGCGTACGTTTAACTATTGGTAATGACAAGGAGACGGCACAGGCGTTGGAAGCATTGGGCGCGGTCCATGTAAATTGCGCCGTTGACGATATCGTCATCGACGAGCCGAACAACCTTGTAACCACGCCGGCATACATGCTTGCGACCCGCATAAATGAAGCGGCCACCGGCATCGAAATGCTGGTGGCCGAAGTCATTCGTCGTTGTGAGTAACCGCTCGACTGGCAACTCACGCAAAGCCAAAGGTTTACAGACCAGCGGGTAAGTCTTCTAACACTTGCCCGTTCAAGGTGACTTGTTCGTTCTGATATTCCAAGACCCAAGGGAGTGGGTCTGCTGAAATACTCGACAAGAACACTTGCGCCAGCATCGGCAACTCCTGAATGTCTACACGCACAGCGAACGAGTTAAACCACTGAGCTATGGCTTCGTCAAACGGACCTTCCGGCATGTCCTCAGTGGCTCTGAGGGTCAAGGAGGTGCGCAAAGTACCAATATCGTCCACGCGCGCGTGTAGGTCGTCAATGTTGAAGTAAAGGTCGCGCGTTAACATTTGACGGGTCAACGGCTCAAGTTGCTCGTTCAAACCCGCGAGCCAAGCATCCAAAGATTCTGCATCCTCGACATTCGGCATGCCACTGAACGCTTCTTGATGCTGCTTTTGAATGCTCTGTATCACCGACGCATCAACGCCACCAGCAGTCATACGCGTACTCATATCGCCATTCACTAACGCACTGCGAATATGAGGTAAGTCCAGGGTCATCTCGCTCGTCAGGCGTTCATTCTCTCGCACCACAGTGGCGGTGGTACTGCGCACATTCTTAACCTCGGCGGCTAGATCTGGAATTTTCAAGCTAGCTAACTCGAATAACAGGTGTTGCTCTTCGACCTCGCGTTGCCCTCGATACTGATTCGTAGCACGCATAATGAGACCTTCCATGCTCAGCTGCTCACCGGCATCGCTATACACACGAATGTTCGGAAGGTTGAATTCCAAATGTTCCTGATCCCCAGCAAACACTGAAGTGATAGTCACGCGCTCAGACTGCAACGAAACGCCATCGTACTCAAAGTCTTGAGCCTTAATGGAGGTGGTAAATGTCGCGCCACGCAGACTCACAATGCCTTCAATCTCAACTTCTTCGGCCATGCGATTCAAAATCTCTTCATGATCACCGGAAAACGCGAGATCCATTTCAACACGGGATCGCAAAAATCCATGTCGAAAGACAATGTTCTGCTCAAGGCTCATATCAGGCTCGAAAACATCTGGAATACCCAGCAACATGCGCGTGCTAATCACAGCTTCTGACTTGAACATTCCCTGCGATTTCCACTCCAAGGAAGAAGTTAGCATCGGAAAACCGTCGATATTTGCGTTCTCAATCAGCTCTTCAGTAAAGGAGTGCACTTGGCGGCTGGTTTGTGAAACGCCGATACCCCAAGCAACTAATGCAACGACAACACCGCCGATAATGATCTTCTTCATTCTATTTCCTTATATATTAACGATTTGGCGGACGCTGAAACCAACGTTGCAGCACCCCACTTTTTTGCGGTTCATCCGTGTCCCGAATGAAAAAACCACCCCAGAGCTGCATCAAGCCTTGTTGCGCCATGGGTAAAAACTCCGGCTGCAAACCACTTAATCCAGGCCCTTTGAGCAAAGACTTAATACTTACTGGCGGATTGGACACTTGCCATGTCCCAAGCAAATAAGCATATGTTTGTATCAAAAGACGTTGTGCTTCGTCCACTGTTGATTCTGAAAAGCCGGCCGTTTGCACGATAGCACGAGCCGTTGCACGGTAATCTTGTGCAAGCTTGGTTTTATGCGATAACAAATCTTTCTTATCAATATGCGGCTCAAGTTGCAGGTGCCCTAAGCTCACTAACATCCATAAGTGTGGAAGCTTTTTTTGATAACACATCAAGGCGTCCAGCACCCCATCACGTGCGTCACCACGAATAAACCGAAGGTGTTGCCGAATTTCACTCAGCCACTCATGTAACTGACTTTCGAGCAACGACATATAAATGGCTTCTTTACTGTCGAAGTATATGTAGGCCGTTCCTTTGGCAACACCCGCCTTCGCCGCAATAGCGCTAACCGTTGGCAAGGTGCCCTGGCGTGAGAGTAACAACTCGAGCGCGGCATCTAACAAGCTCTCGCGGCGTAAATCTTTCTCTTTCGCTGTCCGTGCGCGCTTTTTGCCATTTAGGGCGCTATCTGTGTTCAGCTGTTCCACGGTAACCGACCTCTCATTCATTCCTACATTCACTCAATTTACAAAGGCCATACGATTGGCAAGAGTACCAAGGCGATGGCAATAACAATCACCTCAAGTGGTAACCCTAGTTTCCAATAATCACCAAACCTAAACCCACCAGGTCCCAAAATTAGCGTGTTATTCTGGTGTCCAATGGGCGTCAAAAAGGCACATGACGCCCCTACCGCGACGCCCATCAGATAGGCGTCAGGATTTACACCCAACTGCTGAGCCGCACTTAATGCTATAGGACACATGACGGCGGCAGTCGCCGCATTATTCATAAAGTCAGACAAGGTCATGGACAATATGAGAATGAGCGCCAATGCAATTAGAGTATGCCCTTGGGCGACATATTCCAATAAGCCATTTGCTAACCAGTCGGCAGCGCCAGTAGTGGACATGGCTCCCGCAACAGGAATGAGCGCCGCTAGCAACACCACGACAGACCAATCGATACTCTCGTAGACTTGCCGCAATGGCAGCAAGCGCAAAGCCATAATTGCGACGACGCCAGCACCAAAGGATAACGCAGCAGGCATCAAACCAAAGGCCGCACCACCCACTGCAAACAACATGATCAAGGTTGCCAATAGTGCACGACGGCGACTCGGCACTCGAATTGTGCGCTCGGCAAGCGGCAAACAGCCAAAGTTTGATGCAAAGCTTGCCAGCCGGTCTGGCTCGCCTTGCATGAGTATGACATCCCCCGCGGCGATTTTAGTTCTGCGTAACCGCTCAATGGACTGCTTACCACCCCGAGAAATCGCCAACAAGTTTAAGCCATGTCGCGAGCGTAACTTGAGATCCTGTGCGGTCTGCCCCACCAATCGGGCGTCCGGTAAAACAACCATTTCAACGAGAACAATTTCACTGCTGTCCGACCCGCGAGGCGTTTCTTTTTGTTCCTGTGAAGGGTCTTTCATGCCAACTTGAAGGCCCCGTAAGGTACGATCACTCGATACGGTCACCCGCCGGTCAAACCATTTACCACCAAACTTGCGCACAGCTTCTGTCGGCTCAGGCTGCGGTGATGAAGCGCTGCTGTGCTCAGCCCCTCCTTCCGCAAGAGGCTCAACCGACTTCACTTCGCAGAGTTCACTCTCGTCTTCTTTTGCTGGTCGTACATTTTCGAGTAGACGCAATCCTATCGCTTGCAGCATTTGACTCAGATTCTCAGGCTCAGCCTCGATCATGAGTAAATCACCCGCCTGTAATTTCTTATTCCAATGGGGAGTAATGACTCGTTCTCCCTCTCGCACCATGCCGAGTAACTGTGCGTCGGAATCTTCCAGCGCTTTCTCCAGCTCCCAAATAGTCAGGCCTTCTGCTTTACCCCCTTGCACTACGCGTACTTCAGTTAAGTAGCGCCCAGTGTCGAAGCTATCGGCATCTACTCGCTCTCGCACGGGAACTAAGCGCCAACCCACTGCTGCGAGGAACAATACCCCGCCCAGTGCGACGGCGGCACCGACTGGAGTAAAGGAAAACATACCAAAGCTTTGTTCGGCATACTCAGACCGAAAACCGGCAACAATCAAGTTAGGTGGCGTTCCGATCAACGTGGTCATGCCGCCAAGAATGGCACCAAAGGCGACAGGCATCAGCACTTGGCCTGGAGCGATGCCAAGCCGACTCGCCAGTTGAATGGCAACAGGCATCAATAGCGCCATTGCGCCCACATTATTCATAAATGCAGACATGACCGCCGCCAAACCTGTTAATGCAGCAATCGTTAGGGTGGGACTACCCTTTTTGGGTGCTAGCCGATGCGCGACCACATCAATTGCCCCCGTACTTTGCAAACTAAAGCTCAGAACCAGTACACAGGCCACGGTAATAACAGCCGGATGACTAAAACCATCGAAAGCCACATCGGTCGGTACCACACCCACAAGAACGCAGGCACCTAGGGACAGTAACGCCACGACATCATGGCGCCATCGCCCCCAAATAAAGAAGACCACAGTAAAAAACAGAACTGCGAGAATTAATCCTTGTGGCAATGTCATGAGTCACTCCATTGACCAAGTTGCAGCCTCAGTTGCTGTGTCACGGTAGTGATATCAGGCGACACGCCAGTCCATAGCCGAAAGCTTTCAGCGGCTTGACCCACAAGCATGCCGAGTCCGTCTTCAACCTGGCATTGATACCCCAGTGCCCACTGCATGAAATGGGTCGCTTTATCGCCATAAACCATGTCGTAACATAAGGGCTTGCAGCGCAAAACTCGGTCTGGCAACTGCGGGCGCTCAGACGTGAGGCCCGTTGCAGTGGCATTAATCACAACATCAAAGTCGCTATTTGGCATTGAGGTCAATGCGCCAGCAGATAAGTTCCAGGTGGGCTGACGCTGCAAAAAATGCTGAACTAGCGCTTCTGCCCGCTCCGGAGTACGATTCACTACATGCACTGACGCGATACCCGCACGCATCAGAGGCCCGACAACCCCCCGGGCGGCACCACCGGCACCCACTAATAGAACGCGCGCTCCGGCCAGCGCACCTCGCAGCCGCAGAAGATCATGGACTAAACCTAAGCCATCGGTGTTCGCACCGTTCCATGTCCCATTTTTTAGGATCAACGTATTCAAGGCACCTGCTTCTTGAGCTTCGGTACTGAGATCATCAGCGAGGTCAAGGGAGACTTGCTTTAATGGCAGAGTGATATTCGCTCCCACTCCGCCCTCGTCTGCAAATTGCTGGAATCGTTCCCGCAGTCCCGCGGGGGATGCTAGAATACGCAGGTACTCGACACGCAGCCCGGCTTGCTCTCCAAACGCATGATGAATTTGAGGAGACAAACTGTGGCGAATTGGATCTCCAAAAACAGCTAATTTAATCATGTGGTCTCGTTTATTTAATCGCTCATCGAATCATACAACTCAAGCCGAACCCACAACACCCTATGAACAGCTAGGTGGCGAGGCAGCCGTGCGTGCAATGGCGGAACGCTTCTACGATATTATGAGCACAGATCAGAGTGTAGATGAACTCCTAGCACTACATCCACTCCCTTTAACCACAGTGCGTCAGAAATTCTTCGAGTTTTTGAGTGGTTGGCTCGGGGGCCCTGCGTTGTTCGAGGAAAAATATGGCCACCCCAGACTGCGTGCTCGGCATTTGCCTTTTAAGATTGATACGAAGATGCGCGATCAATGGTTACATTGCATGTACCAAGTACTAGAGGAACAAGTTGAAGATCAAACCTTGCGCCATACGCTACGCCAACGCTTTACTGCATTGGCGCACCATATGATTAATCAGGGAGATTAAGCTTTACTTTGCTTCGCGCGAATCCGCTCAATGCGACCTTTAAACCCGGTTTGGGTTTTATCATCAAGGCCAAAGCCAAGGGCTTTTTCACACACCTCAATGGCTTCATCAAAGCGGCCGTCTTCTAGCAACAAATTCGCATAGTTTTGAAAGGTCAAAACTTGTGGTAACTTGCCACCGTTCGACTTCTTCAACGGCTTCGCAATAGCTTCAAATTCGGCAATGTGCTGGGCTGAAAAGTAGTCACAAACGGAACGGTATAGTGGGTCTTTGCGTTTCTTGTAGGCACTTTCCGTGACATTCTGGAAGTGCCGGTGGCGGACCAATGAGTCCTGTTCGCTAGCTAAAGCGAGAGCTGATTCCTGCAGTTCCTCGGGAACGTCAGGTGACGCAACGTCACCTTCAACCGCAGCTTTGGTTGCATTCACCACTTGCTTGGCTTCTTGCTTCACCGCTTCAGTCGTGTGCTTTGCTGCCGATTTCACTTCAGCGACAGCTTCCTTCGCTTTCACTTGTGTCTGCTTGGTATTATCAACTGCTTGTGACTTTGCCTCGACCGCGGCCTGGTCTATTTTCGGGCCTTGCGTACGACGAATAACTAATACTGCGATAATTGCCACAACCACGACAATGAGAAAAAAGGTGCTCATGATTCATGTCCCGTCTGAATTTTAATCAGATGCAGCTTAATACGTTCCACTCCAACTGACAACTTATGGGCGGTTTACAGCCAGTTACGTGGAACTAAATAGTCCTTTAAGCGAGCTTCTGGTGAACCCGCTTCGGGCTCGTACATATATTCCCAACGCGCCAAAGGTGGCATCGACATCAGAATAGACTCGGTCCGACCGCCCGTTTGGAGACCAAACAGCGTGCCGCGGTCATAGACTAAATTAAACTCCACATAGCGCCCGCGACGATACAGCTGGAACTCCCGCTCTCGCTCACCAAAAGGTGTGTCTTTACGGCGTTCTGCAATCGGCGCCCAAGCTTCCAAATAATGCTCGCCCACAGAACGCATCAGTCCGAAGGCATGCTCAAAGTCGAGCTCGCCCGCAGGATTGGTATTTAGATCATCAAAGAATAAACCACCAACACCACGAGTCTCATTGCGGTGCTTTAAAAAGAAGTACTCGTCACACCAAGCTTTGTACTGGTCATAATAATGGGCACCAAAAGGCTCAACTGCTGCTTTGGATTGCTCGTGCCAGTGCACCGCATCTTCGTCGAATGGGTAGAAAGGTGTGAGATCAAAGCCACCGCCAAACCACCACACCGGATCTTCTCCAGGCTTTTCGGCAATAAAGAAACGCACGTTCGCATGAGACGTCGGTACATAGGGATTGTGAGGATGCAAGACTAAGGATACGCCACACGCATGAAAGCTACGCCCAGCTAACTCAGGCCGGTGGGCTGTCGCCGAAGCCGGCATTTGTTCACCAAACACATGGGAGAAATTAACACCACCTTGCTCAATAACTTTACCGTGACGCATCACACGCGAACGTCCTCCGCCACCTTCTGCGCGATCCCAGCTGTCCTCCACAAATTTTCCTTGGCCGTCTACCTGCTCCACACCAGCACAAATTGCGTCTTGTAGTCCCATCAAGAAGGACTTCACTTCTTCCAAGTAACGATGTTCTTTCATGAGCGTAATGTTTCTCCAGTAAATGGGTTCAGAATACGCGATGGCTGGGTAGCAGTTCCCACCGGCGCATCATAGATCCAGTCCAATTGATCGCCAAACGCATCACGCACTTGTGCGGCGGTCGTCAGCGACGGCTCGCCGGCGAGGTTTGCGCTGGTCGACACTAAAGCCGTGCCTAAGGCACGACAAAGCTGTCGAGCAGGCTCGAAGGCCGTGACTCGCACTGCAATACTGTCGTGGTCACCGCGCAAGTAACGCGGCACTGAAGCTTTTGCAGGTAACACTAAAGTTACCGGGCCGGGCCAATGGGAGAAAACCATAAAGCGTTTATCCTGGCCGATCTGTGAGTCGTCTACATAATCGAGGAGTTGGGCATAATCTGCCGCAATCAAAATGAGGCCTTTTTCAATGGGTCTTTGCTTGATTTCAAGGACACGACGAACGGCCACCTCATCGAAAGGAGCGCAACCTAAGCCAAACACGGCTTCAGTGGGATAGGCAATGACGCCATGGGCGTCGAGTGCCGCTTTCGCAGCATCAAATTCAGCAGAAGTGAGAGCGTTAGTCATGCGAACCTCAGGGCTAATTTGCGGCCACATTATATCGACTCACGACGATACCCGCATTCTTTTTGTGGACATTTCACCTGCTCGCGACCATGGTGCCGATGCTTTGTGAGTACTCCCCATCCACACGAAGGACAGGTTTCCGCCACAGGCTCTTCATTTAACGAGTACTTGCACTTCGGATAGGTATCGCAGGCATAAAAGGATTTACCATAGCGGCTTGTGCGCAATACCAAATGCCCTTTCTTACAGGCAGGACATTCAGGCGCCTGCTCTTCCGCAGGAGCATTGGGGTCAACCATATAGTGACAGGTTGGAAAGGCGCTACAACCAACAAAGAAACCATAGCGGCCTTTCTTCAAAAGTAACGAAGACTGACATTCAGGGCAGTACTGACCCGGAAGCTCCTGTGGTTCGAACTCAACCGCCTCATGCAAAGAGCGGGTGTAGTCACAGGTGGGGTAAGCAGAACATCCCCAGAATGAATTCTTTCCGATATGGCGAATAAGAAGCTTGGCCCCGCATTTTGGGCAAGGCTCAGCGTGTTCAGACAGGTTCCGGTTCATTCCCGGAAATAATTCACGGTCACTCATGGGCACCTGCAATTAATGCATGGGACCCTCAGGTTCCTCGAAGAGCAGCTCTTCCATCCGTGTGTAGGCGTCTTCGTGCCCTGGTACGTTAAACAATACCATCAGCACCACCCACTTTAAGTCATCCAACATAAACTGTGGTGTGTCGAGCTCCATAACGCGGTCGATAACCATCTCCCGAGTTGTGAAATCAAGCACCCCGATATTCTCCAAGTTCAGCAAAAATCCACGGCATCCTGTATCCAAACGCGCCACTTCTTCCGGCGTGTACGCGCGGAATGAAGCGATAGGAGCTGCTTGAATCAGGTACGGTTTCTCTTGGCTGTCTTGCAGATCGGCTAAACGCTCTAGCCATGCTAACGCCTTACTGATCTCCTGTTGGTGGAAACCGGCTCGGGTTAACTCATCGGTCAGTTCATCGTGGTCGACGACGACTTCCATTTCCGAATGGATATAGTTCTCAAATAAATACATGAGGATGTCGAACATAGTGCATTACCTCCTCAATCTGACATAACCGCCAGGAACTGCCTTAATCCATCCATCGAGTTCAAGACCTAGCAACTCGTTCATCACTTGTGCAACGGACATCTCACTACGTTGCACAACGACTTCAAACGGAGTGGTCTCAAAGCCTACGTTAGCTAACATTTCAGGCTTTGCCAACCCTGTTGGAAAGATTTCCTGTTGTGTCATTTCTTGGGTGTCGGTGACGCCACCCAAACTCAATGCACACTCATCCAATATATCGGCCGCACAAGTCACTAATTTAGCGCCGTGCTGAATTAGCCAATTGCAGCCACGCCCACCTTGATCGTGGGGGGCCGCTGGGAGCGCATAAACATCTCGCCCCTGCTCCATGGCCAGCCGAGCGGTGATTAATGAGCCGCTGCGCATAACCGCTGCAACCACGAATACACCCATACTTACACCGCTTATTATACGGTTTCGCAACGGAAAATGTTCAGTTTTCGCAGCAGTCCCGGGCGGATATTCGCTAACCATCAGTCCATACTCACGAATTTCTGCCGCCAGTCGCTGCGCTCTGGGCGGATAACAGCGGTCAATACCACATCCCAATATCGCAACAGTGCCACCCTGTACCGCTAATGCACCACGGTGGGCCGCACTATCAATACCCATTGCCATGCCACTCGTAATCACTAAACCAGAGCGAGCCAGCTCCTGCGCAAAGGACTCGGCATAGCTAATTGCCGTCGTTGAAGCGTTTCGACTGCCTACAATAGCAACCTGAGGTTTGGCGAGAAGCTCCTGACGACCGTCTAAAAACAATCCCCATATTGGCGGGTCACACTCGCCGAGCACTGTCGGTAGGTCCGGCATACCCCGCACCCACCACTGATGCTGATCACTTTCTGCGAGCCAGTACTCGGTTGCATTTAACACTGCATTGGTAACTGGTTCGAGTTGTTTGCGCCAGACCTTCGGCACCTCTTCAAATGGCTCACGCCAGTCGCGAGGTTCCTCCCCTTGCCAATAGTTTGCGATACCCCGTTTAATTTTGGCAGGCGCAAAATGCCAACTGAGCCAATCTCGAATACTTTCGCGCTCCCACATCCGTGCCTCCTTTCTAACGAGTAAAACGACGAACAAAACGATAGAAGCAATCGAACACAAGCCCAACCTAGCGACTGTCATTTCAGCGTTTAACCCGTTAAAATAAGGAAAGAGTTTGTCATCAGAGGAATCATGTATCCATGGCAGTCATGACCATTTTGCAATACCCAGACGAGCGGCTTCGCACGAAGGCTGAGCCCGTGGCTCAGGTGGACGACGCCCTGCGTGCAATCATTGATGACATGTTTGAAACCATGTATAGCGCCCAAGGCGTTGGTTTAGCCGCGACTCAGGTCGATGTGCATAAACGTTTATTCATCGCAGATTGCAGTGAAAACCAAGACGAGCCACTGGTATTTATTAATCCGGAAATCGTTGAGGAAGATGGCCTATTTGAGAACGAGGAAGGTTGCTTAAGCTTCCCAGGGGTCTACACCAAGGTAGAGCGTGCCGGTACGGTGAAAGTGAAGGCACTTGACCGTGACGGCAAGGAATTTATCCTCGAAGCCGATGGCTTGCTCGCTATTTGTATTCAACATGAGCTCGACCACCTTAACGGTAAACTGTTCGTTGACTACTTATCGCCCTTAAAGCGTGACCGGATCCGCAAAAAGCTTGAGAAAGAAGCCCGTCTCGCCGCTCGCGCTCCTGCGTAAGGCGACCTCAACAAGGATATTTCGGTGCGAATAGTTTTTGCCGGTACCCCTGAATTTGCCGCTACCCATTTAACGGCCATCCTCGAAGATGGCCGTTTTCAAGTAGTTGCCGTATACACTCAGCCTGATCGCCCCGCAGGGCGCGGTAAAAAGCTGCAACCTTCCGCCGTCAAACAGATAGCGCTTGCTCATGACATTCCGGTTGAACAACCGGAGAACTTCAAGTCGCCAGCGAGTCAAGCCAGCTTAGCGGCTTATCAAGCGGACGTTATGGTGGTAGTGGCTTATGGTTTACTTCTCCCCAAAACTATACTTGAGCTCCCCAAACTCGGCTGTATTAATGTCCACGGTTCGCTCCTGCCACGTTGGCGTGGTGCTGCACCTATTCAACGTGCAATTTGGGCTGGAGATACCCACACGGGCGTCACCATCATGCAAATGGATGAAGGCCTCGACACTGGCCCTATGCTGCTGAAGCAAGAAATCCAAATCGACCCCACCGAAACGTCGGCGAGTCTCTATGCACGGCTTGCAACACTTGGTCCGCAGGCACTATTGAAGGTCCTTGCAGAGCTACAATCAGGCGCTTCAAAAGCGGAAGTTCAGAACAACGACGAGGCCACCTACGCCAAGAAGCTCTCGAAAGAAGAAGCGCAAATTGATTGGCAGCAACCCGCTGCATTTATTGAGCGCTGTGTTCGAGCGTTCAACCCATGGCCCGGAACCCAGTTCAATGCGCGTGATCAGGTTTTCAAACTCTGGCAAGCCGACGTTGTGCGCGGTCACCAGCGAGCTGCCGCCGGCACTATTCTCGCGGCAGACAAGCACGGCATTGTTATTCAGTGTGGGCAAGATGCACTTTGTATGCGCCTCATTCAGCCGCAAGGTAAGAAACCGATGACCATTCAAGATCTGCTGAATGGTCGGGCAGACTTGTTCCCTCAAGGTCAGTTGTTGGATTCTCATCATGGCTAAACCCGCAGTGGTTCGCGCTGTTGCCGCACAAACACTGCAGCAAGTTCTTCAGCATGGGCGCTCGTTAAGTGCAGCCCTACCGCAAACAACACAGGCGCTCGGGCCAAGCGAACGGAGCTGGGTACAAGCGTTGTGCTATGAAGTCATGCGCGAGTTGCCGAGTTATGAATGGCTGATTCAACAGCTACTCGATAAGCCGCTGAAAGCGAAAGTACGCATTATTCATTACTTAATCATGGTCGGCCTGTGCCAACTCCGAACCATGCGCACGGCAGAGCATGCGGCTATTGGTGAAACTGTTGAAGCCGCACTCGTGCTCAAGCAAAAAGCCATGAAGGGCTTAGTGAATGGTGTTCTGCGTAACTATCAGCGTCAGCAAGAAGTATTAGAGCAGCAGCTTGAACACGCCTTGGCCGGTAAGCGTTACTTCCCCCGTTGGTTGCAAGACGCGATTACCGCCGCTTATCCCGACCAAGCCGAGACCATTCTTCACGCCAGCCAGAGCAAAGGCCCCATGTGGTTGCGGGTCAATGCAAAGCATATGACCGGCGAACGTTATCTCGAATTATTGCGCCAGCAAAGCCTAGACGCCATTGGTCACGAACATCTTCCTCAAGCATTGCGGTTAACGCAGCCCTGCGACGTGAATCTACTTCCAGGCTTCGCCGAGGGCATGGTGTCTGTGCAAGACATTAGCGCTCAATGGTGTGGCCACTACTTGGCACCAACCGCGGGCATGCGCGTACTCGACGCCTGCGCCGCACCGGGCGGGAAAAGCGCGCTATTACTCGAGCAATTCCCTGACATTACTCTCGATGCTTTGGACTTTGATGCAGAACGGTTGACGCGCGTGCATGACAATTTAGCCCGCCTTCGGCTTGACGCCGAGGTGATTCATGGCGATGCAGCGAAGCCAGAGAGCTGGTGGTCAAAGAAGCCTTACGACGCTATTTTATTGGATGCACCTTGTTCGGCTACGGGCGTGATTCGCCGCCACCCGGATATTAAATGGTTGCGCCGTGCTGATGACATTCCCACACTCGTGGCCCTACAGGCGGAGATTCTGGATGCGCAATGGTCACTGCTCAAGCCTGGCGGCATCTTAGTTTATGCCACTTGCTCACTCCTCCCCGCTGAGAATAGTCAACAAGTCGCTGCATTTATGGCGCGCCATGCCGACGCGGAAGCAACCAACCGATTACCTGTTGAAGGGCGTCAAATTCTGCCTGGGGAAGATGAAGGCGATGGTTTCTATTATGCTGTACTCAGAAAAGCGGTATGCTGAACAGATAGCACGCAATTTTGTTGCAGGGATCTTAAGATACGTCCATGAAAATAATTATTATTGGAGCCGGTCAAGTCGGCGCAACACTCGCAGAAAGCTTGGTTTCAGGTCGAAATGAAATTACTGTCATCGACCAGAATCGCGCCCTTCTCGACGAGCTTCAGGATAAATACGACCTCAACGTAGTCCTTGGCAATGGCGCTCACCCCGACGTTCTGAAACACGCAGGCGCAGACGATGCCGAATTGCTCGTTGCGGTAAGTAGCACCGATGAAGTCAACATGCTCGCCTGTCAGGTGGCGCACAGCATGTTTAAAGTATTCCGCAAAATCGCTCGAATTCGAGCGCCCGAGTATATTCGCCACAAAGACGTTCTCTTTCACAAAGACCAAATGCCGGTAGACCACATTATTGCTCCCGAGCAACTCGTGACCGCGTATATCAAGCGCCTTATCGATTACCCTGGCGCATTGCAGGTCATCGAGTTTGCAGAAGGCAAGGTCAGTTTAGTGGGAGTGAAGGCTTATTATGGTGGCAAGTTGGTAGGCCATGCGATCTCGACCTTGCGCGAGCATATTCCCAACATCGACACCCGGGTTGCCGCAATTTTCCGCCAAGGTCATGCCATACGCCCCTTAGGAACCACCATTATCGAAGCCGACGACGAAGTGTTTTTCGTGGCCGATACCCGCCATATTCGCGCGGTCATGGAAGAACTCCAGCCCCTCGAAGAGCGGTATAAGCGTGTGATGATTGTCGGCGGCGGCCATATCGGTGCTGGCCTTGCGCGCGAGCTCGAAGGCAATAGTCGCGTAAAACTTGTTGAGCTAAGTCATCATCGCGCTGAAGAGCTCAGTGCAGAATTAGAAAACACCCTCGTGCTTCAAGGTGACGCCGCCGATCAGCGCCTGCTCAGTGAGGAGCGGATTGAAGAGATCGACTTGTTTATCGCCGTTACCAATGATGATGAAGCAAACATCATGTCTGCCATGCTTGCCAAGCGCATGGGTGCCAAGAAAACGATGGTCCTAATTCAGCGCACCGCTTATGTGGACTTAGTGCAAGGCGGCGAAATTGATATCGCTATTTCGCCACAGCAAGCTACGGTATCAGCGCTTTTACGACACATTCGTCGTGACTTTTTCGTGAACGACTATTCACTGCGCAAAGGCGCGGCGGAAGCCGTAGAACTTATCGCGAAAGGCGACGAAAACACTTCGAAAGTCGTGGGCCGCGAGTTGCGCGAGCTTGACCTACCACCAGGAACCACTATTGGCGCGATTGTCAGAGGCTCAGAAGTACTGATTGCCCATGACAAGAACGTAATCCAGCATGAAGACCATGTGATTCTATTCTTGGTGGATAAGAAGTATGTGGAAGAAATTGAAAAGCTGTTTACGCCAGGCGCGCTCTATTTCTAGTCGCGCCTAGTGCTTCCAAAAAGTCGGCGTAAACAATACCAACAAGGTAAAGATTTCCAGTCGACCAAATAGCATGGCGAGAATCGCAACCCACTTACCAGCGTCCGAAACCTCTTGGAAGTTTGAAGCTACAGCACCTAGCCCTGGCCCTAGGTTATTGAGTGTAGCCGCCGTTGCGCCAAACGCTGAATAATCGTCTAGACCTGTCGCAATGAAACCAAGCATTAACACAACAAAGACCAAAGCATAGGCGGCGAAGAAGCCCCATACTGCTTGCACCACGCGGTCAGGCAAAGCACGTTTTCCCCATTTCACCGCGAAGGCTCCTTTCGGGTGAATCAGTCGGTTAATCTCGCGCTTTCCCTGGCGGTACAATAGCGCCACACGCATAACCTTCAAGCCACCACCGGTTGAACCCGCGCTGCCGCCAATAAAGCTCGCAAAAATAAGCAGAACAGGCAGGAAGAGTGGCCAAATTGTGTAGTCCGCTGTAGTAAAGCCCGCCGTAGAACTTATTGACACTGCTTGGAACAGGCCTTGAATCCAAGATTCGGATAGCGGTGCGTCCGATTTCCACCATAGCGTAAGAACACAGATCACAGCTAAGGTCGCCTGAATTGCTAGCAATGCTCGAAACTCCGGGTCACGCCAATAGTTCGAGAGCGTCTTGCCGCGATAAGCGGCAAAGTGTAATGAGAAGTTCACCGCAGCGATGAGGATGAACACGACACAAATCAAATGAATGACCCAGGAGTCGTAATATCCCATACTCGCATCGTGGGTCGAGAAACCACCAATCGCAACTGTTGAGAAGGCATGACCAATGGCATCGAATGGCTCCATACCCGCGGCCCAATACGCCACACCACAAGCGATTGTAAGCCCAAGGTAGATAAACCACAGATGCTTTGCCGTGTCGGCAATACGCGGCGTCATCTTGCTATCTTTCATTGGACCAGGCGTTTCCGCACGATAGAGTTGCATGCCACCAATACCGAGCAGCGGCAAAATTGCCACCGCTAGCACGATAATCCCCATACCGCCCATCCACTGCAGCTGTTGGCGATAGAACCGATACGCATGAGGAAGTTCGTCGATCCCTGTGAGAATGGTAGCGCCCGTCGTAGTTAATGCGGAAAAGCTCTCAAACATAGAATCCGTAAAGCTCAGGGTATAGTTGTCAGGCATCCAAAATGGGATCGCCCCCATGGTTCCAAGTACCACCCAGAACATCACCACAATAATAAAGCCCTCTCGGGTTTTCAGTTCAGAGCGTTTAAATCGATTTGGGAACCACAGGAAAAAGCCAATCAGCAAGCTCAAGCCAAAGGCTGAGAGAAAAGCCCAGCCACCGCCGTCGGCATAGAAGTAGGCCAACACTGCCGGTGGCAATAGGGTAAAGCTGAACAAGGCGATAAGTAGGCCGAGCATGCGAAGAATCGTACGGGTTTGCATTAACTCAGTCCTAGTTCGCGAGTCATATTTTCATTTCGGTCACGGTGAATCAGTACGTTATCTTCAATACGAATACCGCCATAAGGTTGAAACTGTCGAACACGCTTCCAATCAACCACTTTGGCTTGGTCAGAGTCCTGTAACCGGTTCAGTAACACATCAATAAAGTAGAGGCCCGGCTCAACCGTGAGAATCATACGTGGTTCCAATGTACGTGTCGTCTTCAAGTGCGGGAAGTGTTGCGGCGGTGGCACCACTGTGCCGCGTTCGTCGGCATAAGTTCCGCCAACATCATGCACCTGAAGCCCCAACATATGCCCAATACTATGAGGCATGAAGACTTGCGTTACTTGGTTGCGTACCATCTCTTCTGGGTCCATGCGGACAATGCCAAAAGCAAATAGGATCTGCGCTAACTGCATATGCGCTCGCTCATGCAACTCAGCGAATTTCATACCCGGCTTAATTTCTTGCGCTAAGGCTTGGGTAATTTGGTCCATCGCCATAATGAGTTCGGCAAATTCATCAGCCGCATCCCGCCCAGCATAGCTACGGCTAATGTCTGACGCATAGCCATGCCAACTCGCGCCAGCATCGATCATCAGGCTTCGATGCAAACCCGCTGGTAATCGATGCCGGAGTGTATCGCCATAATGCAGCACTGCCGCATGTTCGTTCTGCGCAATAATATGTGGATAAGGGGCATCATTCTCGCCCTGCTCCGTCGCGCCAATGAATGCCTGCAGGCACTCAAACTCAGACGCTTGGTCTTGCCATGCTTTAGCCACTGCACGATGACCACGAATGGCAAGCTCTGAAGCCCGTCGCACACATTGCTGTTCATAGGGAGTCTTAAACAACCGGTGATAATGTAAGAAGCTCAGTACAGGCTCGGGATTAATTTGCATAAACCCGAGCGCTTGTGCCACTTCCGGGTGCTCGCCCAAGTACGCCGCGTGCTGCTTGTCATAAGGTAACAACCGGTCAATTTGGTCCGGACGCGAAATGAGTTCCACATGGAACATGGTCAACCAAGGTGCATTGTCGAGTTGTGTTTGAGACACCCAAAAGTCATCAGAGTGGAGAAATACGAGCGTTGGCCGAGCTTGTTTCGGCGAGATCAGCAGCCAGCAATGAGGTGCTGTGGTTAGTGGGCACCATGCTTTAAAGAGAGGATTAACTTTAAACGGGTATTCCATATCATCGAGAAACTGACGCTTAATCTGTCCCGAGTGAATGGCGAGCAATTCTAGGTTTTCACGCTCGCATACTTGGTCTGCCCGCGCTTTCATTTCCCGCACGTGGGCCGGAAACAAAGCTTCATAGTCCATGTGAGTTCCTAGTTACCTTTGAATGAATTAGGAGCGCCCATTATTACGCATTTTCATCGTGACCAATGGCATCAATACGTTAGCATCTTTCCCAAGCAAAATAGTATAAATTTGCTGGTATGCGAGCACATTCTTTACGTAATCTCGGGTTTCCTGGAATGGAATAGCTTCCACCCAAATATCAAATTCCATCTCTTCCTCAGGCAGCCACTCCACCACGCGATTCATCCCCGCATTATAGGCAGCAGTTGCAATGATCCAATGCTGGTCCGTTCGCCGCATCAGATCGGCCATGTAGAAAGTTCCCAACCGCACATTCTCGTCAGGACGCATCAACCGTGACAGCGTCATTCGATTCGGGTTCGGCAATGGCATACGGCGGTTAATATATTCAGCCGTTTGTGGCATCACTTGCATCAAACCACGCGCCCCCGCCGACGACACCGCGTCTTGCCGAAATGCGCTTTCGCGCCGGGCAATGGCATACACCCAAGCAGGGTCGAGTCCATTCTCCGCAGCATAGGTTTCAAACAGTTCTCTGAAAGCTAGAGGAAAGCGGCGCTCTACATCGTTAAATTGGCCAGTGCGCGCCAAACTAAAGATCGCTTGGTCAAACCATTCGTGCTCATACGCCAATACTGCGGCCAGTACCTGCTCGTCGTAGGTGCTATCACGCATCACGACATTCCACTCACGTCGCGCATCTAGAATTCGGTCCAGTGCAAACAACTCCAGCGCGCGTCGGACTGCGGGCTGTTCCTTCAAGCCCGCCATAGCGGAAGGCTCATACACAACAGGTTGATGCTCTAAGGAGGGGGCAATATCCAGATGCGCCGCAGCAAGGAAGCCGTAGTAATTGCGTTGCTCTGCAACTTCTCGCATCAGTGCTTCACTTTCCTCATGAAAAGACAGTTCACCCAAAGCGCGCGCACGCCAATAACGCCATTGCGCTTTGTTGCGTTCGTCTGACGGCAAACTGTTAGTCACCATCACAATACGGTCGAACCGGCGTTGGCGGAGTAATGCCGCCAATAACCATTGTTGTCCTGTATCCGAAAGCTGGTGCACTGGCACTTGCTCCAACCATGCAATTGCCGTGGGTTCACCGCGCAGTGCTTTGGTAATTCCAAGGCGCTCATGTACATCCGCCTTCACATCAGCAGAAAACTCAAAAACCGATTGATAATGCTCCCAGGCCAAAATCGCTGAATCAATGTCTCGCCAAACAAAACGCTGTAAGGCTTCCAACACCATTTCCTGCTCACGGGGATCTTGATTCGTAAATTCATCGAAGCGCATCACGTGGGCAGGGTTCGCATGCAATCGACGGTAATGCTCCGCCAAATAGCGAGATGATTCTGGCAAGAGCCGCGTTAAATAGCGCACCAGTGCAGCCTGTCGCGCATCGACCGCCAACTTTAGGCGTTCCCATATAACTTCTTCCGTGCGGTAGCCTGCGGCGGCCCATGCTTCAAATACAGAATCACACTGATTCGGCTGACTCCGCCCGGAGAGCCATTGATTAGTGACCTGTGGCCAGAACGCAGACAAGTTGTCCGTGGTTTGCCACATAAAATTCAAGTAGCGGCACTGCAGCTCGTTGTTCGCACTTCCTTGGTAATAAAGGAGGAAACGCTCCGCGTCATTGCGCTGCGCAAGGAAACGCAACCAAGGCGTGCGAAGCTGACTATCTAAGGGCGTACCCTCAAATTCATCGAGGAATTCTGCGATTAAACCTTCATTCGCAATACTGAGATTCTGTCGAAGGTAAGCCAACTCTAAATAGGGATACAGCGGATAGTTACGCAACTCGGCCATGCCTGAGCGGGCTTGCTCAAAACGCCGATTATTGATTTGTCGCTCGACACGCTCAAATAGCGCACGCTGAGCCGCTTGCTCAGTTTTGGTTCCCGCTTGAATCGAGGGGGTATGACCCAATGTTAGGAGGAGTGCCGTAATAAAAATTGCCGTCGTAAAGGCGCTCCAAGGCCTGCTGGAGTAATTTCGTTGTGACTTTTTAAACGCCTGTTTAATTTCGTTACGCATTATGGGATGATTACGGCCAGAACTTTGCCATACTCTTGTATCACAGTCTGGCTACAGCGCAAGAGTAATCAGTACTTGTCGGCAGAATTTCTGCCTGCAATTCAGGAGACCCAAGATGATCTACCAAGGTGATAACCTACGTGTTGATATTCTTGAGCCAGGGATCGCCGAGCTTTCGTTCGACGCCCAGGGTTCAGTCAACAAGTTCGATGAGAAAACCCTGAATGAGTTTAGTGCAGCTTTAGATGCGCTGCACAGCAACAATGACGTAAAAGGCCTAGTGGTGACAAGCACCAAGTCGACTTTTATCGTTGGTGCAGACATTACCGAGTTCCTTACATTGTTTGCTGATGTCGAAAAAACCAAAGTGTGGGTGCATAAAGCCTCACGGGTTTTCGACAAGCTCGAAGACCTTCCGTTCCCCACTATCGCAGCGGTTAACGGCTTCGCGCTCGGTGGCGGTTGTGAAACTATTCTTGCCTGTGATTTGCGCGTGGCAGATACCACCGCAACTATCGGCCTCCCTGAAGTGAAGCTAGGCTTGATTCCAGGTTTTGGCGGCACAGTGCGGATGCCACGCCTGGTCGGCCCAGACAATGCTTTGGAAGCTATCACTACGGGTATGAACTATCGTCCTGAAAATGCTTTAGCCATTGGCTTGGTAGATGCGGTTGTCGCACCAGAGGCATTAAAAGACGCAGCATTAAGCATGTTGAAAGACGCCATCGCCGGTGATATTGATTGGCAGGCGGCACGTCAGCCAAAACTTGAAGCCCTCAAGGCCAACGACACCGAACGCTTAATGACCTTTAGCACCGCAAAAGGTCTTGTGTGGGCGAAAGCGGGTAAGCACTACCCATCACCCCATGCTGCTGTTGAAGTTGTAGAGCGTGGCGCGGGTGAAGCGCGTGAAGGCGCCCTGCTGGTCGAGAACGAACTCTTTGTGAAGCTGACCCAAACGGACGCCTGTCGCGCGCAAGTTGGCATTTTCCTTGCCGACCAAGTTGTTAAAGGTAAAAGCAAGAAAGTCAGCAAACTTGCGACTAAGCAGATCAAGCGCGCTGGCGTGCTAGGTGCCGGCATCATGGGTGGCGGTATTGCCTATCAATCCGCAGTGAAAGGCGTGCCGATTGTCATGAAAGACATTCGCCAAGACGCGCTCGACCTCGGTTTGAAAGAAGCCAGCAAGATCCTAGGTAAAGGCATGGAGCGCGGTAAAGTGGACGCGCGGAAAATGGCGCAAACGCTGACTAGCATCACGCCGACCCTGCACAACAACGAACTTGAAGGTGTCGACATTATTGTCGAAGCCGTCGTGGAGAACCCGAAAGTCAAAGCAAGTGTGCTCGCTGACGTTGAGAAGGTTGTTGCCAAGGACGCGATTATCACGTCGAACACTTCGACTATTTCAATTGACCAGCTCGCTGAGAGCTTGGAAGACCCGTCGCGTTTCTGTGGTATGCATTTCTTCAATCCAGTCCACAAAATGCCGTTGGTTGAAATCATTCGTGGTAAGCATACGTCTGATGAAACCATCGCTGCGGTGACGGCCTATGCCATGCAAATGGGCAAAACTCCGATTGTTGTGAATGACTGTCCTGGTTTCTTAGTAAACCGCGTACTTTTCCCTTACTTCGCAGGCTTCAGCAAGTTACTCGACGACGGCGTGGACTTCCCCGGCATCGACAAAGTGATGGAGAAAGAGTTTGGCTGGCCTATGGGCCCCGCTTATCTCTGTGATGTCGTCGGCTTGGACACTGCCGATCATGCAACTGATGTCATGGCCGCCGGCTTCCCGACTCGAATGGCCCGAGACAACGACGGCGCAATTGCGAAGTTAGCAGCAGCGAAACGTTTCGGTCAGAAGAATGGCAAAGGCTTCTATGAGTACGGCGTCGACAAACGCGGCAAGCCAACCAAGACCGTCAACCCAGAGGTTTATGGTGTAATTGGCGAGAAAGGTCACTCCGCCGAGAAAGACGAAATTATTGCGCGCTGCATGATCCCTATGGTGAATGAAATGGTCCGTTGCCTTGAAGAAGGTATTGTGGATTCGGCGGAAGAAGCAGATATCGCGCTTATTTACGGCCTTGGATTCCCCCCATTCCGTGGTGGCGCATTCCGTTACCTCGAAACCTTGGGCTTGAACAAATTTATCGAGTTAGCTGACAAGTACGCGCACTTAGGTGAAATCTACCAAGTGACCGACGGACTGCGTGCCAAAGCGCAAGCCGGCGAATCTTACTTTAAAAGCTAACCGCGGACGGAGAGAATTATGAAAGACGTCGTAATTGTAGATGCTATTCGTACCCCGATGGGTCGCTCTAAAGGCGGTGCATTTCGCAATGTCCGCGCTGAAGATTTGTCAGCAGCACTGATGAAAGGCCTGCTTGAACGCAACCCACAAGTGAATCCAGATGATCTGGAAGACATTTACTGGGGCTGTGTTCAGCAAACCTTAGAACAAGGCTTTAACGTGGCGCGGAACAGCGCATTGGTTGCCGGTATTCCACATCATGTGGGCGCGGTCACTGTGAACCGCTTGTGTGGTTCATCGATGCAAGCCATTCATGACGCGACTCGCGCTATCCAAACCGGTAACGGCGACATTTTCATCGCTGGAGGCGTTGAGCATATGGGCCATGTACCAATGATGCACGGTGTCGATTTCCACCCTGGCATGAACCGCTCGGTAGCGAAGGCGGCCGGCTCCATGGGCCTCACCGCAGAGCTCCTCGGGAAGAAGTTTGGGATTAGCCGCGAAGCACAAGACGCGTTTGGTGCACGTTCGCACCAACTGTCACACCAAGCGACTTTAAACGGTGAGTTCGACAACGAAATTCTGCCGATTTATGGCCACGACGAACAGGGCGTACTGAAGAAATTCCGCCATGACGAAGTGATTCGCCCGGAAACGACCGTAGAAACCCTCGCGGGGCTGCGTCCGGTCTTTGACCCTGCCAACGGCACTGTGACTGCGGGTACCTCGTCAGCAATTTCTGACGGTGCAGCGGCCACCTTGGTCATGTCGGCAGATAAAGCCAAAGAACTGGGGTTAACGCCGCGCGTGAAAATTCGTTCCATGGCGATAGCAGGCTGCGACCCTTCCATTATGGGATACGGCCCGGTGCCAGCGACCCAGAAAGCGTTGAAACGTGCGGGCTTAGATATCAAAGATATTGAATTGTTTGAGCTGAACGAAGCATTTGCAGCCCAAGCGCTCGCAGTTATGCGCGGCCTGAAGATTGAAGACCAAATGGATGACCGTATTAACTTGCACGGCGGCGCCATTGCTCTAGGTCACCCACTGGGCTGCTCAGGCGCACGCATTAGCACAACCTTAATCAACCTGATGGAACAGAAAGACGTCACCTTGGGCCTTGCGACCATGTGTATCGGTCTTGGCCAAGGGATTGCGACTGTTTACGAGCGCGTCTAAACTTTAAGACGCTGCTTCATATCAAACAGGACGGTTATGCATCCCGACCACGAGCTAGACACTTTAGGTCTACGTTGCCCCGAACCAGTAATGCTGGTTCGGGGCAAGATGCGTTTAATGGCCGAAGGCGAGACATTATTGGTCATTGCCGATGACCCGGCAACGACACGAGATATTGAAGCGTACTGCCGCTTTATGGATCATGAGCTGCTGTCAGCGCTGACTGACAAGCCTCCCTATCAATACCTCATTCAAAAAGGCGCGACTAAAGTTCAGCGAGATTTCACTCAGTCTTTATAACTTCATTTCCCAAAACTCAGCTTGCCCCATACTAGGATCCAGCTGATAAGGTTGGAACCCGTAATTTTTATATGCTTTACGGGCCGGCTCATTACCACTCAGCACTTCCAAGGTTAACTTACAGCACCCCCGCTGCTTGGCTTCTGTAGCAACCTCATTGAGCAACAGCTGCGCAATCCCTTGGCCCCGATAGCCATCGAGCACCGCGATATCATGAATATTGCAAATTGGCTTAGCTGCAAATGTCGAAAAGCCCTCGACACAATTAACTAGGGCTATCGGTTGACCCTCATCCGTCCATGCAATGAAGCTGAACACATTGCGACGTTTCGCCAAGGCAGGCACTAGGTTTTGCTTCGTCTCTGGCGAGAGCGCTTCACCACCGCCCATCGGATCGCTCGCATAATGGTCGAGTAGCGCAACGAGTGCACGCGCATGATCGCGATTCTGGTAATCTACCGGTTGGATATTGATGGTCATGTCCTTATTCATTGGTTTCCTCTTCGCTCGTCACAGACAGTGCGCTCGTCACAGTAAGTACAAAACGGTTTTCGAGCCATTCCTGCATTAAAGCATTCACCTCAGGCTCACCCGCGATTAATCGGACATGATTGTAATCTTCTAGTACCTGAACGTCATGAAGCTCACCAAAATGCGCGATAATCTGTGCACTATTTACGACAGTATCCTTATCACCAGCGATAATGAGACTGTCCGTTGGGAGTCGAGGCCTAGCCACTTGATAGGACTGCAGTACGCCTTGCTGCCGATCCGATATGCGATTGATGGCCTGACTAGCGGAGCGCTGGGGAAGCAATCTCGCCGCCAGCGAATCCCGGCGTATGAGTTGAAAAGCAGCTTCGGCAGACTCGTTAAAGTCGACCATGGGCGCGAGTAGAATCGCACCTGCAAGCGTTTGTCCATTGTCTGCAAGTGATTCATTTAAAAGGGACACCCCCACCGCCCCCATAGAAAAACCAAATCCAAGTAAAGTTCGGTCGGCGTAATCCTCGGCTAACACAGCGGCCATCTGTCTGGCACCATTCGCCCCCATGCTGAACGGTCGCTGCTCCGTGGGTCCAGCGACCACCAACACTTCTATACCCAGAGATCGAAACATAAAGCCATGAAAGGCAAGCAACTCTTTGGTCATGCCGTGACCAGGAAACATCACCATGACCGGCGCATCGTCAGCGAGCGGCTGAAACTCATAGAGGATTTCAGAGAGTTCGCCATTGATGGTGCGTGCCATACGAAACGAAGACAATGGCTCGCCGTTCTCGAACTCCAATCCAGCAAGCTCAATGTAGGACACGCAGTACTCAGACCGACAATCACTGCGCAGAAAGCTCCCATACATGCTCTCGGCGCCGGCCACATGTGCCAGCCGCGCAGTCTCGATTCGACGTTCCGCCAGTGATGTGCAACCTACAAGTGCAACGACTAGTGTTGAGAGAATCCCCACACGTAAAAACCGTGAAGAAATTCGAGATAGGACGTTATTCTTGAAAAAAATTGCTACCATGCGTGCATATTCCTGTTTATTCGTCTTCTTATGCCTGAATGACTCGCAAAGAATAGGTGTTTCCAGCCCACCTCCGGGCTGTTAATAAGGACTTTACTATGACACTTGGCGACCAATTAAAACAACAACGAACAGAACAAAGTTTGAGTCAGGCAGAGCTGGCAGAGCGCATGGGCATTGAGCAGTCTTATTTGTCTAAGCTTGAAAGTGATCGCTCACTTCCTTCCAATGACATGCTAAAGCTATGGCTGAACGCTCTTGAAACGGATCTCGATGCCGTCATTTCCACACTCGATAATGGCTATGTGCATGGCAAACTGCGCCAAATTCCTATGGTAGACGAATGGCTGCGTGAGCACAGTCAGCGTCAGCACAAGCGACGCACCAGTGTGTTGGTGGCTTGCGCGCTCAGCATTGCACTAGCATTCCCCTTGTTTTACCTCGGTTTCACGGCACAGCTTTTATCCGAGACCATGTATGAGTACGAGTCGCCGGGTATTGTAATGCCTGGTGAAAACATGGATGTATTTCGGAATCGCGCAGGCGCCCTTACCGAGTCGCTAGACTTTGACCCTCTTGTGCAGCAACGCCGCATGGAACGCATGAACCGGCGTCAGAATATCGAAGTGAAAATGTTGCCAGAATATCGGGGCACTCTGTTTAATGAGCCGGTATCGGACGACGGTAACTTCACTCGCACCTATTACTTCCAAGGTGAAGTCACTCAGTCGAGAACCGAGAACGCGCTACTGCAGGCCTTTGGACTGTTTTTGTTGGTGTTAGGACTCGTGGGCTTCTGGCTTGAACGGCGCTTACACACGAAGTAACGAGCATCCGTAAGATCTCGCGCGCTCCCCTACAGTTACTATTGGCTGAGCGCGCGCACCTCTTCATAGCGAGGGCAACTGACCAAGTGGTCGTTCACCATGCCTGTCGCCTGCATGAAAGCGTAGACAATGGTTGGTCCGACAAAGTTAAAACCCGCTTTCTTTAATGCTTTCGACATGGCCTCAGATTCCGGCGTAGCAACTGGGACGTCACTCATTGCACGCCACGCGTTCTGAATCGGTACGCCGCCTACAAAATCCCATAAGAAATCAGAGAACTTGATACCTTGTCGCTGCAACGCCATGTAGCTATCCGCGTTGCGAAAGATTGATTCGATTTTTAGGCGATTTCGGACAATGCCGGCGTTTTGCATTTGCTCTTCCATAAATACGCGACGCTCATCCCCTTGAATGCCGCTGAGTCGCTCCGGATTAAAGTTCAAAAATGCCGCTTCATAGTTCGCTTGCTTGCGCAGTATCGTGATCCAGCTTAAGCCTGCCTGCTGACCATCGAGGCAGAGCTTGGCAAATAACGCGTGATTGTCATACTCGGGAACGCCCCATATTTGGTCATGATAGGCCACGTAATCGGGCGCGGTACCACACCAAGGACAGCGCTGAGTCGCAGTTCCATCTAAATTAGTCGCCATAAGTGGTTCATCCTGTCATTAACCGAGGGTTTTGCCTGTAAAACCGTCAACGGGTCAGGGTATAATCACACAACACACATGCACGAACAAAGCCACCGGCCGAATTTGAGTGATATCCCATGGAAAAATTTGATGTGAAAACATTTCAGGGCTTAATTCTCGCCCTGCAAGACTTTTGGGCTCGTCAGGGCTGTGCCATCGTGCAGCCGCTAGATATGGAAGTAGGCGCTGGTACCTTTCATCCCATGACCTTCTTGCGCTCGATTGGTCCTGAGCCTGCGAGCTTTGCCTACGTACAGCCCTGTCGTCGACCGACTGATGGGCGCTACGGTGAGAACCCGAATCGCCTGCAGCACTATTATCAGTTCCAGGTCATCATGAAGCCCTCACCATCCGATATTCAGGATCTCTATCTCGAGTCGTTGAAGATGCTCGGTTTCGACCCGCTGGTTCATGATATTCGTTTTGTCGAAGATAACTGGGAGTCACCTACCTTAGGTGCCTGGGGCCTCGGCTGGGAAGTCTGGCTGAACGGCATGGAAGTGACTCAGTTCACTTATTTTCAGCAGGTTGGCGGCCTAGAATGCAGTCCCGTGGCAGGTGAAATCACCTATGGTCTTGAGCGTCTCGCCATGTACATCCAAGGTGTGGACAGTATCTACGACTTAGTGTGGACGGACGGTCCGCGCGGCGTTATTAAGTATGGCGACGTGTTCCATCAGAATGAGGTGGAGCAGTCGACCTATAATTTCGAGCATGCTGATGTGGCAGTGCTTTTTGAGCGCTTCGATGCCGCCGAGCGCGAGTGCCAACATTTGCTTGAACACAGTTTACCCTTGCCTGCCTATGAGCAAGTGATGCGTGCGTCCCATGCGTTCAACTTATTGGATGCTCGCCACGCGATTTCAGTCACCGAACGCCAGCGCTATATTTTACGTGTGCGTACCATGGCAAAAGGCTGCGCTGAAGCCTATTACGCAGCCCGTGAAGCCCTCGGCTTCCCCCTTGCATCTGCAACAGACGACCAGGAGAGTAAACGCGCATGAGTCAGACCGCGAACCTGTTGATCGAACTTGGTACCGAAGAGCTACCACCGAAGTCGCTACGCCAGCTCAGTGATAGTTTCACGAGCTCTGTTTTGGCTCAAATTGAATCGAGTAAGTTAGCGTTCACTTCGCACAAAAGCTACGCCACACCTAGACGCCTTGCGGTGTTAGTGGCTGGGGTTGAAACCCGTCAAGCCGACGAAGTTGTTGAGAAACGAGGCCCCGCGGTCAGTGCTGCCTTTGACGCCGACGGCCAACCCACTAAAGCCGCGATCGGCTGGGCACGGGGTAATGGTATTGAAGTCGCTGATGCCGAGCGCTTGGTCACGGATAAAGGTGAATGGTTGCTCCATAAGGCTACTGTCTCCGGTCAATCACTAGAGGCACTGCTTCCGGGCATCGTTCAGCAGGCTGCAAAACAGCTACCCGTACCTAAGGTGATGCGCTGGGGTCACGGTACTCATGCCTTTATTCGCCCATTACAACGTTTGACCATCATGCTTGATGAGCAAGTCGTTGCCGCCGAGCTGTTTGGTATCAAAAGTAGCAATGTCGTCCTTGGACATCGCTTCCACAGCCAAGGCGACATTCCGCTACCTTCGGCGTCAACCTACGAGCAATGCCTACTGGACGCCCATGTTGTTGCAGACTTTGCGGCGCGACGCGCACAGATCGAAACCCAATCCACTGAACTCGCTAAGTCGCTGAAGGCAACTCCGGTTTGGGACGACGCCCTACTCGACGAGGTGACGTCGCTCGTGGAGTGGCCAGTGCCGATGATGGCTGAGTTTGAAGCCCGCTTCTTAGCAGTGCCGAAGGAAGCGCTCATCTACACTATGAAGGATGACCAGCGCTACTTCCCACTCGTAGACTCTGACGGCGAGCTACTTCCTCAGTTCTTGTTTGTCAGCAACATTCAGAGTCGCGAACCGAAGCAAGTCACGGAAGGAAACGAAAAGGTGGTGCGTCCGCGTTTGTCCGACGCAGAATTCTTCTTCAATACAGACAAGAAGAAGCCGCTCGCTTCGCGCATAGAGAAACTCGATACGATTCTGTTTCAGAAGGAACTCGGTAGTATTGGTGATAAGGCCCGTCGTATTGCATTAGTTGCTGGCAAAATTGCCGTAGAACTGAAGGCAGATCAAGAGGTTGCCGAGCGTGCAGGATTGCTTGCCAAGGCCGACCTCGCGTCAGACATGGTCATGGAGTTTCCAGAAGTCCAAGGTATCATGGGTATGCACTATGCACGGCACGACGGCGAATCGGAAGCCGTCGCCGTTGCCATCGAAGCCCATTACCATCCACGTTTCGCCGGAGACAGCTTGCCAAGCACCCTCGAGGGTTCAGCCGTTGCTCTAGCGGACAAGCTTGATACGCTGGTTGGAATTTTTGGTATCGGCCAAACACCGAAAGGCGACCGAGACCCCTTTGGCTTGCGCCGAGCAGCTATAGGTATGCTCCGAATTTTGGTGGAATCAAAGCTCGATCTCGACCTAGAAACACTTGTGAGATACGCCGCAGAAGCCTATAGCGACGTAATTGCGGTGCCAGACGATGTACAAACGCAAATTGTCGATTTCTTACTTGGTCGTTTTCGCGCATGGTACCAAGAACAGGGCGTCGCCACAGATGTGATTCAAGCCGTTCTTGCACGGCGTCCTACACGCGCACTGGACTTTGATCAGCGGATTCAAGCCGTCGCTACCTTTAGAACGAACCCGGAGGCGGACGCACTTGCAGCTGCAAACAAACGGGTAGGAAATATTCTGGCGAAAGCACACCAAAGCATTGGAGACGTGTCTGAAGCACTGCTTACCGAAGCTGCAGAAATTGCGCTTAATCAAGCGTTGGCACAGATATCTTCAAACGTTGAAGCGGCCGCCACGCAAGGCGACTACGACAGTGTGCTGAGTGCGCTTGCAACACTGCGACAGCCCGTCGATGAGTTCTTTGAGCATGTGATGGTGAATGCTGACGATGAAGCAGTGAAAGCGAATCGCCTAGCCCTACTCCAACAACTTCGGAATCAATTCCTGAGGGTTGCAGATATTTCGGTACTACAGTCGTAATTCATATTAAAAGGTTTGTTTATAGGGGAAGTTAGGCTCAGTAACGGATTAAGAGTTAGGATTCCCCAATCAGCCAAAAGCCTAGGAACCCAGCGCAGAGTCTCTACGCTGGGTTCTTTGTTTCTACCGGAAGGATTTCTGCGAGCATACACCGCGCACTGCCACCAGCGAGTTCAATCGTGGGAATCCGCAAACAGGTAATGTCACCCGTGGCTTCAAGCTGTGCTTGCTGATGGGGCTCAAAGGCTGCCCACGCCGTTTCGGACATCACCCACAAGGGTTGACCCTTATTACTCCGAAGAGCCAGTAGGTTACCCGCATAGGCGCGCATTTGTGCTTCACTGATTGCAAGTAGCTCTCGTCCTCCCCGCTTGATGGCGCGTGCAACACGCATGCGCTCCGACGCCGTCGTAATAGCCTCAAGGCACACTACTCCAAGGTTCGGCCCCAACGCCATCATGACATTGGTGTGGTACACCGGCTTGCGGTCTGAGGTTTGCGCATGAAAGCTCACGGGGTGATAACCCAACTTGCCGCACCAATCATGGAAGAGACTGTGACTTGCGCGATTCGAAAGCGCGCAATAAGCCATCGCGTTCACATGATCGAGCACGAGTGCGCCAGTACCTTCGAGGTATCGCCCTGCCCGTTCATGTAAGCTGAAGTCGATAACACAGCGAATGCCGTGCTCCGCCGTAAGGTAATCGACAATATCTCGTCGGCGCTCCTTCCTACGGTTCTTGGCATACATGGGATAGAGCACCAGCGTGCCATCATGATGCGTTGTCAGCCAATTATTGGGAAAAACGGAGTCTGGCGTGTCCGCTGAACCATAGTCTTCGAATGCACTGACTGCGACACCCGCTTGCTCCAATCTATGAATCGCTTGTGTCACTTCCGCATGGGCCAAAGCGGCAAGGTCTGCGCATTGAACGGCATTGGATTGGAAAGCGTTGTCAGTTGCAGTTTGACCATTCACATAAAACTTGTGGGGGCGCACCATTAAGACGTGCGACGCAACTCCAAGTGTTTCTTTCGCCATCGAGTCTTTACTCCAACAAAAACGCCGCATCTGCATAGCAGGCGCGGCGTTTATTTACGGGCTGTAATCTCCCCTTAACTAGACGTCAAGGTTCGCAACTTTCAGCGCGTTACTCTCGATAAAGGCACGGCGCGGCTCCACTTGATCACCCATTAAGGTTGTGAACAACTGGTCGCAAGCAATCGCGTCTTCAATCGTAACTTGCAGCATGCGGCGCGTATCTGGGTCCATCGTCGTTTCCCAGAGCTGATCCGGGTTCATTTCACCCAGACCTTTGTAGCGCTGCACATATAAGCCACGCTTCGACTCGCTGATCAACCATTCGATGGCTTCTACGAAGTCTTCTACCGGCTCTTGTTTGTCACCACGTTGCACATAGCCGCCTTCTTCCATGAGCCCGTCAATTGAGCTACCAACACTCGCAAGACGATCATAATCACGCGACACCAAGAACTCATAGGTCAAGGTGTAGTCCGTATGGACTCCGTGACGGCGCATGCGAACTATCGGCAGATATACGTTGCGCTCTTCTTCATGGTGTACAAACACCTCGAACGTTGCTGAATCGCGCTCGTTGTCCATTAAGTTGGCCGTGAAGTCCTTAGCCCAGTTCTGAACATAGGCTTCGTCTTTCAACAAATCAGGCGTTAAGCGTGGCGCATAGACTAAGCGCTCCAACATATGGGTTGGTAAACGACGGCTTAAGCGCTTAATGGTATCGAGCGCAAACTGGTAGTCTCGTACCATCTTCTCTAACGCAACACCCGTAATACCCGGAGCGTCTGCATTCACGTGCAATGACGCACGATCCAATGCAAGGCTTGTCAGATACTGAATAAGACCCGGATCATCCTTAATATAAGTTTCCTGCTTGCCTTTCTTCACCTTGTAAAGCGGTGGCTGTGCAATATAGATATAGCCACGCTCAACCAGCTCAGGCATTTGGCGGTAGAAGAACGTGAGCAACAGAGTCCGGATGTGCGAGCCATCCACGTCCGCATCGGTCATGATAATGATGCGGTGGTAACGCGTCTTCTCAGGGTTATATTCGTCACGACCAATACCGCAACCTAACGCAGTGATCAGTGTCGCCACTTCTTGCGAGGAAAGCATTTTATCAAACCGCGCTTTCTCGACGTTTAGGATCTTACCCTTGAGTGGCAGAATCGCTTGGTTCTTACGATTACGCCCTTGCTTAGCAGAACCGCCTGCCGAGTCACCCTCCACTATGTAGAGTTCAGACAATGCAGGGTCTTTCTCTTGGCAGTCCGCAAGCTTGCCTGGCAAGCCTGCTAAATCCAGCGCGCCCTTACGGCGTGTCATTTCACGGGCTTTACGGGCCGCTTCACGTGCACGAGCTGCATCAATAATCTTCTGAACAATCACTTTTGCGTCGGTTGGATTCTCAAGGAGGAAGTCCCACAGGCGCTCAGACATGGCCTGTTCAACAGCCGACTTCACTTCAGAAGAAACCAGTTTGTCTTTCGTCTGAGATGAGAATTTCGGATCTGGCACTTTTACCGAAACGACAGCGGTAAGACCTTCGCGTGCATCGTCGCCCGAGGCATTGGTTTTCGCTTTCTTGCTGTAGCCTTCCTGGTCCATGTAATTATTCAAGGTCCGGGTCAAGGCTGAGCGGAAGCCCGCCATATGAGTTCCACCGTCACGCTGTGGAATCGTATTAGTAAAGCAATAGATGTGCTCTTGGAAAGAGTCATTCCACTGCAATCCTACTTCAACAGAAATTCCATCTTCTCGTTCCACTGTGAACTGGAATACCGCTGGGTGAATTGGCGTTTTCTTGTTGTTCAAATAACTTACGAATGCAGCAATACCACCTTCATATTTAAAGTGATCCTTGCGGTCCGAGCCTTCGTCAACTAAATGGATAGAAACACCCGAGTTCAAGAACGAAAGTTCACGCAAACGTTTAGCGAGAATGTCGTAATGGAATTCCACATTAGTGAAAGTCTCTTCACTTGGCCAAAAACGAATTTCAGTACCCGTCTTCGCTGTGTCACCCACTGCTTTAATATCGCTCTCAGGGTTACCATGAACGTAGGTCTGCTTATACAGTTTACCGGCACGCTGAATAGTTAAGTCGAGTTTCTTCGACAGCGCGTTAACAACTGATACACCAACGCCATGCAGACCACCAGACACTTTGTAAGAGTTGTCGTCAAACTTACCGCCAGCGTGAAGAACAGTCATGATGACCTGAGCGGCAGACACTCCCTCTTCTTGGTGAATTTCAACGGGAATACCACGACCATCATCGCGTACGGAGACAGAGCCATCCGAGTGCATTGTCACGTAGATCTCTTTACAGTGACCTGCAAGTGCTTCATCTATCGAGTTATCCACGACCTCGAACACCATGTGGTGCAGGCCTGTTCCGTCGTCGGTGTCACCAATATACATGCCCGGACGTTTGCGGACTGCGTCTAATCCCTTAAGGACCTTAATACTCGATTCGTTATAGCTATTATCAGACATAGATTCATCCTGTCGTTTTATCTGTGATTGTTCCATGTTCCACGTGGAACAATCGGGTCTCCTCATTCGAAAAATGAGAGAGAAGATTACTTTTCTCGATAGCAGTGACGAACACTTGGCTATCGTCTTCGTTCAAGGCTTGGCAAAACCTCTCCTGATTCTCAGGGTCCAGTTCTGCTGGCAAGTCATCAATCAAATAGATACATGACTGGCCACGCCGTTGACGATAATCGCCGCCTTGCACTAAACGTAACGCGGCGACCAGCAACTTCAATTGACCTCGTGACAACCGCTCGCGGGCGTCAGCCCCGTCCACACGGATTTGCCACTCCGCCTTACTTGGACCTACGCTGGTATAGCCTTGGCGTTGGTCCAGCTCTATCTTACCTTGCAGCGCTTCCAATAAGCTCTGGCTTTCGTTCCAACCAGGCACTAACTTAAACTCGAACGCCATACCAGGTAGAAAACGCCCGCAATAGGCGTTCAATTCATTATTCAAATTATTCAAGTAACGACGCCGCGCGACAGTTAACGCCTCACCGCTCTGCGCCAACTGCGTATCCCAAAACGAACCGCCATCTTGTTTAAAGCGCCCGCTTCGTAATAGCGCATTGCGTTGCTTGAGTAACCGCGCATAGGCAATCCAGTGCGCATAATCCGATTGTTCCACGTGGAACAATCCCCAATCCATATACTGACGACGCGCCTTCGGGCCATCTGTGATCAGTTCAACCCCCTCGGGAGTCATCAGTTGAACTGGCACATGGCGAGCAAGGTCCGATAACCGACAACCCTTATCGCCATTAATTCTAATCTCATGCTCCCCACCCCGGAAGCGTTGAAATCCGACGCGGGCAGGTTCGTCTAAACCTTCGTTAATGCGCGCAAACACCGTAAAACTCTCGGCGCTATGATGGATCATTTGCCGCGCTTGGTGCGTCCGAAAAGACCGCCCATAACCGAGTGCGTATAGGGCTTCGAGAACACTCGTTTTACCGCTGCCATTGGCGCCGTAAATTATATTTACCCGACCTGTCGCCTCGAGATTGACAGCTCGCAGGTTTCGCAACTCCGAAATAGTCAGGCTTTCAACATGCATTCACTAGAGCCGCATTGGCATCACAACATATAACGCGCTGCCATCTGCGTTATCTTCTACCAAGGCACTGCTATTCTGATCGGTCAGAGTAAACTTCACTTCCTGACCCTCGATTGAATTCAGCACGTCGAGCACGTAGTTCACGTTAAAGCCAATTTCCATGCTTTCGCCTTGGTAGTTCACTTCAACGCGCTCTTCCGCATGTTCTTGTTCTGGGTTATTCGCCGTCAACGTAATTTCCTGAGGTGCTAGCGCTACACGCACGCCGCGGAATTTCTCGTTCGACAGAATCGACACGCGTACACAGGACTGTTTCAACACGTCTCGATCAGCAATAACGATGCGATCGCCGCCTGCAGGCAGCACGCGGCGATAATCTGGGAAGCGACCATCCAGGAGCTTACTGGTGAAAGTCATTCCGCCCGCACTGACACGAATATGATTTTGTCCTAAGGACAACGACAGTGGACTATCATCATCGTCTAGCAACCGCAGGAGTTCCGTTACGCCCTTGCGCGGCACGATCACCTGTTTATGGGGCAACGCACTCTGCTGCAGGTCGACGGCAGCCATCGCGAGTCGATGACCATCAGTGGCCACGGCACGCAATACGTTGTCATTCACTTCGAACAACATACCGTTCAGGTAGTAACGAACATCTTGGTTCGCCATGGAGAAATGGGTGCGTTCCATCAACCGCTTGAGTTGTCCTTGCTCCATTTCAATCTGAATTTCGCTTTGCCACTCATCAATGTTTGGATAATCAGACGCTGGCAATGTGCTCAGAGTAAAGCGGCTCTTGCCTGAGCGAATAATAACTTTGTCTTCAGCACCTTCAATACGTACCTCAGAGCCTTCCGACAGGGTCCGCACGATGTCCAACAACTTCTTCGCTGGTACTGTAATATCACCTGGTTGCGCTTGCTCAAGGGTCACGGAGGAAACCAACTCAACCTCTAAATCCGTACCTGTCATTCTAAGTGAGTCTTCACTTACTTGCAGAAGAACATTACTCAATATCGGTAATGTGTTGCGACGCTCTACCGCACCGCTGACAACTTGTAGTGGTTTGAGTAGCGCATCTCGGCTGATGGAAAATTTCATGCGGCTGGCTCTCCTATTGTTGTTATTTTCGTTGCTTGAAGTGTCACATCATTCATGACGACAGCGTACGGTACAAATTCCGATAGTCTTGTTGAATCTCATGGTCGTGATCAATCAGTTCGCGCACCTTGCGACATGCATGCAGCACCGTTGTATGATCCCGGCCGCCGAAGGCGTCGCCGATCTCTGGCAAGCTGTGCGTCGTTAATTCTTTCGCCAGCGCCATGGCCACCTGACGCGGTCGCGCGATGGAACGACTACGGCGCTTCGAGGTTAAATCAGCGATTTTGATGTTGTAATACTCAGCAACTGTGCGTTGAATATTATCAATAGTCGCGGACTTCTCCGTTGCGATTAACAAATCACGCAATGCTTCTTTCACAAATTCGATCGTAACTTCTTTGCCAGTCAAAGAGACATTTGCCGCGACCCGGTTCAACGCGCCCTCAAGTTCGCGAACGTGAGAGCGTAAACGCTTGGCAATAAAAAACGCAACCTCAGGCGGAAGCTTAATTCCACGCTCTTCGGCCTTACGCTCAAGGATAGCGACTCGAGTCGGTAAGTCTGGTGGCTCAATCGCCACGGTAAGTCCCCAACCGAAACGACTCTTTAAGCGATCATCAACCCCTTCAATTTCCTTCGGGTACACATCACTAGTTAGGATAACCTGTTGATTTCCTTCAAGTAACCAGTTGAATGTATGGAAAAACTCATCTTGAAAGTGCTCTTTCTTCGCAAAAAACTGTACGTCGTCAATCAGCAAGGCCTCTACCGAACGGTAGCTCTCCTTAAAGGCGTCAATTTTGTTGTGCTTCATGGCATACACCATGTCTTGCACAAAACGCTCCGCGCGCAAGTAAAACACTTTGGCTTCTGGGTTTCGCTCAAGAATTGCGTTCCCGACCGAGTGAAGCAAATGGGTTTTACCTAAACCGGTGCCGCCATATATAAAGAGAGGGTTGTACGCTTGACCGGGATTCTCTGCCACCTGCATCGCTGCCGCGCGCGCCAACTGGTTCGATTTACCTTCAACAAAGTTTTCGAACCGATGATCAGTATTCAGGTTGTTGCGTTGCAGAGAGTAGGGCCGGTCTGCTTCGTCGGTCACGCGAGGATTCGACGGCATGGCTCGCGTCGTACCATTCAAAGGTTTCGGAGTTTCGGGGGGAGCTGCCGGCGCGGCTGCTTTACGCGCACCCACACGTAATTCCACGTTTGGCGCTTTCTCGCCTGCCGATTCGCGAAGAAAACTGATGATCTGCTTGAAGTACTTTTCCTTCACCCAGTCCATCACATAGGTGTTGGGTGCGTACAAGAACAAGGTATTTTGCTCAAGGTCAGCCTGTAGGGGACGAATCCAGGTATTAAAATTCTGCAATGTCAGCTCGCTTTGCAAACGCGTTGCACATTGCTCCCACAGAGAATTACCCACGAACACCACTCCTGTATGCATTTTTTGGATGAAAAATAGATGCGATCCTCTATTGGGATCATGCGTTCAAGCATGCATTGAAGTTGAACACAGAAGCGGGGTCTTGGCCCTGCCGAATAATCTATCCATAATACGAAATTCGAGGGGTTGACGCCAGTGTTTTACCTGTCGTTTATCGCACTTATCCACAGGCAAAAAATAAGCGAAGGGTTTGACAGCGATCCTTTTTACAGGTAGAATCCGCGCTCATTTTGACACACTGCTCACCACAGTAATTTGTAATGGAACGATAGCCATGAAAAGAACATTTCAACCAAGCGTATTAAAGCGCAAGCGCGACCACGGCTTCCGTGCACGTATGGCAAACAAAAACGGCCGTAAAGTTTTGGCCCGCCGCCGTGCCAAGGGACGTAAAGTACTGACTGCTTAATTGCAGTCAGCTCAGGTTCCTGAGTGAAGCACTATGCATATCCCCGGGAGTTACGTCTGTTAACTCCCGCGCATTTTCAAAACGTTTTCGATCACCCTCCTGTTAAAGCCGTCAGTCAGCATCTCACTGTTCTCGCGAAACCTAATGCATTCGACCACCCACGTTTAGGGGTTACGGTTAGCAAGAAAAACGCGAAGCTCGCCGTTGAACGGAATCGCATTAAACGAATAATTCGTGAAACCTATCGGTTACAGCAGCATAAACTCGTCGGCTTTGATATTATCATCATCGCTAAACCCGGGGTGACTCAACTCGATAACGCCGCTTTGCAGAACCTGTGTGATTACCTATGGCGAAAATTAAACAAGCGCTGCAAGCAGTTTTTATCGGCCTAATACGCCTCTATCAATTGCTAATCAGCCCGCTACTCGGGCCGCGGTGCCGTTTTGTGCCCACGTGCTCAGAGTATGCAATTCATGCAATTCGCCGGTTTGGCGTAATAAAAGGTAGCTGGCTCGCTGTACGGCGAATCAGCAAATGCCACCCGGGACATCCGGGTGGTTTTGATCCGGTCCCGGGTGACGAGCCTCCTGAAGAGGATGCTGACAACACGGACTCATCAACGCAGAACACGAAACGAGAGACGAAGTAATTATGGATTCGCGACGTACACTACTGCTGATTCTCCTGCTGGTCTTGTCCTTCTTTATGTTCCAGCAATGGCAGAACAAGGACCCAGCAAGCGCACCAGGAATAGACAGCACCTCCATGCCTGAAGCTTCCGGAATTCCGCAAGCGCAAGCAGAACCAGAATCAGGAATACCGCAAACAACGGCCAGTGAGAGCTCTGTTCCTTCTGCAGCCGGTGCAGCAGCCGATGCTATTCCACGCGAAGAAACATCTACTGCAAGCGGCGACATTATTCGTATTCGGACTGATGTACTGGATCTGCAAATTGATCTGCGCGGCGGCGACATCATTCGTAGTGAACTGCTGAACCATGCAGAAGAGCTAGGAAAGCCCGAACGCTATACTATTTTGTTCCAACGTACCGGTCAGGTCCACGTGGCACAAAGTGGTTTGGTTGGACGCGATGGCACCGATACTGCTGAAGGTCGCCCGCTCTATCGAGCCACCAATAGCAACTTCGACATCGGTAGTAATGACTCACTTCGCGTGCCACTAACTTACCAACGTGAAGACGGTACGCTGATAACCAAAGAGTTTATTCTGACTCGCGGTGATTATGCTGTTGAAGTGCGCCACATCGTTGAGAACCAAACCGACGACGCATTGCAAATGGCGCTTTACGGTCAGTTAAAGCAAACCATGATTAATGGTGGCCGTGGCAGCATGTTCATGCCGACCTATCGTGGTGCTGCCTACTCTAGTTCAAATAACCGTTATAAAAAGTACAGCTTCAGCGACATTGAAAAGCGTAACTTGAATGAAACCACGCCTGCGGGCTGGGTTGCGATGCTTGAGCATTACTTCGTAACGGCTTGGGTGCCAGACCAAGAAGCAGACAATCGCCTATATTCTAGTCATTTGCGTGCGGCCGGTGACGGCGTGGTTGGCTTTGTTGGCCCAACCATTCGCATTCCAGCAGGTGAAGCGACGGAGTTCGTGAGCCATATTTATATGGGTCCGAAAGATCAGGAGCGTTTGGCGCAGTTAGCAAACCACTTAAACCTGACCGTTGATTACGGCTTCCTGTGGTGGCTTGCCCAACCGATTCACTGGTTACTCTCGTTCCTGTACACCTTTGTACAGAACTGGGGTGTTGCCATTATCTTGGTGACCTTAGTGGTGAAGGGGTTACTCTATCCGCTCACCAAAGCGCAATACACCTCCATGGCAAAAATGCGCAAAATTGCGCCACGCATGAAAGAGCTAAAAGAGCGCTTCGGGGACGACCGACAGAAAATGTCCCAAGCCATGATGAAAATGTACCAGGAAGAAAAGGTCAATCCGCTTGGTGGCTGTTTACCGATGCTGCTGCAATTACCTATCTTCCTAGCGCTTTACTGGGTACTGCTCGAAAGTCCAGAAATCCGCCATGCGAACTTCATGTTGTGGATTAGCGACCTTTCAAGCCGCGACCCACTGTTTATTCTGCCGTTACTGATGGGCGCCAGCATGTACTTAATGCAACGCCTGCAACCAACGCCAGTGACAGACCCAATGCAGCAAAAGATCCTGCAATGGATGCCTGTGGTCTTTACTGTGTTCTTCTTGTTCTTCCCAGCAGGCCTCGTGCTTTACTGGTTAGTGAGCAACTTAATCTCTATTGCTCAAATGCTGTGGATTTACCGACAGCTCGACAAGAAAGGGTTAGGCGTTAAAAAGGCCTAACCGAAAAAACAACTTAGAGAGCCCAGCATAGCGCTGGGCTTTTTTATATCTACTTTGTAACTACTGCTCCGAAATCACGTGACAAACTCGTGACATTTCTTACCATTTCTAGCACACTACTCTTAACATTTTTCTCACAATTTCATTTTCGGTTGTCCAACAACCAAGGCAGTTTCAGTCGCTATGATGAAGTCATTACTTGTCCTGTTCATCGCATTAAGTGTCAACGCACCCGTTGCGGCGTCGACTCACTCAACCAACGACAAAGCGCTCGTCATCGGTACTATGCAAGAAGTCAGCACCGATCATCCGTCATTTCGTTTAATTGAAGCCGCCTATCAATCTATTGGCTACCAAGTGACTCTGCTACCTATGCCTTATCCACGGAGTTGGTATGAGAGCAATCGCGGCGCCATGCTCGATGGTGAGCTCGCTCGCACCGAAGAAGTTGAATCCGAATCCAGCGGCATGATCCGCATCCCCGTGCCGATTTTTCAAACCGCGGCAACGGTGTTCACTCGCGACCCCAATTTCAGACCAACGCAATGGCAAGACCTTGAAGGTCAGCGTATCGATGTGCTCCACGGCACGACCATTATTACGGCTCGACTCGGTGACATTCCGGCACAGTCAGTCAGTTCAATAGAGCGTGCTTTTATGCGACTCAAACACAACCGCTCAGATGTAGTCGTGTTGCCACGGGAAGTCGCTCAGGCTGTGTTGAAGGAGATGAATAGTGAAGGGATTCACCAAGTCAGCCCTGATCTTGAGACCTGGAATCTCTATCACTACATCCATGAGCGTCACCGCGACATAGTGCCGGCACTGACGGACGCACTACAACAAGTGTTCGACGCGCAGCAGGCAAGTAATCCGTCTTAAGATGGGTCCCACCCCAACGCGCATCACGAAATCTCGCAGCAAAGAAACATCCAAGCAGCGCGGCCTTTTCTCTGCTTCGCGAAGCGGCGTATAATGGCACAAACCTCAAAGCCTGAGCGATCCATGACAGAAATGGCGTACGACAATGACACCATCGTTGCCCAAGCAACGCCTCCCGGCAAAGGTGGCGTAGGTATTGTCCGTGTGAGCGGGCCTCAGTCTCGAGCCATTGCCGACATTATTCTCGGTCACTGTCCGAAACCACGCTTTGCAGAATATCTGCCCTTTCGTGACGCACAGGGTAACCTGATCGACCAAGGCATCGCACTGTTCTTTCAAGGCCCGAACTCGTTTACTGGTGAAGACATCCTTGAGTTACAAGGACACGGTGGGCCTGTTGTTATTGATATGCTCATTCGCGCCATTCTGAGTACTAGCAAGGCACGTCTTGCGCGCCCAGGAGAGTTCAGCGAGCGGGCATTTCTCAACGACAAGCTCGATCTCGCGCAAGCAGAGGCCATTGCTGACCTTATTGATACCACGTCAGAGCAAGCCGCACGCATGGCCTTACAGAGCCTCCAGGGTGAGTTCTCGCATCGCATCGACCAACTCGTCGACGCGGTCATTCACTTACGCATTTATGTGGAAGCCTCCATCGACTTTCCCGACGAAGAAGTCGACTTTTTAAGTGACGGCAAAGTGGCGGGCGAACTTGCTGCTATTCTTGCAGCACTTGAGAAGGTTGAGGCAGAGGCCAAACAAGGAAGTTTATTGCGAGAAGGCATGCGCGTGGTGATTGCTGGACGTCCGAACGCAGGCAAGTCCTCTTTACTTAACGCCTTAGCCGGACGTGAGTCGGCCATTGTAACGGACATTGCTGGTACCACCCGTGACGTCTTGCGTGAACACATTCAAATTGATGGGATGCCACTGCATATTATCGACACCGCCGGCTTGCGGGAAAGTCCTGATAAAGTGGAGCAAATTGGTATTGAACGCGCATGGCAGGAAATTGAGCAAGCCGATCGTGTGCTATTCATGGTGGACAGTACCGACACCGATGCAATTCATCCTACCGATATTTGGGCCGACTTCTTTAAGCGTTTACCACCACATCTGCCCTTCAGCGTGGTCCGCAATAAAGTCGACCTCACTGGCGAAGCCACCGGATTTGCCGAATACGATGGCATTCCCGTAGTGAGCCTGTCGGCAAATACCGGGCAAGGCATTGAGCACCTGCGCGAACATCTCAAGGACTGCATGGGGTTTAACGCAGCGATGGAAGGCGGATTTATGGCACGCCGCCGTCATCTCGAGGCAATTGCTCGCGCTAAACAACACCTACTGACGGGCCAAGAGCAACTTCACGAATTTGCTGCCGGCGAGATTCTTGCCGAAGAACTGCGCCTCGCGCAGTCACACCTCAATGAGATCACCGGCGAATTCACTAGCGACGACCTACTCGGCAAGATCTTTGGCTCGTTTTGTATCGGGAAGTGACTTTTTACTCCCCCTACTCAATCACCTCGGCCAGTGGCACATGCGCTGCGAACCATTGCGATACGGCATCGAGTTCTTGTTTTGGGAAGCGGTAGCTGCCGGAAATTTGGTGGTTGTAGGGAAAGCTGAGGACTGCGTAGTGATCATCTTCGGCGCTCAATGCAATTTTCTTGATCGCGCTAATCGCAACGCGTTCCATGCCAACATGCAAGTACTTGTTATTCACAGACAGCATGGACAGCATCGACTTCACTCTGGCGTGCTTTTCTTTAAGAAGAAAAATTTCCGGGAAAAATACCAAGACTGACAGTATGAGCAAGCCGATGAAGTTGGCCCATTGATTACCGATGGTCACGAAGACTATGGCGAATATGAGTAGATAAATACCGATGCGCTGGACCATCGGGAGTCCGTAAAACCACTTACGAACAGATTTGATTGAGAACTTCATGCTGTCGTTGCTAACCCCATAATTCGATATGTAACTCTATAATTGGCATTGAAAGCGCCAAAGGATACCAAAGCGACCTATTCATCAATAAGTCGAAAATTGTTACCAAATAAAATCCAAAGCACGTCGAACTGCCTATACTTAATAAGTAAGCCATCAGTAAGGGAGTATGACGATGCATGACTTTTCCAAGCCAGCACGAAGCAGTGCTCTAGTTGTTGAAGGCGGCGCCATGCGCGGCATTTTTGCTGCAGGCGTACTCGACCTTTTTATTACTGAGAATATTTATCCCTTTACCCACGCCTACGGCGTTTCTGCAGGATCCACCAACTGCGTTGGCTACCTTGCGGGCAACCACAAACGCAGCTATCAAATTATCACCGACCACGCGCGGCGAGATGACTTTATGAGTTTACGCCGCTATCTGAAAGGTGGGCATTTCTGCGACGTAAGTTGGCTATGGCATGCGTCCCTCGATGAGCTTCCATTAGATATTTTAAAGTACCAGCAGCGCGGCATTCCGTTAACTGTCGTGACCACTAGCGTCGCGAGCGGCGAGCCGCGGTACTTTGTGGTGGAGAAAGACAATATGAACGACTTGTTTCCTGCGTCTTGCGCCATGCCTTTGGTATTCCGTGACTTCCCACCCATTGAAAATGAGCCCATGACCGACGGCGGGCTTACCGATTCAATTCCGGTGATCAAAGCCTACGAGGACGGCGCGCGTGACATCACCGTAATTCGCTCACGTCCGCTTTCTTACAACAAGGACAGTGTGCGCTTTCCGTCCTTGTTAAAGCCTTTTTTTACTGAGCACCCAGAACTCTTTGCCGCGGTGACACGGCGCGCAGAACAATACAATCGTGCGCTTGCCTTTATAGAAAATCCTCCTGAAGACTGCCGTATTCGCGTCATTGCGCCGCCTGATCCTTTCCCAGTTTCACGCTTCACACAAGATCTTGAGGCGCTTAATGCGGGCTATGAACAGGGCATTCTGGCTGCCGAAGACTTTCTTAACTTACACATGATCAGGTCGGATGCTGCGAACGCATAAGCCGTGCTATTATCGGGTTTTCTGTCACTAGAATAATAACGAGAACCCTCATGACACTGATTATTAAACTGATTGCAGGTATCGTGCTGGGTAGCTTGCTCGGTCTGTTCGCACCCGATTGGATTGTGCAGTTACTCCTCACGTTTAAAGAACTCTTCGGCGAACTGTTGTTTTTCGTCATTCCACTCTTGATTCTGTTCTTCATTACTAGCGGTATCGCGGGGCTACCTCGCAATTCGGGGCGGCTGTTAGGCCGAACCCTTGGAATTGCCTACGCCTCGACTATTATCGCCGGCATTATTGCATTCTTTGCCGCCGCCTTGATTGTACCGATGCTGGCAAGCGAGAGTCGTGAAGTGACCCAGGCTATGAGCAACGGTTTGAGTCCTTTTATTACACTCAATATCCCGCCAGTGTTTAACGTCATGACGGCACTCGCACTCGCCTTTATTTTTGGCCTCGGTATCGCTGCGACCCAAGCGAAAACGCTACATGAGTTAAGCGATCAAGGCCGTGACATCATCAAAGCCTTGCTGGTGAAAATCATCATTCCGTTGCTGCCCATCTACATTGCGGGAGTCTTCGCTGAAATGGCAGCTGCAGGCACAGTATTCACCACACTCAAAACCTTTGGTGTGATTCTAGTGCTCGCCATTGCACTGCATTGGTTGTACATCGTTGGAATGTTTGTGATTGCAGGTCTGAAAGCCGGTAAATCACCGGTAACATTGATTCGTAATATGTTGCCAGCCTACTTCACCGCGCTCGGAACCATGTCCAGTGCGGCAACCATTCCGGTCACGCTGCAAAGCGTGAAGAACAATGGCGTGAACGAAGATGTGGCGAACTTTACCGTACCATTGTGCGCCACGACGCATCTTGCCGGTTCGACCATTACCATTGTCAGCTGCACTGTGGCGGTCATGGTATTGCATAATGCACTCGTAATTCCGTCCTTTATGACCATGTTGCCCTTTATCCTGATGTTAGGTGTGGTCATGCTGGCGGCTCCGGGTGTTCCCGGTGGTGCCGTGATGTCGGCTGTGGGCCTGCTGGGTTCAATGTTGGGCTTCGGCGAAACCGCAGTTGCGCTGATGATTGCACTCTATATGGCACAAGACAGCTTTGGTACTGCCTGTAACGTTACCGGTGATGGTGCCATTTCAGTGCTGGTGGATGAGGCCAAAAAGAACGCCTAGTGGCATTTGAAATCAAGCAACTCAGCTGGCTCAAACGCCGCAAGCCAACGGAAACACCTCAACCCATTGCGGTTGAGGTGTATAACGACGAAGACGGGCTTACTTAACGCGTTTACGAGGTCGTTCGAGTGGTTCGGCGTCGTAGCGTTTTCGGATCCAGTTGAGTGATTTAAACACCCCAGGCTGAGCAATTAGCCAACGCTGAAGTCGATATTTCCCTGGCACATCCGAAACCATCACTGCAATCAGTATGGTGAGTAGGCCTTGGCCCGGCAAAATCAGCATGGCAATACCCGCCAATAACAGAAAGAACGCCAAAATATTTCGCGCCACATAATACAGCCGCCTTGAGCGCGTCCAGCGCCGCGGGCGTTTGTGGCTCGAGAAGTAATCAGCTGGCATTTTTACAACCAAGATTGGAATGAGTACCAGCGACGCGGTAAAGGTAACAAAACCTGTCAGCGCCAGCCAAGGCAACCACGGCTCAATCCATTCAAGCCAACTCGGAAGTACATCAAGCCCAAACATTAGCGAAGCAACAGGAGTGGCACCTTGGCACTTTTAATCAAGGCATTGGTGTGACTACCCACGAGAAACTCTCGAATTCGTGAGTGGCCGTAGGCACCCATGACCATCGCATCAACCTGATGGGTCTTGGCGTACTCATTCAGTGCTTCTTCCACGTCTCCCGCAATAATCGCGGTGGTTACGGCAAAGCCTTGGTCTTTAAGCTTACCCTCAGCCCATTGCAGCTGTTGCTGATGATCACCCGTGTCGGCGCCAACCATCACAACATCCACTGGAATACCGCGGAATAAAGGACTGCCCGCTACCATTTCCACTGCTTTTTTTGCAGTGGCACTATTATCGAAAGCAATCATTATGCGTTCTGGCGCTTTAAATTCACCGTGCACCACCCAAGTCGGACGATGCAACGCGCGAATCACGCGCTCCACTTGATGGCCAATGTGCTGACCAATACCTGCACCACGTTTTCCTTGCCGACCAATAACGAGTAAGCGAATTTCACTTTCTAATTCCGACAACGTGTCCACCAGGTCACCATGGCGTTGGCGCAAAACCGGCTCTTCAAAGCGCTCCTGCACGTGCTTTCGAGCCGCTTCCAAGAAGGTATGGCCTTGCTGGCGCGCAAGCTTCGCCCGCTTCTCTTCTAAATCAGCAAGTTCTGCCAATAACCGTTGGCGCTCATCCATGCCGATATTACCGCTAAAATCCGTTTCTTCTGACGCGCGCACATCATCCAGTACGTTAAGTAAGACCAGCTCGGTGCCCATCCGCTCCGCAGACCAAGCTGCGTAATCCGCAACCACGTCACTTAGCGCAGAGCCGTCGATACATGCAACTGTATGCATTGTCATCATGCTATTCCTCTTCTCAGACGAGCCGACTAGTGTCCCATCAGGCGATCAATCGCGTCCGGTTTATCAGACACACCAAATTTATCTACTACTGTGGCCGTTGCTTTATTCATTCCCACAACTTCAACCTCGGCGCCCTCGCGGCGGAACTTGAGCACCACCTTATCGAGCGCGGCTACCGCCGTAATATCCCAAAAATGTGCCCGTTCTAGGTTAATGATTACCTTATCAAGGGACTCACGGAAGTCAAAGGAGTCGACAAACTTCTCAGATGAACTGAAGAACACTTGGCCGACCACGTGATATTCCCGTTGCATTCCAGAATCGAGAAGTTTGGAGCTAATATGCATGTAATTACTGACTTTCGCCGCAAAGAATACCGCTGCCAACAAGACACCCACAAAGACACCCAGAGCTAGGTTATGAGTCGTGACAGTGACGACTACAGTCGACACCATTACCACACTGGTGCTCAACGGATGGGTTTTTAAGTCCTTAATCGATTGCCAACTAAACGTACCGATAGACACCATGATCATAACTGCAACCAGTGCCGCCATCGGAATGCTCGACACCCAATCACTCAGGAAAACCACCATGGTGATCAATGCGACCCCGGCGACGAACATCGACAACCGCGCGCGCCCCCCCGACTTCACGTTGATTACCGACTGACCAATCATGGCACAACCAGCCATACCACCCATCAAGCCCGAACCAATATTGGCAATACCTTGACCGCGACATTCTTTATTCCGGTCAGTTTTGGTGTCGGTTAAGTCATCCACAATGGTTTGCGTCATCATGGACTCGAGTAAACCAACCACGGCCAAGGGCACTGCATATTATTGTCCCATGCTTGTACGGTAGGCAAACTTCGTGATTGTACGTTTTAACACCACCACATCAATGTAGCGCAAATACAGAAAAAGTCGGGGCTCTGTGGTGTTGCTCTCATTATTTTTGAGAACAAAACGCTTTCAGACCCGATTACGTATAAAATCTTAATAAATCACCCGAAAAACCAAGTGAATTGCTCACTCATGGGCTTACAAACGATGTTGCTTGGTGATAAAACGGGCGAATGATACCCTTATTTATAAAGGCGTTCAACCGAATATTTATGCCAGTTTAAGCACTTCAGTGTAATACCAAGCTGAAGTATCAAAAGAATTAGGACCATGTATGCAAAGTATCCACATTTTAGTCGGCACCACCTCAGGCAACACAGAGTTTCTCGCCGGTGAGCTAGAAATCGCACTACAAGCGGAGGGGCACACCACCACCTTTCACGACCTTCCAGCAATTCATGAAATACCGACAGAAGGTCTATGGCTTTTGTGCGTCGCAACCCACGGTGCAGGCGAATATGCAGAAAGCATTGTCCAATTCATGGAAGACCTCGCACAACAACAACCCAACTTAGCAGCCGTTCGCTATGCGCTGGTGGCCATTGGTGACTCAAGTTATGACACCTATTGCCAAGCAGGTCTGGATGCTGATCAATTGCTATCGCAACTGGGTGCTACACGTGTCGCTGATATTTTAACCATTGATATGATGCTCGACCCAGCGCCTGAAACGACAGCAACGAAATGGCTCGAAAATTGGCAAGATCATCGCGGTGCATAACCTTGTTCACATTATTCTTTTGAGTTAAAGCGAGGCCTCTAGAGAATACAAAACGATCTTATCCACATTCAATTCATAGTTCATACAGAGGTCATTACATCCTGTGAATAAACTGCGATCTTACTTGTGATCAGATCATAGGATAGATCCGGGGATAACTTTGCCTGTGCATAACCATGGACTTATCCCACTGGTTATCCTTACTGGTCAGTGCCAGTTGCACACATCAAAGGAAGGCTATTAAATAACTGTAAATTATAAAGTTTTTACACTAACCCACAGAAAAACGTCGAGCTAATAGTAGAACTAATAACCTCTTTTTAAAAAAATATAGATCTATATTAACTACTGACCTTCCTGATTCGATCAGAAGTGATCACAAACAAGATCCAACACCCGATCGCATCACAGGATCATTTATTCTTACCCCTGATCCGAGGTATACTTACGGATTGCAGAAAACACTGAGTTCGCCAAAGTTTTAACCACTTAGCGACCGTTAGCACAAACCTTTACCAGCAACACGACTTTGCTAACCAGCAAGATCAAGAAGTTAGGATCACTTATGACTACCGACATGCGTTTTGACGTCATCGTAATTGGTGGCGGTCATGCAGGCACAGAAGCCGCTCTTGCAGCTGCTCGTATGGGCCAGCGTACGCTTTTATTGACCCACAACATCGATACCTTGGGTCAAATGTCTTGTAATCCAGCCATTGGTGGTATTGGTAAAGGTCATTTGGTGAAAGAAATTGACGCTATGGGTGGCATTATGGCTCGTGGTGCGGATCACGCGGGGATTCAATTTCGCACCTTGAATGCGTCCAAAGGCCCAGCGGTCAGAGCGACTCGCGCACAAGCCGACCGCGTGCTTTATCGAAATTTTATTCGCCACGCACTCGAGCATCAGCCAAATCTAAAAATATTTCAGCAAGCCTGTGACGATCTCATCGTCACGGAATCAGGCATTGGTCCGCGAGTTGAAGGTGTTGTGACCCAAATGGGCTTGAAGTTTTATGCTCCAAGTGTGGTGCTTACCGTTGGTACGTTCTTGGGCGGCCAGATTCATATTGGTTTGTCGCAATACCGTGGCGGTCGTGCTGGTGATCCACCTTCCATCGCATTGGCAGAACGACTACGTGCGCTCCCATTGCGGGTTGATCGCCTAAAAACTGGAACACCACCACGCATTGATGCCAACACCATCGACTTTTCGGTGATGCAAGAGCAACCCGGTGATGATCCACGTCCGGTGTTTTCCTACATGGGTTCTCATGCAGACCAACCGCAGCAAATTAGTTGCTACATCACTCATACCAATGGTCAAACCCATGACATTATTCGTGGTGGACTCGATCGGTCCCCCATGTATTCAGGCGTCATTGAAGGCATTGGGCCGCGTTATTGTCCTTCCATCGAAGACAAAGTTATGCGCTTTGCCGACAAAGACAGCCATCAAATTTTTGTTGAGCCGGAGGGTTTGAATACCTGTGAAGTCTACCCAAATGGTATTTCCACAAGCTTGCCATTCGATGTGCAAGTGGAATTGGTTCATTCAATTCGTGGTTTTGAAAATGCGCACATTACGCGACCGGGCTACGCCATTGAATATGACTTCTTTGACCCGCGTGATTTGAAGCAATCCCTTGAGTCGAAGTTTATTCAAGGACTGTACTTTGCGGGTCAAATTAACGGTACGACAGGCTATGAAGAAGCGGGTGCACAAGGATTAATTGCGGGTATGAATGCCGCACTTGCGGTGCAAGGGAAAGAACCTTGGACGCCCCGTCGCGATGAAGCCTATATCGGTGTTTTGATCGATGATCTGGCGACATTAGGCACCAAAGAGCCCTATCGCATGTTTACGTCCCGTGCCGAGTATCGCTTGTTACTCCGTGAAGACAATGCGGATATTCGCTTAACCACGAAAGCCCGTGAATTGGGTTTGGTGGATGATCAGCGGTTTGCGCGCTTTGAAGCAAAAATGGAACATATTGAGACGGAGAAACAACGTTTCAAAAGCACTTGGGTTCACCCAGGCCATGCGGCTGCAGAACATTTGAATCCGTTGCTCAAAACGCCGTTGAGCCGTGAAGCAAGCTTGGAAGAAATTCTGCGTCGTCCAGAGGTCACTTATAACCAATTGATGGCTATCGAGAGCATTGGCCCAGGCCTTCAGGATCCGCAAGCAGCCGAACAAGTGGAAGTGCAGATTAAGTACGCAGGCTACATTGCGCGTCAGCAGGACGAAATTGCAAAAACGATTCGTCACGAAAACACCTTATTGCCGGCAGACTTTGATTATTCAACCATTTCAGGCTTGTCTAATGAAGTTGTCGCTAAGTTGAAATCACATCGGCCGGAAACTGTCGGCCAAGCCGCACGTATTTCAGGAATTACGCCTGCAGCTATTTCAATGCTGTTGGTTCACCTGAAAAAACAAGGGTTATTACGGAAATCTGAGAGAAAGTTGGCGTGACCAAACAGCGAATAAATCTGCCGCAGTTGCGCACGGAATTGAGTGCGGCACTGACTACCCCTGAATTAAGCCAACTTACTGTCTCTGAGCATCAACAAGATCAGTTGATTGCCTTGGTGGCTGCCCTCCACAAGTGGAACGGCGCGTATAACTTAACTTCCGTGCGCGATCCGCAAGACATGTTGGTGCGCCATATTTTCGATAGTATTGCAATTGGCCCTTACCTTCACGGCAAGCGCATTATCGACGTGGGTACAGGCCCTGGGTTGCCCGGCTTACCGCTTGCCATTTTGTATCCGGAACGACAGTTTGTCCTGCTCGACAGCCTTGGAAAACGGATTTCTTTTATTCGCCAGATCGCGCATGAACTCAAGCTTACCAACGTCACAGCGGTGCAAGCGCGGGTTGAAGAGTATTTGCCTGAGATCCAGTTTGACTCGGTGGTCAGTCGAGCATTTGCGTCACTTGCAGACATGCTCCGCTGGTGTCATCATCTGACTTCTGCGGATGGGCGCTTTGTCGCTCTCAAAGGGCAGCTGACTGAGGATGAACTTGCCGCGGTTGAGCTTCCCTTCGTTATTACCGGTACTTATCCTATTTCGGTACCTGGTCTCGACGCCGCCCGCCATGTTGTTGAAATAACAAAACAATAATCAACTTTTTTGTGGGTATACAATCGTGGGAAAAGTAATCGCCATAGCCAATCAGAAAGGCGGCGTCGGTAAGACGACTACGGCCGTAAACCTTGCCGCGTCTATGGCCGCAACACGCCGAAAAGTTTTGCTGATTGACCTCGATCCGCAAGGGAATGCCACCATGGGTAGTGGCGTCGACAAGTACGAAGTTGAACATAGCGTGTATGACCTCTTGGTCGACGGCAAGCCCATTGATGACGTGGTGGTAAAAGAAACCACGGGGCATTACCACCTGATCGCCGCAAATGGTGATGTGACCGCTGCAGAAATTAAATTAATGGAAGTCTTTGCGCGGGAAACCAAGTTACGCCGAGCCCTGGAGCCGGTGCGCGACCACTACGATTATATTTTTATTGATTGTCCGCCCTCACTGAACTTACTGACCGTTAATGCCATGGCCGCTGCTGATTCAGTGCTAGTGCCTATGCAATGTGAGTATTACGCCTTAGAGGGCTTGACCGCGCTCGTGGATACCATTGAACAGCTTGCGTCCGTCGTTAATCCAGAGCTGCGAATCGAGGGCTTATTGCGCACTATGTATGATCCACGTAATCGCTTGGCCAATGACGTGTCAGAACAGCTTAAACATCACTTTGGTGAGAAGGTTTATCGCACTGTGATTCCGCGTAATGTGCGGCTGGCAGAAGCCCCAAGTTTTGGTGCGCCGGCCATGTATTACGATAAATCATCGTCGGGTAGTAAAGCGTATTTGGCGCTTGCCGGTGAAGTTATTCGCCGTGACGAAATCACAAGCAAAGCTTCCTAGACAAGCTTCAGACAAAGGTACTGCCATGACAGCAAAGAAACGAGGATTAGGGCGTGGGTTAGACGCCTTACTGCAAACCAGCGCAAATGCAGCCGCTCGTCAGCAGAACACGCCGGGCACAGTCGCGGAAGACAAAGGCGAATTGCGCAAGATTCCAGTCGAGTTTTTGAAGCCAGGAAAATATCAGCCGCGCAAAGATATGTCGCCAGACGCTTTAGAAGATCTTGCGAGTTCAGTGAAAGCCCAAGGTATTATTCAACCGATCGTAGTGCGCCCTGTTGCAGCTCAGCAATTCGAAATTATTGCCGGTGAGCGGCGGTGGCGTGCAGCGCAACTGGCGCAGCTTGATACCGTGCCTTGTTTGGTTCGTGACGTGTCTGACGAAGCAGCTGTTGCCATCGCACTGATTGAAAACATTCAACGGGAAGACTTGAATGCGCTGGAAGAAGCCGTCGCCTTGCAACGGCTCATCGACGAATTCGATATGACCCATCAGGCTGTGGCTGAAGCCGTTGGTAAGTCCCGTACCACCATCACAAACCTCCTGCGGATTACGCAACTCAATGAAGACGTGAAACTCCACTTAGAGCGCGGGGACATTGAATTGGGTCATGCGAAAGTCTTGTTAGCGGTCACTGGTGAACAGCAAAGTGAGCTGGCACGCATTATTGTCGCTAAGGGTTTGACGGTGCGCGAATCTGAAAAGCTGGTGAATCGGGCGTTAAACCCCACCCAGAAAGAAGAAGTGAAACCGGACCCAGACGTGCAAAAGCTCGAACAAAGCTTGTCTGAAAAACTCGGAGCCAAAGTGTCGATTGCGCATAATCGTAAAGGTCGCGGTAAGCTCGTTATTAATTACACCAGCCTCGACGAACTCGACGGTATTTTAGAGCACATTTCTTAACCGATTGAGCGCACGCAAGAATTTGTAGCTGGTTTGTTAACCAATCGAGCTACGCCTTATTTTTCATAGGTTGATTCAGCGCGAGATCACGCGGCTTTAGTTGCAATTTGTGCATGAAACTTTATAATCGGCGCAGTTTTTCAGAGTGCGGTTTGTCAAAACACGACGAGAACGCTCAGGATTCCTGAAGGATAAAGGTATACAGCGATGACAGGGGCAACAAAACACCCAATTCTTGGGGCCGGTCGTCGCTTCGCTTGGCGCATCATTTTAGTCCAAGCGCTCCTTGCTCCCGTACTCATACTAATTTTCGGGTTGACCATGTCAACTGCGGGAGCCATGTCCGCCTTAGCAGGCGCTGTCATTGCCTTGGTTCCCAGTATGTTATTTGTGGTGCTTGCTTTCCGATTTGGTGGCGCGCGCTATGTACCCAACGTGGTGCAGTATTTTTTCATCGCAGAAGCTGTGAAGTGGCTGACAACAATTGCCTTGCTGATTGTCGCCTTCAACACGCTGTCCGGGCCTTGGCTGCCACTGCTGGTGACACTGTTTGTGATACTGCACGTGCAATGGGTTGCACCAGTTTTCTTAAATTCTAAAACTACGTAATTGGGTTGTAACATGGCTGCAGAAAGTAATATCAGCATCCAAGGCTACATTAACCACCACCTCAGTGACATGACGGTGGGTACAGGTTTTTGGGCTGTAAATGTGGGTGCAATCAGTGTCTCACTTATTCTTGGATTCGTGTTTGTCCTGAGCTTTATGTTTGTTGGCCGTAAGGCAACAACCGGTGTCCCAGGCAAATTCCAGTGTTTCGTTGAAATGATTGTTGAGTTCGTCGCAACGTCAGTTCGTGAAACCTTCCATGTCAAAGACAAGCTTATCGCACCTATCGCGCTAACTATCTTCATGTGGGTGTTCTTAATGAACCTCATGAAGTTGGTGCCGGTTGACTGGCTGCCAACTGTGTTTGGTGCCGTTGGTCTGATGTTTACGCCAGACGCGATTCAATACGACACGACCAATTATTCAATTCTTGAAAAGATCATGGCACACCCTTGGAGCTACCTGACTATTGCTCCAACGACCGACCTGAACATTACTATGGGTCTGGCCTTAGGTGTCTTCCTCTTCATCGTCGGCTACTCAATTGCTTATAAAGGCGTGGGTGGCTTCATTAAAGAACTGAGCTTTACGCCGTTCAATCACTGGGCCTTAGTACCGTTCAACTTGGTACTGGAATTGGTTACCTTGATTGCGAAGCCGGTATCACTAGGTCTGCGTTTGTTCGGTAACCTCTATGCCGGTGAAGTTATCTTTATTTTGATCGCGCTGGTTGGACTCGGCCAGTTACCACTGCACTTTGCGTGGGCGGTATTCCATATCCTGGTAATTGTGTTGCAGGCGTTCTTGTTCATGATGTTGACCATCGTGTACTTGAGCATGGCAGCAGAAGACCATTAATTAACCTGAGTTTTATACATTAACCTTAACTTTTAATATTGGAGAAAAACCAATGGCAATCGAAACTGCAACATTATTCGCTGTAGCTATCATCCTGAGCGTCGCTGCTCTTGCAACTGCTCTGTCTTTCGCAATCATGGGTGGTAAGTTCCTTGAAGCAACTGCGCGTCAACCAGAAATGGCACCACAGCTGCAAACTAAAATGTTCATCTTGGCGGGTCTTATCGATGCGATCGCGATGATCGGTGTTGGTATCGCGTTGTTGCTCTTGTTCGCAAACCCGTTCATTGGCTAAGAAACCTTCGTCGATCACCAACTAAAGGAGGGTTGTTGTGGATATCAACGCTACCCTACTAGGTCAAACGATTGCGTTTATGTTCTTCGTGTGGTTCTCACTGAAATATGTGTGGCCACCGCTGAACAATGCGATTGAAGAGCGCCAGAAGAAAATTTCTGACGGTCTTGCCGCTTCAGAGCGCGCAACTAAAGACTTAGAAAGTGCTCGCGCACAGGCTGACGAAGAGCTCAAGGCTGCAAAGATTCAAGCAGCTGAATTAATTGACCAAGCCAAGAAACGGGCAGGAAAATTGGTCGAAGAAGAGACTCAGCGTGGCCATGCCGAGCGAGAAAAGATTATCGCTTCCGGTTATGCAGAAGTGGAAGCTGAGCGTACTCGTGTTCGTGAAGAACTCCGCAAGCAGGTCGCGATTCTCGCGATTGCTGGCGCAGAGAAAATCATTGAGCGTGAGATCGATGCACAGAAGCAAAGCGACATTGTTGAAAAACTTGTCGCTGAACTGTAAACACGGGGGTTGAGCTATGTCCGAATATGCAACGGTCGCTCGCCCCTATGCTAAAGCAGCTTTTGATTTTGCTGTTGAGCAAGGTGCACTCGCAAAGTGGCATGAAATGTTGGCGTTCGCTGCAGAAGTTGTGCGCCATGAAGAAATGGTTACTTTTATGAAGAGTGCCACCAACCGCGCCCACCTCGTCGAGGTGTTTAATGGCGTGTGTGGTGAACAGCTCAACGAGAACGGCCAGAACCTGATTAAGGTCTTGGTACATAACGGGCGATTACGCGCCTTGCCTGATGTTGCTGAGTTATTCGGCGACATGCGTGCAGAGTACGAGAAAGAAATCACTGTTGATGTGACATCAGCAGTCACTCTGGACGACAAGCAACAAGCGAACCTAAGCGCCGCGTTAGAGAAACGTCTCGAACGCAAAGTTAAGCTCAATTGCAGTGTAGAACCGTCCTTTGTAGGCGGTTTGCTTATTCAAGCAGGTGATTTAGTTATCGACAGCACCTTGCGCAGCAAGCTCAATCGGCTTGCACAGACACTGCAATCATAATCGGGGACGAGAGCATGCAACTGAATTCAAATGAAATTGCTGAACTGATCAAGGCTAGAATTGAGAAGTTCGAAGTCGTCAGTGAAGCTCGCAACGAAGGTACGATCACGTCTGTTACAGACGGTATCATTCGTATCACTGGCCTTGCAGACTGTATGCAAGGTGAAATGGTCGAGCTTCCTGGTAATCGTTACGCCATCGCATTGAACCTTGAGCGCGACTCAGTAGGTGCGGTTGTTATGGGTCCTTATGCGGACCTGCAAGAAGGCGTAAAAGTTAAATCTACAGGCCGTATCCTGGAAGTTCCAGTAGGTCGTGCATTGCTTGGTCGTGTTGTGAACACACTAGGTCAGCCGATCGACGGGAAAGGCGCTATCGACGCTGAAGGTTTCGAGCCAGTAGAAAAAATTGCACCAGGCGTTATCGAGCGTCAGTCGGTCGACCAACCTGTTCAGACAGGCTACAAGTCAATTGACTCGATGATTCCAATCGGCCGTGGCCAGCGTGAGCTGATCATCGGTGACCGCCAGACTGGTAAAACAGCCATGGCAATCGACGCTATCATCAACCAGAAAGGCACGGGTATTAAGTGTGTGTACGTTGCAATCGGTCAGAAAGCTTCGACCATCGCGAACGTAGTACGCAAACTCGAAGAGCACGGCGCAATGGCCCACACTATCGTGGTTGCTGCATCTGCTTCTGAGTCTGCAGCACTTCAGTACTTGGCAGCCTACTCTGGTTGTACCATGGGTGAGTTCTTCCGCGACCGCGGTGAAGACGCGCTAATCGTATATGATGACTTGTCTAAGCAAGCTGTTGCTTACCGTCAGATCTCATTGTTGCTGCGCCGTCCACCAGGACGTGAAGCATTCCCAGGTGACGTATTCTATCTACACTCCCGTTTGCTAGAACGTGCTGCGCGTGTAAACGCTGACTACGTTGAGAAGTTCACCAAAGGTGAAGTGAAAGGCAAAACCGGTTCATTGACTGCCTTGCCAATCATTGAAACTCAAGCGGGTGACGTATCTGCGTTCGTACCGACTAACGTAATTTCGATTACCGATGGTCAGATCTTCCTTGAGACCGACTTGTTTAACTCGGGTATTCGCCCAGCAGTTAACGCAGGTATCTCGGTATCTCGGGTTGGTGGTGCTGCGCAAACGAAAATCATTAAGAAACTTGGTGGCGGTATTCGTCTTGCCTTGGCTCAGTATCGTGAATTGGCGGCTTTCGCTCAGTTCGCATCTGACCTCGACGAAGCGACGCGTTCACAGCTAGAGCACGGTCAACGTGTTACTGAGCTGATGAAGCAGCTCCAGTATGCGCCAATGAGCGTGGCAGATATGGCGGTGTCTATCTTTGCTGCAGAGAAAGGCTATTTGAAAAGCGTTGCAATCAATAAGATTCAAGCTTTCGAAACTTCACTGTTGGATTACTTCAAGAGTGAGCACGCCGACCTCATGGCGAAAATTAATGAAACAGGTGATTACAACGACGACATCGAAGGGCAAATTCGCGCTGGTGTTGAGAAGTTCAAGGAAACTCAAAGTTTCTAAGACGTGGGCCGCAGGTAACTGCGGCCTCTAGTCGTTGTAATACAGGAGATTATTATGGCCGTTGGAAAAGAGATAAAAACTCAGATCGGGAGTATTAACAATACTCAGAAGATCACCAGCGCAATGGAAATGGTTGCAGCATCGAAAATGCGCAAAGCGCAGGATTTGATGTCACGCAGCCGTCCGTACGCGGACGCCATTCGGGAAGTGATTGGCCATATTGCTCAAGGTGACCTCGAGTACCAGCATCCTTGGATGGTGGCACGCGAAGTGAAACGTGTTGGATACATTGTCATTTCGACTGACCGCGGATTGTGCGGTGGCTTGAACAGTAACGAATTCCGTAAGGTGATTCGGGACGTGCAAGCGCATCAAGAGAATGGCGTTGAGGTCCGTTTCGCTGCCGTGGGCAGTAAAGCATCGAGCTTTTTTAAGCGACTAAGTGGCAACATTGTTTCTCAAACCTCTGGTTTGGGTGACAAGCCGGCCCTCAATGATCTTATTGGGACCGTGTCAGTGATGCTGAAAGCATTCGACGATGGCGAAATCGACGTTCTGAACGTGGTTTACAACAAGTTTGTGAATACCATGACGCAGGAACCAGTGATTAGCCAGCTGTTGCCATTGCCGAAAACAGAAACCGCGAAGCGTAGTCACTCGTGGGATTATCTGTACGAGCCAGATGCCAAATCATTGTTAGGCACGTTGTTGCGCCGTTTCATTGAAAGTCAGGTGTATCAAGGTGTGGTGGAAAACCTCGCGAGTGAGCAGGCTGCCCGAATGGTTGCAATGAAAGCTGCAACCGACAACGCAGGCGAGCTCATCGACGAGCTGCAGTTGGTTTACAACAAAGCGCGTCAGGCCGCGATCACGCAAGAGATTTCGGAAATTGTATCTGGTGCGGGTGCGGTGTAGTACGCAAGCCCCCGGCAAAGGTCATCAAGATTTGCAGAGTTAGAGGATAAGTCATGAGTCAAGGTAAGGTCGTCCAAATCATTGGCGCAGTTGTGGATATCGAGTTTCCACAGACTAGCGTTCCAAAGATCTACGACGCACTGCGCGTTGCTGAAGGTGACTTGAAGGGTCTGACCCTTGAAGTTCAACAGCAGCTCGGTGGTGGTATTGTGCGGACAATCGCACTTGGTACTACCGACGGTTTGCGTCGCGGTCTCAGCGTAACGAATACGGGTGAGTCCATCATGGTTCCAGTCGGTAAAGCGACTTTGGGCCGGATTATGAACGTCTTGGGTGAGCCAATCGACGAAGCAGGTGAAATCGGTGAAGAAGAGCGTATGTCTATTCACCGTGAAGCGCCTTCGTACGAAGATCAGTCAAGCTCCATTGAACTATTGGAAACAGGCATCAAGGTTATCGACCTAATTTGTCCGTTCGCCAAAGGTGGTAAAGTGGGTCTGTTCGGTGGTGCGGGTGTAGGTAAAACCGTAAACATGATGGAACTGATTCGTAACATCGCAATCGAGCACAGCGGTTATTCAGTATTCGCTGGTGTTGGTGAGCGTACTCGTGAAGGTAACGACTTCTATCACGAGATGAACGATTCAAACGTACTCGACAAAGTAGCACTCGTGTACGGTCAGATGAACGAGCCACCGGGTAACCGTTTGCGCGTTGCATTGACCGGTCTGACTATCGCGGAAAAATTCCGTGATGAAGGTCGCGATGTTCTGTTCTTCGTCGATAACATCTATCGTTATACCCTGGCCGGTACCGAAGTATCAGCACTTCTTGGCCGTATGCCATCTGCGGTAGGTTATCAGCCTACACTTGCAGAAGAGATGGGTGTACTGCAGGAACGTATTACTTCAACTAAGACAGGTTCAATCACCTCAATCCAAGCGGTATACGTACCTGCGGATGACTTGACTGACCCGTCACCAGCCACAACCTTCGCCCACTTGGACGCGACTGTTGTACTGTCACGTGATATCGCTTCACTTGGTATCTACCCTGCGGTAGACCCATTGGACTCGACTTCACGTCAGCTGGACCCACAGGTTATCGGTGAAGAGCACTACAACACTGCACGTGGCGTACAGTCAGTATTGCAGCGTTATAAAGAGCTGAAAGACATCATCGCAATTTTGGGTATGGACGAACTGTCTGAAGAAGATAAGCAAGTGGTAGCGCGCGCTCGTAAAATCCAGCGCTTCTTGTCACAGCCGTTCTTCGTTGCAGAAGTATTTACCGGTTCTCCAGGTAAGTACGTGTCGTTGAAAGACACCATTGCAGGCTTCAAAGGCATTCTGGATGGTGACTTCGATCACATGCCAGAGCAGGCGTTCTACATGGTTGGCACGATCGACGAAGCGATCGAAAAAGCCAACAAAATGTAATCGAACGGGAGGTTTGTAATGGCGGTATCAACAGTACGTCTGGATGTAGTGAGTGCAGAAGACCAGTTGTTTTCTGGTGATGTACGCTTTATCCAGGTGACGGGTAGTGAAGGTGAGCTCGGTATTTTACCGAACCATACACCTTTGCTGACCGCCTTAGACCCTGGCATGGTTCGAATTGAAACTCCGGAAGGCGACGAAGAGTTCTTTTACATCAACGGTGGTGTAATGGAAGTTCAGCCGGACGTAGTCACAATTCTGTCTGACACCGCTGTTCGCGGCGGTGATTTAGACGAGCAGGCAGCAGAAAAAGCAATCCGTGAAGCACGTGAAGCAATGACTCACGCCACTCCGGATATGACTTACGCTGAAGCTGCTGCAGAACTTGCTCGTGCCGTGGCACAACTTCGCGTCTTGCAACAAATGCGCAAGCGCAAAGGCGGTTAAAAAGCCCCGCGCTTTCTATCCCAATAAAAAAACCCGGCTGCTATTAGCGCCGGGTTTTTTGTTGCTCGGTAGATTTGAAGCTTAAAAACGGACTGATAGCGCAATCCCGCCGGTTAATACGTTCTCAACATTGCGGTTATCGATTTCGTAAGCACCCACACTACGCGCGCTTAACCATAAATCGAGTGCGACTTTACGCCAGTTATAACCTACGCCGGATGTTAATTGAATGCCCGTTAAGCTGTCTTTGAGATGAAGCGTATCGTGCTCCCTTAGTTCATAGTAGGCGCCACCACCGAGATACCATTTGAAACCTTGTCGACTCAGGTTTTGACCGAAGATCAGACCTAAATCCGTACCAATCACATTTATGTCATTTTGTTCTTTCAAGGAAAGAATGCTGAAGTTGCTACGCAAAGCCATTTCCACTGGGCCGACATCACCAAATACATAGGTGAGCATGAAGCCACCGCCCGAGAGTTCTTCGCGTGAACCCGCGCCATTGGCATTGATGTGGTGGGTGCTAATGCCAAGGTTGAGGTTACTTTGGGACTGGCCTTGAGCTTGTGCTTCGGCCGCCATGGGGGCGCAGCAGAGTCCAAGCGCAATGGTGGAAAGAAGAAGATATTTCATCTGAAATCCTAACTACATTTTGAATTGACAGAACCAAGAGGCGCGCCTTCCTGTGGGCACCCCTTGCAACGAATCCTTGTTGTGCGTGCAAAGCAAACCTAATCTTACTATAAATTTATGACAACGGGTGTGACGGATTGGGTTCCGTCGTTTCAGACAAGGGTAAAGACTGTTAAAATGCCTGTTATGTTGGAGTAATAGGCAATTTACTTAACGCAAGGATTGGTCATGCCCGCATCTGATTTAAATGTTGTCATACTCGCAGCCGGTAAAGGCACGCGAATGCGTTCTCAGCTTCCCAAAGTACTGCACCCTGTGGCACAGAAGCCAATGGTGGCTCATGTGATCGATACCGCAAAAGTGGTTGGGGCAACTACCTTGAATCTGGTGTTTGGTCATGGCGCTGCGCAGTTACAAATAGCGCTGTCCCACTATGATGTGAATTGGGTTGAGCAGGCTGAGCAGTTGGGTACCGGGCATGCGGTACAACAAGCCATTCCGCACATGGGTGACGAGGATACCGTCCTGATTTTGTATGGTGACGTGCCTCTTACGCGGGCGGAAACCTTATCGGCATTACTCGCTGCTAAGGGCGATCATCCCCTCGCCTTGCTGACCGTAAATTTAACAGACCCTACTGGCTACGGCCGTATTTTGCGTGATGCGCAGAACCGAATTGTCGGTATTGTGGAGCATAAAGACGCGAGTGCTGAACAGCATGCGATACGCGAAGTGAATACTGGCATTATGGCGGCCAATGGTAAGGACTTAAAGCGCTGGCTAGCCGCGCTTACCAACAACAACGTGCAAGGTGAATATTACCTGACCGACGTGGTTGCCATGGCCGCTCAGGAAGGTGCGACTATTGCGTCAGCACAGCCTGCGAGTGCAGCTGAAGTTGAGGGTGCGAATAATCGCGTGCAGTTGGCTACCTTGGAGCGCGCCTACCAAGCGCGGCAAGCGGAGCAGCTCATGTTAGCGGGCGCCACTTTGTTAGATCCGGCGCGAGTTGATGTGCGCGGTACTGTCGAAATAGGCAACGATGTTGTGATCGACGTGAATGTTATTTTTGAAGGCCGCGTGGTGTTAGGTGAAGGCGCGGTTATTGAAGCCAACTGTATTCTCCGGGACTGTACTATTGGTGCGGGTGCTCGAGTGAAATCCCACTCAGTGGTGGAAGGCGCAATTTTAGCTGAAGGTGCGCAAGCCGGACCCTTTGCACGTTTACGCCCCGGCGCAGAATTGGCAAAAAATGCGGCTGTGGGCAACTTCGTGGAAATCAAGAAGTCCTACTTGGGCGAAGGTGCCAAAGCAGGACATCTGACTTATTTAGGCGACACCACAGTGGGGGACGGCGCGAATATTGGTGCAGGCACTATTACCTGTAATTATGACGGCGTGAACAAGCATCAAACAGTGATTGGCGCGGGCGCCTTCATTGGCTCGAACAGTTCACTGGTGGCGCCTGTGACTATTGGCGATGGGGCGACCACAGGTGCAGGTTCGGTGATTACCGCCACCGTTGAAGATCACGCACTGGCTGTTGGGCGAGCGAAACAACGCAATATTCAAGGCTGGAAGCGGCCAGTTAAAAAAGGTTAAGGGAGTACGACAGTATGTGTGGAATTGTGGGTGCAACAGCAGAACGCCGCGTCGCAGATATTTTGTTAGAGGGATTACGCCGCCTTGAGTACCGTGGCTATGACTCGGCGGGTATCGCGATATTGAATGACCAAGGTCTGCACCAATTGCGTCGCGTCGGGAAGGTGAAAGCGCTCGACGACGCCCAAACCGAGTCACAACTTAACGGTTTTGCAGGTATTGCGCACACGCGCTGGGCAACCCATGGTGGCGTGACCGAAGCGAACGCACACCCGCATATTTCCTCGGACACCATTGCTGTAGTACACAACGGCATTATTGAGAATCACGATGCTCTGCGCAAAGAACTGCAGAGTTTAGGTTACGTATTCCGTTCAGAAACTGACACCGAAGTGATTTGTCACTTGGTGCATCACGAACTGAAAAGCGCTGGCACTTTATTAGATGCGGTAAAAACTGCGGTGAAAAAGCTAGAAGGTGCTTACGGTACAGTGATTATGGACCAGCGCGAACCGGGTCACTTAGTGGTGGCTCGCTCGGGAAGTCCTTTGGTAATTGGACTGGGAATTGGCGAGAACTTTGTGGCCTCTGATCAGTTGGCCCTTCTGCCAGTGACTCGCAAGTTTATCTATTTAGAAGAAGGCGATGTCGCGTCGGTTTCTCGCACCGCAGTCAGTATTTTTGATGCCAAGGGTGCGCCGGTAGAGCGTGAAACCATTACCTCGGATTTGCAGTACGACGCAGGTGGTAAAGGTGAATATCGTCACTTCATGCTGAAAGAAATTCATGAGCAACCAACCGCTGTCCGTAATACCTTGGAAGGCCGAGTGAACGGCGACCACATTGCCGTTGATACCTTCGGTGAAGATGCCGAGGCGATTTTCCAAGACATTCGTCATGTCCAAATTGTTGCCTGCGGTACGAGTTATCATGCCGGTATGGTTGCGCGTTATTGGCTAGAAGAATATGCCGGTGTGTCTTGTAACGTAGAGATTGCTTCCGAATTCCGTTACCGCAAATCACACGTCTTCCCAGGCAGCTTATTGGTGACCATCTCGCAGTCGGGCGAGACAGCCGACACCTTAGCGGCCTTGCGCTTGGCCAAAACCTTGGGCTATCGCTCTACCCTAACGGTGTGCAATGTCGCTAGCGCGTCCATGGTCAGAGAATCAGATTTATCTTTTCTTACCAAAGCAGGCGCCGAAATTGGTGTTGCTTCGACTAAGGCGTTTACCACCCAGTTGGCTGGCTTGCTCATGCTAGTCGCCGCATTGGGCCGTGCCAATGGCGTCGATGCAGCCATTGAACAGCGGATTGCTCGCGCACTGGCGGCGCTACCCAACAAGCTTGAAGAAACGCTGGATATCACGAAAGAAATTGAAGCCTTAGCGGAAGAGTTCGCCGATAAAGAACATAGCTTGTTCTTAGGGCGCGGTAACCAATACCCAATCGCCATGGAAGGAGCGCTGAAGCTCAAAGAAATCAGCTATATTCATGCAGAAGCTTATGCCGCCGGTGAACTCAAGCATGGGCCACTGGCACTGATCGACGCAGAAATGCCAGTGATTGTGGTGGCTCCGAATAACGAACTGCTTGAGAAGCTGAAATCGAACGTGGAAGAAGTTCGCGCCCGTGGCGGCATTATGTTTGTGTTCGCCGATCGCGATGCGCACTTTGCAAGCGACGACACCATGCGCGTCATTAACATCGCCCATGTGGACGAGCTTATCGCCCCGATTATCTACACCCTCCCCCTACAGCTATTGAGTTACTATGTCGCCATTATAAAAGGCACCGACGTAGACCAACCCCGCAATTTAGCCAAGAGCGTTACGGTTGAGTAGGTAGGTAAGGAAATGCCTTCAAACATCCTCAGCGCGAACATCTCGCCTGGGGATTTTTTGTGGGTGTTAGGTTCGTTTATACGAGCATAGTTTTCAATTGCCGCTGGCGAATTTATTGGGCAGTATGAGGAATACTCGAATTAACGCGCATGCTCGTTTATCTGAGATACACGGCGCGCCTCATATTAAAATGTTATGAACCTCGAAAGGAGTTGCAGTGAAACGTGATATGGAGCTCGTAAGACGGATTCTGTTTCAGCTTGAGGAAAGACTCGAGTTTGATGAGCCTTATGTTCCGAAAGTTGACGGATACTCAGAGAATGAAATTTTTTATCATGTGAAGCTCATGAGCGAGGCGGGGTTAATTGAGGCGAAAAACTGGTCTGATGATGATGGACCATGTTGGCTAGCAACATCTATGACTGCTGCAGGCCATGACTTTCTTGATGCTGCTCGCAGCGATAGGCTCTGGGCGAAGGCCAAGAGCATAGTTACTGGGTCGGGTGGGGCTTTAACTCTCGAAGCCCTAAAAATTGGCCTATCCATGGCAGTTAAAAATGCGATTATGGGTAGTGGTTCATAACCAGGCCAAGCACAGCGACAGCTTTTTCGTTGCGGCTTCGCCTTCACTAAAAAGCTGCGCGTGTTGGCGGCGTTGCATGCACTACAAGTAGGAAGTTATGAAAAAATTTTTGAAGTATTTAGGATTCGGCATATTAAGCGTTGTTGCTTTCTTCATTGGCATAGCAGTCATTGCGTCGATCGGTAGTGTCGATAATGAAGAGACGTTCCCGCCATATATAGCTGAGTCAGTTCCGAAGCTTGCAACATGGGACATCGAGCAATATAAGTTATTAATGTCTAAACAGGGTATGGAGTCCGTAACTCCAGAGCAATGGCAACTCTATCTGGATATGTTTAGAAAATTGGGTCAGCTTCAGTCCGTAGGTAAACCGGAGCTTCAGAACTGGAGGACTACTTTGACTTTAGGTTCTGGAAATACTAGTTATGCAGTCTATTTAGTTCCTCTTACCTTTGACACAGGAGAAGCACATGTTCAGTTAGGCTTGCAGCACAAGGATGGAAAAGTGGAAATAAACAGTGTTCGGTTTTTGTCTGATGTGCTGCTTAAGTAAGGCGTGTAATTCAGGATTTGTAAGCACTGGGAGTAACATTGGAATTTGGAAGTATGTTTCAATAAAATCTGAAATCGACTCTGAAGTAGCCTGGACTGGCCCGCCCTTCAAGAACTGGATGCTCTAGCTGAGTGCATTGCTTTGGACAATTCTGCTGCCTCGACGATTCAACATACTTCCTAGAGAGCCAACGGAGGCACATTGATTTCCGAACCATTAAATAGCGTCATTATTATTGTTATTTGCTTGATTGGCGTGTTGCACGTCAATGGGTTGATAAGCCCAACCAAAAATTCACCACTCTTAACTCGGCTTCGAGAAGGAAACCCAAATATTATCAAAGGGATTTCGGTCTTGTTTGTGGCGACCGCTTTAATAAAGCTTGTTGTGTTACTCATTAGCTAAGTTTAGTGTTGAGTTACCTGAGTCGACATACAAGGAGGCAGTGGCTCCGCCATGCCTCTCACGTTCAAAAGTTCGCGCGCATGCGCGAGGCGTTGTATGTTGGTAATTGCAGCAATCAAAAAGGTCCGAACGATGAACGTGGATAAAGCGAAGAAACGCATATTGAAACGAGTACAACGGGGTTTCAAAGGGTATCCGCAAGTGTCATTAGAGTACTTCGGTAAGACGACGGATTTAGCGACCGAGGTCGTCATCACCTTTTTACCTGAAGAAAATGCTGAGCCACAAATACAACGATTCACGAGTGATAACGACGTTCGAGAAGACGAAGCGATTCAGTCGGTGTTGTTAAAAATTATTGAGCGAGTCGACGCGAATACGGTTGTGGAAAGTAGAGAAATATCCGCTCTTTAGTCGCTCTTTGCAGTGCATGTTCAAATCGCTTAACTCCAGGAGGAAAAATGGACATTGAGAATAGAATAAAGGAAATTGACAAGCGTCTACGGGCCTTGTTTATAGCGGATATGCCCGGACTCATCCTGGTTGGTATCTGGCTATATGTAAAATTTGGATCTCGCGGGGACTCCTTCCTTCCGTTCCATGCCAATGAGCTTTTTCTGAGTGTCATGCTAGGGACCGGGTTACTAATAATGGGCTGGTGCGGGTTTGAAACCATGAAATTAAACCGTGAGAAGGAGCGTCTCACGCGCAAGTCAGCGCCGGAGTGAATCGCTCGCTTTACTAAGGAAGTATCATGTTCTTCACGCTCTTATTGATCACGTTTGTACTGTCGGTCGCGGTGTCACTCGGCGTTGTTACCCTGTTTAAGAAGCCACTCTACGAAATTTTTAGCCGAATTATTCAGGATCCGATAAGCGGAACTTGGGTGCGTTACATTACTTTTGCGACTTATGTGGTCGGCATTTCGGGAGGGGTCCGCATTCACGCGCTAGAAAGGTATGTGACGGCGTACCATAACCTAGATATTCTCGAATTAACGAATGAGCGTTGGACGATAGAAATATATCGGACCATCATTGAAACATTGCAGTCAATCGCATGGATGTATCTTGTCGTCTTTGTATTTGCGTTGATTGCGTACGTCATTGTGCGCGGTTTTGAGCTGAAGCATGCCAACAAACCAAGCAAGTCAGACTGAGACATGTGAGATAACAGGAAGCCAATAAAGACAATCTCTGTTTGGTTACAGGGGGTTGGCTTTGATTCGTTGCGGAAGTGCTTCATGCAAGGTTCAGGTTAATCAAAGTCTTCTAGGAAGTGCCATGGGAACACGCGAGAAAGCAGATAAAGTAGCGGAAATAGAGAAAGGTCGAGAGCATGCATTTCTAAATGAAGCTAAAGAAGAAGGCTTCAAGCAATTTGTCCGAACAATTTCGAAAACAATGTATGCGCTGCCGCTTGCGTGGGCGTTAGTCGTAGCGCTGAACTACAACAAAGTGCCGACAATTAACTTGGTTACTTGGGTGGCCGCATTTTTTGTGGTTTGGGTGGTAAGTTTAGTTGCGCTCAGAAACTACCGAGAGCACCCGAGTCTCGCCAAGCATCTTATTCCTCTGTACATCATCGTAGCTGCCGAAGGCGTGCTTTTGGGCGCGATGTTTTATGCCTTGATGGGGCATCATATTGACGTAGACACCTGGGTGGCGGTCGTTCTACTGGGCATTGTGTCGGTTGTGCTGCCCACTTACATTACGTTCCCGCGAGCCTTTCATGTATTGCTACTCAGTGTGTGGGTGTCCGCTGCGGTCTCGATGCTGTTGATAGCGCACCGGTATGACATGGCGTTAAAGGCCAGCTTAACGCTGTTGGTCTACTTTTTAGCGTTGGTTTACATCATACGGCCTATCTCCGGTCGGGTTCTTGAGGGAATTCGTCTGCATTTGGTGAATAAGAACCTCACAGAGCGGCTCAGAGAAAGCTTGGCTGTTGTGTCGCACCAAGCTGCTACCGATGCGCTGACCGGCCAGTTGAATCGCCATGCCTTAAATAAGGCGTTAAATGATCTCATTGTTAAGGGAGAGCGGCGCAACGCAGTGTTCTCACTGTTAATGTTGGATATCGACTTCTTTAAATCAATTAATGACACGTATGGCCATGATGTAGGTGACCGCGCGATTCAACATGCGGGACAGGTCATTGCTGAGCAGTTACGCGATGATGATCTCTGTGCGCGCTTCGGCGGTGAGGAATTTGTGGTTTTACTTCCCGCACTCGACGAAGAAAAGGCAGTGCAAGTGGCAGAGCGTATTCGCCTTGCCCTAGAGGCATCGCCCTTAGAAAACCCGCATCACACCATGACTCTTTCCATTGGCGTTGCCACTTATAAATCTGGCGTAACGGCTGAATCACTTTTGAAAGCAGCCGATGACGGCGTTTATGCTGCCAAGCATCAAGGGCGAAATCAGGTCTGTGTTGCGCTGGGTGATCATCACAACGTTAAAGCGTTATAGTGCTATAATGTGCTCTATGTTAAGAGAGGAGCCGTCACATGGCATCATTATCGAAACGCTCAACAATTTACTTTGAGCCCTCAATTCATCAGGCGTTGAAGCTCCGAGCTGCTTCAACAGACAGTTCGGTATCTGAGATTGTTGACGAAGCAGTTCGCTTGTTAATTTCGGACGATCAACAGGATCTGGCGGCAATTGCAGAGCGAGTTGAAGAACCTGAAATAAGCTATGAAGCTTTGCTCAACGACCTGAAAGCCCATGGCAAGATATGAAATTGTTTTCAAGGCGTCGGTCGCCAAGGACTTTCGAGGCATTCCCCAAAGCGACGTAAAGACGATCATGTTGAGAATAGATGGTCTTGCGGTAAACCCCAGAGGAGAAGGTTGTATTAAGCTCTCTGCAGACGAAAAGTACCGTGTGCGCCAGGGGGCGTATCGTATTGTTTATGAAATACGAGACACCCAACTTGTTGTGAGTGTGATTAAAATTGCACATCGCTCCAGCGTTTATAAAAATAAATAAATAAATAAATAAATGAATAAAGAAAGAAGGCTTCCTCCGTGGGACGATTAGAGCAATTTGAAAGTAAGTGCCTCGCATTTATTGAAGCAGAAATGGTGCAAGACTTGGCGCATGATTTGAATCATGTACTACGGGTGGTTCGTAACGCGAAAGCCTTGTGTGAACAAGAACAGGCTTCGTTTGAAATTGTAGTGCCGGCTGCCTATTTACATGATTGTGTCTCCTTAGGGAAAGCGCATCCAGAACGCCATAAGAGCTCTCTGCTCGCTGCCGACAAGGCCATTCAGTTTCTTACCGAGATCGGGTATCCAGCGGAGTATTATGCGGGGATTCATCATGCAATTGCGGCGCATAGCTTTAGCGCAAAGATTCAGCCGACAACCAAGGAAGCCGAGATTGTTCAAGACGCGGATCGGCTTGATGCACTCGGCGCCATTGGTATCGCGAGATGCTTGCAAGTAGGCTCGCAACTGGAGCGTGCGTTGTATGCAGCAGATGACAGTTTTTGCGAACACAGGGAGCCGAATGATACTCGCTATACCTTGGACCACTTTTATGCAAAGCTGCTATCACTGTCGCAACTCATGAGAACAAAATCGGCAAAAATAGAAGCTGAAAAACGTACCGAATTTATGCGACTCTATTTAAGCCAATTAAAGAACGAAGTCTCGATTCACGTATCACCCAACCAATAATATAGCTCCGGAACGAGCGCGTACAAAGTAAGGAAGAAAACTTTGAATATCAATGCATCTTTAATAGGTCAGACTATCGTTATTTCGGCGGTGGTGATCGGTCTTGTAAGCTATTACCTTGGTCGTCGAAAAACTGAAACGCCTGTGCTTGCGGGTCTATTAGGCTTTGTTTTGGGGATTATTCCCTTTGTGGGCATTATTTATCTCGTCGTACTCATGTTTAAACGGGATATTGCTACGGTTGAAGCCGCAGAATCAGTAGAGTCAAGTAAGGGCTAACTCGCCACTGACTCTCATTATCCCTCTGCGAGCCGTCTGAGTTGTTAACTCTTACTTAGTCGGCTCCTTGCCCTCTCTGACCTTCTCTAGCCTGTGGCGCTAATTCTTTCGCGAACAGTATTTTACTCTCTTGTTTTAAGCTGCGCATTTCCAGTTCGGAGTCTTCGACACCGATGATGGAGTAGCCGTGGGAGATAAGCAATTTAAGCATGCTGGGATAGCGATTCATGGATTTTACTTCAATCCGCTGGTACCCAGACAGTGTCGCCCAATCCTCTTGGCGCTTTAGCAGCAATGATGCAATTCCCTGCCCTCGATAAGCAGGTACAACTCCACCCAGCCAACTGTAAAATGTCTCTTTGTTGAGTTCGTAGCCCACTTTAAAACCAACAATCTTCGCCTCGGATTTGGCAATGAGTATGAGGTGACTCACTCCCGCCAGTTTGTGCTCAACCCGCTCACGGGTTGTAACGCGGTTAAACTCGGGAATGTTCGAGCTTGCGTGAAGCACGTCTGCAATGGTTCCGAGGTCTATTTCTATGTTCATGATTGAGTCATACCTATCTGCCACGCAAGTCTGTGAGGAGCATAACTTATGCCGTCTAATTTGTTGCTCAATTGTAATTTTTTGGGCACTATCATTAAAAATAATTATAGTCGGCTCGAGTTGCCGCTTTACAGGATGTTGAACCCGCCTTGCAAAACCAGCTACCTGAAAGCCATCAAGTGATTCAACGAGCGCCATGAGTAAACGGAAGTATTAAAGAATGGCTCCGCAACCAAACTATTCAGATTATACCTATGAAGAACTGCTCGATGTTGTCAGTCGCATAGACAAGGATTCCTACCCAGAAAGATACAACCTTGTGATGCAAGAGATTGCCGAGCGTACGCCTACAGAAACGAATATTGATGAAAGGGTTGAGCTCGATAAATACAAAACTATTTGGGCTCGCTTCGTTTCGCTTGTTATAGACACCGCGGTAGTTTTGGGTGGTCTATTTGTTTTAGCCTGGATACTTTTAGTCGTGGGTCTCGGTGACAACTGGCTCTTCGATGTGTTGTCTTCAATGTTCTGGCATGCCTACGTTATTTTCATGCACAGTCTTGGAGGGCAAACTGTCGGTAAAATGATCATGGAGATTAAAGTGATTGATCATAAAACCGGAGCTGACATAGGCTTCCCTCAGGCATTCTATAGAGAGTCAGTTCAGCTTTCGTTCGGAATACTGATGCTCTTATGCTTGTATGCTGTCTCTGGTGATGATGATATATCTGTTGGGCTTGTTTTGGGGATCGTAGCTGTTTTTTTTGGCGGTACAGTCTGGCTTTTTGCAAATATGATTACTGCATTCTGCACTGAAAAGCGCAGGGCACTTCATGACTTCATTGGGAGAACGGTCGTGGTGCATCTCACGTAAAGAGCCCTTCACTTGTTTAAAGGAGGAACTCATGTCGAATGACAAGCAGTCGAAGAATCGAGAACCAGAGGGAGAGAAGAACAGCAACGCCTACAACATTGGCTTTGGTGTCGCCATTGGCATGTCGCTTGGCATGGTGTTTGGCGTTGCTTTTGACAACTTGGCGCTGGGTATCGCTTTTGGGCCTGCGTTCGGTATTATTTTTGCGGTGGCATTTGGGGCAAATTGGTCGGCATCTGATAGCGACGAAGGCGGGTCAGATAAGGCCTCTGACAAGAACGCGGACAAAGAGTAGGTCTTGAAAAGAAAAAATTCCGAACCTTTGTGCCATCTGTCTCTCAAAGATTAATCTTCTCCGCTTCGCTGCTGTTATGCAGCTATTCTTTATTCAATCATATGCTTGCGAGCAAAAAGGGACTTTGAACCATGAAACCACAAGGCTTCTTTCACGTGAAACTTATACCTGTGTTTGCACTGACTTTGGGTGCATTCGCTTTACTACCCAACACCGCCCATGCCAACTCGGACGACTGGCTGATCTCGGTAAGCTTTGCCAGTGCCGAGAGCTTTGTCGATGGTCCCGGCGGGCGAGGCGATTATTTACCGACAGTGTTTGCTAGGCCGCAATGGATTACTCGTGATATTGGGAGCTATGTAGGTATCGGTATTCCCGCTGCAGAGATCTTTGGCCGTGGCCAAGATTCCCATTCTGTGACCGTCGTGAATGCTGGTTTAACCTATCGGCTTGCGGAGCAACTTTATGCATTTGGGGGGCCTGGCTATTCTTATCAACGCTTTTCGACGGCACAAGTAACTGAAACACGCGAACGTTTGAATGGGAATGTCGGGCTGATGTTCGTGGGCAATAACTTTGGTATCACCTTGAGTTACGACTCCGGCCCGAATGCCATTGGCGTTGGATTTAGTGTCAATTCCGGCTGGTTTGGAGGCGGTTTTCACCGCCGCTAGCACGTCAGGATCAGGCTCTATAACGGCTACGAAGCAAGAAGTTTAAAATTACAACCCAAATGTAATTGACAATCATTCTCATTTGCATTTAGGATCGCCTCAGTTGATTCATCTTCTGTTGTTGAGGTCCTTATGTGTTTTGAAAAATTTTCTCGTCTTTCTTTAGTCGCTTCTGCCGTGATGGCGGCGCTAATTCCTGCCACTGCACTAAGCGAGGAAGCCACTGCTGATGAGCCCAATGCGGATCGTCAGCGTTCGGCTCCTCGCATTGAAGTCATTCGTGTGCGCGGTGAGCGCAATGTTCATAACCACGACGAAACCGGTTCGGTTGTGCTCATCAATCGCGAAGCGATTGAGCGTGTGCAGCCTCTCTCTACCGAAGACATCTTGCGCCGTATTGCCGGCATTAATGTAAAGGGTGAAGAGGAAACATCCATTGTTGCCAACTTCGGTATGCGCGGTCTGTCGGCAAGCGAGTCTAAGTCACTGGTGCTTGAGGACGGTGTGCCGGTCGCCCCAGGTTTATTCATTGGTAATGACCGTTACTACAACCCGCGTATTCAACGTATTGAGCGCGTGGAAATTCTGAAAGGTTCTGCATCCTTGCGTTATGGCCCATCCACTATTGGTGGCGTAGTGAACTACCAAACGAAAACGCCAGACAGCGGTGTTTTGGTGTCAGGTCGTACGGGATCCTTTAACTTGCGTGAGCTGAGTGTGGAAGCGGGTAATCGCAGTGAATCTGGTGATGCCTTTGGCGGTGTGGTGGCAACCCATGCGCGAAGCGACGGCTTCATGGACAAGGGCTATGAGATGAACGACATCATGGTGAAGTCAGGCGTGTCATTGAATAACAGTCAGGAGCTGGGACTGAAGTTCACCTACCATGAAAATACCGCAAATATCTCCTATCGTGGCCTGCTTCTTGAGGACTACCTCGCCGGCGCAACCTATAACCCAGCGCCAGACGACTATTACATTCAAGATCGTGTGTCTTTCGATGTAAACCATGCGTGGGATCTGTCCGCTGCCATGAGGTTAAACACCATCCTATATTGGAGTCAGACTTCTCGTGACTACTGGCGTTATAACGTGGATACCGCCGCATCGAATGCAGCAGGTCGTTGGGTGTATACGGACGATCTGACAGGAAACAATCGCTCCTTTGAGCGCTATGGGATTGAAACCCGCTTGAGCGTCAACCATGACCTGTTTGGCGGCAACGCCCACACTGAGTTCGGTCTGCGTTACATGCAGGAGGAGTCAAACGATACTCGGATTCGTGCAACCCGTGCAGCGGATCGAACGGGTCTGAATGACCGTCACATTGTAGATAATGCAGAGAGCTATGCGGCGTATGCACAAACTCGTATCGCTTTAACGGAGCGTTTGGCGGTAACGCCAGGATTGCGCGTTGAGTCTTATGAACAGAAACGGACCGTACTCAGTAGTGCTGGCGAATCGGCGACAACGTCGAATACAGAGTTCTTGCCAGGTGTTGGGGCAACATTTGATGTGACGAACCTGACACAACTTTATGGTGGGGTGTATCGGGCGTTTTCGCCCGCTTCAAACGGCGTGGCTTTGGATGGTTTAACCGATCAAAACTTGGATGGTGAGCGTGCGACAAACTTCGAGTTTGGCCTACGTGGTAGCGCCGGACGCGTGAACTACGATGTAGCGGCGTTTTACATGGACTTCAGTAATCAAGTGGTGACCGGCAATAGCGATCCGAACTTGTCCCAGTCGAATGCAGGAAAAACCGAGCATTATGGTTTTGAAATGATGTTGGGGTTTGATCTAGGCGCAGGACTTAGCCTCGATACCAACGCCACCTATATTCCAAAGTCTGAGTTTAAGTCGGGTGATAATCGTGGCAACCGTCTGCCTTATGCTCCGGAGTGGGTGGCCAATGCAGCGCTGAATTACAGTGTAAACAACTTTAGTGCGGCTTTTGTTGCCCATTACCGTGGTGAGCAGTTCGGTGACCCAACTAACAGTGTCGAGATTCCCAGCAATGCTGCTGGCGGCATTTGGGGAGGCTTACTGCCCTCGTACACGGTGTATGACCTGATGGCGCAGTACGACATCAATCCGACGGTGCAGGTCTTCGGCACAGTAAAAAACCTTACGGATAAACGCTATATTGCCGGATTACGTCAGGGTATCTATGTAGGCCCAGAGCGCAGTTTTGAGGCCGGTGTGCGCATTCGGTTTTAATTTAGGTTGAGCTTTCTCCCTCCTTTAACACCGCCTTTGGGCGGTGTTTTTTTATGGGACGCAAACGAGGACTATCGAGGAGCTCTGAATTTTTCGGGCAGGTGCACCACCAACCCAACAAACAATGTGGTAAGCGCTAAAGGCATGACATAGCGGCTTTGTTCTAGCCACTCGAATGCCACGGCAATATAAATCAGGGTCACTGAAAAAAGAGTCCACTCCAACCAAGCCAAACAAAACAAGGAGACTTTTTGGCTGGTGAGCTGATGATGTTGGTTTGCTACATCGGACTCATAAGGCGGCTTGGGTTGCCGACCGCGCCGCCACTCACCAAACCGAATCAACGCGAAGAACATCAAACCAACCATTGGCAGCAGCCAGATGGCGCTGCGCGCCGATTCGCCCCGAAAGGAGCCGTCCACATGAAAGTTTTGTGGAATGGTCTCGGGTAAAAACCAATAGGTGAGCAAGGGTGCAAGCCATAGGCAAATCACACCAAACAAGGCCACCACATAGTAGGTCCAAGCTATTCTTGAATAAATTGTCATGTTTTCAACTTGCAAATTGCGCTAAATCAAAAGGAATGGCTTGGATCTTTACTACACTGATTTCAACTAAATGGCAAAGGAGCCGAGAACCATGCAGCAACCGACGGGACTTTTTGAGTACTTAGGGGCGGCATTCAAGACACCGCTACGTCAAATTATGATTTACGCCTATATTCTGGCCATTGTACTAACGATTGGCATTGTCTACAGCGCGGTTCGTTTCTTCACGGGCGGAGCGGAAGACCAGTTATTCTGGGGTATCTTGATGCTTGCTTTTATCACTATGCAGGTGGCGACTAAGCTGTGGATTTGGATGGAGTCGAATCGTGTCAGTATGCTTGCAGCCATCGCTGAATCAAAGCAATCGAACTAACCGAGAGAAAGGTGAGCGCCTGCAATTGAGCTGCAGGCGCTCGCTAGACTAGCTATTGTCCAGCTTGTCTTGGGTCTTATTCACAAAGTCGCTGGCGGCGTGACGCTCATGCAGTTGTTCATGGAGCTCCCCCCAGGCTTTATTCACAATACGCCCGCGTTTAACGGCCGGACGTGCCGCGATCATGTCAGCCCAGCGGTGAATATGCGGGTACTCATGAGCCGAAATAAACTCTGCGGCCTCGTACACTTCGTTCTTCACTAACGCGCCATACCAAGGCCAAATAGCCATATCGGCGATGCTATAGTGATCGCCTGCAATATAGGTGTATTCGCTCAGCTGACGATCCAGCACGTCGAGTTGGCGCTTGACTTCCATGGTGTAGCGATTAATTGCATATTCAAACTTTTCGGGGGCATAAGCGTAGAAATGACCAAAGCCACCCCCGAGTAGTGGCGCGCTGCCCATTTGCCAGAAGAGCCAATTCAGGCACTCGGTGCGACCCGCGGGATCGGTGGGAATAAACTTGCCAAATTTTTCGGCTAAGTAGAGCAAGATTGCGCCGGACTCAAATACCCGAGTCGGCGGCGTTGTTGAGTTATCCAATAGCGCTGGAATTTTTGAGTTCGGATTGATCTCCACAAAGCCGCTACTAAATTGGTGCCCTTCCATGATGTTGATTAACCAGGCATCGTATTCAGCCGCTTGAATGCCCGCTTCCAGCAGCTCTTCAAGAAGCACAGTGACCTTGACGCCATTCGGCGTCGCCAAGGAATACAGTTGCAGTGGGTGCTTACCTACCTTGAGTGCTTGCTCATGCGTTGCGCCGGCAATCGGACGGTTGATATTGGCAAACTTACCGCCGCTTTCTTGATCCCAAGTCCAGACTTTTGGTGGCGTGTAGGTCGAATCGGGCATGTGGCTCTCCTTGTGGAATGTACACTTTGTTACTCATTTTAACGTGGTTCCGATCGTGTCGGCTGATAATATTTCCGAACACCGCAATTGATACAATTGCGTCGAACGCAACAGGCGAGGAGATACGTGATGGACAAGCCGGACAAAACTGCCAAGCAGAAGATGAGCGAAGGCATAGCTATTGGCCTGTGTTTGGGCGTGGCACTTGGCGTCGCGATGGACAATCTAGGTGCAGGTATCGGGATTGGAATTGCACTGGGCGTGGCAATTGGAAGCTCGGGTGCCCGCAACAAGAAATCGGATGAGAATGCCCGCTAACCTTGACTGAATGGAGGCTATTGGACCGTGGCATTTACTGTGATGGGACTCATCATTGGGTTGTGGCGTTGAGGGCTTTTCATTTAAGCCAAGGCGCATAAGGTAAATCAGCGCGAAAAACCCGCGGCTAACGCATTCGGCTATCGACTCATGCGCAGTCATTGATAAATTAGCGTTCGAATATTGGATAACACAAGCGCGGTAATCAATGAGCATAGAGTGGGTATTGCTGGGAATCTTCATTTGGATAGCCTTTACCAGTGAAGCCATTACCGGTTTTGGCAGTATTGTCATCGCTATCGCGCTCGGGAGCCTGCTCTACCCTATTCCCGAACTTATCCCAATCTTAGTGCCGCTGAGTCTGTTTATGACGTCAGCGATGATTTGGCGGTTCTGGCACGACATTGATCGCCAGCTCATGATGAAAAGCATTCTGCCGTTCATGGGGGCGGGATTAATTCTTGGGATTTTACTTGTAGGGTGGTTAAGTTCGGACACCTTGAAGCGGCTGTTCGCAGTATTACTCATTTGGTTTGCCGGGCGAGAGCTGTACAAGCGCTTCCGTGGTTTGCCCTTGTCAGTGAAGCCGCGCTGGTGGCAACCGTTTTGGACTTTCTTGGCTGGCATTACGCATGGCCTATTTGCCTCGGGTGGCCCGCTGCTCGTTTATTCCCTTAACTCGCGAGCCATTCCGAAGGCACAGTTTCGTGCGACATTAGTGTCGGTGTGGTTTGTCTTGAATGCGTTTTATACCACGGTGTTGCTGCTTCAGGAGCGGGTGCAGCCGGTATTCTTTCAGACACTAAGTTATTTGCCCGTGCTGCTGCTGTCATTTTGGATGGGCCATGCACTCCATAAGCGGGTGTCGGAAACCAATTTTCGCACCCTTGTTTATGTCTTACTTTTAATCGCTGCACTCGCCATGCTGCGCTAGCTTACCAACTTCCGGTATTCTCCATAGAAGCCCAGGGTTCTTCCGGTGGTAAGGCGTCACCGGCTTGCAACAACTCAATGGAAATGCCGTCGGGGGAGCGAACGAAAGCCATACGGCCATCTCGAGGCGGGCGATTAATGGTCACTCCCATGCTTTGTAGGTGTGCACAAAGCTCGTAAATGTTCTCCACTTGGTACGCCAAATGTCCGAAGTTACGGCCACCGGTATAAGTTTCCGGGTCCCAGTTATAAGTTAACTCGACTTGCGCTTCTGCCTGACCCGGAGCGGCGAGAAATACGAGCGTAAAGCGCCCGGCGGGCACTTCCTTTTCGCGAATTACTTCGAGCCCCAAGCCACTGCAGTAGAACTTCAGTGATTCAGCTAAGTCGCTCACGCGCACCATGGTATGGAGATACTTCATTGCTTATTCCTGTAGTTTCAATTTTTAACAATCAGTTACTGATGTTCGGCAATTTGCGCTCGCACGTGTTGCTCTAGCGAAGCCAAACCATAAAAGCGACCCAGCTGAACCGCCGCTTCAACGTTAAGCTCCTGATGCCAGTAAGCCCGCAATGCGACCATGGCGCCAACGCGATTGCTTGAACCGCAGTGGATATAAAGCGCTTCGGTGTCGAGTTTGGTCATGAGCTGATCAAATAATGCGACCGATTCTGGGTTGATGTCGGCCGTGCTGGCAATGGGGATATGGTAGTAAGACATCAGTCTGGACGTGGTCCAGGTCGCTTCAGGGATCTCACGCATACCATTGATACTGCGCAGGTTAATTACGGCAGTAACGCCAAGCTCTGCCAATGCGTGAATTTGCGCTTCAGTGGGCTGACCGCCGGTAAAGTGGTGCTCCACCGGATGATGGATATGCGCAATATCTGCTACGGACTCTGGAATGGGTGGCGTGCTCGCCAAGCTGATGGCGCTGAACAATAGCAGCCAGGCTGAAGTGAGTATCGTAATATGTTTCATTCGCGTTGCCTCGTTAACGTGAGAGTCGATCAATTGGACTGTACCAAATCAGACTCGACAGTGCATGGCATGTTTGAGTCAAAATCCGCTCAATCGCACAGAAAATAAAGGATGTTGCCGCGGCGATGAAGCTGACCTATGGTATACTTTGGTAGTGCACAGATTATGTGCCCTCTCAGTATACGCTTGCGAGCGTAATGCGGGTCTTTCTATTTAAGGATGATTAATTATGAAAAAAACGATTCTTGCGGCGGCCGTTGCAGCCCTTTCATTATCGACCGTTGCTCAGGCAGACAGCTACATTGCTGGTGGTCTTTACGACTTCTCGAATTCCAACATCTTCCTTGAAGGTCGCGTAGGCCTCGAGAATGGCGTGGGTGTATTCGGTCAGTATGTTGATGTACTCGATAGTCGGGTTCGTTTGGGGGTTGAATATGACCTTAACCAAGACGTTTTCGCGATCTTGGGTGTGAGCCGCTATGCCTTTCGTGGTGGTGATGACACGGGAATTTTGGCGGGCGTCGGTTACCGCATGAATGCCGAAGGTATTCCGCTGCATTTTACTGCGACTTATGACTCGGCACTCGATGGCTATTTATCAGTGGGTGGGTTTGCTCAGTACACTATCGCCGAGAACCTAGCGATTGATTTCGGTTATGTGATCAATACTAACAGCGTTACAAATGAGTTTCGTTTAGGCCTGCGTTACAGCTTCTAATCTTGACGAGCCTACCTGTAAAAAAGCCGCATGAGTTTGACGACTCATGCGGCTTTTTAGTTACTGATGAGTTACTGATGGCAAGTTAACTCAGGAGAAGCGTCATGACTACACCCACCAGGAATCCAGCCACACTCCCCGCAATTAAATAGCGCACTTGAGAAGGAAGTCCTTGCTGAGCGTTTTCTGAAGACTCCACACGAATGCTAGTAATGGGCTGTTCGAATACTGAGCACAGGGCGTTAATCGTTTCCATTGAGCCAAGCCCTTGGCTTTCCACGCGCTGAATCGTGCGTAAACTCAATCCGGTGACATCCGCGAGCTGTTGTTGTGTCCAGCCCTTGGCTAAGCGTTCCGTGCGCACGAAGGCGGCATTAATCAACATAAATGGCCTCCGTTAAAACCAGCTAGCGAGTGCATATCCGAAAAAGTAACCGCCGACACCACCGATTAATATCCAGGGTAAAAGACCAACTAAGAATTTACGCCATGAGAATTTCTCATCCTCGTTCATGCCTAGTTTTTCCATAAACTCCACTTGGTCCATATCGACCACCAAGCCATTACTTTTCAAGCGCAAGGAATAGATACCTAATAAGAGGCTCTTCCAGCCCTCGACAAAGAGCTCGAGCTCATGGGGTTCGCCGTCGATATCGAAGTGATGAACATTCTTAAAGCGCCAGCTGCGACCTTCTGAAACGAGTTGGTCATCGACATATACTTTTTCGTGACCGCTGTAGGTAGAGAACCAAACGCGAATTAAATGTCCTTTACGGTCGAAAAATACCTCTGCCTCTTTCCAAGAGACGCGAGTGTCTTGTGGTTTTTCCTGAGTCATAGTTGCCTCTACAAGTGATTGGTTGACTCACGCATTAAAGAATAATTCATCGCAGGTTACGCCGACAGCGCTATGTCAGACGCAGAAGTGGCATATGACAGTGATGCGACAGCCCAGTTATTCCGCGGTATCTGTGGCAATAAAGCCACCCGACTGGCGTTGCCAAAGGCGGGCATAAATGCCCTGTTGGGCAAGCAGCTCTTCGTGAGAACCCGTTTCTACAACGCGCCCTTGGTCCATGATGATCAGGCGATCCATGGCTGCGATGGTTGACAATCGGTGCGCAATGGCAATGACGGTCTTCCCTTCCATCAGTTGATTCAGGTTTTCCTGAATCGCGAACTCTACTTCAGAGTCGAGCGCGGAAGTGGCTTCATCAAGAATCAAGATCGGTGCGTCTTTCAACATGACGCGGGCAATTGCGATACGTTGCCGTTGGCCGCCCGACAGTTTCACACCACGCTCACCCACATGGGCATCATAGCCGGAGCGCCCTTTGCTATCTTGAAGCTCTGGAATGAACTCACTGGCGTGGGCTCGTCGAGCTGCGTCCTCGATCTCCGCGTCGGTTGCATGGGGGCGGCCGTAAGCGATATTTTCGCGGACAGAGCGGTGTAGCAGCGAGGTGTCTTGCGTGACCATGCCAATATTGGCGCGTAAGCTCTCTTGTTGTACGTCGGCAATATTCTGGCCATCAATGCAAATCTGACCCTTCTCGACGTCATAGAAACGTAGCAGCAAATTCACTAAGGTAGATTTGCCTGCTCCCGAGCGACCCACAATGCCGACTTTTTCGCCTGCCTCAATATTGAGATTGAGGTGTTCAAGGACGCCATGCCCTTTACCGTAATGAAAAGTTACATCGCGAAATTCAATGCGGCCTTTGGGTGCCTGTAAAACGGGGGCATTCGGTCTGTCTAGCACTGCGTGCGGCGTAGAGATGGATTGAATACCGTCTTGCACCGTACCAATGCTCTCGAACAAGGTGGACAGCTGCCACATCACCATTTGCGACATGCCGAAAAGACGCAACACCATACCAATGACTACGGCAACAGCGCCAAGGGATACAGAGTCTTGCATCCATAAGCCGATAGCGACCGCTGCGGAGGCAAACAACAGCAGGCAGTTGAGTAGGTAGAGACCACCGTATAAGCCGGTCACCAAGCGCATCTGCTTGTGTACGGTCACGAGGAAGTCGCTCATGCCTTCACGAGCGAAGTCAGCTTCCCGCTGCGCATGAGAGAACAGTTTGACGGTTTGGATGTTGGTATAACTATCGACAATGCGGCCGGTCATGATGGACCGCGCATCGGCCTGAGCTTCGGATACTTTGCCCAAGCGCGGCACGAAGTAGTACATCAGCAACCCGTAAACAATCAGCCAGACGGTTAAGGGAATCGTCATCCGCCAGTCGGCGCTACCAATAATGATAAACATACCGATGAAGTACACGGCGATGTAGTTGACCACTTCAATGAAAGTAATCACGACCTGGCGCACTGCAAGTGCGGTCTGCATTAATTTGGTGGCCACCCGACCGGGGAATTCGTCGTGGTAGTAGCTCATGGACTGACCCAGCATGTAGCGATGGACCAGCCATCGAATCCGCATAGGATAATTACCAAGGAGTGTTTGGTGCGTAATCAAGGAGTTCAGCCACACCATCAAAGGTAAGCCAATCAGCACTAACGCAGCCATGCCAGCAAGCTTCCATCCTTCATTGGCGAGGAAGGTGTCGCGCTCCTGAACCGCAAGCCAGTCCACAATGTTGCCCAAAAAGGCGAATAACCAGACTTCCGCCAAAGCGGTGAGCGCCATGAGGACCGCTGACACTAAAATAAAGGGAGTGGCGCCTTTGGTGAAGTGCATGCAAAAGGCAAAGAAGCCGGTGGGAGCTTGCGTGACTACCTGCTCCGGGAAAGGCGCTAAACGATTTTCAAACCATCGAAAAATCATGAAGGTTTTAACGTCTCAGGTACAGATTTGAGGTACAGATCGCGCTGTGGATATGGAATGGTGATCCGTGCTTCTTTGAAGGCCTTCCAAATGGCGATACGAATGGCGGAACGGACATTCTCAAAGCCACTCTCTGGATCGGCCACCCACACGCGCAGTTCGAGGGTGACGCCGCTATCAGCGAAATCGGTCACTAGTGCATTTGGTGCTGGGTGGTGGAGTACGCGCTCGGACGCATGAGCACATTCCAATAATACCTTGAGCGCCTCTTCCGGGTCATCGTCGTAACTAATATCGACGGGTACTCGAATACGGACATTGCGATCAGAGTAGCTCCAGTTCACAACTTCGGTGGTGATCAAGGTTTCATTTGGAATGAGGGTATCGACTCCATCACGATTGCGGAGCACGATATAGCGTGACTTAAGCTCCTGTACCCAGCCAAATTGTTCACCAATGGTAATCACATCGCCGGGCTTGATGGAGCGGTCGAAAATCACGATGAAGCCACTGATAAAGTTGGCTGCGATACGCTGTAACCGAAACCTAAACCGACGCCGAGCGCACCCCCGAAAACTGCAAAGGTCGACATATCGACGCCGACAGAGCTCAAGACCATCACGACGGCAATGGTGATGAGGGCGAATTTTACAAACTTCGCAAGGCCAACGCGGGTTGACGCATTGATATTCTTGGCGCCAATCAGTTTGTGTTCGAGTGTATTTGAAATCGCATTGGCGATAGTAAGAGCCAGAACAATCAGGAAAAAGAGCTTGAGGCCTGAGAGTAACGACAAGCGGAAATTACCAATATTGGTTCCGACGCTATCGAGCATGGCTAGCGCTTCGGGTAACAGACCGAGTAGATAGAGCCCCGCGATAATCCAGATAAAGCCGGCGATGAAGTTTTCTGAGGCTTTCAGCAGAGGGCCGCCTGAAACACCTTTACGCAGCAGATAAACAGCAAAGCGGATCCCAGCAAAGGCCCCGACCAATGGCATGAGTAACCGAACACTTTGGCTGGGTTGCTCGAGCCAGCCGAGAATCAGTCGCCCAAGATACAGTGTGATGAGAACGGTTAACGGCCAAAAGAGTCGTTCACCGGTACGAATAGCGATACGGCGAAAGCCTTGGCTCGACTCGCCTTTGCCACTCAGAATAACGCGCCATATCCTGCGGCTAATAAGTCCGGCGAGCACAGCAACGAGCACCACAACAATTTGTGGAAGGTTTTCAAACTGAAATACTATGCTCGGAAGCTCGGATATAAGAGTCATGATTCGTATCAATGTGCAGAATTACTTTGACATTCATCATCATGCGCTAAAAACTGGGGAAAAACCAGTTACGCCGTGGTTTTAGTTCCCGCGGCATTGGTTTAGTATGGACTAACTAAAATATGCGTTTGAGAGCGCTGCCTATGCGGTGGATTTGCCTACTTGCTTTGTTGCTGACTGGTGTTGCATTAACGCCAGCCACTTCAGCGTGGGCGGAACATTATGAGTTTGAGCGCTACTCGGACCAAATTGCCGGTCGCCAATCGTCGGTGTACCAAATTGTCGGAGACTCGAAAGGCTTTTTGTGGTTTGCGAGTGATACCGATGGGCTTTTGCGGTTCGATGGCTATGAACTGATTAAATGGCCTGATGATGCAGAACAAGGTATGGAGCGTATCAGCCATGCTGGCGTGTTGCTCTCACAAAACGACGACATTTGGGTAGCAACTTGGGGGGGAGGGCTGTTTTATCAGCGCAGTGGTTATGCTTCTTATCGGCGCTTCCAAGTTGACGAGAATGACACTCATGCGCTCGCAGATAATCGCGTGCAGCAGATTTACCAAGCGCAGTCTGGACAGATTTGGATTGGTACACTCGCAGGTTTGAATTACATCAATGCCGAGTCTGCTTCGACTGATGCGCCAGCACTTCAGCGCTTACCTGAGTATCACCCCCTGCACGATGAGCGCATTTGGGGTTTTGCTGAAACCAGTCATGGTATTTGGGTTGCCACTTCGTCGGGACTGTTCTTACTCAATCCACAAGACTTTAGCTGGCGCCAATATGTGCTTTTCCCAGAGGCTCTCGACCGCGTGCGCGCGAACGAAACCCGCACGGTTATGGCACACAATGAGCGAGTTTGGATAGGTTCAAATAATGGCATCTTTGAGGTGGACATCGCTTCAGGAGAGTTTTCCCCAATCACTTTCCCGGCAAACAGGGAGGGTGATACGCAACAACGAAGTCCGCGTGCGAATGTTTTGTTTGCAACACGTGCGGGTACTTTCTGGGCTGGTGGCAGCGACGCACTTATTCAGTTCAATCCTGATACGCGAGAATTTGTGGCCCATGGCGATGCATTTTTAGTTTTACGTGACGTAGACGTTCGTACCATTCACGAGGATAACAGTGGTGGCCTCTGGGTTGGTTCGAGAGGGCAAGGTATTCTGCGTTCCTCGGCCACAGAACAGCAATTCCGTCATGTTGCTGCAGATGCGCCCGCTGAGCTTCAAGAATTGCTCACGCGTACCGTTTCCATGACCTATGTGAATGACCAAGGCGACCTCTGGCTATCTGTGCCTAAATGGGGTTGTTCGTCGTACGGAAGCTGGCGATTGGGAACATTGGGAACTGCCGGTGGAATCCAACGCGCGGCGTATCGAGAGCATTTTAACAGACAGCACAGGTAGAACCTGGCTCGCCACCAATACCTTTTTGTTCTACATCGACGAAGAAACGGATGAATTGATGCGAATGCGCGGCTTTTACCGAGCCTTGCAAATGCGACCGAGTCCAGTATCAGAGATTTTCGAAGATCCGTACGGCCGCTTATGGTTTGGCATTTGGGGTCGCGGATTGGCGTCTTATGACCCTGAATCTGAAGCCTTGCAATGGGAATACCAAGGGCTATCAGACCTGCGCGGTGACCTCATTCACGACATGGACTATGTGGCGGGTTCAGGTCATTGGGCTGCGACACGCTACTCGGGTTTGTTGCATCGTCCGAGCGGTGAGAGCGAGTGGCGAGAATACTCAAGTATGGGTGATACGTCTTTGAATTTGCCCAGTGATACGATTCTCTGCCTGTACACAGATTACGATGGGAGCTTATGGCTTTGTACAGAGCTTGGGTTGGTTCATGTGAATACGGACACCTTGAGTACGCGTGCTTGGAGTCGCGTGGATGGGTTGCCGTCGGATCGTATCCTCGCTTTGCATGATGATCTTGATGGGCATTTATGGATTGCCACGGGTCAGGGACTGGCGCGACTAGACGAGAGCAGTGGGCGAATTATTAGTTTTGGCTTGAACGACGGACTGCCCGCCATGGAGTTTCAGCGTCGCGCGATTACTCGAGACAGTTTTGGCAATATCTATGCCGGTACGGTGCGCGGTGCCGTGCGCTTTGAACCATCTGGATTGAATATTGAAACCCGCGCCCCACAGGTTGCCTTAAGCCGAGTGTGGGCCGACGACATTGAAATTACGCCGCGACTGCGTGGCGCGAATGTGGAAATTCACCTTCCTCGCGATCATCGTAACTTAGTCATTCAGTACAGTGTGTTGGACTTTCATGAGCCGGAGCGAAACAGTGCACGCTACCGCTTGGTTGGCTTACACAACGAATGGAGTCAACTCACAGATTCTCGCCAGCTGATCTTCCCTCGCCTTGCGCCGGGAGAGTACAGCCTGGAGGTAGAGGGGTGGAATAGTCATGGTATTGCGGCCGAGCCGATTTTGCGGGTGCCGGTTGTGGTGGCCCACCCATGGTGGATGAATTGGTGGGTCGTTATCTTAGCCTTCGCAGGTTTGGCGGCCTTCATTGTACTCATTGTGAACTTGCGCTTTCAGTCTCTGGCGCGGTTGAATCGACGCTTGGACCAGCAAGTACAAGAGCGGACGCAGGAGCTTGAAGCCCTGAATGCGCAGTTGCGCGAACAGTCGCAAACGGACTACCTCACAAGCTTGCCGAACCGTCGTGGATTTACGGAAAAGTTTGCCTGGTTACGGGCGCAAATGGAGCGGTATCAGCGGCCTTTCAGTCTTGTCTTGTTTGATGTGGACCACTTCAAGCGCCTCAACGATGTGCACGGCCACGATGCAGGCGATCAAGTCTTGATTGCTTTAAGTGAGCTCTTGCGGCAGCGTCTCCGTGAGCAAGATATCCCAGGGCGCTGGGGCGGCGAAGAGTTTGCTATCCTGCTTCCTGAAACCAATGCCGAGCAAGCCTGCATGGTGTGTGAGAATTTGCGCAAACATCTTGAGCGCATGGTCGTGGAATACAACACCGAGTCCTTACAAGTGACAGCGACCTTTGGGATTTATGCAGGGGAACAGCGCGGAACAAGTATTGAGCATTGGATGAGCAATGCAGACGCGGCGTTATATCACGGGAAGCAGCAGGGCCGAAATTGCTCGGTGATTTTCTCACCGTCGCTGATTACCAACTAGAACTCGTCAGGCGACCGCTCGATGATGGGTGGCGGGCTACTCTCTTTGCGCCGCCACTGTTGCACCAACAAACCACAGATAATCAAGAGTAAGCCACCGACCGTTGCGATGGATATAGCTTCGCCAATAATGGCGGCCAGCAACATGAGTGAGATGAAGGGCGAAATAAAGATCAGCGTACTAATGCGTGCGGTATGCCGTGTGAGGCGCATAGCGCTCAGCCACAAGATGAAGGTAATACCCATCTCGAAAACCCCCACATAAGCGACTGCTGCATAGCCCTGCCAAGGGACCTGCGACCAATCTGACCAAATCACATTGGCGACGATGAGGATTGGAAGAGACGCAAGAAAGCACCAAAATAACGTGATGACCGGTTCACGTTGCTTCAATGTATTGAGAATCCAATAGCCTGCCCACAAGAAGGTCGAGAGTAGTGCGAGTCCTACCCCCCACCAATTGGTTTGTTGCCAGTCGGATAAACTGCCTTGGGTGGCAATCACGACCACACCGAGATAGCCGACGATACACGCGAAGCTATCACGCTTTTGTAGCGGCTGTTTCAGAAAAACCGCAGCCATGATTGCGAGCGCGATAGCCCAAGTGTAATTGAGTGGCTGCGCTTGTGATGCCGGCAGTAAGTTGTAGGCTTGAAACAGAATTAGGTAGTAAATGCTTGGATTAATTGCACCTAACAGTAGGAAGAATCGCCAATCTTCGCGCACTGCTGGAATGAGCTGCCGTTGCAGTCCTTGCGCCCAAGCACATAGTCCCATCACTAGGGTTGACGCGAGTGCCGCACCCATCACCATTTGCAGTGGCGTAAGGTAGTTGAGGGTAATCTTGAACGCTGTGGCCACTGTGCTCCATAAGAGCACAGCCGTTAGCGCGAGTAGCAACGCCTTCCGTTCAGCGTTCATTCGCTTTATTGGGGTGGTGCAGTTGCTATGAACGCGTTGCGCTGCCGTGCTTGCTCAAGAAGCCCGAGCAACACCGGGTAGGGTGTCAGGTCGACGCGGTTTCTGAACTGTGCCCAATCAAGAAAACACATCAACCGAATGGTTCCGTCAGTCCAAGGCAGTTCTGTCGGCCAAGTTCGCGCGTTTAAGTGTTCGAGAATTGACAAGATCCGGCCATGCTGTCGTTGCATGTAGGGATTCGCATCCGCTGGCAGACCTTCGCGCTCCAACAAGAAGAGATTCACACAAGTGTCGAGCGCAGCATTCACGAGGCAAAATAAGTCGAAATCGAGCAAGTCGGGGAAGAACTCGCCACCGCTGTGTTCACGCACAAATTTGAGAATGGTGGCAGAGTCATTCAGGCGCATGGTACCAATTTGCATGTAAGGCACGCGCTGAGCGGTCGATTCTTGACCGCTACGAGTGTAGTCGGCCTCTACAAATTCGTACTGCTCTCCACTGTCTTCAAGTGCGATGCGGCAATGACGCACATAAGGCGACGTAAAACTTCCATACAACTTCATGACAGGCTCCTCGGCATGTAATGGACTCAATGATGTCCGGCATGATGCCACCGAGCGACTGCTTTGCGCAAACACTCTTCTTAGAGCGCTCCGAACTGTTCACTAAATCATCACCCCGTTGTCACATAAGTGTCACGAACTCCGCCTACACTCGCCGAAAGTCAAACCGTCGAAGCCCTCACTTAGGGCGCAGAGAAAGGGGGAGGCCTGATGCGCTGGTTCGTATCACTACAGCAAGCAGATGAAGCCGTATTTTATTGGTTGTTCGCACGGCTGAAGCGACCCACTCGCAGCATGTTGGCACGCTGGGTGTCACGCAGTGGTGATGGGTATGGCTACCTCGCTGCCGCAATGCTCGCTTATGTCTTAGGCGATTCGGACGCCTTTTTATTAACCTCGTTGCTGCTCTTAGGCTTTGCGCTTGAACTTCCAGTGTATTGGGTCCTCAAGAACACGCTGCGTCGCCCTCGTCCTTATCAGCGTAACTCCCGCTTCAAGGCGCTCATTATTGCGCATGACACATTCAGTTTTCCGTCTGGACACACGACTGCTGCATTTATGTTTGCAGGCTTGTGTGCCGCGATCATGCCCACTTGGGCGGTGATCGTGTACGCCTGGGCGGCGGCAATTGGTTTATCTCGAATCGCACTTGGCGTGCACTACCCCACAGACATTCTCGCGGGAGCTGCACTCGGCTCGTCGCTGGCCTGGTTGGTGTTGCAGCTTGGCGTACCCTGGCTTTAGCGTGTAAGGAGCAATGATGAAAATTTTAGTTGGCATTCAAGGCACAGGAAATGGTCACTTAAGTCGCTGTCACGCATTGGCTGAGGCTCTCGTTGCTGAACCGCGCATTGAAGTGGATTATCTAGTCTCAGGCCGCGCACCTGAGAAACTTTTTGATATGGAAATCTTCGGTGATTTTCGCTGGCGCGCGGGACTCAGCTTTCATGTGCGTGATGGCCGGGTGTCGCTGCTAGATACCTTAAGTCGCAATCCGTGGCGCCAGTTTTGGCAGGACGTACGCGACTTGGATGTGCGTGATTACGACTTGGTCGTGACTGACTTTGAGCCCGTGACAGCGTGGGCGGCGCGCAGACAAGGGGTGCGTTGCATCGGCATGGGTCGCCAGTATGCGTTTTTTAATCACTTGCAGCATGTTCAGATTAACCCGATGAATCGGGCCATGCTAAAGCAGTTCGCGCCTTGCGACACAGTATTGGGTATGCACTGGGAGGACAGTGGTTTACACGTGATTCCGCCTTTGATTCACGGAGCTCAACATGCTCAGCCCTCGGAGCGCCCAGAGATTTTAGTGTACTTGCCTTTTGAGCCGCTTACCCAGATTGTCTGGCTGTTAAAGCACTTCCCAGAATACGAATTTAAGGTATACCACCCGGACGCAGCGCAAGCGATGCAATTCACGGGACTGGGCGACGGTAAGTGTAATATCGAGTTCTATACTCCGTCGCGCTCCGGTTTTGCGGCACATTTTGCGCGCGCATCCGGCGTGATCAGTAATGCAGGATTTGAGACCAGTAGTGAGGCGTTGGCGCGAGGGAAGAAGCTATTGGTGAAGCCGTTGCATGGGCAATTCGAACAACTAGCCAACGCACGCTGCCTCGCAGATCGTGGGCTGGCGAGTATGATGGACGAACTCAATCCGGCGGCAGTGGGTTTATGGTTAGAAAAAGGCCAACCGATTCGCATCGATTGGCCTGATGTTGCGCCGCAACTCACCCAGTGGCTTGCCGATGGTGCGCGTGAATCTGTTGCTTCACTCAATCATCGTTTATGGCAAGCGACTGATATTGTCAGAGCTGTGGCTTAGTTTGCTAGAGCGCCAGCTTAGTTCTGGCGCTGACTCTCACTTTCTAAGCGCAGTGCTTCGAACTCGTTGCCTCGTGCCCAACGTGGCCATGCACGGCTGTTTGCAAGCTCATGACCAAGGCGATAGTAGATCCATAAGTCCTGCTGCACACCACGTAAGTCCCACTCTGGGTTATATTCATCGGCTGGCTTGTGATACTTGTCCGCATACAGACGAGCATTATTTTCACGGCCATACTCCACCCCTTTCATGAAGTGGTCTAAACCACCTTTTGCGTAGAGAACTGGAACGCCTTTCTTCGCCATGCTGAAGTGATCTGAGCGATAGAAAATACCTGCTTCTGGGTTGTTTTCTGGTGCGAGATAGCGGTTTTGCGCAACCACATAGGGTTCTGCAAAGTTCTGGATATCTGAGTTGTTCCAGCCTACTACCACGAAGTCTCGTACCGGTCCGTAGACATTCAGCATGTCCATGTTGATGCCAGCAACGGCTTGTTCAAGCGGTAACATCGGGTTGTCCACATACCAAGCCGAGCCAAGTAAGCCACGTTCTTCGGCACCAACTAAGGCAAACACGACCGTTCGCTCAGGTCGCTCGCCTGCGGCAAAACGCTCTGCAATGGAGAGTACACCCGCTGAACCAGATGCATTGTCTTGCGCGCCGTTATAGATGTCGCCGCTAATTGGCTCAACACCCAAGTGATCCCAATGCGCCATATAGATGACGTGTTCTTCTGGATACTTGCTGCCTTCGATGTAGCCGATAATGTTGTGCGTATCGATGTAAGCAAACTCATTTTCAACACTGAGGCTAAGCTTGGTGTTCAGTGAAATCGGACTAAAGTCACTGGCTAATGCGCGCTCATGAGCTTCGGCTAAGGTCATGCCGGCGTTCGCAAAGAGCTTCTCTGCACCGCTTGCAGTCACCCAACCTTCCATTTCAACGCGATCCATATTGCGGTTGTCGCGCGCAAGATCAAAGCGCACTGGTGAACCACCAGCGAGAACACCCCAACCGTAACCCGCAGGACCATCTTCGTGAATAATAATGGCGCCTGTTGCGCCTTGACGGGCTGCTTCTTCAAACTTGTAAGTCCACCGACCATAGTAAGTCATGGCATTACCATTAAAGAGCGCGTCGTCTTGCGTGGCGTAGCCTGGGTCGTTGACGAACATGACGACAGTCTTACCTTCGACATCCAAGCCTTCATAGTCATTCCAGTTAAACTCTGGAGCGACGATACCGTAGCCAACAAAAACCATCTCGCTGTCGTTCACGTCCATACTTTCTACGACACGCGGTGTCCACGCCATCATTTCAGTACGGTACGCCAAGCTAGAATTGGTGTCGTTATGTGTGAGGTTCATGGACGTCACGCGCGTTGGGCTAATTCTTACCAGAGGAACCGGCTGCGTATAGCCATTTTCGTCATAGGGTTGAATGCCTAACTCTGAAAATATGTTCGAAACATATTCGATGGTGAGCTCTTCACCGCGAGTGCCAGGCGCGCGGCCTTCAAACTCGTCAGAGGAGAGAGTCCGCAAATGTTCGCGGTAGGTGTCGCTGAAGTGATAATCGACGATACCGTCGGCATCCACTTGGGGTTGGGTCGCTTGCTCGGAGCGTTCAGCCGGGCTGCATCCTGCAGCCAGGGCAATCGCCGATGCTGCGAGTAACAATGTACGCATCGTATGTGCCTCTTATAATCATAGTAAGTGTGATAACCGCATGATAATAGCGAATTGAGCGCACATAAAAAAGCGCAGCCGGAAGGCTGCGCTTTGGGGGCGGGCTAAAATTGCAAAAATTTTGCAGATTAGTAGCCGTTATCTTCCCGCTCTTCACGGATTTGCTCTACCGCTTCGCGGATTTCAGGGTCGCTCTGTAGGCGATAGGCCACAGTGTTGTATTCTTCCACTGTCAAACCGGCATCCTCTACAGCTTCAACCATTTCACGCTGAGCGGCGATTTGAAGTTCTTGTGCCTGCTCTTGAGTTTCAATGTTTTCAAGTTGCTCGACGAAATCATCGTTGATGCGCTCAATATCTTCTAGGGCGTCAACAAACTTCTCCAGCTGATCTTCAGTAATTACAGCGTTCTGCATCTGCTCCATTTGTGCTTGTGCAGCAGCTTGCGCTTCAGCTTCACCTTGCTGTTGCGCCAGAGCTGGCATTGAGAACATTGCGGCTGCGAGTGCTGATAATGCAAAAGTACGTTTCAACATAATATTTCCTCCAAGGGTCATGATATCGATTCATGTTGCTTCCCTCTCACTGTTGCGAATGCTGTGCCAACCTGTCACAAAATAATTAACTGATTGAATTAATTGGTTTTTGTGTTTTTTTGGCGCGTTATTTTCCGCTCAGGCGCTGATTACGGGGTGCTTTTTGTGTATACTTTTGTCACATGTGACATTTATTGCGTGTCATTTCTGTCACGAATCATCCCTAAACCGCTGAGGAATTTTTATGACCTTGCGCGAAGTATGGCGTCTCTCAGGAATGCAGCGAATGCTGCTCCTCTATGTTGTGTTGCCATTAATCATTATCGTCGGTGCTGGACTTGCGTTTGGCTTGGAGCGCTTAAATACACAAGAGTCCGATCGTCTAAAGGATGATCTGGAACTGATTGGTCGCGCTATTAGTTTGCCTGTCGGTGAAGCACTCATGGTTGGCGACGAAGATGCGGTGCGGCGAACCTTGCAGTCCGTATTCGCTATCGGTCGTGTATACGGTGCGTCGGTATTTGATGCCAATGGGAATCAAGTAGCGGCCGCTGGATTAGCTGAACGCGATCTCACGCGCAGTCGAGTCGCTCGGGAAGTGGTCATGACCGGTGAGCAGCAAGAACGTTATCGTCGAGTTTCAGGCATGGAGCTCTATTCTTATTTTATTCCCGTCACTGATGTCACCGGAATTCCTAACGGTTTTATTCAAATTAATCGTCAGGCGAGCGACTTCGATGCGTCCTTTGAGCGTTTGGTTCGTACTGCTTGGTTGATTTGGGGTTTGATGAGCTTGATGACGGTGGCGATTGTTATTTTTGGTCACTATGGCGGCATTGGGCGTCACGTCGCGCAGCTCCGAGAAACGATGGAACGGGTTGAAGAAGGCGAGCATCAGGTGCGCTCCTCTGCGGAGGGCCCATCTGAGATCGCAAGTATGGCGCGTGGGCTCAATCGGATGCTCGACAGTATCGACCGCAAGAACCTTGAACTTGCCGAGCGCCGAGCACATGAACAAGCCCTTGCTGAGGAGCTCCAAAGTCGCGAGAAAATGGCTGCGATTGGGCGCGTTGCCAGTGGTATTGCCCACGAGCTTGGCGCGCCACTAACGGTTATCGATGGACGAGCCAGCCGACTCTTAAAGAGTATTGATGAACCTCAGCAACAGCGACAACTAGAGGCTATTCGCGGTCAAGTCGGACGCTTAACCCGAATTGTCCGCCAATTATTGAATTACACACGCTTGGACGTGGCCGCGTCACCCGTGCCAGTGCGCTTGTCGGCGCTGATTGATGAAGCCATTACGAACGTGTCCCACGAGCTTGGTGAGGCACAGGCAAGTCCCCAGGTTGATGCGCCTGACGACATTACTGTGCCGGGCATTGAATCGCGCATTGAGCTCGCGCTAGTGAACGTATTGCGTAATGCGTTTCAAGCCGCACGTTCGGAAGTCTCTATTTCGCTGCATCGGCACGCAGAACGTGTGGAACTGCGGATTCGGGATGACGGTCCAGGCTTGCCCAAGAACCAGTCGCCGGAGCAATTGGTAGAACCTTTTGTGACAACTAAAAACACGGGTGAAGGCACCGGCCTTGGGCTGGCTATTGTCAGTCAGGTGATGTCTGAACATGGCGGTGAGCTTGTGCTCACGAACCATCCGGATGGCGGCTGCCAAGTCAGCTTAATTTTTCCTAGCGTTCTGCCACCGAAAGACCAGTTAGCGAATCCAGGAGAAATCAAGCCATGAGTCAGTATAAAGGAACACGTATTCTGGTGATTGAAGATGATCCGGGATTGGCGGAGCTGTTAGTCGAAGAGCTGGATGCAGAAGGTTTTCGAGTCACCCATGCCGGCTCGGTCGAAACTGCGCGTGAGCTGTTGCCGAACGTTCGCCCGCAACTGGTGATTAGTGATCTCCGTTTACCCGGAGCCGACGGAATGAGTTTTATTCCCGAGCTCAAGGCCTTGCCTGATGCGCCGGCAATTCTGTTGATTACGGCATTCGGTACAGTAAACCAAGCTGTCGCAGCCTTGAAACAGGGAGCGGATGATTTCCTTACGAAACCGCTCGATATCGAGCACTTACTTCTGACTGTGACGCACTTGCTGAATCATCGACGGTTGCGGGCAGAGGTCTCCCGATTGAAAACGTCGGAAGACAACGATGCTTGGCACGGTATGCTGGGTAAAAGTCGGGTAATGCGCCTTCTCTTTCAACAAATTCAGCAGGTTGCACAGACGGAAGCGCCGGTGCTTATTCTCGGGGAGAGCGGCACAGGGAAAGAGTTGGTGGCGAAAGCCGTGCATGCCGAGAGCACCCGCAGCAAAGGCCCATTTCTTGCTGTCAATTGCGCCGGCATTCCCTCTGAACTCATGGAAAGTGAATTTTTCGGTCATGCTGCGGGCGCCTTTACGGGAGCGCAGAAAGCGCGCGCAGGACTTTTGCGAGAAGCGGAAGGTGGCACATTATTGCTGGATGAAATCGCTGAAATGCCTTTGGAGTTGCAAGCAAAGTTGCTGCGGGTGTTACAGGAGAACAAAATGCGACCGGTGGGTAGTGATCGTGAACATGATGTGAACGTTCGCATTCTGGCCGCTACACACCGTAACTTAGAGCAACGGGTGAAAGAGCAAGCGTTTCGCGAGGATCTATTCTTTCGGTTAGAAACACTGACGATTCAAGTACCAGCACTGCGCGAGCGCGGTGATGACCGCGAGTTGCTGGCGCAACGCTTCTTGGCGGCGCAGGGCGAACAGACCGGTCGGGACATTGCTTTTGGTCCCGAGGCAATGGACCGTATTTATCAATATCCATTTCCCGGCAATGTGCGTGAGTTACAAAATGCAGTGGAGCGCGCGGTGACCTTCTGTGAAGGTGACGAAATTGGCTTGTTGGATTTGCCGGAGCGAATGCAAGTCTCTGCTGACTTGCCAAACGCTCAGCCCCTAACCAATGGTTCGACAGAGGGGACGCAAGACACGCCCTTGCGTCCGCTAAGTGATGTGCAGCGTGATTACGTGCAGCACGTGCTACGGGAAGTCGGGGGGAATAAGCGCCGTGCCGCCGAGATTCTCGGCGTGACACGACGCACCTTGTACCGTTGGATTGCGGAGTTCGACTAGAAGTCGTAGCGGACGGTAATGCCCGCAAGCCATTGACGACCCGGGGCAGGCTCAAAGGAGCGACCGCTGCCTTGATTCACTACTACGGAGCCGACGGTTTGGCTGTCGAAGATGTTCTCCAAGCGCAACCATTGCTCAAAGCTCAAGTTTTGATGCATTTGACGTGCGCGGGCTGCAATACTCCATAGTGACGATGAGGGTGCAAACACATCATTGTTGTCGGTCGCGGTGACTCGCGAGCGATAACGGTGAGTGACGAAGAGCTCCAGCTGATCAGTGCTGAGTGGCCGCCAATTCAGTTGCGACTCCAGTTGCGTTCGAGCAAGGCCTGGGAGGCGATTACCATCGAGCTCGGTGCGGCCATAGCGCGCGTCGAGCCAGGTTAATGCCGAACGCAGATACCAATTGTCATCGAAGCTCCAGCGCAAATCGAGTTCCGTCCCACGCCGTGTTGTCGTTGCTGCATTTCGATAAGTTGTGCGGCCATCATTAGATTGGTCTACCACCAAGTCGTCCCGACTGTCGATGTAAAAAACAGTTTGCTGGAGGCGCATGCTGGAACTGAACCAACGTGCGCCCGCTTCATATTGACGAAGTTGCGCGGGACGAAGCTCGGTGTTCAGGCCAGTACCTTCGTTTTGATAAGCCATCTCGGTGAGGGTTGGTGTCTCAAAGCTCTCACCGACGGCGGCAAATAGGCTCAGTGTGGGTAACCATTGAAAGTTAAGCCCTTGAGACCAAGCGGTTTCGGTATAACTCACCTGCCCACTGTCGTCTGGATTGCCCGGCACAATAAAACGGTCATTTACGCGAAAGTCGAGATCACTCACACGCAGGCCGGTCAGCGCACGCCAGCGCGGGGCAAACTCCCAATCACTGAGCAGCCATGCGTCGTTACTGGTCACGTAACCCGTTTCGTCGCGGCGTAAATCGCCACGTATACCTTGTTGATTGACGAAGCCTAGGCGCTCATCACGCTGGCGTTCAAGATCGGCGCCTAGGGTGATTTGCCAGTGGTCGGTAAAGGTATGTGATATTTGCGCATGGATGCCATAAAAGCCGCGGCTTAAATCGACCACGCCGCCGGAAGCCGTGATGGCAGAACCCGGGAATGCTAAATACTGCTCCACGTTACGTAGCCCATTCCATGCCGAGATTTGCCATGGGTTGTCACTTCGATTCTGGCGCAATGTCAGTGATTGTTGGCGATGACGAATGGTTTTACGCGTGCCAAAGGTCTCAGCTTGCGGCACGGTTTGACGTGGATTCTCTCGCCATTGCGCCGGCGTTAAAGCCAGTGGGTCGCGTAATTCTGGATCGTGGTTGTGATCGATTCGTGCAATGAGTTCAACGCCGCTGTCGAATTCTTGGAACCAACGGGCTGCCAGATGTTCACGCTCGGCTGCGCTATTTGGACGATCGCCGTCAGTGGTGAAGCGGGAATAGTGGACTCGTGCCGCTTGCTGATCACCGGCCCAATCCAGTTGAGTGCGTAACGTTTGTCGATTGGCACTGCCGGTGCCGAGTTGGGTGCGTACCGAACTGACGGTTGGTCTTTGACTGGTGAACTCAACTAAGCCACCGGTCGCATTTCCATAAACGCCGGCCATGGGGCCACGCAGCACTTCAACACTGGCGGGTTCATCAAGCAATATGCTGGATACTTGGGCTTGGCCATCGGGCATCGACAGTGGAATGCCATCTAGACGCAAACGCACGCCACGCACACCAAAGGCTGCACGAGCACCGAAGCCGCGCAAGGTGATTCGTGTGTCTTGGGCGAAGTTATAGCGCGTATCAACCTGCAAACCAGCAATACCAGCAAGTAACTCGGCGGCATCGATTCGAAGCCCTGGAGCTTGTTCATCTAAGTCCACGCGCTCAATAGCCGCAGGCGTGGTGAGCCACGGTCGATTGCCTCGCGTGGCGGTCACGACGATGATCTCTTCCGTTGCTTGAGGAGCATCTTCTGCTGATGCAGCATTAATCGTTATGGGGTTAAAAAAACACAGGCTAAGCGCGAGGCTTAGCCTGGTTTTAGATACAACGTACGGCATAGTTATTCTGCAGGTCTGAGGCGCAAAACCTTGGCATTTTCACGCTCGTCGGTCAGCAGATAAATGAAGCCATCCGGACCTTGGCGAACTTCACGAATGCGATAGTCCATTGGTAGCGTTTCTTGATGAATGACGCGGTTGCCGTCAATTTCCATGCGTGCAACTTGCTGACCGCGCAGTCCACCAGCGAACAAGTTACCTTGCCAATGCGGGAATGCGTCACCGCTATAGAAGTCAGCACCAGCCACAGCGATAGAAGGAGTCCAATGCCAGACCGGTAATTCCATGCCATCGCGTTGGAAACCTTCAAAGGTTGCAATCTCGCCACCACCATATTGCTCACCATGCGTGATGATTGGCCAGCCGTAATTCTTCCCGGCTTCAGGAATATTGATCTCATCGCCACCCTGTGGACCATGCTCAACGGCCCACATGACACCGGTACTCGGCTGAATGGTAATGCCTTGAACGTTGCGGTGCCCATAGGACCAAATTTCTGGAAGCGCGCCTTCGGTATTTACGAACGGATTATCTGCAGGAATGCTGCCATCTGGGCGAAGACGAATAATGGTACCCGTGTGACTATCTAAGTCTTGGGACTTAATTTCTTGGTGGCCACGGTCACCCAAGCCAACAAACAGGTAGCGTCCGTCGTGGGTAAAGGTCATTCGGCCACCGTAGTGTCGGCCCCCTTGAACTTTCGGATAGCCGCTGAAAATAACCGTAAAGTCCCGCAGACTATTACCGTCCAAGCGGGCATGGGCAACGGCAGTGCTGGTTACGTGGCTGCCCGAGCTTTCTGGTTCTGAGTAACTCAGATAAATACGATTGGAACGCTCAAAGTCAGGCGCTAGAGCGACGTCTAACAGGCCGCCTTGATTGCGCACGATAACTTCTGGCACACCGCTAATCGGGTTGCCCACAGTACCGTCGGCTTCAATCAACCGTAAGTTGCCACCCATTTCAGTAACTAGCAGACGGCCGTCATTAAGAAAGGCGATACCCCACGGGCGAACTAAGCCCGACGCAACGGTTTCTACTTCGACATTGGTCCAGCGTGTTTCTAGCGTTGACGCTTGGGGGGCACTCGCGAGGAGTGTGCTCGCACCAAGCGCGAGCATTGCGGTAGTTAATTTATTCATCGTGATCCTCGTTTGTTGCGTGATTACGAATAGGTTACTCGGCATTACTAGTGTACGCCACGCTGTCGGGCTTTAGATCGTTCAAGCGCGTTGTTTTGCCGACTAACTGCGTTAAATTACAAATTCATTCAATTGCTTAGCGAAATCTTTACACTGCCCTAGCTGAGTGTGCGAATGGGTAGCAAGTTTGCAACTACTTCCGCAACTTTGCGAAAAGTTTGTCGCCGACTGGTTGTGGGCCTGAAAACCAAGCCAATTTCTCGATAGGCTTCACCATCGGTCGGCTCCATGCTGACGAGGTTGAAATTGTCGAGAATGCCCGCTTCGATTGCCAGTTGAGGTAGAAAAGTCGCTCCCCGTAGCGAATCAGCCATTTGCACTAAGCTATGTAAACTTGAGGCAGTAAATGGATTAATCTTTTTGCTGTTGCCAAGTCGACAGGCCGTGACTGCATGCCCACTTAAGCAATGCTCACGCTCCAGTAAAAAGATGCTGCGGTCTGGCAGTTGATCGTAGTTCACTGGCTTGTTGGGGTCTTGCGCAAAATCGGGATGCACGACAAATTTAAATGGATCTTTGCCCACAACCCACTGCTGGTTCCCTTGTAGGTCAACAGGGAGCGCCAAAATTAAACAATCCAGTTCGCCATCGCGAAGCAAGTTCAGAAGCTTTTCCGTGGTGTCCTCGCGAATATGTAGCTCGAGTTTGGGGTATTCGTCGATCAACTTGCGACTTAGTGCGCCGAGTAAGAAAGGGCCAATGGTCGGGATGCACCCTAAACGTAGCGGGCCTTCCATTACGTTGCCTTTGCTTTGCGCGTAATTCACAAGCTCTTCACTCTGGGTCAAAATTTCGCGCGCTCGCTCGACAATTTCTTCGCCCATGGACGTGAACAAAAATGACTTGTGGTCGCGCTCAATCAGTTGGCAGCCCAGTTGCTCTTCTAAGTTTTGAATGCCACTGCTCAACGTAGATTGGCTCACAAAGCTTGCTTGAGCGGCTCGGTTAAAATTTTGATGTTGATGAAGCGCAAGCAAATAAGTCAGGTTCTTTAGGCTCGGCAACTTAGTCATAGGATCCTCTGGAATCACCAATCAGTTCTTTCGATTAGTATAATAGCTTTTATTCGCTTTCGTCTATTAATTGACTTCACTAATATGCCCTCCGTCAACGACGACGCATTCAAATTTATCCATTGGAGATTAAGTATTTATGTTAACTATTGGTGACAAGTTACCTGAATTTTCTGTTGTTGCTGCGAAGCCTGGATTTAACATGCCAGAAGAAAACGGCGTGAGCGCATTCGAGACTATTACGCAGGACAGCTTTGAGGGTAAATGGAAAGTCATTTTCTTCTATCCAAAAGATTTCACCTTCGTGTGCCCTACGGAAATTGTTGAATTTGCGAAACTGAACGAAGAGTTCGCTGATCGTGATGCAGTTGTTTTAGGTGGCAGCACGGACAACGAATTCGTGAAACTAGCATGGCGTCGTGAGCATCCAGACATGAAAAGCTTAAACCAATATTCTTTCGCTGATACCTCTGGCGTATTGGTAGATGGCTTAGGCGTTCGTGACAAAGCAGAAAGTGTTGCCCTGCGTGCGACTTTCATCGTTGACCCGCACAATGTGATTCAGCACGTGTCGGTAAACGCATTGAACGTAGGCCGTAACCCAGCAGAAATTTTGCGCATTCTTGACGGTTTGCAAACAGACGAGCTGTGCCCATGTAACCGTCCGCTTGGCGGCGAGACTCTGGCGGCTTAAGCCATTCAGAGCTGACACTAGCGGGCAGAATTTGCTGCCCGTTACTTTAAATTCCAGATACGAGAGACATGATGACGATTGCAGATTACAAGCAGGGTCTAGGCGACCATGGTAAAGACACTAAACTGAATCTTTCAAACTTGTTCGGCAACGTGGACTCTTCAGGCTTAACCAGCGACCAGTTCTATGGCACCGCGTTATCACTTGTCTACGCACTGCATGACGCTGAGCTGATTGCTGCTGTTGAAGCCGAAGCACAGGACAAAGTTGCAGAAAACGTATTCGGCGCAGCCAAACTGGCGGCGACCTTAATGGCGATGAACAATATTTATTATCGCTTTGTGCACCTTTGCAGCGACAAGCAGTTCGCTAAGATGCCAGCGGGCTTACGCATGAATGGCATGGCGAATCCGGGCGTCGACAAAGCAGACTTCGAGCTGTTCTCACTCGCGGTCTCTGCATTAAATGGTTGTGGCATGTGTATTGATTCTCACGTAGGCGTGTTGGTGAAGCACAATGTCACCGCACAAGCGATTCAGACGTCGATTAAATTGGCTGCAGTATTAAATGCAGCGAAGACAGCGCGCGCGTTGTCATAAAAGGTTCATCCCAGGGGCGTAGGATATCCCCTAATCCTCCCTGGGAGCGGTTGTCCTAAACCGTAACACCTTGGCCCACCATCCCCCATGGTGGGCTTTTTTTTGTCTGCGGTTGCCCCTGTATTACATAGGGTGATGTCTGGTAAACTTCGAGGGCTTTCACGCTAGCGCATTGCACTAAAAAGAGAATTTCATGGATTACATCACGGCAACGCTCCTTGCTTTAGTTCAGGGGCTTACTGAGTTTTTACCTATTTCAAGTCAGGCCCACTTGGTGCTAGCTGGCCAATGGCTTTCTGACGTATATCAGGGACTCGACTTCGACGTTATTTTGCACGCCGGTTCACTAGTGGCTGTGGTGGTTTACTTCCGTAAGGAAATCTTCACCATGACGCGTGATTGGGTTGGCTCCGTCTCAGGTGGTGAAAAAACGAAGGATTCAAAGCTGGCGTGGTGGGTGATTATCGGTACTATTCCCGCGGGCATTTTGGGGCTGATATTCAAAGATGCGGCTGAAGGTATGTTGCGTAGCGAAGTCGTGATTGGTGTTGCCCTCATTGTCTTCGGTTTGTTGCTTGGTTTGGCTGATTGGAAAGGTCGCGGTAGTCGTGATGAGTACTCTTTAGGCTTAAAAGATGTATTGATTATTGGTTTTGCGCAAGCCATTGCTTTGATCCCCGGCACATCCCGTTCTGGTATCACGATGACCGCGGCGTTATTCCTTGGTATGTCGCGTGAAGCCGCCGCTCGCTTCTCATTCCTATTATCAATTCCAATTATTGCAGCCGCGGGCTTGCTGTCTGCGGTATCGCTGATGCGCAATGGTATTGATATGCCGTGGGATATTTTGTTGTTAGGCTTTGTGGTGTCTGCAATTAGCACCTACGCTTGTATTCACTATTTCTTGGCGTTTATCAAACGGATAGGTATGCAGCCTTTCGTTGTGTATCGAGTGATTCTCGGTCTGATACTACTGTCGGTCTTTTGGTAACAAGGGGAGTACACATGAATTTTGTGAGAGGTAGCCTCTTATTGATCTTGGTGCTGATGTTGAGTGCCTGTCAGCGCACTGAGCCGCAGCCGGTAAGCCTCGAAGGTAATATTTTTGGGACCTTTTTCATTGTAACCATTGGTACCGAGCATGACCCTGAGCTTGATGAAGTGAGTGAAGGCGTGATGCGCATTCTGAACGAAGTGGACCGGCAAATGTCGACCTATCGTTCGGATTCAGTGTTAAACCAAGTGAATACCGCCCCTCTGGGTGAAGCGGTTGAAGTCCCTGCGGAGTTGTTTTACGTGCTGCAGATTGCGGAGGATGTTTCCGTTCTGTCGGGCGGTGCTTTCGATGCGACCATCGGTGGCCTAGTAAATCTGTGGGGGTTTGGTCCCGAGGGTCGGATTACCTCTGCGCCTGCGCAAGCGGAACTCGAACAGCGATTGGCCGAAGTGGGTTTTCGCTATGTGGAGCTGGGTGAGCGCACCGTCACTCGTCACTCGGACGTGTTTATCGACTTATCGGGAATTGCTAAAGGTTATGCTGTTGATGCAGTAAGTGAGTACTTACATGATATTGGCCTGACGAACCATTTAGTCAATATTGGCGGCGATTTGCGCGCCAGTGGTATGCGCAGTCCAGAGCGTCAGTGGCGCGTTGGGATTGAAGCGCCAAACGACTCGCGTCAGGTTGTTCAGCAGATTTTGCCAGTGCAGGATGTCGCGGTGCTAGGCTCAGGTGACTACCGCAACTATTTTGAAGAAGATGGTATTCGTTATTCTCACACCATTAATCCCACGACCGGTCGTCCTATTGCGCATCGGTTAGCTGCAGTTCATGTGGCTGCTGAAACAGCCGTGTATGCAGATGCTTGGGCTACCGCGTTGCTGGTGTTGGGTGAGTCAGAAGGACTTGCGTTGGCGAACGAACATGGCGTTGCTGCACTATTTATTTACCGTAATAACGGTGATTTTGAGTCCGTTATGTCTGAAACATTTGAGCGGGATCATGCGGACCAAATGTATGTCCCTACTGTGCGCTGAGTTTAACGGCTAAGCACTTAGCGATGAGGTAACAAATCATGACTGTTGAAACACTAGAAAATCTCCATGATTTGATTGAGCAAGGAGATGAAGGCGCGATTCGCGAAGCGCTGTCAGATATGCCTTCTGCAGATATTGCAGAGTTTATTGATGCCGACTTCGAAGTGTATCGAGCGCTTAACTTGCTCGAAAAAATGCCAGCCGAGCAACAGGCCGATGTGTTTGGTTATCTTCGCCCCAACAACCAGCAAGAACTTGCAACCCATATGGAAGTTGGGCTGCTGGCGAAGCTATTTAGTGACATGTCGTCGGATGAACGTGCCGACGTATACGCCATGTTGGATATCAAGCTGCAAGATGCCTTGATGCGACGTCTGGCCAAGAAAGAGCGGGAAGACTTATTACGCCTGGCGAGCTACGAAGAAGGACTTGTTGGTGCCGTAATGACTTCGGACTATGCGTCCATTCCGGCGGGTGGCACCGTTGAGAGTACGCTGAAGCGCCTGCGCCAGAGTGCTCCTGAGAAAGAAACGATTTACCAAGCCTATGTGGTGGACTCGGATCATAAGTTGGTTGGTGTTGTTTCGTTACGTGATCTGATTACTGCGGCTCCAAGCGACGCCATTGACGATATTATGGTGCGCGACATTGTCACCCTAACACCGGACATGCCCCAGTCTGAAGCCGCTCGAATTATCAGTCGTTATGACTTAATTGCAATACCTGTTATTGGTGACAATAACGTGCTCATTGGTATGGTGACCTTCGATGACGCGATGGACGTTGTCGAAGAAGAAGACACTGACTCAATGCATAAATCTGCGACCGTTGGCAAGATAGACGGTAGCCTAAAAGACGCGAGCATCTTTCTTCTTTATCGGAAGCGGATTAACTGGTTGGTTTTGCTGGTCTTCGCCAACATCTTTTCGGGCGCTGGAATCGCCTATTTCGAGGACACCATCGCGGCTGCACTATCGCTGCTATTCTTCTTACCGCTGCTGATTGCCTCCGGTGGTAACGCTGGCGCTCAGGCGGCAACTTTGATGATTCGGGGTATTGCCACGGGTGAAGTCGTGAAGTCGGATTGGCTGCGCATGCTCGGGAAGGAAATGGCGGTATCGACCGGGCTCGGCATTACTATGGCGGTAGCCATTGCGGTAGTTGGCTCTTTCCGTGTTGGTACTGACATTATTACGGTTGTGGCGCTTAGCATGTTCTGTATTGTTCTGGTCGGCAGCTTTATTGGGGTGCTTTTGCCCTTTATGCTGAATCGATTGGGCTGGGATCCTGCGACTGCGAGTACCCCATTAGTCACAACTATTGCGGACACTAGCGGGGTACTCATTTACTTCGGTATTGCCACAGCGATTATCGACTTCTCAGTAGTTACTTAGCGCTTTAACTCTCCATTTGATCTCCTTATACAGAGACGAGGCTTGCAGCCTCGTCTCTGTGTTCTAGGCTAAATAGCATATTTATTCTTGGCTCGGCCACAGAGGAGTATGCATGGTCAGTATTAACCTTCCCCGTTTGAAAGAAAGCTTGCTAGAACTTGCCAAAATCGGTTTTAACCCCGAAGACAAAGGTATTTATCGGTCCGGATTTACAGACGCCGATATGGAGGCGCGCCGCTGGCTCATGGAGCTTGCAAAGCAAGATGGTTTTGAGGCCTCCATGGATGGTGCGGGTAATGTGTGGTTAGGATTGGGGGAGCTGACTCAGCCTGCCGTCGTGATTGGCTCACATCTTGATTCGGTGCCTGCGGGTGGTGTGTTTGACGGCAGTTTGGGTGTCATGGCCGGGTTAGAGGTGTTGCGTACGGTGAAGGAAAACAAGCTCGAGCTGACGCATCCGTTGCGGGTACTTGGAACCTCTGAAGAGGAGGGGCGGTTCGGTGGCATGTTTGGAGTGCAAGCAGTTACCGGTGACCTCACGCCCGAGTGGATTCTGTCGGCTCACGATGCCGATGGGATTTTCTTGGCCGATGCCATGCGGGAGCAAGGCCTTGACCCCATGGCTGCTCTGGATGCGGCCTGGCCAGCAGAAAAAATGAAAGCTTACTTAGAGCTGCATATTGAGCAAGGCCCTGTGCTCGACACCCAAGGTATTCCCTTAGGTGTTGTGGAGGGTATTTCGGGGGTATTTAAGTGGATTGTGCATCTTAAAGGGAAGGCTGACCATGCGGGCACAGCGCCAATGGATATGCGCAGCGATGCCTTTATGGGGTTAGCCGATTTTGCCCACGAAATTCAACGCATCATTGATGAAGTTGGCACCGATAAAAGCCGTATTACGGTCGGCAAGGTGGAGCTTAAACCAGGTTATCCGCATACCGTGCCGGGCGAGGCGATTTTCACTATTGTTGGGCGAGATATGAGCGAAGATATTATGGAGGAGCTCGCTGAGGCTTGTGAACGGGCTCTTCGGGCAATCGCTCGACGGCATCGATTACGTTTCGATTATGAGCAAGTGAGTTGGCTGGGACCAAGCTATTGCACACCAAGTGTGATTGAGTTGATGGAGGAGCGAGCGAAAGCGCGTGATTGGCAGTTTTTAAGAATGCCTAGCGGTGCGGGCCATGATGTTCAATTCTTTACCAAAATGACGGATGCCGGCTTGATCTTTATTCCATCTGTGAACGGCGTAAGTCACGCACCCGATGAATGGTCCCATTGGCACCATATTGAAATGGGAACCAATTTATTGCTCGACTGTGTGCTTGAAAAGGCGCGTTAAGTTGATCCCGATCCTGTCAATTCAGGGGCTGCGGCGTATAATGGGCGTAGTCTAATTGGCAAGTGAGTGGTAACGCCATGGAACAGAACATCGAAGTGCAAAACGCGCCTCCGAAATCGGTTCGAATTCAACAACCTGAGCCGAGTCAGCGGGATAACAAATACGCGCCGAGTAACGGGATTTATGTCCGCGAGGTGAAAGGTCGGGTGGAAACTTTCCGCCGCAGCCTCGGCTTTGTATTGATGGCACTGTTCTTGGTTCTTCCTTGGCTGACTTGGAATGGCGAGCAAGCAATATTGCTCAACATTCTCGACCAACGCTTTCGTATTTTTGGCATGACGCTGTGGCCGCAAGATCTGACGATTCTCGCTTGGATCTTTATGGTCAGTGCGTTTGCCCTCTTCTTAGTGACTACTTTATATGGCCGCGTTTGGTGCGGCTTTACCTGCCCCCAAACCGCTTGGACCTTCTTGTTTATATGGTTTGAGCGAAAGATCGAAGGCAGTCGCCATCAACGCATGAAGCTAGATGAGCGTCCGATGGACGCCGATAAGTTTCTACGCAAGTCGCTGAAGCATTTTGTTTGGATAGTCGTGGCGCTGATCACAGCCATGACTTTTGTCGGCTACTTCACAGAAATTCGCGTCTTGTTCATCGATTTCTGGTTACTTGAATCGAGCGCGTGGGCGATTGGTTGTGTGCTCTTTTTTACCTTTGCCACGTACGGCAATGCGGGCTGGATGCGGGAGATTATGTGTACTCACATCTGCCCATACGCTCGTTTTCAGTCTGCCATGTTCGATAAAGACACCTTTATCGTGGCTTATGATGAGAAACGTGGTGAACCACGCGGGCCGCGTAAGCGCAAGTCCGACATTGAGGAACAAGGCCTGGGTCATTGTGTCGATTGTCAGCTGTGTGTGCAGGTGTGCCCAACCGGTATCGATATTCGCAACGGCTTACAATATGAGTGTATTAACTGCGGCGCCTGCGTTGATGCCTGCGACGGCGTGATGGATAAAATGGGTTATCCTCGCAAACTGATTAGTTTCACCACTGAGCACCGGTTGGAAGGTAAGCAAACCAAGATCTTCCGGTTTAAAAGCGTCGGCTATGGCGCGGCACTGATTCTGCTCAGTGCTCTCTTGGTGTTGGATATCCTTTTCCGCGTTCCTTTGGAGTTCGATGTTATTCGCGATCGCAATACTTTGTATCGTGAGAATCAAGAAGGTTTTATTGAAAACGTCTACACGCTGCGCATCATTAATAAATCACAGCAAGCGCAGCGGTTTATTTTGAGTGCCTCAGCGGACGACGTGGAAGATATGCAGTGGATGGGGCCGACAGAAGTTAGCCTAGCAGGTGGCGAGAGTGATATTGTACCGGTCAGCATTGCGATTGATCCCTACTTTATTAATCGTCCCATGATGTCTATTCGCTTTGAGATCGAAGCGGTCGATGACAGCCGAGTTTCGCGTCAAGTGACATCAAACTTTATTTACCAATAAGCCAGGTGACCGTGGACGATTTTAGTTTTCAACAACTCACGCCGGATTTCATTTTAGATGCACTGGAAACTGTGCATATTTATCCTGCGTCTGGTTTGTTGGCGCTGAATAGCTATGAGAACCGGGTGTACCAGTTCCTCGATGATGACCGACAGCGCTTTGTTCTAAAATTCTATCGGCCTGCGCGGTGGACCACTGAGCAAATTCAGGAAGAGCATGACTTTCTTGCAGAGCTGGCGGCGGTGGATATTCCGGTGGTGCAGCCGCTGCGTTTTGATGGTGAGTCCTTGCTACATTTCCAAGGGTATCGCTGGTGTGTGTTCCCGAGTGTTGGGGGGCGAGCACTCGAAGCCGATAATTTAGACCAGTTGGAAGAACTTGGAAGGCAGTTAGGCCGTATCCATCGAGTGGGTGCTGCGAAACCCTTCGAGTTTCGTCCGAATTTGGTCAGCGATGAAATAGTTGATGAGGCAGTGACGACCTTGCTCGCGTCGGAGTTATTACCAGATTCGCTGCGAGAATCATTTGCAACGATTCTTGGTCATGTGAGCCAGCGTTTGAATGAGGTGGCTTGGCAGGACGCACAAAGTATTCGCTTGCATGGTGATTGTCATGTGGGGAATTTACTGGTGCGGCCTGATGGCATGACCCTCGTGGATTTGGATGACGCACGCCAAGGGCCGGCAGTACAAGACTTGTGGATGATGCTAAGTGGTGATCGTAGCCAGCAGCAACTGCAGCTGGAAACCTTGCTCGACGGCTACGAAGAGTTTACAGAGTTTCAGCCGCGCGAATTGCGGCTGATTGAACCTTTGCGGACTTTTCGAATCATTCAGTATATGGCTTGGTTAGCTCGTCGGTGGGATGACCCAGCGTTTCCACGCAGTTTTGGTTGGTTTGCGGAGCCTAGGTACTGGGAACAACAGATACTCGCGCTCAAAGAACAGTTAGCCGCGTTAGATGAGGAGCCGCTGCGCTTGCAGCCTGATTTCCGCTAAGGGCATAATGGTTCAGACACTTTATTTTAGTAAAGATGGAAACAACTCATGAAGAAGTATTTAGTTGCAACGATTGCCGCGCTTAGCTTTATGCTGACGCCAGTAAGTGCCTCGGAGTTTCGTGAAGGCGTTCATTACGAAGTGATTTCAGACACGCGCACTGCAAGCCCTGAAATTATCGACTTTTTCTCCGTATATTGTGGCACCTGCTATCAGTTCCGCCCGTTTGGTCAAATGCTGCGCGCTGAGTTTGGTGACGTATTTAAAGAGTACCAAGTGGAAATGGTTGCACCCCGCAACATGGGCGAAGTGATTGTGCGTTCCTGGGCAGTCGCGAACATTTTGAATGTGGAAGAACAGTTTAAAGACCGCATTTATCATCGTCACTTTGTGCGAAATAACCAAAGCCGCACCATTAACGATATCCAAGAGATTTTTGCAGAAATTGGTATCGAGCAAGCTCAATTTGAACAAGCTTACGGAAGCTTTGCTGCGCGTAGCTTGACGAACCGCATGCGCCGTTCTGCAAATGACATGCGTGTCAGTGCGACACCGACTTATGTGGTGAATGGCAAATATCGTATTCGTCAGCAGGGCTTCAGCAGTAGCCGTAACTTGTTCGACGATCTGTTGAAGTTGACCCACTACTTACTCGAAAAAGAGTAAGCCATCAAAGATCTCAAGGATGACGCATGAATGAGTTAAGCGCGCAGTGGACAAGCCTGCAGACTTGGCTAGCGGATTACCCCCAACTTGAACTGGCAGCAGGCTTAGTCCTGCTGCTTGTCGTTGCGGCGATCGGTAATTTTGTCATTAAGCGACTGATCATTCGTCTGCTGGTGACCTTCATTCAGGCGCTTGCCCAAGAGCAAGACCGGAATCTACTTAAGCGTCGGGTTGTTTCTCGATTAGCCAATATTATTCCTGCGCTCGTATTTTATTTCGGGATAGGGCTTGTTCCGAACATGCCTGACCTGTTGGTTACCGTTGTTCTTAACGTAACGAATGCCTTTATTATCCTCACCCTCGTGCTGGCTTTTGATGGCGCAATGACGTTAGTCAATCAGGTTTATGAGCGCCGCCCGGATGCCGCGCGCAAACCGATTAAAGGCTATGTACAGGTGATTAAGATCATCGCCTATGCCGTAGGTACCATCTTAATTATTGCCACGCTGATTGACCGCTCACCGCTGATCTTCTTGTCGGGCCTGGGTGCCATGGCTGCAGTTCTGATGTTGGTATTCCAGGATACGTTGCTGTCGTTAGTGGCGAGCATGCAAATTTCGTCAAATGACATTATTCGTGTGGGTGATTGGGTAGAAATGCCGCAGCTTAACGCGGACGGTGATGTGATTGATATCGCATTACACACAGTGAAAATTCAGAACTGGGATCGCACGATTACGACCATTCCAACACGACGTTTTATTACAGACTCGTTTAGGAATTGGCGAGGAATGCAAGAGTCGGGCGGGCGACGCATGATGCGAAACCTGATGTTAGATCAACAAAGCATTCGCTTCCTCGAGGCTGATGATCTTAAACGGCTGAAGCGTTTTCGTTTACTCCATGATTATTTGGAGAAGAAGCAGGCGGAAATTGACGACTGGAATCGGCGCTTAGAAGCAGCGGGTGAAGAGCCAGCGAATACCCGGCGAATTACGAATATTGGTACTTTCCGTGCTTATGTGAAGAATTACCTTGATAGTCATGAAGGCGTGAATCACAACATGATGACCATGGTGCGTCAGTTGAGCCCAACGCCAGATGGATTGCCATTAGAAGTGTATGCCTTCACCAATACCATTGCATGGTCGGAATACGAAGGCATTCAATCGGATATTTTTGACCACTTGTATTCGATTGTTTCGGAGTTTGGCCTACGGATTTATCAGCGCCCGAGCGGCTATGACCTGAAGCATATTCAATTTGAGCCCCAGAGCTTACAGGGTCCGGGTCGCGCCGAGTAAGTTACTCCGGTTTAGCTTCGAGCCGCTTGTCTTTCAATGCCCAGCGACCATTTAACCAGGTTTGGAAATGGTCGCGGAACTGCTCATCGTTGAAATAATCCCCGCGCAAGTCTTCTGTTACTGGAAAGCGTTCGATGTGCACGTCAATCCGGCGCAAGTGCCCACTTAATAACTCCAGAACAATCGGCTTGTTTGGGCGCGCGCCAGGGTAACTTATTGTGATATCTAGGATTTCCTGGAACTGGTTTCCCATCGCCTGCAAAGTAAAGGACGTGCCACCAGCTTTCGGTGGTAGTAAGTGCTTATAAGGGCTCTGCTTCTGCGCGTGTTTCTGTGGCGTGAAGCGTGTTCCTTCGCAAAAGTTAATCACCGTGGTTGGAATGTGACGAAACTTCTCGCACTTCTCGCGCGTCGTCTCAATGTCCTTACCCTTCAACTGCGGATTCTTCTTAATTTGCTCACGGCTATAACGTTTCATAAATGGCATGTCGAGCACCCAGCAGCCCAAGCCAATAATCGGTACCCAAAACAATTCTTGTTTCAAAAAGAATCGCGGCATCGGTAATTGTTTGCGTGACAGGTGCATCAGTACTGGAATGTCGACCCAGCTCTGGTGATTGCAGAGAATCATGTACCAACCATTGCGGTCATCGGGCAAGTCACCCGAGATCCGCCATTCTGTTTTATGCGTGAGGCGGAACATCATCGATACCGCATAAGCCCAGAGTCGAAACAGGCTGTTGGCAAAGGTAGAGATATGGCGCTGCAGGGCAGGAATCGGTAAGAGAAACTTGAAAATACCCAGCAGGATAATGGTTAATCCAATGACTGCCGTGGCAATAGCGCCCCAAGAAAAATTAATGACGACTTTGAGTGGTGCAGGTAATAGGGTCAGCATAGGAATCAATGTCTTAGCTTTTTAAGAGATCCTAATATGATACCTGCACTTTTCCTTGGCGGCGAATTCTCTTGATCCTCACTAAAATGAGCGCATAATACACTGTATATACATACAGTTATTTGAGGTGTGAGTCATGGCTCATTTTGCACAACCACTCCGGCAATTGATGGCGCAAGGCGCAGTTTGGCAGGGGTATCGTGAACAAGCGAAACCTTTAGACCGTGTGACAACAGGTTCTGAAAACTTGGATTTGTGCTTAGGTGGTGGTTGGGCAAAGCAACGGTTACATGAAATCCAAACGCCTCGCCCTTTTATTGGTGAAGTTGCTTTATGCCTGCCTGCCATAGGTGAGTCCGCACAAATACAACGGCCGATCTTTTGGATTGCTCCACCGGCTTTGCCCTATCCGCAGGGATTAAGTCAGGCAACCAGTGCCGAGGGGCAGCATATTGTGCTTACGCCGAAACATATGGCCGATACGTTGTGGGCTGCGGAACAAATTCTGAGCTCAGGTGTAGCCGGGGTGGTGCTGTTATGGGCTTCAGATTTGAGCCAGGCGGCCTGTCGGCGATTGCACTTGGCTGCGCAAAGTAGTCATGCCTTAACTTTCGTGTTTGCTGGGCTGCAAAGCGATGAGGCGCGGCCTTATGCGTCACGTCTTCGGCTTACCCCCGGTAGCTCAGAGGTGTCTGTCCTAAAGCGTGCGGGTGGTTGGCCTGTCACTATTTGCGCTTAGTTGATGCCATGCGCTGGTTGTACGCACACTTTCCTCAGCTCCAGTTGGATCGTTTACTTCGAATGGAGCAGCAACTGAGTCAGTTACCCGTTGTCTTGTATGAAGAGTCGGGTCGCCCTCAACGTATTGTGCAAGCAAACTCTGCTGCGCGAGCTCTTGGTATCAGCGAGCATATGGCGTTACCAAAGGCATGGCTAATGACAGAGAATTTGCGGCCATTAGCGTGGCAAGCCAAGGCTCAAGCGCAAGAACTGCAACAGCTGTGCGCCTATCTCTACCGAAGTTTTTCAGATATTTACCCCGATCCCCCGGATGGTTTGTGGCTTAATTTACAGCCGATGCAGCGCTTACATGCTGACACTGAAGTGAGTGTCCAGCTACTCCAACAGTGTCTCGCCAAACTTGCTGTGATGGTACGGGTAAAGCTAGCCCAAACACCACTCGCTGCGCGCGCATTAGCGCGTGCCCAATGTGAAAATATTGGCCAGCTTCCAGTTACGTCATTGCCTGCCGAGCCAGTGCTTCATGAGCGGCTTCAGCGCCTTGGTATGAATACCCTTGCCGATGTGCAGCGGCATCCGCGTGCCTTATTGGGCCGTCGCCTTGGAGAGCAGTTAGTGTCTCTTCTTTATGCGCTTGAACAAAACACTCAGGCTCCTTCGGCTCCTTTCCATCCACCGAGTTTCTTCTATCAGCGTACGGTCCTCATGGCAGAAGCTAAAAGTTGGCAAGCTCTGCAGTTTTCATTGAAGCGTCAGTTGCGCGAGTTAGAGCTGTATCTCGAAGGCCGTCAGCAACTAACATGTCAGATTCAGTTAAGACTGTATCATCGAGATCACGAGCCTACGTCAGTTATTGTTGGCATTCCCCATGGTGCGTGGCGTGTTGATGAAATGATGCCCTTGTGCCAATTGAAAATGGCAAATCAGGTCTGGGTTGCACCGGTTCTCGAAATTAGTTTGAGCGCCCGACGTCTCCGAGCACGCGAAGCGGAACATCGGGATCTTTGGCAGGCTGGAGGCCAATATCAACAGCCCTTGTCACAGGTACTGAACCAGTTGCAGCTGAGACTGGGTGAAGCCGAGGTGATGGGCTTACAAACGATCTCTCGCTGGGTGCCTGAAGACGCTTGGCAACGTACGAGTGCGGGGCAAGTACTTGGTCATGCGCTTCCAGCCGCTCGACCTTGTTGGTTATTGCAACAGCCTCAAAATATACCAATTGACCTTTGGTCACTAGAATGTGGACCTGAGCGATTACGTATCCCTTGGTGGTCTAACACGCGAGAGGAGTCGGTCCGTGATTACTATCATGCACGTGATCAGGAAGGTGTCTTGGCTTGGGTGTTCTATTGCTACCAGCAACAGCAATGGTATGTGCATGGGTGGTTCGACGCATGAAGTACGCGGAGCTATATTGCCTCAGTCACTATTCATTCTTACGTTCGGCCTCTTCTCCAGAAGAACTCGTTGAGGCCGCTTATAGCCTAGGCTATTCGGCGATCGCTATTACTGATGAATGTTCCGTTGCGGGGATGGTGAAAGCGTGGCAGGCGAGTAAGCGTTACCCTATTCAACTCCTTGTGGGGAGTGAGTTTCGTCACACTGAGTTAGGTACCTTTCTGGTCATTGCGCAAACGCGTCAGGGTTATGGCCAATTGTGCGCGCTCATCACGCGTTGCCGCCGCGCAGCACCGAAAGGTGAGTATCAGTTTATGCCGGAATGGTTGATTAGTATGGGGTTGTCAGAGTGCTTGTTGGTTTGGCTTCCTACACTGGATAAAGCATCAGAAAAACGACCTTTATTTGCTGAAAATTTGCGCCAGAGATTTCTTGGTCGGTCTTGGCTCGGATATATCCGAGCATTCCATGCCGATGACAAATCGCAGCTAAATAATTTAGTGACCATGAGTCATAAATATAATTGGCCGTTGGTCAGCTGTTCAGGGGCGCGCTTACACACATTGGATCGGGTTCAGCTACTCGACGTGCTTGATGCTATCCGTTTGGGCTGTGTACTGGATCAGCTTGGTATGGAGGCGTCTCGCAATGCTGAGTTACGCTTACGAACTCTGGAAGAACTTCAGCAGGCTCACCCTTTAGCTTGGTTACAAGAGACGGAGAAAGTCGCTCAGCTATGTACTTTTGATCCTGCAAGCTTGCGCTATGAATATCCAGCGGAAGTAGTGCCTGAAGGGTATTCACCCGACGATTGGTTACGAGAGCTTGCGCGTCTAGGGATGCAAAAACGATTTCCAGATGGGCCACCGGGCTCAGTAGTAGCGCAGGTTGAACGAGAACTTCAGCTTGTTCAAGAGCTCAAATACGCCCATTTTTTCCTGACGATCCAAGACATCGTGGAGTTTGCCCGACAGCAGAATATTTTGCATCAAGGGCGTGGTTCTGCGGCTAACTCGGCGCTGTGCTATTGCCTCGGTATTACAGCAGTGAATCCGACGCAATCTGATTTGTTATTTGAACGCTTTATTTCAAGGGAGCGCAATGAGCCGCCAGACATCGATGTGGATTTTGAACATGAGCGGCGTGAGGAAGTGATTCAGTACATCTACAAAAAGTATGGGCGAGAACGCGCGGCTCTGGCTGCAACTGTCATTACGTATCGCCTTCGTAGTGCATTACGCGACGTAGGAAAAGCGTTAGGACTTCCTGAAGGCTTAATTAGTGAAGTTATCACTCGGCTAGACCGACGTGATCGAGAGGAAGGCTGGGAACAGCAGTTAACAGATTTAGGCGTACTCAAACATCCGCGTGGCCACTATTGGATGACTCTTGTGTCCGCCCTCCTCGGCTTCCCACGGCACTTGTCTCAGCATGTGGGCGGTTTCGTGATTGCAGCTAATGCGTTGCATGAGCTAGTACCAGTTGAAAATGCATCCATGCCTGATCGTACAGTGATTCAATGGGATAAGGATGACTTAGAAGCACTCTGTTTACTGAAAGTCGATGTGTTAGCGCTCGGTATGCTCACGGCAATTCGTAAAACCTTAAACCTTGTTCAACAGCATCATGGAGCAACACTTTCGCTGGCGACAATTCCGCAAGAAGATCCAGCGGTTTATGCCATGTTGCAGAAGGCTGACTCAGTTGGGCTGTTTCAAATTGAGTCCCGTGCGCAAATGAATATGTTGCCTCGCCTGAAGCCTGCGACTTTCTATGATCTGGTTGTGCAAATTGCCATCGTAAGGCCAGGGCCCATTCAAGGAGACATGGTGCACCCATACTTACAGCGCCGATCGGGCAAAGACGCAATCGAGTATCCCAGTGATGCGGTGCAGGATGTTCTTAAGCGCACCTTAGGTGTTCCTATTTTCCAGGAACAGGTGATTAAGCTGGCGATGGTAGCTGCCGGTTTCACGGGTGGCGAGGCAGATCAGCTGCGCCGAGCGATGGCCAGCTGGCGTAGCAAAGGGCAGCTCGAGATGTTCCGGCATAAGTTAATCGATGGCATGTTAGAGCGCGGTTACAGCAGCGAATTTGCGGAACGTTTATTTGCCCAGATCTGTGGTTTTGGTGAATATGGCTTTCCCGAATCCCACGCGGCGAGTTTCGCCATTTTGGCTTACGCATCTGCCTGGCTGAAGTTTCATTATCCTGCTGCTTTTTATATTGGGCTTTTAAACAGTCTACCCATGGGGTTCTATTCTCCGTCACAACTAATACAGGACGCAAAGCGCCATCAGGTACCTATACTGGCGGTCTGCGTGAATCAAAGTCAGTGGGATCACCAATGGCTTGAGGTGGACGGAGTTCCTGGAATAAGGCTTGGCTTTCGGCTGGTAAAAGGACTTCAACAAGTGGATATAGACCGTCTTATTCGGTTACGACCGCACTCAGGATTTTCAGTCATGGATGAACTCAAGGCGCTCGCATTACCGCAGTCCTGTATGACCGCATTAGCCAGTGCCAATGCATTTGCCGCGTTATCAGGGCATCGGTACCAAGCGCGCTGGGATATGACGGCATTGGGAACGCAGCTACCCTTACTTGCCGCTGCTGAAGCGAGTCAAGGGGACTTGCAGTTAGAGGCCCCCCACCCTGTTGAATCCATGCGCGAAGACTACCATGCCTTGGGATTAACCTTGGGAGAGCATCCCATAGCTTTGCTTTGTCGATATCTTCCAACTGATTTGCAGCTCCCAAATCATCGGAAGGCCGAGGAACTGCATCAGTTACGGCATGGGCAAATCGTCACAGTGCTAGGGGTGGTTACAGGTAAGCAACGACCCGGTACCAGCAAAGGTGTAACTTTCCTAACGCTTGAGGATGACACCGGAAATATTAATGTCGTGTTGTGGCAGGACATAGGAAGAAAGCAACGCAAGCAGTGGCTTCATGCAAAACTGCTACTCGTCAGAGGAACATTAGAGCGAACAGAAGATGTTGTGCATGTTGTTGCAGGTCGACTCCAAGACCTCAGCGATCGACTCCCTGTCGACCGCTTGAAGTCACGAGATTTTCATTAAGGAGTTAGTGATTATCAGGCTCGGCAAGATACTCATCTTTTAGCCAGACATAGTTTTCTGCGGACTTAGGTAAAAATGCGCGTTCTTCTGCCGTCAGTGCTCGGGCTTGTTTTACCGGGCTGCCGACATAAAGAAAGCCTGATTCCAATCGCTTACCCGGTGGTACGAGAGAGCCTGCTCCAATAATTACATCGTCTTCAACGATGGCGCCGTCCATGACGACTGCGGACATCCCAACTAAAATACGATTTCCCAGGGTACAACCATGCAACATCACTTGGTGACCAAGAGTTACTTCATCACCAATAATAAGAGGAAAACCCTCTGGGTCATGTGGTCCTGTACGAGTGACATGAAGAATACAGCCATCCTGAATGTTAGTGCGTGCACCAATGCGGATATGGTTTACATCGCCACGGGCTGCAACGAGAGGCCAAATACTACTATCTTCACCAATCTCGATATCGCCAACGATGACCGCCGACGGGTCGATATAACAACGGTCGCCTAACAGTGGATACTTGCCTTTATAAGGGCGTCCTTTATTCATAATGACCTCGGAATTACTTTGTATGGATATGGGTATTGTCGCAAGAACTTCCATAAACGCAAAATTTGACCGATTTATGTATGTAAATACATCGTTTTGACTAGTTTTTCTTCGGTTGACACCTAAAACGCAAAAAACCACGAAAAAGAGCTTGCCGGAAGCGTCGGTAGGGCTATAATGCGCCCCACTTCGACGCGGTTATGAGACTATCTCACCAAGAAGAAGTCTAGGGAAAAGTGGAACTTGACTGATTTAGATCGGCATAAGTGAGGCTTAATGCCTGTTATTGAAATTAACCGAGCAAAACTTTAGGTTAACTTTTCAATAACAACCCTAGAAGTCATCGAAAACATGAGAAAACGAAAAAGTTTCTCGAAATCGGTTGACAGAAAATTTGGGGTGTGTAGAATGCGCACCTCGCTTCGAGCAGAAGCAACGTTCTTTAACAATATATCAAGCCAAGCAATCTGTGTGGGCAC